>NZ_JACHNX010000009.1 GCF_014199595.1 Sphingomonas yabuuchiae | reverse complement strand
TGGGGGTTTGGGTGGGTCGCTTGGCCCCCCCCCCCCCCCCCCGGGCGGGGGGGGGGGGGGGGGGTGGTGGGGGGGGGGGGGGGGGCCCCGGGGGGGGGGGGCCCCCCCCCCCCCCCCCCCCCCCCCCCCCCCCCCCCGGGGGGGGGGGGGGGGGGGGGGGGCCCCGACGCGGGCGAGGCGCTGCTGGACTGCCCCTCACCCTCCCCACGGCCTTGCCGCGGGTCCCCTCCCTCTCCCCGATGGGGAGAGGGCGTTGCGCCGACGATACCCTCTTCGACCAGCCAGCGGGCCAGCTTGGCCACCCGCTCGACCTTGTCGGCGACGGTGCCGAGCTTTTCGTGGAAAACGATCTTTTCCAGCTTGGGCCGCAGCTCGTCGAGCTTGGTCTTCAGGTCCGTCTCGTAGAAGAAGCGCGCGTCGGACAGGCGGGCGGCGAGCACCTTGCCATTGCCCTCGACGATCTTCGCGCCGCCATCGGTCGCCTCGATATTGGCGGTGCAGACGAACGCGTTCGCCAGCTTGCCGTCGCCCGAGCGGCAGACGAAATACTTCTGGTTCACCCGCGCGGTCAGCTGGATGACTTCGGGCGGCACGTCGAGATAGGCTTCGTCGAAGCGCCCCAGCAGCGGCACCGGCCATTCGGTCAGCCCGGCATTCTCCGCCACCAGCCCTTCGTCCTCGACCAGCTCCAGCCCGGCCTCGGCGGCCAGGGCCGATGCCCGCTCACGGATGATCGCGGCCCGCTCGTCCTGGTCGACCAGCACCTTGGCAGCGCGCAGTTGCTCGACATAGGTGTCGGCGCCGGTCAGCACGATCTCGGCGGGCGCATGGAAGCGGTGGCCGCGCGTGACGTTGCCGCTGGTGATCCCCGCGATTGCGAAGGGCACAACCTCGCCGCCGAACAGCGCGACGATGGCGTGCAGCGGACGGACCCAGCGCATCGACTCGGTCGAGGCGGACTCGGCGCCCCAGCGCATCGACTTGGGCCAGGGGAAGGCGCGGACGATGGCGGGGATCGCCTCGGCCAGCACTTCCGCCGTCGCGCGGCCGGGCTTTTCGGTGATCGCAAACAGCACGCCGTCGCGCTCGGTCAGCTGCTCGCGCGACAGCCCGGTCTTGCGCAGGAAGCCCTCCAGCGCCTGCGGGGGGGCGGAGGCGCGTGGCCCCTTCACTTCCTCGGACACTGCCTCGGTCGCGGACGGAAGGCCCTTGGCGATCAGTGCGAGGCGACGCGGCCCCGCATAGGTGACGATCTCACCCGCCGACAGTCCGGCCTTGGCGAGTTCGGCAGTGAAGAGCTTCGCGAGATTCTCCCGCGCCCCCGCCTGCATCCGGGCGGGGATTTCTTCGGAGCGGAGTTCGAGCAGAAAATCGGTCATCACGCGGCCCAGCCGTTCTTGTCCATCCAGGCGCCGCACGCGCCCTTCGCCAGATCGCGGACGCGGCCCATATAGGCCTGGCGCTCCGCCACCGAGATCACGCCGCGCGCTTGCAGCAGGTTGAAGGTGTGGCTGGCCTTGATCGCCTGTTCATAGGCGGGGATGGGCAGCTTGGCCTCCAGACAGCGCTCGCACTCGGCCGCCGCCTTTTTGAAGGCGTCGAACAGCGTGTCGGTGTCGGCGACCTCGAAGTTCCAGGTCGACATCTGCTTCTCGTTTTCGAGAAACACGTCGCCGTAACTCACGCCCGCATCGTTGAAGCGCAGGTCGTACACATTGTCGACGTCCTGGATATACATGGCCAGGCGTTCGAGCCCATAGGTCAGCTCGCCCGCGACCGGCTTCATGTCGTATCCGCCCATCTGCTGGAAATAGGTGAACTGGGTCACCTCCATCCCGTCGCACCAGACTTCCCAGCCCAGGCCCCAGGCACCCAAAGTCGGGCTTTCCCAGTCATCCTCGACGAAGCGGATATCGTGCTTGGTCATGTCCACGCCGATCGCGGCCAGGCTGCCCAGATACAGGTCCTGCAGGTCGGCGGGCGAGGGCTTCAGGATCACCTGATACTGGTAATAATGCTGGAGCCGGTTGGGGTTCTCGCCATAGCGGCCGTCGGTCGGGCGGCGGCACGGCTGGACGAAGGCGGCGTTCCAACTGTCCGGCCCCAGCGCGCGCAGCGTGGTCGCGGGGTGAAAGGTGCCCGCCCCCATCTCCATGTCATAGGGTTGCAGGATCACGCATCCCCGCTCGCTCCAATAGTCATGGAGGGTGAGGATCATGCGCTGGAAGGAAAGTGGTCCTTCCGGGGGGCCGTTTCGGGTCTGCATAATGGGGCAGGCTTTGGCGGATGGCCCTTGTGCGGTCAAGGCGAGCGGGCTTTTCGCAACCGCACCGGCCGCTCCCCCACCCGACCGCCCATTCAGAATATGCTGTGGGCGGTCGGGTGGGGGGGCGGGCCGGCGCCGCATCCGCGTGAGCGGCTCAAGCACAAAGTCAGACAGACGTGATATTTTGTCAGGTCTTGTTGACAATGTCGCGACTCGCTGTCACTTTGTCATGGTCACCTGACATTACGTCATGCATGGGTGACAAAGGGAGGTTGGCCATGCAAGAGGAGGTGGACATGAAAAATCGCCTCAAGGTGCTGCGCGCCGAACGCAACTGGAGCCAGGCAGAACTCGCCGGGCGGCTGGATGTCTCGCGCCAGGCCGTCAACGCCATCGAGACGGGGAAATACGACCCCTCGCTACCGCTCGCCTTCCGCATCGGACGGCTGTTCGAAATGCCCATCGAGGAGATTTTCGATGATGAACATGACGGTGAGTGAGGGTAGCGCCCGTTGGGGTGAGGCACGCGTGGCCGAGCGCGCGGCGCGCAAGACGCGGCGGCGGATCGCGCTGATCGTCATGGCGATCCTGCTGGTCGTCGGCCTGCCTTTTCTGGAGGGGTTCATCGACGGCTTCCTCCATCGTCCTCGAGCATCCCTGCCCCATCCCTTGGCGCAGCTTGCCGCAGTCATCATGCTGATCGTCGTCGGCGTCATGACTTGGCGCAACTGGCGCGAGACTGACGAGATGCAGCGGCGGCTGGCAATCGAGACCTGGGCCGTGATCGGGGTCACGAACTTCGTGCTTCACCCACTGCTGACCATCGTCGGAGCGCAGACGGATCGAGTCGATTTCGGGGACTATAGCTGGGGCGTATCGGTGATGATCGGGCTGACCTTCTACGTCCTCCGGCGGGTGCGGTCATGAGCCGCCGCCTGACCCGCGCGGTCATCGGCAGCGGCATGGCCCTGTCGCTCCTCGGCTGGGGTGCCGGACGGGTGGGCGAGTTTACGTTCAATGCGATCCGCCCCGACATGCAGGCCGACAGCGTCGCTGCCCATCAGGTCGCGATCCCCAAATTTTCCGTCCATCTGTTTATCGAGGTGCGACCATGACCGATCTATCCCAACGCGACAGCCGTGGCCCGAGCGAGCGCGCCAATCACCGACTGCTCGCTTTGTCGGGGGGCATAGGCGGCTTGGCCGGTCTCGCGCTGGCGACCGTATCGTTTGTATCCACGCCCCAGGGCAGGCATCTCGACCATGACGCCGTTTGGACCTCGCCGCTGCCGCTCTGGTTCGCCATCTTGATGGCACTGGTCTGGGGCGTGGTCATTCCCGTCATCTCGTGGCGCTGGCACCGGGTCGTCGACGAGCATGAGCGTCAGGCCTATCGCGACGGTGCGGTCGCCAGCTTCTATACGGTCGCCCTCAGCGTGCCCGTCTGGTGGTTCCTGTGGCGCGGCGGCGCGTTACCGCCGGTCCAGTTCGAATGGGTATATGGCGCAATGCTGATAGTCGGCAGCGTTGTCTGGCTCTGGCGCAAATATGCCTGATCTCTCCCTTTTCCCATCCGGCCCTTCCTTTTCCGAAAGTCCGATCCCATGAAGACGATCATGAAAGCCGCCCTCACCTCGCTCGCGCTGATGCTGGCGCTGCCCGCCTGTGCACAGAGCAAGCCCGCGCAAGCTGCCAATGATGCCGATCCCGCTTTGTGGGTGGTCAAGGATGCCGACACGACCATCTATCTGTTCGGCACCATCCATGTGCTGAAGCCCGGCCTGTCCTGGTTCGACGAGGCGGTGAAGACCGCCTTCGACAAGTCGGACCAGCTGATGCTGGAGATGGTGCAGCCCGATCCGGCGACGATGCAGCAGATCGTGATGAAGAACGGCTTCGTCACCACCGGCCCTACCCTGACCGAGCAGCTGCCCGCCGACAAGCGCGGCGCCTATCTGAAGGCGGTGACCGATCTGGGGGCCGATCCGCGCAACTTCGACCGGATGAAGCCGTGGCTGGTGGGCGTCACCCTGTCGCTCGCGCCGATCCAGAAGCTGGGCTACGATCCGAAGAACGGGCCGGAAACCGTGCTGGCCGACGCGGCCAAGGCGGCGAACAAGCCGGTCGCCGGGCTGGAAACCGCCGAGCAGCAGATCGGCTTTTTCAACGGCCTGTCGCAAAAGGCGCAGATCGAGTTCCTGACCTCGACGGTCGACGACCTGCCCAAGGCGGGCGAGGAAATGGCCGAGATGGTCGACGAATGGGCCAAGGGCGATCCCGATGCGCTGGCCAAGACGATGAACGAAAGCCTGAAGGACTCGCCCGAGGTCGCCAAGACCTTGCTGACCGACCGCAACGCCCGCTGGGCGACGTGGATCAAGGAGCGCATGGCCAAGCCCGGCACCATCTTCATCGCGGTCGGCGCGGGGCATCTGGCGGGTAACGACAGCGTCCAGGCGCAGCTCGCCAAGCAGGGGATCAAGGCCGAACGCATCGCCTATTGATCCCCGTCACGGGGTCCGGTCCGGGCGACGGCATCGTCATCGCCCGGACGCAAAAGCCTGTTCTACCGACAGTCTGGCCCGGACGGCCGATGAAGGGGCGGGGCGACGATGCGGCGATGCTGGTTGGTGACGAATGCCGGGTCCGGCTCGACCGCTGCCGACGGCATCGCGCAGATCGAGACACGGCTGGCCGCGCAAGGCCGGACCCTGGTCGGGCGGACCGGCTTTCCCGATCAGGCCATCCCCTCCCCCATGGACCTCAATACGGCGGGCGCGACGCTGGTCGTGCTGCTGGCGGGAGACGGCACCGTCAACGCCGTACTCACCGCACTCGATGGCTGGGCGGGATCGGTGCTGATCCTGCCCGGCGGCACAATGAACCTGCTGGCCAAGCAGCTGCACGGCGATGTTTCGGCCGAAACGATCCTGGAAAGGCTGGAACAGAGGCCGCCACCCCGCCGGATCGCGCTTCCTTATGTCACCGGCGACGGACACCGCGCCTATGCCGGGCTGATCCTCGGCCCCGCCACCCGCTGGGTTCATGCCCGTGAAGCCGCGCGCGCTGGGCGACCCAGGCAACTTCTCCGCGCGATCGGTCAGGCATGGCGCCGGACCTTCGGCCGGGGCTTGCGGTTGCAGGATATGCCGGAGCTCCCCCGTGCCTATCAGGCGGTGTTCGTCCAGCCGGGCGAGGCAGTGATGGCACTGACGGCGGTGGATGCGCGGCACTGGCGGCGGATGATGGAACTGGGGTGGGCTGCGATGCGGGGCAATTGGGCCGAGGCGAAGGGCGTGACGCGCGCCACCGCCTCGTCATTCCGACTGGCCAGCCGCAAAGCCGGCCTGGCGCTGTTCGACGGCGAGCCCCGGATGCTCGGCACCCGCTGTACGATCACCACCGGTCGGACCTGCGCCCTTGTGTTGGCGACCGATCAAGCGCCATCCTCGGTGGTCAGGTCGTCGTCGGAGGGCTCGTAACCCAATATGTCCCCCGGCTCGCAGTCGAGATAGCGGCAGATGGCCGCCAGGGTGGAAAAGCGCACCCCCTTCACCTTGCCCGACTTCAACAGCGACAGGTTCGATTCGGTGATCCCGATCGCGCGGGCGAGTTCGTTCGACTTCACCTTGCGGCGCACCAGCATCATATCGAGATGGACGGTCACGGGCATCAGACGATCTCGGCCAGATCGCCCCGCGCGCGCAACCCCGCCGCCAGCGCCCAGGTCGCGGCCCAGGCCGCACAGGCGAGCAGCAGTCGCTCGATAATCAGGGTAAATTCCACCGAATAGGAAAAGGCCCCGACATCCGTCATCGCCCCCAGAAAGACGGCATCCCGCAACACTTGTGCCAGGGGTTCGGCGATGGCCATGGCAATGCCCGCGGCGGTCGCCCGCTGCAACCAGCGCATTCCGCTCCAATCGCGATGCTCCTGCCGATTGCTGAAACGCCATAGCGCCATGCCGACCGAGAAGAACAATAGCGTGAAGGGCAAGGCATCCAGCATCTGGATGCCCAACAATCGCCACCACCAATAGGGTTCCGCCATGGCAGTGGTCATGCGTTCCGAGGCCTTGGGCAGATTGGCGATGACATGCCGGACCTCCGGCGACAATTGATCGAGCGGCTGGGGCTTGGCGCGGCATCCGTCGTCGCAGTCGATCATGAAGGCCTGCCACTGCGGCCCCACCAGCATCGTGGGCAGCGTCGCGACCCCCGCCCCCGCAATCAGGAAGCACAACACCGCGAACGCCCGCACCGCCCGAGCCCGCCCCCGGCTCATGAAATATCTGCCCGCCATCATCATCTTTCTGTTTTACAGAAATTCATAACTATCATACATTAATATTCATAGGGAATCGATGGGGAGCCCTATGACCGATCGAAGGACGTTCTCGATGCGCATCCTGTTCGCCGCCATACTGCTGACCTGCTTGCCCGCCACTGCCTTCGCGCAGGAAAAGCCCGTATTTGCGGGGCCTTATGCAGGGCCCGAAGCCGGGGCCGTGATCCACGGCTTTACGCTGGACAATGGCGATAACGACATGACCTATCGAACGACCGGGCTGGCGGGCGGCGGCTTTGCCGGATGGATGGCGCCTATGGGGAAGCGGCTGCGGCTGGGCGGAGAAGTCGCGGTCCATGGCGGCGGCGGGACCGCGCGAAGCCAGCAGGTCTTCGCCTATGCCGAACAAAAGGCGACATGGGGATACAGCCTGACAGCCCGCGCGGGCTATGTCCTGGGCCGCGACACCATGATCGTCGCCGAGGCGGGCTATGGCGGCTATCGCTTCGACACGCGGCTCTCGTCGAACGTCCTGTCGGACGGCTCGCTCGATGAAACCAGCGGACTGGTCGCAGGCCTGGGTATCGAGCAGCGGCTGAACCGCAACCTCTCGCTCCGCGTGCGGGGACAAGCCGGCGAGTCCCATGGCCGCATCATGGTCGGCCTCCCGATCCGGTTTTAAGCGAGAACGGGGGCGGCGCGGCGGCATCGGCCTTGTATTTTCCAGTCTTTGCCGCTATGCGCCGCCGCTTCCGGTCATGGTCATCCCTGGAGGCGTGGTCGGAAGCCTATATCCATTTTGTTTCGGAGTTACTGGAATGAGCGACACCCTTACGCTCGCCGCCGAGACGCGCGATCAGGTTGGCAAGGGAGCCTCCCGTTCGCTGCGTCGTGAAGGCCGCGTCCCCGCCGTGATCTATGGCCAGAACAAGGCCGCCGCGTCGATCCATCTCGAAGAGAAGGCCCTCGTCAAGGCGCTGATGACCGGTCATTTCTTCACCTCGGTCATCATGGTGGACGGCCAGCGCACGCTGGCGAAGGACGTCGCGTTCCATCCCGTCACCGATCGCCCGCTGCATGTCGACTTCGTGCGCATCGGCGAGCATGAGACCGTCACGGTCGCCGTGCCCGTCGTGTTCACCGACGAAGACGAGAGCGGCGTGAAGCAGGGCGGCGTCCTGAACGTCACCCGCCACGAGATCGAGCTGGTCGTCGACGCCGCCAACATCCCGACCGAAATCAGCGTCTCGCTGAAGGGTCTGGCGATCGGCGACTCGATCCACATCTCGGACGTGAAGCTGCCCAAGGGCGCCGAGCCCGCCATCGACGACCGCGACTTCGCGATCGCCACCATCGTCGCCCCGACGGTCCTGACCGCCGAGGACGAGGCGATCGACGCCGACGCGCAGGCCGAAGGTTCGGAAGAGGCCTGATCCGGCCTCGCTTTCCTTTCGAGGTCAGCGAACGAAAAGAAGGGCAGGTGGCGGCGACGCCCCTGCCCTTTTTCGTGCCCCGTCACATTGCTCCCCATCTTGCGATGGGAAGGATCGGGATGGCCCAACGCAAAGGGCCGCCGAACCCGAAGGTACGACGGCCCCGCTCATCCCCGCTCGGGGAATCGTCGGAACGGAAGGGGGGGGTGTTCCGGTCTTAGCCCTGCCCCTGGCTCAGAAAGCCGGTCAGCTCGGTCTTGGACACCGTCTTGTCCTTGTCGGTATCCGCCTGGGCAAAGGCGCTGCCGACCCACTTCTTCGTCGCGGGCGCATCGGCCTTGGTCGACGGGTCAGTCTGCGACTTCAGCGCAACCATCCACTGGGCGAATTCGGCCTTGTTCAGCTTGCCGTCACCGTCCTTGTCATAGGTCGGGAACTGCGTGTCGACGACCTGGGCGATCTGGCTGCCGTTCGCCTGCACCTGACCCTGGGTGGATGCGGATGCATCAGCGGTAGGTTGCGCAGTCTGCGCCGGGTCGGCGGCGGTTGCCGGAGCAGCTTGCGGTGTAGCCGGAGTGGTCTGGGCCGGCGCAGGCGTGACCTGGGCCAGAACGGGGGCAGACACCATCATCGCGGCGCTAAGAAAAGCATATTTCATCATCTCGTCTCTCCCTTACGTTGGTCGATCGATGACTGTGAAGATCAGAAACGCATCTTCATCATTAGTGATACGGTCCTAAACTCCATTATGCCAGATGGGGATCCGTCCTTGGGATTTGAAGGCTCGGCTCGTCCCTGCTAACGGCACGGTACGCCGTGATTCCGAAAGGGAGTGCACGGTGAGCCGTGCCGTTTCCACGACCTGAAGGTGCCCCGATGATTCCGCGCTATTCCCGTGCCCCCATGACCCGGATCTGGGACCCCCAGACCCGTTTCCGCATCTGGTTCGAGATCGAGGCCCATGCCACCGACGCGCTCGCCGAGCTGGGCGTCGTGCCCAAGGAAGCCGCCGCGCGCATCTGGGAAGCCGACAAGGCCGCGGGCGACTTCGACATCGACCGCATCGATTCGATCGAGGCCGAGACCAAGCACGACGTCATCGCCTTCCTGACCCATGTCGCCGAGCGCACCGGGCCGGAAGCACGCTTCCTGCACCAGGGCATGACCTCGTCCGACGTGCTCGACACCTGCCTGGCGGTGCAGCTCGCCCGCGCCTCGGACATCCTGATCGAGGATCTGGACGCGCTGCTCGCCGTCATCAAGCGTCGTGCCTATGAGCATAAGCTGACCCCGACCATCGGGCGCAGCCATGGCATCCATGCCGAGCCGGTGACCTTCGGCCTGAAGCTGGCCCAGGCCTATGCCGAGTTCGACCGCAACCGCGCCCGCCTGGTAGCGGCGCGTGCCGACATCGCCACCTGCGCCATCTCCGGTGCGGTCGGCACCTTCGCCAATATCGACCCCAGCGTGGAGGCGCATGTCGCCGAGAAGATGGGCCTGACCGTCGAGCCCGTCTCGACCCAGGTCATCCCGCGCGATCGCCATGCGATGTTCTTCGCGACGCTGGGCGTCATCGCCAGCTCGATCGAGCGTCTCGCGACCGAAGTCCGCCACCTGCAGCGCACCGAGGTTCTGGAGGCCGAGGAATATTTCTCGCCCGGCCAGAAGGGTTCGTCGGCGATGCCGCACAAGCGTAACCCGGTGCTGACCGAGAACCTGACGGGTCTCGCCCGCATGGTGCGCGGTTACGTGACGCCCGCGCTGGAGAATGTCGCCTTGTGGCATGAGCGCGACATCAGCCATTCCTCGGTCGAGCGCTATATCGGCCCCGACGCGACCATCACCCTGGACTTCGCGCTGGCCCGCCTGACCGGCGTGATCGACAAGCTGGTCGTCTATCCGGCGCGGATGGAGAAGAACCTCAACAAGATGGGCGGCCTGGTCCATTCGCAGCGCGTCCTGCTGGCGCTGACCCAGGCGGGCGTGAGCCGCGAGGACAGCTATCGCCTCGTCCAGCGCAACGCGATGAAGGTCTGGGAGTCGGACGGCGAACTGTCGCTGATGGAACTGCTCAAGGCCGATGCCGACGTGACCGCCGCGCTGTCGGTCGAGGAGATCGAGGCTCGGTTCGACCTCGATTATCACTATAAGAATGTCGACACGATCTTCGCGCGGGTGTTCGGCGAGTAACTGTCGGGGGAGTCCCATTGGCGCGGCAAGTGCCGATAGGGACTCCCCTCCCCCTGCCCCTCCCGCCTGCGGGAGGGGAGTAGCTTGGGGAAATGCGGACCCTCTTTCCCCCAGCCCCTCCCGCAAGCGGGAGGGGCTGGGGGAGGGAACACCGTCAGCCGGAAATCAACCGGCCTATGGGTCTATCCCACCCAACCCGCCAGCCAGTCCGCCACCGCCTGCGGCGTCATCGCCCGCGCATCGGCCAGCGCGGTCTCGCGTCCGGCATTGACCAGCCTGTTGGTCTTGGGATCGACGATCAGCACCGCGGGCACGCCCTGAAGCCGCCCCTTGATGCCATAGGACGCCGGAATATCCATATTCTGGTCGAAGCGGCCGACATCGACCGTCACCACCTCGAAATGCTTCGCGACGAAGGGACGCATCTGCGGCGTTTCCATCACGCCCGCCAGCAACCGGCAGTCGAGACACCAATTGCCGCCCAGATCGATCAGCACCCGCTTATGCGCCTTCGCCGCCCGCACCCGCGCCGCCGCGATCGCCGCCTTGGCATCACCCGCATGATAGGGCAGCGGCAGCGGCTTGGGCAGCGCCTCGAAACTGCCGATCCCGACGCGCGGGGCCGATACCGGCGCGGCGGCGGGGAGCATCAGCGCGGCCGCCACCATGGTCATGCAAGACATCATATTCCGCATCGGCAATCTCCTCATATCGCTAACCATCATGAAGGAGCGCCCGCCATGCTGGCAAGCGCTCCTCAACCAGCGTCCCGCCGAGTTACCCCCGGACGTTGACCCGGCGCTGATGACGTTCGATCGCAATCAGGAGAAAGAAAAACATCAGAACCAAAAATCCGGCCAGCACATACAGCATCAGGTGCAGCGATCCCCAACCGATGATCTGTCCCTCCGCGATGTCGGCCCGCTTGGCGCTGACCGATGCAGCCTCACGCTCGCGACGTTCGGTGAGCAAGGCGAAATAGCGATCCTGCATCCCACGGAAAATCTGGGTATGCGACAGCAATCCCTCCGGCAAAGCCATCGCCGTCACCGTCTGCGTATAGGGCACGCTGACCTGCCGCGTGACGGCACAGCCCACAGGCGACTCATACCAGCCTTCGCAACTGGTGCTCAGGCTGTCCCAACCGCGACGCGACTCGGGGCGGAAACGTTCGACCTGACGCCGGACCGGTTTCTTGACCGCATTCTTATATTGATTCAGCCGCGCCAGCGTTTCGGGCAAGGTGGACGCCTGGGTCATGACCTGCAGCAATTCCTCCAGGTCGGTCCGATCCTTGGCAAAGTTGCCCTCGCCCCGCGCCAGCGCGGCCAGCCGCTCGCCCGATTGCACGAAGTTGTCGTCAAATTCGTCGCGATTGAGGCGCTTGTCCTCCGCACGGCGGAACGGCTCGAACCGGGCCTGGTAGAGGCCGTGATACTGCTCGACGAAACGCTTGTAGAAAGCGCGCTCGGCCTTGAGCGATGCGCCCTCGGTCCGCTTGGCGGCCGCCTTGGCCGCCTCCGGCGCGATGGCAGCGGGCAGTTCGGATGCGACGACCGACACCGGCTGTTCCACCACAGAGGCTGGCGAACGCATGATACGGACGGTCGCTGAGACAGCCAGCCAGGCCGCCCAGATCAGTACCACCGTGGCGATGACCAGGATCGCCGCCCTCAGCAGCAGGAGATAGAAACGCTCGATACGGTCCAGCGTGATCGCGAACCGGGACGCGGGCGGCATCGCCTCAATGATTTCGGACATGATTCCCCCCCAGAATATCAGGCACCGGGGGGGAGTACGGTGAGGCCATGCCTAGCGTACGCTTGCCAAAAGTCGAGCGCCCGTCTTGGGACAGATCGACATTCGTCATGGCTACTTCCCTCTCCCCTCGCAGAGGGGCGAGGGAAGAGTCCTCATATCAATTCGCTCTGATCGTGGCCGGGAACACCCCGGTACACGACCGTCATTCGCCCGCGAAGACACTCTTCAGCTTGGCAAAAAAGCCCTGACTTTCAGGGCATTCGTCGCCTGTTTCCGTTTCACGGAACAGTTCGAGCAATTCGCGCTGGCGGGTGGAGAGCTTGGTCGGCGTTTCGACTTCGATCTGGATGACCAGATCGCCGGTGCCGCGGCCTTGCAGCACGGGCATGCCCGCCCCGCGCTGGCGGAGTTGCTTGCCCGACTGGATGCCCGCCGGGATCTTGATTTCATGGCTACGGCCATCGAGGCCGGGGATGGACAGCGAGCCGCCCAGCGCCGCCGTGGTGAAGCTGATCGGCGCACGCGCGAACAGGGTCGTGCCCTCGCGCTCGAACAGGGCGTGACGCTTGACGTGAAGGAAGATGTAGAGGTCGCCCGCCGGAGCCCCCCGCGCGCCCGCCTCGCCTTCACCGGTCAGGCGGATGCGGGTGCCTTCATCGACGCCCGCCGGGATGTTGACGGCCAGCGTCTTGGTCTTTTCGACGCGCCCGTCGCCGCGACAATCGGGGCAGGGATCGGCGATGATCTGGCCTGCGCCCTGACAGACCGGGCAGGTCCGCTCGACCACGAAGAAGCCCTGCTGTGCGCGGACCTTGCCGTGGCCGCCGCACTGCTGACAGGTCTTGGCACTGGTCCCGGCCTTGGCGCCCGTGCCGTCACAGGTATCGCATGCCGCCGAGACATCGACCGTTATCTCGGTCTGCTTGCCGTGAAATGCCTCTTCGAGGGAGATTTCCATGTCGTAGCGCAGGTCCGCGCCGCGACGCGGCTGTTGCCGCCCGCCGCCACGTCCGCCGCCCATGAACTCGCCGAAGACGCTTTCGAAAATGTCCGAAAAGGCACCAAAATCCTGCGCGCCGCCGCCGCCGCCCATGCCCTGCTGGAACGCAGCATGGCCATAGCGGTCATAGGCCGCCCGCTTCTGTGGGTCCTTCAGACAGTCATAGGCTTCGCTGATCGCCTTGAACTTGGCCTCGGAGTCCTTGCACCCCGCATTGCGGTCCGGATGGTATTGCATGGCCAGCTTGCGGTAGCGCGATTTGATCGTCGCATCGTCCGCCGTGCGCTCGCATTCGAGCAGTTCATAATAGTCGATCGTCGTGCTCATGCCCGGTCTCGCCCCTGCGCTGGTGGATGGTGCGGCCGCCGACCGTGCCGTCAGGCCGGACGGAGCGACCGCCCAAGCGCTTCGCCACTTCATGCCCCGACACATCGATCGGGGCGGTATTCGCAAATTCTGGACCGAAGGCCCGGCCCTACCGACAGGGGGACCGGGCCGACCGTCTTACTTGGTGTCGTCGACTTCCGAAAATTCGGCGTCGACCACATCGTCCTGCTTGGCCTGACCGGCATCAGCGGCAGGCGAAGCCTCACCCTGCTGCTGCTTTTCATAGATGGCCTGGCCCATCTTCATCGCGACCTGAGCGAGGGCCTGCGCCTTCTCGTTCATGGTGTCGGGATTGCCACCCTCGACCGCCGTCTTGGTCTCGGCGATGGCCGCCTCGATTTCCGACTTCAGCGACGCGTCGATCTTGTCGCCATTGTCGGCCAGCTGACGCTCGGTGGTGTGGATCAGCGACTCGGCGTTGTTCTTCGCCTCGGCCTCGGCACGACGCTTCTTGTCCTCCTCGGCGAACTTCTCCGCGTCACGGACCATCTGGTCGATGTCGTTGTCCGACAGACCGCCCGAGGCCTGGATGCGGATCTGCTGCTCCTTGCCGGTGCCCTTGTCCTTGGCAGAGACGTTGACGATGCCGTTGGCGTCGATGTCGAACGTGACCTCGATCTGCGGCACGCCGCGCGGCGCGGGCGGGATGCCGACCAGATCGAACTGGCCCAGCATCTTGTTGTCCTGCGCCATCTCGCGCTCGCCCTGGAAGACCCGGATCGTCACCGCGTTCTGGTTGTCGTCGGCGGTCGAATAGACCTGGCTCTTCTTGGTCGGGATCGTCGTGTTGCGGTCGATCATCTTGGTCATGATGCCGCCCAGCGTCTCGATACCCAGCGACAGCGGAGTCACGTCGAGCAACAGCACGTCCTTGACGTCGCCCTGCAGCACGCCCGCCTGGATCGCCGCGCCCATGGCGACGACTTCGTCGGGGTTCACGCCGGTGTGCGGGTCCTTGCCGAAGAAGTTCTTCACGACCTCACGGACGCGCGGCATGCGGGTCATGCCGCCCACCAGCACCACGTCGGCGATCTCGTCGGCCTTCATGCCCGCATCGGCCAGCGCCTTCTTGCAGGGCTCCAGCGTGCGCTGGATCAGGTCCTCGACCAGACGCTCCAGATCGGCGCGGGTGATCGACTTGACCAGGTGCTTCGGGCCGTTCTGATCGGCGGTGATGAAGGGCAGGTTGACCTCGGTCGACTGGGCAGAGGACAGCTCGATCTTCGCCTTTTCGGCCGCTTCCTTCAGACGCTGGAGCGCCAGCTTGTCCTTGGTGAGGTCGATGCCCTCTTCCTTCTGGAAGCCCGATGCCAGGAAATCGACGATCTTGTTGTCGAAGTCCTCGCCGCCCAGGAAGGTGTCGCCGTTCGTGGCCTTCACCTCGAACACGCCGTCACCGATCTCGAGGATCGAGATGTCGAAGGTGCCGCCGCCAAGGTCATAGACCGCGATCGTCTTGCCGTCCTGCTTCTCAAGGCCATAGGCCAGAGCAGCCGCCGTCGGCTCGTTGATGATGCGCAGCACTTCGAGGCCGGCGATCTGGCCGGCGTCCTTGGTCGCCTGGCGCTGGGCGTCGTTGAAATAGGCGGGAACCGTGATGACCGCCTGGGTCACCGTCTCGCCGAGGTACGATTCGGCGGTTTCCTTCATCTTCTGCAGCGTGAAGGCCGAGATCTGCGACGGGCTGTAATCCTTGCCGCCCGCATTCACCCACGCATCGCCGTTCGGACCGCGCGCGATCGCGTACGGGACCAGCTCGGTGTCCTTCTTGGTGACGGGGTCGTCGAAGCGACGGCCGATCAGGCGCTTCACCGCGAAGATGGTGTTGTCGGGGTTGGTCACCGCCTGACGCTTGGCAGGCTGGCCGATCAGGCGCTCGCCATCCTTGGCGAAGGCGACGATCGACGGCGTGGTGCGCGCGCCTTCCGCGTTTTCGATAACCTTGGGCTTGCCGCCCTCCATGACAGCGACACAGCTGTTGGTGGTGCCGAGGTCGATGCCGATCACTTTTGCCATAAGTCTCTAAATGCCCCTCAAGAACATAGTCTGGAAGTTCGATGCCGGGGCCGTCCGGTCCCGAAAGCGGCAACCGAAAACCCCGTTCACGAAGGCGGATATAGGTGGGCGATCCGTTGCCGCAAGATTGGATGGAACCTAGTGTCGCCTCGGGATTTGCCGAAACGGGAGGGTTTGTCATGCGTCGCGCCACTTTTCTGGGCCTCTGGGCCATCGCGGGGGCGGTGGGACTGGGGGCGCTGGGCGGATGTTCGGCCAAGCCCGAGCTTTATGCCGAGGAAGGCTGGGTCCGCCTGGCCGCCGTGCCGGGGCGCCCCGCAGCGGCCTATTTCATCGTGCATGGCGGCCCCAAGCCGCTGAACCTGATCGGCGTCAGCAGCGACGTCGCGATCACCAGCGAGATGCACGAGGGCGGCATGGCCATGAAGAAGGTCGATTCCGTGCCCATCCCGGCCGGGGCCACCGTCGCCTTCGAACCGGGCGGGCGGCATGTGATGCTTTACGACATGAACCAGGGCGTCAAGCCGGGACGCATCCTGTCGTTGCTGCTGACTTTTTCGGACGGCACCCGCCTGCGCCAGGGCGCGCGGGTGATCGCGGCGGGCGATCCTGCCCCGGGGCAATAACGGTTTTCGAACGCCCATCGTCATTCACGGTGCATCTTTCCAGCCCCCTCGACGAAAGACGATTGGAGCGAGAGGACATAAGATGGACGCACCCCTCCCCTTCAGGGGAGGGGCCGGGGGTGGGGCGCTTCCGCAAGCGTGCCGCCTATGGCGAAGCCCCACCCCAACCCCTCCCCTGAAGGGGAGGGGCTCGTGTTAGTTAAACGCAATTGCATCACCGCTTAGGAGGCAGGAATATAGCTGCCGGATAGATGACGGGATATTTTGCGCTTTTTCACGTCAGACCAAAATCGGTAATATTTCGGTCCCTCATGTGTCAAAGTCGCGCCATACAGCGCCTCCCGCTTGCTCGATGGAGCGAAAAGTGGGGGAATTTTGACCATGTCCGATACAAACGAAACCCGGTTCACCTTGCGGCGGATCGCCGACCGGCGGCAGTTGCTGCGCGGGGCCGCGAGTCTGTCGATGCTGCCGCTGACGGGGGCGCTGGCGGCGTGCGACGACGATGCGCTGCTCAACGCCAAGCCGACGACCGCCACGGGAACGGCCGCCGCCGCGCCGGTCGGCACCACCAGCTTCTCGATCGCGGTGCTGCCCGACACGCAATTCTATTCGCGCTACGCGACCGTCGACGAGAACCGCCAGTTCCAGCGCAAATATGGCTCGGAGCCGTTCGCGGCGCAGACCCAGTGGATCGTCGACAACGCCCAGGCCTATGCGATCCCCTTCGTGATCCATCTGGGCGACGTGGTGGACCAGGTGCGCAAGCCCGCGCAATGGGCGGTAGCCGATGCCGCGATGAAGCGGCTGGAGACGGCGCGCATTCCCTATTCGATCTTGGCGGGCAATCACGACGTCCTGTACGATGTCGATTACCACGTCCCGGCCGACCAGCAGGCAGGCACCGACAGCCAGCGCACTCTGTCGTCCGAGCCCTATCTGACCTGGTTCCCGACCTCGCGCGCGCAGAACCAGTCGACCTTCCGCGAGCGTGACCGCACCGGCTTCCACGAATATCACATCTTCGAGATGTACGGCGTAAAGTTCATGGTGCTGTCGCTGTCCTGGCGCATCTCGGATGCAGGAATTTTGTGGGCGCGGGACGCGATCCGCCGCAACCCGACGCTGCCGGTCATCCTGGCCAACCACCAGCTGCTCAACATCGACAAGGACGGCAAGAGCCCGTTGGAGACCGATTACGGCCTGATGTTGTGGAACACCCTGATCCGCGACAACGACCAGATCTTCATGACGCTGAACGGCCATCACCATGGTGCCGCGCTGCTGACCAAGACCAACGACTTCGGCAATCCGGTCCATGAGATGGTCGTCGATTACCAGATGGCCTATCAGGGCGGCAACGCGCTGATGCGGCTCTACGAAATCGACTTCTCGGCCAACAAGATCGACGTCATGAGCTTCTCGCCCTGGGTCGTGCAGAAGCCCAAGGAAACGCTGAACCAGTTCGACCGCGCGGTGCTGGAGGATGCGAACAACCGCTTCACCATCAACATCGACTTCAAGAAGCGCTTCGCCCGCTTCCTGCCGAGTTTCGCCTATACCGAGATGACGGCGGGCGTGCCGATCCTGCCGCGCGTTCGTACCGCGCTGCTGTCGGGCTATACCGAACCCGCCGCCCCGGCCGAGGTGCTGCCGCGCGATGCCGACGACTATCCCAAGATCGCCGAGACCGCCGCGCACTGGCGCGTGGCCAGCGGCATCGTCGACGGCAAGATCGTCCAGGTCGGCGAGACGCTGCCCGATGCGACCGGCCGCAACCCGATGACGCGCGTACCGCTGTCGGGCCCGGCGATGGTCGAGGACGTGGTCTGGTCGACCGACCGCCACCGCCTGTCCTCCGCACCGGGCAGCGTGCGCTTCCGCAACACCGACAAAGTGACCGCGCGCAGCAGCGCCTTCGCGACCGCCACCAATGCGCCGATCAACGCGGCGACCTTCGGCGCAGGCTATACGGTCGAGGCGTTCATCAAGATCGACGCGAACTGGACGGTGACCAACCACCGCTGGGGCAATATCCTGACCCGCAACGGCAATCGCGGCAAGCTGCCGGGCTTTGCGGGCGGCGACAGGGAAGCGCCGCCGGTCCTGTTCGCCATCTCGTCGCTGCGCGAAGTCCAGTGGGAGGTCGTGCCCGCCTCCAACACCGCCTATCCGCAGGCCAACTGGTCGGGTGAGGTGATGGTCGACACCTGGTATCATATCGCGATCGTCAACGATCCGGTGGCGAACGAAACCATCCTCTATGTCGATGGCGCGCCCGTACTGCGCAACAGCGCGGGCCAGGTCGGCATCGCGACGCTTGCCGCCGACATGCCCTGGGTGCTGGGCGCCGCCTGGTGGGACGGCGCGCGCAAGGACGGCTATTTCGGCCATATCGGCGAGGTCCGTATCGTCGCCAAGCCGCTGGCCAACACCCAGTGGCTCACCGCCCGGCGGAGCTGATGAACGGGGGCGGGCCGTGAGACCGGCCCGCCCCTTTCCTACCCACGCCATGCGCCCCATCTGGGTGCCATGACCAAGCGCCCCCTCACCCCGGCGGAAGAAACGCTGGCCCGGTCCGTCTTCGGCGATGCGATCGACTATACGCAGGTTCGCCTGTCGCCGACCAAATGGGCGTTTTTCCAGCCGCGCGACACGGTGATGGCACCGACAGGCTGCATCCATTTCCACCCCAAGGGCGATCTGTGGCGCGAGGATTTCGGCGCCTGTCCGCTGCATGAGCAGGGGCTGTTCATCCATGAGATGGTGCATATCTGGCAGCATCAGCGGGGCATATTCCTGCCGCTGAAACGCCATCCCTTTTGCCGCTATAGCTATTGCCTGAAGCCGGGGCGGCGCTTCGATCGCTATGGACTCGAGCAGCAGGCGGAGATCGTCCGCCATGCCTTTCTGCTGAAACGCGGGGCGGTGGTCGCGGGGGCGCCGCCGTTGGCGCAGTATCGGACCTTGGTGCCGTTTCGGGGCACCGACTGAGGGGGTTTCGTTCGGGGCAAGTGCCCTCCCCCATCCCCTCCCGCCTGCGGGAGGGGAGCGATACTGGGTGAGCTTCGGGACCAACGTCGCGGCGGCGCATGCTATCGCCCCGGGCCCGCCCCTCCCGCAGGCGGGAGGGGATGGGGGAGGGAAAGCCCCGAACCCCGAAAATCTCACGGTCACCCGCTAATATCCGGGAAAAGCCCGGATTGTTTGATCATGGTTAATTTCGTCAACCATCTTTCTCGCGCGCGGGGCCTCCCGCGCTCGTCAGGGGATGGGAGTTACCATGACGGTCATCAACACCAACGGCGCCGCGCTTCGAGCGATGGCGGCCACGCAGCGCGCCAACACCGATCTGGCCCAGTCCATGGCGCGGCTATCCTCGGGCCAGCGGATCAATTCGGCCAAGGACGATGCGGCCGGGCTGGCGATCAGCAGTTCCATGACGGCGCAGATCCGCGGCATGACGCAGGGCATCCGCAATGCGATGGACGGCGTCTCGCTGGTCCAGACCGCCGACGGTGCGCTGACCGAAGTGTCCAACATGCTGCAACGGGTGCGCGAACTGGCGGTGCAGGCGGGATCCGGCACGTACAGCATGAGCGACCGCGCGGCGCTCCAGCTGGAAGTGACCGCCGTGTCGACGCAGATCGACCAGACGCTTTTTAATGCCTCGTTCAACGGGGTGGCGTTGTTCAACAACAATCCGCCTGTGTACGACAGCAACAATCAACTGGTCGATGCCAGCGTAAAGCTCAACGTTCAGGCGGGGCCCAATATCAGCGACACGATTCCTATATCTGTACCGCCTATCCCCACAGCCTATGTTCGGAATATAGACGGCTATTGGTACAATGATTACCAAGCTCGCCTTACACAACCTCAAACTCTGAACAGCCTAGACACCACAAAATCTCATTTGGTGACGTTCGACGACTATATGGCGAAGGGAAAAATCGCAGGAGACGATATCACGCGGGACGATATCGGCCGCATCGTCTATCAGCGCGTCGGAGATCAGTGGTATGATCGCAACGGCTCGACCTACAGCGCAGGTTATAGCTATGATGAATTTATCCAGCGTCGCCAATTTTCGCTGACCGACGAACTGAACGTTACCAACCGCTATCGCACCGATAATACGCTGAAGCGCGTAGATGAACTGCTCGGCACGGTGGCGAGCGTCCAGGGACAATTGGGCGCGACGGCTAACCGACTGCAATCGGCGGTCAGCACGCTGACCAGCGGCACGACCAACCTGTCGGAAGCCCGCTCGCGGATCGCCGATACCGATTATTCCGAAGAGTCGGTGAAGCTCGCCCGCGCGCAGATCCTCGCCCAGGCTTCGACCGCGATGCTCGCCCAGGCCAATCAGAGCCAGAAGGACGTACTGAAGCTGCTCGGCCAATAACGAAAAAGGGCGGCCCCGAAGGACCGCCCTTTCCTCATCCGTCCAAAAGCCTGATCAGTCGGGCTTCTTGGCCACCGCGACCAGCGCGGGGCGCAGCAGGCGGTCCTTGATCATATAGCCCGACTGCATTTCCTGCACGATCGTGCCCGGCTCCTGGTCGGAGGGCATTTCGATCATCGCCTGATGCTTGTTGGGGTCGAGCGGCTGGCCCATCGCCTCGATCTTGGTGATGCCGTGACGGCCGAGCACGCTGTCTAGTTCGCGGCCGGTGGCGTCTAGGCCGGTCACCAGCCCCTTCCACTTGTCGTCAGTGCGCAGGTCGGCCGGAATCGCCTGAAGCGCGCGCTGGAGATTGTCGGCGACCGACAGCACGTCGCGCGCGAACGCGGTCGCGGCATAGTTGCGCGCGTCGACCGCTTCCTTCTCGGCGCGGCGGCGGACATTCTGGTTCTCGGCCTGGGCATAGAGATATTGCTGCTTGGCCTCGGCCAGCTGGTTCTCCAGCTCGGCGACGCGGTCCTGCACGGCCACTTCGGGCGCGGCCTCGGCCGTCTCTTCGCGCAGGTCGTTCTGGGTCTCGTTGGTCGTGTTATCGCTCATCATAATCCCTGTTCAGCCCATCATCCGGGCAAGCGTTGCCGCCGTGAAATCCACCATGGGCACGACGCGGGCATAGTTCAACCGCGTGGGCCCGATTACGCCGACCACACCGACCACTTGGCCGTCCAGTCCGCGAAAAGGCCGGGCGATCACCGAAGATCCCGACAGCGCGAACAACTTGTTCTCCGCGCCGATGAAGATACGCGTCGAATCCCCGGCGCGCGCCGAGTCGAGCAGGCTGGCGATTTCCTGCTTGCCCTCCAGATCGTCGAGCAGGTCGCGGACCCGCTCCAGATCGGCGGCGGCGGCGGCGTCGATCAACCGCCCCTGCCCGCGCACGATCAGGATCGGACGCCGCGCGCCATCCTCGCTCCAGACGATCAGACCCTGTTCGACCAGCGCCCGCGCCGCCCCGTCCAGCGCCGCGCGCCCTGCCGCCAGTTCGCGCTCCAGCCGATCCCGCGCCTGACCCAGCGTAAGGCCCGCCAGCGTGGCGGAAAGGTAATTGCCCGCCTCGACCAGCGCCGACGGCGTCATGCCGGCGGGTAGTTCCAGCACGCGGTTCTCGACCGCGCCATCCTCCGCGACCAGCACGGCCAATGCCTGGGTCGGCGACAACGGCACGAAGCCGATCGAGCGCAGCTTCATCTCGCGCTTGGGCACCATGACCAGGCCCGCGCAGGCCGACAGCCCCGACAGCACCGCCGTCGTCGCCGCCAGCGCCTCCTCGACCGGGCCGGAGCGGGCGGCGCGCGCCTCGATCGCGGCGCGTTCCTCGATGCTGGGCTCCATGGCATGCATCATGCCGTCGACGAACAGCCGCAAACCGATATCGGTCGGCATCCGCCCCGCGCTGGTATGCGGTGCCGCCAGCAATCCGCGTTCCTCCAGTTCCTGAAGGACGTTGCGGATCGAGGCGGGCGACAGGTTGATCCCCGACAGCGCGATCGTCTTCGACCCCACGGGCTGGCCGCTCGTCAGATAGCTGTCGACCACCACACGAAAAATATCGCGCGCGCGGTCGGTCAACTCGGTGATCGGTGGGGTGACCATGACGGAAATGTAGGCATTGGCACTGCGCCACTCAACCGCGATCGGGAGACCTCTCTTCTTCTCCGCGCCCTCTGCGCCTCTGCGCGCAAAAAAGAGATTGATCACGCGAAGCCGCGAAGGCGCGAAGATTTCCAGTCCTCTCTTCGCGGCGTCGCGGCTTCGCGTGAACCATTTTGGCGCGCAGAGGACGCAGAGAAGAAGAGTGTCTTCCGATCGCCACCGTCCTCTCTGGCGCTAGGCGCGGGGGCCGGTTAGGGCTGTCTTCAAGGAACAAGGAGAAGACTATGCGCCCGTCCGGCCGGATGCCCGACCAGATGCGTCCCATCACCATCGAGCCGAATTTCACCCGTCACGCCGAAGGTTCGGTGCTGATCGGGTTCGGCGATACCAAGGTGCTCGTCACCGCCAGCGTCGAGGAGCGCGTGCCCCCCTTCCTGCGCGGCAAGGGCGAAGGCTGGGTCACGGCCGAGTACGGCATGCTCCCCCGCGCCACCCATACACGCGGCAGCCGAGAGGCGGCCAAGGGCAAGCAGTCGGGCCGTACCCAGGAAATCCAGCGGCTGATCGGCCGCTCCCTGCGCGCCGTCTGCGACCTGAAGGCGCTGGGCGAGCGGCAGATCACCATCGACTGCGACGTGATCCAGGCCGATGGCGGCACCCGCACCGCCGCCATTTCGGGCGCCTGGGTCGCGCTGCGCATGGCTGTCAACAAGCTGATGGCCGAGGGCAAGCTGGCCAGCGACCCGATCCGCAACAAGGTCGCCGCCGTCTCCTGCGGCATCCATCAGGGCACGCCGGTCCTCGACCTCGACTATATCGAGGACTCGAACGCCGATGCCGACGCCAATTTCGTGCTGATCGAAAACGGCCACATCGCCGAGGTTCAGGCGACCGCCGAGCACGCCACCTATGACGAAGAGGCCCTGCTCCGTCTGCTCCGCCTGGCGCGCATGGGCTGCACCGAGATTTTCGCGGCGCAGGACCGGGCGATCCGCGCATGAGCGGCGAAGGAAACGGCCGTCAGGCGATCCGCAAGCTGACGCCGGGCAAGCTGGTCCTGGCCAGCCACAACAAGGGCAAGATCGTGGAATTCCGCGAACTTCTCGCGCCCTATGGCATGGAGGTGATCGCGGCCGGTGACCTGGACCTGCCAGAGCCCGAGGAAACCGGCACGACCTTCGTCGCCAATGCCGAATTGAAGGCGCTCGCTGCCGCCGATCTGTCGGGCCTGCCCGCGCTGTCGGACGATAGCGGTCTGTGCGTCGAGGCGCTGGGTGGCGATCCGGGGCTGTTCTCGGCGCGCTGGGCGGGGCCGGAAAAGGACTTCGGCATGGCGATGCGTGCGGTCGAGGATCGGCTGAACGAGGAACCGGACATGAGCCGTGCCGCGCATTTCATCTGCGCGCTGGCGGTCGGCTGGCCCGACGGCCATGTCGAATGGTTCGAGGGCCGCGTCGACGGCACGATCGTCTGGCCGCCGCGCGGGGACAAGGGCCATGGCTATGACCCGATTTTCCAGCCGATCGGCGGCACCGAGACCTTCGCCGAGATGGACCAGGACGAAAAGAACCGCATCAGCCACCGCGCCGACGCGTTCGGCCAGCTGGTGAAGGCGGTGTTCTGACCGTTTATTCCTCCCCAAGCTCCGCTTGGGGAGGAATCCACTTACCCCTTCGCCAGCCGCTTCTGGTTGGCCGTCACCGTCCGATGCACCGGTGCCATCGCCTGGACCGGCATCGACGCGCCGATCAGCATCGCGCGCGCCATCGACTCCCAGGCTTGCAGCATCCCGCCCTGCGGATTGTGCCGCGACAGTTTCGACAGGGCCGCCTGATCGCGGTTCCAGACCTTCGCCGACTGGTCGAAGGCCTTGACCTTCTCGCTGACCATCAGCGTCATTTCCGCTGCCGAGGACGTACCCGTCGCCATCGCCCCCATGCGCGAGGCCATGACGCTCTGCGCGCTCAGCATCGCCTCGCCCGCCATCACCGCGAATCGGGCCGGTGCGGTCCAGAAGGTGATCCACGCCATCGGATCATAAGGGTTCGCCATCGCGTCAGTACCTTCCCGTCATGCCCCGCCGAGTCAGAAGGCCCGCTCGCCAAAGACGTTGCCGGTCGGGCTATAGCGGCAAACGAGGAAATCGTCGCGCGCATTGCTCGCCATCGCACAACCGACCGCCGTGGAACGGGCCCAGACGATCTGGGTATAGTGACCGACATCGCCGAACTGGCCCGTGCGGCTGGACTGGGGTACAGGCAGGTTCACAAAATTGCGCCGCTCGGCCAGCCAATGGCCCATCATCTCGTCATAGCGATAGGCGCCACGCGTGCCGGTCCACAGATTTTCACCCTGCCGCGTCGGTCCCTGCGGCTGTTCGGCATGCTGGAAACGACCGGTCCGCGCCAGTTCCTGCGCATAGGCCAGCGCGCTCGCCGCCAGCCCTTCGTCCCATGTGAGCGGCGACAGGCCCACATCCGCCCGCGCGGTCTGGTGGCCGTCGAGCATCGCCTGACGCAGCAATCCTGTCCCACGCGACGCGGGCGCGTCCGAAGTCCGCTGCTCGACGATCCGGGGCGGCGGCCGTTCCATCCCGCCGGTCTGCGAAGGGATCATCGGTCCACAAGCCGCCAGCAGCAGCACGGCGGGCACGGAAGATAAGAGATAGCGAAGCGTGCGCATCGCCGCCATATCGTCGCACATCATGTCCTCCGCAATATCGCCCGCACCCAGCCCGCTCGCGCTCTACGTCCATTGGCCCTTCTGCGTCTCCAAATGTCCCTATTGCGACTTCAACAGCCATGTCCGCGAGTCGGTGGACCAGGCGGCCTGGGCCGAGGCGCTGCTGGCCGATCTGGCGCATGAAGCGGCGATGCTGCCCGGACGGCAACTGACCTCGATCTTCTTCGGTGGCGGCACGCCCTCGCTGATGCCGCCCGCCACGGTTGCTGCAATTCTAAACGCGGCCGAGCGCCATTGGGGCTTTGCCGAGGGGATCGAGATCACGCTGGAGGCCAATCCCTCTTCGGTCGAGGCGGCGCGCTTCGCCGACCTCGCCGCCGCCGGGGTCAATCGCGCCTCGCTGGGCGTGCAGGCGCTGGACGACGAGGCACTCCACTTCCTGGGCCGCGCGCACGGCGTGGACGAGGCGCTGCGCGCGCTCCAGACCGCGCAGGAGCAGTTCGGCCGGGTCAGCTTCGACCTGATCTATGCCCGCCCCGGCCAGCCACTGGAGAACTGGGAAGCCGAGCTGACCCGCGCCATCGGCTTTGGCACCGAGCATCTGTCGCTCTACCAGCTGACCATCGAGCCGGGCACGCGCTTCCATACCGAAGCGGCGGCCGGGCGGCTGGTCATTCCGGACGGCGATGCCGCCGCCGACCTGTTCGAGACGACCCGCGCGATCACCGCCGCCGCAGGCCTGCCCGCCTATGAGACCTCCAACCACGCCCGGATCGGCGCGGAGAGCCGCCATAACCTGACCTATTGGCGATACGGCGATTATGCCGGGATCGGCCCCGGCGCGCATGGCCGCCGCGAAGGCGTCGCCACCGCCCGTCGCAAGAAGCCGGAAAATTGGATGGGCGCCGTCGACCGCAACGGCCACGGCATCGAACTGGAGGAAACCCTCCCCCCGACCACCCGCGCGACCGAGGCACTGGTCATGGGCCTGCGCCTGGCGGAGGGCGTCGACCTGTCCCGCGTCACCGCACTGGCCGAGGGGCGCGAGATGGTGAACCGCGCCGCAGTAGGCACCCTGACCCAACAGGGTCTGGTCCGGCTGGACGGCGAACGGTTGATCGTCACCGAAGCGGGGGCGCTCCTGCTCGACGCGATCCTGCGGGAAGTCGTGCTGACAGAGGACTGATTCGCCTCAGCCAACCGACTGGCGCACCCAATCCAGATAGCGCGGCGACGCGTCGGTGATCGGCAGCGCCACGATCTCCGGCACGTCATAGCTGTGCAACGCTTCGATCGTTTCGCACAGTTGGGCGAAGCGGCTGCGCATCGTCTTGATGTGCAGCACCGCCTCCGGCTCATGCTGGACCGCGCCGTCCCAGCGATACCAGCTTTCGACCGGCGTCATTTGGACGCACGCGGCCAGCCTTTGTTCGATCAGCGCGTGCGCGATCCCCGCCGCTTCGTCGCGGCTGCCCACCGCGCACATGACGACGATGGCCTGGTCGCTCATCCCCCGAACCCGGTCGGTGCGGGGCTGACGGTCACGGCGGTGCCGTCGCGCAGTTCCTGTACCTCCAGCGCGCGTTCGGCCACGCCGTCGCGGCCGAAGCGGAAGGCGCCGTCGATCCCGGCAAAGCCGTCCGATGCGCGCAGCCGCGTCTCGGGGAAGGGCGCGTTCATCTTCCAATCGCGCGCGATCCGCACGGTCAGCAGGACCGCGTCATAGCCCAAGCTCGACAGGCGATAGGGCGCGGCGCGGAAGCGGGCGCGGTACTTGGTCGCATATTGGCGGTAGAGCGTGTTGGAAACGCTGGCGAACCACGCACCGTTCAACCCTGCCCGCGACGCGATGCCCGATTCGGAATTCCACAATTCGGTGCCCAGCAGCCGCGTATTCGCGCCTGATCCACGCTTCAGGATCGGCGCCGCCGCCGCCGCCGTGGCGCCGCCATCGGCGATCAGCACGGCGTCATACGGGGCCTTGGCGTTCAGCCGCTGGGCGGCCGCGCCGATGCCGCCCGCGACCCGGCCATAAGGCTGGAGCGAGACGACCTGCCCCCCCGCCCCTTCGACCGCGCGCAGAAAGGCGGTGGAGGCGCGTTCGCCATACAGGCCGTTGGGCACCAGCCCCGCAAAGGTCGTGACGCCGCGCCCGCGCGCATAGGTGACGACCCGGTCGATCGACTGGGCGGGCGTATAACCCATCAGATATGTGCCGTTCCCGGCCACGCCCACGTCGTTGGAAAAGCTGATGACCGGCACCCGCGCGGCGCGTGCCACGGGAGCGACGGCGCGGACATCCTCGGACAAGAGCGGCCCCAGGATCAACTGCGCGCCCTCGGCGATCGCCTTCTGCGCCGCTGCGGCTGCACCGGTCGTGGTGTCGTAATTGGTGATGCGGATCGTGTCGGCTTGCGCGTCGAGCAGCGCCATCATCGTCGCATTGGCGATCGACTGGCCGACCCCGGCATTGCTGCCCGACAAGGGCACCAGCAGTGCGATGCGATGGCGCGCGGTATCGCGCGGCAGCCCCGCCTCCGGCTCGGTCGAGGGGCGCGGGGTGGTCGGCACCGGCCGCGTTTCGGGCTGGTCGACGGGGCCGCGCGGCACGATCGTCTGACAGGCGGCCAGCGCCAGCGTCGTCGCCAGCGCGACCGCGCGGCCGATCCGCCCGGCGCCATAGGAACGGAAGCGGCCCCGAATGACGGCCCCCGGTTGTACGAACAGCCCTGCCTCTGTCATGACGATCCCCGTGACCCAAACCGAAAACACTCTCGAACCCGGCCTGTACATCGTCGCGACCCCCATCGGCAATCTCGGCGATCTGTCTCCGCGCGCGGCCAACATTCTGACAAACGCCGATATCATCGCGGTCGAGGACAGTCGCGTGACGGCCGGGCTGCTCCGCCATATCGGGGTGAAGCGGCCCATGCAGCCCTATCACGATCACAATGCCGAGCATGTCCGCCCCGGCCTGATCGCGCGTATGGCGACCCAGGCGGTGGCGCTGGTGTCCGATGCCGGGACACCCTTGATCTCGGACCCCGGCTACAAGCTGGTGCGTGACGCGCGCGCGGCGGGCCATGCGGTGGTGACGATCCCCGGCCCCTGCGCCGCGATCGCCGCGCTGACGCTGGCCGGGCTGCCGACCGATCGATTCCTGTTCGCGGGCTTCCTGCCGCCCAAGGAAAAGGCGCGGGCCGACGCCATTGCCGAGATCGCCGGCATTCGCGCAACGTTGGTCCTCTACGAATCGGGGCCACGCCTGGCGGCGACGCTGACTGCGCTGGCCCAGGGACTGGGCGACCGCGAGGCGGCGGTGACGCGCGAGATCACCAAGAAGTTCGAGGAGGCCGTGACCGGCACCCTCTCCACCCTCGCCGCGCGCTATGCAGAGGGTGGGCCGAAGGGCGAGATCGCGATCGTCGTCGCGCCGCCCGGCGAAGCCCCGCCCGCCACCGAACAGGATGCCGATGCCGCGCTGGCCGAAGCGCTCACCCGCCTGCCCGTCGGCCGTGCGGCGAGCGAGGTCGCCAAGGCGCTCGGGCTCGACCGCAAGACGCTCTATGCCCGCGCACTGGCGATGAAGGACGGCGATTCGACCGATTAAGATCCCGCATTAGCAATTCCGCAAGGATCGACGGCGCAGGGGGGAAGCTGGGGATCACCATGTACGCCTTTCAGTTTCGCCGCGACATCAACCTGCTGGACATCCAATGGACCGGGCATTTCACGACCGAGGTCGCGAACCGCTATGCCCAGGAACTGGTCGAGGCGTTCCGGCGCAGCGGCTTCCGCCCCGGCTATCGCCTGCGGATCGACATGTCGGCGATCAACGTCCAGCCGAAGGACGCGATCATGACGGTCCATGAGGCACTGCGCGACTTCCCCCGCGCCAGCCGCATCGCGATGATCAACGGCAGCGCGATCGGGCGGCAGCAGATTCGGCGGCTGATGACCCAGCCCTATTTGCGCGTCTTCGATCCCGCCGAGGACAGCCTGGCCTGGCTGACCGCGCCGGAGTAATCGCTCGCCCGCGCCGCTATCCTTGGATAGCATGGGTCCATGCCCCTGCCCTCCGCCCGCCCCCGCCGTGATCGTCGTGCCGCCGAGGAAGCAGGCCGTCGCGGTGAACGCCTAGCGGCCTGGTGGCTTCGGCTGAAGGGCTGGACCATCCTCGACCGCCGCGTCCGCACGCCTGCTGGCGAGGTCGATCTGGTCGCGCGGCGCGGGTCGCTGGTGGCCTTTGTCGAGGTGAAGACGCGCAAGACCGCCGCCGAACTGGATTTCGCGATCGACGCGCGGCGGCTGGCGCGGGTGGCCGCCGCCGCCGAGGTGCTGATGGCGACCTATGCCGGGCCGGGCGATGACATCCGGGTCGACGTCATCCTGCTCGCGCCGGGTAGCCGTCCGCGTCACATCGAAAATGCATGGTGTGGGTGACAGGCGCGCGGGCAGCGATTACCTCCCGTCCGCAACACCCCAAGGAAGGAAGCCCCCATGTCCCAGCCGCTGACCGTCGCCGTCCAGATGGACCCGATGGACCAGATCAATGTCGCGGGGGACTCGACCTTCGCGCTGATGCTGTCGGCCCAGGCCCGCGGACATCAGCTGTTCCACTATGACGCGGGTGACCTCAACTGGTCGGACGGGCACCTCTGGACGAAGGCGCATCCCGTCACCGTGCAGCGCGTCGCGGGCGACCATTACCGCTTCGGCGAGCCGGTCAAACTCGATCTGGGCGACGAAGCCGATGTCGTGCTGATGCGCCAGGACCCGCCCTTCGACCTGGGCTATATCACCGCCACGCACCTGCTGGAGCGGGTCGCCGAGAAGACGCTGGTCGTGAACAATCCGCGCAGCGTGCGCAACGCACCGGAAAAGGTCTTCGTCCTCGATTATCCGCAATTCATGCCGCCGACGCTCGTCACCCGTTCGCTGGACGAGGCGCGGGCATTCCTGGCGCAGCATGGCGAGATCGTGATCAAGCCGCTGCACGGCAATGGCGGCAAGGCAATCTTCAAGGTCGGGCGCGACGGCGCGAACCTGTCGGCGCTGATCGAGGTGTTCAACACCGCGTACCGCGAACCGCATATGGTGCAGGCCTTCCTTCCGGCCGTGGCCAAGGGCGACAAGCGCATCGTCCTGATCGACGGCGAGGTCGCGGGCGCGATCAACCGCCTGCCGGGCGAGGGCGAAATCCGTTCCAACCTGGCGGTCGGCGGTTCGGCGCAGAAGACCGAATTGACGGAGCGCGAGCGCGAAATCTGCGCGGTGCTCGGGCCGGAACTGAAGCGGCGTGGGCTGCTGTTCGTCGGCATCGACGTGATCGGCGGCGAGTGGCTGACCGAGATCAACGTCACCTCGCCGACGGGCATCGTCGCGATCGAGGCGTTCGACGGGACGGATGTCGCGGGCCTGATCTGGGACGCGATCGAAGCGAAGGTCGCGGCTAAGGGCTGAACTTCATCCTCCCCGGCACGGGGAGGTAGCAGGCCGCAGGACTGACGGAGGGGGCGTGCCGCAAGGGACATACCATGCGGCGATCCCCCTCCACCATGCTGCGCATGGTCCCCCTCCCCGTGCCGGGGAGGATTTGCCCCCCAAGGAACCCATCCCCCCTCCCATGCTTTGTTCGCCTTGAGCAACGAAGGGCATAGGTAATGGGTGCAACGACCATCGGCGCCATGGTGGGCGCCGCCATCGACGGCATGTCGGGTGACGACGGCGTCGCGGACGGCGCGGTCATCGGTGCGGTCACCGCCAATGTCCTGAAAGTCGTGCTGCCGCTCGCCATCACCTATGCGGTGGGCTGGGCGGTGCTGCGCGGCGTGGGTGAGATCAAGGACCGGGTTTTCGGAGAAGCAGCATGATCGGACGTATTATCGGCGCGCTCGTCGGGCGTGAAATTGGTCGCCGCGAAGGCAATGACGGCTTCAAGGGCGCGGCTCTGGGCGCGCTGGCCGTCGGCGGCATGCGCCGTCTGGGGCCGCTCGGCCTGCTGCTCGGCGGCGGCTATGCGGCCAAGAAAGCCTATGACCGTCGCAAGGCGGGCAAGGCCGTGGGCAACCGCTACTGAGCGACGCTCGAAAGCCATAGCGATACCGCAGCGCGTCAAGCATCTCTTGACGCGCTGCAACCGCGTGCGTCAAAGGCGGATATGCCCAACTCGCCCGCCCATCTCGACGATCCCCACAAGCTGAAGCGCCGCGGCATGTTGTTCGTGCTGTCTTCGCCCTCGGGCGCGGGCAAGTCGACGATCGCACGCAAGCTGCTCGCCGATGACGACGGCCTGCAGATGTCCGTGTCGGCGACGACGCGCGGCATCCGGCCGGGCGAAGAGGACGGCCGAGATTATCACTTCGTCGATCTCGAGGAATTTCGCCGCATGGTGGCGAATGACGAGTTCCTCGAATGGGCGCATGTCTTCGACAACCGTTACGGCACACCGCGCGCGCAGGTCGAGGCGATGCTGGCGGCCGGCAAGGACGTGCTGTTCGACATCGACTGGCAGGGCGCGCAGCAGCTGTTCCAGATCGCGGGCGGCGACGTGGTCCGTGTGTTCATCTTCCCCCCCTCGATGGAGGAACTCCGCCAGCGACTCGAGCGCCGCGCGACCGATTCGGTCGAGGTGATCGACGCCCGTATGGCCCGCGCGACCAATGAGGTCAGCCACTGGGACGGCTATGACTATGTCCTGGTCAATGACGATGTGGAGCAGTGTTTCCAGGGGGTGAAGACCATCCTCCAGGCCGAACGACTGAAGCGCTCGCGCCAGACGGGGTTGATCGGGTTCATCCGGAAGCTGACAACGAAGTAAGCGCGGGGCGGGTCCGGGGCGTGCACTTCGACTTCGCTCAGTGCGAACGGATGGTGGGGCAAGCGGCAACCGACACTGGGGACCCTGTGCACATCCCCCCTCCGTTCAGGCTGAGCGCAGTCGAAGCCCACGCCCCGCCGTCGAAACACACTTACCCCAGCGCCTTCAAGAACCGCACCGCCGCGTCGAACTCGCGCCGCTTGGCCTCGCGCGCCTCGACGGCGAGGTAATCCTCGCCCCATTGCTCCGCCTGGAAATCCTCGTCGACATGTGCGGCGGTCCAGATCGTGTCGGCATCCGCCGCATCCTCCAGCAACGCCAGCGCCAGCACCAACGAGCCTGTGATCGTCACCACCGGCGACAGCGCGGCCAGACGGAACGGATCGAGCGCCGCCACCGCGTGCGCCAGTCGTTCGACGGTCGCGGATGGCTGGGGCCGGTGCATGATCCCCGTCACCAGCGTAAAATGCACGTCGTAGCGGTCGCGCGCCCAGTCGAGCAGCGGGTTCCACACCGCATCCTGCCGCGCCACCAGTTCGGGCGGCGAGTCGGCGCGGTAACAAAGCAGGTCGCTCTCGGCATAGCGCGCCAGCCCTTCGGCAAAGGGCGCCGGATCCGCGCCGATCCGATCGATCGCCGCATTGGCGAGGCCCGTCAGCGGCATGGCGCGCGGATCGACTATTTCTTCGACACCGCGCCACTCGCCCGCAACCGCCTCGGCCAGTGCAGGCGTCGGCAATGCCAGCGGCACCCGTCCCGGTGTCCGCACCGGCCGGTCATCGAGCCGCACCACCCGATCGCCATCGACCGAGACGTTGTTCCAGAATCGCTTCATTCGCCTCCGCTCCGCCAGCGATGCGCCAGACCGGCAGGCACGATCGCAATCATCGCCAGCGCCGACAGGATGATGGCGACACCCAGCGCCTTGTGCGGCCACACCACCCCGCGCGAGGCGAGCACCACGCCGAACAGCGCGCCCGCCACGCCGATCAGGCGCACCCCCATGATGATGAACCAGTGCCGCCGCGCGCGCGTGTCGCCGCTCATGGCCGCACCAGCAGGGCGGGCAGATCCGCGACCTCTTGCGCCACGACCTCGGCGCCTGCGTTCACCAACTCTTTCACGTCATGATATCCCCAGGCGACGCCGACCGCGAAGGCGCCCGCCGCCTTGCCCATCGCCATGTCGAAGCTCGTATCGCCGATCATCGCGACATCCTGTGCCGCCACGCCGGTCTCGGCCATGGCGGCGAGCACCATCGACGGGTCGGGCTTGGACGGATGCCGGTCGGCGGTTTGCAGCGTGACGAAATGATGGGCCAGGCCATGTTCGGCCAATACCCGCTTCAGCCCGCGATCCGACTTGCCCGTCGCCACGCCCATCAGCCAGCCCTCCCCCGCCAGATGGTCGAGCAGCGCCGGGATGCCGTCGAACAGCGGCTCCAGCTCCATGGCGCCCGCCGTACGCAGGCGGAAAAAAGCGTCCTTATAGTCGCTGGCCAACTGGTGGTGCATCGTGTCGGCTTGGTCGGGGGCGAGCACGCGCATCGCCTCGACCAGGCTCAACCCGACGATCCGGCGAATCGCAGCCGCGGGCGGCGGCGTGAGGTCCGCCATGGTGAACGCCTCGACGGCGGCGAGACAGATATTGGCCTGGCTATCGACCAGGGTGCCGTCACAATCGAACAGGGCAAGGCGCGGGCGCGTCATCGCTCCCTCCTATCGGCAAGCCCGGCGCGGGGGAAGCATGACGTTTCGGATGAACAACAGCTAACAACCGCATTCAGCATCGGAACATGGCGAATCACCCATAAGGGCTTCAACGACGACGGGAATCACCCCGCCGCCGCCGGTTTGAAGATCAAGGGAGATCGTGATGTTCAAGAAGCTTTCGCTCGCTGCCGCCGCCCTTGCCGTCGGCGCCACGGCCATGGTTCCGACCGCCGCTTCGGCACAGCGTTACTACGACCGTTATGACCGCGCCTATGGCGACGCCTATTCGGACGGTTACAATCGCGGCCCGCGCTATGATCGCGGCTATTACGACCGTGGCGGGTACAATCGCGGCTATTACAATCGTGGCCCGCAGCGCTGCAACAACGGCACCACGGGCACCATCGTCGGCGCGATCGCCGGTGGCCTGCTGGGCCGCACGATCGACACGCGGGGCGACCGTACGCTCGGCACGATCCTGGGTGGTGGCGCCGGTGCGCTGGCCGGTAACGCGATCGAAAAGTCGAACAACCCCGGCTATTGCCGCCGCTAACGAGACGGGGGCGAAAGCCCCCTCCCCCTGGCATCAAAGGCCCCGTCGACCCCGGTCGGCGGGGCCTTTCCATTTATCCGTCAAAGCACCTTGCATAGCAAGGTATTCTGCATTATCCTTCCCGTATGGATATCGGAAGCTGGCAATCGCAGTTGCGCAAGGGGGCGGCAGAGCTGGTGCTGCTGTCGGTTCTGACTCGCGGCGAAGCCTATGGCCTGGAAATCCTTGGCCGCATCCGGGCGGGGGGCGATTTGGTCAGCGAGGGCAGTCTGTATCCGCTTCTCGCCCGGCTGGAGAAAGCGGGCCGCATCGCCGGCCGTTGGGAATTGCCAGCCGAGGGTGGGAACCCGCGCAAATATTACAGCCTCACCCCGGAGGGCGCGGCGCTGGCCGAAGCGATGCGCGCGGCCTGGGTCGATTTCCGAACCACCATCACCACCCTAGTCGAGGATCAGCCATGACCGAGCCTGCCCGCCTCATCGCCGATTATGTCCGCCGTCTGCGCTGGTCGTTGCAGGTGATCCCGGCCGAGGATCGCGACAGCCTCGTCCGCGAAATAGAAAGCCATCTGACCGACAGCCTGGCGGCGGGACACGATTCGCTCGAAGCCGCGATCGCGGCGATGGGACCGCCTCATGCGATGGCCGCGCGCTATATTCAGGAGTTTCGGCTGGCCGGGGCGCTGGGTGACGATCGCCCTGCCCCGCTGATCCACGCGCTGTTGATACGGTCGGGACGCAGCGTGGCGGCGTTCGGCGGGGTGCTGGCCGCCATGCTGCTCTATCTGTTCGCGCTGTGCTTCGCGGCGGTCGCGATCGTGAAGCCGCTCTTTCCCAGCCATGTCGGGCTTTGGTCACTGCCGCGAGGATCGGCCTTCGGCATTCTCACCGATCCCCCCGCTGCGCCGGAAATGATGGGGGTGTGGATTCTGCCGCTCGCTCTCGCCGGGGCGCTCGCCTGCTACGCACTGGCGACGCTGGTCCTGCGCGGCACGGGGCGGCATGTGTTGCGGATGACTAACCCATAATTTCCTCCCCTTGAAGGGGAGGAAAAGACGGATCAGCGCGCCCCTCGTCCCCGCCGTTCGCCGCGGCGTTCCTTGCGATACTGTTTGGCATGGGCCTTGGCGCGCTGCTTCAGGACTTCCTTGGGCGGCGGGCCACGATCCTCGTCCTGGGGCAGGACATCGCCGCGAATCTCGTCGAAGCCCAGCTGGTTCATCGATTCAGCGAAGTGGCTGGGCAGTTCTGCGGTCTGGTCGATGCGACCGCCATCGGGATGGTCCACGCGGATGCGCCGGGCGTGGAGATGCATCTTGCGGCTGATCCCGCCGGTCAGGAACGCCGCCGCGCCGCCATATTTACCGTCGCCGACAATGGGATGCCCAATCGCCGCCATGTGCACGCGCAGCTGATGGGTGCGGCCCGTAAAGGGCTGCAACTCGACCCAGCAGCAGCTGTTGCCCGCCCGTTCGATCACCCGGTAGCGCGAGCGCGCCGACTGGCCGTTTTCCTCGTCGACATGCATCTTCTCGCCGCCGGTGCCGGGCTGCTTGGCGATGGGCAGCTCGATCGTGCCGTCGTCGATCGAGGGAACGCCGACGACCAGCGCCCAGTAGATCTTCTTGGCGGTGCGCCCCGAAAAGGCCTTGGCGAAAAACGCCGCCGCGCGGGCATTGCGCGCGACCAGCAGCGCGCCCGACGTATCCTTGTCCAACCGGTGGACCAGCTTGGGCCGCCCCTCCGCCTCGAACTGCAATGCGTCGAGCAGGCCGTCCACATGGGTCGTCGTCTTGGTCCCGCCCTGCGTCGCCAGACCCGGCGGCTTGTTGAGGACCAGCGCGTCGCGATCCTTGTGGATCACCATCTCGCGCGCGAACGACTCCTCATCCTCAGACAGGATATGGCGCGGGCGCATCGTCGGCTTGCTGCTCTCGGCCAGCGCGGGCTCGGCGGGGGGCACCCGCAGCACCTGGCCCGCCGCGATCCGGTCGCCCGGCGTCGCGCGCAGCCCGTCGACGCGCAACTGGCCGGTGCGCGCCCATTTGGCGACGGTGGTGAAGCTGGTGTCGGGCATATGCCGCTTAAACCAGCGGTCCAGCCGGATGCCGTCATCGTCATAGCCGACCGTGAATTGGCGGACAGAGTCCGTCATGCGAAAATCCTTGTTATCGAAAGTCCGGCCCAAAGCGCGGCCAGCGAACCCAGCAACGACAAGGCGACATAACCAAGCGCGACCGTGATCTGGCCGCGTTCGATCAGGGTGATGGTATCGAGCGAGAAGGAGGAGAAGGTGGTGAAGCCCCCCAAAATCCCGACGCCGATGAACAGCCGCCACCCCTCCGTGCCGCCGGTCCGGGCGAGGACGCCGGCCAGCAATCCCATCAGCAGACCACCGACCCAGTTGACGGTCAGCGTGCCATAGGGAAAGTCCGGGCCGAACGCATCGAGCATCTGGCGGCCGGTCCAATACCGTGCCCCCGAACCCAATGCGCCGCCCAGCATCACGAGAAAAAGCGGTGACATGATCGCCGTCCCTTAGCGCAACCCCGTCACCCGCGCAAAGGACAAGCGTAAGGGTGCGGTTCAGCCGCCTCGGACGACCAGATCGACATCGGTGCCGCCGTCTGGGCTGGTCGTCGCATAGACCATATAGGCCGCCGCCCCTCGCGTGCCACCCAGGACATGCTGCGCGCCGTCCAGCTTGTGTTCGGCGCTATAGCCCGCTCCGCTGGCGCGGGTGTAGTAATAATCGATGACCTTGGCGGCGGGGGCTGCGGTGCGCAGGCTGACGATACGGAAGGCGCAGCCATTCGCGTCATTGCCCGCCGCCTCCGCGACGCGCGACCCCGGATAGGGGGCGAAGGCCTGCGGCATCCGGTTCGCCCATGTCGCCGAATAGCGCAGGCCCGTCAGGCAGGCCGCATTGCCCGCCTGCTGCCCCGCCTTGGCCGCCAGCGTGAAGGCCCCGGCCGCGGCACGGCATTCGGGGCAGTCACGTGCGGCGACCGGTGCGGACTTGAGCGTACGGGCATCGACCGGATCGGCGGGCGGCGGCATCGCGGGCAGCTGATCGCTGGCGGGCCGGTTGGGCGGGCGCACAGCGTTGGCGTTCGCGCTTTGGGTGAGGCCGGGGTCGACCATGATCTGCCCGGCCAGCGCCTCGCGCAGCTGCGGGTCGCGCGTCGGGCTGCCGTCGTTCATCGACGCCAGTTCATTGTCGAGCGCGTTCAGCTGCGCATCGTCATCGGACCGGCCGCCGCATGCCCCCAGCAACAGGCAGCCCAGCGGGATCAGGAAATAGTGCGACTTCGCCATCATGAGGGAGCGTCTAGCACGGGGAAGCGATGCGATCCTTAACGGTTCTTGCATTGGCCATGCCCAAGTGCGGGATTACAGGACGGCCCTTAGTGTTCCTCCCCTGCAAGGGAAGGAACAGGATGAATGTCGATCGAGGCCGTACCCTCGCGCTTGTAGAGAGGGCCAGCCCACGCCATCTTGGACGCTATGCTGAACCTGTTCTCGATCGTCATCGGCCTGGTCGCGCTTCTGCTCGGGATCGTGCCCTTCCTGCCCTTTTTCGCCTGGGGTTACTGGTTCGTGATCCCCATCGCGATCGTCGGCGCGGCCGTGGGGGCGCTGTCATCGCGCAATACGGGGCGCAATCTGAACCTGATCCTCATCCTGATCTTCGGTCTTCGCCTGATGCTGGGCGGCGGCTTCATCTGAACGACGAACGGCCCGGCAGGTCTCCCCGCCGGGCCGTCCTTTACGCCGTCCGCCGATTAGCGGCAGCGAACCTGGCCGCGGTCGATCTGCTGGCCGAGCAGCGCGCCGCCGCCAGCCCCGATCACCGTGCCCAGCAGGCGCGAACCGCCGCCCGCGATAACATTGCCCAGCGCGCCACCCGCCAGGCCACCGATGACCAGACCGGTCGTGCCGTCATTGCGGCGGCAGTAATAGCGACCGTTCATGCCGCGATAGATGCGGTCGTTGCGGCCGAGCGCGCGCGGCTGATAATAGCGGCCGTCGCGATAATAGCGTTCGGGATAGTAACCGCGCTGGCCCGGCTCGAAGCGGTTATAGTCGTAATTGCGCCAGCGGACGTTGCGCATGTCGCGCCGGTAATCCTTGCGGGCATCGCGGATATCCTCGCGATATTCACGGCGGGCCTCGCGGACGTCGCGCTGCGAATCGGCGCGGCGGACATCGCGGTTATAGTCGCGGCGGGCATCGCGCACGTCTTCGCGATATTCCTGACGGGCTTCCCAGCCGTTCCGCTGCGCCTCGGCAGGGATGGCGGAAAAGGCGGTGGCGGCCATCGTCGCCGTCAACAGAGCAATACGCATACTCGAACTCCCGTTGATGATGGGAGGAAGAACCCGCACTTATCCCGCTTGTTGCGTGAACCGAAAACTACTTGGCGTTCACTATCGAGACAGAATCATCTGTTTGATTTTCCAAACAAAAAAGGGCGCCACCCGAAGGTGACGCCCCTGTTTCCCCGCCATGGGGAAAGCCGGTTCAGCGGCAGCGACGGTTGCTCGTGCCGCGCTCGATCTCGCGACCGGCGAGCGCGCCGACGGCGGCACCGCCCAGCGTACCCAGCGTGCGGTCGCCGCGCGTATCGATCGTGCGGCCCAGCAGCGCACCCGCGACGCCACCGACGACCAGACCCGTCGTGCCGTCCGGCTTGCGGCAGCGGACGCGGCCACGGTCATCGCGCCATTCGCGATACTTGTAGCGGCGCTGCGCGTCGGCGGCGGTCACCGGCAGGACCAGCGTGGGGACGACCATTGCGGTGCAACCCAAGGCAAGCATCAATTTCCGCATCACAAACTTCCTTTCAAATTGATCTGACGCCGTAACGTCCCACTTCTACCGTCCGTTGCATGAACGGGAGATAACGTCACGTTCATCCTTGCGCCGCCCTTTCCCCCTGCGCATGGCCGCTCTAGGGTCACCCGCGATGCTTCCCCAACCCACCGCCATGCTGCCCGCCGTGATGCCCTGGCTTGACCTGGCGGGGCTGGCCGTGTTCGCCGTATCGGGCGCGCTGGTCGCGGCCAAGCACCGCCAGACGATGGTCACGCTGGTCTTCTTCGCGCTGATCACCGGGGTCGGCGGAGGGACACTGCGCGACTTGCTGATCGATGCGCCGGTCTTCTGGGTGCATGACGCCCGCGTGCCGCTGGTCTGCCTGATCGCGGCGGTCGCGGTCTGGGCGACACCTGCGCGCTGGTGGCGGGGCAGCGCGCTCGACTGGTTCGACGCGGTGGGGCTGGCAGCCTATGCCGTGTACGGCGCGGCCAAGGCGAGCGGCTATGGCATCACCCCCATCCCGGCGGCGATGCTGGGCGTGGTGTCGGCCTGTGTCGGCGGCATCATCCGCGACGTGATCGCGGGCGAACCGTCGATCCTGATGCGGCCGGAGCTGTACGTGACGGCGGCGGCGCTGTCCTCGACCAGCTATGTGATCCTGATGCAATTGGGAGTGCCCGGCGCCGGGCCGATCGCGGCGCTGGCCGGGTTCGTCTTGCGCGGGGCGGCGATCCGGTATCGGATCGCCTTGCCTGCCTATCCGGCCAAGGGATGGGATCGGGGGTAGGCGCTGGGGCGTGGCCTTCGACTTCGCTCAGGCTGAACGGATGTTTATATCCCGTCCCAACCGCCGTTCAGGCTGAGCGAAGTCGAAGCCCAAGGGAATCCCTCACCGCCCCAGCATCAATTCCGGCCGCACCACCCGATCGAAGGTCGCCTCGTCGACCAGGCCCAGTTCCAGCCCGGCCTCCTTCAGCGTCTGCCCCTTCTGGTGCGCGTGCTTGGCAATCTTGGCGGCATTGTCGTAACCGATCTCGGGCGCCAGTGCCGTCACCAGCATCAGCGAGCGGTCGAGCAACTCGGTGATCCGGTCGCGATTGACCGCCATCCCCTCGACCGTCCGCTCGGCGAAACTTTCCATCCCGACCGACAACAGATGGATCGAGCGCAGCACGTTCGCCCCGATCAGCGGTTTGAAGACGTTCAGCTCCAGATGCCCCTGAAGCCCGCCGACCGTGACGGCGGCATTGTTGCCGATCACCTGCGCGGCGACCATGGTCAGCATCTCGCACTGGGTCGGATTGACCTTGCCCGGCATGATCGAGCTGCCCGGCTCATTGGCGGGCAGTTCCAGCTCGCCCAGCCCCGAGCGCGGGCCGGAGCCCAGCAAACGGATGTCGTTGGCGATCTTGGTCAGCGCCACGGCCAGGACATTCAGCGTCCCATGCAGGTCGACCAGCCCGTCATTGCTGGCCAGCGCCTCGAACTTGTTGGGCGCGGTCACGAAGTCGAGACCGGTCGCCTCGGCGATCTCCGCCGCGATCGCCTCGGCAAAGCCGTTCGGCGCGTTCAGCCCGGTGCCGACCGCCGTCCCTCCCTGCGCCAGCGGCAGGATATTGCGGTGGAGCGTCCCCTCGATCCGGTCGCGGGCATTGGCGAGTTGCTGGACGTAACCGGAGAATTCCTGGCCCAGGGTCAGCGGGGTCGCGTCCTGCAAATGGGTGCGGCCGATCTTGACGATGGAATCCCATTCCTTCGCCTTGGTCTCCAGCGCGGCGTGGAGCCGGTCGAGCGCGGGAAAAAGCTGCTTCGTCACGGCAATCGCGGCGGCGACGTGGAGTGCGGTCGGGAAAGTGTCGTTGGACGACTGGCCGCGATTCACATCGTCATTGGGGTGGACCGGCGACTTGCCGCCGCGCTTGGCCGTCAGCATCTCGTTGGCGCGGCCCGCAATCACCTCGTTCGCGTTCATGTTGGACTGGGTGCCGGAGCCGGTCTGCCAGATGACGAGCGGGAACTGGTCGTCATGCCGCCCGTCGATCACTTCCTGCGCCGCCGCCTCGATCGCATCGGCCTTGTCCGCCGCCAGGCCATGGCCGCGATTGATCCGCGCCGCCGCCTTCTTCACGATGGCGAGGGCATGGACGATGCCGATCGGCATCTGCTCGCGCGCGCCGAAGGGGAAATTCTCCAGGCTGCGCTCGGTCTGCGCGCCCCAATAGGCGCTGGCGGGAACTTCGATCGGGCCGATCGAGTCGGTTTCGGTGCGGGTGGTGGCGTTCTGGGTCATGCGACAGGGACTCACCGATGGGGTCAGGGGTTCCACCCATATAGTCACCGCGACGCCGACGGACGAGGGCACAGTGCTTGCCACCCGGCCCCTGCCCGCCTATCGCCGCCCTCGCGACAGGTTCCTCGAAAGAGGATGAAAAGGGAATGGGGTGCGACACCCCGGCTGCCCCTGCAACTGTAAGCGGCGAGCCGCCCGCCACGACGCCATTGGGGTGATCCCCGAGAAGGCGGCGGACCGGCCCCGACCCGCGAGCCAGGAGACCTGCCCGTCGTGGTCGTCCTTCGGCTGGTCAGGGTGTACCGGACGGAACGGGGCTTTCCCCTCGCGCGGCGACAGCGCCTTTGGAGACTTGCCCGATGTACGAGCCTTTTTCATGCTGAAGCCCGCCGCGAACGGCCCCGCCGTGGTCGCCTGCAACACCTGCCGCCTGTCCGACGAGGCGCGCGAAAACGACCAGGGCCAACGCGGCGGCGCGCTGCTGGTCGAGGCGTTGCGCCGGGTGCAGGCGTCCGACCCCGCCTATACGCATGTCGCGGTCGAGGAGATGCCCTGTCTCTTCGCCTGCCAATCCTTCTGCACCGTCCATCTGCGCTGCCCCGGCAAGGTCGGATACGTCATGGGCAATTTCGCCCCCGATGACGACGCCGCGCGCGCCATATTGGACTATGCCCGCGTCTATGCCGACAGCGACTGGGGCCAGGTGCCCTACAAGCAATGGCCGCAAGGGGTGAAAGGCCATTTCCTCACCCGCACGCCCCCCGAAGGATATGTCGTCGAATGACCGCTTTCCCCGATATCGCCGCGTTCGAGACGGCACTCGCCACCCTGCCCCGGCCCGATGACCAGGCCCGCGCCGCCGCCACCGCGCGACAAGGCCAGTTGACCAAGCCGCCGGGTTCGCTGGGCCGCCTGGAGGACATCGCGATCTTCCTCGCCGGATGGCAGGGCGTCGAGCGGCCCCGGATCGAGCGCGGCCGCGTGGTCATCTTCGCGGGCAATCACGGCGTCACCGCGCGCGGGGTCAGCGCTTTTCCGGCCGAGGTGACGGAGCTGATGGTCGCCAATTTCGCCGCCGGAGGGGCCGCGATCAATGCGCTGGCAGCGGCGGCAGGGCTGGAACTGGCCGTGGTGCCGCTCGACCTCGACCGACCGACCGCCGACTTCACGACCGCTCCCGCGATGACCGAGGAAGAGTGCCTGAGCGCGCTGTCCAGCGGGGCCGAGGCGGTGGGCGAGGCCGACCTTCTCGTGCTGGGCGAAATGGGAATCGGCAACAGCACCGCCGCCGCCGCGCTTGCCGCCGCCAGCTTCGGGGGCGGCCCGGCCCTGTGGGTCGGGCCGGGCACGGGGGTCGATGCGCAGGGCGTTCAGCGCAAGGCGGCGGTAGTGGCCGAGGGCCTCGCACTGCACCGCGAGCATCTGACCAGCGCCTTCGAAATCCTGCGCCGCCTGGGCGGGCGCGAGATCGCGGCGATGGCGGGCGCGGTGCTGGCCGCGCGGCACAAGCGGATTCCGGTCGTGCTCGACGGCTTTATCGGCACCGCCGCCATCGCGCCGCTGGCCCATGCCAATCCGGCGATCAGCGCACATTGCCTGTCGGGCCATTGTTCGGCCGAGCCGGGCCATGTCCTGCTGCTCGCCCGGCTGGGGCTGGAGCCGATCCTGTCGCTGGGCATGCGGCTGGGCGAGGCGAGCGGCGCGGCGGTCGCGGTGCAGGTCATCCGTTCCGCGATCGCGGCGCATGACGGCATGGCGACCTTTGCCGAGGCGGGCATCGCGGGCGCGTGACCGGCTTTCGCCTGCATCTGCTCCGTCACGGCGAGCCCGAACTGACGGGGCGGATGCTGGGGCGAACCGACAGCCCGGCCACGGCCGGGGGCATCGCGGCCTGTGTCGCGCGGGCGGATGGGCTGGACGTCACCCGCCGCATCGCCTCCGACCTGTCGCGCGCGCGCGCCTGTGCCGAGGCGATCGGTCCGGCCGAGATCGATCCGCGTTGGCGGGAACTGGATTTCGGGGACTGGGACGGGCTGGCGGCGGGGGACATCGAGCCGGAGGCGCTGGCCCGCTTCTGGGATGACCCTGATGCCGCGCCCCCGCCGAGCGGCGAGCGCTGGTCCGATCTGGTTTCGCGCGTCCGTACGGCCATCGCCGAACTGCCGCCCGAACCGACACTGGTCGTCACCCATGGCGGCGCGATCCGCGCGGCGTTGCATGTCTTGTGCGGGTTCGACCTGCGCGCGACATGGTCGTTCGCGCTGCCCTATGCCGCGCTGGTCACGCTGGAGGTGTGGGACGGCACGCCGCGCAGCGCGCAGGTGACGGGGCTGGCGACCGCATGAAGGCACTGATCGTCGCGCTGGGCTTCCTGACCCGCCTGCCTATGCCGCGCGTCGAGGCTGACGAAGCAGATTTCGCACGGGCCATCCGGCTCTACCCGGTGGCGGGGCTGGTCATCGGAATCATCGTCGCGGGCGCAGGCTGGCTGGGTGTGCGCATCGACCCGTGGACGGGCGCGTTGGCGGCACTGGTCGCCTGGGTCTGGGCGACGGGGGCGCTGCATCTGGATGGGCTGGCCGACCTGTCCGACGGGCTGGGCGCGGCGCATGGCGATCGGTCGCGCTTGCTGGCGGTGATGGCCGATCCGCATATCGGCAGCTTCGGCGTGGTCGCGCTGGCGATGCAGTTGCTCGCCAAGCTGGTGCTGCTTCATGCCTTGCCCCCCAAGGCATGGCCGATGGTCGCGCTGATCCCGGCGGCGGCGCGGATCGGGCCGCTAGTCTGGGCGCGGCTGTTGACGCCCTTACGCCCTGGAGGGCTCGGTGCGATGGTCGCCCGCGCGGTGCGGCCGGCCGACATGATCGGCTGGATACTCGCAGCCCTTGCACTGGGCCTGTTCTATCCGCCGCTGGCGACCGCACCGCTCGTCATCCTGGCGCTGTCGCTCTGGTTTCGGCGCAAGCTGGGCGGGGTGACGGGCGACGTACATGGCGCAGGGATCGAGCTGACCGAAACCGCGCTGCTCCTCGCCGCCGTCCTTTACGTCCTGCCCTGAGCGATCCGCAGCAGCGCGTCGCAATCGACATGCGCCTCCAGCACGGCGGCGATGGCGTCGAGCGCGGCGTCGACATCGGCGCGGTGATCCGGCCCCTGCCCCGCCACGCCGATCAGCGCCAGCCACGCCGCACGCTGCCCCGCCTGCCCAAGCAGGCCATGGACATAGCTGCCCGCGACCAGCCCGTCGGCGCGGATCGCCCCCTCCGCCCGGCCATCGGCGAGATGGCCGACCGGCCGCGCCGTATCGGGGCCGCTGGTGCGCCCGAGATGGATTTCATAACCCGAGAAGGACGCGCCAAGCGCCTCGCCCGTCACCGGCCGCACGGTCTTCTCGCCGGTGAGCACGGTCTCCACGTCGAGCAGCCCCAGCCCTTCGACACGTCCCGCAGGCCCTTCGATCCCGTCGGGGTCGGCGACCGAGCGGCCCAGCATCTGATATCCGCCGCACAAGCCCAGCACCGGCCGCCCGCGCCGGACATGCGCGGCGATGTCGATGTCCCAACCTTGCTCGCGGATAAAGGCCAGGTCGGCGATGGTCGCCTTCGACCCCGCCAGCACGATCATCGCGGCGTCGGGGATCGGCTCGCCGGGGCGGACCATGACCAGATCGACCTGCGGCTCCAGGCGCAGCGGATCGAGATCGTCGAAATTGGCGATGCGCGGCGTGATCGGACAGGCGATGACCACCCGCCCCCCGGCGCCCGTACGGCTCCGCTCCAGAACGACCGCATCCTCGCTGGGCAGTCGCGCGGCGTCCGCCAGCCAGGGGATCAAGCCCAGCGAATGCCAGCCGGTATGCTCGGCGATCACGCCCATGCCATCGGCGAACAGCGCCGGATCGCCGCGAAACTTGTTGACTAGGAAACCCCGGATCATCGCGGCGTCCTCGGGCGCAATCACCGCCTTGGTGCCGACCAGGGACGCGATCACTCCGCCCCTGTCGATATCGCCCGCCAGCACCACCGGCACATTCGCCGCGCGGGCAAAGCCCATATTGGCGATGTCGCCGCTGCGCAGGTTGACCTCGGCGGGCGACCCGGCGCCCTCGACGATCACGAGATCGCACTGCGTCTCCAGGCGGCGATAGCAGTCGACCACCTCGGGAAGCAGCCCGATCCGCCCCTCGCGCCACTTCGATGCTGGCAGCATCCCCCGCACCTGTCCGCGGACGATCAGTTGCGAGGTGCGGTCGCCCTGCGGCTTCAGCAGCACCGGGTTCATGTCGACATGGGCGGGCACCCGCGCCGCCATCGCCTGGGTCGCCTGCGCCCGCCCGATCTCGCCGCCATCGGGCGTGGCGGCGGCGTTGTTGCTCATATTCTGCGGCTTGAAGGGACGAACGCGCAGCCCGCGATTGGCGAAGGCGCGGCACAGCCCCGCCACCAGCACCGACTTGCCCACGTCCGAGCCGGTGCCCTGGATCATCACGCCAGCCATGCGACACTCCCCGCGATCACCCAGAGCAGCAGGCAGGCGCGTGCATAGATTTGCAGGGCGGTCACGATGTCCTTCGGCGAAGCGGCCCGCCCTTCGCGTCCGATCCACGGCTTGATCTGGGTCACGCCGTCATAGGCGACGGGCCCGGCCAGCGCGACGCCCAGCGCCCCGGCCATCCCCGCCTCGGGCCAGCCCGCATTGGGCGAGGCATGGGCGCGCGCGTCGCGCTTCATCACCGCCCAGCCGCCCGCTCCCGCCAGGCAGACCAGCAATCCGGCGATCCGCGCCGGCACCCAGTTCGCCCCGTCGTCGATCCGCGCCGCCGCCCAGCCGAACGCCCGCCAGCGCGGTTCCTTGTGCCCGATGATGCTGTCGGCGGTGTTGATCGCCTTGTACATCCACACCCCCGGCAGCCCGAGCAGCAGCAGCCAGAAGAGCGGCGCGACGATGCCGTCGCAAAAGCTCTCCGCCAGCGTCTCGATCGCGGCGCGCGATACGCCCGCCTGGTCCAGCCGCCCGGTATCGCGTCCTACCACCCGCGCGACCAGTGCTCGGGCGGCGGGCAGGTCGCCGCGCAGCAGCGCATCGGCCACGGGCCGGACATGGACATACAGGCTCCGCTGCGCGAGGGCGGGCCAGGCCAGCACGGCGCTGGCGATCCAGCTCCAGCGGCCGAGCCACATATGCGCCGCATGGTCGAGCCCCCATGCCATCCCGCCGGTCAGGGCGATCAGGAGGATCATGGTCACGACACCCAGCCCGCGCCGAACGCCCTCGGACCGGTTGGGGGAGTTGCCCAGCCGTTCGGCCAGATTCAGGAACCGTGCAAACGCCCCCACCGGATGGCCGACGCGCGCATAAAGCCGGTCCGGCCAGCCGATCGTGGCATCGAGCGCCAGCGCCACCAGCGCCACCGGATCAGCCATGCCGCAACGCCTCATCCAATCGTTCGAGATCCGCGGCCACAGCGGGCACGCCGAAGCGCAGTCGTTCCGGCGCATCGGCGAAGGGCCGGATCAATATGCCCGCCGCCGCCAATCGCCGGAAGATGACGGCCGCCTCCGGCGTCTCGACCATGCGGAACAGCGGACAGGCCCCGCGCGCGATCAGGCCATGACGCGCCAGCACCGCATCCAACGCCGCCGCCCGTTCGACCAAAGCGATCCGGGTCGCCGCGATCCATGCGCGATCGGCATAGGCCGCGCTGCCCCAGCTGATCGCATGCGCCGACACCGGCCAGTCCCCCAGCAGGTCGCGCAGCCGCGCCAATATCTCCGGCGCGGCCATGACGAAGCCCAGCCGCACCCCGGCCAGCCCGAAGAACTTGCCGAAGGACCGCAGCACCACGACCTGATCGCCGCCGTCGAAGCCGCTTCCCGGCATCGCATCGGCAAAGGCCTCGTCCAGGATCAGCCAGCCCCCCGCCCGTGCTTGCGCCGCCGCCAGCCGGGCCAATCGCTCGGGCGAGCGATAGACGCCATCGGGATTGTTGGGATTGGCGATCAGCAGGCTGCCCGCCCGCCCCGCCCAATCGTCCAGCACGGACTGATCGACCCGCGCAGAGGCGACCGCGCCGTGGGTGCCATAGCTCGGGCGAACCGCGACGATCGGCTGCGGCACGCCCAGCAGCGGCAACAGGCGAAGCGCCATCTCGCTGCCCGGTACCGCCGCCACCCGCTCCGCCGCGACGCCGAAATGCGCCGCCGCCTGTGCTTCCAGATGGGCCAGCGCGCTGCGATCCGGCAAGGGGGCGGGATCGACCTCCAGCCCCTCGGGCGGGGTCCAGGGCACCGGGTTGATCCCTGTCGAAAGATCCAGCCATGAGCCGGGCGCGTTCGGGAACAGCGCCCTGGCCGCATCGATCCGGCCGCCATGATGGGTCAGCGCCGCCATTTGGGCTTGCGTCATCGGCCCGCTCCCGCGATGCGGACCGGCATGACGAAGCCCCGCACCCTGTTGGTCCTCGGCGGCGCCCGGTCGGGCAAGAGCCGCCATGCGCAGGCGCTGGCCGAAGCGATGACGCCCACCGGCTGCTTCATCGCTACCGCGCAGGCCTGGGACGACGAGATGCGCGACCGGATCGCCCGGCACCAGGCCGATCGCGACGAACGCTGGATGACCGTCGAAGCGCCCATGGCCCTGCCGGAAGCTGTCGCCGAGCATAGCCGGGCCGACCGGGTGCTGCTGGTCGACTGCCTGACGCTATGGCTGACCAATTTGTTGCTGGGGGAAGCCGATCTGGCGGCGGCGGGCGACGCGCTGGTCGCAGCGCTGGCAAACGCACCCGGCCCGGTGGTGCTGGTCAGCAACGAGGTCGGCTTCGGCATCGTCCCCGACAATGCGCTCGCCCGGCGCTTCCGGGATGCGCAAGGCACGCTCAACCAGCGGCTGGCGCGGGTGTGCGATGCGACCGATCTGGTAGTGGCGGGGCTACCCTTGCGGCTTTCAGGAGAGAAATGATGCGAACCGACGCCGAACATGCCGAGCGCATGGCCAAGAAGAAAGCCGCGCAGGACAGCAAGGTCGCCGCCCGCGACGCCGAAAAGGGCCTGATCATCGTCCATACCGGCAAGGGCAAGGGCAAGACGACCGCCGCACTCGGTATGGTGATGCGTGCGGTCGGCCACGGCATGCGCGTGGGCATGGTCCAGTTCGTGAAGGGCGCGATGACCACCGGCGAGGCGGCGGTGCTGGCGCGCTTTCCCGAGGTGGATTTCCACGCGATGGGCGAAGGCTTCACCTGGAACACCCAGGACCGCAGTCGCGACATCGCCACCGCGCGCACCGCGTGGGAAGAGGTCAAGCGCATGATCGCCGACCCGTCCTACGACCTGATCGTCGCCGACGAGCTGAACATTGTACTGCGCTATGACTATCTGCCGTTGGACGAGGTGCTGGAGGTGCTGGCGACCAAAGGCGCGATGACGCATGTCGTCATTACCGGCCGGAATGCGCCCGACGCGCTGATCGAGGCGGCGGATCTGGTGACGGACATGACGCAGGTGAAGCATCCCTTCCGCGAACAGGGCGTGAAGGCACAGAAAGGGATCGAGTTCTAAGCCCCTCCTCCCGGCAGGGGGGAGGGGTTTGGGGTGGGGGCTAAGCCACGGGCGACACGGCTTGGGGCAAGGCCCTCCCCCAGCCCAGTTGCGGGTGAACGATGCCCCGCATCGTTCAGGCCATGCCGGGGGCATGGCCGACCCGCAACTCGCCTGCGGGAGGGGAGCGGTGCGTGGCAGAACGACGGGCTCTATCACGCCTCCTCCCCCACCAAATCCCTACCCCGCCGCAGCAGATACACATCCATGATCCACCCATGGACCCGCCGCAGTTCGGCGCGGCGCGCCACGATCCGATCCGCCACATCGACCAGCCGCCCGGCCTCGACCGCCTCCTGCGCCATGCCGAGATATGCTCCCCACCAGATCACCGCATCCGGCTGATCCAGCGTGGTGAACGCACAGCCGCCGTCGAGCATCACCGCCACGCTGTCCGCTCCCTCGGGCCAGCCGCCCTCGCGCAGGCGGCGCCCGGTCGTCACCATCACCGGCGCGCCGACCGCGTTGAACGGAATGGCGTGCGCGGCGCAGAGCAGTTGCAGGCTGGTGATCCCCGGCACCACCGTGACCCGCTCCACCGCGACCAGCCGCCGCGTGATCCGGATCGTGCTGTCGTAAAGAGACGGATCGCCCCAGACGAGCAGCGCCACCCGCCCGCCGCGCGGCAGATGCGCCGCGATCTCCGCCGCCCAGCGTTCGGCGATCGCATCGTGCCAATGCTCGACCGTATCGAGATAAGCGCCCTCGACGGCCCGTACCGGCAGGTCGAACTCGACCACCTGCACGCTTGTGCCCGCCAGCACCTGCGCACAGATGTCGCGGCGCAGGTCGATCAGCTCGGCCTTGTCTTCCTTGCGCGGCAGCAGAATCAGGTCGGCGCTCCGCATCGCCGTCTCCGCCGCGCGGGTCAGGTGATCGGGGTTGCCCGTGCCGATGCCGATCAGGTCGAGATGGATCACAGATCCTCCATCAGCGGGCCGTAGAGGATCAGCGCGGCCTTGTCCGACACGCCTTGCGCCAGTTGCGCGGCCAGCGCACCGATCGTCGCGCGGGTCAGCCGCTGGTCGGAGCAGCCGACATGCTCGGCCATCAGCGCGGGGGTTTCCGGCGACAGGCCATGGGCGACCAGCGCCTCGACCAGCGCGGGGAATGTCCGCTTCGGCATGAACACCACGGTCGTCGCACCCGCATCCGCCAGCGCCGCCATGTTGCGGTCGGCGGGCAGCGCGCCCGTGACGTCATGGCCGGTCACGAACTGCACCCGCCGCGCCTCGGACCGCCGGGTCAGCGGCAGGCCCGCCGCCGCCGCCGCCGCGCTCGCCGTGCTGACGCCGGGGACGATCTCGAAGGGAATGGCGGCGGCCTTCAGGGCGATGATCTCTTCCTCCAGCCGCCCGAAGATACCCGGATCGCCGGACTTCAGCCGGACGACGCGCTTGCCGCTCAGCGCGTGATCGACCAGCAGCCGGTCGATCTCGCCCTGCTTGGGCGAGGTACGGCCCGCCCGCTTGCCGACCGCGATCAGTTCGGCGTCGGCGCGGCAATGGCTCAGCATCGGCCCGGCGGCGAGATCGTCGAACAGCACGACATCGGCCGCGCCCAGACAGCGCACCGCCTTCAGCGTCAACAGTTCCGGATCGCCCGGCCCCGCGCCGACAAGGGAGACGAACCCGCTCACCACCCCACTCACCACCCCAATCACCACCAACGCGCCACCAGATGGAAGAAAGTGCCGGTCACAGCCCCCCGCCGCGATCCGGTTTCGGGCACCGCCTCGCCTTGCGCATCCACGACATGGGCAAGGGCTGCATCGGGCTGTTCGAGCACGGTCGAGTAATGAAATTCATGCCCGCCCAGCACCGCGCCCTCGGGCATCCCGGCCACCTCGCCGAGCAGGGTCGCGCGGCGATAGCCGAGATGCATCTTGCGCTTGGCATAGCTGGTCACGAGGCCGAGCAGACCGGCCATGCGGTGGCTGACACCCTCCGCATCGATCAGCGCCTCGCCCAACGCCATATAGCCACCGCACTCGCCATGGATCGGCTTGGTCGCGGCATGGGCGGCGAGACCGGCGCGGAACGTCTCCGCCGCCGCCAGTCGTCCGGCATGAAGCTCGGGATAGCCGCCGGGCAGCCAGACCAGATCGGCCGAGGCATCGGGGGCTTCGTCGGCGAGCGGCGAGAAGGGCAATATCTCCGCCCCGCCTGCGCGCCAGCCCTCCAGCATATGCGGATAAACAAAGGAAAAGGCCGCATCCTGCGCCAGCGCGATCCGCTGCGCGGGCGGTGGCGGCAGGGTGCCGGACGCAGGCGTGACGGGCCTGGCATAGGCCGCCGCGCGAACCGCCTCCAGATCGACATGCGCCGCCAGAAACGCCGCATAGTCGCCGATCAGCCGGTCGAGTTCGGGATGCTCGACCGCCTGCACCAGCCCCAGATGCCGCTCGGGCAGGACCAGGTCGCCGCGCCGGGGCAGCGCGCCGAAGACCGGCAGGCCGATCTCCTCGAAACCCAGCTTCGCCAGCCGCTCATGACGCGGGCTCGCCACCCGGTTGAGGATGACGCCCGCCACCCGCAATTCGGGATCGTAGCGCGCAAAGCCCAGCGCGGTCGCCGCCGCCGATTGCGCCTGTCCCGATACGTCGATGACCAGGATCACCGGCCAGCCCATGCGCCTGGCCGTCTCGGCACTGCTGCCCATGCCGGTTGCGCCCGGCTTGGCGACGCCGTCGAACAGACCCATCGAACCTTCCGCCAGCACCAGCTCGGCATCCGCCCCTCGCTGCCCCAGCGTATCGAGCAGCGTCGCCGGCATCGCCCAGCCGTCGAGATTGAACGATGCCCGCCCGCAGGCCGCACGGTGGAAGGCGGGGTCGATATAGTCGGGGCCGCTCTTGAACGGCTGCACGGCCAGCCCCGCGTCGCGAAACGCGCGGAGCAGGCCCAGCATCACCGTCGTCTTGCCGGTGCCCGAGGCGGGCGCGGCGATCATCAGACCCGGCGTCATTCTACGCTGTTCCCAGGACGATAGCGGCGGTCATAGCCCTCCGCATATAAGCGGCTCTCGGCAAAATCGCTCTGATCGAGCACGCGGCCGACCAGGATCAGCGCGGTTCGCTCCGGCCCATCGGCGGCGGCCTCCGCGATGGTGGCGAGTGTCGCGCGGACGATACGCTGCTCGGGCCAGCTGGCGCGCCAGACGATCGCGACCGGGCAGTCGGCACCATAATGCGGGGTCAGGTCGGCCACCACCTTGTCCAGATTGTGGATCGACAGATGGATGGCCAGCGTCGCGCCGGTCGCAGCGAAGGCGCTCAGCGATTCGCCCTCCGGCATGGCGCTGGCGCGGCCGGGGGTGCGGGTCAGGATCACCGATTGCGCGATGCCGGGGAGGGTCAGCTCGCTTTCCAGCACCGCCGCCGCTGCCGCGAAGGACGGCACGCCCGGCGTTACCGAGACGGGGATGCCCAGTTCGCGCAAACGCCGCACCTGCTCACCCATCGCCGACCAGACCGACAGGTCGCCGGAATGGAGCCGGGCCACGTCCTGGCCCTTGCCATGGGCGTCCGCAATCTCGGCCATGATCTCATCGAGCGTCATCGGCGCGGTGTTCACGATCTTCGCATCCGGCGGGCAATGGGCCAGCACCGCCTCCGGCACCAGCGATCCGGCATAGAGGCAGACCGGGCAGGCGGCGATCAGATCGCGGCCCCGCAGGGTCAGCAGGTCGGGGGCGCCGGGTCCGGCGCCGATGAAGTGAACGGTCATCTCAATGTCCCTGGGCAATGGCGCAGGTCGCCATGCGGTCGGAGGAAATTACACGCAGGCCGACGATCCGCGCGCCCGGTCCGACGGCGGCCAGCGCGACGGCTTCGGCCACGCTGCCGACCCCGCGTGCGGCCAGGCTGACGGTCGAGCGGGTCGGGGTGTCGATGCCTGACAGCAGGTCGGCGGCGACGGAGTGGACGGCCAGCCCCTCCGCCTCGGCAAAGGGCGCGATCAACCCGGCCCGGTCAGCGGGCACGGCCAGCGCATCGGGGCGCACGCCGGTGGCGGTCAGCGCGCTGCGGAAGGACTCGGAGGTCGCCTCCGCCCGGCATCCGAAACCGGCGATCACCATGCTACCCGCCACTGCACGATGGGATAGCTCGCCTTCCACCCCCGCTTGGTGCCGAGCGGTCGTGCGCGCGCCAGTTCGATGCGCAGTAGCTCCCCGCCATAACGGGCATGGCATTCGGCCAGCAAAGCCTCGGTCTCCAGCGTGACGGCGTGCGCGACCAGGCGACAGCGCGGCAGCGTCCGCAGCGCCTCGACCAGTGGTCGCGACAAGCCGCCGCCGACGAACACCGCATCGGGACGCGGACGCTCGGCCAGCCCCGAAACCGCATCACCCTCGATCAGGTCCAGCCGGGTCAGGCCCAGCCGCGCGGCATTGTCGGCGGCGCGGACGAGGCGCACGGGGTCGCGCTCGAAACCGATGGCGCGGGTGGTCGGGTCGCTCAGCAGCCATTCGATCGCGACCGATCCCGATCCCGTGCCGATGTCCCACAGCAACTCGCCCGGTCGCGGGGCGAGCGCCGAGAGCGCCAGCGCGCGGACGGGGCGCTTCGTGATCTGTCCGTCATGCGCGAACCAGTCATCGTCCAGGCCATTCGCACGCGGCAGGATACGGCCCGCCCCGGCAGGCTCGATCGCCACCGCGACCGGGTGGGCGATGTCGGTCCAGTCGAGTGCGTCCGCCGTGCAGGCCCGCACCCGCTCGCGCGGACCGCCCAGCGCCTCCAGCACGGTCAGTGCGCTGTCACCGAAGCCCTGCTCGGCCAGCCAGGCGGCCAGCCCCGTCACCGAAGCGCCATCGCGCATCAGCGCCAGGATCCGCTGCCCCGGTGCCAGATGCGGACGCAGCGTCTCGACGGGCCGCGCGTGCAGTCCGACGCTGTGGATCGTCTCGACCGGCCAGCCCAGCCGCGCCGCCGCCAGCGACAGGGTGGACGGGGCCGGATAGGCGACCCACTCGCCCGGCTCCATCGCCCGTGTCACCACCGACCCCGCCCCGAACCAGAAGGGATCGCCCGAGGCGAGCATCACCACCCGCTCAGCCTTCCGTTCGAGCAGCATGGGAACACCATCGGCAAAGGGGACGGGCCAGACGATCCGTTCGGCCCGGCCCTGCTCAGCCAGCAGCGACAGGTGACGCGGCGCGCCCATCACGCTATCGGCCGCCAGGATCGCGGCGCGCGCGGGGGCGGTCAGGCCGTCCCAGCCATCCTCGCCGATCCCGACGATCGTCAGCCACGCCTGGGAGTCAGCCATGCGCCACATCCTTCTGCTCGGCGGCACGACCGAGGCGAGCGCCCTGGCCACCGCGCTGGCGGCGCGCGGCGAACGCGCGGTGCTGAGCTATGCGGGTCGGACCGAGGCTCCACGCGCACAGGCAATCCCGACGCGGATCGGCGGGTTCGGCGGTATCGAGGGGCTGGCCGACCATATGCGCCGCGAAGGCGTGACCCATCTGGTCGACGCCACCCATCCCTTCGCCGCGCGGATCAGCGCCAACGCGATTGCGGCGGCGGAGTTGGCGGGCGTGCCCCTTCTCGCGCTGACCCGGTCCAAATGGGTGGAAACGCCCGGCGACCGCTGGACCCACGTGGCGGATACCGAACAGGCGGTAGGCGCGCTCGGCTCCGATCCGGCGCGCGTCTTCCTGGCGCTCGGGCGTCAGACCATCGGCGACTTCGCCAGCGCGGCGCAGCATTTCTACCTGCTGCGCTTCGTCGATGCCGCCGCACCGCCCGCGCTGCCCCGCCACCATCTGGTCGTGGACCGAGGCCCCTTCACGCTGGCTGGCGAACTGGCGCTGCTGGGTGAACACCGGATTCAAGTAGTGGTCGCCAAGAATGCGGGCGGCACCGGCGCACGGGCGAAGCTCGACGCGGCGCGCGAAATCGGGCTGCCGGTCGTTATGATCGACCGGCCCTTCATTCCGCCCCGCCCGCAGGTCGACAGCGTCGCGGCCGTGCTGGACTGGCTGGATCACGGCGTCGTCCGGGGGGTGTAGAGGATCGGCCGTCCGGCGTGCGGGATCATCCGCGTGCGGCTGGAGCCGATGATGACGACGGTGCGCATATCGGCCATCTCGCCCCGCGCTTCCGGCAGGGGTACGATGCGCAAATGCTCCTCGGGTGTGGAGACGGCGCGTGCGAACAGCACCGGGCGGTCATCCCCGCATGTCTCGCGCAGCAACGCAAAGGCCGCATCCAGCGCGTCGGGCCGCGCCTTGGACCGGGGATTGTAGAGCGCGATGGCGAAATCCGCCTCCGCCGCCAGCGCCAGCCGCCGCTCGATCAACGCCTGGGGTTTGAGATTGTCGGAGAGGTTGATCGCGCAGAAATCATGGCCCAGCGGCGCGCCCGCCCGCGCGCTCGCCGCCAGCATCGCGGTGATGCCGGGCAGCACGCGGATGTCGAGGTCGTGCCAGCGGGTGGCATCTTCCTCCACCCGCTCGAAGATCGCCGCCGCCATCGCGAACACCCCCGGATCGCCCGAGGATACGACGACGACGCGGCAGCCTGCCTCCGCCATCTCCAGCGCATGGAGCGCGCGGTCGCGCTCGACCCGGTTGTCGCTGGCATGGCGGGTCAGGCCGGGCCGCTCGGGCACGCGCGCGACATAGGGGATATAGCCGACGACATCGGTCGCCTCGGCGAGCGCCGCCGATACCTCGGGCGTGACCATCGCCTCCGCGCCCGGCCCGAGTCCGACGACGATCAGCCAGCCGCTCATGGCCGCCGTCCCTGTCCGTGGATCAGCGCGATCGAGAAATAGGGGGCGGGAGCATCCTCCACCTCTGCCAGTCGGCGCACGCGCTCCCCGGCCTGGGCGGCATGTTCGACCAGCCAGGCCTGCTCGGTCCGTCCCGCCGCCGCGATCGCGCGGCGCAGCTTGGGCAAGTGGCGGCCGATCTTCATCACGACCAGCGCGTCGGTCTCGGCGATGCGGCGGGTCAGCTCCGGCTCGGGCAAGGTCGCCATCGCGACCGTCAGCACATCGTCGCCCCAGGTAATCGGCGCGCCGCTGGCGGTCCAGGCGCCCGACATGCCAGTGATGCCGGGCACCACCGCGACGGGGGCGTGATCCTTCAAGCGGCTGTGCAAGTGCATGAACGAGCCGTAGAAGAACGGATCGCCCTCGCACAGCACCACCACATCCTCGCCGCCCTGCACCAGCGAAAGGATATGCGCGGTGCACTGTGCATAGAAGGCGGACAGGCACTCATTGTAGCGCGGGTCGGTGAACAGGATCTCGGTCGTGACCGGATAGTCCATCGGATATTCGACCACGTCGTCGCGGAGCATGCCCTCGACGATGGTGCGCGCATGGCCGCGCCGTCCGGCCTTGCGGAAATAGGCGACATGCCGCGCCCCGCGCACGAGGCGATCGGCGCGGACGCTCATCAGATCCGCCGCGCCCGGCCCCAGGCCCACACCGTGAACGGTCCCCGTCATTCGGCGCGGCTCGCCAGCGCGTTGATCGCCGCCACCGTGATCGCGCTGCCGCCGGGGCGGCCCTTCACAATGGCGCACGGCACCGGCTGGGCTTCCCACAGCGCGTCCTTCGACTCCATCGCGCCGACGAAACCGACCGGACAGCCGATGATCGCCGCCGGGCGTGGGCAGCCGGGGTCTTCCAGCATGGTCAGCAGATGGAAGAGCGCGGTCGGCGCATTGCCGATCGCCACCAGCGCGCCCGCCAGATAGGGCCGCCACAGCTCCAGCGCGGCGGCGGAGCGAGTCGTGCCCATCTCCTTGGCCAGCGCGGGCACGGCAGGGTCGCGCAGCGTACAGATCACCGGATTGTCGGCAGGTAGCCGGGCACGCGTGACCCCCTCGCTGACCATATGCGCGTCGCACAGGATCGCCGCGCCGTTCGCCAGCGCCTGCCGCCCCGCCACCGCAAAACCGGCCGAGAAATGGATCGACGGCGCCAGCTCGACCAGCCCGGCGGCATGGATCATGCGCACCGCGACCGGCTCTTCCTCCGCATCGAAGCGCGCCAGCTCCGCCTCGGCGCGGATGATGGCGAAGGACTGGCGATAGATCGCCGCGCCATCGGTTTCGTAAGTGTACGGCATCAACAGGCTCCGAGAAGCGCGACCGCCCGCTCGGGCGTCAATCCGGTGTGAAGGGGCGCGGCCCCGGCGCGGGCATGTCTGGCCAGATCGAAAGCCCCCTCCCGCCCGGTCAGCACCCAGTCTGCCGCCCGTGCCCGTGCGCAGCCCTTCGCGCAACCCGAGACGTGCAGGTGGCCGTCGATCAGCGGTGCGAGCCGGACGGCCAACCCACGCGTTTCGACACTCGCCTGCGGACAGGCGGGCGCGCCGACACAGGCATCGACGTGCAGGATCGGGCTGTCGGCGAGCAGCATGTCGGCGACAGGGGCCGGGGCGACGCCTTCCGCGATCAGCAGCCGCCACGGGGTAAGGCGAAGGGCGCAACCATGCGAACGAACGAACGCCGCCAGTAATGCGGCGTCGATCCGGCCGAAGGGCAGTCCATAAACCGCTCCGATCGGATGCGCGCCCGGCTGCATCGCTTTACCGGATGCGGGTACGGCGTCGCCTTGGGCCCAGTCGGGCAGGGCCACCTTGTGACGCGTCATTCGCCCGGCCGTGCAGCCGCCGCTTTCGCTGAACCAGTGCGCCAGCCGAATCAGGGCGTCGACCGCGTTGGGCCGCGTCACGGCGACACCGCTCGACCGCCCATCCCCACGCAGCGCCAGGGTGCCAGTGGCGGTCCTCTCGATACGGAAATCCCCGGACGCGTCCATGACTATCGGCGACGGCCCCGCATCGATGATAAAGCCCACCTTGCCCGGCAGTTCGGGCAGTTCGGCAAGACGCGCCCGCAATTCGCTGGCGATGGCATGACTATCGTCGCCCTCACGCCAATCCGGGTTGATCAGAATCGCCCCCCGCCCCTCCGACACCGGATCGGGATCAACCAGCCCCAACGCCTGCAACTCCGCCAACAGCGTGGGCCAGCCGGCCTCGGTCACCCCCCGGATTTGTAGGTTCGCACGGGCCGTCAGGTCGATCTGGCCATTGCCGTGGCGGATCGCGCCCGCGCACAACCCTTCGGCTTGTTCCGCCGTCAACCGTCCCAGCGGCGGGCGAACGCGGACCAGCAGCCCGTCGCCCGCCATCATCGGCCGGAATGCATCGGGGCACCAGCCCTTGACCACGAAGCCGCTCATGCCGCTCCGTCCAGCATCGCGAGCACCGAATTGCGCCGCGTCGGCCACAGCCCCGCAGCATGAAGCGCCGCGAAGCGCGCCTCCATCGCCTTCAACGCCGCCGGGTTTGCCTGCGCCATGAAGTCGCGCACCGCGTCCTGCGCCAAAGTCGCATCCCAATACAGGTCGATCAGCGCGGCGGGCACCGCCTCCGCCAGATGCGCGAAGCTGCCCAGATGGTCGAGCGTCGCGGCAATCTCCGCCGCACCCCGAAAGCCATGGACCATCATCCCCTCGACCCAGCGCGGATTGGCGGCGCGGGCATGGATGGTGCGTGCGATCTCCTCGGCCAGCGTCCGCGCCTTGGGGCTGGCGGGGTCGCGGGTGTCGAGATGATAGAGCGCCGCCGCGCCCTCCCCCAAAGCCACGCGCGCCGCCGCGAAACCCGCCTGATGCGCGGCATAATCGGCGGCGAGCAGAAGATCGCTTTCGGGCAGGTCGTGGAGATGGACGAACGCCTGCGCCGCCGCCACCCGCGCCGCGATCCCCTCCGCATCGCGCCGGTCGCCATCGTCGAGCGCAGTCGCCGAAGCGGCGAGCCAGCTCTGCCCCGCCTCGATCCGTGCCGCCTCGTCATAGCCCGCATTCGGATCCAGCCCGATGCCATAGCGTCCCGGCGCGGGGCCGTAGACGCGCGGGCTCCCCTGTCCAACGAACGGGTTCCATTCGACCGTTTCGTCCCGCTGGCCGAGCGCGCGCACCGCCTGCCCGAACAGCGCGACCAGATGCGGGAAGGCATCGCGGAACAGCCCCGACACGCGCAACGTCACATCGACGCGCGGCCGGTCGAAGCGCATCAGCGGCATCACCTCGAACCCCGTCACCCGCTCGGAACGATGGTCCCAGACCGGCTCGACCCCGATCAGGTGCAGCGCCATGGCGAATTCCTCGCCCGCCGTGCGCATCGTCGCCGAGCCCCAGAGATCGACGATCAGGGTGCGAAGGTGATCGCCCTCCTCCTGCATATGGCGGCGGATCAGTTCCTCGGCGAGCTTGACGCCCTGAAGATGCGCGGCCCGGCTCGGCACCGCGCGCGGATCGATGGCGTAAAGGTTGCGCCCCGTGGGCAGCACATCGGCGCGCCCGCGATAGGGCGAACCCGAAGGCCCGGCCGGAACGCGCTTTCCATCCAGCCCGGCGAGCAACCCGGCCCGCTCCGCCGCGCCCTGTTCACCGCGCCCGAAGACGTGAAGCCCCTCGCCGAACTGGCTGTCCTTCACATCGCAGACGAAAGCGTCGATCCGGGCGAGCGGATCCTCCGCCCCCGCCAGCCCCAGCGTCTCGCCCAGGCCGACGCTGTCCGCCTCCTCGGCGATGCTGGTGCGCAGCCGATCGCGGCGGGCGGGGTCGAGGCCATCGGCATTGGCATATTCGTCGAGCAGCGCCTCCAGCCGCCCCAGCCCCGCGCCGGTCTCCGCCTGGACCAGCACCGGAGGGACATGGCCGATCGTCACCGCGCCCAGCCGCCGCTTGGCCTGTGCGGCCTCGCCCGGATCGTTGACGATGAAAGGATAGAGGACCGGCCAGTCGCGGGTCAGCGCCTCGGGCCAGCAGGCGCCGGACAGCGCGACCGCCTTGCCGGGCAGCCACTCCAACGTGCCATGCGCGCCGACATGGATCAGCGCATCGATCCCCTGCGCACGCAGCCAGAGATAGAAGGCGACATAGGAATGGCGCGGACAGCGCGAGAGGTCGTGATACTCGTCCGCCCGAGCCTCGCGTCGTCCGCGCTCGGGCTGGAGCGCGACGATCGCCTTGCCGAGCATGAGGGCGGGGAATTGGAACTGGTCGCCCTGGACCAGCGGATCCTCTTCCGCCGCGCCCCAGCTTTCGGCAAGGTCGGCGCGCAGACTTTCGGGAAGAGTAGCCAGCGCCTCGCGATAGGCGGCGACGGGCCAGGCGATCCGGTTGTTGAGCAGCGCGGCGGGCAGATCGGCCTGCGGTTCCACATCATAACCCGCCTCGCGCAGATCGGCGAGGATCGCCGCCGTCGAGGCGAAGCCGTCCAGCCCCACCGCATGCGCCGCCTGCCAGTCCTTGCCCGGATAGGTCGACAGCAGGATGGCCAGCCGCCGCTCCGCGGCCGGGGTCGTCGCCAGCCTCACCCAGCCCGCCACCTTGTCCGCCACCGCCGCGATCCGCTCGGGCTCGGCGCGGTGGAGGCGCAGCGCGATATCGAAGTCGGGGTCGCGCTCTCCCGGCTGCTTGAAGCTGACCACACCCGCGAACAGGCGTCCGTCGATTTCGGGCAGGACGACATGCATGGCGAGGTCGGCGGGCGACAGACCGCGCGCGGCGCCCTCCCAGCCCGCCCGGTCGCTGGTGGCGAGCGCGACCTGGAACACCGGCACGCCCGCGCCGTCGAGCGGGGTGGTGTCGTCCTCACCGCGTGCCGAGAAGGCGGTGGCGTTGACGATCGCGGCGGGGGTGAAAGCCTTGACCCAGCGCGCGACCCAGGGGCCTGCGCCCTCGGCCTTCAACGAGGGGATGAACAGGGCGACGGGGTCGAAGCCGCGTTCGGCCAGGGCGGCATAAAGGGCGGCGATGGGTTCGAGGTCGGCGGCGGCGAGATAGGCGCGGTAGAAGGTGATGAGGACGCGGGGGCGAGTTGTGGTCAGCAGGGTCGCGGCCGGGCAGGCCGGGCCGTTCGGGCACCAACCGCCAACGGGCGGCACCTCAAAGCCCCTCTCCCGGCAGGGGGAGGGGTTGGGGAGGGGCAAGGGCCGCAGGCGATTCCGCCGCCAATATGCTTAGAGCCAGAGCCGCCGCCTGAGCCCCACCCGCATCGCACAGCGCCGTCAACCGCCGCACCACCGCCTCCCCCACGGTCGACGCCGCCATCAACCGCCGGTCCTCCCGTCCATCCGCCGCCAGCACCGCCAGCGCGATACCCCGCTCGCGCCCCAGCCGCTCGACCTCGCGCAGGCCGTATTCCCAGTACGCCGCGCCGCCGATCAGCCGGATCAGGATCGCCTTCGCATGCGCCAGGGTCTGCTCGACATAGGTGTCGACCGACAGCGGATGGACCAAGGCCGCCAGATTGGCGAGCCGCAGCGACCAGGAAAATCCCCCCGCCCGCCAGCCCGCCGCAAAGGCGCTGAGGTCGCTGTCGGAGAAGGACAGCACGACCACGTCACCGGGGCGCTGCCCCAGATCCTGTGGAACGGCCTGTTCCTCCAGCCCATGGCTCTCGCGAAAGACGAGATGCACGTGTTCAGCCCTTCAGCACGGCCTCGATCGAAGGCCGGTCGATGCGGTCATGCTCGGCGATGACGACCAGTTGCGTGCCGCGCGGCTCGCCCGCGCCCCAGGGACGGTCATAGCTGGTGCGCACCCGGCGACCGACCGCCTGGACCAGCAGCCGCATCGGCTTGCCCGCGACCGCCGCATAGCCCTTCACGCGCAGGATATCCTGCTGTTCGGCCAGCGTCACGATCCGCGCGGCGATCGCCTCGGGGCTCTCCACCTCGCCCAGCATCACCGAGATGCTGTCGAAATCGTCATGCTCGTGATCGTCCGCGCCGTCATGGTGCGAAGGGCGTGCGGCGATGTCGTCCTCGGCGGCGGCTTCCAGGCCCAGCACGATCTCGGCGGAGACGATGCCGTCGACCGCCTCGACCATCGGCAGCGGGCGCGGCGCCTCGGCGGCGATGATTTCGCGCGCCTTGGCGACACCCTCCGGCCCGGCGAGGTCCGCCTTGGTCAGCAGGACGATATCGGCGCAGGCCAGCTGGTCCTCGAACACCTCCGACAACGGGGTCTCATGGTCGAGGCTGGGATCGGCGGCGCGCTGTGCCTCGACCGCGTCCAGATCGGGGGCGAAGCGGCCCGCCGCGACGGCTTCGGCATCGGCCAGCGCCACCACGCCGTCGACGGTGATGCGCGAGCGGATGGCGGGCCAGTCGAAGGCCTTCAGCAGCGGCTTGGGCAGCGCCAGACCCGAGGTTTCGATCAGGATGTGATCGGGGCGCGGCTCCATCGCGAGTAGCTTTTCGACCGTCGGGATGAAGTCGTCGGCGACGGTGCAGCAGATGCAGCCGTTCGCCAGCTCGACGATATTCTCCGCCGGGCAATCGGGGATCGCGCAAGACTGGAGGATGTCGCCGTCGACGCCCAAAGTGCCGAATTCGTTGACGACCACCGCCAGGCGACGGCCGCCAGCGTTGCGGATCAGATGGCTGATAAGCGTGGTCTTGCCCGCGCCCAGAAAGCCGGTGACGATGGTGACGGGGACCTTGGAAAGGTCACGCATGGTAATTCTCCGACGCGCCGGACGAGCGAGCGCGGACGCGGGGCCGATCGCCGGAGCGGTGACGGACGGGCGCAGTCGTATGCGTCCGCCCCGCTATACCGGCGACCGATGCGGCCCCGGCCGCATGGCTTCGTCGCTCCCCGACGGAGAACCGTGCCCCGACCACCCCCTGGGTCCAGGCAAGAGCGACCATGACGCCGGCAGGTCTCCTGGCTCGCGGGTCGAAGCAAAAGGATGCGCCTTCCCGGATCACTCCAGTGGCCGTGCCCTCATAGGAGCACCAGCATCGCTCGCTCACCGCTTACAGTTGCAGGGACAGCCGGGGATTTGCACCCCATTCCCGTTTGAAGCCCTTGCGGGCACCGGCGCGATCTTCGGAGGGCTTATCACCCTCCGATCAGCGGCATTTATCCCGCCGCGCCGGGCTTGGCAATTCGCGCCTCCATCGCCGCAAACCCGCGCCAGCGATAGAGGAGGAAGCTCGCGCCCCAGCAGACCACGAACAGCCCGACGATGGCGAAACCCAGCACGTTGAAATGCTCGGCGAGCGCGCCCGCATAGCGGAACGGCCCCGCCGTCCAGCCGAACCGCTCGGCGAGCAGCGCGGTCGCCTGGATGCCGCCGATCACCAGCGCGACCAGTGCAGACACCAGAGTGATCGTCATGTTGTAGTAGAGCTTGCGCAGCGGATGGACGAACGCCCACTCATAGGCGCCCAGCATCACCAGCCCGTCGGCGGTGTCGATCAACGCCATGCCGACCGCGAACAGCACCGGGAATACCAGGATCGTCGCCAGCGACACCCCGTCCGCCGCGTGCGAACCCGACAGGCCCAGGATCGCCACCTCGGTCGCGGTGTCGAAGCCCAGCCCGAACAGGAACCCCAGCGGCGCCATGTGCCAGCTGCGCCGGATCAGCCGGAACAGCGGCCGGAACAGACGCGACAAAGGCCCCTGCCCCGAAAACATCATGTCGGCATCGGCCTCCGCCATCGGCTCGCCCCGCGCGACGCGGCGGAAACGGGTCCAGACATCGCGCAGGATGATCAGGTTCATGATCGCAATGGCGAACAGGAAACTCGCCGAGACGATGGTGGCGATGGTCCCGCCGCTCTGGCCGAACGCCTCGAAGTCGGACAGGGTGCTGGCGGCCAGAGCTACGGTGGTCGCGGCGATCAGGACGATGGCGGAATGGCCGATCGCGAACCACAGGCCGACCGCGATCGGCCGCTGGCCGTCCTGCATCAGTTTGCGGGTGACATTGTCGATGGCGGCGATGTGATCGGCATCGACTGCATGCCGCAGCCCCAGGCTGTAGGCGAGCAAAGCCGTGCCCAGCATCAGGCTGTTGCCCGCAAAGACGCTCAGCGCCCAGCCCCAGACGGCGATATTCACGACGATCAGCGCGCCCATCAGCAGGGTGACGCGACGCTTCAACGATGGTCGGGCGGAAACTTCGGACATGGGCGGATCATGCCTTAACGGCGCCGTTGCGACTCAGGCCGACCTTCCGCTGTCGCGGTCGTCCCCCACCGTCGACGGGCGCACGCCGGGTCGGGTTCCGATTCAGGTTCGCCCTATGGCGTCGCTCGCATGATACAATATATCCTGGCCATGACCATCCCCTGGATCGCGGCAAGAGCGACTCGCATTGGCAGGTCTCCTGGCTCGCGGGTCGAAGCGTCGGCAATGCGGCCTTCCCGGATCGCTCCAGTGGCTGTTCCCTGTTGCAGGAACCGGCATCACGCGCTCACCGCTTACAGTTGCAGGGACAGCTATGGATTTGCACCATATTCCCGTTTGAAGCCCCGAGGGGCACCGATGCGATAGTCCGGCGGCGTGGCTGAAAGCCGCTGCCGGTCGGCACGGGGATAGTCTGCGTCGGATCGAGGCGCAAACGGCTTTATCCCGACGCACGGTAAGCCTAATCGACAGGCCATGGTGGTTTGGAAAGCGATACGCCGATGGACACCGGCGGTGGCCTGCCTGGTCGCGGCCTGTTCGGGTGGCAATTACCGGCCGGTCAGCGATTTCCCGGTGCGGATCGGCAAGCCCTATACGGTGCGGGGCATCACCTATGTCCCCGCCGAGGACACGACCTATGACATGCTCGGCTATGCCAGCTGGTATGGCGGCGAATCGGGCAAGCGCACCGCCAACGGCGAACGTTTCCGTCCCGGCTGGGCGACGGCCGCGCATACTACCCTGCCCCTGCCCAGCTATGTCGAGGTGACGGCGCTGGATACTGGGCGGCGGATCATCGTGCGGATCAACGATCGCGGGCCGTTCGCGGGATCGTCGCGGATCATCGACCTGTCGCGCGGCGCCGCCGAACAACTCGGCCTGCGCGCGGTCGGCAAGGCGGCGGTGCGGGTACGCGTCGTCGAGCCGGACGAAAAGGACAGCGAACGCCTGCGCCACGGCAAGGCGGCGCGGCCTTTGCCTCCGGTTTCGGATGCGGTACGAGCGAATTTGCTGTCGCAAATCGCGGCGGCGGGGATTGTAGTTCGGTAGAGGCGGCGGCTTTCGCCCAATAGCGGACACAGCGAACGAGCGCTGTTATACTCGACACATGACCGATCGAACCGCGCTAGAAGCCCTAATGCACGAAGTCTGTGTGGAGAGGGGCTGGTGCGGCTCGGTAGTTGATGGCCAGCCTCTGCATGTCACCGACTTACTGCCCGCGAGCGGAGAAGTCACAGCCGATCAATTTGCTGGCTGGCTCTTCGCAGCCGATGGAATCGATCCCAACGATGATCGAGCAAAGTGGCAAAGCCATCTGGACGATCTACGCGGGGCGTTCGTGCGTCACATGGGGAGCGAAGCCACTGACGTTGAGCGGCTAAAGTGAAAAGGCATCTAACGCCCTGGCGCGGAAATTGGCAGCCACGATCCCATCACGAGCCGTCGCCGACCGTCCCTTCGATCACACCCTTAGAAGTCCGGGTTAGACGGCAGTGGCCAGCATGGATCGCCATCCCATCGTGCCCCGTGTCCAAGCTGGCTTCTGCTCGCTGATACTCGCTGACAGAGATGCCGCACTTACTGGCGATCTCTTCATCAATGGTCTGATTGTTCAAACACGCGCTTAACGGGAGCATGAGGCCGACGACGAGCGGGATTGATCTTCTCATGCATGGCCCTGTGCAACACGGCAGCCGGCATGTACAACGTCCGCCTCCCACCTAATAGCCGCCATTTAGCTTGGATCGCTTTGGTCCGCCGTGAAGCCAAACCTCCCGCGCTTCACTCCACGGTGAAAGCAGAAAACGCCAGAAACGAAAAAAGCGGGCTTTCGCCCGCTTCGTCGTCGTCCACCGATGTCAGTAGAAGATTGGTCGGGGCGACAGGATTCGAACCTGCGACCCCCACACCCCCAGTGTGATGCGCTACCAGGCTGCGCTACGCCCCGACCGAGCGGCGGCCTCTAGGCGGGTTTTCTTCGCGATGCAAGCCTTGATGTTGCGATACTGCCGACACCACATCCGCCTCTCCATTGCGCCTGTCCGCCTGCGATGGTAGCGGGCAGGCTATCCGACATGGGGGCTTGTCGATCGTCAACGGTCGGCACGTACCCGTGCCCATTCAGCAAAGACGGGTCCGAATGTTCATTCCCTTCACCGCCCAGGCAGCATCCGGGGCCGCCGCGTCCAGCGGGGCCGCCTCGTTCCTCAGCCTCGCGCCGCTGCTCCTCGTCTTCGTCGTCTTCTATTTCCTGATGATCCGCCCGCAGCAGCGCCGCATGAAGACGCTGCAGGCGTCGATCGAGGCGGTCAAGAAGGGCGATCAGGTCACCACGGCGGGCGGCATCGTCGGTAAGGTGACGCGCGTCGAGGATCAGCTGGTCGAGGTCGAGATCGCGCCCAACGTCCGCGTCCGCGTGGTCAAGGCGACGCTGACCGACGTGCTCGATCCCACCGCCAAGCCCGCGAACGACTGATCCGATGCTGGATTTCCCCCGCTGGAAGGTCGCTTCCATCGTCGCATTGCTGGCCGCTTTGTGCCTGCTGGCGATCCCGAGCTTTCTGCCTGAGAGCGTCACGAACAGCTGGGGGGCGATCCCGCATCCCCGCGTGAACAAGGGCCTCGATCTGGCGGGCGGCAGCTATCTGCTGCTGGAGGCGGACACCGGCGATCTGGCCAATACCCGGCTGGAGACGATGCGCGACCAGGTCGCGGCCGAGATGCGGCGCGGCAATCCGCGTATCGATATCGGTGACATCTCGGTGCGCGGCGGACAGCTCAGCTTCATGCTGCGCGATCCGGCCCAGGTCGACGCGGCGCGCGAGCGGCTGCTGTCGATCACCGGCGGCGGGGCGGGCATGACCGGCCAGCGCGAATGGGATATCCAGGTCGTCGACACCTCGCGCTTCGTCCTGAAGCCGACCCAGGCGGGCCTGACCCAGGCGGTCGACACCGCCATGAAGACCGCGACCGAGGTCGTCCGGCGTCGTATCGACGCGCTGGGCACCAAGGAACCGACGATCCTGCAACAGGGCAGCAACCGCATCGTGGTGCAGGTGCCCGGCCTGCAGGATCCGCAGCAGCTCAAAGACCTGATCGGCAAGACCGCCAAACTGGAATTCAAGCTGGTCGACACCACGGCCAACCCGGTCGAGGTGGCCAAGGGCAATGCGCCCGCGGGCAGCCAGGTCCTGCCCTATCCGGGCAATCCGCTGGGCGCGCCGGTGATCGCGGTCAAGCGGCCGGTCATCATCTCGGGCGACCAGCTGATCGATGCGCAGCAGGCCTTTGACCAGCAGACCAACGCGCCGCAGGTGGCGATCACCTTCGACGCACAAGGCGGCCGCAAGTTCGCGCGGATCACCCAGGAGAACACCGGCAAGCCCTTCGCCATCATCCTCGACGGTCAGGTGCTGTCGGCCCCCAACATCAACGAGCCGATCCTGGGCGGCCGGGCCTCGATCAGCGGCAACTTCACGGTCGACACCGCCAACCAGCTGGCGATCTCGCTGCGCTCGGGCAAGCTGCCGATCGACCTGAAGGTCGTCGAGGAACGCACCGTCGGCCCCGACCTGGGCGCCGACTCGATCCGCGCCGGTATCCTGGCGTCGGCGATCGCGGCGGTCGCGGTCATCATCTTCATGACCGTCACCTATGGCCGGTTCGGCATCTATGCGAACATCGCCGTCGTCATCAACGTGCTGGTCATCCTGGCCGTCATGGCGATGCTGAACGCGACGCTGACCCTGCCGGGTATCGCGGGCTTCATCCTGACCATCGGCACCGCCGTCGACGCCAATGTGCTGATCAATGAGCGAATCCGCGAGGAACGACGGCGCGGACGCAACGTCGTCCAGTCGGTCGAGCTGGGGTATAAGGAAGCCAGCCGCACGATCTTCGAGGCGAACGTGACCCACGCGATCTCGGGCGTCATCATGCTCGTGCTCGGCTCGGGCCCGGTGAAGGGCTTCGCGGTCGTGCTGCTGATCGGCATCGTGACCAGCGTGTTCACCGCCGTTACCTTCACGCGGATGCTCGTGGCGCTCTGGTTGCGCCGCGAAAAGCCCAAGACCATCACCATTTGAGGCAGGAGAACAGATCATGCGCCTCCTGAAACTCGTCCCCGACAACACGAACATCGACTTTGTCCGCCTGCGCGGCTGGGCGTTCGGACTGACGCTCGCGCTCACGCTGCTGGCGGTCGGCGTGACGTTCGCCAAGGGCCTCAATCTGGGCGTCGACTTTGTCGGCGGCCTGATGATCGAGGAGAAGTTCCCCTCCCCGCCTTCGGCCGACCGGGTCCGCTCGGTCGTCGACGGGCTGGGCGTGGGCGAAGCCAATATCCAGACGGTCGGCGACGGCCGCACCATCAGCATCCGCCTGCCGGTCCCGAAGTCCAATGACGAAGGCGCGACCAACGCCGTCGTTCGCAAGGTGGAAGCCGCGCTGGGCCAGCAATTCCCCGGCGCGACCTTCAGCCGTTACGACACGGTGTCGGGCAAGGTGTCGGGCGAGCTGATCAAGCACGGCGTGCTGGCGGTCGTCCTGGCGATCCTGGGCATCGGTCTGTTCGCCATCTTCCGCTTCGAATGGCAGTTCGGCGTGTCGACCATCGTCGCCATCGTCCACGATCTTCTCGTCACGCTGGGCTTCTTCGCGATCACCCAGTTCGAGCTGGACCTGACGATCATCGCGGCGTTCCTGACCATCATCGGCTACTCGATCAACGACAAGATCGTCATCGACGACCGCATCCGCGAGAATATGCGCCGCTATCGCAAGATGGACATGCGCGAGATCATCAACCTGTCGGTGAACGAGACGCTGCCGCGCACGGTCATGACCTCGGTCACGATCCTGCTGGCGCTGGTCGCGCTGCTGTTGCTGGGCGGCCATGTGCTGCGCGGCTTCACTGCCGCGATGATCCTGGGCATCGTGGTCGGCACCTATTCGTCGATCTACGTCTCGTCCTCGCTGCTGATCACGCTCGGCCTGCGCGCCGAGCCGAACCGTGAGAAGCCCGGCACCACCGACAAGCGCAAGGTGACCGACGCCGAGCGCATCACCCCGCGCGAGAGCTAAGCGAGCGGGAATGAGCGATTCGATCCGCATCACGCGCGATCCGACCGCGCCCGGCCCGATCGTCCGTGGCTTTGCCGCCACGGGCTTTCGGGTGGGTGAGATCGCTTACCCTGCGCTGCTCCTCTCGCCGGACTGGCACGAGCCCTGGAGCCCGCCGCCCTTCGAGGCGCTGACGCCGGAAGCGGTCGCCGCGCTGGTCGATGAGGCACCGGAATTCCTGTTGCTCGGCACCGGCGCGAACCTGCGCCGGGCGCCTGCCGCGTTCGTCGCCGCGCTGGAAGCGCGTGGGGTCGGCGTCGAGATCATGGACAGCCGCGCCGCCGCCCGTGCCTGGGGCGTGTTGCGCAGCGAAGGCCGCAAGATCTGCGCGGCCCTCTACCCGCTCGGCGCCTGATCCTCATACCTTCCTCCCCTGCAAGGGGAGGTGGCAGCGCGAAGCGCTGACGGAGGGGTGTCACGGCCAGCGGGGACACCCCTCCACCAGCTTCGCTGGTCCCCCTCCCCTTGCAGGGGAGGAATTGTTGTCCCTACCGCCCCCGCGCGACCAGTTCCGCCAAATGCGAGTGCAACCCGGCGGCATTGGCGGGCCAGGTAAAGTCCCGCACCGCCGCGCGCACCGCCCAAGGGTCCGCCGCCTGCTCCAGCACGTCACGGATCGCGGCGGCGAACTCGCCTGGATCGGCCTGGGCGATCCGCCCCGCCACCCGGCTTGTCACGACATCCTCCGCCCCGCCCGCCGGCGTGATGACCACCGGTGTCCCGCAGGCCAGCGACTCGACCCAGGCATTGGCCAGCCCTTCCGACGCAGAGGCCAGCGCCATGACATCCGCTGCCCCCAGCATGGGCGGCAGTTCGACATGAGGTATGGCACCGATCAATCGCACCCGGTCGGCGACCCCCGCCCGCTCGGCCCGTGCGGTCAGGGCGGCGCGCTCCGCCCCCTCTCCCACGATCATCAGCGTGACGCCGGGCAATCGCGCCACGGCATCGATCACCACTCCATGGCCCTTTCGCGGGATCAGCGCGCCCAGCGACACGACCAGCGGCCCGGTCACGCCCAGCGCCCGTTTGGCGGCTTCACGGTCGATTGGCTGGAAGCGGCTCTGGTCGACGCCGGTATGGTGGACGCGGATCCGGTGACGCGAGACGCCGAGCGCCGCAACGTCGTCCGCCATTGCATCGCTGACCGCCAGCAGGCCATCGGCGCGCATCGCCGCGCGCGCGACCTGGTGCCGCGTGGCGGGGGCGTGCCCCCAAAGGTGGATGTCCGCCCCCCGCGCCTTGATCGAGACGGGCACGCCGTAACGCCGCCCCAGCGCGACCGCCGCCGGGCCATCGGGGAAGAAGAAGGATGCGTCGATCACGTCGAACCGCGCCTCGTCCCGCAGCCGGTCGAGCACAGGGGTCAGCGCGCGCACAAGGGCAGGCACATGGAAGCGCCCGGCCGTGCCGGGGATCGTCAGAAAGCGCGGGCGGCTGACATCCAGCCCCGCCCATTGCTCGCGCAGGGGCAGCGCCGCCTGCGCCCGAAACCGCGCCGATCGCGCCAGCGGCCAGACCGGTAGGCCGATCGGCGCGACGACCCGGACGGCGATACCGGGCCGCATCGCCAGCGCGGCGGTCTGGCGTTCGACGAAGATTCCGAAATTCGGCCGCGTCGCATCGGGAAACAGGCTCGACAGGGTCAGCACGTTCAGCATGAGACCTCATACTCCTGTCGAGGCAATAAGACGCCGCCTATCGGTATTTTGTCGCAGACGTCATCCGCCTGAACCACGGCTTCGGTTTACAAGATCATAAACATGACCGCCAAGATATAGGCCATTCATCGACCCGACAGATCGGTCCTGACACAATTGTGATGATAAGCTATCCCCTTGATAGCTTTTGCGGGTGGGGGTTTCGATGAGCCGATTCGGACGTTTGGGTACGCTGCTGGCTCTGGCAGCGACCTTGGCGGGTTGTGGCGATGGCGGCGGTGGCAGCAGCAGCACGATCGGATCGAATAGCGGGGGCTCGGGCGGCGGGACGGCGACCGGCACGGTGGACAGCAGCTGTTCGCTGCGCAACCGGCAGAACTGGGTCTCGGCCCAGATGAACGAATGGTATCTCTTCCCGGATACCCTGCCCGCCTCGCTCGATCCGACGCCCTATACGACGGTCAGCGACTATATCGACGCACTGACCGCAACCGCGCGGGCGCAGCGCAAGGATCGTTACTTCACCTACATCACCTCGATCAAAGAAGAGAATGCCTATTACAGCTCGGGTGCCTCGGCAGGCTTCGGCTTTCGTCTGACCGCGGACTCGACCCAGTCCAAGCTGATGATCGCCGAGTCGTTCGAAAGCGGCGCAGCCCTCGCCGCCGGGATCGATCGCGGCACCACGATCCTGGGCATCGGCACGACCGCCTCGAACATCCAGTCGATCCAGGATATCGTCCGCGCCGATCCCAATAACGGATTGTCCAACGCGCTGGGTCCCGACACCGCGGGCACGACGCGCTTCTTCAACGTGGCGGACCCGTCGGGCGCGACACGCACCGTATCGCTGACCAAGTCGGCCTATACGCTTCAGCCGGTGTCGCCCAATTACGGAACGCAGATCATCACCGACAACGGCCGGCGCTATGGCTATGTCAATCTGCGCACCTTCATCAGCACCGCCGACCCGCAGCTGCGCGCCGCCTTCGCCTCGTTCAAGCAGCAGGGCATCACCCAGGTCATCGTCGACCTGCGCTATAATGGCGGCGGCAGCATCGATATCGCCGACCTGTTCAACAACCTGTTGGGCGGCAATCGCCAGACGTCGGACGTGATGGGCTATGTCGCCTTCCGCCCCAGCAAGTCGTCGAACGACGAGACGACCTATTTCGCGCCGCAGCCCGAATCGATCGTGCCCACCCGCCTCGCCTTTATCGGCACCGGCGGCACGGCCTCGGCCAGCGAACTCGTCCTGAACCGCACCCTGCCCTATATGGGCAGCAATACCGGGCTGATCGGCGCCAACACCTATGGCAAGCCGGTGGGCCAGATCGCGCGCGACAATGCCCAGTGCGACGACCGGCTGCGCGTCATCGCCCTGTCGATCCAGAATGCGAACCGGCAGGGCGATTATTATAACGGCCTGGCCGGCGTCGTACCCGCCAGCTGCCGCGCCAGCGACGACCTGACCCGCAAGATGGGCGACCCGCAGGAGGCGTCAACCCGCGCCGCGCTCGACTTCCTGCAGGGCAAGAGCTGCACCCCGATCAGCGCGACCGCGAGTGCACAAGCGGCGGGCGACGGCCCACGCAAGCTGCTCCAGCCCGAGCGGCCCTCGGTCGCCCAGCGCGACGTGCCTGGGTTGTTTTAAAATTTGATGCCAGCGCGTCTCAGCGCTGCAAGCCCCTCCCCTTCAGGGGAGGGGTTGGGGTGGGGCATCACCACGAACGGCACGCCTGCGGATGCGCCCCACCCCCATCCCCTCCCCTGAAGGGGAGGGGCTCGCGTTGATCCCACGCGAGGTCATCCTGATCTCAACTGCTCCCCGTGCCGGAGAGGGAAGGCCTTCTTACAGCCGCTGGGTACCCGCATAGGCGAACAGCGCGTCGCCGTCCGACGACAGCGAAATCGTCTCGGCGCCGGTCACGGTCAGGCACTGGCCCGCCTGGAACGCGACGCCCGCGACCTCGCCCGATCCGGTGATCGGGATCAGCCACGCGGTCCGCCCCTCGGGCAGAGCCACCGCATGCTCGCCCGCCGCCCAGCGTTCGAGCACGAATTTCGGCCCCTCGACCAGGATATCACGCCCCTCGCCCGCAGGTCCCGGCGAGACGATCGGCTGATACGGGGTCAGGTGCGCGACATCGACACCATCCTCCAGATGCAGCTCACGGTCGCTGCCATAGTCATAGAGGCGATAGGTGGTTTCGCTGTTCTGCTGCACCTCGATCACGGTCAGCCCGGCCCCAATCGCGTGGATCGTGCCCGAGGGGGCGTAATAGAAGTCGCCCTCCTTCACCGGCACCCAGTCCAGATCCGCCTCGACCGAGCCGTCGCGGGCGTCGGTGCGTAGCTGTTCCTTGGTCATCGGCGCCTTGGGACCCAGAGCGATGGTCGAATCGGGCTCGGCGGTCAGGATGGTCCAGCATTCGTCCTTGCCGCGCGGCAGGCCACGGGCCTGGGCCTGTTCGTCGTCCGGGTGGACCTGCACCGACAGCTTCTCGCTGGTGAACAGATATTTGATGAGCAGGTCGGGCGAGGTGTCGCCCGGCTCCTGGAACCATACCTCGCCGATGGGGGCGCCATCGGCCGGGGCGTCTTCGAACCCGGGATAGAGCGTGTGGCGGCCCCAGGGCTTTTCGACGCGGTGGGTGTGGAGCATCGTGGCGGGCATGGTCGTTCGATTCCTTCCGATCGGGCGACGGCAAAACCGTCGGGGCCATGGGGGCGTTCCCTGCCGCCCGGCCCGTCAAAGCCCCATGCCGCGAGCGCTATCAGGATGGCAAGTCGTCTCTCGTTGCGGCCTATCGTCGGGCGGCGTGCGGGAGGGACTGTTCCCCGCCCCAATGCTGCGCTAAGGACATGCGCGATGCGTTACCCCCGTTCCCGTGCGCTGTCGCTGGCGCTGATCGCCGCCATGGCCCTTCCGATCGCGGGTTGCGCCCGCAACCGTGCCCGCACCGACCTGCCCTATGTCGCGCGCGACGTCGGCACGCTGTACACGGCCGCCAAGAACCGGCTGGACCAGCATCGCTACAAGGAGGCGGCGCTGCTGTTCGACGAGGTGGAGCGTCAGCACCCCTATTCGATCTGGGCCCGCCGCGCACAGTTGATGAGCGCGTTCAGCTATTATCTGGGTCGCGATTATACCCAGTCGATCCAGTCGGCGCAGCGTTTCATCTCGGTCCATCCGGGCAACCGCGATGCGCCCTATGCCTATTATCTGATCGCGCTCGGCTATTACGAGCAGATCCAGGACGTGACCCGCGACCAGAAGATCACCCGCCAGGCGCTAGACGCGCTGGGTGAGCTGATGCGCCGCTATCCCAATTCCCGCTATGCGGCCGATGCGCGGTTGAAGGTCGATCTGGTCAACGATCACCTGGCGGGCAAGGAGATGGAGATCGGCCGCTTCTACGAGGACCGCCACCAGTGGCTGGCCGCGTCGATGCGTTTCCGCACCGTCGTCGACAAGTACCAGACCACCAGCCACACGCCCGAGGCGCTGATGCGCCTGGTCGAGGCCTATCTGGCACTGGGCGTACGCCCCGAGGCCGAGCGCTCCGCCGCCGTGCTGGGCGCCAATTATCCGGGCAGCGACTGGTATAACCGCGCCTATAAGCTGATGCGCGAATATCCGGTGCAGCCGATCGCCCCGATCCAGCCCGGCCAGCCCGTGGTGCCGACCGGCACGCCGGGTTCGGTCAATATCGGCCTGCCCGGTGGCGGCGGCAGCACCGCCACGCCGAGCGCGGCGGCGCCGGGGCGTCCGACCCCGACGGGCAACAACAGCTCGCCGACGGGGTGAGTTTTCCATGAATTTCCCCTCTCCCCTGGACAGGGGAGAGGGTTAGCGCAGCTTGCCAGCCTGCTGGCTAGCGCAGCTTGGGTGAGGGGTTGAGCGAGCCAAAGGCTCGCGCGCTCTTCGAGCGCTTCACCCCTCACCCAGCTCCGACTAGGCCTTTGCTTTCGCAAAGACCAAGTCTGCGCAACCCTCTCCCCTCGATGAGGGGCGAGGGAAGGAATGTAGACGCTCCGAACAAATCGGGATCATTTTTCCCCGCGGGGGGATAACATCCGCCCCCGTTTCGCTTTATATCGCGCGCCATGCTGACCGCGCTGTCCATTCGTGATGTCGTCCTGATCGAGGCTCTGGACCTGGATTTCGGCCGGGGCCTGGGCGTCCTGACCGGTGAGACCGGGGCGGGCAAGTCGATCCTGCTCGACGCGCTGGGCCTGGCGCTGGGCGGACGTGGCGACAGCGGGCTGGTCCGTCATGGCGCAGGCCAGGCCATCGTCACCGCCAGCTTCGAGCCCCCTTCCCCCGACAGCCGCCTCGCCACCATTCTCGACGAGGCCGGGATCGATATCGAACCGGGCGAGCCGTTGATCGTCCGCCGCCAGGTGAAGGCCGATGGCGGCAGCCGGGGCTTCGTCAACAGCCAGCCCGCCTCGGCCGCCCTGCTCCGCGAGATCGCGCCCTATCTGGTCGAAATCCACGGCCAGCATGACGATCGCGGCCTGCTGAATCCGCGCGGCCACCGGACGATGCTCGACAGCTTCGGACGGATCGATACGAGTGCGGTCGCCGCCGCTTGGGCACGCTATCGCGAGGCCGAAGCCGCGCTGACCGCTGCGCGCGAAGAGATCGAAACGGCGGCGCGCGATCGCGAATGGCTGGAACACACGGTCGCCGAACTGACCAAGCTTGCCCCCGAGCCCGGCGAGGAAGAGGCGCTGGCCGATCGCCGCCGCACCATGCAGCGGTCGGAAAAGATTGCGGGCGAACTGGGCGCGATCGACGAGCATCTGCAAGGCTCCGACGGCGCGCTGGCGGGTCTTCGTCAGGCCGCGCGCGTATTGGAGCGGATCGGCGAGGATCACCCCGCCCTCGCCGAAGCACTGGCCGCGATCGATCGTGCGGTGATCGAGGCGTCGCTGGCCGAGGAGCGGCTGTTCGAGGCGCAGCGCGAACTCGCCTATGATCCGCGTGCGCTGGAAGAGGACGAAGCCCGGCTGTTCGAGTTGCGCGGCATGGCGCGCAAGCACCGCGTCCAGCCCGACGACCTTGCCGACCTGACCGAGCAGTTGCGCGGGCGGCTGGAGCGGCTGGACGCGGGCGAGGAAGGCATAGGCCGACTGGAAGCGGCGGTTGCGACCGCGCGCGCCGCTTATGACAAGGCCGCTGCCAAGGTCACCGCCGCCCGCACGGCCGCCGCCGAACGGTTGGACCAGGCGGTGAAGGGCGAGCTGGCCCCGCTGAAACTGGACGCCGCGCGGTTCCGCACCATCGTCGCGGCCCTCGAACCCTCGGGCTGGTCGGCGGCGGGCAAGGACCGGGTGGAGTTCGAGATTTCGACCAACCCCGGCGCGCCCTTTGCCCCGCTCATGAAGATTGCCAGCGGCGGCGAATTGTCGCGCTTCATCCTGGCACTGAAGGTCGCGCTGGCTGAGGAAGGCGGCGCGACGACGATGATCTTCGACGAAATCGATCGCGGCGTCGGCGGCGCGGTGGCGTCTGCCATCGGCGACCGGCTTCACCGGCTGGCGGGACGCACCCAGTTGCTGGTCGTCACCCACAGCCCGCAGGTGGCGGCGCGCGGTGCCGCGCATCTGCTGATCGCCAAGAGCCATGACGGCACCGTTACCCGAACCGGGGTTCGCGCCCTGAGCGACGCGGAACGCCGCGAGGAAATCGCCCGTATGCTGTCCGGCGCCACCATCACCGACGAAGCGCGCGCGCAGGCCGATCGGTTGCTGGAATCCTGACAGAATTTTCTAGGAAGTTATTTCATATCTGATATGCTCTATCACCAACGAGGATGTTGGGCTGTCCCCGGATTGTGATGGATCTATCGGATGTCGAATAATTTCGCCTCTGCCGCTCCGATTGCCGATACAAACGATATGACCGTGCTCGTCGGCCATCTTCATTCTTGTCTCGCGCTGGCGGACAAGCTCGACCTGCCGATGGTGGCGATCCACATCGAACAGGCGCGCAGCCTGATGACGGATCAGGCTCGGGGACCTGAAAACGAGCGCGCGGCGGACGCGCTTTCCTGACTTGCGTGGAACGGGTCGGCCGCTACGGCTTGATCCCGCCGTCACCGCTGGACTAGCACGGGCGGCGTGACCGCACCTCAGACCCTGCCCCAGACCGATCTCGAAGCCGCCGCCGAGCTGAACAGCCTCGCCCGCGAGATCGCCCATCACAACCGCCTCTATCACACCGAGGACGCGCCCGAGATTTCGGATGCGGATTATGACGCGCTGGTCCGCCGCAACACCGCGATCGAGGCCGCCTTTCCGCATCTGATCCGCAGCGATTCGCCCAATAGCCAGGTCGGCGCCGCCCCCGCCGCGCATCTGGCCAAGGTGCCGCACGCCCGGCCGATGACCAGCCTGGACAATGCCTTTACCGACGAGGAGGTCGAGGAGTTCGTCGGCCGCGTCCGCCGCTATCTGAAGCTGCCCGAGGACGAGCCCGTCACCCTGACCGCCGAGCCCAAGATCGACGGCCTGTCCTGCTCGCTCCGCTATGTCGACGGGCGGCTGGTCCAGGCGCTGACCCGCGGTGACGGCGCGATCGGCGAGGACGTGACCGAGAATGTCCGTACCATCGCCGATATTCCCCAAGCACTGCCCGACGACGCGCCGCAGGTCTTCGAGGTGCGCGGCGAGGTCTATATGAGCAAGGCCGATTTCGCCGCGCTCAACGCCCGTCTGGCGCAGGAAGCCGCCGAGACGGGCAAGGAAGCCCGCCAGTTCGCCAATCCGCGCAACGCCGCCGCCGGATCGCTGCGCCAGAAGAACCCTGCGATCACCGCCGGGCGCCCGTTGCGCTTTCTGGCGCATGGCTGGGGCGAGGCGAGCGCGGTGCCGGTCGAGACCCAGTTCGACATGGTGGCGGCGTGGCGCCGCTGGGGCTTTCCCATCGCCGATGCCTTTGCCCGCGTGCCCGATGCCAGTGCCGCGCTGGCCATCTATCGCACCATCGAGGCGCAGCGCGCCGACCTACCCTTCGACATCGACGGCGTGGTCTACAAGGTCGACCGACTCGACTGGCAAGCGCGACTGGGGATCGTCGGGCGCACCCCGCGCTGGGCGATCGCGCACAAATTCCCGGCCGAGCGCGCCCAGACCACGCTGGAGAAGATCGATATCCAGGTCGGCCGCACCGGCGCGCTGACCCCCGTCGCACGGCTGGAACCGGTGACGGTCGGCGGGGTCGTCGTGACGAACGCCACGCTGCACAATGCCGACGAGATCGAGCGGCTGGGCGTCCGCCCCGGCGACCGCGTGGTCCTGCAACGCGCGGGCGACGTCATTCCGCAGATCGTCGAGAACCTCACCCGCGAGACGCCGCGCGACCCCTTCATCTTTCCCGACCATTGCCCCGAATGCGGCAGCCTGGCGACGCGCGAGGAGGGCGAGGTCGTCATCCGCTGCACCGGCGGCCTGATCTGCCCGGCGCAGCGCGTGGAACGCCTGATCCACTTCGTCTCGCGTCACGCCTTCGACATCACCGGGTTGGGGCTGGTGCGGGTCGAGGAATTCTTCCGCGACGGCCTGATCGCCTCGCCCGCGGACATTTTCCGCCTTCACCAGCATCGCGAAGCGCTGATCCAGCGCGAGCGCATGTCGGAACTGGTCGTCGACAAGCTGCTCGCCGCCATCGACGCGCGGCGCGACATATCGCTCGACCGCTTCCTCTTCGCGCTGGGCATCCGCCATGTCGGTGAGATCACCGCACGCGACCTGGCCCGCCGCTTCGTCTCGATGGCGGGCTTCCGCGCGATGATCGACGCCGCGCTGACGGTCCGAGCCGAAACCGTCCCCGCGCTGGGCGAACCCGACCGCAAGTTCGAGCTTCGCCGCCAGCGCGCCATCGTGGCCGCCATCGACACACCCCAGATCGGCCCCGAAGTCGCCGACGCACTGCTCGACTTCTTTGCCGAAGCGCATAACCGCGACGTCGTCGACGACCTCCTGAGCGAGGTCACGCCCGCCGACACCGTCCACCAGACCCGCGAGTCTGAGGTCACCGGCAAGACCCTGGTCTTCACCGGCACGCTCGAAACCCTGTCGCGCGACGAGGCCAAGGCGCAGGCCGAAGCGCTGGGCGCGCGCGTATCGGGATCGGTCTCCGCCAAGACCGACCTCGTCATCGCCGGGCCGGGCGCCGGATCGAAGCTGAAAAAGGCGCAGGATCTGGGCATCCGGGTGATCGACGAAGCCGCCTGGAACGATCTGGTCGCCGCAAGCTGAGCATGGTGGAATCGTGACCGAGACGTCACGATTCCGGTCTTGCCCGATACGCCCCAGCGGGGTTCACGCCCCCGCCCAACGCCACCGAACTGCGCAAGCGATGCGAAAATTTCAACGTCGAATGAAGGCTATACGGCTGTTACCGCTCCCATAACCGTTGCCAAACTGCAACGCCCGCCAACGGAGTGAAAGCCCCCCTGTCCCCGCCCCGTTCTTTGTAACATAACGGCAATGTTCGTAGCGCAGGGCACGCTCAACCGAGCCGCACAAGCGGCCGGAACGCGCCGCTTCGCGCGCGAAAAGGGGACCTTTAATTTATGCGTAATTCGCTTTTCCTGGGCGCGGCCGTCGTCGCGCTCGCCATTCCGGCGGCGGCTGCCGCACAGGAAACGACGTCGTCGATCCGCGGCAACGTGACCGCCAACGGCGCGCCGGTCGCAGGCGCGACGATCACCATCGTCAACGTTCCCTCGGGCACCACGACCTCGACGGTTTCGGGTGCGGACGGTTCGTTCTCGTCGACCGGCCTGCGCGTCGGCGGGCCTTTCACCGTCACCGTCTCGGCTCCCGGCTACCCGGAAACCCGCGTCACGGACATCTTCACCGTGACCAGCCTTCCCTATGAACTGCCGGTCGAGCTGGCCGCTGAGGGACAGACGGGCGGCGACATCGTCGTGACGGCTTCGTCGATCGCGGGTGCGGGCAGCAAGAGCCTGGGTCCGGTTACCGTGCTGACCGCCGCCGACATCGCCAAGGTGGCCAGCGTCAATCGCGACATCCGCGATCTGATGCGCCGCGATCCCTTCGCACGCCTCGACTATGCCTCGGGTTCGGGCCGCGCCGTCTCGTTCGCAGGTCAGAATGCGCGCTTCAACCGCTTCTCGGTGGACGGCGTGCCGATCACCGACAATTTCGGCCTGAACCCCGACGGCCTGCCGACCCGCCGCAGCCCCGTGCCGCTGGATGCCATCGGCCAGTTCCAGACCAAGGTCGCGCCCTATGACGTGCGCGAAGGCAATTTCCAGGGCGGCGCGATCAACGCCATCCTGAAGTCCGGTACCAACAGCTTCCACGGCACCGGCTTCTACTCGTATTCGTCGAACAAGCTGACCGGCAACGAAACCAAGGCGGGCCCTGGCGTTCCCGACGGCCGCGTCACGCTGCCCCCCTTCAAGATCCAGAATTTCGGCGCCGAACTGTCGGGTCCGATCATCAAGGACAAGCTGTTCTTCATGGTCGCCGGTGAGCGCATCCGCGCGGGCACCCCGATCGTCGAGGGCACGGCCGAGAACAATGCGGGCACGGTCATCCCGAATATCGGTGGCGCCAATGGCCTGCTGACCAATGCCGTCGTCGATCAGATTTCGGCGATCGCGAAGTCGCGCTATAACTATAACACCGGCGGCATCCTGAACAATTCGCAGGACAGCGACGACCGTCTGACCGCACGTATCGACGCCAACCTGTCCGACACGCAGCGCGCGTCGCTGACCTATCTCTACACCAAGGACTCGATCCGCTATAATCAGAACACCACGGTCACCGGGCCGGGTCTGGGCCTGGAATCGAACGGCTATACCGGCAGCAATCGCCTGCATACCGGCGTGTTCCAGCTGAACAGCGATTGGTCGGACGAATTCTCGACCGAATTCCGCGCTTTCTACAAGGACTATAAGCGCGGCCAGGATCCGGTTCTGGGTCGCGGCTTCGCCCAGTTCCAGGTTTGCGCGGCACCGGATTCGGATCGTTCCAACCCCGGATCGGCGGGGTCGAATGCGTCGACTACCTGCGCGCCCGGCTATGCCTCGATCTATTTCGGCCCGGACATCTCGCGCCAGTCGAACGCGCTGACCAGCCGCACCTATGGCGGCTTGCTCCAGGGTCGCCTGAACCGCGACAATCATGACCTGCGTATCTTCGCCGATTTCCAGGACACGAAGATCGTCAACGTCTTCCTGCAGCGTTCGGCGGGCGACTATTATTTCGACTCGATTGCCGATTTCCAGGCGGGCAATGCCCAGCGTCTGCGCTATCAGAATGCGGTTCCCAGCCTGAACCCGATCGATGCGGCAGCCCGTTTCCGTTATCAGTCCTATGCCTTTGGTATTCAGGACAATTGGCGGATCACCGACTGGTTCAGCCTGGATTACGGCATCCGCTATGACGTATACGGTGGCCATAGCCGTCCGGCCTTCAACCAGAACTTCTTCAACCGCCTCGGCTATGCGAACACCGCCTATATCAGTGGTCGCGGCATCGCCCAGCCGCGTATCGGCTTCGAACTGCGTCCGACCAAGGACCTGTCGGTCCGTGGCGGCGTCGGCATCTTCTCGGGCGGCTCGCCGGACGTCTATATCTCGAACAGCTTCTCGAACACTGGTTTCCTGTCGAACACCATCGACATTCGCCAGAACAATGACGGCAGCTATGCGGGCACCGGCCTGCCCGCGGGCGTCGGTGCAGCCGCGCTGACCAACGTCAACGGCACGCAAATTCCGGGGGTCGTGAACAACTATCTGAACGCTGGCCAGGTATCGTCCACCTCGTCGACCAACGCGTTGAGCCCCAACTTCAAGCTACCATCGCAGTGGCGTTCGACCCTGTCGTTCGACTATGCGCCGGAAGCGCTGGGCGGATTCAACTTCGGTGCCGACTTCTTCTACTCGAAGGTGCGCAACCAGGTGTTCTTCACCGATGCGCGCGTCGTGCCGACCGCGCTGCGTACGCCCGATGGCCGCGTCCGTTACGCGTCGCTGACCTCGTTCGGCGACACGAATTCGGACATCATCCTGACCAACACGACCCGTGGTCGCAGCTACATTGCGGTGGCGCGTGTCGACAAGACGTTCGACCTGGGCCTGAATCTGGGCGCCAGCTTCACCTATCAGGACATCAAGGATCAGGCTCCGGCTACCTCATCGGTTGCCAGTTCCAACTACAGCAACGGCGCGTTCCTTGATCCGAACGGCGCGGCCTATGGCATCTCGAACGAGCAGGTGAAGTACAATATCAAGTACAACCTGACTTTCGAGCGCGCCTTCTTCGGCGACTACAAGACCACCTTTGCGCTGTTCGGTGAAACCCGCATCGGCCGTCCGTACAGCTGGACCATGCAGGACGCCTCGAACCAGCGCAGCCCGGTCTTCGGGACGATCGGTTCGTCCAGCCGTTATCTGCTGTACGTACCGACCGGTCTGGACGATGCGCGTGTGTCGTATGACAGCACTGCAACGCGTGACACTTTCAACGCGCTGGTCAATTCGACGGGTCTATCGAAGTATCGCGGCCAGATCGCGCCGCGCAACGCGTTCAATTCCAAGTGGTTCACCAAGATCGATCTGCACTTGGCGCAGGAAGTCCCGACGGGTCTGGGCGCATCGCGCATCCAGGTCTTCATGGACATCGAGAACTTCGCCAACCTGCTCAACAAGAAATGGGGTCAGCTGCGTCAGTACAGCTTCCCCTACACGCAGGCGGCGGTGCGCGTGCAGTGTCTGACCGCACCGGTCGCCACGGGCGTAACGAACAACGCAGCGGTCGCCACCAACTCGGGCCAAGCCTGCGCCCAGTATCGCTATCTGGCACCGAACACGACGCCCACCGACACGATTTCGTCGCAGGAGTCGCTCTACCAGATCCGCATCGGCGCGCGCTTCAGCTTCTAAGGCGAAGCGCGACGCCCTTCGGGCTGCGGGGCCGTCCCTCCTTCGGGAGGGGCGGCCCTTCTTTTTTGCCCTTCCCCCATAGGCCGTGTAGATGTCGCCCGGCCATGGCCAGTCATTCGCCCGCCGCGACGTCCCCCGCTTCGCCCCCCGCCTCCGATCCCCTGTCGGTACGGCCATTTTTCGAGAACAAGGCGCGTGCCTTCTGGACGCTGCAGGCGGCCGGGTGGTCGGGCTATCTGGTGCTGCGATCGGTGGTCGGCATCTCCAACGGCTTTTCGCTGGAGAAGATCATTCCCGTGATCATCGAGGCGATCCTGGGCTATTGCATCACCCTGCTGCTCTCGACGCTGTACGGCTATTACCGGCGCATCCCGCGCATCATGGGGGTGTTCCTGACGCTGGCGACGTTGGCGGCGGCGACGTTCCTGTACGCCGCGCTCAATGCCTTTTCCTTTTCGTTCATCACCACGACCCAGCCGGGCGTCACCGTCACCCTGCTGATCGGCAATCTGTTCATCACCTTCGTGGTGCTGGCGGGATGGTCAGCATTGTATTTCGCGATCAACTATTATCTGATCGTCGAGAGCCAGATCGATGAGATGCGCGCCTTGGAGCTCCAGGCCTCGACCGCGCAGCTGGCGATGCTGCGCTATCAACTGAACCCGCATTTCCTGTTCAACACGCTGAACTCGATCTCGACGCTGGTGCTGCTGAAACAGACCGAGCGCGCCAATGCGATGTTAAGCCGGCTGTCAGCCTTCCTCCGCTACACCCTGGCCAATGAGCCGACCGCGCATGTCACCGTGGCGCAAGAGGTTGAAACGCTGAAACTCTATCTCGAAATCGAAAAGATGCGCTTCGAAGACCGCCTGCGTCCCAGTTTCGAGATCGACCCGCGGGCGGAGCGCGCGCGCCTGCCCTCGCTGCTGCTGCAACCGCTGGTCGAGAATGCCATCAAATACGCCGTCACGCCGCAGGAGGAAGGCGCGGAAATCCGCGTCGATGTGCGACTGGTCGGGCAACGGGTGCGGATCGCCGTATCCGACACCGGCCCCGGCTTGCACGAAATCCGTCATTCCTCAAGCGTTTCGACCGGCGTTGGACTGTCCAATATCCGCGAACGGCTGGCCCAGGCTTATGGCTCGGACCACCGTTTCGAATCCCGCTCCGCGCCGGCTGGCGGATTCTCGGTGGAGATCGAGATCCCCTTCCAGCTTGAGAATGTGAACAGAGAGGCCGCATGACCATCCGTACCATCCTCGTCGACGACGAGCCCCTGGCGATCCAGGGCATGGAGCTTCGGCTCCAGGCGCACGACGACGTCGAGATCATCGAGCGTTGCTCGAACGGGCGCGAGGCGATCCGCGCGATCAAGACGCACAAACCCGACCTCGTTTTTCTCGACATCCAGATGCCCGGTTTCGACGGCTTTTCGGTGGTCCAGGGCCTGATGGAGGTCGAGCCGCCGTTGTTCGTCTTCGTCACCGCCTATTCCGACCACGCCCTGCGTGCGTTCGAGGCGCAGGCGGTCGACTATCTGATGAAGCCGGTCGAAGAAGCGCGTCTTGCCGATACGCTGGACCGGGTTCGCCAGCGCCTGAACGAGAAGCGCGGCGCGGGCGAGGTCGAGAAGCTGAAGGAAGTGCTCGCCGAACACGCCCCCGACGCGGTGACCGACCTGAGCGAGGGTGGCGAAGTGGCGTCGAGCCGGTTCGAAAAGCTCATCAACATCAAGGATCGCGGCCAGATTTTCCGCGTCGATGTCGACACGATCGAAATGATCGAGGCGGCGGGCGATTACATGGTCATCAACACCGGCGACAATTCGCTGGTCCTGCGCGAGACGATGAAGGATCTGGAAAAGCGACTCGACCCGCGCCGGTTCCAGCGGGTGCACCGGTCGACCATCGTGAACCTGGACCTGGTCAAGCAGGTGAAGCCGCATACCAATGGCGAATGCTTCCTGCTGCTCGAATCGGGTGCGCAGGTGAAGGTGTCACGCAGCTACCGCGACGTGGTGGCGCGGTTCGTTCACTGATAACCGATTCCTCCCCTGCAAGGGGAGGTGGCAGGCCAAAGGCCTGACGGAGGGGTGTCCCGCTATCGAGGGCGGGGATACCCCTCCCCATGCTACGCATGGTCCCCCTCCCCTTACAGGGGAGGAATGAGGATTACCGCAAGCCCAGCATCTTGTGCGTTTGCAGCGTCAGCCGCCAGCGCGGCCGCTCCATCACCATGGCGATGCACGCCTCCCGGTTTTCGTCCGCGCGCGGATCGTCGAGCGGCTGGAGCAGGTGGTTCGCGAAGTCCCAGCCCTCGACTTCGGCCGGGTCGATTCCCGCCTGCGGCCAGACCAGCTTCAACTCCTGGCCCGAACGCTGGACGACGTCAGACCCCGCCTTGGGACTGATGCACACCCAGTCGATGCCCGGATGCGCTGCGATCGTCCCGTTGCTCTCGATCGCGATGAAGAAGCCCGCCGCGTGCAGGCTGTCGACCAGCGCATCGTCGACCTGGAGCATCGGCTCGCCCCCGGTCAGCACCACGAAGCGCTCGCCCCGCGACTCGCCCCAGAAACCCTCCACTGCCGCGACCAGCGCGCCTGCGTCTGCGAAGCGCCCGCCGCCCAGGCCATCGACCCCGACGAAATCGGTGTCGCAGAATCGGCAGATCGCGGTTGCCCGGTCTTGCTCGCGGCCGGACCACAGGTTGCAGCCGGCAAAGCGCACGAACACCGCGCGCCGCCCGGCCTGCACGCCCTCGCCCTGGAGCGTCAGGAACATTTCCTTGACGGCATAGCTCATCGGCTCAGCCCTGCGGCTTGACCGCATAGGCGGTGGGATCGGGGATGCCCGCTTCCTCGAAACCGCGCGAACGCAGGCGGCAGCTGTCGCATTCGCCGCAATGCAGCCCCTCGGGCGTCGGGTCGTAACAGGACCAGCTGATCCCCATGTCCACGCCCAGCCGCGTGCCTTCGCGCACGATATCCGCCTTGGTCATGTGCTGGAGCGGCGCATGGATCTTGAACGGCTGGCCCTCGACGCCGGCCTTGGTCGCGATCTCGGCCAGCCCCTCGAAGGCGGCGATGAATTCGGGACGGCAATCGGGATAGCCCGAATAGTCGAGCGCGTTCACGCCGATGAACAGGTCGCGCGCGCCCGCCGCCTCGGCCCAGCCGAGCGCGAGGCTGAGGAAGATCGTGTTGCGCGCAGGCACATAGGTGACGGGAATACCCGGCTGAACGCCGTCCTTGGGCACATCGATATCCGCGGTCAGCGCAGAGCCGCCAAAGGCCGACAGGTCGAGCGGCAGAACGATGTGACGCTCGGCACCCAGCGCCTCGGCGACTCGCGCGGCGGCGGCGAGTTCGACCTTGTGGCGCTGGTTATAGTCCACCGAAAGCGCGAGCACGCGATAGCCGGCGGCCTTGGCCGAAGCAGCGGAAATCATCGAGTCCAGCCCGCCCGAAACGAGCACGACCGCCATGGGAGCAGAAGATGTCATGATGGGGGCGATCGCTACGCCCATTAGCGCGCGGTTGCAATGGTGCGTTGGGGCCGAGCTTCGGGGCCGCAAGAAAGGGCGGGACCGAAAAATCAGTCCCGCCAAGGACCTGACCGGGCATGCTGGAACCCGGGCGAGGGAGAATTCCGCTACTGAAGCAGAACCCCCTTCTAGCAGCATGATGGTTAAAAAACGGAAAAGCCGATCCGTTTCAGTTCTTCAATTTCCAGCCCTTGCGCAGCAGGACGTAACACAGGACCGCCATCACGATGTCGATGCCAAGCACGACGAACCCGCCCAGCGTCACAGGCGAGTCGGCAAGACCTAGGAAACCATAGCGGAAGCCCGAGATGACGTAGAAGAACGGGTTTGCATGGCTGATCGCGCGGAACGCCGGGGCGAGGCCATCGACCGAATAAAAGGTGCCGGACAGCAGCGACAGCGGCACGACGACGAAATTGGTCACGGCCGCCGCATGGTCGAACTTCTCCGCCCAGATCGAGGTCAGCACACCCAGTAGCGCCAGGAAGACCGAGCCCAGCAGGCCGAACCACAGCACCGCGAACAGCGCGTGCGGCGTGACATGCACCCCCGGCCAGATCGCCATCGCGGCCCACACCGTCGCCCCGACCAGCACCGCGCGCGTCACCGCGCCGCCGACCAGCGCGGCCAGCAGCTCGGCGGTGGAGAGTGGCGGCATCAGATAATCGACGATCGTGCCCTGGATCTTGCCGACCAGCAGCGAGAAGCTGGCATTGGCGAAGGCATTGTTCATCATGCCCATCACGATCAGGCCCGGCGCGATGAAATCGGCGAACGGCACCTGCATCCCCGCGACCGGCACGGCGTGGCGACCGCCCAGGGCGGTGGTGAAAATGATGAGGTAAAGCAGCGTCGTGACCGACGGCGCCCAGATCGTCTGGAGCTGCACCTTGAAGAAACGGCGCACCTCCTTGATATAGAGGGTTCGAAGGCCGCCCCAGTTGATGTTCCGAATGACGGGCTCACCGGGGGCGGCACGCACCGCCGAGTGGATTTCACCGAGGGGGGGCTGGCTGCTCATCGCCATAGCGCGTAACGGTTGCCGTGGCCGCCCGCAACCCGGTACGATGACTGGCGGTTGCGATGATGAAGTGAGGAAAGGTTTCGAATGTCGTGGACCGATGAGCGGATCGATACGCTCAGGACGATGTGGGAGGCGGGACAGACCGCCAGCCAAATCGCCGAAGCACTGGGCGGGGTCAGCCGCAACGCGGTGATCGGCAAGGCGCACCGCCTGGGCCTGCAGGCGCGCCCGTCGCCGGTGAAGGCCAATGAGCCCGCCGCGGCTCCTGCCCCCGAGCCGGTGGTCGCGGCCGCTCCGCCGCCGCCGCCTCCCGCGCCGGAACCCGAGCCCGAGCCTTCGCCCTTCGTGGCCGACGATGAACCGGACGCAGAGGTCGAAGCCGAACCCGCCAAGGCGCGCGAGCCGCAGCCGATCCTGCGGTCGGTCGGCCCCGGCGGCTTCGTCCGTCAGTCGCCCGGCGAGCAGCAGCCCCCGCCCTCGCCCGCCCCGCCGCGCCGTCTGGTGCCCGCCAAGCCGAGCCCTGAAATGGCGGGCAAGACCTCGCTGCTCGACCTGAACGATCGCATCTGCAAATGGCCGATCGGCCATCCGGGTGAGCCGGACTTCCACTTTTGCGGCGACAAGGTGAATCCAGGCTTCCCTTACTGCGTGGCGCATTGCGGCCATGCCTATCAGGCGCAGCTGCCCCGCCGCGACCGCCGCCCGCCGCCGCCTTTGCCCTTTGGCGGCCCGCGCGTCCGCTGATTCGGGTTCAAGCAAAAAGCCCGCCGGTTTTGCGACCGGCGGGCTTTTTCGTGGTTCGTGCACTCCCGTCGGCTTTGTGCAGCCTAAACGAAATTTGGGGCAAGTTCCCCTAAGCCGTTCGCACCGAGCGAAGTCGAGGTGCACGCCCCGCCACTTGCTTCAAGCGACAGGGCGCGCCCCTCACATCAGAACCGGAACGCCGCCGTCGCACGCAGCGAGTGCCAGCGGAACTTGTCGTCCGACCGCCGGATATCCGTGCCGCTGGTGTTGGGCGCCAGCACGAACGGATTGGTCGCAGGCGCCGACCCTTGCGTCACCCGGACGCGCGTGTCGTCGTCGCGATACTGGTGGTACATATATTCCATGCCGATCGAGAAGTTGCGCCCGATCTTCTGCTCGATACCGCCGCCGCCGAGGAAGCCGAACTGGTTGCGCTTGCCGCTGAGGGCAAAGGCGTTCGACCCGTTCGAGGTCGCGAACTCGCGGTTGATCCGGGCATAGCCGCCGCCGAACGTGCCGTAGAACAGCGTGTTGTTCGCGGCATAACCCGCGCGACCGCGGACCGAGGCTTCCCAGTCGATGCTGCGCGTAAACGTGTACCAGGCCGGGGTCGTCGAGAAGGCCGAAACGCTGTCGGTGATTTCCGACTTACCGAACTCGCCGACCACGCCGTACACGATGTTGCCCACCTGATGGTCGGCACCGACGCGGCCATAATAGGCAATGCCGTCCTTGTCGTTGTCGCAACCCGTGGCGGCATTTTGCGGCGACAGGACGCTCCGCGCGCGGCCGTTGCAGAAGCCCGGCGAGAAGGCATTCGCGCCGGTCGCGGTCGTCACGACATCGCCGAATCGCCCGTCCAGGTTGCGGTCGAACAGGAAGCGCGAGCTGACATCATTGGGCTGCACGTCATAGCCGAAGCTGCCGCCGACATAGACGCCGGAGAAGGGCGCATCGTCCTCACCCGCATAGGTGCCGTCCTGCGCCATGGCCGGCGCGGCGATCAGCGCCGAGGCCATGGCCCCCGCCATCCAGAATTTCATCATTATCACTCCCGTACCCTTGGCATAAAGGTAACGGGCTAACGGACCGGGCTGGTGGAAATATCCCACGTTAGAATATCGGCAAAGCTTTGTTGCATTTGCGCAACGCGCCACGAAGCTGGCGCAAGCGCTCTGGAAGCCCTATAGTTCCCGTTATGTCCAATGATCTGTTCGCGGGCGGCGCCCGCTCCCAGCCCGCTTATGACGCCTCCTCGATCGAGGTGCTCGAGGGGCTGGAGCCGGTTCGTCGCCGCCCGGGCATGTATATCGGCGGCACCGACGAGCGTGCGCTGCATCACCTGGCGGCCGAAGTCCTAGACAATGCGATGGACGAGGCGGTGGCGGGCCACGCCACCCGGATCGAGGTGAAGCTGGAGCCGGGCAACCGCCTGACCATCGTCGACAATGGGCGCGGCATTCCGGTCGATCCGCATCCCAAATTCCCCGACAAGTCGGCACTGGAGGTGATCCTTTCGACGCTCCACTCGGGCGGCAAGTTCACTGGCAAGGCCTATGCGACCTCCGGCGGCCTGCACGGCGTCGGCATCTCGGTGGTCAACGCGCTATCGTCGGACACGGTGGTTGAGGTGGCGCGCGAACGTGTCCTCTATCGCCAGCGTTTTGCGAAAGGCGCGACGCTGGGTCCGCTGGAGACCGTCGGCGCCGCTCCCAATCGGCGCGGCACCAGCGTCGCCTTCACGCCGGATACCGAGATTTTCGGACCCGAACTGCACTTCAAACCCGCGCGGCTGCACAAGCTGGTCCGGTCCAAGGCCTATCTGTTCGCGGGCGTCGAGATACGCTGGCACTGCGCGGCCGAACTGATCACCGACGACACGCCAGCCGATGCGGTCTTCCAGTTCCCCGGCGGCCTGGCCGACCATCTGAAGGAGCAGATCGGCGGACGCGAATGCGCGACGGCCGATTTCTTTTCGGGCAATCAGGACTTCCCCGCCGAACAGGGCCGCGTCGAATGGGCGGTCGCCTGGCCGCTCTGGAGCGACGGCAGCTATAGCTGGTATTGCAACACCATCCCCACCCCCGATGGCGGCACCCACGAACAGGGCCTGCGCCAGGCGCTGGTGCGCGGGCTTCGCGCGTTCGGCGAGTTGGTGAACCAGAAGAAAGCCAAGGACATCACCGCCGACGACGTGATGGTCGGCTCCGAACTGATGCTCTCGGTCTTTATCCGCGAACCGCAATTCCAGAGCCAGACCAAGGACCGCCTGACCAGCCCGGAAGCCGCCGGTCTGGTCGAAAAGGCGGTGCGCGACCATTTCGACCATTATCTGTCGGCGAACATGGATCGCGGCAAGGCGCTGCTTGGCTATGTGCTCGACCGCATGGACGAGCGGCTGCGCCGCAAGGCTGAGCGCGAGGTCAAGCGCAAGACCGCGACGTCGGCCCGCAAGCTGCGCCTGCCCGGCAAGCTGACCGACTGTTCGGCGGACAGCCCCGAGGGCACCGAGCTGTTCATCGTCGAGGGCGACTCGGCGGGCGGCTCGGCGAAGCAGGCGCGCGACCGCAAGACGCAGGCGATCCTGCCGATCCGTGGCAAGATCCTGAACGTCGCCAGCGCGACCTCGACCAAGATCCTGCAGAATCAGGAAATCGCCGACCTGACGCTGGCCATGGGCTGCGGCACGCGCAAGGATTGCGACCCGACCCAGCTGCGCTACGAAAAGATCGTCATCATGACCGACGCCGACGTGGACGGCGCGCATATCGCCACGCTGTTGATGACCTTCTTCTTCCAGGAAATGCCCGATCTGGTGCGGCGCGGACATCTCTACCTCGCCCAGCCGCCGCTCTATCGCCTGACGGTCGGCGCGAAGTCGCTCTACGCCCGCGACGACGCCCACCGCGCCGAGCTGGAGCGCACCGCGTTCAAGGGCAAGAAGGTCGACGTCGCGCGCTTCAAGGGCCTGGGCGAGATGAACCCCGGCCAGCTGCGCGAAACCACGATGGACCCCGCGACCCGCAGCCTGATCCGCATCACCCTGCCCCAGGAATATGAGGAACGCGCAGGCGTAAAGGACCTGGTCGACCGGCTGATGGGCAACAACCCCGCCCACCGCTTCGCCTTCATCCAGGAAAATGCGGCAAGGCTGGACGAGGAGGTTATCGACGCCTGATCGACCTGCTGGGTCCGTTCAGCATCGATGCAGGTTCAGCCAGGATATTTTCTTGAGGCCGTTTCTCCCACCGGCCAACGGACACAGCAAAAGATATCGCGCCAATCGCGCGCCGTATCGCCGTGGGAGTTTACGATGTTTATCCTTCCGCTTTTGGTCGCGTTTCTGCCGCTTCAGGATAATGACGTCTCGCCGACCGCCGCGGAGATCGTGGTAACCGGCGAGCGCGTCGAAAAGGCGCAAAAGGCTCTCGATCAATGCCGCGCAAAGAACTGTCCGCTACGCGACGACATATTGCTGTCGCTGACTCTGGCCGATGCGCAGTTTCTGGAGGGTGATTACCGGAACAGCCGCCGGACGCTGATGGCCGCCAAGCGTCGTAATGCCCGCTTTGCCTCTCATTACCCGCTGGAGGTGGCAGCGCTGCACCGTGCGACGGGGCGCCTGCACAGTCTGAACGGCAAGCCGGAACGGGCGCTGGGGCGCGGGGCGGACGCCGTCGATGCACTTCGAACCCGCTATGATCCGGTTAGCCGGGAGGTTCTCTTGCAACGGTTGAGCAATGGCGACGGGCTGGTGCGGACCCATGAAATCGAAGCCGGACTGGCCCGCTATGCCGATGTGGCGCGGGCCGCCGAACGTGCCGGGCTGCTCGACATACAGGGCCTGGCCATGCTGCGGCGGGCAATGCTGCTGACATCGATGGCCGAATCGATCTGGAGCTATCGCGCACTTGCCGAGCGTGCACGCGCCGCGATCCTCGACAATCGCGATCCCCGGTTCCTGCCCTTTCGGAATGCGGTGCGGATCATGCCCGTGCGCGAAGCCAAAGGTGAGGAGGTTCGAAAGGCCGTGATCGACGCGGTGATGGCGCAGTTGGAACCAGACCCCTCGCCGCGCCCCAATCCGCTGCTCGTCTATCAGCCCTCGCTGCGGATCGAGGATTTCCATTTCGGCCTAGCTTCCGGCACCAGTGATCCGGCCTTCGTGGATATCAGCTTCCGCATCCTGCCATCGGGAGAGACCGCCGATATTCATCTTATAAACCTGATCGGCCCGGTTGCTCCCTTATGGACCGACATCGTTATGAAGGCGATCGCCCAGCGCCGCTATGCGCCCATGGCCAATGCTGATGGGCAACTTCGCTTGGAGCGGACCAGCTTCGTATCGGACGTCATTGGCGGCACCTCGCCGGGTGGCGGTGGCGGCATCAACGCGTTGGGAAGCAACTCCGACAGCATGATGCGGGCGGCGGACAGCGCACCGTCACGAATGCCTCATCGCAGCGCGCAGCGACGGCTGGAGATCATGGACCTGACCCCTAAGCTGAAACCGGACGCCGATCCGGAAATTCCCCCGGCCGCTTCGATGAATTAGGGGCGGCCTCGCTCTCCCATACACCTCGTGCCAGCACGTTGACGGCAGAGAGCAATAGCCCGTATGGTTGCAAAGGGCGGCCACCTGTGCCGCCCTTTGCTGTTTGAAGGAGACGTCCCGTGACTATCACCGCCCTGATGCCCGTTTACCCACGGTGCGGGGTGCGTCCGGTCCGAGGCGAAGGCGTCTATCTCTATGGCGAAGACGGGGAACAGTATCTGGACTTCGCCGCCGGTATCGCGGTGAACGCGCTGGGCCATGGCCATCCGACACTGGTCGACGCGATCGCCAAACAGGCCGCGACGCTGATGCATGTGTCGAACCTGTACGGCAGCCCGCAGGGTGAGCATTTCGCCCAGCGGTTGGTCGATTCGACCTTTGCCGACACGGTGTTCTTCACCAATTCGGGCGCGGAAGCCGTCGAGTGCGCGATCAAGACCGCGCGCCGCTATCACTTCGCCAATGGCAATCCGCAGCGTCACACGCTGATCACGTTCAACAACGCGTTCCATGGCCGGACGCTGGGCGCGATCTCGGCGACCAACCAGCCCAAGATGCGCGACGGGTTCGAGCCCTTGCTGCCGGGCTTTGCTTACGCGCCGTTCGACGATCTGGAAGCAGCGCTGGCGCTGATCGACGAGAACACCGCCGGTTTCCTGGTCGAGCCGATCCAGGGCGAAGGCGGCCTGCGTCCCGCCAGCATGGAGTTCCTCCAGGGCCTGCGCAAGGCGTGCGACGAGCATGGCCTGCTGCTGGTGCTCGACGAGGTTCAGTGCGGTTACGGCCGCACCGGCAAGTTCTTCGCGCATGAGCTGTACGGCGTGAAGCCCGACATCATGGCGGTCGCCAAGGGGATCGGCGGCGGCTTCCCGCTGGGTGCGTGCCTGGCGACCGAGGAAGCGGCCAAGGGCATGGTCGCGGGCACCCATGGTTCGACCTATGGCGGCAACCCGCTTGCCATGGCGGCCGGTGAAGCGGTGCTGGACGTGATCCAGGAGCCGGGCTTCCTCGAGCATGTCGAGGCGATGGGTCAGCGCCTGCGCTCGACGCTGGAGCAGATGATTCCGAACTTCGATCATCTGTTCGAGGAGGTTCGCGGTCACGGCCTGATGCAGGGTCTGAAGATGAAGAGCGACAGCCGCCGTTTCGTGGCGCATTGCCGCGACAACCACGGGCTGCTGCTGGTGGCGGCGGGCGAGAACGTCATCCGCATCCTCCCGCCGCTGGTCATCGACGAGAGCCACATCACCGAGTTCGCGACGAAGCTGTCGGACGCCGCGCGCGTCTACGTCCCCGCCGCCGACGACTGATATCCCTGCCACCCCGGCGGCGGCAAACCGCCGGGGGACGGAGTATAGACCCATGACGATCCGCCACTTCCTGAACCTCGCCGACGCCGGTCCCGAGGGTGTGACCGCCATTCTGACCGATGCGCAGGCCCGCAAGGCCGCCCGCGCCGGTTTCACCAAGGGCCGCGTCGATGCCGATGCGCCGTTGACGGGCCATGTGCTCGCCATGGTGTTCGAGAAGAACTCGACCCGCACCCGCGTCAGCTTCGACATGGCGATCCGCCAGCTCGGCGGCACCTCGATCGTGCTCGATGCGGGCACGATGCAGCTGGGGCGCGGCGAGACGATCGCCGACACCGCGCGCATCCTGTCGGGCTATACCGACGCGATCATGATCCGCACCGACGACCATGCCAAGGTCGAGGAAATGGCGTATTACGCATCCGTGCCGGTCATCAACGGCCTGACCGACCTGTCGCATCCGTGCCAGATCATGGCCGACCTGCTGACCGTGATCGAGGCGGGCAAGACGCTGTCGGGCATGAAGGTCGCCTGGCTGGGCGACGGCAACAATGTGCTGCACTCGATCGTCGAGGCGGGCGGGCTGCTCGGCTTCGACGTGGTTGCCGCCTGCCCCAATGGCTATCATCCCGAGCCCGGCACGCTGGAACTCGGCAAGGGTCGCGCGACCTGCACCACTGATCCGCGCGCGGCGGTCGAGGGCGCGGACATCGTCGTCACCGACACCTGGATCTCGATGGGCCAGGCCCATGCCGAGGAAAAGCTGGCGGCGATGATGCCGTTCCAGGTCAATGCCGACCTCATGGCGCTGGCCAAGCCGGATGCCAAATTCCTCCACTGCTTGCCCGCGCACCGCGAGGAAGAGGTGACGTCGGATGTCATCGACGGCCCGCAGTCGTTGATCTGGCCGGAAGCGGAAAACCGGCTCCATGCGCAAAAATCGGTGCTGCGCTGGTGCTTCGGCCAGATCGGTTGATCGCAGGCCCGGCCATACTATCTATGGAAAGGCCGGCGGGTTCGTCGGCCTTTTCTCTTTTCCCTGCCGCACTGGCATCATAGCGCCCGGCCCCTTCCGGAGCGTAAAGGCACGAGCATGACCGACATCACCCTGCCCGACCTCGACCGCGCAATCGGTTTCATCATCCCCGAGCATCATGCGCGCGGGCGGCTGGTACGGCTGGGCCCGGTGCTGGACGAGATTCTGGCCGCGCACGCCTATCCGCCCGCGATCGAGCGGCTGCTGGCCGAGGCGCTGACCCTGACCGCGCTGATGGGCGCGACGCTGAAGGACACCAGCGGTCAGTTGACCATCCAGACGCGCAGCGACAGCGGCGTGATCCGCCTGCTGGTGTGCGATTATCGCGGTGGCGAGCTGCGCGGCTATGTCCAGTATGACGAGGACCGGCTGGCCGAACTGCCCGCCGAGCCGACACTGTTCGCGCTGTTCGGTCAGGGTTATCTGGCGATCACCTTCGACCTTGCGATGACCGACGAACGCTATCAGGGCATCGTGCCGCTGGACGGCGATACCCTGTCGAGCGCCGCCGAGAGCTATTTCATCCAGTCCGAGCAGATCCCCAGCCTGCTGCGCGTCGGGATCAGCAAGGGGCCGGACGGGCGGACGGTCGCGGGCGGCCTGTTCCTTCAGCACCTGCCCGAGGGCGAGGAAGGGCGCGAGCGGCTGCACGTCAAGCTCGACCATCCGGAATGGGAGCATGTCCAGGCGCTGGGCCAGACGATGCAGGTCGAGGAACTGGCCGACGCCGCGCTGCCGCTGGAGACTTTGGTATGGCGGCTGTTCAACGAGGAGCAGAATGTCCGCGTGTCGGAAAGCCCCGCCATCGTGCGCGGCTGCCGCTGCTCGGCGGAGTATATCGCCAGCGTCATCACGAAGTTCTCGGTCGAGGAACGGCGCGAGATGGCGGATGCCGATGGCCTGATCCAGGTGGACTGCGCCTTCTGCGCAAAGAAATTCCCGGTGCCCTTCGACGCCGCACCGGCGGCGTAAAGCAGGATGACGTCGCATTGAGCCGATGTGAGCCCCTCCCCTTCAGGGGAGGGGTTGGGGTGGGGCCTTTCCACGAACGCCGCGCTTGCGGAAGCGCCCCACCCCCGCCCCCTCCCCTAAAGGGGAGGGGTGGCGATGCTGTCAGGCCTGACGGAGGGGTATAGCGGCCTGCGAGGGAGCCTGCCCCTCCACCACCAGCCTTCGGCTGGCGGTCCCCCTCCCCAAGCAAAGCTTGGGGAGGAATTGGAGTACCGACCCCTAACCACAAGCACGTCCCCGGCGAAGGCCGGGGCCCAGTTGCGGTGATGGTCAGATGATTCCCCACGTCGCGTGGGAGGCGTGCTCGCCTCTCACGCGATGCCACCGTGCACCACGACTGATATGGAAACTGGGCCCTGGCCTCCGCCGGGGTGACGCAAGGGGTTTGATGGCCCTTAGCCCCCCAGCGCCTCGACCAGCGCCTTGACCTTCTGCTGGCGCCATTGCGGCAGCGGGGCGACCAGCCAGTACCCCATGCGTGAGGGCACCGCCTCGCCGGTGGCGACCACCCGCCCCTCGGCCAGATCGCGCTCGGCCAGCAGTTGCGGCACGATCGCCCGCCCCAGCCCCGCCGCAACCGCGTCGATCGCCAAGCCCGCATCCGTCACACGGACCAGCGGCGCACCTTCTTCGGGCGCCCCCGGCCAGGCGATCAGCGGCGCGTCCGCCGGACCGATGGGAATCATCCCGTCCGACTCGATCGCCTCGCCCTCCAGTCCGCCGGGTCCATCACCCCAGCGGATGGCGAGGTCCAGATTGGCCTCGGTGAAGTCCAGCCCCTCGTCCGACGCGATCAGCGAGAAACGCAGGTCCGGGTCGCTTGCGGCGATGGCGGCGAGACGCGGCATCAGCCACTTCTCGGTCACATCACGCGGGGCGGCGATGGTCAGCGACTTGGACGACTGGCCCGCCTGCATGGCGCGGACGGCATCCTCGAATTGCAGGAAACCGGCCCGCAAGGGAGCAAGGCCGGCCTCGGCTTCGGGGGTCAGTTCCAGCCCGCGCGTCGTGCGGCGGAACAGGACGACGCCCAGCGTATCCTCCAGCGCGCGGATCTGCTGCCCGACCGCCGCCGGGGTCACCGCCAGCTCGTCGGCAGCACGGGTGAAGCTCAGATGGCGCGCGGCGGCGTCCAGCACGCGCAGGCCGTTGAGCGGAAGGTGCGTCCGCTTCATGTCTCCACCGCCGGGGCGATGAGCGCGAAATGCGGGATGGCCACGTCGAAGGTCACGCCGTCCGCGCTGACCATGCGGTAACTGCCCTGCATCGCGCCGCTGGTCGTCGCGAGCGGGCAACCCGAGACATAGTCATAGGACGCGCCCGGCTGGATCACCGGCTGTTCGCCGACCACACCCTCGCCCTCGACCGAATGCCGCGCACCCCGCGCGTCGGTGATGATCCAGCGCCGGGTGAGAAGCTGGACCGGCTGGTCGCCCTCATTCTCGATGCGGACATGATAGGCCCAGAACCAGCGCCCGCGCTGCGGCTCGGACTGTTCGGGCAGATAGCTGACCGACACGCGGACCGTCACCGGCCCGGTGGTCAGCGCATGGGGGAAGAGCGCCTTCACAGACCCACGACGCGCAGCGCCTGGTCGAGATCGTCGATCAGGTCGTCCGCATCCTCCAGCCCGACATTCAGACGCAACATGCCCTCGCCGATGCCCATCTCGATCCGCTTGTCCTCGGCGACACCGGCATGGGTGGTCGAGGCGGGATGGGTCATCAGCGAGCGCGAGTCGCCGATATTGTTCGAGATGTCGATCAACGCCAGTGCGTCGAGCAGGCCATGCGCCTGTTCGCGACCGCCATCGAGTTCCAGCGCGAAGATGCTGCCGCCCGCCTTCATCTGGCGCATGGCGAGTTCATGCTGCGGATGGCTGGGCAGCGCCGGGCACAGGACGCGCGGCACCCGGCCCTCCAGGAAGGTCGCGACCTTCAGCGCCGATTCCGACTGGCGGTGGATACGCAGGTCCAGCGTCTCCAGCCCCTTCAGCACCACCCAGGCGTTGAACGCCGACAGGGTCGGGCCGGTGTTGCGAGTGAAGGGCAGCAGGGTGTTGGTGATGAAGTCCTCGGTGCCGCACACCGCGCCCGCCAGCACGCGGCCCTGCCCGTCCATCATCTTCGTGGCGGAATAGGCGGTCACGTCCGCGCCGAAATCCATCGGCCGCTGGAGCGCCGGGGTCGCAAAGGCATTGTCGACCACCGTGGTGATGCCGCGCTCGCGCGCGATGTCGCAGATCGCCTGGAGATCGGCCACGTCCATGGTCGGATTGGCGGGCGTCTCGAAGAAGAAGACCTTGGTCTCGGGCCGCACCGCATCCAGGAACGCCTGCGGGTCGCGCGCATCGACGACGGTGGTGGCGATGCCGAACTTCGGCAGCAGCGTGTCGGTCAGCCAGCGGCACGACCCGAACGCCGCGCGCCCGCCGACCAGATGGTCGCCCGCCTGCAACTGGCAGAGCAGCACCGCGGTCATCGCCGCCATGCCCGACGCCATGGTCCGGCACGCTTCGGCACCTTCGAGCAGGGCGATACGCTGTTCCAGCATCTCGACGGTCGGGTTCTGCAGGCGGGAATAGGTCATCCCCTCCTGCTCGCCCGCGAACCGGGCCGCCGCGTCCCCTGCCCGGTCGTAGCAATAGCCCGAGGTCAGGAAGAGCGCCTCGGAGGTCTCGCCATATTCCGACCGCGCGGTGCCGCCGCGCACGGCCTGCGTCGCGGGGCGCCATTGGGAGGTGATCGAACGGTCCTGGCCAGTCTTGCGCTTCATGCCCGTTCATTTGCCGGTCCGGGGGGCGGGGTTCAAGGATATTCGGTCGCGCACCCGATATGTCAGCGTTACGCCAGCGGAACGGAAAAGTGCCCGATCCGGTTATTCCCCCCGATTCAAACAGGGAGAATGAGCATGAAGATCCGCATCGGCCTGCTGATGGCCGCCAGCCTGGTGTCGCTGTCCGCCTGCAACGGCAAGGGCACCGACAAGCTCGCCGAGAATGTCGAAAAGGCTGCCGACAACCGCGCCGACGGTATGGAGGACCAGGCCGACGCGCTGCGCAACCAGGCCAAGATGCTCGACAAGCAGGCCGAAAAGACCCGCGACTATGCCGAGGACCGCGCCGAAGCGATCAAGGCCGCCGACGTCAATGCCGCCGCGATGAGCCCCGAGCAGCGCGAGGCGGTTATCGACAACCAGGCGGCGGCGGTGCGCTGAGGCGGATGGAGTCCGGCCCCTCCACCATCGCTATCGCGATGGTCCCCCTCCCCAAGCACAGCTTGGGGAGGAATGGGATGCCTAAATCCTCCCCATCTTAGATGGGGAGGGGGACCGCCGGGCGTAGCCCGGTGGTGGAGGGGCAAGCCGCCGGTTACTGCGCCTCGCGGTGGTTCGTCACCTTGCCATAAATCGGCTTGGCCACCGTCGTCAGCCTGTCGCTCGCATCCCCGGTCAGGTCGAAGAACAGGATGCGGTTCGTTCCCGCCTTGAGCCACGGCGCGGGCGTGTAGAGCGTGTGGACCGGCCCGATGCTCCAGAAACGACCGAGATTATGGTCGTTCAGCCACAACTGCCCCTTATGCGCGCCCCGCATGTCGAGATAGGTATCGCCGGGCTGCGAAACGGTCATTTCCGCCTCGTAGAAGCAGGGACCGCTGCAGGGCTTGGCCGACAATTTCAGCGACGACAGATTGTCCATCGGCAGGCGGAACATCTGCCAGTCGGTGAGCGGCTGCCCCGCCAGCGTCACCGCGCCGGTCAGGCCCGCCTGCTCGGTGCGGATCGCGTGCGAATAATTCACCCGGCCGGTATTCTCGACCAGGATATCCAGCGTCGCGGGCTTGGCGCGCGCGGGCAGTTCGACCGTCTCCTGATCCAGACGCCGGTCCAGCGTGCCGACCAGCGCCTTGTTCAGATAGACCTGCGCATAGCTGTGCATGCCCTTGAGGGTCAGCGTCTGCGCAGGCCCCGCCGGGACGGCGACCCGGTAGAGGACATAGCCGAAATTCTGGTCCAGCTCCTCGAACGTCTTCGGCTGAGCGGCCCGCACCGGCGCGGGCAGATTGTCCCAAAGCGACGCGCTGCGCCGCACGGGCGATACCGGGAAGGTCGTCGCGACTGTCGGCGCGGGCGTAGGTGCGGCGGGCTTGCCCGTCACCTCGGCGATGGCCGCGGCGATCAGGCCGTATTTGTAGCGCGGATTGCCCGCCTCATCGATCGGCGCGTCATAATCATAACTGGTGGTGTCGGGGTGATAATCCTTGCCGGTGTGCGAGTCCGCGCCGTTCATCCAGCCGAAAGTGGTGCCGCCATGCACCATGTAGAGCGAGATCGAATAGCCGCGCTTGAGCATATAGGCCATTTCCTCGGCCTCTTTCTTGCCGTCCGTCTCGTGGTGCTCCTCGCCCCATTTGTCGAACCAGCCCGCCCAATATTCGCCGACCATGCGCAGGCCGTCAGGACGATAGGCCTCCAGCTTCGCGACCGAGCTTTGCGCGCCGCCCGAACCGAAATTGACGACCGAGGGCAGGTTGGGCAGCGATCCCTTGGCCAGATCGCCGCCCTGGTTGCTGGTGAACAGGATGCCGTCGCCGAGACCGGCGCGCTTGTAGCTCGCCTCCAGCCCGCGCAAATAGGTCTGGTCGCTGCCGAACGCGCCATATTCATTCTCAAGCTGCACCGCGACGATCGGCCCGCCATTCTTGAGCAGCAGCGGCTTCACCTCCTGCCCCAGCCGCATCAGCCAGCGGTCGACGGCGGCGGTATATTGCGGATCGGTCGAACGCAGGACGAGCTTGCGGTCCTTGAGCAGCCAGGACGGATAACCGCCCAGTTCCCATTCCGCACAGACATAGGGGCCGGGGCGCAGGATCACGTCCAGCCCCTCGGCCTGCGCATCGCGAATGAAGGCGACGATGTCATTCTGGCCGCTGAAATCATAGACGCCCGGACGCGGCTCATGTGCGTTCCAGAAGGAATAGGTGGTGATGGTGTTCAGCCCCATCGCCTTGGCCTTGCGCAACCGGTCGCGCCAATAGGCGCGCGGGATGCGGGTATAGTGCATCTCGCCCGAGATCACCTGATGCGGCTGGCCGTTGCGCAGGAAGCCCTTGCCCTTCACCTCGAAGGTCTTGGCCGCGCCGTCATTCGACAGGGGGTCTTGCGCCGACATATTTTGCGCCGCCAGGGGCGAAAGCGCGGTCGCCGCCAGAATTGCGCACAAGGTCGATCGAACCGCTCGTGTCACGTCACTCTCCCGTTCATTCCGTCGCATTCGCGCAGACGGGGTTCGGGACATGCCGTGTCACCCGCCCGCGCTTCGGCATCATGGGTGCCATGCGGGACGGGGGTTCGTCAAATTGTCTGACGAATAATGCCGAGTCATTCCTCCCCTGCAAGGGGAGGAATAAGGGGTTACGCGGCTTTCCACATCGGCTGTGCCATCACGGGGGATTGGCTGCCCAGGCGGAAGCGACCGACCTGATCGGTCATCGCGCTCGCCTCGTTGACCATTTCGCGGGCGGCGGCGGAGGCTTCCTCGACCATCGCCGCATTCTGTTGCGTCACCGAGTCGAGATCACCGATCGCGATCGTGATCTGCGACGCGCTGCTCGCCTGTTGCTGGGATGCGTTGGCGATGTCGCCGATCAGCGTGGCCATCTCGCTGACCTGCGCGGCGATGCGTTGCAGCGTCGATCCGGCCGCGTCGACCTCCTGCACGCCCGAGCGAATCTGCGCGTCCGATGCGCCGATGCGGCTCTTCACATCCTTGGCGGCATCGGCCGAACGCTGCGCCAGCGCACGGACTTCGGATGCGACGACCGCAAAGCCCTTGCCCGCGTCACCCGCGCGCGCCGCCTCGACACCCGCGTTCAGCGCCAGCAAATTGGTCTGGAACGCGATGCCGTCGATCACGCCGATGATCTCGGAGATTTCGTTCGAGGTACGCTCGATCCCGCCCATCGCGTCCATCGCGCGCTGCACCACGACGCCGCTCTGCGCCGCATTTTCCTGCGCCGAGGCGGCGACCTGCGCGGCCTTGTTGCCGAACTGCGCGGTTTCCTGGATCGCGGTCGTCACCTGGCGCATCGCCGCGGCGGTTTCCTCCAGCGAGGCGGCCTGATGTTCGGTACGCCGCGACAGGTCGCCTGCCGCCTTGCCGATTTCGAGCGCCGCGCTGTGCACCCGGCGCGAGGACGAGTCGATCGACTGGATCGATCCGCCCAGCATCTGCGCCGCCTCGTTGAAGTGAAGCCGGAGCGGTTCGTAATCGTCGCGGAACGGCTTGGCGATGCGGTGCGACAGATCGCCGTTAGAGATGCGCGACAGCCCGTCGCCGAGCTGGTTCACCATCTCCATGGTTTCGCCCATATCCTGGATCAGGACCAGCACATCCTGCGGCGTGACGACCTGCGCGGGGATCAGGGTAACGAGAAGGCGCTCCACCTGTCCCTTGGGGTCTTGGTTGAGCCATTCGAACCGGGCAAAGCCGTCCCGCAGCGCCTGGGCGACCCGCTCCCCGATATGCGTGTCGGTCGGGCGGCCATCCGCCTGGCAGGGGGCGGAGAAATCCAGCGGGTTATGGCCCAGCACCTCGGACAGGCGGCGATGATAGATCCGCTCGACGGCGGCGTTGCCTGCGATGAACTTACTGTCGGACAAGAGGAGCATGGCATCGGGCGAATGCTCGAACACCGCCAGCGCCAGCCGATTCCCCAGGCTCACATCCTTCTTGCCGAACAAACCCATCGCAGCCATCCGCCCATTGTCTCTAGCGGTCCGGAGTCGAAGGCGTACCGCCCATCAATTCCGGCCATGACGTGCTGACCTAACGAACAAGTCTGAAGGATCGGTTAGGGATGTTTTGTATTGGTACCACTTACCGAAAAAGCATTTGTCCGTCTTGGGCGGGTCGGCCATGAGCACCACATGCGTCGCCTGCTTGCTCCGCTTCGTCGTCCCGTTCCGGCGCTATTGTCACTGTTGATCGCGGCACAGGCGTTGTTCTGCTGGCGGCTGACCATGCCGCCGACGCTGGTCTTCGACGAAGTTCATTACGTTCCCGCCGCGCGCACGCTACTGGCGCTGGAGGGGCCGGTGAATATTGAGCATCCGCTGCTCGGCAAGATGTTGATCGCGGCGGGCATGCTGATGTTCGGCGACAATGCGCTGGGTTGGCGCGCGCTGTCCACGGTGGCGGGGACGGCGATCGTCGGCGGCGTGTTCGGCATCGTCTGGCTGATGACCCGGCGGACGCGCGCAGCGGCGATCGGGGCGCTGCTGACCATGTTGAACTTCATGGTGCTGGTACAGGCGCGGATCGCGATGCTCGACGGGTTCATGGCCGCGTTCGTCGTGCTGGCCGTCGCGTCGATGGCCTGGGCGATGCGCGGCGACGCCGTGCAGAGTCGCTGGCGCTGGATGCTGGGTGCGGTGCTGCTGGGCCTCGCGGTCGGGGTGAAATGGGCGGCGGTGCCCTATCTGGGCTATGCGGCGATCGGCTTTATCCCGTTGAAGCGGCAGGACCCCAGCCGCTGGCCGGGCCTGCGCTGGTGGTCGGCCTGGGGGCTTCTCGGTCTGGGTGCAGGGCTGGCCTATGCGGCGACCTTTGCCCCGGCCTTTTTCTATACGCGCGAGCCGATGACGCTGGCGAACCTCCTGCCCTTTCAGTTGGAGATGTATGCACGCCAGACCCAGATCCTGCCGCCGCATCATTACCAGTCGACCTGGTGGAGCTGGCCTGTGATCGGGCGGCCCATCTGGTATTTCTACGAGATGGCCGAGGGCGCGCAGCGGGGCATCTTCCTGCTCGGCAATCCGGCGGTGATGTGGGGCGGGCTGGTCGCGGTGGCGGCGTGTGCGCTCGGCTGGTTACGGACGCGGGAGATGCGGCTGGGTGTCGCGGCGGCGCTCTGGATCGGCGGCTTCGCGGTCTGGGCGATCATCCCCAAGTCGCTGGGCTTCTACTATTACTACTTCCTGCCCGCGATCTGGCTGTCGGTCGCGCTGGCGGTGGCGATCGATCGCTGGCGGACGTGGTTGCGCGACTGGGACGAGGCCTATCTGGTCGCGGTGGCGTGTCTGTTCGTGTATTTCTACCCGATCCTGACAGCGGGGGCGCTGGCGGGGCCGAAGTCCTTTGCGCGCTTTGCTTGGTTCATGGATTGGCGGTGAGGGCCACGCCCCCACCCTCAGGCCAAATTCAGTACCGCCCCCAGACGAACCGCGACGACAGCGCATAATTCCACACCGCACCGACCAGCACGCCGATCAGTGCCGATACCGCCCACTCATTCGCCCGCGCATCGTGCAGGAAGGCCGCAACGCCGATATTGGCGATGGCCCCCACGGCGCAGACCAGACAGAAGGACACCCAGCCGTCGAGCAGCGGCTTGAACCCGGTCAGGCGCCGGTCGCGATAGGTCAGCGCATTGTTCAGGAAGAAGTTGAACGTCATCGCGGCCGCCACCGCGACGATCTGGCTGGCCAGGAAGCTCGCGCCCAGCAGGACGAAGAACAGGCTGAGCACCGCCATGTGCACGCCCACGCCCAGCACCCCGATCGCCGAGAACATGGCGAAGCGTACCGGCACCACCTTGCCGAAGCGGCGGTCGTACAGCGCGATCAGATATTCCATCGCCACGACATGATCGAGCTTCGACTCGCCCTCGGTCCGCAGACGGAAGACATAGGGCATTTCGGCGGCGCGAAGCGGACGCGGCGACGCGCTCATGATGTCGAGCAGGATCTTGAAGCCGATCCCCGACAGATGCGGCACGGTGTCGCGCGCCACCTGGGTGCGGACCATGAAGAAGCCGCTCATCGGGTCGGACAGGTTCACGTTCAGCACACGCTGCGACAGCTTCGTCGCAAAGGCCGACTTGGCCACGCGGTCGCGGTCCCAGTCGCCCGTCCCGCCGCCATCGACGAAGCGCGAGCCGACGATGATGTCGAGATCGCCTTCCGTCTGCAACCGGTCGAGCATCTTCGGCAGCAGCGTTTCGTCATGCTGCAAGTCGCCGTCGATCACCGCAACCACAGGCGCGGCGGTGGCGCACATCCCCTCGATACAGGCGGACGACAGCCCCCGCCGCCCGATCCGCTGGATCACCCGGACGCGGCTGTCGACGCGGCCCAGTTCCCGGGCGGCCTCGGCGGTCCCGTCGGGGCTGTTGTCGTCGACGAAGATCGCCTCCCACCGCCGCCCGGCCAGCGCCTGGTCGAGCTTGGCGATGAGCACGGGCACATTGGCGCGCTCGTTGAAGGTCGGGATGACGACCGCGAGTTCGAGGAGCGCGCTCATGGGCGTCAGAGGCGTTCGAGGATCGCGTCGGCCATGGCGCGGGTCGACAGGCTGCCGCCCAGATCGCCGGTCCGCGCGCCCTCGCGGATCGCGCCCGCCACCGCCGCGTCGATCCGGTCGGCCGCCTCGGTGAGCCCCAGCGAGTGGCGCAGCATCATCGCCGACGACAGGATCGCCGCGCATGGATTGGCCTTGCCCTGCCCCGCGATATCGGGGGCCGAGCCATGGATCGGCTCGTACAGCCCCTTGCCCGTCGCCCCCAGCGCGGCGGAGGGCAGCATCCCGATCGAGCCTGCGCACATCGACGCCTGATCCGACAGGATGTCGCCGAACAGATTGCCGGTCAGGATGACGTCGAACTGGCCCGGATCGCGAACCAGCTGCATCGCGCAATTATCGACATACATATGGTCGAGCGCGACGTCCGGGTAATCCTTCGCCACCTCGATCACCACGTCGCGCCACAACTGCGAGGTTTCCAGCACATTCGCCTTGTCCACCGACAGCAGGCGACGGCGGCGGCGCATCGCGGTCTCGAAACCGACGCGGGCGATGCGCGCCACTTCCTCTTCGTCATAGCGCATCAGGTCATGGCCTTCGCGCAGGCCCGCCTCGGTGGTGCCGCGGCCCTTCGCACCGAAATAGACGTCGCCGGTCAGCTCGCGCACGATCACCATATCGATGCGCCGCGCAATGTCGGGGCGCAGCGAGCTGGCATCCTCCAGCCCCTCGAACAGCCGTGCGGGCCGCAGGTTCGCGAACAGGCCGAATGCCTTGCGCAGACCCAGGATCGCCTGCTCCGGCCGATGCGCGCGCTCCAGATTGTCGAAGCGCGGATCGCCGACCGCGCCGAACAGCAGCGCATCGGCGCGGCCTGCCACCTCCAGCGTCTCGGGCGGCAGCGGATGGCCCGCCGCCTCATAGGCCGCTCCGCCGACCTTGGCCTCCTCGAAGGTCAGGCCCAGGTCCAGCGCCTCCAGCACGCGCCGCGCTTCCGCCGTCACTTCCGGGCCGATGCCGTCACCGGCGAGGATCGCGATCAATGCCATGGCTGGCCCCTTGTCCTATCTGTGTTCGGAGCGCCCTTTGCCTTAGCGGACGGTCCTCACGCAACCGCCCTTTTGAACCGATCGAACAACCGCGTGCGGGCGGGCATCGGATCGTTGCGCAAGCCCACCAGGATATCGCGCGCCAGGAAATGCGCGGTGATCCGCCCGGCGGCGAAAATGTCGGGCCAGTCCGCCGCCCCGCCCTCCCCCAGGAAAGTCGGCAAGGGAAACAGCCGCGCCTCATAGCCGAACGCCGCCCCCACCGACACCGCCGCCCCGCTCTTGGGACTGACATAGGCCAGATCGTCGGTTCCTCCGGTGACGGTGCACCGCTCCAGATCGAGCCCGAAACCCAGTTGCCCCAGTAGCAGCAGTTCGTAGCGCACCAGCGCCCCCGCCCAGCCCCGCGCCGAGGGCGCCGACTCGATCGCCGTCAGCACCGCGTCGAATGCGTCGTAGAGGATGGGATAAGGTTGCTCCTCGGGCAACGTGGCAGCGGTCAGCGCGCACAGCCACTCGATCCCGGCGGCGGCCAGCGGCTCGCTATGCAGCCCCGCACGGCTATGCCCCGGCTCGATGGTCAGCGCGGCAAGCTGCTCGGCGGTCCGCGCCCGCCACTCGCCGATAATAGCATTCCCCGGTTGCAGGACAGGCCTGAGCGCCCGCGAACGCCCGCCCCGCACATAGCCCGGCTGCACCCCATCCGCGCGGGTCAACGCCCGCACGATCGCGCCATGCTCGCCATGCGGCCGAACCGACAGGATGATGGCAGGGGCGACCAGGTGCATAGGATGGGATGTAGGGGGGAATGGCGTGGGATGCTATGTCCGGGGAAGCGGACAACAGTTTCGCCAAGAGCCAGCATACGCCACTAAACATCGCCGCTGCCGCAGATGAAAAACTGAAGGCCACGGCATTTTCAGCTTGCTTCAATAAGCCGCGTTACGTCACCATCCCGCAAATTTATCTCAACACAAGATAGCAAAAATGGGCAGATCATTAATATGATTTCGGGTTTTGTGAAAATATCGCTGACTTTGGCGGCATTGCTCACATGTTCCGAAGCGGCGCTTCTACCGGCCTCAACACTTCTGGCGCAAGAAACCCCCTCCACCCTGCCCGCGACGTTCACCGAGCGCCCGATTTTTTGGATACCCGATGCCGGATCGGGATGGATCGGCTTCGACCCCAAAAGCGACATCATTGTCATCCCGGTCGTTTTGAATGGTCACCCTGCGAAGGCGATGATCGATACGGGCGTCGATCATCTCATTGTGAGCAAGGCCTATGCCGACGCCCATCATCTTCCCCTGACGCCTTGGGCCAAACCGGAAAGTGTCGGTGGGCCGACGCAGCTTTATACCACGCCGTCGGTCACCCTGGATGTGGGCGCGATCCGCACCACGAAGCCCGGCGCGGTCACCGTCATGGACCTCCGCCGCTTGAACGCCATGGGCCTTGCCGATGTCGAGGTGGTCATCGGCCTGCCCATACTCGGCATCTTCGAATGGCAGGTCGATCAGGATCATCATCGTTTCCGATTGCTGAGCAGCGGGTCGATTCCGATGGCCGACGGCATTCCGATCCGGGTGGGGCCGAACAACTCCCGGCTGGTCACCGACGTCTCGATCAACGGCCAGCCCGTATCCCCCACGATGATCGACACCGGCTCCGACAGTGAGGTGTCCATCTCGCCCGCTGTTGCCGAGCGGACGAAGTTCAACACTCAGACGGACATCGCATCGGTCGGTGCCGGAGGCATGGCCGTCCAACCCCTTGGCCGACTGACCGATTTTACGCTCGGGGCGCACAAGGTTTCGGGTGCCTATGCGACGGTCGAGCACGCAAACTGGTGGGGATCGAAAGAGATACAGGCTTTGATCGGCATGGGCGTGTTGCGGAACTACAATATGACGGTCGACCTGACAGCGGGACGGATGCTGCTGGAGCCACGGGTGCCGCCGTCAAAGCCAGCCTATCGAAGCACATCCGGCATACAGGGATATACCCGGAACGGACGACTATCGGTTGCCCATGTCATGAGCCGATCACCAGCAGCCGCCGCCAAGCTGAAACCGGGCGACGCGATATGCGCTATCGATCACAAGACCGTCTCAAAAGACTTGGTCGAAGATTATTTCGCCCACGCCGCCCCGGGAACCAAACATCTGCTGACACTCTGCGATGGCACCTTGCGGACGATCACATTGCACAGCTTCTACTGACGGCGGCGGCACGCCCTCACCGGCTATGATAAAAGTCGTACACCTGCTGCGCCACGGCCTGACTGACCCCCGGCGCTTTACGCAAATCCTCCAAACTCGCATTGCGCACCGCGCGCCCCGTGCCGAAGTGCATCAGCAGGGCCTTCTTCCGCGCCGGGCCGATGCCGGGCACTTCGTCGAGCGGGCTCGCGCCCATCGCCTTGGCGCGCTTGTCGCGGTGGGCGCCGATCACGAAGCGGTGGACCTCGTCGCGTAGGCGCTGGAGATAGAACAGCAGCGGCGCATTGACCGGCAGCATCCGTTCGCTGCCGTCCATCATGTGGAAGACCTCGCGCCCCTCGCGGCCGTGATGCGGGCCCTTGGCGACGCCGACCAGGCAGACATCCTCGATGCCCAGATCCTCCAGCACCGCCTTGGCCGCGTTGAGCTGGCCGCGCCCGCCGTCGATCAGCACCAGGTCGGGCCAGGTCGCGTCGTCGCGATCCGGATTCTCCTCCAGCTGGCGGGCGAAGCGGCGGCGGAAGACTTCGCGCATCATGCCGAAATCGTCGTTGGTCGCCGCCTCGTTCCCCTTAATGTTGAACTTGCGATACTGGCCCTTCTGGAAACCCTCCGGCCCCGCCACGACCATCGCGCCCAGCGCGTTGGTACCCTGGATATGACTGTTGTCGTACACCTCGATCCGCTGAGGCGGTTCGGACAGGTCGAAGAAGTCGGCCACTTCGCGCAGCAGCTTGGCCTGGGTGGTCGACTCAGCCAGCCGCCGCTCAAGCGCCTCGACCGCGTTACGCTTGGCCTGGTCGAGCAGGCGGCGGCGGTCGCCGCGCTGCGGCACGGTGAGCTGTACCTTATACCCGGCCCGCTCGCCCAGCGCCTCGGTCAGCAACTCGCCCTCGGGCAGGTCACGATCGAGCAGGATGGTCTTCGCGGGCGGCACTTCCTCATAGAATTGCGTGAGGAAGCTGGTCAGCACCTCCTCCTCGGGCACGTCATTGGTGTGTGCGGGGAAGAAGCTGCGATGCCCCCAATTCTGGCCGCCACGGATGAAGAAGGCCTGGATGCCCATCACCCCTTCGCGATTGGCGAGCGCGAAGATGTCGGCGTCGCCCACGCCCTCGGCGTTGATCGCCTGCGTGCCTTGAATGAAGGTCAGCGCCTTCAGCCGGTCGCGCAGGATCGCGGCCAGCTCGAAATCCATCGCCTCGGCCGCCGCCTGCATCTGCGTGCCCAGCTTGGCCTGGACCTGGGTCGACTTGCCGCCGAGGAAGTTCTTCGCGTCGGCGACCAGCTCGGCATAGGCCGCCTCGTCTATCCGGCCGACGCAGGGCGCCGAGCAGCGCTTGATCTGGTAGAGCAGGCACGGCCGGTCGCGCCCCTTGAAGAAGCTGTCGGTACACGACCGGAGCAGGAACAGCTTTTGCAGCGCGTTCAGTGTGTTGTTGACGCTGCCCGCGCTGGCAAAGGGGCCGTAATAATTGCCGACCGCACGCCTGGCCCCGCGATGCTTCTGGATGCGCGGGAACTCATGGTCGTTGCGCAACAGGATGAAGGGAAAGCTCTTGTCGTCGCGCAGCAGGACGTTGAAGGCCGGGCGGTAACGCTTGATGAGCTGCGCCTCAAGCAGCAGCGCCTCGGCTTCGTTGTTGGTCGTGACGATGGTCATCGACCGCGTCTGCGCGACCATGCGTTGCAAGCGCTTCGGCAGCCGGTCGACCTGGGTATAGTTGGCGACGCGATTCTTCAGCGCGCGCGCCTTGCCGATATACAGCACATCGCCACGCGCATCCTGCATCCGGTAGACGCCCGGCCGCAGCGGCAGCGTCGCCAGCACGTTGCGGATCGCCGCCACCCCCGCCTTCAAATCGGGCGCATCGGCACCGCGCAGGGTGAAGGTGGATTTCTCTTCGTTGAAGCGGTCGACGGGAGGTTCGGACATTGGGTGCGATTTAGGTGTGCGATCGGCAGATCGCTACCCTGTGAGGTTGCTTTGGTTCACGCGAAGCCGCGAGGACGCGAAGGTTTTTGTTCGCGCAGAGGCGCGTAGGCCGCGGAGGCGTTCCGAACGCGGCGGTCGGGAGACCTTTTTCTTCCTTTGCGCTCTCTGCGCCTTTGCGCGAACCCTCTTCTTCGTGTCTTCGCGGCTTCGCGTGAACGCCCAATTACCCTTGTGCGAACAGCTTGGTGCCCATCACGCCGATGACGGTCAGCACCATGAAGCCCGCCTGGATCGGCGCGATCTTGTCGCCGAACACGATGGCCCCGCCGATCACGACACCCACCGCGCCCAGCCCGGTCCACACCGCATAGGCGGTTCCGGCCGGAAGCCCGCGCATCGCCAGCGCCAACAGGCCCATATTCACGAAGCTGAGGACGATCGGCACGCTCGACGCCTGCCAGGTGGCGACGGTCGCCGCCCATTTCAGGCTGAGCGCCCAGCAAATCTCGGTAATCACGGCAATGCCCAGAATGACCCATGCCATCGGAGCGTCTCCTTTGTCACGGGCTCGGGGATATAGGCATCGTCGCCGGAAACCCGAAAGAGACGGCGATGCGGCCCCGTGGGGACGGGGGTATGTGGTGTGGGGGAGCTGCCCCTCCACCACCGGACTGACGCCCGGCGGCCCCCCTCCCCAAGCCGAGCTTGGGGAGGAATGCGTTTTCCCACCCTCCGTTCAGGCTGATCGAGGTCGAAGCCCAAGGGAATCCCTCTCTTCCGCGCGGGGATAGGGCAGGACGTGGGCTTCGACTTCGCTCAGCCTGAACGGAGGTGGTGGTCTTTTGGCTTTCCGAAACGACCGAACCGCGCCTCGGGCCAACCCGAAGCGCGGTCCTGTCTCCGGCCGTGAAGCCGATCAGTTCGGGCGACCGAGCCCCGAAATGGTGCGGTCGATCATCGCCCGGTCCGCATCGGCCGAGTGATGCTCGGCGATCAGCAGACCGGCAGCCTTGGCGGCAGCCTCGGCGGCGCGGGCGCGGACTTCGGCGATCGCGGTGCGCTCGGCAGCGGCGATCTTGTCCTCGGCCATCTTGGCGCGACGCTCCATCAGCGCCTCGGCATCGGCCTTGGCCTTGCTGAGCAGCTGACCCGCTTCATGCTGAGCCTGAGCGCGCATCGCCTCGGCATCGGCATGGGCGGCCTTCGCCTTGGCCTCATATTCGGCCTTCAGCGTTTCGGCTTCCTGACGCAGCTTATTGGCTTCGTCGAGCTGGGCGCGGATCCCGGCAATCTTCTGGTCGAGCGAACGACCGATCATCGACGGGACCTTCTTCACCAGCATCCCGATCAGCACGACCAGAGCAGCAAGCGCCACCCAACCGGTCGAATCGAAACCCAGCGCGGTCGGGCTGGCGGCGTGATGCTCGGCTTCGGCGGGCGCGACCGTATTGCCGGTCAGACCGTCGCCTTCGCGGATCGGCTTCTGCGTCATGCCTTCGGCGGACGCCGCATCGGCCAGGTTCTGCGCGACCAGCGCATCGCCATTGGCCAGAACGCCGTTTGCGGAATGATTAGCCATGCGCGCTCACCTTTCGCACCGCGTCGGCCGCCGCATCCTCGCCCACCTGGACGCCGGACAGCTTGGCGACGAGATCGCGCGCGGCCTCGGCCGCCACGGTCTGAAGATTGGCCATCGCCTCGACCTTGGCATTGGCGATCGCCAGGTCATGATGACCCAGACGCTCGGCCAGCTCGGCATCGGCGGCCTTCACCTGCGCCTCGAAAGCGTGGGTGGCCCGCGCCTTGGCAGCGTTGGTTTCGGCCATCGCGGCGACACGGGCGGCGTCCATTTCGGCACGCCATGCCGCCTCGACCCGGTCGGCCTCGGCACGCGCGGCCTCCGCCGCCGCCAGATCGCCGGCGATACGGCCTTCGCGAGCGTCGACGGTCGCCTGAATCTTGGGCACCATCCCACGACCGACCACAAAATACAGCAGGCCGAACGTGATCAGGAGCCAGAAGATCTGCGACGCATAGGTCGCACTGATCTGTGCTATCTGGGGCATGGAGTCCTCGTTGCCATATCAACCGGGCGCATCGTCAGCGACACGCCCGGCCGATCCGAATGATTAGGCGACGAACACCAGGATGATCATCGTCACGAAGGCGAGCAGGCCCAGAAGCTCGGCACCGGCGAAACCGATGAAGAGGCGGCCCTGCTGGCTGTCCGCCGCACCCGGATTGCGCAGCGCGCCTTCGAGGAACTTGGCGAACACGTTACCCACGCCGAGCGAGGCGATGCCCATGCCGATAGCGGCCAGACCGGCACCGATCAGCTTCGCGGCTTCTGCGTCCATTTCAATCACTCCAGTTCAAAAGGGTCGTTTGGGTATTCAAGTCGGCGGCGCGCCCGCCCGCCCGATCCGGCCGTACCGGATCAGTGCAGGTTGACGGCGTCGTTCAGATAGACCGAGGTCAGCAGCGCGAAGACATAGGCCTGGATCGCGGCGACCAGCAGTTCGAGAAGCGTGATGCCGATCATCAGCAGGAAGCTCGGCAGGGTGATGAGCGCGGCGTAACCGGGGCCCATGTTGATGCCGTTGATGACGAAGGCGGCAAGAACCTTCAGCAGGATGTGCCCCGCGGTCATCGCGACGAACAGTCGCAGACCCAGCGAGAAGGGGCGCACCAGGAAGCTCATCAGCTCGACCACGAAGATCAGCGGAATCATCAGCTTGGGCGTGCCGTGCGGCACGAACAGCGCGAAGAAGTGGAAGCCGTGGCGGCCGAAGCCGACGATCAGCACGATCGCGAACGAGATCAGCGCGAGCACGCCGGTCACGGTCACATGGCTGGTCACGGTGAAGGGGTGGACACCCGGCACCACGCCGAAGGGCAGCAGGCCCAGCACGTTGGCGAACAGGATGAACATGAACAGCGAGAAGACGTAAGGCAGGAAACGCTTGCCCTCCGGCCCGATATTCGACGTCAGCATCGAATTGACGAAGCCGGTGAAACCCTCGACCGCCGCCTGCCAGCGCCCGGGGACCAGATCGCGCTTCATGCCGCCGATCATGAACACCCACAGCGCGACCAGCGTCGCCACCATCCACAGAGCGGAATTGGTGAAGGAAAGGTCGTAGCCGCCGACCACCCAGTGCTGACCGAGCACCGGCTCGATCAGGAACTGGTGCATCGGATCAATCTTGCCGCCCGATTCTGCCGCCACGCTGCTTCGTTCCCACATATGACGAACGCCCGGTTACTCCGGGCGTTCGCCAGAAATCCGAATGATCTGCCTGAACGCCACGCCGATCCCCAGGAACAGCATCACGATCAGGGCCCAGGGTGCGGTGCCGAACCAGCGGTCGAATAGCCAGCCGATCAACGCACTGCCGACAAGACTTCCGATCAGCGCGGAGATCACGCGGCTGCCTTGGGAATAACCCCTGTCGGCGTCCACCTTCACCCCCTGCCGCGCTGCGCCGTCCGCTCTCGCCTTGGCCAATCGCTGATCCAGCGCGGCCAGACGCGGATCGTCCGCATCGCCAAAGTCCTGTCCGGGTTCCTTCTCCGCCACGCAGCCACCCTCACCTGATTTCGTCACCGAAGGGGAGAATGCGCGCGAACGGCGAGCGACCCCGCCAAGGCGAGGCCCGTTTAGAAAGCCCCTCCCCCCAAGTCAACCGCCTGGGGGTGGGCTTGTGACAGATGTGTTAAGCATTGTTGCCGGGGAGTGACAGGATGGTGCCCCGCCGTCTTTACTCTCCCCCCTTCTTCTCCCCTCCCGCAGGCGGGAGGGGGCGGGGGAGGGCTGGCGCTGTCCATGAAGGAAAAGATGTCGGTTGGAGGGACTGGGCGCGCCTCAAAACCGCTCGCTCCATCACCGCCGAAGCCCCCTCCCCCCAGCCCCTCCCGCCTGCGGGAGGGGAGTTAGAAGGAATTACACGCAGGCGGGCGCGCGTTCCGGTGCGGCGCCGGTGCGGGTCTTCCACACGCCCTCGGGTGTCTTGTACTTCTCGCCGCTGGCCGTCTGCGCGATCAGGTTGCAGCCGCTGGTGAAGGCCATCTGCTCGACGGTCGCGCCGCTGGCCTGGGCCTTTTGGGTATAGGCCGCCTTGCGCTGGATGTTGATGCTGTTGACCAACGTGCGCAGCGCGGGCGTCGCACTGCCGACGATGCCCAGATAGCCATCGGGCTGTTCGCCTACGAGACCCTCGGCGCGCGCGGCGGCATAGGCCGGGTCGCGCTGCGCCATCGCCATGCCCGATACGCCCAGCAGCGCCACCGCGCCGAGCGCCAGGATCACCGTCTTTGCCTTCATGATTAGAATATCCCCGGATTTTGCTGGATCAGCGATTTGGCCTCGCCATCCAGGCGATATACCACTTCCTGCGTCACATTGATGTTCAGATTGATCTCGATCGGCTTCTCCGGCGCGGAGATATTGACGCATCCTCCGCTCAGCAGGGTCAGCGCGACCGGCATCCATCGTGTCGCATCCAAGATCGGCATCCTTCCCAGCGTTTTCAATCCTGTTACGGTCATGGCACGGTCTCGCTTGCGGATGGCTGAATGGAGGTGGCGGCGGGATTCGCAGGCGGCGCGGCGCGCTTGTTCTGTTCTTCCAGCAGCGCGGGCAGGTTGCGCTGGATCAGACGGCGCGGATCGTAGAAGGACTGCGCCGAATCGAGCAGCCCGCGAAAGGGCGCCTTGATCCGCACGTTGAAGATGAAGGGCAGGCGCTGGAGCCGCCGGATGATGAAGTTGGACTTGGCGCCCGTGCCCTGGCTGATCCCGGCGAAGCGCACATCGGTCACCATCTCGCCCGCCAGCGGCCCGTTCATGTCGATCCGCAAGGACCGATAGTTGAGCGAGCGCAACGCCCCGAACGCCAGATTGCCCCAGACGCCCAGATCCTTCTGACTCAATTCGCCGAGATAGGCGATGCTGCCGCCGCCGGCGCGCACGGCCAGCCGACCGCCCTCGATCCGCCCGCCCCGCTCGTCGAAGATCATCGGCAGGGTGCCGTCGAAGACGCCGGTGGCATTCAGATTCTTGAAGTCGAACTGGAGCAGGAACTGGTCCGCCGCCGCCCCCTCGACATGAAAGGTCATGCGACGTTCGACCGGCTGCGAGAAGTCGAGCAGCGTCGGGTCCAGCGTCAGCATGCCGCCCGCGAACGGCCAGCGGCCGCTCTCCACCCTCACCCGCGCGCCCGACAGGGTCTGATAGCGGATGACGCCGTTCGTCACCTGAATGCCCGGATTGATCGTCTTGACGGTCGCCACCTGTCCCGGTGCGCTTTCCAGCGCCAGCAGGTCGGTGAAGTCGATCGTGCCTGCGATGCCGCTGACCGGGCCGAGCGCGGCGGCCAGGTCGATCCCGTCGGTGCCGAATCGCCCGGTCGACCGCACGCCGTTCGCATCCCAGACGATACGCCCGCGCCCGTTGATCGGCCCGCGCACATCCTCGATCACGCCTTTCGTCACCGGGGTCAGCAATTCGGGCTGGAAGTCCTTGGTGAAGGTGATGCCCGGCACGCTCAGGTCCGCCGCGCCCGCGCCCTTGTCGAGCGCATGGGTGATGGCGACGTCGGCGACCTTCACCGACTTGGTCGGCTCGAACAACGTGCCCCTGGCGTCGATCCGGCTGCCCGCCAGCGTCAGCGTGACGTCACGCGCCGCCATGGGCAGGAAGCGCGGCGAATCGGCCCGTGCGTCGCGCACCTGAAGCGCGCCGTTCAGCGTCAGCACGCCGCCCGCCAGCCGCCAGTCGCCGCCAGCCTCGCCCAGCAGTAGCGGCACCTGCCCCACCTGCCCCGCGCCGCCGGTGAACTGGCCCGCAAGGCCTTCCGACGTGATCCGGCCGTTCAATTCGGCTGCGTCGATCCGGGTCGGCGATTCGGGGCGGCCGATGACGGTCTGCACGCCGGTCAGCGTGAAGCTGCGGTCGGCCAGCGCAAAGCGGGTGGTCGCCGCCGCCAGGGTCAGCGGGCTGCTGCCGATCTGCCCGACCAGCCTGGTCGCCCCCAGCTGCGCACCACCGCTCAGGCGCGTGCCGTCAAGCCGGACGAGCGCGCCGTCCAGCGGACACAGCCGCGTGGCCACCTTCGCCAGCCTCAGCCCCGACAGCGCCAGCCGGTCGATCGCCAGCGGCTGGCAGTCCGGATTGATCAGCAACCGCCGCCCGCCGTCCCAGCGCGCGGCGATGGGCAGGACCAGCCCGTCGATCCGCCCGCCGCTGATCGGCCCGGACAGCGCGACACGGGTCGTCACCTGGGTTTCGCCATTGACGGCGGAGCGGAACACCATCCGGTCGAAGGCCAGGGCCGCCCCGCCTGCCTCGTAACGCGCCAGCTCGGCGGTGCCGCGCATCGGCTGTTTCGGTCCATCCTGCTGCAGCGTCGCCCGCAGGCTCGGCAGACCACCGCCGCCCATCGCCGCCCGCGTATCGATCCGCAGCCCCCGCGCATCATAGGCGAGGCCATAGCCGCCCGCGAAGGCGAGCCGCCCGCCGCTGGCCGACGCGACCGTCAGGCGCGGCACGCGCACCGCGAAGCCCGGCCCGCGTGGCCCCCGGTCGCTGTCGATCGCCAGCGCCATATCGGCGGCGAAGCGACGCCCTGCCCGTCCGACCGCCTGGGTCATGGCGCGCAGCACCGGCCCGACCGGCGTGCCCGCCGCCGCCTCGCCCGCCTTCAAGACGGGGGCCAGCGCGGCGGCCGACGCCTGCGCACCGCCCAGTTGCGCCTGTCCATCGAAGCGGGTGGCGGCGCCGATCAGATAGCGACCCGCGACCATCGCCCGCTCGGCGCGACCGACGCGGGCGACGACGTTGCGCGCGGCGACTTCCATGCGCCCTTGCGTACCCTTGGGTGTGCCGGAAAAGTCGATCTGTCCATCGATCGCGGCGGCGGCCAGGACCGGATGGCGGATCGCTCCGCTGCCGAGCGAAGCGCGCCCCTGCCAGCGATCGAGCGCCGCGCCGAAGGTCACATCGACCCGCGCCGCCAGATCGGCGACCGCTACCTCGCCACAGCGCAGATTGCCGATTTGCAGCGGCCCGGTCAGCGTCGGTTGTTCGCGCACCACCCGGACACGCAGGGGGGCAGCCAGCCCGGTGGCGACGCAATCGCCCATCACGAGCCTGGGCGCGACCGCCGCCAGCCGCCCGGTAAAGCCGTCGCTCAGCACCCCCTGCCCCGAGAGGCTCAGGCCGACGCCCCCCTGCGGCGTTTCGAGCCGGATGCCGCCATTCTGCACCGCCACGTCGAGCTTAGGCAGCTGGAACGGCTTGCCCGATGTGTCGGGCGGCCCCATCAGCTTATCAAGCGTTCCCAGGCTGATCCGTCCGTCGATCAACCGCCCGCGCAGGCGGACCCGCCCGGCGCGCACGCCCGTCACGATCGGTCCCGACAGGGTCATGCGGGTCCGCGTCTCCAGCCAGTCGGCGACGAGGTCGGGGCGCTGCGGGTCGCCCAGCACGACGTTGGTCAGCCGCTGGCGACCGAAACCCAGATCGGAAATCCTGTAGCGCGCCGGCACGCCGCGCCTTGCCAGTTCGCGGTCCAGCACCTGCCCCGCCAGCGGCTTGCGTTCGATCCACAGCGCGATCAACGCGGCCAGGATGACCAGCGCGACGGCGATCAGGGTCAGCTGAAGGCGACGGAAACGGCGGGCGGGGCTCGCGACCGGGGTCACGCGCGTCTCGCTCTCCTCGCTTGCGCCCTCCACCCCGATGCCACTCCCTTATTCTTGACCCACGTCATAAACACCGGACCCCGCGCCACGCAATCGCGCGAAGCCCGGCGACAGTTCCCGCTGCTCGCCTTATGATGCTCCGCCACGGGGGACGGGACATGCGCGATACCAGCGAAATCGAGGCGAACGATCATGCCGGACACCGCGCGCGGCTGCGCGACCGATTGCTGGGCGGTGGCGGATTGCTCGATCATGAACTGATCGAATATCTCTTGATGACCGCCATTCCGCGCCGCGATACCAAGCCGATGGCCAAGGCGCTGCTGCGCGAGTTCCACGACATCGGCGGCGTCCTGACCGCCGACCCCATCGCGCTCCAGCGGGTCGACGGCATAGGCGAGACGGCGGCGGCGACGATCAAGATCGCCCAGGCCTGCGCGCTGCGGCTGGTCCAGGCGGAGGCGATGAAGCGCCCGGTCCTGTCCAACTGGCAGGCGCTGCTCGATTATCTGCACGCCGACATGGCGCATCACGGGGTCGAGCGGGTACGGGTGCTGCATCTGAACACCCGCAACATGCTGATCCGCGACGAATTGATGGGACAGGGTTCGATCGACCAGGCGCCCGTCTATGTCCGCGAGGTGATCCGGCGCGCCATCGACTTCGGTTCGGCCGCGCTGATCCTGGTCCACAACCACCCCAGCGGCGACCCTTCCCCCAGCCGCGCCGATATCGACGTGACCCGCGCCATTGCAGAGGCGGGGAAGAGGCTGGGCATCACGGTGCATGACCATATCATCATCGGCACCTCGGGGCATGTCAGCCTGCGGGCACAGGGGCTGATCTGACGTCGCCGTCGAAGCGTATCATTATGACCAGGCGGGGGGCGTGACTGGCTTGTCATCGCCGCCGCGCTGCCGCATCCCCTTATGATGACGTCGTCCGCCCGTCCCCACCGGCTTTTATGCAAGGTCTTTGACCGGACAATGCGCCGGGCGCGGATGCACCTTCACCTGCATGTCGCGCGGCGGATCCTGGCGACGCCGCCGATCATCCCCCGCGACGATGGTGTGATCATCCTGTCGATGATCGGCACCCGTACGCTGATCCCCTATCTGGTCGCGGTCAAATCCTTCCACCAGCAACTGGCCATGGGCCGGATCGTCCTGATCGACGACGGCAGCCTGACGGAGGCGGACCGGCGCACCCTGGCACGGCATTGCGGCACGCCCCGGATAATTCCGATCGCGGAGATCGATACCGGCGCGTGTCCGCGCGGCGGCACCTGGGAAAGATTGCTGGTACTGCTCGACCTGCGCGCCGATCACTATGTCGTCCAGCTGGATTCTGACACCGTGACGCTGGGCGACGTGCCCGAGGTTCGCGCGGCGATCACCGGAAATCGGGGCTTCATGCTGTTGGGCGGCCCCGACAGCCAGGCCTTGGGCATCCAGACGCTGCCGGAGTTCGTCCGACGCAAATATCCCGACGGCCCGGTGTCGGCTCCGGCGCACATGCAGGCGCTGATCGAATCCCGTTATGCCGCCTATCCCGAGGCGGAATGCCATTCCTACGTCCGGGCGTCGTCGGGATTTGCGGGCTTCGCTCGCGGTGGACCCAGCGACCGCAAAGCAGCGGCGACCTTTTCGCGCAGGGCCGAGAATCTGGTCGGCACCGCGACCTGGGCCGAATGGGGCAGCGAACAGGTGACGTCGAACTTCCTGCTCTCCAACGAGCCCGGCACCCTCACCCTGCCCTATAGCCGCTATTACAACTACTGGCGCACACCGGTCACCGGCGATGAGCGACTGGTCCATTTCGTCGGCACGCACCGCTATTCGGACGGCGTCTATCGTCACATGACCGAGCGCGCGATCGACCGGCTGACGGGGCCGGGGCCCGAATAGCAGCTTTGGCGTCCCGACACCCGATGCTAGGGGCCTCATCCGTAACGTGAATGAGGAATGGGACATGCAGGTCTGGACCGGGCTGGGCAATCCGGGCGCGCAATATGCGATGCACCGCCACAATGTCGGCTTCATGGCGATGGACGCCATTGCCGAGGTGCATGATTTCGGCCCGGTGAAGAAGCAATTCCAGGGCTGGACCCAGGAAGGCCGGATCGGCGGGCAGAAGATCCTGCTGCTGAAGCCTGCGACCTTCATGAACGAGAGCGGGCGGAGCGTCGGCGACGCGCTGCGCTTCTACAAGCTGGGCGTCGAGGCCCTGACCGTCTTCCACGACGAGCTCGACATCGCGCCTTTCCGGGTCAAGGTGAAGACCGGCGGCGGCACGGCGGGGCATAACGGCCTTCGCTCGATCGACCAGCATCTGGGGCCGGACTTTCGCCGCGTGCGCCTCGGCATCGGCCATCCGGGACACAAGGACCGCGTGACCGGCCATGTGCTGGGCAATTATGCCAAGTCCGAGATCGAGCCGCTGTCCGACCTGCTCGGCGCGTTGGCGGCGGAGGCGCACTGGCTGGCGGAGGGCGACGATGTGCGCTTCGTCAACGATATCGCCCTCCGGCTGGGGGATGCGGCATGAGCGTGCGGCGCCTCTTCGCCTCGCTGCTCTATGAGGGCCAGCTGGACGATACCGATCTGCTGGCGGACATCGAACAAAGCTGCTGGGCACTGGCCGAGGACGACCGCGCCGGGCGGCGCTGGAGCAAGGAACATGGCTATCGCGGCTATACCAGCTACGCCTCGCTCAACGACCTGCCGATCCGCGATCCGGTGTTTGCCGACCTCAAGAAGAAGCTCGACCGTCATGTCGCGCGCTTTGCCGAGGAATGTGCCTTCGATCTGGGCGGGCGCAAGCTGAAGCTCGACAGCCTGTGGGTCAATGTCCTGAAGCCGGGCGGCCATCACTCGGCGCATATCCACCCGCATTCGGTGGTGTCGGGCACCCTCTATGTCGCCATGCCCAAGGGCTCGGGCGCGCTGAAGCTGGAGGATCCGCGCCTGCCGATGCTGATGGCCGCGCCGCCACGTCGCCCCGATGCGCCGGACGATCTGGCTACCTTCGCCACCGCCACGCCCGAACCGGGCACGGTGCTGCTCTGGGAAAGCTGGTTGCGGCATGAGGTCGTGCCCAACGGCGCCAAGGGTGAACGGATCAGCGTCAGCTTCAATTATCGCTGATCCGACCGGAACGGGGGCGACGACATGCGCCGCACCCGCGATCAGACGAAAAGTTCCCTCGACTCGTCGTCAATATGGGGCGGCTGATCGCGGCGATATCGTGCCGTTAACCTGTATTGGGTAAGGAGGATGGCGATCGCACCTCCTTATTTGCGGACCTGTCCTCGATGCTCGAATTCGCTGTCTTCACCTTTGGTATGTTGGCCAGCTTCGTGCTGTCGGGCCTGGGCCGGAACAAGAAGGCGCAGCGCGCCAATCCGCCGATCCTGCGCTATATGGGTCTGGTGCTGATGGGCTTTTCGGGCGCGATGGGCGTCATGCTGCTCGGCTATGCCGCCGTGCTGGCGGTTAGCGCCGCCTGACGGACCGGGCATTCCCCGCCTCCGCTCAGGCTGAACGGAGGTTGGGGCAGATGCCCCCCGCCCCCGCAGCCATCGGTTGAGAAATTCCCCCATCCTCGCTAGAGGGACGCTTTCCCCTTTCCTGTAGGATAAGCGACGCATGGGTTTCCGCTGCGGCATCGTCGGCCTGCCGAATGTCGGCAAGTCCACCCTTTTCAACGCGCTGACCGAAACGGCGGCGGCGCAGGCCGCCAATTATCCGTTCTGCACGATCGAGCCCAATGTCGGCAACGTCGCGGTGCCCGATCCGCGCCTGTACCAGCTCGCCGAGGTCGCCGGCTCGGCCAAGATCATCGAGACGCAGCTGGCATTCGTCGACATTGCGGGGCTGGTGCGCGGCGCATCCAAGGGCGAGGGCCTGGGCAACCAGTTCCTGGGCAACATCCGTGAGGTGGACGCGATCGTCCACGTCCTGCGCTGCTTCGAGGACGGTGACGTCACGCACGTCGAGGGCAAGGTCGATCCGATCGCCGACGCCGAGACGGTCGAGACCGAGCTGATGCTCTCCGACCTGGAAAGCCTGGAAAAGCGCGTCCCCGCCTTCATCAAGAAGGGTCAGCAGGGCGACAAGGAAGCCAAGATCGCCGCCTCGGTGCTGGGCCAGACGCTGGAGCTGCTGCGCGACGGCAAGCCTGCGCGGCTGACCGTGCCCAAGGACGAGGAGGAAGCCCGCGTCTTTTCGCAGGCGCAGCTGCTGACCGCCAAGCCCGTCCTCTATGTCTGCAATGTCGAGGAATCGAACGCGGCGAACGGCAATGCCCATTCGCAGCGCGTCTTCGAAAAGGCCGCCGCCGAGGGTGCGCAGGCCGTCGTCGTCTCCGCCGCCATCGAGGCCGAGATCGCGACCATGCCCGCCGAGGATCGCGGCGAGTTCCTCTCGGAGCTGGGCCTGTCGGAAACCGGCCTCGCCCGCGTGATTCGTGCGGGTTATGCGCTGCTCGATCTGCTGACCTTCTTCACCGTCGGCCCGAAGGAAGCGCGCGCCTGGACCGTTCATCGCGGCGCCAAGGCCCCGAATGCGGCGGGCGAAATCCATAGCGATTTCGAGCGCGGCTTCATCCGCGCCGAGACGATCGCCTATCCCGACTATATTGCCTTCAAGGGCGAAGCGGGCGCACGCGATGCGGGCAAGCTGCGTGCGGAGGGCAAGGAATATGTCGTCCAGGACGGCGACGTGATGTTGTTCCGGTTCAACGTCTGATCCCCATTGCGCCGGTCGGGTTCGCTCGACCGGCGCCCTGACCTGCTTATTGCCGCTTTGCAGAAGCGGTTCGGCCCGCTACGCACGAAATATGATCCATGTTAGCGCGTTTCGCCGTGTCATCTACACCAGCCGTGCCGTCGGCGATGACGAACGCGCCGACCACCAGGCCATTCTGTCCGCCTCGCGCCGCAACAACGGCATGGACGGCATCTCCGGCCTGTTATGGATCGGCGACGGCGAATATCGCCAACTGCTCGAAGGGCCTGCGGACAGCGTGCGTGAAACGCTGTCCCGCATCATGCGCGATCCCCGTCACGCGGACATCCGTATTCTCGACGACCGGATGACCGACGGCCTCGAATTCGGCGAATGGGCGATGGCCGGACTGCCCGGCGACCAACCCGCAGAAGCTGCCGAACGGCTCCGCCTGTTGCTCCGCAATGCCGACCCGACCATCCGCCAGTTCTTCCCGGTCGACTGACCCTGCACAGGGCGGCAGCTTCCACTCGCCAGTGTCATATTGCGGCGCTATCGGGCTGATCCGAAAGGACTGTCCCTCCCGTGATCCGACTCCCCCTCGCCGCCCTTGCGCTCGCCCTGCTGGGCGGTTGCGCCTATCCCTACAACCCGCCCGCCCTGCCCCCGGTGACGAACGCTGCACCCGCCGCCATGACGGGTGCTGCGCCCGCTGCCCCGATGCAGGACGAACGCGCACCGGTCACGATCCTGGTATCGATCGACGGGTTCCGTGCCGATTATCTGCAACGGGGTATCACCCCCAATCTGTCGCGGCTGGCGGCGGGTGGCGTGAGCGCACCGATGCGGCCGTCCTTTCCGTCCAAGACCTTTCCCAACCATTGGACGCTGGTGACGGGGCTGGTTCCCGATCGCCACGGCATCGTCTCCAACAGCTTCACCGATCCGACGCATCCGGGCGAACGCTTCACCATGTCGTCGGAGCAGCCCTATTGGTGGGACGCCGCCGAGCCGATCTGGGTCACGGCGGAAAAGGCGGGCATCCCCACCGCCACCATGTTCTGGCCAGGTTCCACCGTCGGCTGGGGCGGCGTTCTGCACGACGACATCCATCACACCGTTACGGGCGGCCTCCGCCCGCATGACTGGCAGGCGTACAACTCGGCCGTGTCCGACCGTCAGCGGGTCGATGCGCTCATCGACTGGCTGCGTCGTCCGGCCGCCACGCGTCCCCGCTTCCTCACCCTCTATATCGACGAGGTGGATATTGCCGGGCATGAAGTTGGCCCCGACGCTCCGGGCGTGAACGCCGCCATCGCCAAGGCCGATGTGGCGATCGGACAGCTGGTGGCGGGCCTTGCCGAATTGCACCAGCCCGCCAACCTGCTGGTCGTGGCCGATCACGGCATGGCCGCGACGTCGAGCGACCGGGTGATCGCGCTCGACCAGTTGCTGAACCCGGCCGATTACGATCTCAGCGACGACGGCCCCTTCGCCTCGATCACCGCCAAGCCGGGACGCGAAGCCGCGCTGGAGGCGCGCCTGCTGGGTCGGCGCGGCCACATGACCTGCTGGCGCAAGAGCGAGATTCCGGCGCGTTTCCATTATGGACGCAATCCCCGCATCGCACCCTATTTTTGTCTCGCCGATGCCGGATGGATGATCGAGCCGAAGGCGCCGGACAAACCCTTTGTCGGGGGGATGCACGGCTATGACCATGAAGATCCGACCATGGCCGCGCTGTTCATCGCCAATGGCCCGGCCTTCCGGTCGGGGGTGCGGCTGGCACCATTCGCCAATGTCGACGTTGCACCCTTGTTGCGCGACCTGATCGGCCTGCCGCCGGGCCAGGGGCTGGACGGCAACGACGCGCCGTTCCGCCGCGCGTTGCGACGTTAAGGAGACGAGAGGATGATCTGGCTGGAGGATGTCGCGGTCGGCGACGTATCGCGGTTCGGCGCGTACAAGGTGGAGCGGGACGAGGTCATCGCCTTTGCCCAGCGCTACGATCCCCAGCCTTTTCACCTGTCCGACGAAGCCGCCGCCGCCACCCATTTCGGGCGGCTGTCGGCCAGCGGCTGGCACACCGCGTCGATGGCGATGGCGATGATCGTCGAGCATTTCCGCGACACCGGCTTCCAGAGCATCGGCTCGCCCGGTGTCGACGAGCTGCGCTGGACAAGGCCCGTCTTTCCCGGCGACACGCTCCATTGCGAAGCGGAGGTGCTGGAGGTGCGGGCGTCCGCCAGTCGCCCGGAGATGGGCTTCGTCATCAGCCGCTGGACCGTGCTCAATCAGCACGATGTCCCGGTCATGACGATGCGCCCCACCGTCATGATTCGCACCCGCCCGCAAGCCGGTTAACGCGGGGCCCGCCCGCAGGCCGGTTAACGCGGGGCCCGCCCGCAGGCCGGTTAACGCGGGGCCCGCCCGCAGGCCGGTTAACGCGGGGCCCGCCCGCAGGCCGGTTAACGCTGACCGCGCCCGCCGCGTCCTCCCGGTCGGCCGCCACGCCAGCCGCCGGGACGCGGCGCGGACGGAGTCGGGCGAACGCCCTCGCCGCCGCGCCACCGGCCGGGATTGCCGCGCCAGCCGCCGGGCGCAGGAGCCACTCCGGGCACCGGTCCACGCCAGCCGCCCCGGCCCCAGCCGCGCCACTGATCCCGGATCGCCCCGCCGCGCCACGCATCGCGGCGCCCTTCCCAATAGGCGCGCTGGCCGTCATTCCAGCGGAACGGACGGCGATACCGGTCGTAAACATAGACGCCGGTGCCCGGATAATAGAAGTCGTCATACCAGCCGAAATAGGACGGGGCGTAACCGTAACCGCCATAGCCGCCGCCATAATAGCCCGGCGCGTATCCGCCACCATAACCCGCGCCCACCGACACACCGCTATAGCCATAGCCATAGCCATCGGCGCACCCGCCAAGCGCCAGCAGACCGGCCGCAAGGGCCGTGGCCCAGCCCATCTTTTTCAGGGTCATCATCCTCTCCATGCCCCTGATCCAGGCTGAGCGGGTGCGGCAGGGGTCCGTCATCCGTGGCGATCAGCGGTCAACCCCGCAGCGCGAAAGGTGGTTCCTGCGCCCTGCCGCCTGCACGGCTACTGAACGGTCGGGCGCCATCTGGCCAAAGGGGATTGGCAAAGCCGGTCAAGCAAGGCTAACCTGACGCACCGTTCATCAAGGACGGGCTTGGGACAGGCGGCGCATGACCGGGGGCAATCCGGCACGACCGTCGAAAGCGTATCGTGTCGAACGCGAGCGAAGGTGGAGGGACAGGACGAATGGCGATGACGGAGAACACCGTACCCCCCGGCGAGGCGCCGGAGCCATTCCACGAAGAGGTCCATGATCCCCGTCGCCGCGACTTCATCAATGTCGCCGCCGTATCCTTTGCGGGCGTGGGCGCACTGGCGATCGTCCTGCCGCTCATCAACCAGATGAACCCGTCGGCCGACGTTCTCGCCCAGTCCACCACCGAGATCGACCTGTCCAAGATCGCCCCCGGACAGGCGATCAAGGCCAGCTTCCGCAAGCAGCCGCTGTTCGTCCGCAACCTGACGCCCAAGGAAATCGCCGAGGCCAACGCCGTGCCGCTGTCCGAACTGCGCGATCCGCAGACGCTGGCGGAGCGGACCAAGCCGGGCAAGACGAACTGGCTGATCACGCTGGGCGTCTGCACCCATCTGGGCTGCGTGCCGCTGGGTGCTGGCGAGGGCGAGAACAAGGGGCCTTATGGCGGCTATTTCTGCCCCTGCCACGGCTCTGCCTATGACACCGCCGCGCGTATCCGAAAGGGCCCGGCGCCGCTGAACCTGCTGGTTCCCGAGTATAAATTCGACACCGACACGACCGTCACGGTCGGCGTGGCCGCATAAGGGAGACCCGAGAGATGAGCTTTCCCTGGGCCAAACATTATCAGCCGAAGCAGCCGGTCATGCGCTGGCTGGACGAGAAGCTGCCGCTGCCGCGCCTCGTCTACAACGCCGTGGGCGCGGGCTATCCGGTGCCGCGCAACCTGAATTACTTCTGGAATTTCGGCGTGCTGGCCGGTGCCGCGCTCGCCATCCAGATCATCACCGGCGTCGTGCTGGCGATGCACTATGCCGCCAATGCGGGCGTCGCCTTCGACTCGGTCGAAAGCATCATGCGCGACGTGAATTCGGGCTGGTTCCTGCGCTATGCCCACGCCAACGGCGCGTCGATGTTCTTCATCGTCGTCTACACCCATATCTTCCGCGGCCTCTATTACGGGTCCTACAAGGCCCCGCGCGAGATGGTGTGGCTGCTCGGCGTGGTCATCTTCCTCCTGATGATGGCGACCGCGTTCATGGGCTATGTGCTCCCCTGGGGGCAGATGAGCTTCTGGGGCGCGCAGGTCATCACCGGCTTCTTCTCGGCGATCCCGGTGGTCGGCGATACCATCCGCATCTGGCTGCTCGGCGGGTTCGCGCCGGACAATGCCGCGCTGAACCGCTTCTTCTCGCTCCACTATCTGCTGCCCTTCGTGATTGCGGGCGTCATCATCCTGCACATCTGGGCGCTGCACATTCCCGGCTCGAACAACCCGACCGGTGTGGACGTGAAGGGCGAGCAGGATACCGTGCCCTTCCACCCCTATTACACCGCCAAGGATGCGGTCGGGCTGGGCGTCTTCCTGCTGGTCTTCGCGGGGCTGCTGTTCTTCTTCCCCAATTATCTGGGCCATCCGGACAATTATATCCCGGCCAATCCGCTCTCGACGCCGGCGCATATCGTGCCCGAATGGTATTTCTGGCCCTTCTACGCGATCCTGCGCGCCTTCACCGCCGACTTCATCCTGCCCGCCAAGCTGTGGGGTGTGCTAGCGATGTTCGGGTCGATCCTGCTGCTGTTCTTCCTCCCCTGGCTGGACAGTTCGCCGGTGCGGTCGAACAATTTCCGGCCCAAGGCGCGGGTCGCCTTCTGGGTGCTGGTGGTCGACGTGCTGCTGCTCGGCTGGTGCGGCGGTTCGCCCGCGACGCCCTTCTTCATCATCCTCAGCCAGATCACGGCGGCCTATTATTTCCTCCACTTCCTGGTGATCCTGCCCTGGATCGCCCGGACGGAGCGCCCCGCGCCGCTGCCCCATTCGATCACCGAAGCCGTGTTGTCCAAGCATGGCGGGACCGCACCCACCAAGTCGGCCCTGGCCTGACCCGAACCGAAAGAGGATAGCTGAACATGGTTCGTGGCATCGCATTCCTGGTCGGGGCGGCCTTCACCTTCGTCCTCGCCATCGCGCTGTGGGGCAGCGTCTCGGGGCTCATCTCCGAGCCGCCAGCCCCCACCGCCGAGGAGGAGTTCCACCTTCACCCCAAGCCCGCGCATCTGGCGTCGGACGGCATTTTCGGCCGCTTCGACCGCCGCCAGCTCCAGCGCGGGTTTCAGGTCTATAAGGAGGTCTGCGCGGCCTGCCACTCGCTGCGGCTGGTGGCGTTCCGCGACCTAAAGGACCTGGGCTATAACGACCCCGAGCTGAAGGCGATCGCCAACCAGTGGGTGATCGAACAGCCGAGCATCAATCCGGAGACGGGCGAGGCGACGACGCGCAAGAACGTCCCCGCCGACCGTTTCCCCTCGCCCTTCGCCAACGAGGTGGCGGCGCGCGCGGCGAACAACAACGCGCTGCCGCCCGATCTGTCGCTGATGGCCAAGGCGCGGCATGACGGCGGCAACTATATCTACTCGCTGATCGGCCCCGACGCCTATCGCCCGCAGCCCGCAGAGCTGCTGCGCAAGTTCCCCGACGCCAAGACGCCGACCGGGCTGCACTACAACCCCTATTTCGCAAACCTGAACATTGCGATGCCGCCGCCGCTGACGCAGGACGGGCAGGTCCAATATGCCGATGGCACGCTGGCCAGCCGCGACCAGATGGCCAAGGACGTTGCCGCCTTCCTGACCTGGACCGCCGAGCCCAAGCTGGAATCGCGTCACGCGGCCGGAATCGGGGCGTTCGTCTTCATCCTGATCTTCTGCTTCCTCGCCTGGGGCGCGTATCAGAATGTCTGGCGCGACGTGAAACACTGAGATCGGGAAAGCCCGATGTGAGAGAACTGGGGCGGTTTCCGACGAGGGAACCGCCCGTTTTATTGGGCCTTTCCGTCCTGCCCCCCGGCAATCTCAACCCCCGTTCGGGCTGAGCGAAGTCGAAGCCCACGCCCTGCCCTCTCCACCTCGCCTGGCAACGGGCTTCCCTTTGGCCTTCGACTTCGCTCGGGCTGACGGAAGTGGTGGAGTTCGGGCATCCCCCTTTACCCCCGCGCCCCACAGGCCCATGACGCCCTCATGAGCGCCCATGACGACCTGAAATCCCTGATCCGCACCATCCCGGATTTCCCCAAGCCCGGCATCCAGTTCCGCGACATCACCACCTTGCTGCTAGACCCCAAGGGTTTCGCGCAGACGGTCGAGCGGATGGCCGCCGCGACACGCGGGACCGTCGATCTGGTCGCCGGGATCGAGGCGCGCGGCTTCATCTTCGCCGCCGCGCTTGCGGTGCCGCTGAAGGCGGGCGTGCTGCTGATCCGCAAGGACGGCAAGCTGCCCGGTGCGACCATCGCGGAGGATTATGCGCTGGAATACGGTCAAGACCGCATCGCCATCCATGAGGATGCGCTGGTCCCCGGCGCTCGCGTGCTGCTGGTCGACGACCTGATCGCCACCGGCGGCACCGCGCGCGCCGCCGTCCGGCTGATCCGCAAGGCGGGCGGTATGGTCGAGCAGGCGCAGTTCCTGGTCGACCTGCCCGATCTCGGCGGGGCCGATGCCCTGCGCAAGGAGGACATCGCGGTCGATGCGCTGCTGTCCTTCCCCGGCCACTGATGCGCCTGGCGCTGCATGAGCCCGATATCGCGGGCAATGTCGGCACGCTGATCCGCACCGCGACCTGTTTCGGCGTCGCGGTCGACCTGATCGAGCCGATGGGCTTTCCCTATTCCGACCGGGCGCTTGCCCGATCGGCGATGGATTATGCCGCCATGGCCGAGGTTATGCGCCATGCCGACTGGGATGCGTTCCGCGCCGCGACGCGCGGGCGGATCGTGCTGGCGACGACGCTGGGTGCGATCCCGCTGCCCGAGATGGTGTTCCATCCCGACGATGTGATCCTGCTCGGTTCGGAGGGGGCTGGCGTTCCGGAGGCGGTGCACGACGCCGCCGATATCCGGGTGCGCGTGCCGATGCGCAGCCGCGTCCGCTCGCTCAACGTCGCGGTCACCGGCGGGATTCTGCTGGCCGAGGCGCGGCGCCAGACCGGTTGGGACCAAATGCCCGGTTGACCCTGGCCCCCGCCCCCGCCCAGAACGCCGCGCGATGAACAGCCGTACTCCCGACATCGCGCTCGACGCCGAGCAGGACGCCGCCCGCCTCTGGTTCGAGTCCCTGCGGGACCGGATCTGCGCCGAGTTCGAGGCGATCGAGCGTGAGGCGGGATCGGACGCCGCCTTCCAATACACCGCCTGGGACCGTGCCGATCCCAGCGGCGAGCCCGGCGGTGGCGGCATGCGCGGGGTGATGAAGGGCCGGGTCTTCGAAAAGGTCGGCGTCAACGTCTCCACGGTCGGCGGCACCTTCGAGGGGCCATTCGCCAAGACCATCCACGGCGCTGGCGACGATCCGCGTTTCGTGGCGACGGGGATCAGCCTGGTCGCGCATATGGCCAACCCGCATGTGCCAGCGGTCCATATGAACACGCGGTTCCTGACCACGACCAAGCGCTGGTTCGGCGGCGGCGCGGACCTCAATCCGCCGCTGCCCGTCGCGGAAGACACCGCCGACTTCCACGCCCGGCTGAAGGCGGCGTGCGACACGCATGACCCGGAGCATTACCCCCGGTTCAAGGCCTGGGCCGACGACTATTTCTACATCCCGCATCGCCAGGTGCATCGCGGCGTGGGCGGCATCTTCTACGACCATCTGGAGGGCGATTTCGACGGTCATTTCGCCTTCACCCGCGATGTCGGCGAGGCGTTTCTGGACGTCTTCCCGCGCATCGTCCGGCGGCGCATGGGCCTGCCCTCGACCGAGGCCGACCGCGCGCAGATGCTGGCGTGGCGCGGGCGCTATGCCGAGTTCAACCTGGTCTATGACCGGGGCACGTTGTTCGGGTTGAAGACCGGCGGCAATATCGATGCGATCCTGATGAGCCTCCCGCCGCTGGCGACGTGGGAGTAAGCCCGTGGCGCTGATCCCCGTCGACCCCGCCGAGATCGCCACCATCGTCACCACGCTGGAGATGCACGAACGGCCAAGGCCGCGCCCCATGCCCGGCTCGCCGCTGCAACTGGTCGCCTGGGCCAGGCCCGATCCGGCCAAGTATCGCACGCTGTTCGCGCGCGTCGGCGCGCCCTGGCTGTGGTTCTCGCGGCTGGTGATGGACGATGCGACGCTGACCGCGATCATTCACGACCCCGCCGTCTCGGTCTTCGCCGTCGTCGACCGGGCGGGGATCGAGGTCGGGCTGCTCGAACTCGACCATCGCGTCGCGGGGGCGTGCGAGATCGGCTATTTCGGGCTGATCCCCGAACTGGCGGGGCAAGGCCATGGCCGTTGGCTGATGGCTCAGGCGCTGATGCGTGCCTGGACCGCGAAGGTCGAGCGGGTGTGGGTGCATACCTGCACGCTCGACCACCCGTCCGCGCTCAATTTCTATCGCAGGCAGGGCTTCGTGGCCGTGTCGCGCGCAATCGAGACGTTTATCGACCCACGGACGCTGGGCGTCCTGCCCGAGGACGCCGCACCGCAAATCCCCCGGCTCAGCCCGCGCGATTGACCAGTCGGCGATAGGCCGCGACCGACACCAGCGCCTGGCCGAGCCCTGCCGCCATCGCCACCGCCGCCGATCCGGCCTGGAGCAAGGCGACCGCGACCGGATTGCCCGCGCCGTCGCCCTGCACCACGTCGATCAGCGCGAGGAAGGGCTGGGCCGCGATCATGCCGCCCAGATAGGTGCAGGACGCCAGCGCCGCCAGCGACAGGCCCGCACCGCGCGTCAGCGACACCGAACGGGCCAGCGCCGCCATGGCAGGCATCCGCCGCTCGGCGAACAGGACCGGGCCGACCAGCAGCAACCGCCCGGCCACATACAGCCCCGGCAAGATGTAGAGTAGCATCCCCGCCCCCACCGGCAGCGCGACCAGGATCATCGCCAACAGAAAGCGCGGCGCCATCCTGAGCGCGCGGCCCAGCGCCTCGCCGACCGTGACCGGCCCGCCGAGCGTCAGCGCCAGGATCGCCGCCGTCCCGATCATGCCGACCGCATAGCTGGCGAAATACCAGCCGCCATAATGGCCTGCCCAGGTCCCGACCGAATCGACCCAGGCCATGGCCCGCGCGGTCGCCTCTCCGCCCTCGGTCTCGGGCAGCGGGGGCGCGGGCACCAGCAGCCCCAGCGCAAAGGCAGGCCAGAACAGAAAGGGCGCGGACAGCCGGATCAGCAGCGCGCGATCGCGGCGGAACAGGGCCCAGGCATCCCGCAGGGTGGCGACGACATCCAGCTTCATCAAAAGGCTCGTTTCATCACAGGGAGGGCGAACCGACCTCTTCACGATGCGCCTGCTCACCCGCCGTCGCGACGTACAGCCGCGCGACGAAGACATAGGCCAGCGTCATGAAGCCGGCGTTGACCACCGATCCCAGCAGCGCCGCCAGCCGGACAGCCGTCAGCGCCCGATCCGCGCCCAGCGCCAGACGGAGGGCCGCGCCGGTGACGCCCTGCACCGCCAGCATCGCGACCAGCAGGACGATTCCGAACAGCAGGGACACACCGATCAGCCGCCAGGTCATCCCCCGCGTCAACGCGATGGAGCGACGGATCGCCCCCAGCCCGCGCCGCTCGTTCAGTACCACGGCATAGATCAGCATCAACCGCGCGACGATCCACAGCGACGCCACCATGACGGTCAGACCGTAAAGAACCAGGAACAGCGCCGCGCCGCCGCTCATCGGCGGGAATTTGGACGGATCGCCATTGGCGGCCATCGCGGCGGCGAAGTCGAAATGGGACAGTCCCAGCACGACGATCATCACCAGTAGGACCAGCGCAAAGGCGAAACCGACCACCAGCGCGACGCCCAGCACCGGCCACATCCGGCGAAGGCCCGCCCGCGATGCATCGCCGCTGGTCGTGGCCGGATGGGTCGCCAGCGCCATGATCGCCAGCTGCGCCCAGATGCCCAGAAGCATGGACAGGATCATCAGCCCCAGACCCGTCGGTCCCATGGACGACTGGCCGGGCGAGGACGGCAGCAGCAGGATCTGCAACAGGCCGGGCAGGACGAAGCCGATCAGGGCGAATGGAGCCATCATCCCGGCCCTGCCCGCCAGCACCTGTTGCGTGCTGTCCCACACCGTTCCGATCCTGACGGTCATGCTACCTCCCTTGGCGGCCCACCCCGTCCGCCTGTTCGCGTCTGCCTAAACGATTGGCGGATGCAAAGCCATCGCGCCGCGCTGACCTACGCCGCTTGCATCGGCGGCGAGCCAGGCGCAAGGACGGGGGATCGTGACCCATATCCCCGACATGCCCGATATCGAATGGCGGATCAGTCCGGGCCTGACCCCCTATGACCAGTCGCTCGCCGAGATGGAGGCGCGTGCCGCCGCCGTCGTGGCGGGCGAGGCGCGCGAGCTCGTCTGGCTGCTCGAACATCCGCCCGTCTATACCGCCGGGACCAGCGCCGATCCGGTCGAACTGGTCGATCCCCGTTTCCCGGTGTTCCAGACCGGGCGTGGCGGCAAATATACTTATCACGGCCCCGGACAGCGGACCGGCTATCTGGTCCTGGATCTGAACAAGCGCGGGCGCGACGTGCGGCATTTCGTCCATACGCTGGAGGATTGGTTGATCGCCGCGCTGGGGCGGCTGGGGGTCAACGCCTTCCGCGCCGAGGGGCGGGTCGGCATCTGGACCCGCGACGGCGGCTCGGAGGCCAAGGTCGGCGCGATCGGCGTCCGCGTGCGTCGCTGGGTGACGCTGCACGGCTTTGCCATCAATGTCGCACCCGATCTTTCGCATTTCGGCGGGATCGTGCCCTGTGGCCTTCCGGAATTCCCGGTGACCAGTCTTTTTGCGTTAAACGGCGTCAAGTCGCTGGAAACCTTTGACGAGGCGCTTGCGTTCAGCTTTCCGGCTTTCCTCAACGATCTCGGTGCGGTCCGATAAAACGAGGCTTGAGGACCAGACGGTATCCGATTAATGTCCACCCCGATTTGGGTAATAGGGCCAGCAAGCCGTTCCAAATCCATAATATCAAGGGAGCTTCCAATGCGTGCAATCATCTCCAAGGTCCTGACGGGCTCGATCATCGCCGGCGCGGCGCTCGCGGTTTCGGCTTGCGGCTCGAAGACCGAGAACACCACCGACGCGAACATGACCACCGAAATGAACGCTTCGGAAGGCATGGACACCGCCACCGACAACATGACCGCCGTCGACGGCACCATGAACGGTGGCATGATGGCCAACGACACCACCATGTCGAACGACATGATGATGGCCAACGACACGATGATGACCAACGCGACCAACGCGATGTAATCATCGTTGGGGTCATCCCAACGAAAGGGGCCGTCCGGGCGACCGGGCGGCCCCTTTTTCATGAGCCCTCCGCCAGCGTCGGCAGTGACGTAACCGGCGGAGCAAATCCCGGATTTCGCTAAGTTTCCGTAACGACCGGCCCGGCATCAACGATTGCCGTACGAGCGTAATTCCGTTTGGGAAAAAAGCCGGAAAGCGTTATGTTTCGGGACGCTCGAAGGCCCTACGGGGGAAGGATCGGAACACAATGAAAGTGGTGCGTACCGCGCTGGTTGCTGGCGTGGCGTTTTGGGGGATGGGTGCTGCCGCACCCGCATCGGCACAATTCTTCCTGCAGCCCTATAATTTCCAGGGAAAGCCCGTCCAGGGCGACGAACCCGGCATCGGCCAGCCGTTGCCCGGTGCGACCCCGGCGGAATTGCGCGCCGGGCTGCTGTGGAACATGCGCGCCGCGCTCAACGTCGCCGCGCTGCAATGCCAGTTCGAACCGATGCTGACGACCGTCTCCAACTATAACGCGACGCTGAAGGATCACGAAGTCGAGCTGAAGGGCGCGTTCGACACGCTGGGCGCCTATTTCAAGCGGCAGAACAAGACCGTGAAGGCCGGGCAGGACGCGCTCGACCAATATGGCACGCGCACCTATGCCAGCTTCTCGTCCGTATCGGGGCAGCTGGGTTTCTGCACCACGGCGGCGTCGATCCTGCACCAGGCGGTATTCACCCCGCGCGGCCATCTGGGCGAACTGGCGGTCGACCGGATGCGCGAGCTGCGCAACAGCCTGGTTCCGTACGGCGAACAGCGTTTCCCGCGCTATATCGGCCGCGAGCAGCATATTGCCGCCACCATGCCGCGCCTGGATGCGCTGTGCTGGAACAAGAAGGCGGAATGGGTCGTCAAGAAGTGCGGTGTCCAGAACTGGCCGCCCGCAGGCGCGACCGCGATCGCGGCACGCTGAAGCCAAATCCTCCCCGGCACGGGGAGGTGGCAGCGCGAATGCGCTGACGGAGGGGGGCTTCCGCTAGGGACGCCCGGTGTGGAACGTCCCCTCCACCATCCTTCGGATGGTCCCCTCCCCTTGCAGGGGAGGAAAATCCAGCCTCTCCCCATCCGCGCCGAAATTTGCTAGGCGCGCGCCATGCTCAATCTGAACAGCATCACCGTGCGCCTGGGCGGCCGCACGATCCTCGACGGTGCATCCGCCGCACTCCCCCCCGGCAGCCGCGTCGGCCTGATCGGTCGTAACGGCGCTGGCAAGTCCACGCTCGTCCGCGTGATCGCGGGCCAGCTGGAGGCCGATGACGGCGCCTGCGAAATGCCCAAGGGCGCCAAGCTCGGCTATATCGCGCAGGAAGCGCCCGACGGCACCGCCACCCCGTTCGAGACGGTGCTCGCCGCCGATGTCGAGCGCGCCGAATTGATGGAGCGCAGCGAGACCGAGAGCGATCCGGAAAAGCTGGGCGACATCTACGAACGGCTGATCGCGATCGACGCCTATACCGCGCCCGCGCGTGCCTCCAGCATCCTTCAGGGTCTGGGCTTCGACGAGGCGATGCAGGGACGCCCGCTGTCCAGCTATTCGGGCGGCTGGAAGATGCGCGTCGCGCTCGCCGCGCTGCTGTTCTCGGCGCCCGACGTGCTGCTGCTCGACGAACCGTCGAACCACCTCGACCTCGAAGCGGTGATGTGGCTGGAGGATTTCCTCAAATCCTATCGCGCGACGATCCTGCTGGTCAGCCATGAGCGCGACTTCCTGAACAATGTCGTCGACCACATCCTGCACCTTCAGGGCGGCAAGGTAACGCTTTATCCGGGCGGCTATGATTCGTTCGAGCGCCAGCGCGCCGAGCGGATGGCGCAGCTCGCCGCCGCCAAGGCGAATCAGGAGGCGCAGCGCGCCAAGCTCCAGGACTATATCGCCCGCAACTCGGCCCGCGCCTCGACCGCCAAGCAGGCGCAGAGCCGCGCGAAGATGCTGTCCAAGATGCAGCCGATCGCCGAGATGGCGAACGATCCGTCGCTGTCCTTCGACTTCCCCGATCCCGACCAGCTGCGCCCGCCGCTGATCACCTTGGATCTGGCGAGCGTGGGCTATGCCGAGACGCCGATCCTGAAGCGGCTGAACCTGCGCATCGACCCGGACGACCGGATCGCGCTTCTGGGCCGCAACGGCAACGGCAAGACGACGCTGGCCCGCCTGCTCGCCGCGCAATTGACGCCGATGGAAGGCGATATGAACTCGTCGGGCAAGATGCGGGTCGGCTATTTCACCCAGTATCAGGTCGAGGAACTCGACACCGACGATACGCCGCTGGAGCATATGACGCGCATCATGCGCGGCGCGACCCCGGCGGCGGTGCGCGGACAGCTGGGCCGGTTCGGCTTTTCGGGCGACAAGGCGACGACCAAGGTCGGCAAGCTGTCGGGCGGCGAACGCGCGCGTCTGGCATTGGCGCTGATCACCCGCGACGCGCCGCACATGCTGATCCTCGACGAGCCGACCAACCACCTCGACGTCGACGCGCGCGAGGCGTTGGTCCAGGCGCTCAACATGTACAAGGGCACCGTCGTGCTGGTCAGCCATGATCGCCACATGCTAGAGATGACGGCGGACCGGCTGGTGCTGGTCGATAACGGGACTGCGAAGGAATTCGACGGGTCGCTGGACGACTATATCGCCTTCGTCCTGAAGGGCGATGCGGGTCAGGGCGACGCCGCGTCCAAGGCGGACCGCGCCGCGAACAAAAAGGCCTCGGCCGAGCAGCGCGAACGCTTCAACGCGATGAAGAAGACGCTGCGCGGCATCGAGGACGAAATGGCCAAGCTGACCCGCGAGCGCGACGCGCTGGACAAGGCGATGAACGACCCGGCCGCCGCCGAACCGCGCCATGCCAAGCTGTCGATGGGCGAGTTGAACAAGCGCCGCGCGGAGGTGGTCGACAAGCTGGCCGAGGCCGAGACGCGCTGGATGGAAGCGGGTGAGGCGATGGAGGCGGCGTAAGCCTCTTTTGTCTGAGAGAAGTCGAAATGCGGTAGCGTTTTCCCGTGGGCTTCGACTTCGCTCGGCCTCAACGGGAGTTTGGGGCCGAGAACCTATAACGCTGGCCTGTTCCCCGGCGAAGGCCGGGGCCCAGTTGCCACCAAGCCGGTGGCGCGCGATCCGGGGCGTGGGCGGCAACAGGCCCGCCCCTCTCGAAAGCACCCCGCAACTGGACCCCGGCCTTCGCCGGGGAACGCGTGCTGCTTAGGCTTGCGCCTCTTCCGAACCCTCAGGCGCATCCTCGCCATCGGCCGGATTCTCGATCCACGCCTCGACCTCGCCGTTCAGCTTCAGGGTCAGCGAGCGGCCATGGCGGTCGACCTTCTTGCCCAGCGCGACGCGGATCCAGCCTTCGGAAATGCAATATTCCTCGACGTCGCGGCGCTCATTGCCCTTGAAGCGGATGCCGACCCCACGCGAGAGGAGGTCCTGGTCGAAATAGGGGCTGTCCGGGTTGGTGGACAGGCGATCGGGAACGGTATCGGTCATGCTCGTGGCCTTAACGCCGACTCGGGGGCGCTGCCAAGCAGGGGCTCCAAGAAAAACGGCGCCGGGATCGCTCCCGACGCCGCCAAGGGCCTTAATTACAGACCCGCACCTGCACATTGCGGCCCCAATAGGGGTCCCAGCGCCAGTCGGTCCAGCAGCGCGGCGCATAGCTGCGATACTCATATTGATACACCGGCGGCGGGGGCGGCGGCGCATAATAGGGATCATAGCCCCGGTTGTAATAATAGCCGCGATCGACATAGCGCGGCTGGTTGCTGCTCGCGATGGCCGCGCCGATGCCCAGACCGACGATGCCGCCGATCAGCGCGCCTGCGGCCGCATCGCCGCGATCGCGGTGATAATAGCCGCCATAGCCGCCACCCCAGCCACGGCCCCAACGCTGCGCCTCGGCCGGAGCCGCCGCCGTCAGTGCGGTGGCGCCCAAGGCGAGGCCCAGTCCCAGTTTCTTCCAAACTCCGTTCATACCGAACCTCCGATACTGATACGCCCGGTCCGCTGATCGCAAAACGCGCAGGCGGCGTCCGTGTTGCCTTCCCTGCCACTATCGGGCTGAATGGACACGGAATGTGGCGTTTAGGCGCGGTTCAGGAGGAAAAGCGGAGATGGCATACTGGCTGCTGAAGTCGGAGCCGGAAAGCTATGGCTGGGACGATCTGGTCCGCGACGGGCGAACCGAATGGGACGGCGTGCGCAACGCCGCCGCCGCCGGGCATTTGCGGGCGATGCGGACGGGGGACTCGGCGCTTCTCTATCACAGCGGCAAGGACAAGGCGGCGGTGGGCATCGCGACGATCTCCCGCGCCGCCAGGGCCGATGGCGATGACGGACGCTGGGTCTCGGTCGAGATCGCCCCCGACCGTCCGCTGCCCCGCCCCGTCACGCTGGCCGCGATGAAGGCCGAGGCCAGGCTCGCCGCCTTGCCGATGCTGCGTCAGTCGCGGCTGTCGGTGTCGCCGGTGGGCGAAGCGGAATGGGCGGTGTTGATGGGGATGGCAAACGCATAATCCTCCCCTGTAAGGGGAGGGGGACCAGCGAAGCTGGTGGAGGGGTGTTGCCGCCCGCGGTGGATCGATCAGCAGCGGCGACACCCCTCCGTCAGGCCTGCGGCCTGCCACCTCCCCCCTACAGGGGAGGAATGCTGCCTTCACCCCATGCGATAGGCGTAATCCGCCGCCTCCTTCACCTGCTCGGGCGTCGGGCGGATGCCGGTATAGAGCACGAACTGCTCAAGCGCCTGGATGGTCGCGACCTGGGTGCCGGTGATCACCCGCTTGCCCAGCCCCCGCGCCGTGGACAGGAAGCGCGTCTCGGGCGGATATTGCACCACGTCGAAGGCGATCTCCGCCTGCGCGATCATCGCCTCCGGGAAGGCGAGTTGGTCCTCGTTGCCTCCGGTCATGCCGATCGGCGTGACGTTGATCAGCAGCGGCGCACCCTCGTCCAGCTCCGACGACCAGCCAAAGCCGTAAAGCCCCGCCAGTTCGCGCCCCAGCGGTTCGTTGCGCGCGACGATGGTGCCGTTCGCAAACCCTGAATCGCGCAAGGCCGCCGCCACCGCCTTCGCCATCCCGCCCGAACCGCGCAGGACGAAGGGCGTGGCGGGGTCGATATCGGCGATCAGCTCGACCACGGCGGCATAGTCGGTATTGTAGCCGGTCAGCCGCCCGTCATCATTGACGATGGTGTTCACGCTGTCGATCGCCGCCGCCGATCCGGCCAGCCCATCAAGCAACAGGATCACCGCTTCCTTGAATGGCATCGAAATGGCGCAGCCGCGAATGTTGAGCGCCCGGATACCGCCCACCGCTCCGGCCAAATCGGTCGTGCTGAACGACTTGTAGACATAGTCGAGCCCGGTCAGTTCATAGAGCCGGTTGTGAAAGCGCGACCCGAAATTGCCGGGCCGCGCCGACAGCGACATGCACAGCCGCGTGTCGCGACCGATGGGAGGTTTGCTGGTCATGTTACGGGTTTAGCGGAGTGTGGTGGTGAACGCATCCCTTGGCCTTCGACGTCGCTCAGGCTGAACGGGGTTAGAGGATTGCGCAAAACCTCCGTTCAGGCTGAGCGACGTCGAAGCCCACGCTCCCCCCTACCCGCGCATCTCTCCGGCAATCGTACGAACCAGTTCCCCTGCTGGCATCGAACGGGCCAGCGGGGCCCCCTGCCCCGCCCATTGGGCGCCGTAACCGCCCTCCCCCCGCGCCTTGGCGGCAGCGTTCAGCGCCTTCCCCGCATCATAAGCGATCGGATAATCAGGCACCGCCGCCGTCAGACTTTCCCCCAGCGCGGTGAAATCATTGGGCAAGCACCGCGCCGGACGCCCCGAAATCGCGCGGGTCATCACCGTGTGCGCGGCCCCCTCGCCCATCAGGGCGGCGCGGTACGCCGCATCCGCCGCGCTCTCGGGACAGGCGATGAAGGCCGTCCCCAGTTGCGCCGCCACCGCCCCCAGCGTCAGGACAGCCGACACCCCCGCCCCGTCCATCACCCCACCCGCCGCGATCACGGGCAACCGCGTCCGCATCGCCAGCAATCGGGTCAGCGCCAGCGTCCCCAACCGATCGTCCGCCGCATCCGGATCGAAAACCCCGCGATGCCCGCCCGCCTCATATCCTTGAGCGACCAGCATATCGATCCCGGCACGCTCGGCGGCCCGAGCCTCGGCCAGCGAGGTCACGCTCGCCAGCAACAAGCATCCCGCCTGTTTCAGCGCGGCGATGCGCGGACCGTCGGGCAGGCCGAAGTGAAAGCTGACCACCGCCGGTCTCGTCTCGACCAGCAGCGCCAGCATCGCATCGTCCTGCGCGAAGCTCTGATAGATGGTGCGCAGCGCGGTGGGCGGCTCCGCGTCGAACGCGGCGAAGGCCGGACGAAGCGCCTCGCACCAGGCCGCCTCGCGCGCCGGATCGGGCACGGGCGGGGCATGGACGAAAAGGTTGACGTTGAACGGCCGCTCGGTCCGCTGGCGCGTTTCGGCGATCATCCGGGCGGCCGCATCGGCATCACCAGCGCCGATCGCGATTCCACCCAGACCGCCGCCCGCATTCACCGCCGCCGCCATGGCGGGAGTCGACACCCCCGCCATCGGCGCCTGCAGGATCGGAACGTCGAGGGTCAGCCGATCCCGCGCCTCGGTATCAGCGGGGGGCCTTGGCACCTTCCACCGCGGCTTGCGGATCGACCGAGGGCGCGCCACTGGCGGGCGTGCCGGTATTGGCGATCGATCCGGTGTCGGCGCGCGGATCCTCCTCGACCTTGTTGACCGCCGCGTCCGCGCCATTGGCCGGGGCATCGCCCGCCGCCGGTTCCGCGTTGGCGGCCGGAGCCGCCGGGAGCGGCAGGTTCGATCCCTGCTGGTTGAGGTACAGGATCACATTCGCGCGGTCCTGCGGATTGGAAAGTCCGGCAAAGGTCATCTTGGTGCCGGGCGCGAACTTGCGCGGCGACGTCAGCCACGCGTTCATCTTGTCCCAGTCCCATTTGCCGCCGACCGCCTTCAACGCGTCGGAGAAGGCGAATCCGGCCTTACCTTGCGCGATCGCCTCGCCCATGGTGGCATAGAGATTGGGGCCGATGCCGTTCGCGCCACCCTGGTTGATGGTGTGGCACGCGGCGCATTTCTTGAAGACTTCGGCGCCCTTGGCCGCGTCGGCGGTGGGCAGCAACGAGGCGATAGGCACCTCGGCGGCACCGCCGTCCGCGCCTTCGGCCTCCACGCCCTCGATCGCATAGCCCATTTTCTCGGGGCGCTCTTCGTGGAAGATCATGCCGCCGACGATCGAAAGGCCCAATGCCGTGCCTGCCGCACCCAGCACCCATCCCGCGATCGTATTGGTCTTTAGGTCCATCGCGTTTCGCTGCCCCGCCAATATCTCTCCTGAACGCGGACCTTAGGTGCGGCTTTCGCGAACGGCAAGTTCTGCTTCCCTTGTCGCCTGCCTTGATCGTGCCGCGTGCCCGCTCTACGCCGCTGCGCCATGGAGAATTACGCCGCCCCCGCCCGCCCCATCGTCGCGGGCATGACCGCCGCCGCCCTGGCCGAGCCGGCCCGTGCCGTCGCCTTTCAGGGCGCGCCGGGCGCCAACAGCCATGTCGCCGCGACCGAGGTGTTTCCGGACGGCCTGCCGCTCCCCTGTTTCGATTTCGCCGACGCGCTGGACGCGGTGAAGAGCGGCAAGGCCGACCGCGCGATCATTCCCATCGAGAATTCGCTGCACGGGCGGGTGGCCGACATCCATTTCCTGCTGCCTGAATCCGGGTTGGTCATCGTGGGTGAGCATTTCCTGTCGATCCGCCACGCGCTGATGGCGACGGGCGGGCGCGACGGGCTGGTCGAGGCGATGAGCCATCCGCAGGCGCTGGGCCAGTGCCGCCACTGGCTGCGCGCGCACGGTATCCGCCCGATCGCCTATGCCGATACGGCGGGTGCGGCGGCGCGGGTGGCGGAGATGAACGACCCGCGCGTGGCCGCCCTCGCCCCGCCCCGCGCCGCCGAACTCTATGGCCTGAACCTGCTGGCCGAGGATATTTCGGACGCCGACAGCAACATGACCCGCTTCGTCGTGCTGGCCCGTGGCGGCCAGCCGCCGGTCGGGGATGGGCCGTGGATGACCAGCCTGATCTTCGAGGTGAAGAATATTCCCGCTGCTTTGTACAAGGCGATGGGCGGTTTCGCGACCAACGGCGTCAACATGACCAAGCTGGAAAGCTATCAGCGCGGCGGCAGCTTTGCCGCGACGGAATTCTATTGCGACGTGGTCGGGCGGCCGGGCGAAGCCGCGTTCGACCGCGCGATCGAGGAATTGGGGTTCCACAGCAAATGGGTGCGGATGCTGGGGACCTACGCCCAGGCGCGGGAGAGGGGCTGATATCCTCCCCGGCACGGGGAGGTGGCAGGCCGCAGGCCTGACGGAGGGGGGCTTCCACAAAGGGCGTCCCCTGAGGCACGCCCCCTCCACCAGCTTCGCTGGTCCCCCTCCCCGTACCGGGGAGGATTTACTTTGCCCACGCCTCCAGCAGCGTATGCGCGATCGCGTAAGACGGCGGCACGCCGAAACGCGATCCGTCCCCGGCCAGCGCCGCGCGCACCTCGTCACGCGAAACCCAGATCGCGTCCTCCAGCTCGGTCGTGTCGATGGTCAGCCGGTCATCCACCGCCTCCGCGACGCAGGCGATCATCAGCGACGACGGGAACGGCCAGGGCTGGCTGGCGATATAGCGGACGTGTCGAACCCGCACGCCCGCTTCCTCGAACAGCTCGCGCGCCACCGCTTCCTCGATCGATTCGCCCGGTTCCAGAAACCCCGCCAACGCCGAATAGCGCCCCGGCGGAAAGGCGGGCTGGCGGCCCAGCAGTGCACGACCGTCATGCTCGGCGATCATGATGACGACCGGGTCGACGCGCGGGAAATGCTCGGTCCCGCATACGGGGCAATGCCGCCCCCAGCCAGCGCGGAACGGCGCGGTCGCCGCCCCGCATTTCGCGCAAAAGCCGTGCCGCGCATGCCAGTCGAGCACCGAGCGCGCCGCCGCATAGGTCGCAGCCTCGCCCGCCTCCAGCGCATGGAGCGCCGCGATCATCTCGAACGACCGGCCGACCGCCGGTTCGCCGGTCAACCGGGCGAAATGCGGCACACCGTCCTCGATGCCGAGCAGCACATGGTCCTCGGGGGTTGCATCCACATCGATGGCGGTCCAGCCCAGCCGTCCGCCGTCCATCACCGGCTGATAGTCGTCCAGCACCAGCAGCCGCGCCGCCGGATCGGCCAGCGCCGCCGCGAAACCCGCCGGATCATGGCGCAGCGGGTCGGCACGATCCAGCCGCCCGCCGGTAAATCCCAGGGTCGTCACTTCGCCATCCGCCCCAGATCCTTGTAAAGCGCCGTCGCCAGATCGCTGCGTAACGGATAGCGGTCGGCGGGGAAGTAATTGACCATCACCGTGCCCCGCACATGCCGGGTCGGATCGACATAGGCGATCGTACCCGCCGCCCCGCCCCAGCCATAGGTACCCTTACCCGGCCCGCCCGGCGTATCGGCCAGCGTCACCGATCCGCCCGCGCCATAACCCGTCGGCACCTCGCCCCCGCTGCCGCCGCTCGCGCCCGTCACCGAACCATAGGTGACACCGGCGGGCAGCAGGTTGGACATGGCGAGTCGAACCGTTTCGGGCTTCATCACCCGGACGCCGTCGACCTGGCCCTCATTCTGAAGCATCTGGAGGAAGCGGTCATAGTCGCGCGCCGACATGACCAGCCCCGCGCCGCCATAGGGAAAGCTGGGGGCCAAGCGAAAGACCGAGGTCGCCGCCGGGTCCACCGGCACCATCCGGTCACCCAGGAAGGTATAGTTGGTGACCAGCCGGTTTGCCGCCGAAGCGGGCACCTGCCAATAGCTGCTGTTCATCTTCAAGGGCGTGAAGAGACGGGTCTGGACGAACCGCTCGAACGGCATACCCGACACCTTTTCGACCACCGCCGCCAGCACGTCGAGGCCCATCGAATAGCTCCAGCGCGTACCCGGCTCGGCGATCAGCGGCGCGGTGGCGGCACGTTCGGCAAATTGCTGGAGGGTCGCGGGGCGGGTCGGACGGACCTTGGCCTCGACCTGCGCATTGGCGGCGAAGGGCACCAGACCCAACCGCTCATATTCGCGGAGCAGCGGCCCCTTGGCGGTGAAGCTGTACCCCAGCCCCGCCGTGTGGGTCATCAGTTCGCGGATGGTGATCGGGTTGGTCGCCGGACGACTGTCGAGCGAGGCCTGCGGATTGGTCAGCACCCGCATATTCTTATAGGCCGGATATATATCGGACAGCGGCTGGTCGAGCTTCAGCCTGCCCTCCTCGACCAGGATCATCGCGGCCATGGCGGTGATCGGCTTGGTCATCGAATAGACCCGCCACAGCGTATCCGGAGTGGCGGCGGGCGCGTTCGGCTCGACCGCGGTCCAGCCTGCGGCCACGAACATCGGCGGTCGTCCCGGCAGCCCGATCGCAGCCACGATGCCGGGCATCTTGCCCGACCGGACATAGGTGTCGAACAGCGCCTGGGTAGTGGGCAGCGCGTTCGTGGCTTGCGCCCTCGGGGTCTGCGCCACCTGCGCGGGGGCGGCGGCACCCAGCAAGGCCAGCATCGCCCCGCTTGTCATCATCACTCGACGAATCATTGATATCAGACCCTTTTCAACAGATCGGCTGCCCGCGCGAACAAGGTGGGCAGCCCTGCGGTTCCCAGATCGGCGATCGGCCACCATTCGCCCCCGCTCGAATCGTCCGGCTCGCCATCGGTGCGGGCCAGCGCCAGTTCGAGTTCGAAATGGGTGAAGCCATGCACGACCGTCTCGTTCAGCATCGTCCACGGCCCCTGCCCCGGCGCATCGGCCAGCCCCGGCCGCTCATCGACCCAGGGCCCGGTCGGCAGCGCGCGCATACCGCCCAGCATCCCCTTGTCCGGGCGGCGGACCAGCCAGACGCGGCCCTCATGCTCGATCCAGAAGACGGTACCGTGACGATAGGGCCGCGCTTTCTTCGGCGCCTTAGCGGGCAGCGTCTCGGCAATCCCTTCCGCCCTGACCCGACAATCCACCGCGATCGGGCAGAGCAGGCATTGCGGCTTCTTCACCGTGCAGACGGAAGAACCCAGATCCATCATCGCCTGCGCAAAATCGCCCGCGCGTGCGTCGGGCGTAATCCGGTCGGTGGCCTCGCGAATCGCGGGCCGCGCGGCGGGCAGCGGGATCGTGATGGCGAACAGCCGGGCGACGACCCGCTCGACATTCGCGTCGACGACCACCGCCCGCTCGCCGAACGCGATCGCCGCCACCGCCGCCGCCGTATAGGCCCCCAGCCCCGGCAGCGCGTGCAAGCCCGCCTCGGTCTGGGGAAAGCGCCCGCCATGCTCGGCGACCACCGCCCGCGCGGCCTTCACCAGATTGCGGGCACGGGCATAATAGCCTAGCCCCGCCCAGGCGGCCATGATGTCCTCGTCCGACGCCGCCGCCAGGCTGGCGACATCGGGCCAGCGTGCCACCCAGGCGGTGAAGCGGGGCGTGACCGCCGCCACCGTCGTCTGTTGCAGCATCACCTCGGACAACCAGACGCGATAGGGGTCGGGCACCTCCCCCGGACGGCTGCGCCAAGGCAGTTCACGGGCGTGCCGGTCATACCAGGCGAGCAGCCGGGCGGCGGGGTTGTCGGGCGATGATGAATGCTTGGCGTCCACCCGCCCGCTATGGCATGGGGACGGATATGAGCAAGCGCGTCCGCGCCCCCCAGGAGCCGCCCCCCCGTTCCAACCGCCCCCGCGCGGTATCCGAACTGCTGCCCGCCATCGGCGGCGCGGCCTTTCGCCGCTTCGGTTTCGTCCAGAGCGCGATCGTCAGTCGCTGGCCCGATATCGTCGGCCCGCGCCTGTCTACCGCCAGCGCGCCCGAATCGATTCGCTTTCCGCAGGGCGAGAAGCAGAACGGCGTGCTGACGCTGGTCGTGCGCGGCGCCCACGCACCGATGATGCAGCATATCGCGCCCGAGATCATCGAGCGGGTGAACCGCTTCTTCGGCTATCCGGCGGTCGCCCGGCTCCAGATCCGCCAGGGCGAACTGCCCATGGCCGCCCCCCGCCGCGCCGCGCCACCCAAGCCGCAGCCGGTGCCGCCGGAAATGGGCGACGGCCTGCGCCAGATCGCCGATCCGGAGCTTCGTGCCGTGCTCGAATCGCTTGCCGCGGGCGTCGCTGCGACGCGCGGCCTTCCCAAGGTGTCGTGATGCGTCTTTTCCTGTCGCTGGCCGCGCTCGGCCTCGCTGTCTCCGCCGGTTCGGCCCAGGCCGCCCAGGCCCAGCGCAAGGGTGTGAACTGGGTGAGCCATGTCACCCAGACGACCGCCGGGGCCTATGTGATCGGCAATCCGGCGGCGCGGGTGAAGCTGGTCGAATATGTCAGCTATACCTGTCCGCATTGCGCCGTCTTCACCACCGAATCGGCGCCGGTGCTGAAAGGACAGATGGTCCGGTCGGGCTCGACCAGCATCGAGATCCGCCATTTCATCCGCGACCGGCTGGACTTGGCCGCTGCCCTCATCGCGCGCTGCGGCGGGGCGGCCAAGTTCGCCGGGTTGAGCGACGCGATCTTTGCGCAGCAGCGCGACTGGTTGAAGCGCGGCATGGAGTTCGACCAGGCCAATGGCCAGCGGATCGCCGCCTATCCCGCCGCCGCGCAGATGCGGGCGGAAGCGGACGGATCGGGGCTGACCGCGATCGGCAAGAGCGCCGGGCTGAGCGATGCGCAGATCACCGCCTGCCTGTCGGACCGCGCCGCCACCGACCGGATCGTCGCGATGACCACCGCCGCCCCCGACTCGATCGAGGGCACGCCGGGCTTCTTCATCAACGGCAAACAGGCCATGGGCGTGTTTTCCTGGGACAAGCTGCTGCCGCTGTTGCGCGCAGGCGGCGCCCGCTAAATCCTTCTTTTCCTTCGGAGCATATGTCGATGAAGTCTCGCCTCCTCCTCCTCGCCCTTCCGCTGGCGCTGGCTGCCTGCGGTGGCGGCAATGGCGACGCCAACGGCAGCGCCCCTGCCGCGTCGCCGCTGCCCGCGGTTGCTGCGCCTGCGGGCCAGGACTGGACCCAGGTCGTCAGCAAGACCGCCGAGGGTTATGTGATGGGCAACCCCAATGCGCCCATCAAGCTGGTCGAATATGGCTCGCGCCTGTGCCCGGCCTGCGGCGCGTTCGCGCGGGAGGGCTATGAGCCGCTGACGAATAATTACGTCAAGTCGGGCAAGGTCAGCTGGGAATTCCGCGAGTTCCTGATCCACGGCGCGCCCGATCTTCCCCCGGCGCTGCTCGGCATCTGCGCGGGCGAGGCGACCTTCTTCCCGGTGCTGGAACAGATGTACCAGTCGCAGCAGGGCTTCAACGACAAGCTCCAGGCGATGAGCCCGGCGATGCAGCAGCAGTTGCAGACCGCCAAGCCGGTCGACGTCATCAAGGCGCTGGCCGACCAGATGGATCTGGTCAACTTCGTCAAGCAGCGCGGCATCCCCGAAGCCAAGGCGCGCCAGTGCCTGAGCGACATGACGCAGATCGACCGCCTGACCAAGCAGACCCAGGATCGCGGCGCCGACGGGACCGTGACGGGCACCCCGACCTTTATCCTGAACGGCAAGCCGCTGAAGGGCGCGGTCAGCTGGTCGGACGTGCAGGCGGCGCTGAAGAACGCGGGCGCTTAAGCGGCTCGGGTTTTCGGGTTACGGGAAAGGCGGTCGGGCGAAGGTCCGGCCGCCTTTTTCTATGCCCCTGCCGTTCCCCGGCGAAGGCCGGGGCCCAGTTGCGGTGTGGCCGATGGCGCGCGCGGCAATGCGGGGAGGTCATTACGATATGCCCGATGTGCTTTCCCCACCATGTCCGCCACCACCTGGAGCGTACCGCAACTGGACCCCGGCCTTCGCCGGGGTACGGGACCTCCCTCCCCTCATCCGTTCGCACTGAGCGAAGTCGAAGTGCATGCCCCGCCTGCAACCCCGAGCGAGTCCCATGGCCTTCGACTTCGCTCAGGCTGAAAGGGGGTGGCATGCAGGGCGCATAGAAAAAGGCCCGGGGATCGCTCCCCGGGCCCTTCTTCTTTGGCTGTGCCGCAAGGACAAGGCCGGTCCGGTTCCCGGCGGGCAAGCCCCGCCGGTCCCCGATCCGACTTAGAAGTCCATGCCACCCATGCCGCCCATGCCGCCACCGGCGGGCATGGCGGGCTTGTCTTCGGGCAGCTCGGCCACGGTGGCTTCCGTGGTGATCAGCAGGCCCGCGACCGACGCCGCGTTCTGGAGCGCGGTACGGACGACCTTGGTCGGGTCGATCACGCCGGCGGCAACCAGGTTTTCATAGGTATCGGTCGACGCGTTGAAGCCGAACGAGGTGTCGTCCTGGTCGAGCAGCTTGCCCGACACGACCGCACCGTCATGACCGGCGTTCTGAGCGATCTGGCGAACCAGCGCGGTCAGCGACTTGCGAACGATGTCGATACCACGGGTCTGGTCGTCGTTGACGCCCTTGACGCCGTCCAGCGCCTTGGTCGCGTACAGCAGCGCCGTACCACCGCCGGGGACGATGCCCTCTTCGACGGCCGCGCGGGTCGCGTGCAGCGCGTCGTCGACGCGGTCCTTGCGCTCCTTGACCTCGACCTCAGTCGCACCGCCGACCTTGATCACGGCCACGCCGCCAGCGAGCTTGGCCAGACGCTCCTGGAGCTTCTCGCGGTCGTAATCGCTGGTGGTGTTCTCGATCTGCGCACGGATCGCCTCGGTGCGGCCCTTGATCGCGTCGGCTTCACCCGCACCATCGACGATGGTGGTGTTGTCCTTGTCGATCGTGACGCGCTTGGCGGTGCCCAGCATGCCGACGGTGACGGTCTCGAGCTTGATGCCCAGGTCTTCCGAGATCAGCTCGCCCGCGGTCAGGATGGCGATGTCTTCCAGCATCGCCTTGCGACGATCGCCGAAGCCCGGTGCCTTGACCGCTGCGACCTTCAGGCCGCCGCGCAGCTTGTTGACGACGAGCGTGGCCAGAGCCTCGCCCTCGATGTCCTCGGCGATGATCAGGAGCGGACGGCCCGACTGGACGACGGCTTCCAGGATCGGGAGCATCGCCTGCAGGTTCGACAGCTTCTTCTCGTGGATCAGGATGTACGGGTCGTTCAGTTCGACCGTCATCTTTTCCGGGTTGGTGATGAAGTAGGGCGAGAGATAGCCGCGGTCGAACTGCATGCCCTCGACGACGTCGAGTTCGAAATCGAGACCCTTCGCTTCCTCGACGGTGATCACGCCTTCCTTGCCGACCTTCTCCATGGCTTCAGCGATCTTCTCGCCGACTTCACGGTCGCCATTGGCCGAGATGATGCCGACCTGCGCCACTTCCGACGAACCCGACACGGGCTTCGAACGCGACTTGATGTCCTCGGTCACCTTGGCGACGGCGATGTCGATGCCGCGCTTCAGGTCCATCGGGTTCATGCCGGCCGCAACCGACTTCATGCCCTCGCGGACGATCGCCTGGGCCAGGACGGTCGCGGTGGTGGTGCCGTCACCGGCGATGTCGTTGGTCTTCGACGCCACTTCGCGCACCATCTGGGCGCCCATGTTCTCGAACTTGTCCTTCAGTTCGATTTCCTTGGCGACCGAAACGCCGTCCTTGGTGATGCGCGGGGCACCGAACGACTTGTCGATCACGACGTTGCGGCCCTTCGGCCCCAGCGTGACCTTGACGGCATCGGCGAGGATGTCGACGCCCTTCAGAATGCGCTCACGCGCGTCGCGCGAAAACTTGACTTCCTTGGCTGCCATGGTGGCTACCCTTTCAATAGAATGTCAGAAAAAACGGGAGGAAAACCGGTCGCTCAGCCGATGATGCCGAGGATATCCGATTCCTTCATGATGAGCAGGTCTTCACCGTTCACCTTGACCTCGGTGCCCGACCACTTGCCGAACAGAATGCGGTCACCCGCCTTCACGTCGAGCGGCGTGACCTTGCCGTCTTCGGCCTTGGCACCGGTGCCGGCAGCGACGACCTCGCCCTCCTGGGGCTTTTCCTTGGCGGTATCCGGGATGATGATCCCGCCAGCCGTCTTTTCCTCGGCCTCGACGCGACGGACGAGAACGCGGTCGTGCAACGGACGAAAGTTCATTGCCATGTCCCTTTAATCTGGCGTGTTACACTTTTCTGGCACTCGAGCCATGCGAGTGCCAACGCGATCGGATATGTGAACGGGCATTCAGGCCGTCAACGCCCATCGCCAAAAAATTTCGACGGACCGTGGCAGGCGCGGGAACAAATTCCGGCGGCCCTGCTGCGTATTGGCCCGGTAATACGGACCATTGCCGAGCATCCCCCGCTGGAGTAGCGATAGGGGATGACCGACGCCCGCGCCGACGCAATTCCCCCCGCCTCCCCGCTCGATCAGGATTTCAGCCGACCGGGGCGCAAGCCCGGACGGCGCAGCGGCTGGCGGCTGGTACGCGGCGCCTGGCGGCTGCTGGTCGGCATCAAGGATTTCCTGGTGCTGGCCGCGATGCTGTTGTTCTTCGGCCTGATCTTCGCCGCGCTCAACGCCCGGCCGGGGACCAAGGCGATCACCGACGGCGCGCTGCTGCTGAAGCTGGACGGCCCGATCGTCGAACAGCCCGAAACGGTCGCCCCGCTTGCGATGCTGTCGGGGCGCAGCGTGCCGCACGAATATCGCCTGCGCGATCTGGTCCGCGCGATCGATACCGCCAAGGACGATGGCCGGGTCAAGGTGCTGGTCCTCGATCTGGACGCGTTCGGCGGGGCCTATCCGGCGACCCTTCAGGAGGTCGGCGACGCGATCCAGCGCTTCCGCAAGGGCGGCAAGCCGGTGCTCGCCTATGCCACCGCCTATACCGACGGCGCCTATCGCCTGGCCGCAAACGCCAGCGAGGTCTGGGTCAATCCACTGGGCGGCACGCTGTTCACCGGGCCGGGCGGCAACCAGCTCTATTACAAGGGCCTGATCGACAAGCTGGGCGTCACCACCCATGTCTACCGCGTCGGCAAGTTCAAATCCTTCGTCGAGCCCTATATCCGCAGCGACCAGAGCCCCGATGCGCGCGCCGCGTCGCAGGCGCTGTACGGCACGCTGTTCGCCCAGTGGCGCGAGGCCGTGGCCAAGGCGCGGCCCAAGGCGCAGATCGACGCCTTCCTGACCCAGCCCGACCGCGCCGTGCTGGCGTCCAACGGCAGCATCGCCGACGCCAATCTGAAGGCGGGGCTGGTCGACAAGCTGGGCGACAAGCTGGCCTTCGGCAAGCGCGTCGCCCAGATCGCCGGAGCGGAGGCGAACAAGCCTGCCGGGTCGTTCCGTACCATCTCCTACGCCTCCTGGGTGCGCGCCAATCCGTTGCCGACCAAGGGCGATGCGATCGGCGTGCTGACCATCGCGGGCAATATCGTCGATGGCGAGGCCGGTCCCGGCACCGCCGCGGGCGAGACGGTGTCCAAGGCGCTGCTCGACGGCCTGGCCAAGAAGAACCTGAAGGCGCTGGTCGTGCGCGTCGATTCGCCGGGCGGCTCGGTGCTGGCCTCCGAGCAGATTCGCCAAGCGATCCTGGAGGCCAAGCGGCAGAAGCTGCCCGTCATCGTCTCGATGGGCGGCCTGGCGGCGTCGGGCGGTTACTGGGTCTCGACCCCGGCCGACCTGATCTTCGCCGAGCCGGGCACGATCACCGGGTCGATCGGCATTTTCGGCATCATCCCGACCTTCGAGAATACGCTGGCCAAGATCGGCGTGACCACCGACGGGGTGAAGACCACGCCGCTGACCGGCCAGCCCGACGTGCTGGGCGGCACGACGCCGATGCTCGACTCCATCCTGCAGGCGGGAATCGAGAATGGCTATCGCCAGTTCCTGACCCGCGTCGCTGAGGCGCGCCACATGACGCCGGAAAAGGTCGACACCATCGCGCAGGGTCGTGTGTGGGACGGTGGCACCGCGCGCCAGATCGGGCTGGTCGACGGCTTCGGCACCCTGTCCGACGCCATTGCCGAGGCCGCGCGCCGCGCCAAGCTGGACCCGGCCAAGGTCTATCCGGAATATCTGGAGAAGAAGCCGGGCTTTGCGGCAGTGCTGGCCGAAGGGTTCGACAGCGACGATGACGGCCAGCAGGGCGGCGACGTCTTCGCCATCGCGGCGGCCGAACGCCGCGCCGTCGCGGCCCGCGCGCTGGGCGATGTCGCGCGGCTGGCGCGGGGCGGGTCAGTGCAGGCGAAGTGCCTGGAATGCGGTGCGCTGGGCCCGGTGGGCTCGGCCAGCGACGAGCGGCTGCTCGACCTGCTGATCGCGCGCTTGGGGCTCTGAGCGGATCCCCCCTCCGTTCAGCCTGAGCGAAGTCGAAGGCCAAGGGATTCCCCGGGGAGGATAGCACGGGACGTGCACTTCGACTTAGCTCAGTGCGAACGGAAGGGGGATTGTGTCGCGAAGGGGCGCACAACGTTGGCCCCTTCCGAACCGCACATCCCCGCGCTACGCAGGCCCATCGTTTCAGGAGACGCTACCCCCATGATCGCCATCCGCGCCGCCCGCCCCGATGACGCAGCAGCCATCGCCGCCATCTATGCGCCGCATGTGCTGGCGGGCGTCGTCTCCTTCGAGACCCAGGCCCCCGACGCGGACACGATGCGTGCGCGGATGGAGGGGGCGGACGGCCTCTATCCCTGGATCGTCGCGACGCTGGCCGATGAAGAGGGCCGCGAAGACGCCGTGATCGGCTATGCCTATGCCGCGCGCTTCCGCGAGCGCGAGGCCTATCGCTGGGTGGTGGAGACGACCATCTATGTCGCCGACGTGTCGCAGCGTTCGGGCATCGGGCGGCTGTTGTACGAGGCGCTGGTCGACACGCTGACCGCGCAAGGCTTCACCCAGGCGATGGGCGTGATCGCGCTGCCCAATGACGGCTCGATCAAGCTGCACGAAGCCGTCGGCTTCCGCCGCGCAGGCGTCTTCCGCGAGGTCGGCCACAAGCATGGCCGCTGGATCGATGTCGGCTATTGGCAGCGCGAACTCGCCGAACCGGCGGCGCATCCCGCCGAACCGAAGCGCTTCACCGATGTCGGCGTGGTCCGCGATCCGGTGGCGGTAAAGCATCGGTAGGGCCGACCCACGCTTGCGCGGAAGCTGACAGGATGACGGACTTTTCGCCACGTATTCCGGAATATTGGCAGGCGCAGTTCGCAGGCGATGCGCTGGGTCCGGAAAGCTGTACGGTCAATCCTTCCCTGTCGCACAAGCGGCCCGCCATGATCCTGACAAGGGACGGTGCCCCCTCGCGGATGACGGTCCGCCCCGAACTCGCAGCGTGTCTTGGACAACTCGCGTCAACGTCATTGTCGATCGAGGACCAGAAAACAGCGCTGATCCGGTCCGGCATCACCTTCCACGATCCCGACCATCTGTTCTACCTGCCCGAGGACGGGCCCATCCCCACGCCCGCGCGGTCGGTACGCAAGCTGACGCCGGACGACCGCAGCGCCTTCGACATCTTTCATCATGAAGCGCCCGAGGCTGACCACGAGGATGCGTTTGTCGAATGGGATCATTGGGCCGTCTTCGGCTGCTTCGATGGCGATCGGCTGATCAGCGCGGCCAGTGCAATGCTGTGGGAGAACAGCCCGTTTACCGATCTGGGTGTCCTGACCCTGCCCGATGCGCGAGGCAAAGGCGCCGCCCGCGCCGTCGTTCTGGCGATGCTCGACTTTGTACGAAGTCAGGGCCTCGAACCGCAATATCGCTGCCAGATCGACAATATCGCGTCCGTCACCCTGGCGAAGGCGTGCGGCCTGCGCCTCTATGGGCAATGGATCGTCGCCGCCCAACCGCCCTCTCCGTGCCATAGTTGAGCGGCCCGCCACACAATACCAATCTAAGGCTTGGCTTTGCGCACCCGCTTTGGCTAACGCCGTAAGGGAAGCCCCCCGGGGCATGCGCAAGGAAGGAACAGGCATCATGGCTGCCGACTGGTCGACGATCGAATCGCTCCCGCAGACCCCGCTTCTCGATCTTTTCGCGAATGATCCCAACCGGCTGGCCTCGCTCAGCCTGGATGTGGCGGGTATCCATTTCGACTGGTCCAAGACCCATCTGACCCGCGAGGCCGTCGCCGCCTTCGCCGACCTCGCCAAGGCGAGCGGGCTGGCCGCCAAGCGTGACGCGCTGTTCGGGGGCGAGGTCGTCAACGTCACCGAAGGCCGCGCGGTCGAGCACACCGCCGAGCGTGGCGAGGGCAATCCCGAGAGCGTTGCCGTGGCGCGCCAGTCGCACGCCCGGATGCGCGCGCTGATCGACGCGATCGAGGCGGAAGCGCTCGGGCCGATCCGCCATGTCCTGCACATCGGCATCGGCGGCTCGGCGCTGGGCCCCGACCTGCTGGTCGACGCGCTGGGCCGCGACAGCGACCGTTATGACGTGGCGATCGTGTCGAACGTCGACGGCGTCGCGCTGGAGGAAGTGTTCAAGCGCTTCGACCCCGCCGCCACGCTGCTGGTCGTTGCATCCAAGACCTTCACCACCACCGAGACGATGCTGAACGCCACCTCGGCGCTTCAGTGGATGACCGAGAGCGGCGTCGAGGACCCTTATGGCAAGGTCATCGCGCTGACCGCCAATCCCGAAAAGGCGGTTGAATGGGGCGTCGACGAGACGCGCATCCTGCCGTTCGCCGAATCGGTCGGCGGCCGTTACTCGCTCTGGTCGACGATCGGCTTCCCGGCGGCGCTGGGCTTGGGCTGGGACGCGTTCGAGGAACTGCTGGAAGGCGCGGCCGAGATGGACCGCCATTTCCGCCTGACCGACCTGGCGCAGAACGCCCCCGCGCTCGCCGCCTTTGCCGACCTCTATTACACCCAGGTCCGCCATGCCGAGACGCGCGCGCCCTTCGCCTATGACGAGCGCCTGCGCCTGCTCCCCTCCTATCTCCAGCAGCTGGAGATGGAGTCGAACGGCAAGGGCGTGACCGTCGACGGCCAGCCCGTCGGACGGCCGACCGCCGCGATCACCTGGGGCGGGGTCGGCACCGATGCGCAGCATGCGGTGTTCCAGCTGCTCCACCAGGGCACGCACCTCGTCCCCGTCGAGTTCATCGCGGTCATCGAGCCGGGCGATGTGCTGAGCGACGATCATCACCGCCAGCTGCTGCTCAACGCCTTTGCGCAGGGTGCGGCGCTGATGAAGGGCAAGACGGTCGACGATCCCGCGCGCAGCTATTCGGGCGATCGTCCGTCCTCGACCATCCTGCTCGACACGCTCGACCCGCGCACGCTGGGCGCGCTGATCGCCTTTTACGAGCATCGCGTGTTCGTGAACGGCGTGCTGCTGGGCATCAACAGCTTCGACCAGTTCGGCGTCGAGCTGGGCAAGGAAATGGCCAAGGCCGCCGACCAGGGCGGGCAGGATTTCGATCCCTCGACCGAGGATCTGATCAAGCGGGCGTTTGGGGAGTAACGATCCTCCCCTACAAGGGGAGGTGGCATCGCGTAGCGATGACGGAGGGGTGTCACCGCCAGCGAGCGTTCCAGCCCCTCCACCACGCCCCGCGGGCGCGGTCCCCCTCCCCAAGCTGTGCTTGGGGAGGAATTGAAGTTTCCGATCACTGTCAGGGGGACGCTGAACTTGGCTCGGCGTCCCCCGTTGTGCTTTTAGGCGGGCTGCACACCCGCGCTTTCTGACTTCCCGGAGAAACCGATCCCATGGCTGACTATGACTATGACCTGTTCGTCATCGGGGCGGGTTCGGGCGGCACGCGCGCCTCGCGGGTCGCGGCGGCGCATGGTGCGCGCGTGGCGGTGGCCGAGGAATATCGCGTCGGCGGCACCTGCGTCATTCGCGGCTGTGTCCCGAAGAAGCTGCTCGTCTACGGCGCGCATTTCGCCGAGGATCTGAAGGACGCCCGCCGCTTCGGCTGGCAGGTGCCGAGCGACTGCGAGTTTTCGTGGGAAACGCTGCGCGACAATGTCCTGTCGGAGGTCGACCGACTGAACGGTGCGTACAAGAAGACGCTGGAAAGCCACAATGTCGAGATCATCGACCAGCGTGCCGTCGTCACCGGCCCGAACAGCGTCCGCCTGGCCGACGGGACCGAGAAGACCGCCGAGCGTATCCTGATCGCGGTCGGCGCGCATCCGGCCGTCCCCTCCTGCCCCGGCCATGAGCATGGCATCACCTCCAACGAGGCGTTCCATCTCGACGCGATCCCCAAACGCGTGCTGATCGCGGGTGCGGGCTATATCGCCAATGAATTTGCGGGCGTGTTCCACCAGTTCGGCGCCCACGTCACGCTGATCAACCGCAGCAAGGATATCCTGCGCGGCTATGACCTGACGATCCGTGACCGGTTGCTCCAGATTTCCATGATGAAGGGCATCGAGTTCCGCTTCGACGCGACGTTCGAAGGGATCGAGAAGATGGACGATGGCTGCCTGAAGGTATCCATGTCCAACCACGAGCCGATGATCGTCGACCTGGTGATGTTCGCGACCGGCCGCCTGCCCAATACCCATGGCCTGGGGCTGGAGACGGCGGGCGTCGAGCTCGACGATCATGGCGCGATCAAGGTGGACGAGGACAATCGCTCGACCTGTCCCAGCATCTATGCGGTGGGCGACGTGACCAACCGAGTCCAGCTGACCCCCGTCGCCATCCGCGAGGGACAGGCCTTTGCCGATACGGTGTTCGGCAATAAGCCGACCCGCGTCGACTATGACTGCATCCCGGCCGCCGTGTTCAGCCATCCGCCGATGGCGGGCGTCGGCATGACCGAGGCACAGGCGAAGCAGACGCTGGGATCGGTGCGGGTCTACACCTCCGACTTCCGCCCGATGAAGAATGTGCTGGCAGGCCGTGAGGAACGCGCGCTCTACAAGATGGTGTGCGACGGCGACACCGGCCGCGTGGTCGGGCTGCACATGATCGGTCCCGACGTGCCCGAAATCCTCCAAGCCGCCGCCATCGCGGTGAAGGCCGGCCTGACCAAGGCGCAGTTCGACGCCACCGTGGCGCTGCATCCGACCATGTCGGAGGAACTGGTGCTGATGCGCTGAAGGCTCGGTTGCCCCCCGGTGTCCCACCGGGGGGCAGTCCAGAGGCAGACCATCCTTATTTGCATATCGCGCTAAATGTTATTGCGGTTTAGGATATGTTCACGTCGAGTCGCTAGGACGTTGGAACAGAGGCGTTGCGGTGGAAATGGAACCGAAGATGAGTGAGCATGGCGTTACTTTCGAGCAGGTCATCGCCTTCGCAAAGGCCGCGATGGACGGCGCCGATGCGTTGAACCAGCCGCTGGCGGGCAACCACATCGCCGCCGGGCTCGAAATGCTGCGCAACGCCCATCAGCAGGCGGGAGCCGCCTCTTCGGTCTGATCGTCAGGCGTCTTCCGAGCTTTTGCCTTCGTCCAGCGCGGTGGCACGCCGATGCGCGGGACGATCCTGCAAGCGACCGATATAGGCCATGATCGCATCGGTCTTGGGGATCAGCCCGAACTGGGTGAACCACATCAACTGCGACCCCAGATAGACATCCGCCGCCGTGAAGCGCTCGCCGGTGATATAGGGATGCTCGGCCACCGCCGCGCCGACGACGCCCACGGCCCGGTCGAAATCGCCATAGCCCGCCATACGCTGTTGCTCGGCGGTCGGCTCCACGCCCATCGCGCGATTGGTGATCGCGGCCTCCAGCGGCCCCGCCGCGAAGAACAGCCAGCGATAATAACGTGCCTGCTCCGGCGGCAAGGGCGACAGTTCGGCATCGGGAAAGGCTTCCGCCAGATAGGCGCAGATCGCCGCCGTCTCCGTCACCACCTGGCCGCGATGGACGATGGCGGGCACCTTCATCATCGGATTGATCGCGCGATAGTCAGGTGCGATCATCGTCGTCTCGTAATCCAGCACGACCGTGTCATAGGTCGCCCCCGTCTCCTCGAGCATCCAGCGGGCGATGCGGCCCCGCGACTGGGGATTGGTGTACAACGTCAGGTCGGCGGTCATCAGGCTCTCCAAGGCGATGTGAGGGGCAAAGTCAGGCGCGGTCGAGATGGCGGTGCAGAAAGGCGATGGTCCGCGACCAGGCCTGGGCCGCCGCCGCCGCATTATAGCGCTCGGCGGAGCTGTCGTTGTTGAAGGCATGGTCGACGCCCGGATAGGTAAAGGCCTCGACCGGCCGCCCCGCCGCCTTCAATGCCGCGACCCAGGGCTCGCCAGTCGCATTCACGCGCGCATCCTTGCCCGCATAATGCAGCATCAGCGGCGACTGGACCTTCGCCGCTTCGCCGGGGCTAGGTGCAGGGCCGTAATAGGCCACGCCCGCCGACAGCGCCGGGCCTGCCGCCACCGCCAGCCGGTTGACGAACGCCCCGCCCCAGCAAAAGCCGACCGCGCCGACGCGGCCGGTGCCCGTCTTGTCGGTGGCGGCATGTCCCATCATCGCCCGCGCCTGGGCCAGCGCCAGATCATAGTCGAGCGTGCCGATCAGCGTTCGCGCGCGATCCTCATCCGCCGGTGTGCCGCCCTGCGGGGCTAACAGATCGGGCGCGATCGCATGGAACCCGGCTAACGCGATGCGCCGCGCGACATCCTCGATATGCGGGGTAAGGCCGCGATTCTCATGGATGACCAGCACCGTGCCGAGCCGCTTCTTCACGCCCTTGGGACTGGCGAGATAGGCGGCCGAGCGCGCACCCGCCTCCATCCCCTCGCGACGGTCGATACGCAGCCGGATATCACGGGGGTCGGTCTGTGCGGCAGCGGCGGGACTGGCGGAGATACCCAGGATCAGCGCCTCGGCGGCGGCGACCGATCCGGCCAGCGCGGTCATCTGGCGCAGGAGGGTGCGGCGGTCGTGATGCTCATGGGTGAAGGCGTCATAGATACGCACCGCGCGGTCGCGCAGCGATTCAGTCGGGGGGATATCGGTCATGCGGGCATCCTCCACTCCGGTCACGAGTCCGGCATGGGCGCCGGTATCCTCGCGATTGTGAGGAGAGCTTAGTGGTGTGGGGTGACGGGGGCCAGGATTGATTGCGTGGGGTCGGCGAGGCGTGGCCTTCCATTGCACTCAGGCGGAATGGAGTGGGAGGATGCGCACCCGGCGTTTCGTGAAGATAGCGCCGAGATTCTACTGGCCCGAGATGGTTCCACCCCTCCCCTTCAGGAGATCATTGCAAAACCCGATTGCAGTGAACTGGGCGGGTATTTCGGATTGGCTGGGTGTCAGCGGCCCCGCCCGCTGACCAGCGGGCGGTGG
>NZ_JACHNX010000008.1 GCF_014199595.1 Sphingomonas yabuuchiae | reverse complement strand
TCGTCGTGGTCGCTGCAAAGCCCTGGAACATCGTGGGTCGCATATTTCGGCGGCTCGCGATCGGCGAGCAGTGACATGGACACGAACGCCAACCGCATCGGCCACACCAACGCGACCTCCGGGTCCGATGCTGGCGGCAATGACACCTACGGCCCCGTCACGACGCTTTCCAATCTGTCGCCAGGCTCTTCCGGCGGCACATTCTGGTATGCGATCGCCGTCGAGCTGAAGGTCTGATCCCGTGGATAGCCACTGCCCCCATTGCGGAGCCGACCAGCCCGATCGCGTCGAGCGGTTCGGCCTGATCGTCCAGCGCGATCCGGGGGCGGTCTATTGGAAGGGAATCCGGTACCACCGGCCGCCCGGCGAGGTGGAAACGCTTTACCACCTCGTCCGGCGCGGCCGGGCCTCGCACCTTACGCTCGCCATGCTGACCGTAGGAGAGGATGCCGAGACCGACGTGGCCAAGGTGCGGATATGCCGACTGCGCCGCTGGCTGCGCAGCCTGGGCGGAGAGGTGACCATCTCTACTGAGCGCGGCTGGGGCTATGTTCTGGAGCGAGCGCTCGACGCTAATCGCCGGTGATTCGCGGGTCCAGAGCCATTATGACAAATCGCTGCCCGCCGCAGATACCCTACCGTGAACAGACGGGGAAAAGGTCAGAAAGCCCCTCAGAAAACTGCCGTTTCCGCTCGACTGTTAATCGAGCGGCCGTAGGTTCGAATCCTACTCAGGGAGCCACCGGCGCTGTCTTCTCCCAGACAGCGCCAGCCATGACGGATCAGCCGTCGATCACATGCGGCACGAACCGCGCCGTGTTCGAGGTGATCAGCCCGTCCTCGCGGATGCCCATCCCCACCGGCGCACCGTCCACGACCCAGCTGCCCAGCACCGGAAAACATCCCGGCGCCGCCTCCGGCAGACGGTAGAGCGACTGGTAGATATAACCTTCCTCGCCATAGTCTCCCGCCGTCTCCGCCACGATGCTCCCGGCCTTGCGGATCGAGACGTTTGCGCCCTCGCGCGACAATAAAGGCTTGGCCACCGCATCGCCGCCCGGCACCGAGAAGCTCGTGGGCAACAAATTGGGATGGCCGGGGAACAGGTCCCACAGTACCGGCAGGATCGCCTTGTTCGACCAGATCATCTTCCAGATCGGCTCGATCCAGGTCAGGTCGCCGCGCTCCAGATTGTCGAGCAGCGGTCCGGCAAACTCCTCATGGACCAGCCATTCCCACGGATAGAGCTTGAACAGCGCCTCGATCCGCATGTCCGCTTCGTCGACGAAGCAATGCGTGTCGTGGTTCCAGCCGATCCGCTCCATCAGGATGGGGATGGTGGTGATACCGGCTGCCTCGGCCGTATCACGCAGATAGGCGGCGGTGACGGCATCCTCGCCCGCCGGGTCTTCGACATGCGCGACGTGCAGCGTGGCGGGCAGAGCGGGCGCGATCTCGGCCCAGCGGGCGACCAGCGCCTCGTGCAGGCTGTTATACTGGTCGAGGGCGGGGAAACGCTCTTCCTTCCACGCCCATTGCACGACGGCCGCCTCCAACAGCGATGTCGGCGTGTCGCAATTGAACTCGAACAGCTTCGGAGCACCCAAACCGTCATAGCCCAGGTCGAACCGTCCGAAATTCAGCGCGGGCGGCTCGGCCTCCCAGGCTTCGCGGATCGGGTCGTGGAAGACGGGCGGGATGGCGAAACGGTTCAGAAGCGCGGGGTCGCTGACCACGGCCTCCCCTGCCGCCAGGAACAGCCGGTAGAGCTCGCCCGTCGCCCCTTCGATCGTGTCGATCTGGGCGCGGGTGAAACGATAGCAGGCGCTTTCGTCCCAATAAGGCCGCTCGCGCCCCTCATGCCAGATCAGGCCCAGTGCCTCGACCTTGGCCTGCCAGTCGGGTCGCGGCGTCAGCGTCTGGCGGATCATGCGTGGATGCTGCCGAAGCGGCGCGCCGAACTGCCGAAGCCGCCACGGCTGACAGCGGCGGACCGGGTCATTGCGCTACCGGGCGGAGCATAGGCATAGCGGGCACCGGTCGCGGCACGGAAACTGCCGCCGGTCGCGCGTTCCCCGAACCAGGGAATGGCGCGGCCGCGACCCAGAAAATACCAGAAAGCCCCGCCACCACCGCCGACACGATGCTGGCGGCAGCGATCGTCGGGCAGACGCACACCCTGCGCGTCGGTGCAGATCGCCGTGTCGCGATCGGTTGTCCAATTGTCATCGGCTTTGGCGCGATTACAGCCGCTTGCCAGCAGCGCCGCCGCCATCGCGGTCGTCAGTCTCAGATCAAATGCCATATCGGCCCTCCCGCGTGCATCATGATGCAGGAGCGTCGTCCTTGGCCAGAAAAATGAAAGGGCGCCGGTGAACCCTGTCACCGACGCCCTTCCTTTCTGCCAAGCTTAGCGGCAGCGGACCTTGCCGCGATCGATCGAGCGGCCGAGCAGCGCACCGCCGCCTGCACCCAGCAGCGTGCCCAGCGTACCGCCGCCGATCACATTGCCCAGCACGCCACCGCCGACCGCGCCGACCACCAGGCCGGTGGTGCCGTCATTGCGCTTGCAATAGGTGCGGCCATCGCGACCACGATAAATCTGGTCTTCGCGGCTCAGGCGACGCTCGCGATGATTGCCGCGGCGGTAATCGCGCGAGGCATCCCAATCGTCACGGTCACCATGCCAGCGATAGTCACGATCCTGGGCGACGGCGGGCGTCGCGGCGATGGGGGCGGCAACGGTAACGACGGCCAGAGCGGCGAGCAGGGCTTTCATGGCAGGTCTCCTTATCCTCAAGCGGGCACAACGCGCTTGCCGCGAACCTGTTCAATTCTCATCCGGCTGGCACCGACGGGGCGGGTCGGGCATTGAGGAACCATGCGCCAAGCCACCACCATCATCACCGTCGACACTTATGGTCAGGGCCTGACCGAGATCACCCGGCCCGTCACGGCCTGGGTGCGCGAACAGGGCATGGGCGAAGGGCTGCTGACCCTGTTCTGTCGGCACACCTCCGCCTCGCTGATCATCCAGGAAAATGCCGCGCCGGAGGTGAAGACTGACATCCTCGATTATTTCGCGCGAATCGCGCCCGAGGATGCCCGCGCCTATGCCCATGACGATGAGGGGCCGGACGACATGCCCGCGCATCTGCGCAGCATCCTGACGGGTGTTCACCTGTCCGTTCCGCTGATCGGCGGGCGGCTGATGCTGGGGACATGGCAGGGCATCTATCTGTTCGAACATCGTCGCGCACCGCATCGACGGCAAATTGCAATCCATATGGCAGGCGTGTGACGCACTATTCATCGCGGGAGCCAAACCGTTCATCGACCGTTCTGCCGGGATAGGTTAGACCGGCGCCAGCTACAGGGCTGTTGCCGTCCGGCCTGGTCGAGCGGCAAGGAAAGGAAGAAGTGTCCATGCAATTCGGTCGGAAGATCGCGCTCGCGCTGCTCGGCGCCAGCACCTTGATGGTCGCGGGATGTGCGACCGAAACCACCTATCGCCCGGCGACGGGTTCGGGCTTCTACCGCACCGGCTATTCGGACCAGCAGCTGGAACCGGGTCGCTTCATCGTCAGCTTCGCGGGTAACACCGTGACGTCGCGCGACACGGTCGAGCGCTATCTGCTGTACCGCGCGGCCGAACTGACGCTGGCCAATGGCTATGACTATTTCGTGATGGCCGACCGCGACACGCAGCTGCGCTCGCGCACCTATTCGACGCCGGGCGCCTTCGGGCCGGGCTTCGGCGGCTGGGGCGGCGGCTGGTGGGGCCCGTCGTGGCGCTATTATGGCCGCGGCTTCGGCTGGCGCAGCTGGGACCCGTTCTGGGGTGATCCCTTCTTCGGCAACAACATGGATATCAACACCATCGACCGCTACGAAGCGACGGCCGAGGTCGTGATGCGCAAGGGTCCGATCCCGCGCGACAATCTCCGCGCCTTCGACGCCCGTGCGATCGTCTCGACGATCGGGCCGACGGTGGTGATGCCGAAGTAATCCGGCCAAGGTATCGGATCATGGGGCGGTCACCTTTGGGGTGGCCGCCCTTTTTCTTGATTTACGGGCGACCGCCACGCACCCGGCGCGCATTGACCATGCCGCGCAATGCCTCGGTGCGGACCTGCAACTCGCGTTCCTCGGACGGTGACAGTCCGTCCTGCCCGAAGCGCTCCCCCAACGCACTGATCGCGGCATCCTCGCGCTTGAAGGATCGAGCCTCGGCACGCGATATGTCGCCGCTGCGCCGTCCCTCACGGATCGCGTGACGGATGTCGCGTCGGTCGGCCGCGACGCTCGGCTGATTGGGCATGGCGAGGATATCGGAGGGTGGCCCGGCGCTGACGAACTGCGCAGACGCGGCAGTGGGTAGTGAGGCTGTTAAGACGGCCAGCATCGCATAGTGCTTCATGGTTGATCCTCCCTGTCGGCGGAGGATCGCCCTCTGTGACTGAACAAGACCTGTCCATTCCTCCCCTGCAAGGGGAGGTGGCAGTCCGACCTCGCCAGCGTTGACACTCCTCCACCAGCTTCGCTGGTCCCTATCTCCTTGCAGGGGAGGAATATAAAAAGGGCGGCGAACCGAAGCCCGCCGCCCTCTTACGCTACCGATCGAAAAACGATCAGGCCGTCACCGCTCCGTGGCAATGCTTGTACTTCAGGCCCGATCCGCACGGGCACGGCGCGTTGCGGTTCACGCGACCTTCCCACTGCGAAGGATCGGTACCCAGGTCCATGCCCTCAGGCTGCGGGATCTGCATCGGCGGCATCTGCGGCTGGAGCAGCCCGCGCGCAGCTGCGTCCCAATCATTCGTATTGTCCTCGCCGGTGAACGGATCGAAGTGCGAGGTGATGAAGTCCGGCAGCTCGGGCAGTTCCGGCGGCGCCTGGAGCTGGAACTGGGCATAGGCGATGGTGCGCGTCACATCCTCGCGGATATTGTCGAGCATCCGCTGGAACAGCGAAAACGCCTCGTGCTTATATTCGTTGATCGGCGTCTTCTGCGCATAGGCGCGCAGGTGGACGACCTGGCGCAGCGCGTCGAGCGTCGCCAGATGCTCCTTCCAGTGATGGTCCAGATTCTGGAGCAGGATCGATTTCTCGACGCTGGTCCAGGTGTCGGGCTCCAGCTCCTTGGCCTTGGCCTCGACCATCGCATCGGCCTCGGCGGAGACGCGCTCCAGCACGATCTCCGGGTCGATCGCTTCCTCGGTCATCCAGTCGTCGATCGGCGGCTCGAGGTTGAGCAGGTCCTTCAGCTGCTGCTTCATGCCCGCGACATCCCACTGCTCGGGATAGCTGTTGGGCGGGCAGGCGGTGCCGACGATCGCATTGACCGTCTCGGCGCGCATGTCGGCGACGACTTCGCCCACCGTCTCGGCATCCATGATGTCGGCGCGCTGTTCGTAGATGACCTTGCGCTGGTCGTTCATAACGTCATCATATTCGACGACCTGCTTGCGGATGTCGTAGTTGCGCGCCTCGACCTTCTTCTGCGCGGTCTCGATCGCCTTGGACAGCCACTTGCTGCCGATCGCCTCGCCATCCTCGATATTGCTGCGCATCATCTTGGCGAAAAGCGTGTCCGGGCCGAAGATTCGGAGCAGATCGTCGTCCAGGCTGAGGTAGAAGCGCGACAGGCCCGGATCGCCCTGACGGCCCGAACGGCCGCGCAGCTGGTTGTCGATGCGGCGGCTTTCATGGCGTTCGGTGCCCAGCACGAACAGACCGCCCGCCTCCAGCACCTTCTGCTTTTCGGCGACGATCTCGGTGCGGATGCGGGCGGCCGCCTCCTCATATTCCGGCGTGCCCTCGACCAGATCGGGATGCTCGTCGAGCATCCGGAATTCCAAGTTGCCGCCCAGCTGGATGTCGGTGCCGCGACCCGCCATGTTGGTCGCAATGGTGACGGCGCCCAGACGGCCCGCCTGCGCGACGATATGCGCCTCCATCTCGTGATAGCGGGCGTTCAGCACCTTATGCGGCACGGCTTCCTGGTTCAGGAATTCGCTGAGCAGTTCCGACTTCTCGATCGACACGGTGCCGACCAGCACCGGCTGCCCCTTGGCGGCGTGGTCGCGGATCTTCTTGGCGATCGCCAGGAACTTGTCTTGCGTGTTCTTGTAGAACTCGTCCTCCTCGTCGACACGCGCGATCGGCACGTTGGTCGGGATGGTGACGACGTTGATCTTGTAGATGTCGTAGAATTCGCCCGCTTCCGTCGCGGCGGTGCCGGTCATGCCCGAGATCTTCGGGTACATGCGGAAATAATTCTGGAAGGTGATCGAGGCCATGGTCTGGTTCTCGGGCTCGATATTGACGCCCTCCTTCGCCTCGACCGCCTGGTGCAGGCCTTCCGACCAGCGACGCCCGTCCATCATGCGGCCGGTAAATTCGTCGATGATGACGACCTTGCCGTCCTTCACGATGTAATCGGTGTCGCGCTTGAACATCATGTTCGCGCGCAGCGCCTGGTTCAGGTGATGGACGACCTGCGTATTCTCGAAATCATACAGATTCTCGCCCTGGAGCAGCCCGGCCGCCTCCAGCAGGCGCTCGGCGCGCTCGGTGCCGTCCTCAGTCAGGATGATCGACTTCTGCTTCTCGTCCTTCTCGTAATCGTCGGCGGTCAGCTGCTTCACGATCGCATCGACGCCGATATACAGTTCCGACTTGTCGTCGGTCGGGCCGGAGATGATCAGCGGCGTGCGCGCCTCGTCGATCAGGATCGAGTCCACCTCGTCGACGATCGCGTAGTTGAAGGGGCGCTGCACCATCGAGGAGCGCTCATACTTCATATTGTCGCGCAGATAGTCGAAGCCGAACTCGTTGTTCGTGCCATAGGTAATGTCGGCGTCATAGGCCGCGCGGCGCTGCGCATCGTCCAGATTGGGGATGATGGTGCCGGTGGTCAGGCCCAGGAAATTATAAACCCGGCCCATGGTCGCGGCGTCGCGGCTGGCCAGATAGTCGTTGACGGTCACGACGTGCACGCCCTTGCCGGGCAGCGCGTTCAGATAGGTGGCGAGCGTAGCGACCAGCGTCTTGCCCTCGCCGGTGCGCATCTCGGCGATCTCGCCCCGGTGGAGCACGATGCCGCCGATCATCTGCACGTCATAGTGACGCTGGCCCAGCACGCGACGCGCAGCCTCGCGCACCGTGGCGAAGGCTTCGGGCAGCAGGCTGTCGAGCGTGGCGCCGTTATCGAGCTGTTCGCGGAATTTCACCGTCTGCGCGGCGAGCTGGGCGTCGGTCATCGCCTCCATCTCGGGCTCGAACGCGGCGATCTTGGCGACCGTCGGCTTGAGCGACTTGACGTAACGGTCGTTGGACGAACCGAACAGGGACTTGGCGAGGCCGCCGAACATAAGCGATTTCCTGACTGAAATATCGTGAGATGGGCGCAGCGCCGGTCGAAGCGGGGCGCGCGCGACTGCAATGTCAAGGGATGGGGTCGGCCATGGCCGACGCCGGGGCTATTCGCGCCGACGGCCCATGAAGATCGCAGCGATCGGCCGGGGCGTGACCGCCCGGAACATACCGAGAGGTCCGGCGCTATCCACCAGCGCGACGAGCGCCTGCACCGGCCGCGTCGCGGCGCGCGCAACGGCGGCCTGCTTGGCGGCGGCCACGATGCAGCGCTCGGCAACGACCCCCCGTGCCTCCTGCCCACGCGCACTCGCACCCACGCCGGTCAGCGCGGACAAAAGAGCGGAAAGGAGCAGAAGCAGGTTCATGCGAGGCTTGTCTTAGGCACATACGCGCGGCGCGTCCATCCGTTGCATGGCATCGCGCGCCGTACGCGGCATCATCATTTGTCGAGCGGCATCTGCCACCGGACGTTGAACGTTCGGTATATGCCGATCACCGCGAGCACGATGTTGCGAAGCCCGACCCCTGCGCCCCAGATGCGCTCCCGCTCCAGCATGCCCCTTATTCTTCGGATGGAAAGCGATAGCCGAGACGGAGCAGCGCATCGACCTGCGACACGGCGACGGCGGGTGTCGCACCGGGGCCCATCTCCGTCTGTCCGTCACAGGGCGATGGAATGGGCATACCCTTTTCCCAGACACGCAGGTCACGCTTGCAATCGATGAAGCGTCCCTGCGACGTCACGCCATATGTGACGTTCATATCGCTGAGAAAGGTCAGGTCCTTTGGCCAAAGCGCGGGATCGTGAGCCGCCGCGTTTGGGGCATAGTCGATCAGGAAGCGCCCTTCGAAGCGGCGTGTGACGGGCTTCCCGGTCTGGCGGGTAATGGCATCGATCAGGCGACGGGCCATCCCGTCGCACATGGGGCCGCTCCTTGCGACCAGCGGTTGCTGCGATGGCCTTCCGCCCTCGCATTTCAGGACGCGCCCATCGGGTTCGGCGACGAGACGCAGCGTTACCGGCATGGTCGTCGGGTCTTCCGACCCACCGCCACCGGGCAATTGCCATCGTATTCTCAGCGAATAGCGGCTCGGCACCGGCTTGCCCCGGGCGTCCTTGGCTGGAGAGAACAATCCAGCGCCAGTTACCGTAAGCCGACAGGTTTGTATGGCAAGGTTCTGAGATGCCGCCTCGACCACCTTGCATTCGGTCACACGCCCGGCCGCGTCGATCTCAAGATCGACGATGACCCGGCCCTGCTCGCCCGCTCGAAGTGCGGAGGGAGGATAATTGTCAGGACCGAAGAGCGTTCGCATCACCTCGCCGGAAATCTGTGCCTTCGGCTCTTGCTGAGCCGAAGCCGGGAGCGTGATCGCCGCCATCGCCATCGCTACGATCATCCTATGAAATCCCCCGAAACCACGACTGTCACCAGATATCACCCGTTGCAGCGCGCGCGCGCAAGCGGCAAAGCACGGGGCCATGAGCATCGCCACCTCTCCCCTCGCCCAGCCCTTTCCCGCTCTGCCCGCGATCGACGGCGTGACGCTGCGCGTTGCCCGCGCGCAGTATAAAAAGTGGGATCGCTGCGACCTGACCTTCGTGACGCTGCCCGAAGGGACGAGCGTGGCGGGCGTGCTGACCACCAGCAAATGTCCGTCGCCGGAGGTGGAATGGTGCCGCAAGGCGCTGGTGCTGGGCCAGGCCCGTGCGCTGGTGGTGAACGCGGGCAATTCCAATGCCTTTACCGGCCACCGGGGCCGCGCCGCCGTCGAGGCCATCGCCGCACGCACCGCCGCCGCGATGGAGTGCCAACCCTCAGACGTGTTTGTCGCCTCGACCGGGGTGATCGGCGTGCCGCTGCCCATCGACAAGGCGGAGGCAGGCCTCGACGCCGCCTTCACCGCCGAGCCCTGTGGCTGGGAAGACGCCGCCGCGACGATCATGACCACCGACACCTTCGCCAAGGGCGCAACGACGACCGCCGTCGTCGATGGCCGCACGGTGACGCTGGCGGGCATCATCAAGGGCTCCGGCATGATCGCGCCCGACATGGCGACGATGCTGGGCTTCATCTTCACCGACGCGGCCGTCGCGCCCGAGTTCCTGCAACGCGCGCTGAGCGCCGCCAATGGCCGCAGCTTTTCGTGCATCACGGTCGATGGCGACACCTCGACCAGCGACACGGTGCTGGCCTTTGCGACGGGCAAGGCGGGCAATGCGCCGCTGATCGATGACGAGAGCGACGGGGCGGATGCCTTCCGCGCGGCGCTGGCCGATCTATGCCATCAACTCGCACTGCTGGTCGTGCGTGACGGCGAGGGTGCGACCAAGCTGATCGAAATCCGAGTCGAAGGCGCGGAGAGCGACCGTTCGGCGCAACGCATCGCCATGTCGATCGCCAACTCGCCGCTGGTGAAGACCGCGATCGCGGGCGAGGACGCCAATTGGGGCCGCGTCGTCATGGCGGTCGGCAAGGCGGGCGAACCGGCCGAGCGCGACAGGCTGTCGATCCGCTTCGGCGAGACGCTGGTCGCTAAGGACGGCTTGGCGGTCGAGGGCTATGACGAAGCGCCCGTCGCCGCACACCTGAAGGGACAGGAGATCGCGGTCGGCGTCGATCTGGGTCTGGGCGAAGGCGTCGCGACGGTTTGGACCTGCGACCTGACCCATGGCTATATCTCGATCAACGCCGATTACCGGAGCTGAAGCCGATGCTGACCATCTGGGGCCGGATCAACTCGCACAATGTCAAGAAGGTCGTCTGGCTGGCCGAGGAGATGGGGCTGGCCTATGACCGGCGTGATGTCGGTGGCCCGTTCGGCATGGATGAAGGCTACCGTGCGCTCAATCCCAACGCGCTGATCCCGACGATCGAGGATGACGGCTTCGTCCTGTGGGAGTCGAACAGCATCCTGCGCTATCTGGCGGCGACGCGGGGTGGAGAGGCTTTCTATCCCGTCGATCCGCAGGCCCGAGCCTCGATCGAGCGGTGGATGGACTGGGGCTTCACCTGGGCGGATGCGATCCGGCCGATCTTTTTCCAGATGGTGCGCACGGCCCCCGAAGCGCGCGACACCGCGCTGATCGAGCGGAGCGTGGCACGGGCGGCGGGGCTGTCCGCGATCCTCGACGATGTGCTGGCGCGGCAGGAATGGCTGTCGGGTGGCTCGTTCGGGATCGGGGATATTCCGGTCGCGGCCTATGCGAATACGTGGTTCCAGCTGCCGGTCGAGCGGCCTTCGCGGCCCAATCTGGAGCGCTGGTATGCGGCATTGCGGGAACGTGCGCCGTTCCGCGACGTGGTGATGATCCCGCTGAGCTGAGCCAGAGGAAAGCCCCGCCCGCAATTGGGAGGGGTTCGGGTGAGGGAGTGCCGCGAAATACGGTCTCGGTGAGACACCTTTCCCTCCCCTCGATCCCCTCCCGCCTGCGGGAGGGGAGGAGCCAATCCTACGGCGCTTGGCACGCCCCTCCCGCAAGCGGGAGGGGATGGGGGAGGGCAGGAGGTCTCACCGAGACCGTCTAAACCTTACAGCGCGCCTTCCAGCCAGGCCTTGATCCGGCCCTTGGGCTCGGCACCAACCTTGGTCGCGGCGGCGGCACCGCCCTTAAACAGGATCATCGTCGGGATGCCGCGCACGCCGTAACGGCCCGGCGCGTCGGGATTGTCGTCGATGTTCAGCTTGGCGATCGTCACCTGCTCGCCCAGTTCTTCCGACAGCTCTTCCAGCGACGGGCCGATCATCTTGCACGGTCCGCACCATTCGGCCCAGAAATCTACCAGCACCGGCTTGTCGGAGTTCAGGACGTCCGCTTCAAAGCTGGCGTCGGTGATCTGCTTGGTTGCCATAGTCTCAATACTCCTTGGATTGTCATCCATCTAGGACGCGCGCGTCGGTCGCTCAACCACCGAGCGCCAAGCTTTGCTCCCGGTCGCGATAGCCGGGCTTGTGCGCGGCCAGCAGCGCATCGGGCACGGTGATCAGGCGAGGCCCCGCCGTGTAGAGCAGCGCCACTGACACCCGCCGACCCGGAAAGATCACCTCCAGCGCGGCGGCATAACCCGCCATCTGCGCCAGATGGAATGCGGGCACATCGTCGATCCCGCCGGGCGCGCGCCGCCCGGTCTTGTAGTCGATCAGGCGTATCTCGTCGGCATCGATCAGCAGACGGTCGACCCGACCCGACACGACGAGACCATTGGCCAGCGTCGCCGCGATCGGCGCTTCGGCCAGCGAACCCGGCCCGAACAGCGGCGCATAGGCCGGATCGTCGAGGATCGCGAAGACCGCCCCCGTCACGTCCGCGCGCATGGCCGGATCCTCAACCCCTGCCGCCTGGGACAGCCAACGCTCGGCCGCCCCGCGCCGCTTTTCCGGTGCCACCGGCGGCAGACGTTCGAGCAGACAGTGGATCAACCGGCCCCGCTCGGCGGCGGCGCGCATCGCGGGCGTGGGGGGCGGATCGGCGACCATGTCCTCGCCCAGCTGCGACGGTGCGAGCGGGCGCGGCGGCCGCGACTCCTGCGGCGCGGGCGCATGAACCCAGTCGGGCAGCCGCGTCTCGTCCCGCGCCGTCGCCACGACCATGATGCCGGGGCGGGCCGCGACCGGCGGCTGTGGCAGGGTGCCGAGGAACTGGCGTGACTGGCCGTCGCCCGGCTCGACCTCGGGCACGCCCAGCGCGGTCATCGCGCGGGCGCAGGTCGCGTACCAGCTGTGCATCGGCGGCACGCCCGCCGCCCGCTTGCCCAGCGCACCCGCGACCACCAGTTGCTCCTCCGCCCGCGTCGCCGCGACGTAAAAGAGCCGCCAATGCTCGGCCAGTTCGCGCGCGGCGATCTCGGCCGCGACGGCATCCAGCGGCCCGCCCCGTTCCTCGGCGCGCGGCGGGAAGACCGGGATCGGCAATGCCCCCGGCTCTGGCGTCCAGCGCAGGATCGAGCGGGGGCTTGCGGTCGGATCGGCGGTCGCGTCGGCCAGGATGACGAGCGGCGCCTGCAACCCCTTGGAACCATGCGCGGTCATCACCCGCACGGCGTCGAGCGGCGCGGACGGATCGCGCACGATCTCGACATCGCCGCGATCGAACCAGTCGAGGAACCGCTGGAGCGAGGGCGTCGTCGTACTCTCGAAGGTCAGCGCGGCGTTGAGCAGTTCCTCGATCGGATCGCGCGCCTCGGTCCCCAGCCGCCGGATCAGCTTGCGCCGCCCGTCGAGCGGCCCGGACAGCAATTCCTCCAGAAACTGGTAGGGCGTCGACACATCGGCACGTGCCAGCATCTGGCGGAGCGGGGCCAAATCTTCGGTGGGCAAGGTTCGCGTCAGATGCGCCCAGAGCGATCCCCGCGCCCGGTGCCCGGCCGCCATCAACCGATCCTGCGACCAGCCGATCAGCGGCGATACCAGCAGCGACGCCAGCGACAGGTCGTCCTCGGGCTGAAGCGCGAACCGCACCGTCGCCAGCAGATCCTGTACCGCCAGCGGCGCGTTCAGCCGCAGTCGGTCGACACCCGCCACCGGCACTCCCTCGGCATAGAGCCGCGCGACGATCAGCGACGCGAGGTCGCCGCGCCGCTTGACCAGGATCATGATGTCCTGCGGCTCCAGACGGCGTCCCTTGCTCTCCAGCATGACACCGTCGTCCAGCCAGCGACGGACGGCGCGCGCGATATCGGTCGCCACTTTGCGCACCGCATCGTCGATCCAGCCTTCCTCATCCTCGTCGCTACCGCCCGCCACGACCGGCGGCCAGAGCATGACGCGGCCGGGGCCCTTCACCTCGCTGGCATGGCGCTCCACTTCGCCCGCCATGCCCATGCCCGGTTCGCCCAGCGCCTCGATGGCGGCATCGACGAACTCCAGGATCGGCGTGGTCGAACGAAAACTGTGGGTCAGCGACAACTGGTTGAACGGCAGGCCGCGCTCTTCGGGCGGCCATTCGTCGTCGCCCGCCACCTCGTCCGCGCGGCGCGAGAAATGCAGCTCGGCCGCCTGGAAGTTGATCGGGTCGGTGCCCTGGAAACCGAAGATCGCCTGTTTGTGATCGCCTACAGTGAACAGCGTCCGAGTGGACGGCGCATAGAGGCCGCGCCCGACGAAGAACTCGTCGGCCAGCGCGCGCACGATCCGCCACTGATGCGCGTTGGTGTCCTGCGCCTCGTCGATCAGGACATGTTCGGTCACCTGGTCGAGCTTGTAGCGGACCCATTCACCGATACCGGGCCGCTCCAGCAGCTCGACGGTGGTGCGGATCAGGTCGTCGAAATCGACCGCCCCGATGGCGCGCTTCGACAAGGTATAGGCGCGCGCATAGTCACGCCCCACGCTCAGCGCGTCGGCGAGCAGATCGGCATGACGCGCCCGCGCCGCCAGACCCAGCAAATGGCGGCAGGTCTCGCCCAGCTCGCGCGCCATGTCCTCATAATCGGGATCGGCGTCGGTCAGCTTCTTGGACGCCTTGCGCGGTTCGCCCTTGGCGGTGAAGACCGTGCCCATCAATTCTTCGAGCAGCGCCACCCGCCCCGCCCGGTCGCTGCCGATCCAGCGTTCCAGCGTCGTCGCCGCCTTGTCGCCGGTCGCGGTGCCCCAGGCGCGGTTCGCCCCAGTCAGACGGACGACCACGTCCTCGTCGATCTCCTCGACACCCTCGGCAATCGCCTCGTCGATATCCCCCGACGGCAGATCGAGCGCGCGGCGGAGCCAGGGCTGGATACCGGTGGGCAGCGCCTCCAGCGCACCCGGCGCGCGGGCGCAGGCAGCGAGGAAGCCCTCCGCCCCGCCCTCGCCCAGCCGCAGCGAGAGTGCGCCGACCGTCTCGACCGGGCCGACACGGCCCTCGCGCTCGGCGGTTTCCAGCATCCGCGCCAAGGCCTCACGCGCCAGCACGGCTTCCTCGCGCGCTTCCAGCGGTCGGAAGCCCGGCGCAAGCCCGGCCTCGACCGGAAAGGCCGCGAGCAGCCCCTGGCAGAAGCCATGAATAGTCTGGATGCGCAGGCCGCCGCCCGGCGCGTCGAGCACGCGGGCGAACAGGGTCCGCGCCCGGTCGCGCAGGTCCGGCGTCGGCGTTTCGCCCAGCGCCTTCAGGTCGCGGAACAGCTCGGTCTCGGGCATCCGCACCCAGGCGGCGAGGCGGCCGTTGATCCGCTGCGCCATTTCGGCGGCCCCGGCCTTGGTGAAGGTCAGGCACAGAATCGCCTCGGGCGCGACGCCGCGCAGCAGCAGGCGGAACACGCGGGCGGCGAGCACCTGCGTCTTGCCCGTGCCCGCCGAAGCGGACAGCCAGACATGCGCGGCGGGGTCGCTCGCGGCGGCCTGATCGCCTTTCAGCGGGGGGAGGTTGGCCATGGGGCGGGCGCTCATGCGGCCGAATCCCGTGCGCTTCGACTTCGCTCTGCGTGAACGGCCGTTGTAGACAATCCCCACACCCCGTTCAGCCTGAGCGAAGTTGAAGGCCAAGGGAAAACATTACCGATCACGGCCATACCATTCATCCCGCCGCATCAGCTGGTCATATTCCGCATAGGGCGCATATTCGGGCACCAGCTTGGCGGTAAACGGCGCATCGCCCGTCAGCCATTGCCCCGCCGCGTCGGCGAAGTTCGCCGCCGCGATGGATACGAACTCGTCGGTCCGGATGCGTTCGCGCTTGCCATCGGGGTCGACCGGGGTGGCGATATAGCCCAGCCCCTCGCGCCCGCGTCCCAGCGACCAATATTCGAACCCGCCCGCCTTGCCGGACACGCCCTCGAACCCGCCCCGCTCGGCGATCAGACCGAGCAGGCCGAGTTGCAGGCTGAACCCTTCGCGCACCGCCGTCGTGGAGGGCGGCTTGCCGGTCTTGTAGTCGATCACCACCAGCGACCCGTCCGCCGCCTTGTCGATCCGGTCGAACCGGCCGGTCAGCGTCACGCCCGCCAGCTTGGCCTCTCCCTTGCCCTCGGCGCTCAGGACATGGCGGCCCTCACCCGCCTTGGCGGCGACCTCGGCGGCGATCCAGTCGATCGCCTCGATCAGTCGGGGCTGCCACAAGGCGCGCATCATCGGATGGGTCCGCTGGTCGCGCAGCATCGCCAGCGCACGGGGGCGCAGCGCCTCGACATCGCAAGCGTCCTCCTTCCACCACATCTCCAATATGTCGTGGACGGCGGTGCCGCGCCACGCCGCGCTGGGGTCGGCATCCACCGGGTCGAGCGGTGACAGGCGCAGCACCCGGCGCGCGTAGAAGGCGTAAGGGTCGGCCTTGAGCCGGTCGACCTCGGTCACCGAGATCGTGGTGGGCCGGAGCGCAGCGGGGGGCTTGGGCGCGGGCCGGTCGACGGGCGCGTAATCGACCGGTCGGTCGAGTTCGACCGCCCAGCGCGCCAGCGAAGGATGCGCCTCGAACCGCTCGCCCGCCATCGCCTGAAGCCGCAACCAGAAGCGCGAGGCCAGGGTCGGTCCGCTCGCATCGCGGCGCGCGCGGGTCAGGATCGCGCGGGGAGCCCCCATCGCCTGTGCCAGATCATGCGCGGCGATGCCGATCCGCTGCTCCAGCCCGACCAGCCCCAAAAGCGAGCGGATACGCGGCGCCAGCCACGGGTCCGGCGCAGGCCGCCCCGGCCAGACTCCTTCGTTCAGGCCGCCCGCAATCATCAAGTCGGCGGTCTGAAGACGCGCCTCGATCGGCCCATAGATGGCGAGGCGGGGATGCTGGCCTTCACGCGGAATGGCGCGGATCGCGATCTCGTCGAACAGGCTGCGAAGCAGCGCGGGCAACTCGGCGGGATCGACCCGGGCGGGGCCGTGATCGGCCTCCTCCTCATAACCCGCCAGGAACTCCGCTGCCGCGCGCCCGGCGGGGCCGGTCCATAGCGCATCGCCGCACAGGGTCTGCCCGCATTCGCGCAGACAGGCGAGCAGGCTGCGCAACCCCTGCGGCCCGTCGCCAAAGGTCCGTCCGACCGCTTCCAGCATCGGCGCGGCCTTGGCCCAGAAGGCGGAAGCCGTGGGCTTGTCGGCGACATGCGCGGCGATGCCGTCGAGCCCCGGCGCCGGGCGCGGCCCCCTGAGCGCCCGGTCGAGCGCACGGACGCCGTCAAGCCACTCCACCCGCTCCATCTCGCCCCGGATCAGCGGGTGCTTGAGCAGAGCGAGCAGCGGCAATGGCGCGAAATGCTGCGCCGCTGCCTCGGCCAGTTGCAGCAGGAAGGTGCCCGGCAACAGGATCGAAAGCGGCCGCCCCGCCGTATCGTCGATCAGGATGTTCCAGCGCCGACAATGCGCCGCCACGCGCCGCGCCAACGCGCGGTCGGGGGTGACGAGCGCGGCGGTACGACCCGGCTCCTCGACCGCCTCGCGCAGCGCCAGCGCGATGGCCTGTGCCTCTTCGGCGGGGGTGGCGAGCTCGATGGTGGAGACACCCGACAGCCGCCGATCCTCGGCGGGCAGATCGGTCCATTTGCCGGTAAAGTCGGCCGGGGCCATGGCATTGGCGATGGCACGGCCTCGCGCGGCCCCCGCGTCATAGTCCCCGCCGCCGCGCCACACCGTCACCTCGCCGCGCCCGACGCCCATCCGGTCGAGCAGCAGTTTCAGCGAATATTGCGGGTGCGTCTCTATCGAGCGGCGGGTGCGGCCCGTCTCGGGATCGGGCTTATGGGGGCCCAGCGCATCCCATTCCGCGTCGGGCATGGTCAGGTCCAGCCCGGCGAACACTACCGAGCCGCCCGGCATCTCCGACACGCAGCGCAGCAGCCGCGCGACCGCAGGCGCGGTATCGGTGACACCCGCCGCACAGACGAACCCGGCGGGCTGCGCCTGCGCCCAGCGCTTGGCCGTCCGGTCGAGCAGCAGGGTGCGGCGCTTCGCCGCATCGATCCGTCCCATCCGCTCCAGCACCGCAGGCCAGCGGTCGAGCACCACCGAAAAAGTCGCCAGCGCCGACTGCCAATGCTCGGTCAGCTCGGGGCCCAGGTCGAGCGCGGCGAGTTCGGCCGGATCGACCTCCTCGACCAGCATCTGGTCCAGCGTACGGGCTAGATCGCCCGCCAGCCGAACGGCCTCGGCCGCCGTCACCGGCTGGCCCGCGCGTTGCCGCTCCTGCTCGACCAGCCGCGCCAGGATCATCCGGCGCGCCGAGGGTGCGATGGCGGGCGGCGGGGGTGCTTCGGCATCGGCGGGGTCGAGCGCGGAGCCCGCCGCTTCGCCCAGTTCGGGGTCGCCCAGCGCGACCATGCGCGGCAGGATCAGGCCGCCGCCGCTCGCGCGGACGAACGCCTCGGTGACCGCGCGGACGCCGCGATTGGTCGGCAGCAGGATCATGCCCTGCGCCAGCGTCAGCGGATCGCCCCCGCTGCGCCGCATCAGCCCGGCGACCAGCGCATCGGCAAATCCACGATGCGCCGGAATGGTGTGCAGCCTCGGGCGGCGTGGCTCACCCATCCGCGAGGATCAGCTCCGTCTGCGGGATGGCGCGCGGGGTGCCGACATCGAACCACAGCCCCTGATGCACCTGCCCGAAAGCGCGCTCCGCCTCGATCGTGCGGTTCCAGAACAGGTTGGTCGAGAAGGGCCCCTCGGGTGCGTCGGCGATCAGGCGCGGGTGCAGGATCTGGAGCCCGGTATAGGAAAAAGGCGCGACCCGGCCGCGCTGACGCCGCGCGGTGATCCGGCCATCGGCGCCAAGGTAAAAGTCGCCCTGCCCGTCATGATTGTGCGCCCGCGCCAGCGGCACCATCAGGAGGAGCGCGTCCATCGTCGCCTCGTCCCAGCGCGAGGCGAGCAGGCGGATCGCGTCGACCGGTCCGTCGATCCACAGATTGTCGCTGTTGACGACCAGGATCGGATCGTCGCCCAGCAGGGGCCTGGCCTTGACCAGCCCGCCGCCGGTTTCGAGCAATTGCTCGCGCTCGTCCGAAATAATGACTTCGATCCCCGGAAAGCGATCCTTCAGATGCGCTTCCAGCTGGTCGGCGAGATAGTGGACATTGACCACCGCCCGCTCGATCCCCGCCGCGACCAGCCGGTCGAAGACATGGTCGATCAACGGCTTGCCCGCCACCGATACCAGCGGTTTGGGGCGCGTGGCGGTCAGCGGACGCATCCGCTTGCCCAGCCCCGCCGCCATCACCATCGCGGTGCGCGGCACCCGGCCCGAAGGCGTGGGACGAAGCGAGAGTTGCCGAGTCATCGGGACAGTACCTTCGGGTCGCCGCGCAGCTCGGGCGGCACATTGTCATCGAACCAGGCGGCCACCGGCGCCAGCACCGGCTGCGACAGATCGCGTTCCAGATAGGCCCAGACGCGCGGGCACAGCGCAGCATAACGTGGCTTGCCGTCGCGCTTCCAGAGGCGGGTGAAAATGCCGACGATCTTGGCATTCCGCTGGGCACCCAGCACGTGATAGGCGTTCAGGAAGGCTTCGCCTTCGCCGGTCGCGGCCAGATAGCGCTTGAGCATCGCCTCTTCGATCGAGGGCTCGACATCGCGCCGCGCATCTTGGAGCAGCGAGACGAGGTCATAGGCCGGATGCCCGGCCAGCGCGTCCTGGAAGTCGAGCAAGCCGAGCGTCCGCCCGGGCCCGACCAGCATCAGGTTCTCGACATGATAATCGCGCAGCACGGTGACGGGCTTGTCTGTCAGCGCATGGGCGAACACCTGGTCCCAGGCGGCGCGATAACCCTCGCCGTCGACATCCAGGCCGACAGCGGGCGTGTACCATTCGGGCAGGAGCGCCGCCTCCCGGTGAAGGACGGCGGTGTCATAGGGCGCCAGCCCCTCGGGCGCATGGTTGCGCAGCGCGGCCAGCAGGTCGACCGCATCGCTGTAGAGTTGCACCGTCGCATCGGGATCGGACTCGATCGCCTCCCGCATCCGGTCGTCGCCGAAATCCTCGATCAGGACGAGGCCGCGTTCCTCGTCCGCACCCAGGATCGTCGGCGCGGCAAAGCCCTTACCGACCAGCCAGCGGGCGATGGCGATGAAGGGACGCGGGTCCTCATGCGGCGGCGGCGCGTCCATCAGGACGGCGCGGCGCCCCCCCTGCGTCACCCGGAAATAACGGCGGAACGAGGCGTCTCCGGCGAGCGGGGCGATCACCGCCCCCTCCCATCCCAGCGTCGTCAGAAAGGCGGGCGCATCCGCCGGAGGGGTCATATCGGCCATCGGTTTTCCCAGCCCGAGGGGACCTGTGCTGTCAAGATACGTCCGCCGCCCGGATCCATCGCGATGGTCAGCGCCAGCGCCTGCGGCCAGGCGCCCTCGCCTGCCCGGTCGGGCCATTCGACGATCAGTGCGGAGTCCCACAGTGCCTCGTCCAGCCCCAGTTCCTCCATCTGCTCCGGCCCGTCGAGGCGATAGAGATCGACATGCAGGATGGGGATCGCGGTTTCGGGCGGGGCATAGGGCTGGACGATGGCAAAGCTCGGGGACGGGGCCTCACCGGGCAGGCCGAGCGCGGCGAGCAGCCCGCGCGCCAGGCTGGTCTTGCCCGCCCCCAGCGTACCGGTCAGCGTCACCACATCGCCGGGGCGGAGATGCGCTGCCAGCCTACGTCCGAATTCCTCGGTGGCGGCGGCATCGGCCAGCCGGATCGTCATGGATTTTCCTTTTCCGCCACGCGCCGGGGCAGTTCGACGGTGACCAGCGTGCCCTCACCCGGTTCGGACAGCAGGGTGACGGTGCCGCCATGCGCCTCGACGAATTTCTTGGCGAGCGGCAGGCCGAGGCCCAGCGCACGCTCGCCGGTCGCCTTGATGCCCGGCTCGGCAAAACGATCGAAGGCGCGCGCGACGGCTTCCTGGTCCATGCCCTGCCCGTCGTCCGATACCACGATCCGCGCCCGCGCCGAATCACCATCGGCGTGGAGCAGGATGCGTCCGCCCTCCGGCGTCTGTTCGACCGCATGGCGCAGCAGATGCTCGATCGTCTCCTGCAACCGGCGGCGGTCGCCGGTGATCCGGCCGAGCGAGCGATGCACCTCGACCGCGAAGTCGAGCTTGCGGCGTCCCGCGATCGGCCGGATCGTATCGGCCGCCGCCCGCGCGACGCGGGCCAGTTCGACATCCTCGCGTGCGATGCCGCCATCCGCCTGGTCGCGGGTCAGGTCGAGCACATCGTCGACCAGCAGGCCCAGCCGCTCCGTGGATTCGAGGATCGCCTCGACATAGCTCGTCGCCGTCTCCGGCAATGGTCCGGCGAAACCGCCATGCAGCATCTCGGCAAAACCGCTGATCGAGGTCAGCGGCGTGCGCAGCTCATAGCTCATATTAGCGACGAAGGCGGTCTTGACCTTGTCCGCCGCCTCCAGCGCATCGGCGCGATCCCGCAAGGCTTGTTCGGCGCGGCGGCTGTCCGTGATGTCGAGCAGCGTGAACAGCGCATTGCCATCGGGCAGCGGCACGCCCGCAAACTCGAAATGTCGCCCATCGGCGAAGGCGACGCGCCCGCCGCGCTGCTGCCGCTCGATCGTCGCGGAGCGGACCAGATCGACGATCAGCGCCGAGCGTCCCGGCGTCGCCAGCCGCTCCGCCACGCGCTCGGCAAAGGCATCGACACGCGGATGGCTGGTCAGGAAATCCTCCTCCAGACCCCAGAGCGCGCGGAAGCGGTTGTTCCACAGCTGCAACCGACCATCGGCGGCGAAGACGCCCAGCGCCTCGAACAGATTGTCGAAGGTCGCGGTCCGCACACGCAACAGCGTGTCGCGCGCGGAGGCCAGCTGCACCTCCTCGGTCCGATCCTCGAAGATCATCAACAGGCCGCCGTCGGGCAACGGCTGCGCCACGACGCGCAAATGCGTGCCGCCCGGCAGATGCCATTGCTCCTCGATCCCGCCGCTCGCCTGGCGAAACCAGCCGACGCGCTCCGCCTTCCAGCCGGGGAAGTCGCGGACTTCGGGGCTGCGATTGGCCTCGCGCATCCGCTCCAGGATACGGTCGAATTCGGGATGGTCGGCCAGCCACTCGGCGCGCATTGCGAACATGCGGCGGAAGGGCTGGTTGCAGAAGACGAGGCCGCGATCCGGCCCGAAATGCGCGACCGCCGCCGACAGCCGGTCGAGCATCGCGCGCTGCGCCTCGGCAAAGCGCTTGGCGCCCGCGCGCGACTGTTCCAGATCCTCGATATCGACGGCGAAGCCCGCGATGCCGCCGGTCGGCAGCGGCACGTCGAAGATGCGTAGCGCCCGGCGCGCGCCGTCGATGGTGGCGGGCAGGACCTGCTCGTGCGGCCGCCCCTGATCACGCGCCGCCGCCGCGCCCGCCAGCGGACCACCGCGCCCCGACCCCTCGACCAGTTCCAGGCCGCGCCCGACGACATCGGCGGCGTCCCGTCCCTCGACCGCTTCGACATAGGCGGTGTTGACCATGGCGAGGCGCAGATCGGCGCCGCGATACCACATGGGCAGCGGGGCGGCCTCGATCAGCCCGGTCAGCGCCTGGAAGGCGTCGCCGAGGCGCTTTGCCTCGCCGTCGAGCCGGACGATCTCGTCCTGCGTCTCGGTCATGTCGAAGACCCAGATGACGACCTCCCCGGCCGCGCCCTGATGCGCGGGCGCGCGGGCACCGTCGAACAGCAGGGTGCGCACCGATCCCTGCGGCCGGACGATCCGGCGGAAACGGCGTCCGGTCTTCTGCGCGGCGTTCAGATCGGCGGCGAGCAGCGCCTTGTCCTCAGGCGTAAGCCCGGCGTCTTCATAGGCCAGTTCCTCGAGGAAGCGCGCCACATCGGCCAGCCCCAGCCAGTCGGCCAGCCGCCGGGGCATTTCGATCCGCCCGTCGCTGCGGATCACCATCGCCTGGGCAGGGCCGGCGCGCAGCATCGCATCGAGCCGGTCCCGCTCCAGCCGCACCGTCGACGCCTCGGCCCGGGCGCGGACGCCCAGATAGAGCAGCACCATGCCGATCACGATCAGGGCACAGGCGCCTGCACCCAACAGGACCGCCTCGGTATCACCGATCGCAATCATCCGAGAAAGGCCGGGCCGAAACGCTGCATCCGCCCATCTCTAGCCCGATCGGCACGCGATACGCCATAACGAAGACGCAGAGCCGTGGGACGCAGCCAAAGAAAAAGGGCCGCCCTTTCGGACGGCCCTTCTCGTTCGGACAAAGCCAGAAGACGGGATCAGTAGCGGTAATGATCCGGCTTGAACGGACCTTCGACCGGCACGCCGATGTAAGCGGCCTGCTTCTCCGACAGCTTCGACAGCTGGACGCCCAGCTTTTCGAGGTGGAGCGCGGCGACCTTCTCGTCGAGGTGCTTGGGCAGGACGTAGACTTCGTTCTTGTAGTTCTCGCCCTTGGTCCACAGCTCGATCTGGGCGAGCGTCTGGTTGGTGAACGAGGCCGACATCACGAAGGACGGGTGGCCGGTCGCGCAGCCCAGGTTCACCAGGCGACCCTTGGCCAGCACGATGATCTGCTTGCCGTCCGGGAACTCGACCAGGTCGGTACCGGGCTTCACTTCGGTCCACTTGTAGTTCGACAGCGCCGCGATCTGGATCTCGCTGTCGAAGTGGCCGATGTTGCAGACGATCGACATGGGCTTCATCGCCTTCATGTGATCGGCGGTGATGACGTCGGCGTTGCCGGTCGCGGTGACGAAGATGTCGGCGCGCTTCACGGCCTCATCCATGGTCACGACCTCGAAGCCTTCCATCGCCGCCTGCAGCGCGCAGATCGGATCGATCTCGGTCACGAGCACGCGCGCGCCGCCATTGCGCAGCGACTGGGCCGAGCCCTTGCCCACGTCGCCGAAACCGGCGACCGCAGCGACCTTGCCAGCCAGCATGACGTCGGTGGCGCGACGGATCGCGTCGACCAGCGATTCCTTGCAGCCATAGAGGTTGTCGAACTTCGACTTGGTGACCGAGTCGTTGACGTTGATCGCCGGGAAAGGCAGCTCGCCCTTCTTCGCGATCTCGTACAGGCGGTGAACGCCGGTGGTCGTCTCTTCCGACACGCCCTTCAGGTTCTTGACGGTCTGCGTCAGATAGCCAGGCTTCTTGGCGATGAACGCCTTGACCGAACGCTGGAACTCGACCTCTTCCTCATTTTCCGGCTCGCCGAAGGTCTGGCCGGCTTCCAGCTTGGCGCCCCAGAGCGCGAACATGGTCGCGTCGCCGCCATCGTCCAGGATGATGTTGGCGGTCTGACCCTCGACGTCGCCGTCCCAGGTGAAGATGTCGCCGACATAGTCCCAATATTCGGCCAGCGTCTCGCCCTTGACGGCGAAGACGGGCACGCCGCTCGCGGCGATCGCGGCGGCGGCATGGTCCTGGGTCGAGTAGATGTTGCAGGTCGCCCAGCGGACGTCGGCGCCGAGCGCGGTCAGCGTCTCGATCAGCACGGCGGTCTGGATCGTCATGTGCAGCGAGCCGGTGATGCGCGCGCCCTTGAGCGGCTGTTGAGCGCCGAATTCGTCGCGCAGGGCCATCAGGCCGGGCATCTCGGTCTCGGCGATCTTGATCTCGGCGCGGCCGAAATCAGCCAGGCTGATGTCCTTGATGACGTAATCGTTCTTGGTGGCGGCAGTCGTGGACACGACGAAACTCCGTGCAAAATGGGGCCGACCAAGACGTAGCGCGCACGCCGATCGGCACGGCGCCCGCCTTAGCGGTGATCGCCTTAGGGATCAAATATAAAGATATCTTTATATCGTTGAGCGTCTTGCATTCCTCCCCTGCAAGGGGAGGAACAGGATCGTTCAGGCCCTGCCGCCGCCCGTCACCAGCTGGCGCGGATCGACACCGGCCGCGCCGTAAGCCGCCTGCCAGCGGTCCTCGGCGGGCACGTCGAACAGGATGCCCGGCTCGCCACCGACGTTGAACCAGGTGCCGGGTTCGCGCAGCTCCTGCTCCAACTGGCCCGCATCCCATCCGGCATAGCCCAGCGCGACGACCCATTGCTTCGGCCCGTTGCCCTCGGCGATGGCGCGCAGCACGTCGACCGTGCTCGACAGCACCCAGCGGCCGCCGACATCAACGCTGTCCTGCCCCTGCCAGTCATGGCTGTGCAGCACGAAGCCGCGCCGCGGCTCGACAGGTCCGCCATAATGGACCGGCGCGTCGGGGATATCGCCATGCGCGATCTCGAACTGGTCGAGCAACGTATGGAAGCCGATGCCGTCGATCGTCGCGCCCAGCCCGATGCCGAGCGCCCCGCCCTCGTCATGGGCGCATACGGCGATGATGGCATGATCGAAACGGGGATCGCCCATGCCGGGCAGGGCCAGCAGGAATTGGCCGGAAAGATAGGTCAGTTGATGCACGCCACCGACTATAGGCATCGTCGCCCCACCTCGCCATGCTTGAAATCTATAAGGTCTCTGCGCCATGAACGCCGCGTGGCCCGGCATGGTGCCGTGGCAAATCCCCCGCGAAGGATCCGCACGATGACGATCAAGGTCGGAGACCGCCTGCCTAGCATCACGCTGGTCAAGGTGACGCCCGAAGGCCCCGAACAGGTCAACACCACCGATTATTTTGCGGGCAAGCGCGTCGCGCTGTTCGCGGTGCCCGGCGCCTTCACCCCCACCTGCTCGGCGCAGCACCTGCCCGGCTTCATCGCCCAGGCGGATGCCGTGAAGGCCAAGGGCGTGGACGAGATTGCCTGCACCTCGGTCAACGACGTGTTCGTCATGAAGGCCTGGCGCCAGACCAACAATGCCAGCGAGATCACCATGCTGGCCGACGGCAATGCCGATCTGGCCAAGGCGGTCGGCCTGACGCTGGACGGGTCGAAGTTCGGCATGGGCACGCGCAGCCAGCGCTACACGATGCTGGTCAACGACGGCGTGGTCGAACAGCTGTTCGTCGAGGCACCGGGCGAGTTCAAGGTCAGCTCGGCCGAGCATCTCCTCTCGGTCCTCTGATCGGCCCTGCTGATCCGGTCGGTCGCACGGCCGGTCGGATCGGGGGTGGAACAGTGCTGGAGGCTTTGGCGTTTTTTGCCCATCGAAGGATCGGCACAATGAGAGGAGCCTTGCCATGACCACCTATGTCCCACCCGAAAAGCAGGCACAGGCCAAGAGCTTCACCGAAAAGGCGCAGGGCGCCGCCAAGGCGGCCGGCGACAAGGTGAAGGAACACCCCTATGCCGCCGCCGGAATCGCGGCGGGCGTCGCGGCGGCCGTCGCCGGTGCGGCGTTCGGCGCGTCGAAGCTGCGCACGCCCGGTGACGACGAGAATTCGGCACTGGGGGCCTGACCCCATGGCGCGGGTGTGGGCGATCCGATGTCGCCCGCACCCGCTTGCCAGCCCGGTAAACAGGGCTTAGCTCTGGACGATGACTCACGCTGTCCAGATCGTCGAAGAACTCGACCGCCTCTATACCGCCTCCGTCACGCGTCTGAAGGATGCGTTGACCCTCTATCTCCGTGACGGCACCGCGCCCACGCTGGAAGACCGTGCGCATGGTTGTTTCGCCTATCCCGAAATCCGCCTGATCTATCGCGGCGAGGGCGGGCGCCCTGCCCCGATGCGGTCGTTCGGCCGATTGGTGTCGCCCGGCGACTATCGGATCAGCGTCACCAAGCCCGCGCTGTTCAAGGATTATCTGGTCGAGCAACTGACGCTGCTGATCGAGGATTACGACGTCTCGGTCGAGGCGGTGCCCGGTCGCCAGGAAATCCCCTTCCCTTATGTCCTCGACCCCGGCCATGCCCTGAGCCTGGACACGGTATCAGCGGCCGAGTTGGCGCGTTTCTTCCCCGCGACCGAACTCGCGCATATCGGTGACGAGATCGCCGACGGCCTGTGGATGAATGCCGACGGCAACCGGCCGCTGGCGCTGTTCGACGGGTTGCGCACCGACTTCTCGCTTGCGCGCCTGCGCCACTATACCGGCACCCCGCCCGAGCATTGCCAGCGCTTCGTGTTGTTCACCAACTATCACCGCTATGTCGATGAATTCGTTCGCTGGGGCGCGTCGCAGCTGGGCGAGGGTTCGCGCTTCACCGCCCTGTCCGGCGCGGGCGGCGTCGTGATCGAACGGCCGGAGGATGTCGACAAGATCGTCACCGACAGCGCGTGGCGGCGGCACCAGATGCCCGCCTATCATCTGGTCGCCAAGGACGGCACCGGCATCACGCTCGTCAATATCGGCGTCGGCCCGTCCAACGCCAAGACAATCTGCGATCACCTCGCGGTCATGCGGCCCGAGGCTTGGCTGATGATCGGCCATTGCGGCGGCCTTCGTCCCAGCCAGCGGATCGGCGACTATGTGCTGGCGCATGCTTATCTGCGCGACGACCATGTGCTGGACGATGTGCTGCCGCCCGAAATCCCGGTGCCCGCCATCGCCGAGGTGCAGGTCGCACTCGCCAAGGCAGCCGAGATCGTCTCGGGCCAATCGGGTGACGAGCTGAAGCGTCGCCTGCGCACCGGTACGATCGTCACCACCGACGACCGCAACTGGGAGCTGCGCTATTCCAAGTCGGCGTTGCGCTTCTCGCTCAGCCGCGCGGTCGGGATCGACATGGAGTCGGCGACGATCGCGGCGCAGGGTTATCGCTTCCGCGTGCCCTATGGGACACTGCTGTGCGTGTCGGACAAGCCGCTACATGGCGAGCTGAAGCTGCCGGGTCAGGCCAACCGTTTCTACGAACGCGCGATCAGCGAGCATATGCGGATCGGCATCGAGACCTGCGAGCAACTGCGTCGGGAAGGCAACAAGCTGCACAGCCGCAAGCTGCGCGCGTTCAACGAGCCGCCCTTCCGCTGACAAGCAACCGGGGGCGGGTGGAAGCGTTACGGTGACGAACCGAAGCTGCTTTGTTTGAATGGGGGATTTCGTCATGGTCGATACCACGGACCCGAAAACGCCACGCCCGCCCCGCCGCCGCGCCACGCCCAAGGCAGCCGGCACGCCCACGCCGCGCAAGCGTCCGGCGCCCAAGCCCGCCCCTGTCGAGGAGGAACCGGTCGACGCGGCTACCTTGGAGGACGCCGAGGATGCGGTGGCCGAGGCCCCCAAGCCCGTGCCCAAGCCCAAGGCGCCCCCCAAGCCCCGTTCGACCAAGCGCACGGCGCCTCGCAAGGCACCCCCGCGCAAACCGGCTGCCATCAAACCGGCCCCCGCGCCTGCCTTGGGCAAGCACGGGCTGGACCGGGTCGGCGGCAAATGGGGCGTGGCCTCGATCCTGGGCAGTCTGGCGGCAGCGGCCGGACTGACGGCGGCGCTGCTGTCGCTCAAGGGCAGCACGCCCAAACGCGACAAGGGCAAAGACAAGGATAGCGAGAAGGACTGATCCCAGGCAGCCGTTCGGCCTGAGCGGACGCTGGTATAAACGCCCCTCCACCACCGCTTTGCGGCGGTCCCCCTCCCCATCGTAGATGGGGAGGATTTGGAGGAATGCCGTCTCAATTCCTCCCCAAGCTGTGCTTGGGGAGGGGGACCGCTCGCGACAGCGAGTGAAGGTGGGGCAGGCAACGCCAGCGGCGGAACATACCCCCCCCAGCCTCACCAACCCTGCGGCTTGCCCTTGTTCTGCTGGTCCAGCCACGTCTTGAGCGGGGCGAAATATTCGACCAGCGCCTTGCCAGACATCTCGCGGCTGCCGGTGAACACCTGAAGCGCGTCCGGCCACGGCTTGGACTGGCCCATGGCCAGCATCGCGTTCAGCTTCTTGCCGACCTCCTTGTTGCCATAGAAGGAGCAGCGGTGGAGCGGCCCCTTCCACCCGGCCTGCTGGCATGCCGCCTTGTAGAACTGGAACTGAAGCACCCGCGCCAGGAAATAGCGCGCATAGGGCACACCCGCTGGGATATGATATTTGGCACCCGGATCGAATTTCGTCTCGTCGCGCGCGACCGGCGGCACTACGCCCTGATATTTCAGGCGCAGCGCGTCCCAGCCCGCCTGATATTGCCCGGCCGGGATCTGGCCCGAGAATACGCCCCAACGCCACTTGTCGATCAGCAGACCGAAGGGCAGGAATGCCACCTTGTCCATCGCCTGACGCAGCAGCAGGCCGATATCCTTGTCTGCGCTGGGCACGCGGGCCGGATCGAGCAGGCCGATCTTCACCAGATAATCGGGCGTGATCGACAGCGCGACGGTATCACCGATCGCCTCGTGGAAACCGTCATTCGCGCCGTTCTTGTAAAGGAACGGCTGATCCTTGTACGCGCGCTGGTAATAATTATGCCCCAGCTCGTGATGAATGGTCACGAAGTCGTCCGCATTGACCTTCGTGCACATCTTGATCCGGATATCGTCCTTGTTGTCGACATCCCAGGCCGAGGCATGACAGATCACTTCGCGGTCGGCGGGCTTCACGATCTGCGACCGCTGCCAGAAGGTCTGCGGCAGGGGCGCGAAGCCGAGCGAGGAATAGAAGCCCTCGCCCGCCTTCACCATCTTGATCGGGTCATATCCCTTGGCCTTCAGCAGATCGCCGGTGTCGTATCCGACATCGCCCGCCCCCTTCGGCGCGACGAGGTCATAGATATTGCCCCATTCCTGCGCCCACATATTGCCGAGCAGGTCGGCGCGGATCGGGCCGGTCTTGGCCTGCACCGTGTCGCCATATTTCTCGTTCAGCTTCCAGCGGACATAAGTGTGGAGCGCCTTGTACAGCGGCTCCAGCTCGCCCCAGATCCGGTCGGTCACCTGCGCGAACTGTTCGGGCGACATGTCATAGCCCGAGCGCCACAGCGACCCGGCATCGACATAGCCCAGCTCCTTGGCGCCCTGGTTCGCCAGCGCGGTCATCTGGGTGTAATCGGCCCGCATCGGCGCGCCGACATTGTCGTGCCAGCTGACCCACATTTCCTTCAGTTTCGCCGGATCGCGCTCGCTGCCCATCGCGGCCTCGATGTCCGATCCGTTGATCGGCTGGCCGTTCAGCACGCCCTTGCCCTTGCCATAGGAGGAGGACATGCGCGTCGTCAGCATCGACAACTGTGCCGAGGCCCCCGGCGTGGTCGGCGCGGGCAAGGTAATGCCACCGCGCAACAGGTCCAGCTTGCGCTTGGTGTCATAGGACAGGCCCGGCAGCGCCTGATAACGCGCCGCCCCCAGGCCGTAACGGACGGCGAGATCGGTCATCTCCGCGCCCGACGCGGCGGCCAGCGCATCGGTGTCGTCGGTGATATAAGTCGCATTGACCCAGGCGACCTGCTGCGCGCCAACGGATTTTTCGGCCAACGTCTTCTCGGCCTCGGCGACAAAGGCATCCGCCCCGGCGGCGGTCGCGGGCGGCTGGGTTGCCGGCGCGGCGGGCGCTGCAGTCTGGGCGTGAGCGGCACCGGCCAGCACAAAGGCGAGTACGGCGCCGGAAGCGGCGGAACGGATCATGCTATCCCCCTAACATTCTGAAACGCCCTCGAAACGGGGCGGATGGCGCGCAGTTGCGCGGCTTTGGTCGCCGCCGTCAAGCGGTGAGGAACTGCACGATCGCCGCGCCCAGCTCGGGCTTGGTGACCGAGGCCATATGGTTGCCCGGAATCTCGACATAGCGCCCGCGCGGCAAGGCCTCGGCCAGTTCGACCGCGGCGCCATTGTCGAAGTCGTCGACGCCCGCCACGACCAAGGTCGGCAGGTCGAACCCCTCGATCGCCGAGAGCGGCGTGTCCGCGAAGGTCTGGAGGATATGGAGTAGCGCCACCGGATCGCCGCCGGTGGTCTTGAGGAAGGCCTCGGCCATCCATTCGGGGGTGCCGCGCTTATGCTCGCCCAGCCGGGTCAGGATATTGGTGAAATGCGCGACCCGGCGGTCGGTGTGGAGCAGCCCCTCCAGCCCCATGCCCGCAAAGATCGCCTTGCCCGGCTCCGCCCCGGTCGCAAGCATCCGGCTGACCGTCCGCGCGCCCAGCGAATAGCCGCCGAGATCGTAATCGGTCAGCCCCAGATGCTCGACCAGCGCATGGCCGTCGCGGGTCAGCGCGTCCTTCGGATAGGCGGCGGGGTCATGCGGCTTGCCGCTCTCCCCATGCGCGCGCAGGTCGGGCATGATGACCCGGTAGCCCTTGGCCGCGATGGCGGCGGCGTGGCCGTAGCGGATCCAGTTGGTATAGGCGTCGGAGAAATAGCCGTGGATCAGCACCACGGGCCGCCCCTCCCCCATTTCGCGCCAGGCGATCGGCGTTCCGTCGAAACTGTCGAAGAAGCGGGTTTCGGGGGCGGTGTCGGCCAAGGGTTCAGTCTCCGGCGGTTAAGCTGTACGCGAACCTCCTAATACGGATCGGCCGGGATGTGGACCTTTCTTGCCGCCATTGCGCCATAGGCAGCGTCGACGTTCAGCGGTTCCGCGCGCATTCCTCGCGTATAGGCGAAGGGGAACCAGCGGGGCTGGTGGAGGAGTATCGCCCTCTCGATGGCGGGATACCCCTCCGTCAGGCCTTTCGGCCTGTCACCTCCCCTTCCAGGGGAGGAATGGAATGGCCCTAGCCCACATAGATACCGGCAACCCGCCACTCGCCATTCTCCCGCTCCAGCGTGACCGTCTCGACGATCGCCGCCGAACTGCCGAAACGCGTATTGAACCGCACCATCCGATAGCCGGCAGGCGGTGCGGGAACATCGTCCTGGCTGAGCAAAGTCCGCGATACCGTCTGGCCCAGCGGCGCCCGCACCTTCTCCGAGGTGGCGGCCCAGACCTGCTCGGTGTTCAACTTGTGAAAGCTCCTCGTGGTCAGGCGGTAGCTGTCGGCCCAGCGACCCTGGTCGATCAGTTGCAGGAAATGCTGGGCGGCTTCGACCACCGCCGGATCGGTGGCTGTCGTCGTAGCCGTCTGGGGCGGCGTGGACGCCATATGGGTCAGGCCGCCAAGGGCGAGCAGGCTGAGGGCGAGGGTCATGAGTATCGCTCCGATGATGATCCGGGGACGGCGGATGCCGGTCTCCACGCCGACGACCGGCGCCGGGCTTTCATCCATCATCGGCTCGGGCCGGTCCTCCCCGATCCTCTTGTCCCCCACATAATCGGGGATCGGCAGCGATGCGTCGCCCTCCACCTCCAGCAGCATCCGTGCCGCCTCGCGACTGCTCGACACGGCCAGCTTGCGGCGGGCGTCGCGCAGCCGTTCGTTGATGGTGTGGACCGACAGGTTCAGTTCGCGGGCGATCGACTTGGCGTCATGCCCCCGAACGATCAGGCGCAGCGTCTGCTTCTCCCGGTCGGTCAGCGCGCCGATACCCGCTTTGGCCTGCATGGTCATGGTGCCGACTATGCCGGAGCGGGGCCCGCCGACCACCCTCAAAGAATTGTACCTTGACCGCGTCGGCACAAGCCAAAACGGCGCCATGAGTCCCATTCTCACCAGTCCGCGACAAAATGGCGGGAATCCGCGCTTTTTTTGTGATTCCGAGCGAGTCGCACGCATGGACAAAAGGGGTACAAGCCGTTAGCCGCCGCCCATGGCAGCATCCCTATTCCTTCTCCTGGCGGTGATCCTGGCGTTCGCCGGTGGAGGGGGCCCGTGGATGCTGATCGCCACGGTCGCGGCGGCGACGGCGGCGGGGACGCGGCTGCCCGATCTCGACACGCCGCTCCAGCTTCAGCATCGCAGCGCGCTGGTGCACAGCGTCTTGCCCTTCTACGTCGCCACGCTCGATCTGCGGACTTGGCCGGTCGCGGCGGGACTGGGCTTCGGCGTCGGCTTTCATCTCGCGGCCGACCTGTTTCCCGGCACGATGCGCGGCTTTGCCACGATCAAGATACCGCTGATCGGGTCGATCGGGGCCTTCCCTTCCTATATCTGGATCGCGGTCAACGCGGCGGCGAACATGGTCGGCGCGTTCGTTATCCTGGAATGGATCGCCGCCGACCGGGTTGCCGCCTGCGCGCTCGCCGCCACGGGCGTATTGGGGGCCAGCTATCTGTTGCGGACCAAGGGCGGCTTCTATGCACTGGTGGTGATGATCGCGCTAGGCTGGCTCTTCCTGAGCTAAGTCAGGCAATTGGCGTTTCGCCGCGATTGCGATATGGGACAATCCTCTGCCGCCAAGAAGCAGGCCAATCGGGAGTGGATGCCGGACCCTTGATCCGGACCCTCGATGACCGCAGCAACTGCTTCCCCTGCCGAAACCCTGCCGCCCAGCCCGATCGGGCGTCCGCACAGCCTGCTTGAAGACGCCTATGCGATCTTCATCGGCGTGACGCTGCTGATCGTCGGGCTGATGTTCCTGAAGGCGGCGGGACTGGTGACGGGCGGCATCGCGGGCGTCGCGCTGCTGCTGTCCTATCTGCTGCCACTACCGGCTGGCGTGCTGTTCACGCTGGTCAACATCCCCTTCTTCCTGTTCGCGCACAAGGTGATGGGCGCGCGGTTCGCGGTGAAGACGGTGCTGGTCAATATCGGCATCGGCGTCGCCTCGGCGATCACGCGCGTGTCGGTGCATGTCGACGGGGTACACCCGGCCTTTGCCGCGCTGGTCGGCGGCACGGTGATCGGCATGGGCATCTTGTCGCTCGCCCGCCATCAGGCGGGGGTCGGCGGCACCGGCGTCATCACCATCTGGCTCTATCGCAAGCGCGGGTGGAATATGGGCATGACCCAGGTCGCGCTCGATATCGTCATCCTGGCGATGGCGATCCCGGTGGTGTCGGGTGTGCAGATGATGTGGTCGGCGATCAGCGCGGCCGCGATCAGCCTGATCCTGTTCGCCTGGCATCGGCCCGGATTGTATATGGGGCGGTAAACCCTTAATCCTCCCCGGTACGAGGAGGTGGCAGCGCGTGAGCGCTGACGGAGGGGGGGCTTCCTCATAGGACACCCGTGTGGACGCCCCCCTCCACCACCGCTTCGCGGCGGTCCCCCTCCCCGTTACCGGGGAGGAATTTCAGGCTCAGTCGCCCTTCTTCAGGTGGCGGCGGCCGAGCAGTTCGGCGATCTGCACCGCGTTCAGTGCGGCACCTTTCCGCAGATTGTCCGACACGCACCACAGCGACAGGCCGTTATCGACCGTCGAGTCCTCACGCACGCGGCTGATGAAGGTCGCATAGTCGCCGACGCACTCGACGGGCGTCACGTATCCACCGTCTTCGCGCTTGTCGATCAGCATGACGCCGGGCGCCTCGCGCAGGATGTCCTGGGCTTCCTGCGCCGAAATCTCGTCCTCGAACTCGATGTTCAGTGCCTCGGAATGGCCGACGAACACCGGCACACGCACGCAGGTCGCCGTAACCTTGACCTTGGGGTCTAGGATCTTCTTGGTCTCGGCGACCATCTTCCACTCTTCCTTGGTCGAGCCGTCGTCGAGGAAGCTGTCGATGTGCGGGATCACGTTGAAAGCGATCTGCTTGGTGAACTTCTTGGGCTCGGCGGGGTCGCCGACGAAGATGTTGCGGCTCTGCTCGAACAGCTCATCCATGCCCGCCTTGCCCGCGCCCGACACCGACTGATAGGTGGCAACGACGACGCGCTTGATCGTCGCCTTATCATGCAGGGGCTTGAGCGCCACGACCATCTGCGCGGTCGAGCAATTGGGGTTGGCGATGATGTTCTTGGCGGTGTAGCCGTCGATCGCGTCGGGGTTCACCTCCGGCACGATCAGCGGCACGTCCGGGTCCATGCGGTAGAGCGACGAATTGTCGATCACGACGCAACCGGCGGCGGCGAATTTGGGCGCATAGACCTTGGTCGCGTCCGATCCGATGGCGAACAAAGCCATGTCCCAGCCGGTGGGATCGAAATGCTCGATATTCTTGATGGTGAGCATCTTGCCCGTCTCACCATATTCGATCTGGTCGCCCTGGCTGCGCGACGAGGCGACGACCGCCAGCTCGTCGATCGGGAATTCCCGCTCCGCCAGAATGTTGATCATTTCCCGGCCGACATTGCCCGTCGCCCCGGCGACCACCACGCGATAACCCATTATATCCTCCACTCGGAAGCGTGAGCCGGTAGCGTCATTGCGTGGACACGTCCACCAACTTTGCGAAAAGTGCGCGTTTCGCCATGACAAGCGGGGGTTTAACGAAACCCCGCTTACGCCTCAGGCGGCATGGTCGAGCGCGTGCGCATCCAGCCAGTCGGGTACGACCTGCGGCCGGATCGCCGCCGCATCGATCCGCGGGGCGATGACGGCAAAGCGATCGCCCTCGACCATGACTTCCGCCGTCAGTGCCCGGCTGTTGTAGCAGGACGCCATGGAGGCGCCATAGGCCCCGGCGTCGCGCAGGACGGCCAGGTCGCCTTCCTTCACCCGGTTGATCAACCGGCCTGCGGCGAAGCGGTCGCTGCTTTCGCAGACGGGTCCCACGACATGCGCGCGCATCGTCGCACCGTTCGGAGCGACCGCCGCGAATTCATGCCAGGCGTCGTAGAGCGCGGGCCGGGCGAGATCGTTCATGCCCGCATCGACGATGACGAACGGACACTCCTCGCCCGGCTTCACCCAAACTACGCGGGTCAGCAGCACCCCGGCATGGGCGGCGATATAGCGCCCCGGCTCGAACATCAGGGTCACGTCCCAATCCTGCGTCACCTTTGCCACCATCGCACCGTACGCGGTGACATCGCCGTCCGAGCCGCCGTGGTAATCGACGCCAAGTCCGCCGCCGAGATCGACATGGGTGATCGCGTGTCCCCGCGCCCGCAGCGCCGCGACCAGCTCGCCGATCCGGCGATAGGCGGACTCCAACGGCCCCAACTCCATAATCTGGCTGCCGATATGCACCGCAACGCCGCGCAATGTCAGGCCCGGCCGTTTCGACAGCCGGTCGAAGATGCCGATCGCATCCGCAAAGGCCACGCCGAACTTGCTGTCTCTGGTGCCGGTGGTGATCTTGGCATGCGTCCCCGCATTGACATCGGGATTGACCCGCAACATCGCGGTGGCCTCGACACCCATCCGGACGGCGGTCGCCGCCAGCACTTCCCCTTCGCGCTCGCCCTCCAGATTGATGTGGCCGACCCCGGCCCGCAGCGCCTGGGCGAGTTCCTCCGGGGTCTTGCCGACGCCCGAATAGACGATATCCCCGGCCTTCATGCCCGCCGCAAGCGCGGCAGTCAGTTCGCCGCCCGACACGATATCCGCGCCGAACCCCTCGTCGCGCAGGACCGAGAGCACCGCCAGCGAGGAGTTGGCCTTGACCGCGAAGGCGAGCGACTTGCGCGGGATCGGGGCCAACGCTTCACGAAACCGCCGGGCGGCGGCGCGCAGGGCGCTTGCCGAGTAGACATAGGTCGGCGTGCCGACCGCCTGCGCGATCCGGCCGAGCGCAACGCCCTCCGCATGGAGCGCACCACTCCGCACCTTAAAGCCCGTGTCGCGGCTCATGACCGCCGTCCCCGGCGAATGCGCGCGGCATGAATGGCCTCGGCGGTATGATAATGCCCGCGACGTTCGGCCCGGAGCGCCTGGATCATGTGCTTGCCATTCAGCATCAGCACGACCCCGCCCAGCGCCACGAAGAACCAGAACAGCGCGAGCAGCGACTCCGACGGCCCGCTCAGCGTCGCCACCACCGCGCCCAACGTCGTCAGGCCGCCCAACGATCGCCATGCCATGTCCCGCCCGCTCATGCCGCCATCTTCTCGCTGGGATCGCCGATCACGCAGGTCGCGGCGGCGTGCATCTGCGTGCCGCACCGATGACAGACCAGAATATCGGCAGGAAAATCACGCTCGTCAGCCAACGCATCGGCCGTGTCGCCGCGCTCGAACACCAATCCCATCGCGGCATGGCGATGACGCCTGGCCGCAGCCCGCGCCCGGCCGATCATCGCGGGCGAGCCGCCCAGTCCGCGTCCCTCGATCGCGGTGAAGCCCATCGCCCGCGCCTGTTCGGCGACCGCGATCAGGAAGCCGCCCGCGCCGCAATCGGCGTCGACGATCCGCACCGCACGGCGATGCCGCTCACGCAGCGAACCCAGCGCCGCCTCGATGGCGGGCCAGCGGGGGTCGTGGCGATATTTGCTGTCGATCTGCATGGTCGGAGCCTCCCTCACGCCGCACGCGACAGGACGGGGGCGTCGGCCGCCACCGGGTCGAACGACACCAGCGGGGTCAGCGCATCTTGCGCGACCGCGACGCTGGCGTGATAGATTTCGGCTTCCTCGACCGCATAGCGCATAGCCGCGCCACGCGAGATGAAGCGCCCTTCCAGCTGGCCTGCGCTATCCTGCACCAGCCAGTGACCCGCACGGTCCTGGCCGACATAGATGAGCCGCGCCTGGCGGGCGGGGTCGATAGGGAAATCGGTACACATGGATACGGGAAACCTCTGCCGATCGGGCGTTCGATCGCCCGCCCGGATCAGCTACGCCTCGCCCCATAGGGTTTCGAGATGGATTTCCTGCTATCGCATAGCGCGCGCATAGTGTCGGTCATATCCGCCGCCAGCGGGCACTGACCTGCACCTCGTCGAACAGATGCTCGCCCATGATCGCCAACACGCTGCCCAGGCTGGCGAAGAGGAAAGCGGCGGTCGCCAGCGCATAGCCCACCAGCCCGGCACGGCCGCCCTGCCCCGCCATGGCCATCAGATACGCGATCGCCCGCCAGGCGAGGATGCAAAGCCCGACGCCCAGCAATCGCAGCGCCAGTCCGTGCCGCCATGTCCGAACCCATACCGCCATACCGCCTCCTCATTTGGTCGGCGGCTAATCGGGACGCGCATAGCAATACGAGAGCGAATGGCCGGTTTCGCATAGCGCCCGCATAATGTTCGCCCCGCATTCCCGTCAGGGGAGCCATGCGCTTCGAGGGCTCAGTCGTGCGTACTGGCGGCCCAGGTGGCGTGCGCGATGCCGTGGACGGACTGGAAATGGTCGGTGATCCGGTCGAGCTCGCCCGCCTCGACGATGGTGCTGGTCAGGGTGGCGGCGACGGTCACCTGATCCTCGCCCAATTCCTCGATATCGAGTTCGGCCACCGGCAGCCCGGCACGCTCCAGATGTTCGACCAGCATGTCGCCGACCGGCCCGGCCTGTGCCGCACTGGTGGTCAGGCTGACCGAGTAGGTCGCCTCGACATGGCGTCCCTCGACCGGGATTCGGTTGATCGCGTCGACCAGCGGACGTAGCGCGGTATTGGCGATCAGGACCATGACGGTCAGCAGCACCGCTTCGGCCACCATGTCGCTGCCCGCGATCGACCCGACCGCCGCCGAGCACCAGAGGGTCGCCGCGGTGTTCAGCCCGCGAACGTTCATCCCCTCCTTCATGATGACGCCCGCACCCAGGAAGCCGATGCCGGAGACGACATAGGCGATGATGCGGATCGACTCGACATCGCCGCCCAGCCGCTGCCCCAGATCGACGAACGCCGCCGCGCCGATCGCGACCAGGGCGTTGGTGCGCAGGCCGGCCGTACGCTGGCGATACTGCCGTTCGGCGCCGATCACGGTGCCCAGCACGAACGCGGTCAGATAGCTGACCAGCGTGTCGAGGAACGGCCAGAGGTGGAAGGTCTTCAGGAATGCCATGTACAGTCCGTAAATCCTCCCCGTTACGGGGAGGTGGCAGCGCGTCAGCGCTGACGGAGGGGGAGCGCCACACGGGTCAACACTCGCGGTACGCCCCCTCCTCCATGCTGCGCATGGTCCCCCTCCCCGTCCCGGGGAGGATCACTTTACTTCGTCGGCTTGTCCTTCACCGTCCGGTCCAGGAAGTTCAGGATCGTATGCCACAGATGCTCCGACACGCCCGGCCCGCCGACACGGTGGGTCTGGCCGGGATAGAGCATCATCTCGAACGGCGTATCGGTCTTCTGCATCTCGGCGGCGAACGCGGTCGCATTGTCGAGGAAGACGTTGTCGTCCGCCATGCCGTGGATCAGCATCAGCGGATCGCGGATCTTGGCCGCATCGGTAATCGCCTGCGATGTCGCATAGCTTTGGGAATCGGTACGCGGATCGCCCAGATAACGCTCGGTGTAGTGCGTATCGTAAAGCTGCCAGTCGGTGACCGGCGCACCCGACACGGCGGCGGCATAGACGCCCGGCGTCTTCTCCAGCATCTTGATCGACATATAGCCGCCGTAGGACCAGCCATAGGTCGCGATGCGCGCGGGATCGACGAAGGGCAGCGTCTTCAGATAGCTCGCGCCCGCCAGCTGATCGGCGACCTCTACCGTGCCCATCGCGTGATAGATGGCGTCCTCGAACGCCTTGCCGCGATTATACGAGCCGCGATTGTCGATCTGGAAGAAGATCCATCCCTGATCGACCAGATATTGCGGCAGCGCCCCCTGCCAGCCGCGCGTAACCTGCTGGCCGGTGCCGGGGCCGCCATAATGCTGGAAGAAGACAGGGTAGCGCTTGCCCGGCTCCAGCTTGGGCGTGATCATCTCCCAATAGAGCGTCGTGCCGTCATCGGCCTTGATCGTGCCGAACTTCGTCTCGCGGTGGCTGGCGAGATAGGGTGCATAGGGATGCCCGGCCCGGATCGCATTCTCGTTGATCCAGCTCAGCCGCTGGCCCGCCGTGTCGGCCAGATAAACCTGGGTCGGCTGGGTCGGACTGGAGCGCGAGACGATGAAGCGGCTGGCGGACGAGTCCATCGTGGCGCTGTTGGTATAGCCGCGCTCGGTCAGGCGGGTGATGACGTTCGGCTGGGCGATGTCGACCGCATAGAGATGCTGTTCGAGCACATCGTCCTTCAGGCCGGTAAAGTACAGGCGCCCCTTAGCCTCGTTGACGCCGACAAGGTTGGTCACGACCCAGGGCCCCTTGGTCAGCTGCGTCCACTGGCCGTTCGCAAAGCGGTAGAGATGGCCATAGCCATCGCGTTCCGAACGCCAGATCAGGCTGCCGTCCTTCATCGGGCGATAGGCGTCGGACAGGTTCAGCCAGCTGCGATCACCCGAACGCTCGGTGAAGAGGACGGTCGACTTGCCGGTCCTGGGATCGACGCGGAGCATGTCGAGCGTCTTCTGGTCGCGACTCTCGCGCTGAACCAGCATCGCCGAGCCGTCCGGCGTCCAGTCGACGCGGGCCAGATAGATGTCGGGATTGGTGCCGAGATCGACCTTCACCCGGCCCGACCCGTCCGCCTTCATGACGTAGAGATCCACCAGCGCGTTGGGCGTGCCTGCCGCCGGATAGCGCTGTTCATAGACCTTGGTGCCCGCCGCGCCGATCGCGGCACGGACGGCGACCTTGACGGGCGCATCATCGAACCGCTCGACCGCGATATAGCGTTCGTCGGGGCTCCACCAATAGCCGGTGAAGCGGTGCATCTCCTCCTGTGCGACGAATTCGGCCTCACCGAAATGAACCGTGCCGCCGCCGTCCTTTGTCAGCGGCCGTGCCTCGCCACCACCCAAAGGCATGGCCCACAAATTCTGGTCACGCACGAAGCTTACAAAGCCGCCTTTGGGGCTGACGATCGGGTTCAACTCGCCGCCGGGCGTGTTGGTCAGGCGACGGACCTGCCCATCAAGGCCGGCGAGATACAGGTCGCCGTCCAGCGGCACCAGGATCGACTTGCCGTCGGGCGCCCAGTCATAGGCGACGATGCCCTTCGACCCGCCGATGCGTGCGCGTTCGCGCTGCATCTTCTCGGCCTCGGACAGTTCCGCGCCCGAGCCGACCTTCTTGGAGTCGACCAGCATCCGCTCCTCGCCGGTGCGGGTGTCGCGGGCCCAGAGGTCCAGCCGCTCGCGCTCGTCGGCGCGCGGGCGCAGCGAGGTCAGCAGCGTGCCGTCGGGCGACAGGCGCAGGCCGCGCGGCTGCGATCCCGACAGGTCGGGGCTGCCGAAAACGCGCTTCAGGGTCAGCTTGCCCTGCTCGGTCCCCTGCCCGGTCGGCGCATCAGCCGACATGGCCGAGGCCCCCGAACCCATGGCGATCGACGCCCCGACCGACGCCAGCGCCAGACCCAGCACCCATTTGCGCATTCATACCACTCCGAACCTTGTCATTGCCGGGTCCCGGCCCGGCCATGGCGCGCGTTATCGCGAGGGCGCTGCCATCCCGCAAGCGCGATCCGGCACAGGGCACAACGACGCCTGTTTTCCTGAAATGAATCAGCGGCGTAACTCATAACGAAAGCGTTCCAGATTTCGTAAACTCGGCATTAACGAATTTCCGTTAGGGCCGTTGTTCGGGTGCGACGGTCGAATGACGGTTCTGTCGCCTGCGCCCGGCCCATTATCGGAACGGACATGGCGACGAGAACCGCTTTGGAATTTCAGAACGATCGGCGCGGCGACATCCGTGCGATCCTGGCGCGATGGGGCAGCGCCGGGCATCCGCACGTGCAAGCGTTGCTGATGCCGCAGGTTCTGCTGCATGACCTGACCGATGCGGTTCATGCGGTTTGTGCGGTCCATGGCAATCATCCCTGCATGATCGATTACGCCATGGCGCGCGGCATCCAGATCGAAACCCTGCCCTGGTTGATCCAGTCCTCCAACGCCTTTGCCCTTGAGCGCGCCTTTCTCGCCAACCTTACCTCGGCGGCGGGTCCGCTGCCGTCCACCCCCGGCCAGGCCCAGACCGATGCCGCGCTGACCCAGCTTCGCCATACGCTAGAAATGCTCGCCAATTCGGATCGGCGGGGCTGCGCGACCGGCGCCGTTTCGGCGCTGATCCTCGACTGGCGCTCGATCCGGCAGGTGCTCGACCAAGCGGCGCGGCGCTTCGGCCTGTCGCTCGCGCCCGGCCAGATGCCCGAGCCGCTGTGTGACGTGGAGGATGACGAATCGGGCATCGGCCTGGCGCGCGCGCGCGGGTTCGGCGCGACGCAGCTGCTCGTCCAGCATCGCGGCCTGTGGGACCTGCTGGAGGCGCGGGCAAGCGCGCGGCGCGGCTGATGCAGTCCATGGAGGCTTCGACTGGTCGCATCCCCGCCTCCGTCGATCTCCCTAGCGGCATGTTAACCATCTTGAACAGTTGGGTATTCACGCAAATCCGATAGCTTGATCGGCATGAGAGGCATGGTGTCCAAGGCAATCGTATCGCTCTGCGCACTGACGGTCATTCCGGCGGCCGACGCACACTCGCTGCTCGACTATGTCGGGCAATGCGTCCCATTCGCGCGCCAGGCCTCGGGCATCGCGATCTATGGCGACGCCTGGACCTGGTGGTCCAAGGCGGAGGGCAAATATCCCCGCGGCCGCACCCCCCGCGTCGGCGCGGTCGTCGTGTTCGAGAAGACCAGCCGCCTGCCGCTGGGCCATGTCGCGGTGGTCAGCCGCGTGGTCGAGGACCGGGTGCTGATGCTGACCCACGCCAACTGGTCGATCCAGAACGGCCAGCGCGGCCATGCCGAGCAGGACGTGACGCTGTTCGACGTTTCGCCGGGCAATGACTGGAGCGAAGTGAAGGTCTGGTTCCGCGACTCCGAAGGTCTGGGTAGCTCGACCTACCCCATTTACGGCTTCATCTATGGCAAGGGCCATGCCGCGCCCGGCCTGACCAGCGAAAAGCCCGATTATGTCGGCGCGCTGATCGACGCCTATGTCGCACGCTGATTGCCAGGTTCGGGGCTGAGCCACGTCTGCCGCCAGCCCAAATCATGGCCCCAATAAAAGCAAAACTGCGCCGACCAATTCCTCCACTGCAAGGGGAGGTGGCAGTCCAAAAGGACTGACGGAGCGGTGTAACGGCCAGCGGTGACGCCCCTCCACCAGCTTCGCTGGTTCCCCTCCCCTTGCAGGGGCGGAATGGGTCACCCCGCCAAGGGCCGATGGACCACGCCGCCGGTCATCGCCTCCGGCACGCCGGTCGTTCCCGGAAAGCTGATCGCCCGCTCCCGCAGCCGCCGTACCGCCATATAGGCGAACCCTTGCGCCTCCAGCGCGTCGCCGTCCCAACCCAGCGCATCGGTCGGCTCGGGCGTCAGGCCCGTCGCGGCCGCGATCATCGCCAGCATGGTGGCGTTGTGCCGCCCGCCACCCGCGACCAGCAATCGCCGGGGCCTCTCGGGCAGATGATCGAGCGCGCGGGCGACGGTCTGCGCGGTGAAGGCAGTCAGCGTAGCCGCCCCGTCCGCCGCCGACAGGCCCCGCGCGGGCTGGATGGTGAAGTCGTTGCGGTCGAGCGACTTGGGCGGCGCCAGGTCGAACCAGCCATTGTCCATCATCGTGTCGAGGACCGTCGGCTCCACTCGCCCGCTCGCCGCCATCTGGCCGTTCGCGTCGTAACGCTGGCCGGTTTCCGCCTCCATCCAACTGTCGATCAGGCCGTTCGCCGGACCGGTATCGAAGGCGACCAGCGCGCCGTCCGTCCCGATAAAGGTGACGTTGGCGACACCGCCGAGGTTCAGGATCGCGACCGGCTTCTCCAGATCGGCGGCGAGTGCGGCGTGATAGACGGGGATCAACGGCGCACCCTGCCCCCCCGCCGCGACATCGGCCGAGCGGAAATCGGACACGGTGACGATCGCGGTCGCGTCCGCCAGCGCCTGCCCGTCACCGATCTGCCAGGTCCAGCCGCGATCGGGGCGATGCGCGACCGTCTGGCCGTGAAATCCGATCACGTCGACCGCCGCCGCCTCGACGCCCGCATCGCGGAGCAGTTTCTGCACGACCATCGCATGGGTGCGCACGATCAGGTCGCCCGCCGCGACGATGGGCGGACTGGCACGCGGCCGGTCGAAGGTCAGGGCAAGCGCGGTCGCCGCGGCCAGTTCGGCGCGGGCGGTGTCGGAATAGGCTTCGGTACGAAAGGCGATGGGCCGGACCAGCGCCTCGCCATCGGTTTCGATCAGCGCCGCGTCCACGCCGTCCAGCGACGTTCCCGACATCAATCCGATCGCCAGCATCGCGCCCTATCCTCTCGCTTCCACGCCCATCCATGCCGGGATCGCGCGCGCCTGTCGACCGGACTTCGCGCACCATCTGGAAAAGCGTCGCGTTTTGGCCTATGTGCGCGCGTATCCCATGGCAACCAAACTCCCTACTCCGCCGCGTGTCGGCATGGTCTCGCTCGGCTGTCCCAAGAATCTGGTCGACAGCGAACGCATCCTGACCCAGCTCCGCGCCGACGGCTATCAGATGTCGCCCGACTATGCCGGGGCCGATGTCGTGCTGGTCAACACCTGCGGCTTTCTCGACTCCGCCAAGGAGGAAAGCCTGGAGGCGATCGGCGAGGCGATCAAGGAGAACGGCCGCGTCATCGTGACCGGCTGCATGGGCAAGGAAGCCGAGGCGATCCGCACCCGCTTCCCGGACGTGCTCGCGATCACCGGCGCGCATGAATATGAGCAAGTGGTGGAGGCCGTGCACGCCGCCGCGCCGGCGAACCTGTCTCCCTATATCGACCTGATTCCCGATGCGGGCCTGAAGCTGACCCCGCGTCATTACAGCTATCTGAAGATTTCGGAGGGCTGCAACCACCGGTGCAGCTTCTGCATCATCCCCAGCTTGCGCGGCGATCTGGTCAGCCGCCGCCCCGACGCGATCCTGCGCGAGGCGGAAAAGCTGGTCGCGGCGGGCACGCGCGAGCTGCTGGTCATCAGCCAGGACACCTCGGCCTACGGCATCGACATCCGCAAGGAACCCCGGATGTGGAAGGGGCAGGAGATAGTGCCGCACATGACCGACCTCGCCCGCGAACTGGGCAAGATCGCGCCCTGGGTTCGCCTGCACTATGTCTATCCCTATCCGCATGTGGATCAGGTGATCCCGCTGATGGCGGAAGGCCTGGTGCTGCCCTATCTGGACATCCCGTTCCAGCATGCCGCCCCCTCTGTGCTGAAGCGCATGAAGCGTCCCGGCAACGATGCCAAGGTGCTGCAACGCATCCATCAGTGGCGCGACATTTGTCCCGACATCGCGATCCGTTCCACCTTCGTCGTCGGCTTCCCCGGCGAGACGGAGGAGGATTTCGAATATCTGCTCGACTGGCTGGATGAAGCCCAGCTCGACCGCGTCGGTGCCTTCCGCTTCGAGCCGGTCGAGGGTGCCGCCGCCAATGCCCTGCCCGATCACGTCCCCGAGGCGGTGAAGGAAGAGCGTTACGCGCGAATCATGGAAAAGACCGCCGCCATCTCTGCCGCCAAGCTCGCCGCCAAGGTCGGCCGCACCCTGCCCGTCATCATCGACGCGGTGGATGAGGAAGGCGGCGCGACCGGCCGATCCCAGGCCGACGCACCCGAGATCGACGGCGAAGTCTTCCTGCGCGACGCCGGGCATCTGTCGGTCGGCGATATCGTGAAGGTCGAGATCGAGGATGCCGACGAGCACGACCTTTACGGCGTTCCCGTCACAGGAAACGCATAAGCATCATCACCAGGCCGACCATCGACACGAGATAGGCCAGCGACCGCACATAGCGGACGCCGAAGATATAGACCGGCACATAGGCGACCCGCGCGAGGAACCACACCCACGCGCCGGTCGCCGCGATCCCGCCGCTCTGTCCTGTGACCGCCAAGCCTAGCGCCAGTGCGATGAATATCGGCCAGGTCTCACGGAAATTGGCGGACGCCCGTTCGGCCCGCCCTGCATAGCGCCCCAGCGGCGCAGGCGTGCCGTCGCGCGGCCCTGCATTCCAGCCGATGCCCCGGTCCAAAGTCGCCAGCTGCGATTGCAACGCGATGTGGACGAACAACAGGATGATCGACCAACCGAGGATGGTCAGTTCGGTGGTCATTCCGGTTCTCCCCTTATGATACCACCCCGGCCTTCGCCGGGGTGGCGCGGAAATTTATGCCCAGGTCCGTTCAGCCTGAGCGTAGTCGAAGTCCCCCACCCCCGTTGCGCCGCCCCCGCAAACCTGCTTCCTTGGCGGGCATGAGATACCCCATTTTGCTGGCGGCGATTGCGTCCATCGCCCCCGCCCCCCTTATCGCCCAGGCTCTGACCCCGGCGGAAACCCAGAAGATCGATGCCTTGGTGACGAAGACGCTGGCCGATACCGGCGTCCCCTCCGCCTCGATCGCGGTGGTGCGCGGCGGCAGGATCGTCCTCGCCAAGGCCTATGGCAAACAGTTTGAGGGCCAGACCGGCCCCGCCGACCCCAAGCTACCCTATCAGATCGCCTCGGTGTCCAAGCAGTTCACCGCCACCGCCGTCCAGCTGCTGGCCGATGACGGCAAGCTATCGCTCGACGATACGGTGTCCAAATATGTGCCGGGCATCACGGACGGCGACACGATCACCATCCGCCAACTGCTGAGCCACACTTCGGGCCTGCGTGACTATTGGCCGCAGGATTACAGCTTCAAGGCGATGGCGACGCCGACCACGCCGCAAGGCATCGTCGACCGCTGGGCCAAGGCGCCGCTCGACTTCCGGCCCGGCACGCAATGGCAATATTCCAACACCGGCTATGTCGTCGCGGGCATGATTGTCGAGAAGGTGTCGGGCCAGCCTCTCCTTCAATTTCTTCAGACCCGCGTCTTCCAGCCGCTGGGCATCCGTGCGCTGGATCAGGACAAGGCGGTCGGCCCGGGCTTCCCGCAGGGCTATCTGCGCCATGCGCTCGGCCCCGTCCGGGTCGAGACGCCCGCCGCCCCCGGCTGGCTCTATGCGGCGGGCGAGTTGTCCATGTCGCCCCAGGACCTCGCCAAATGGGACGTGGCGCGGATGAACCGCACGCTGCTGCCCGCAAAGGACTGGGCGGAGCAGGAAAATCCCGTCAAGCTGACCGACGGCTCGAACACCAATTACGGGCTGGGCGTGGGCGTCGGCACCGCCGATGGCCGCCGCTTCGTCGAGCATAGCGGCGAAGCGGTCGGCTTCCTGACCGAGAATATCGTCTATCCGGACGACAAGGCCGCCGTGGTCGTCGCGGTTAACGCCTGGTTTGCCGATGCGCAGAGCCGGATCGCCAAGGGCATCTCCGACATCGTGCTGCCCGCGCCCCAGGCCAATGCCGAGGACGCCGCCGCGCTCGATCGGACCAAGCGGGTGTACGCACAGCTTCAGGCGGGCCAACTCGACCGTGCGCTGCTGACCGAGGATGCGGCCTATTATTTCACGCCGACGACGCTGGCCGATTACCGAACGAGCCTGTCGCCCCTGGGTGCGCCGACCAAGATCGAACAGGCGGGTCGCACGCGCCTGCGTGGCGGGTTCGTCAACCGCTCCTATCGCGTCACCTATCCCGGTCGTACGCTTCGGATCAGCACCTATGCCGAGCCCGGCACCAACGGAAAGATCGAACAATTCCTCGTGAGCCCCGCCGAATGATGGACTTCGCCCCCCTGCTCCAGCCCGATCGCGGCCAGCCCGCCCGGACGATCACCCTGCTGACTGCCGAGGGCTTTGCCGACTGGCTCGCGCGCCAGCCCGTCGCCACCCGCACGCTGGCGATGGCGCAGCGCTTCGCCGCCAAGCCCGATACGCATCTGCTCGTGCCGCATGACGGCGAGGTGGCGGTGGTCGCGGGCGTCGCAAAGGCAACCGGGCCTTGGGCGCTGGCCAAGCTGGCCGAGGCCCTGCCCGAAGGCCAGTATCGACTGGACGGCGCGGAGGTCGGCGCGAACGCGCTGGGCTGGCTGCTCGGCCAGTATCGCTTCACCCGTTATCGCAAGGGCGATGACAATGGCCCTCGCGTGCTGCTGACCCGCGATGTCGCGCACCGGGACGAAGTGATCCGCCTCGCCGCCGCGACCGCGCAGGTGCGCGATCTGGTCAACACCGGTGCCGGCGATCTCGGTCCTGCCGAACTGGAGGCGGAGGTCGAAGCACTGGCCCGCACCCATCACGCGCAGATCATGGTGACCAGCGGCGAGACGCTGGCCCGCGACTATCCGATGATCCACGCGGTCGGGCAGGCCGCCACGCGCGAGCGTGCGCCTCGGCTCATCGAACTGCACTGGGGCGATCCCGCCCATCCACGCATCGCGATCGTCGGCAAGGGCGTGTGCTTCGACACGGGCGGGCTGGACATCAAGCCCTCTGCGGGCATGCGGCTGATGAAGAAGGACATGGGCGGTGCCGCGCATGCGCTGGCGCTGGCGAGCCTGGTGATGGCGGCGCGCTTGCCGGTGCGGCTGCACCTGTTGATCCCGGCGGTCGAGAATGCGGTATCGGCGGCGTCCTTCCGCCCCGGCGACGTGCTGAAGACCCGCAAGGGCCTGACGGTCGAGAACACCAACACCGATGCGGAGGGCCGGTTGATACTGGGCGACGCGCTGACCCGCGCGGGGGAAGAGAAGCCCGAACTGATCCTCGACTTCGCCACGCTGACCGGCGCGGCGCGCGTGGCGCTCGGCCCCGACCTGCCCCCGCTGTTCACCGATGACGAGGCGCTGGCAGCCGACCTGCTGACGGCGGCGGCGGGCGAGGACGATCCCGTGTGGCGGATGCCGCTATGGGACGGCTATGACGACATGCTGAAGTCCGACATTGCCGACATGGTCAATGCGCCCGATGGCGGCTTTGCGGGAGCGATCACGGCGGCGCTGTTCCTGCGGCGCTTCGTGCCGAAGGACACAGCCTGGGCGCATCTGGACGTTTTCGCGTGGCGGCCCTCTGGTAAGCCGGGACGACCCAAGGGGGGCGATGCCTATGCTTTGCGGGCAGCGTATGCGATGTTGAAGGGGCGGTATTCGGGGCGTTGAGGTTGTAGCGTGGCCTTCGACTACGCTCAGGCTGAACGGGGGTTGGGGACTATACCTGACAGCCGTTCACGCTGAGCGAAGTCGAAGCGCACGCCACGAACCGCCGTTACAATCCCGCCGCCGCCTCGATGATCGGCACGAACTTGGCGGCGGTCAGGCTCGCTCCGCCGACCAGCGCGCCGTCGACATTCTCGACCGCCAGCAGCACGGCGGCATTCTCCCCCGTCACCGAACCGCCGTACAGGATCCGCACCCCGTCCGCCGCATCGCCGATCAGCATGCGAAGCTTGGCACGCGCAATGGCATGGATGCTGGCGATCTCGTCGACTGTCGGCGTCCGCCCCGTCCCGATCGCCCAGCGCGGTTCATAGGCCAGCGTGAACCAGCTGCCGTCCGCATTGTCGGGCACCGACTTCTCGATCTGCGCCTGCACCACCCGCTCGGCGCGGCCCGCATTGCGTTCCGCCTCGGTCTCGCCGCAGCAGAGGATGACGTTCAGCCCCTGGCGATGCGCCGCCGCCGCCTTGGCCCAGGCATCCTGGCTGGTCTCGCCCTGATCGGCGCGACGTTCCGAATGGCCGACGATGGTGAAGCTCGCCCCCGCTTCCTGGACCATGGCTGCCGAGACGCAGCCGGTATGCGCACCCGAATCGCGCTCATGCACATCCTCCGCCCCGATGGCGAGGCCGGGTACGCGCTCGGCTGCGGGAGCTATCAGGGTGAAGGGCACGGCGACCGCCACATCGACATTCGGCGCCGTCTCGGCAGCCTTTGCGATGGCGTCCAGCTCGGCCAGCGCGGCACGCGAACCGTTCATCTTCCAGTTGCCCGCCACCAATTTGCGCCGTGCCATATGAGGCTCCCCGATTGAGTCGCATGTTATACGTGTTCAACACCGATAGCGGATCGTGGATTTCGCACAAGCTTGATGCCGAGCGACCTCGCCCCTAAAGCGGGACACGTTTTTGTCTTTGCCGATCGGTCGTCCATGCTCAGCTTCTTCCGCCGGATCATCAATTCCAAGGCCGGCGTCGTCGTGACCTTCATCGTGCTGGGCGTCATCGCGATCGCGTTCGCGGCCGGTGACGTCACCAATATCGCGGGCATGGCGGGCGGCCTGAACGGCTCCGACGTCGCCAAGGTCGGCGACGCGAAGGTGACCGCCAACGACCTGCGCACCGCTGCGCAGAACGAGGTCGCCGCCTATCGCCAAGAACAGCCGGGCCTCGACATGGCGCAGTTCATCGCGGCGGGCGGGTTCGAGGGCGTGCTCCAGCGCGAGATCGCCGGCCTGGCGCTCGAACAGTTCGGCAAGCAGCAGGGCATGGTCGTCTCGCGCCGCCTGGTCGACGGCCAGATCGCCTCGATCCCGGCCTTTCGCGGCCCCAATGGCCAGTTCGACCCGGCGCTTTATCAGCAGCTTCTGGCACAGCGGAAGATGACCGATGCGCAGGTCCGCACCGATATCGAGCGTTCGACCTTCGCGCAGCAGCTGACCATCCCCACCGTCGGTGCGACCCAGTTCGCGACGCAGATGGCGCTGCCCTATGCCTCGCTGCTGCTCGAAAAGCGGCAGGGCGAGGTCGGCTATATCCCGACCCGTCTGGTCCCCGCGGGGGCCGCGCCGAGCGACGCCGACGTGCAGACCTTCTACACCCGCAACGTCCAGCGCTACACGCTGCCGGAGCGTCGCGTGGTCCGCTATGCGGTCGTGAACCCCGCCGCCGTCGCCGCCAAGGCGACCCCGAGCGATGCGGAGATCGCGCGCTATTACCAGACCAATCAGTCGCGCTATGCCGCGACCCAGAAGCGGGACGTGACCCAGGTCATCGTCGCCGATCAGGCGGGCGCCAATGCGCTGGCCGCCAAGGCCAAGGGCGGCACCTCGCTGGCCGATGCCGCACGCGCCGCCGGGCTGGAGGCTTCGGTGCAGAAGGGCGCCGACAAGGCGGCCTATGCCACCCAGGCCTCGGCCGCGGTCGCCGATGCCGTGTTCGGCGCGCCGCAGGGCGGCGTGATCGGCCCGGTGCGCGGGACGCTCGGCTTCGTCGTCGCCAAGGTCGATGCGATCACCCAGGTTCCCGGCAAGACGCTGGCCCAGGCGCGCCCCGAGATCGTCACCGAACTGACCAAGCAGAAGCAGGCCGCCGCGCTGGGTGAGATGCGCAACGCGATCGAGGATTCGCTGTCGGGCAACGCCACGTTCGACGAGGTGATCGCCGACCGCAAACTTCAGGCACAGACCACGCCCGCCGTCACCGCACAGGGCGCGGCACCGGATGCCCCGGCCTTCCAGCCGACGCCGGAACTGCGCGCGATGATCACCGCCGCCTTCACTGCCGAGGATGGCGACGCGCCGCAGATCGTTCCGATCGGCCAGGACGGCGGCTTCGCGGTCGTCGGCGTCGGCCAGATCCAGCGCTCCGCCCCGCGTCCGCTGGCGCAGGTGCGTAGCCAAGTGCTGGCCGACCTGACCGCCGACCGCGCGCGCACTGCGGCCCGCACGCTCGCCAATGCCGTGCTCGCCAAGGTGAACAAGGGCATGCCGATGGCTCAGGCGCTGAAGGAAACCGGGCTGGCGGTGCCGCCGGTCCGCCCGATCGCCGCGTCGCGCCGCGATCTGGCCGCCGCGCAGAACACGCCCGCCGCCGCCCCGCTCGCGCTGCTGTTCTCGATGCCGCAGAACAAGGCGCGCACGCTGGCCGCCCCGCAGAACGAGGGCTGGTACATCATCCGCGTGACCAAGATCGAACCGGGCAATGCGACCGGCAACGACGCCGCAATCCGCGCCGCGCGCGGCGATATCGGCCGCCTGATCGGTCGCGAATATGTCTCGCAGTTCGCACGCGCGGTTCGTGACGCCGTCGTCGTCAAGACCGACCCCAAGGCGGTCGCCAAGACCCGCTCGGAGCTGCTGAACAATGGGAGCAACTGAGCGCAGCACCGCTGAACGGCTGGCCGATGGCCAGCCGCAGCTGATCTGGCGTCGGCAGATCGCCGATACCGAGACGCCGGTCGCCGCCGCGCTCAAGCTGATCGAGCCGGGTCGCGGCGACTTCCTGCTGGAATCGGTCGAGGGCGGCGCGACGCGCGGACGGTACAGCTTGATCGGCCTCGCCCCCGATCTCGTCTTCCGCGCCGATGGTCATGCCGCCGCAATCAACCGCCATTGGGCGACGAACCGGGACGCGTTCGAGCCGTGCGACACGCCCACGCTGGCCGCGCTGCGCACCCTGGTCGCCGAATGCCGCGCCGACGTGCCCGAGGGGCTGCCCTCGGCATTGGCCTGTCTGGTCGGGTATTTCGGCTATGAGACGGTCGGGCTGGTCGAGACGCTGCCCCAGCCCGAGGCCGATCCGCTCGGCCTGCCCGATATGATCTTCGTGCGGCCGACGGTGATCCTGGTCTTCGACCGGCTGGCCGATGCGCTCTATCTGGTCGCCCCCGTGTGGCCCGATGCGGCGCGCGATGCCGCGCGGATGATCGCGGACGCGGAGGAGCGGCTGGACGCCACCGCCGCGCGCCTTGCGACCGCCACCCTGCCCGCACCGGTGCGCGCCGAACTGCCCGAACCGGCCTATGAACCGGCGCTGCCTCCCGGTCGCTATAGCGAGATGGTCGCGCGGGCGAAGGATTATATCGTCGCGGGTGATATCTTTCAGGTGGTGCTGGCGCAGCGTTTCTCCGCGCCCTTCACGCTGCCTCCGTTCGAGCTGTATCGCAGCCTGCGGCGGATCAACCCCTCGCCTTTCCTCTATCATCTCGACCTGCCGGGCTTTTCGCTGATCGGATCGAGTCCGGAAATCCTGGTTCGCGTCCGCAATGACGAAGTGACGATCCGGCCGATCGCGGGCACACGCCCTCGCGGGCGTACGCGGGCCGAAGATGCCGCCAATCGTGACAGCCTGCTCGCCGATCCCAAGGAACGCGCCGAGCATCTGATGCTGCTGGACCTGGGCCGCAACGATGTCGGCCGCGCGTCCTCGGCGGGCAGCGTGCGCGTGACCGACAGCTATACGGTCGAGTTCTACAGCCACGTCATGCACATCGTCTCGAACGTCGTCGGGCATCTGGCCGATGACAAGGACGCGCTTGACGCGCTGTTCGCGGGCTTCCCGGCGGGCACGGTCAGCGGCGCCCCCAAGGTTCGCGCCTGCCAGGTCATCGCCGAACTGGAGCCCGAGCGGCGCGGCGCCTATGCGGGCGGCGTCGGCTATTTCTCGCCCGACGGCTCGATGGATTCGTGCATCGTGCTGCGGACGGCGGTGGTTAAGGACGGCACCATCCACGTCCAGGCGGGCGCGGGTATCGTCGCCGACAGCGACCCGGCCTATGAGCAGCGCGAATGCGAGGCCAAGGCGGGCGCGATGCTCGCCGCCGCCCGCGATGCGGTGGCGCGTGCCGGCGAAGGCGGCTTCGGGCAGTAAGTATAGTCAGATCGGCAAAGGCGCTGTTCCCCGGCGAAGGCCGGGGCCCAGTTCCTACTGGGTTGAGAGTGTGCAAGATGCTGCATGGGAGGCCATTCTCCAACCGATAAAGCCTGCCACGAACATCATTGCGACTGGACCCCGACCTTCGCAGGGGAAGAGAATTGGGTCAGGCGATCCCTGCCCTGGATCGGGATGACATCGGGGCGTCCTTAGCCGAACCCCTCCCCTAAAGAGGAGGGGTGGATCAACGTGACGTCATCCTGCCCCCGGACATCACTCCCCGTCAGCCGCAGGCGGCGTCGCCTCGGCCCGGCGCGCACGGCGATCGGCCTGATATTGCTGGTTCCACAGGATGCTGCATCCGCTCTGGCCGCCCGTGCCCACCGGCGAGCAGGTGTCCGGGATACCGCCCGCCACGCGACCGACCTGATCCATCGTCGCGGCGCGGTTGACCCAGCTCTGGTTCTGCGCCGGGATCGGCTTGTCGTCGCGCAGGGCCTTGGGGATACGATAGGGTTCGTCGTCACGGCCGCAGACCACGACTTCCTCCGCCGTGCTCTCGGGACATTTCTGATCACCGGTCAGCGTGACGTTGCGCACCCGCTTGGGCGGCTGGCCGGTGCTGGCCTGCGCCTGGTCCGACGTCGCCGCTTGCTGGGCAAAAGCCGTAGCCGGGGTCAGCAACAAGGCGGCAATCAGGGCAGCTCGAACCATGGTGACGAAAACTCCTTATGGTCTGACAACGTCGGACGCCTTTCATGGCTCCATGCTGAACGAAGCCTGGTAGGGGCCGATTTCCGGCGGAATTGCGGCGCTATGTCGCATGATCCGTCATCGCGCCACCGTCATGACGATGCCCTGCCCCGCGAGACCGATGTGAACGGGACGTTGCACCGCCCGCGCGATCGGCTATGGCGGTGCCATGATCCTGGTCGTCGACAATTACGACAGCTTCACCTGGAACCTCGTCCATTATCTTCAGGAATTGGGCAGCGAGGTAGAGGTGGTCCGCAACGACGCGATCTCGGCGGGCCAAGCGCTCTCGTCGGGGGCGCAAGCCTTTCTCATCTCCCCCGGGCCTTGCACGCCGACCGAGGCGGGCGTCAGCCTGGACCTGGTCGCCGCCGCCGCCGATGCGGGTCGGCCGCTGCTGGGCGTGTGCCTGGGCCATCAGGCGATCGGGCAGCATTTCGGTGGTTTGGTCGAGCGGGGTGGCCTGATGCATGGCAAGACCTCGCCGGTGCTGCATGATGGCACCGGGCTGTTTCGGGGCCTGCCCTCGCCCTTCACCGCGACGCGCTATCACTCGCTGATCGTCAACGATGTGCCCGATAGCCTAGTCGTCAATGCGCGTGCCGAGGATGGCACGGTAATGGGCTTTCGCCACGCGACGCTGCCCATTCACGGCGTCCAGTTCCACCCCGAAAGTATCGCCACCGAATATGGCCATGCGATGCTCGCCAACTTCCTGCGCGAAGCAGGCGTGGCGCATGAACTGCCCGAGCGGCTGCGCCCGCCGGTGGAGAGTGCCGCGTGACGACCGTCGCGCTGCTCCCCGATACCGTCAGTCCTTTGTCGCGAGAGACGGCGGCCGCCGCCTTTGCCGACATATTGGACGGCCGGGCCGAGGATGAGGCGATTGCGGCCTTCCTGATCGGCCTGACCGAGCGGGGCGAAACCTCGATCGAGATCGCCGAGGCCGCGCGCGCCATGCGGCAGCGCGTCATCCCGGTCGAAGCGCCCAAGGGTACGGTCGATGTGTGCGGCACCGGCGGCGACGGACATCATACCCTCAACGTCTCGACCGCCGTGTCGCTGGTCGTCGCTGCACTGGGCGTGCCGGTCGCCAAGCACGGCAACCGCGCCGCTTCGTCCAAGGCGGGCGCGGCCGACACGCTGGAAGTGCTGGGCCTCGACATGGAGCGCGCGGGGGCCGTGGCGCAGTCGAGCCTCAACGATATCGGTATCGCCTTCCTGTTCGCCGCCAACCACCATCCCGCGATGGCGCGGATCACCCCGATCCGGCGCAGGATCGGGCGGCGGACGATCTTCAACCTGATGGGTCCGCTCGCCAATCCGGCGCATGTCGGGCGGCAGCTGATCGGTATCGCGCGTCCCGACTATGCGACCGTTTATGCCGAGGCGCTGGAGCAGCTGGGCGCCGAGGCGGCGCTGGTCGTGTCGGGCGAGGAAGGGCTAGACGAGCTGTCGGGTGCAGGTCCCAGCATCGCGGTCTCGGTCGGCGACATCACCGCCCCCGCAACCATTACCCCGGAGGATGCGGGCCTCCCCCGCCATCCCATCACCGCCATTCGTGGCGGCGACGCGCGGCACAATGCCGAGGCACTTCGCCGTCTTCTCGCCGGAGAGCCGGGCGCGTATCGCGACGCGGTTCTCCTCAACGCCGCCGCCGCGCTGCTGGTCGCCGGGCATAGCAACGACCTGGCGCAAGGCGCGGTCGCCGCCGCCCGCGCCATCGACACCGGCGAGGCCGCGGCGCTTCTCGATCGATGGATTGCTTACCGATGACGATGCTCGACCGCATCCTGGAAACCAAGCGCGCCGATGTCGCCGCACGCAAGGCGACCATGTCGCACGCCGATCTGGACGCCAAGATCGCCACCGTCTCGGCACCGCGCGGGTTCCGTGCCGCGCTGGATGCCAAGACCGGCCATGCGCTGATCGCCGAGGTAAAGAAGGCCAGCCCCTCCAAGGGCCTGATCCGCGCCGATTTCGATCCCCCCGCTCATGCCCGCGCCTATGAAGCGGGCGGCGCGGCCTGTCTGTCGGTGCTGACCGACGAGCGTTGGTTCCAGGGGGCGGACGTGTTCCTGGAACAGGCGCGCGAGGCGGTGTCGATCCCGGTGCTGCGCAAGGACTTCATGGTCGATCCCTGGCAGGTGCACGAATCGCGCGCATTGGGGGCCGACGCCATCCTGATCATCGTCGCGGCCCTGGACGACACCCAGATGCAGGAGATCGAGGCCGCCGCGATCGAATGCGGCATGGACGCGCTGGTCGAGGTGCACGACGCCGCCGAGATGGAACGTGCCGCGCGGTTGAAGTCGCGGCTGATCGGGGTGAACAACCGCGATCTCAGGGACTTCACCGTCGATTTTCAGCGGACCTATGAATTGGTCGCGCATGCCCCCGCGGGCAGCACTTTCGTGGCCGAAAGCGGGCTGACTAGCCGCGAGGATCTGGACGCAATGGCTGCGCACGGCATTCATTGCTTCCTGGTCGGTGAAGCGCTGATGCGCCAGCATGACGTCGAGGCGGCGACCCGCGCGCTGATCGGATGACCGGCCTCACCCATCTCGACGAAGAAGGCTCGGCGCGCATGGTCGATGTCGGGGCCAAGGCGGTCACGGCACGACAGGCGGTGGCACAGGGCCGCATCACCATGACTCGAGACGCCGCCGCCGCGATCCGCGCGGGCAGCGTCCAGAAGGGCGATGTGCTGGCGGTCGCGCGGGTGGCCGGCATCATGGCCGCCAAGAAGACCAGCGACCTCATTCCGCTTTGCCACCCCCTGCCGCTGAGCAAGGTGGAGATCGATCTGGTTCTGGACGAGGACGGCGTGACCGCCACCGCCATCGCTGCCATGGCGGGCCGGACCGGTGTTGAGATGGAGGCGCTGACCGCCGTGTCGGTGACGCTGTTGACCGTGTACGACATGGCCAAGGCCCTCGATAAGCGTATGACGATCAGCGATATTCGCCTGATCGCCAAGACCGGCGGCAAATCGGGCGACTGGCACGCCTGACGCCTCCGATCGCAGGGGAACGGACGCTGCGGAAAAGCGTCCTTGGGCCAAAAGGAGCGACCGTCATTCTTCTTCCCGTCCCCGAAGCCCAGGCCCGATTGCTCGCCCTGGCCAGCGAACGCTCCATCGTCGAACTGCCGTTGCGCCAAGCCGCCGGACGCTGGGCCGCGCGTGACGTGACCGCGCGGCGGACCCAGCCGGGGCACGACCTGTCGGCAATGGACGGCTATGCGATCCGCTTTCAGGATATGCCGGGGCCATGGACCGTCATCGGCGAAAGCGCGGCGGGACGGCCGTTTAGCGGTTCGGTCGAGGCCGGACAGGCGACGCGTATCTTTACCGGCGCGGTGCTTCCGGAAGGCGCCGACACCGTCCTGATCCAGGAGGAAGCGGCGCGCGACGGCGCGGTCCTGACGCTGGCAGGCGAAGGCCCCGCCCATCAGGGCCGCAATGTCCGGCGGCGCGGGCTCGATTTTTCCGAAGGTGCAACGCTGATTGCTGCCGGGCAAAGGCTGACCCCCGCGCGCATCGCGGTGGCGGCGACCGGCGGTCACGCCGTCCTGCCCGTCCGTCCGGCCGTTCGTGTCGCGATCGCCGCGACCGGCGACGAACTCGTCCCGCCCGGCAGCACCGATCCCGCCGCCCTGCCCGAATCGAACGGCGTCATGCTGGCGGCGATGCTGGCCGATCTGCCGGCCGAGATCATCGATCTGGGCATCCTGCCCGATGATCTGGGCAAGCTCCGCGACGCCTTTGCCTCGGTTGAGGCCGACCTGCTGGTGACGACCGGCGGCGCCTCGGTCGGCGACCATGACCTTGTCCAGCCTGCGCTCAAGGCGGCGGGCGGGAGCGTCGATTTCTGGCGTATCGCGCTTCGCCCCGGCAAGCCGATGATGGCGGGACGGCTCGGCGAAACGGTGGTGCTCAGCCTGCCCGGCAATCCCGTTTCGGCCTTCGTCACCGCGACGCTGTTCGTCCGGCCGCTGATCGCGCATCTGGCGGGCGCCGCCGATCCCTTGCCCAAGCCCATCCCCGCCGTGCTGGGCGAGGATCTGCCCGCCAACGGCCCGCGCATCGACTATCTGCGTGCCGCGATGATCGACGGGCGGGTCCATGCGGCGGCCATTCAGGATAGTTCGATGCTGCTGACCCTTGCGCGCTCGACGTGCCTGATCGTCCGTCCGCCCCATGCCCCCGCCACCGCCATGGGCGACTCGGCGGAAATCCTGATGCTCGCTTGACGCAAGCCAAAACGTTCCATATAAGTTCCACGTCTGTTCTGGACGGAGGATCGCGATGCTCACCGCAAAGCAGCATGAGCTTGTCTGCTTCATCAACGACCGTTTGAAGGAAACCGGCGTCTCGCCCTCCTTCGAGGAGATGAAGGAGGCGCTGGACCTCAAGTCCAAGTCGGGCGTCCACCGTCTGATCTCCGCACTGGAGGAACGCCACTTCATCCGTCGCCTGCCCAATCGCGCCCGCGCGCTGGAAGTGTTGCGGATGCCTGACCGGCCGGAAAAGACCGTGGCGGCCGAACCCGCATCCGCCAATGTCCGTGCGCCCGCCCCGCGTCCGGCAGTCGAGCCTGCCAATGACGTGGTCGAAATCCCGCTCCATGGCCGGATCGCCGCCGGTTTGCCGATCGAAGCGTTCGAGGGCAGCTCGATGCTGGCCGTGCCCGCTGCCCTGCTCGGCTCGGGCGAACATTATGCGCTGGAAGTATCCGGCGATTCGATGGTCGAGGCGGGTATTCTCGATGGCGACTATGCGCTGATCCGCCGTACCGATGTGGCGCGCGACGGACAGATCGTGGTCGCGCTGATCGACGATAGCGAGGCGACGCTGAAATATTTCCGACGTGAGGGTTCGATGGTCCGCCTCGATCCCGCCAACCGCGCCTATGACCCGCAGCGCTACGCGCCCGCACAGGTGCGGGTACAGGGCAAGCTGTCGGGCATCCTGCGCCGCTACGAATGAGGGCGGAGCAAAGCCATCTTAGAAAGCCCTGATCCGGCTTTGGATGGCTTTGCTCGCAGTCCCGGTTTGGGGCTGTCGAATACATCGCTCTTGGTCGACACGGGGCCTATCGCCCTCCCCTCTGTCCGGTCATCGACCATGGATAGCGATCACCGGGTTGGCGCACCATCCGCGCCATGGGTGGATCGAGCCGGATGGAAACCCCGCCAGTCCGCTGCAAAACAGCGCTGTCCAATTTCAACCAGCGGGGCTGGCACGCTTCGGGCAGGCGACGGTCGGCGATCATGATATCCACCCGACCGCAAAGCGCCACCAACTGCGTCCATGGCACCGGATAACCACTGCGCGTCGCCGCGATCCGCCACCGCCGCCCGCCCTTCTGCAAAACGGTCACGCACATATCCCGCCCGCAACGCGCCGCCGGTTGATCGGCCAGCGCCAGCGGCTCGGCATCGGTGCCGCTGAGTTCGGACAGGGTGGTCCGCATATAATCCCCCGCCCGGTCACGGAGCAGCGCCATGCCACGCCCCATCGCGATCCCGGCATGTCGACCGTCGCCGGTGACGACGAGGTCTGGTGCCGGTGCTGCCAGCATGACCCATATACCGACCATCAGCGCGGGCGTCCCGAGCCATCGCCACCGGGTCCGCCAAAGCGCGATCCACAATCCCCCCGCGACGGCCAACCCGAACGCCCATCCCGACGCCACGGGCAAGGCGACCACCGATCCCGGCATGGCGGACACCGCATGCGCCAGCTTCAACAATAGGCCCAGGGCCTGTCCGAGCAACCACCAGACAGGACCGCCCAGCCCCATGGGCTCCAGCAACAATGCGATCATCTCCAGCGGCATGGCGATGAAGGTCGTCCAGGGGATCGCGACGATATTGGCCAGTGCGCCGTAAAGCCCCGCCTTATGGAAATGGTAGACGGCGATCGGCATCAACGCTGCCTCGACCACTAGCCCGGTCAGCAGCAACGCGCCCAGATGCCGCAAGGCCGCCCAGCGCCAATCGGGATGCGGCCCCAGCCAGTGGCGAACCGCCGGATGCTCATGAAGCGCGACGATGGCGGTGATTGCCGCAAAGGAGAGCTGGAAACTGGCCCCCACCAATGCCTCGGGCCGGAAGATCAGCACGATCAGCGCCCCTGCCGCGACGAGGCGCAGGGTCATCGCCTCCCGCCCCATGGCCAGCGCCGCCAGCACCAGCATCGCCGCGACACAGGACCGTATCGTCGGAACCTCCGCTCCAGTCAGCCACGTATATCCGACGGCGGCAACGGCTCCGGCTGCTGCTCCGACCAACGGCAGTCGAACCCGCAACGCCAGCCACGGCCAGAGCGCCAGCAGCCTGATCGTCAGCACCATGACGATCCCGACGACCGCCGTGATGTGAAGGCCGCTGACCGACAGGAGATGCGCCAGCCCGGCTCGCCGCATCGCCTCGGCGTCGTCCTGCGCGATCGCGCCGACATCGCCCGTGGCCAGCGCCGCCGCGATGCCACCCGCGCTGCCCGGAAGCTGGCCTGTGATCCGCTGCGACAGGCGCTGGCGCAACCCGGGACCTTGATCGGCCTGATGCAGTATCTGTACCGGCCCGAAGCCGCGCCCCGTGGCGCCGATCCCCTGAAACCAGGCCGCGCGCGCAAAGTCATAGCCTCCGGGCGCGACCGGTCCCGCCGGCGGCATCAGCCGCGCCCGCAACCGCACCCATGCGCCCGGCCCCAATCCCACCGGCGCATCCTCCTGCGGCAATGATATCCGGATGCGCGGCGGCAGGCCTAAAGCGCGACCACGGCCGTCCCGCGCCCGAACCGGTCTCAGCATCAGTCGGACGATCTGCCGTGCCGCTAAGGGCTCGGCCGTCTCCACCTCGGCTACCATGTCCGCCATTACCGGCCATGCCAGAACGGGTGCCTGGACCGACTCGGCACGCGCCCAAGCCAGCAGCATCCCCGCCATCACCAGCATCGCGCCCAGACCGATAGCCCGCATCACCCGTCCGCCATCGGACAGGGTTGCCGCCGCCAGCGCGACGCCCCCGGCGGCCAGCATCGCCGCCGCCCAGGCGCGCGGATCGGGCAGCACGAACCACGCCGCAATCCCCGCCCCCAGCATCACCGGCGTCCATAACGGGATCTGGTTCCGCTCGGCCTCGGCCCATTGCTCGGCCCGGCAAAGGCGCGGCATTTGGCGGCGCGGACGCATGGTGCTAGGGGCTGCGGCGGCTGACTGGGCCATCGAATCTTATGCTGGGAGTATGCGCGGTTGAGCGCAACACATGATATCGCCACCGGATCGACCATGAGCGGAGTCGTGACCCGTTTCGCGCCCTCGCCGACCGGATTTCTTCACATCGGCGGCGCGCGAACCGCGCTGTTCAACTGGTTGTTCGCGCGGGCGAATGGAGGCAAGTTCCTGCTGCGCATCGAGGATACCGATCGCGCCCGCTCGACCCAGCCCGCGATCGACGCGATCCTGGACGGCATGCGCTGGCTGGGCCTGGACTGGGACGGCGACGCCGTGTTCCAGTTCGCCCGTGCCGACCGCCATGCGGAGGTCGCCCGCGAGATGATGGAGCGGGGCCATGCCTATCGCTGCTACATGACGCAGGAAGAGATCGCCGCGCAGCGTGAAGCCGCACAGGCCGCCAAGCAGCCGTTGCGCATCCGCTCGCCCTGGCGCGACGCCGATCCCGCCACCGCGCCGGAGGGTCAGCCCTTCGTCGTCCGTCTGCGCGCCCCGCGCGAGGGGGCCGTGACGATCGAGGACCGCGTGCAGGGCAGCGTCACCGTGCAGAATGCCGAGCTGGACGATCTGGTCCTCCTGCGGTCCGACGGCACGCCGACCTATATGCTGGCGGTCGTGGTCGACGACCATGACATGGGCGTGACCCATGTCATCCGTGGCGACGATCACCTGAACAACGCCTTCCGCCAGTTGCCCATCTACAAGGCGATGGGCTGGGCCGAGCCGATCTATGCGCATATCCCGCTGATCCACGGATCGGACGGCGCCAAGCTGTCCAAGCGCCACGGCGCGGTGGGCATCGAGGCCTATCGCGACGAGATGGGCATCCTGCCCGAAGCGCTCGACAATTATCTGCTCCGCCTGGGCTGGGGCCATGGCGATGCCGAGATCATCGCGCGGGACGAGGCGGTGAAGTGGTTCGACCTCGCCGCCGTCGGCAAGGCGCCGTCGCGCTTCGACCTGAAGAAGCTGGAAAACCTCAACGGCCATTATATCCGCGAAGCCGACGACGCCCGTCTGGCCGAGCTGACCGCCAAGCGGATGGGTGTCGAGGACGTCGCGCTGCTGACCGCGGCCATGCCGTCGCTGAAGCCGCGCGCGGCGAATTTGAACGAATTGGCCGATGGCGCGCGCTTCCTTTTCGCGACCCGTCCGTTGAGCCTGGACGACGCCGCCACCGGCCTGCTCGACGATAAGGCACGGGGCATTCTCTTTTCCGTTCACACCGCGCTTGACGCGGTGCACAACTGGGATACGGAGCTTTTGGAAGACGCGGTACGCAAGGTGGCCGAAACCGAGAGCGTGAAGCTCGGTCAGGTCGCCCAGCCGCTCCGCGCTGCCTTGACCGGACGCAAGACGTCCCCAGGGATCTTCGACGTGCTCGTTTTGCTGGGCCGCGAGGAAAGCCTGGGGCGGATCGCGGACCAGATGACCGCAGATAGGAAGGATCATTGAGTATGAGCGACACCGCGAAATTCGAAATCGGCGGCAAGGGCTTTGACTATCCGGTCATGTCGGGCTCGATCGGCCCGGACGTGGTCGACATCCGCAAGCTCTATGCCCAGACGGGTGCCTTCACCTATGATCCCGGCTTCACCTCGACCGCGTCGTGCCGGTCGGAGCTGACCTATATCGACGGCGACGAAGGCGTTCTGCTGCACCGCGGCTATCCGATCGGCGAACTGGCCGAGAATAGCAGCTTCATGGAGGTCGCCTACCTTCTGCTGAACGGCGAACTGCCCAACCAGGGCGAGTTGTCGGAATTCACCACCACCATCACGCGCCACACCATGGTGCATGAGCAGCTGGCGGCGTTCTTCCGTGGCTTCCGCCGCGATGCGCACCCGATGGCGATCATGTGCGGCGTCGTCGGCGCGCTGTCGGCCTTCTACCACGATTCGACCGACATCCATGACCCGGTGCAGCGCACCATCGCGTCGCACCGCCTGATCGCCAAGATTCCGACGATCGCGGCGATGGCGTACAAGTATAGCGTGGGCCAGCCCTTCCTGTACCCGGACAACTCGCTGTCCTACACCGGCAACTTCCTGCGCATGACCTTCGGCGTTCCGGCCGAGCCGTATGAGGTGAACCCGGCCGTCGAAAAGGCGATGGACCGCATCTTCATCCTGCACGCCGATCACGAGCAGAACGCGTCGACCTCGACCGTTCGTCTGGCCGGTTCGTCGGGTGCGAACCCGTTCGCGTGCATCGCGGCGGGCATCGCCTGCCTCTGGGGTCCGGCGCATGGCGGCGCGAACGAGGCCGCGCTCAACATGCTGCGCGAGATCGGCACGCCCGAGCGCATCCCCGAGTTCATCGCGCGCGCCAAGGACAAGAACGATCCGTTCCGCCTGATGGGCTTCGGTCACCGCGTCTACAAGAACTACGACCCGCGCGCGACCGTGATGCAGAAGACCGTGCGCGAAGTGTTCGACGCGCTGAAGGTCAACGATCCGCTGTTCGAGACGGCGCTCCGCCTCGAAGAGATCGCGCTGAACGACGAATATTTCGTCGAGAAGAAGCTGTTCCCGAACGTCGACTTCTATTCGGGCGTCATCCTGTCGGCGATCGGCTTCCCGACCGAGATGTTCACCGTCCTGTTCGCCCTCGCCCGCACCGTCGGCTGGGTCGCGCAGTGGAACGAGATGATCACCGATCCCGACCAGAAGATCGGCCGCCCGCGTCAGCTGTACACCGGCCCGACGCAGCGTTCGTATGTTCCGGTCGAGCAGCGCTAAGCCATGAACCGGGTCCGGCCGATCCTGATCGCCATCGGCGTCATGCTGGCGCTGACGGGGGGATTATGGATCGGTCAGGGCCTGGGTTACATCCATTGGCCCGAGCAGAGCTTCATGCTCGGCCAGGGCGAATGGGCGGATCGCGGCGCCTTTGTCGCGATCGCCGGACTGGCGCTGATCCTGGTCGCCCGACGGCTGCCCCGGCGGCGCTGAACGGTTCGCCAGGACGGCAAGAGAAAGGGCTCCTTCGGGAGCCCTTTTTGTTGATGGGGCGGCGTCTGTCGGAAGCAACTTCAGCCCCCTGCCTGAAGGGAAGGGGAGAAGGACAGGGTCTGAACGATATCCCGCCGCGCCTCTTCTTTCCCTCGCCCCTGGACAGGGGAGAGGGTTAGCGGAGCTTGCCAGTTTACTGGCTAGCGCAGCTTGGGTGAGGGGTTGAGCGAGCCTCCGGCTCGCGCGCGCTATGCCCGCTCACCCCTCACCCAGCTCCGACTAGGCCTTTGCTATGCAAAGACCAAGTCTGCGCAACCCTCTCCCCTCTGAGAGGGGCGAGGGAGAAATATGTATGGCTGAATGCCGATCCGCCCGAAGACTCAGCCCACCCGGAGGCGAAGGTGAAAGGTCGCGCCCTCACCCGGCACGCTCTCGACCCACAGGTCGCCGCCCATCGCACGCGCCAGACGGCGGGCGATATAGAGACCCAGGCCGTTGCCGCCGGGCTCGCTTGGGTCGACACGCTCGAACTTCTCGAAGATGCGGGTCTGGTCTTCGGGTGCGATGCCCTTGCCGTGATCGGTGACGCTGACCACGGCCCATTCCCCGTCACGCTCGGCCGTGACGACTACTTCTCCGCCGCCCGGGGTGTACCGGATCGCGTTGCCGATCAGGTTGATGAGGATTTGGAGACACCGGCCGAAGTCCCCGATGGCAGGCATCGCCTCGCCCGCGCCAGGTCGACGGATCGTCACGCTCGCGGCATCCGCGCGCACGCCCAGCAAGCCCGAGGCGCGGCGGGCGACGTCCGCCAGGTCGATCGGCATGGCCGCGAGCCGGAAATCGGGCTGTTCGATCGCCTGTAGCTCGACCAGATTGTCGACCAGCCCGATCAGATGCCGCCCGGCATGCGCGATGTCATTGGCATATTCGGCATATTCGGCGGCGATCGGCCCGTCGCTGCGCGCCGCGATGCTGTCGGCATTGGCGACGATCCGTGCGAGCGGCGTGCGCAGGGCGCGGTCGAGCCCGGCCGTAAATGTCTCGGTCAGCGGCGACGCGCCGGGATGCAGCAAGTCATCGTCCGCCCCCTCTCCCGGCTCGTCGATCAGATAGGTCGCGCCGATCAGCCCGGCGATGCCCCCCGTCGCGTCATGACGGATCGCCGCCGACAGCCGGACCGGTGCATCGGTCGGCCGCAACCGGGCCCCTCGCCCGTCGAGCGGCGCGCCCTCGTCCAGCAGCGCCGTGCCGGAGTCGAAAGCGAAAAGAGCTGCCAACGGCCGCCCCAGCATCGCCTGTGCATCAAAGCCATAGCGCATCCCCGCCCCCGGCGACACGAAGGTCAGACGCAGCGCCGCATCGGTTTCCCAGCGGAAGTCCGCGCCCATCGCAGCATGATCGGGCGGGGTCGCGGTCGGCTTCCACGCGTCCCGGTCACGCCAGCCGCTGACGCTCAGGCGGATCTGCCCGGTTTCGGGGCGGGCCTGTACCCACAGGTCGAGATCGCCCTCGTCATCGGCGACCATCACCTGCCGCGACACCGTAATGCCAAGCCGCCGTGCCAGTCGAGCGATCCTAGCGATGGGCGCGACCGCCAGACAGTCGCTGGCGCTTCCCCCCGCACGCATATGAAGCAGTTCGATGGGAGGATCGGCCGACAGAATGTGATCGCCTGCGTCCAGAATGGCACGCGCGACCATCGATTCGCCTGGGCTGTCCATTGCACTCATCGGCGATCGGAGCCTTCCAGCCGCTCGATCGCCTCTCGAAACGGCGCGGGCAGGCTAAGCGATGCGATGGCCCGGCGCGCCTCTTCGGCAGGAACGGCCATGATCGCGTCCAGCGCCTCGGCAAAACCATCGACATCGCGCCGCCCGTCCGCCTCGCACAGAGACAGCCCGATGCGCGCAATCACCGGCCGATCCTGGTCCAACGATCGCAGCGCCAGCCACAGCCGGTCGCCTTCGGGCTCCAGCACGATCTCGCGCACCATGTCATGCTCGATGCCGAGCGCATGGGTCAGCAGGGCAACGAACAAACCCAATTGCCGGTCGGACAGACTTTCGAGCAACAGGTCGGGCAATTCGCCCGGCCGCGCGTCGATCGCCGCAGCCAGCCGCATCGCGGGCAGGCCCGGCCGGTCACCGTCATCGCGCGCCGCCAGGACCCGCTCGACGGCCTGCGCCAGCGCCCGGTCCCAAGCCGGATCGTCACCCTTGCGCAGGGCCGCCGCCACGGTCCAGACCAGCCGGTCGTGCAGCCGTGTCGGCAGGCCCACCGCCTCATCGCCTTCGCGCGAACGCCCCTCGGCCAGCAGCACCGCGCGCGCGGCGGCGGCGACGATCCGGTCGGGGGCCTCGGTCAGGCGGACCAGCAAGCTCGGCGCATCACCCGCCATGCTCTCGATGGGCAGCGCACGGGCCATCAGGCCCTGCCGAACCTGCGCGACCAGTTCGTCGACCAGTGCCGGGTCGGCCAGCGCATCCGCCCGATAGAGCAGCCGCAAGACCTCTTGCTGCTGGGGCTGCCCACCGCCCTCCGGCATGACCCGATCGGCCTGTTGTAGGAGATCGTGCGCGATCGTCTCGACCAGGTGGTGCAGCCGCGCCGTCACCTCGAACCGGACCTGATCGGTCAGGCGCGATTCGGCATCCAGCCGCAGGTCCAGCACCGCACCCCGCCGCCGTCCCGCCGCGCGCGCGCGCGCCGCCGCGACGCGGTCGGACAGCCGCGTGGCGTGCCATGGGGAGGCGTGATGTGGGTCCGGTTCGACCGCCATGGGGCATCGCTAACCCCTTTGATGTTAAAGCGACACTAAACTTGGGCGCGCAATGTCTCGATTGCGGACGTTAAAGTGACGATCGCATAAATACTCGCAAGTGCCAGGCCCCAGGGGACGATGCCGACCAGCGCGGCGGGGAAAAGGACCAGCAGATAGGCGGGCGGGCTGGCCCACCAGCGCCGCCGAAAGCGATACAGCCCCGCCCGCTCCGCCAAAATACCGAGAATGATCAGCATCAAGGCCAGGACCGGCGCGATATCCTCGCCCGACAGACGGAAATCCTGCCACCCGAGCGCCGCCACGGCGAGCCCGGACAGCGCCGCGATGGCCGCCGACCCGGCGCGCGCCGCGCTCTGTTCGTCGCGCAACCCCGCCAGCGTCTCGCCAAGGCCCAGCCCCAACGTTCCGGCGATGGCGATCAGCAAGCCGAAAGCCGGCAGGCCGGAGAGGATCAGAACCAGTCCGAGCAGCCCCAGCCCGGCCCCTGCCCCGCCCGCGACATGCGCAGGGACCGAACGCTCGACCAGGCGCGGCAGCGCGAGGCGTGCGATGGGCGCCAGGATGTAACGATCGAACCAGCTCCGCCGTCCCGAGACCAGCCGCGCGACGACCGCCCGTCCCCGCGCATCCAGCGCCTCGGCATGGTGGACGATGCCATGACCCGCCTTTTCCGCATCGGCGGGCAGCAGGATATGTGTCGCCCGCGCCTGGGCCGCGAGCCGCAGCAGCGTCGATTGCAGGTCGTAATCGCGGGGCAGCGCCGCCACTTCGGCGACCCGGCGCGGATCGAGCCGCGCGACGCCCGCCCAGGCCATCTGGCCGCCGACCCGCTCCAGTCCGGCTTCCGCCTCCGCCTCGGGCAGCACGATCAGCGCGTCCTGTCCGGCATCGCGCAGGACCAGCGCGATCGTATCCTCGGTGGTGATCAGACCATCGGCCAGTACGAGCAGTCGCGACAGGGGGTGGAGCTTCTCCGATGCCTCCACCGCGCTGCGCACCGTGTCGACCACCACCCCGCGCTGCGCGATTCGGGCGATCGCGCCGAGCAGTTCCGGGGTCAGGCGCGCGACGACGATGATGATCTGCGCGGCCCCCGCCGCGATCAGCAGGCGCGCCTGATATTCGATCAGGGTAACACCCGCGAACGGCAGGGTGGCCGTCAGCCGACCGGGGCGGTCGTCGGCGTCGTCAATCGCAAAGAGAAGACCGGAAAGCATCGCGTGCTGTTAGGCGCTAGAGACGCGCCTTGCCAGCCCTGACCCGGTGACGCGTCAAAGGCGCGCGACCTGATCCCCGATCCGGTCGAGCAACTGCGGGTCCGGGCTTTCCAGTTCCGCCGCCTGTGCCGCCAGGGTCATCAGCGGCAAAGCGTTCACGCTGGCCGCGAGACCCTTCAGCCGCAAGGCCGCCTCGCGCCATTCGCCGACGTCCTCGGCCATATGCATGGCCTCCATCGCACGGGTCACGCCTTCGACAAAGGCGCGGCGCAATTCCTGGATCACGGCCGGTTCATCACCCGCCACCGCCGCCAGGGCAGAATCGATCATTCCGTGCTCGTAGGTCATTGCCCTCACTTAAACCCGAACGGGGGTTGCACGGAATAGCGCAATTCGCTTTCTGCCATCAGCAAACGTGATAAACCGGCCCATTGTGACACGGGGGCCCAGATGATCGTCGATATGCGCGCAGAGCGTCAGGACAGGTCGGACATGCCGAACGCAGAGGCGGATATGTACGACTATACCGTCCAGCCCCCGGCCGAAGAAGCCCCGTCCGCCCCGCCCGCCGCCGATCCCCCGTCCTTCGGCATCTGGCTGGACGAAGGCACCGCCCTGGTCGAGCAGGAGGAGCCCTCGCCTGCGCGCTGGCCGCTGATCGTCGTGATCCTGGCCTCGGTCCTGTGGGCGGCGGCCATTCTGTTCTGGGGCATCTCGGCCAGCCCGATGCTCTCACCCACGACACTGGCCCCGCTGGGTACGCTCGCACTGGCCGGACCGATGCTGATCGCGGTCCTGTGGCTGGTCGGCCAACGCAGCAGCCGCGCCGAGCAACGCCGTTTCGCACTCACCGCGCGCGACATGCGCGAGGAAGCGGCGGCGCTGGAGCGCGCGGTCGGTGCGATCGGACAGGCGTTGTCCGCCAACCGCTTCGAGTTGTCGGCCCAGGCGATCGCCCTGTCCGAAATGGCGCAGGCCGCCGAGACGCGCTTCAGGACGATCGCGCGTGACCTGACCGACGATATCCAGATGGTCGAGGCGCATGGCCGCACGCTCGCCGATATCGCCGTGACCAGCCAATCGAGCATGACCCAACTGCTCGAAGCCCTTCCCCGCGCGGCGGAGCAGATCGGCGAGGCATCCGACCGGATGGCGGAGGCGGCGCGCTCGGCGCAAATTCATGCGATGGAGCTGGACGCCCAGTTCGTGGCGCTCGGTCGGCGCGGGCAGGATGCGGACACCATCGCCAGCGGAGCGGCGCTGCGCCTGGCCACCCACATCGAACAGATGGAGGAAACCAGCCGCGTCGCCGGGGTGCATCTGGAAACCGTCACCGGCAACCTCGCCACCACGATCGACGCGCTGCTCGACCGGACGGCGCAGGCCATCGACCAGTCGCGCCTGGGCTTCGCGGCCCAGGGCGAGGAGATGCTGGCGATGATCGCGGCGAACCAGGCGGCGCTCGACGGGGCGGCGCGCGACAGTGCCGATGCGCTGGCCGAACGGCTGACGACGGTGGACGGCGCCGTCGCCCGCCTGACCGCCGAACTGGAGGCACAGCGGATCGCGGGGGAGACGATGATCGACACGCTCGACACCGAACTGGAGCGGGTCGAGACGCGCATCGCGGTCCTTCACACTCAGGGCACCGAAAAGTCGCAGATGCTCGCCGCCTCGATCAGCGCCTTGGGCGGCTCGGCGGATGCGATGACCGGCGCGTTGGAGGCGGGCGAGACCATGGCCAACCGCGTCATCGGCACGACCGAGACGCTGCTGATCGCGCTCGATGCCGCTGCGCGCGAGATCGACGAAACGCTGCCCGAGGCGCTGGGACGGCTCGACCAGCGGATGCATGCCAGCCATGAGGTGGTAGTCGAGACCAAGCCCGAACTGCTCGCCCTGGTCGCCGCGGCCGAGAGCACGCATGAGGCGATCGAGGCGATCGCCGACGTCATCGCCGAGCAGCGCCAGACGCTGGAGACGCTGTCGGGCTCCCTGCTCGAGACCCTGTCGACCGGGCGGGCCAAGGCCGATGCGCTGGGTATGATGGTCGAGGAGACGATCGAACGCTCGCACCAGTTCGCTGACGAGGCCGCACCCAAGCTGGTCGATGCGCTGCTGCGCGTCCGCGAAACCGCTGCGACGGCCGCCGAAAAGGCGCGCGAGACGCTGGCCGACGTCATTCCCCAAGCTGCCAGCGCACTGGAGATCGCCAGTGCCGAGGCGATGCGGCGCGCGACCGGAGATACCGTCGAGCGGCAGGTTCATGCCATCGTCGATGCCACCCAGAACGCGGTCGAGGCCGCCACGCGCGCGACCGAGCGGCTGGCACGGCAGGCCGACATGATCGTCGAGAAGACGACCGTCGTCGAATTGCGGATCGAAGAGGCCCGGACCGAGCGGGAGGAAGCCGATCGCGACAATTTCGCCCGCCGCGCCTCGCTGCTGGTCGAATCGCTCAACTCGGCGTCGATCGACATCGCCAAAATCTATGCCCCCGAGGTCACCGACAGCGCCTGGGCCGCCTATCTGAAGGGCGATCGCGGCGTCTTCACCCGGCGTGCGGTGCGTATCCTCGACTCGCATCAGGCGCGGGGCATCGCCGATTTGTATGACGAGGATCCCAAGTTCCGCGACCATGTGAACCGCTATATCCATGACTTCGAGGCGATGCTGCGCGGCGTGCTGGCGCAGCGTGACGGATCACCGTTGGGCGTCACGCTGCTATCGTCGGATATGGGCAAGCTCTATGTCGCGCTTGCCCAGGCCATCGAGCGGCTGCGTTAACGGAGGTCGAGAAATGGCGGTCGACCCTTACTCCAACCGCCATTCAGTTTGAGCGAAGTCGGGGGCTACGCCCCTCAACCGTTCAGCGCATAGACCCGCAACCGGTGGCCATCGGGATCCAGTGCTACGAAGCTCCGCCCGAACGGACGATCATTGGGCGGCGTCAGCATCGTCACTCCCTTGGCCAGCCAATCCGCATGACACGCATCCACGCCGTTATGGTCCCGCCGGAACCCCAGCTCGATGACACCCGATGCCCCCTCGGCCGGGGGATCGATCACGTCGCGACGCCACAGGCCCAGCGTCGTCCCCGAATCGAGGGCGAACAGGGTAAAGGCGTCACCTGCATCGACCGGGTCGCGCTGCAACACCCCGCGATAAAAGTCGGTGCTGACGTGCATATCGGCGATGTGCAGCAGGATGGTGGTCGTCGGACAGGTCATGGCAAAGCTCCTTCGTTCGAGAGGAGGTCCGCCTATCCGACGGCTGCGTCAGTTTCCGTCAGCAGGAAGCGCTCCTGTGGAATGCCCGCCGCTTCGCGCCATTCGCGCAGCAGGACGGCGCGGCGACGCGGATAACGCTCCAGCAAGGGGCGCGCGGTGACGATGCGATCGATGCGGAAGGTGCGATAATCGCCGCGCAACTCGCACCAGCCGAGCAGCACATCGGCCCGATCGAACAGCGCGATCGCGAACGGCCAGATGGTCCGCTCCGATGCTTCGCCCTGCGCGTCGCGGTAGAGGAGCGACAAACGCCGCTCGCTCCGGATCGCGGCCCGCAAGGGTGCCGGATCGACCTCCCCCTCATAGGCTTCCGAGCGCAGGCCGATGAACAGCGCCGTATCGCGCATCGCCTCGGCCTGTTCGGGTGTCATCGCGCGCATGATCCGCGCCGCAGCACTGCGCGCGGCCTGCCCCATTGCCGGGTCCGCCCGCTCGGCGACCCAGCGAGCCCCCAAGACCAGCGCCTCGACTTCCTCGACAGGGAAACTCATCGGCGGCAGCATGAAGCCGGGCCTCAGGCGATAGCCTACCCCCGCCCCGCCCTCGACATCCGCACCCATCGCCTGAAGCGTCGCGATATCGCGGTACAGCGTACGCAGCGAGATGCCGAGCTGCTCGGCCAGATGCCGCCCCGACACGACGCCGCTCTGGCGGTGGAGCAGATGGAGCAGGTCGAACAAGCGGGACGCACGCGCCATGTCAGACGCCCCGGCTCACCCCGCTCCAGTCGAGCATGTCGGCGGTGATCCAGCCATAGACATAGTTCAGATAGAACAGGACAAACATCACCGTCGCCACGATCGTCGTGCGCAGGAAGAAGCGCCCGATCAGGAAGACATGCGGTGCGCTCTCGGCAGTCCCGGGGATATGCTCGCCCCCCGCCTCGTGCGTGGTCCTGACCCCGAAGGGCAGGACCAGGAACACGGCGAGGAACCAGAACAGGACGTAGATCGCGAGGGCCGACGTCCAGTGCATGGTCTTAGCCCTCGATCAGCAGGACATCGACGATCGGCTTCTTGCCGGTCCAACGTGTTGCGACCTTGCGCACCGACAGGCGGATATCCTCGCGCAGCTTGTCGGTCGCGCGGCGCGGCCCGTCGACCGCCTTGGCCGCAGCCGCCACCGCCTCGGCGATGAAGGCGTCACGCTCGTCCTCGACGGGCACACCCTGGACGCGGATTTGCGGACTGCCGACCAGCCGCCCCTTGGCGACCGCGACGCCGACCGAGATCTGGCCGTTGATCGCCAGCTTGCGCCGCTCGTTCATCGTCGAGCCGTCCGACGGCAGGATGACGTCACCGTCCAGCACCAGTCGACCGACCGGCACGTTGCCGATCTTGGTCGCGTTGCCAGGCAGCAGGCGAACCATGTCGCCGTCCGACTGAACCAACGTCTGCGGCACGCCCTGGGTCGTGGCGAAGCGGGCATGTTCCATCATGTGCCGCATCTCGCCATGCACCGGCATCAGCGTGCGCGGGCGCAGCCACTTGTACATCTGCGCCAGTTCGGGCTGGCCCGGATGACCCGAGACATGGACATGCGCCTGACGCTCAGTGACCATGCGAACGCCCTTGCCCGCCAGGATGTTCTGGATACGGCCAACCGCCGTCTCGTTGCCCGGGATCTGGCGGGCCGAGAAGATGACGGTGTCGCCGGTGTCGAGCCGGATCGTATGACTGCCCTCGGCGATACGCGACAGCGCCGCGCGCGGCTCGCCCTGCCCGCCGGTCGCGACGATCAGCACGCGGTCCTTGGGCAGGCGCATCGCCGTCTCGGGATCGACGACCTCGGGGAAGCCCTTGAAATAGCCGCAGGCGCGGCCGACCTTCAGGATCCGGTCGAGCGAACGGCCGGTGACGCACAGCTTGCGCCCCGTCTCCTTGGCGACCTCACCCAGCGTCACCAGACGCGCGGCGTTGGAGGCGAAGGTAGTGACCACCACGCGTCCCTTGGCCTTGGCCACCGTCTCGGCGATGCCGGGGCGGACGCTGGCTTCCGAGCCCGAGGCTTCGGTGTTGAAGGCGTTGGTGGAGTCGCACACCAGCACGTCGACTCCCATGTCGCCGATCGACGACAGCTGCGCCGGGCTGGCGGGCTTGCCGATGACGGGGGTCTGGTCGAGCTTCCAGTCGCCGGTGTGGAACACGCGGCCGACCGCTGTCTCGATCAGCAGCGCATTGGCTTCGGGGATCGAGTGCGACAAGGGCACGAAGGTGAAGTCGAACGGGCCGACCTCAAACGTCTTGCCGGTTTCCATCACGCGCAGCTTGACGCGGTTCGCGCTGCCCTCTTCCTCCAGCTTGCCACGCACAAGCCCGGCGGTGAAGGCGGTGGCATAGATCGGCACGCCCAAATCTTCGGCCAGATAGGGCAGCGCGCCGATATGGTCCTCATGACCATGGGTCAGCACGATCCCGACCAGATCGTCCAGCCGGTCCTCGATGAAGCTCAGATCGGGCAGGATCACATCGATGCCGGGATAGGCCGGATCGGCAAAGGTGATGCCGCAATCGACCATCACCCACTTACCTTCGGTGCCGTACAGGTTCACGTTCATGCCGATTTCGCCCGATCCACCGAGCGCGCAGAACAGCAATTCTTTCTTGGGAGTCATTCACTTCCTGACAATGGACGCCCACCCCGCTGAAAGCGGGTTCGGGGCGATGGGGGTGCGCCGGTCAGGGCGCGGTCATTTCTTCGCGGACCTCGGCGCCCAGCGGTATCTCGCGGGCTGCCTGGTCCGAAACTCGTCATATGATATGGGCGCGTTCCCACAGGATCGCCAGCCCCTGAATGGTCAGGTCGGGCTCGATATGATCGAAAACATCGGTATGTGGCGACAAAAGCGCCGCCAATCCGCCGGTTGCCAGCACCTTTACCGGCCGCCCGACCTCGGCCTTCAGCCGCGCCACCAGCCCCTCGATCATCGCGACATAGCCCCAGAAGATACCGATATGCATCTGGTCGACCGTATTGCGGCCGATCACGCTGCGGCTTTCCGGTGCCTCGATGGCGATGCGCGGCAGCTTGGCAGCCGCCGTCACCAGCGCGTCGAGCGACAGGTTGATGCCGGGTGCGATGATCCCCCCCTTATACGCTCCCTGATAGTCGCTGATGTCGAAGGTCGTGGCGGTACCAAAGTCGATGGTGATCAGGTCGCCTGGATGAAGCTCATGCGCCGCGATCGTGTTGACCGCACGGTCCGCGCCCAACGAGGCGGGTTCGTCGACGTCGATCGCGATCCCCCATTCCACCGGCGCGCGGCCTGCGATCAGCGGCTCGACCTTGAAATATTTCTGGGCCAGCACCTGAAGATTGTGGAGCGCGCGCGGCACGACGGTAGCGATGATGACACCCGTCACATCCTCGCGCGCATAGCCTTCGAGCGCCAGCAACTGGCTGAGCCATACCGCATATTCGTCGCCGGTGCGGCGCGGATCGGTCGCGATGCGCCAGCGCCCCTTGATCGTCCGCCCTTCGAGCAGCGCAAAGACCACGTTCGTGTTCCCGGCATCGATCGCAAGCAGCATGGGGGTCCTTCAGATCAGGAAGATATCGCCGGCATGGATGACATGGCCGGAGCCGTCCGCCAAGCCGAGCCTGAGCGCGCCGTCGCTCGCCAGGCCGTCAAAGCTTCCGGTCAGCGCCTGTCCGTCCGGCAGTTTGGCGGTCAGTGCGGTGCCGCGCGGATGCGCCCTGGCTTCCCAGCGCCCGATGATCGGTGGCAGCCCCTGTTCACGCCAGACCGCGACCCAGCGGGTCATCGCATCGGCGAGCAGCGCCTGCATCGTCTGGGGCGAGACAGTGACGCCATGATCGCCAAGCGCGGTCGTGGCGCGGTCGGATAGGTCCGGGGCCGACGCCAGGTTGATCCCCATGCCGATGACGACCGCATCACCCGTACGCTCCAACAAGATGCCCGACAATTTGGCGCCGTCGATCAACAGATCATTCGGCCATTTCAGCGCAAGGCGTGCGCCGATATCAGGGAGACAGGATCGAACCGCATCCTCGATCGCCACAGCGGCGACCAGCGCCAGCGTCGCCGCCATCGGATCACCGGGGCGCAGGCGGACCAGCGTCGACCCATAATAATTTCCGGAAGGCGAGGACCATTCCCGCCCCTGGCGTCCGCGCCCCGCCGTCTGGCGGTCGGCGCGGAGCCAGAGGCCGTCCCAATTGCCATCTTCGCCGCCTGCCTCGGCAAGCTGGCGAAGATCGGCATTGGTCGATCCCGTTTCCGGGACCTGCAGCAATCGGCTCAGAACAGCGCCCGAGCGGCTGCCAGCGACCAGGCGCCCAGCAGCGGGATCGCCAGATAGCCGACCGGCGAGACGAGCAGCGCCGACAGCGCGATCAGGCCGTTCTCGACGGGCTGAACGTCGCCATTCGCCCAGGCACCGGCGGGCTCATCGAAGAACATCGTCTTGATGATGCGCAGGTAGTAATAGGCACCGATCACCGAGGCGACGACACCAATCACCGCCAGCGGGAACAGCCCCGCCGCGACCGCCGCATTGAACACAGCGAACTTGGCGTAGAAGCCGAGCAGCGGCGGAATGCCTGCGACCGAGAACATGAAGAAGGCCATGGCCCAGGCCAGCGCCGGACGCGTGCGCGACAGGCCCGACAGGCTGGCGATCGACTCGAGCGGATTGCCGTCCTCGTCGCGCATGCGGATGACGATCAGGAACGCACCCAGCGTCATGATGACGTAGATGGTGAGGTACGTCAGCACCGCCGCGACGCCCTGTGCCGTACCTGCCGCCAGACCGATGAGCGCAAAGCCGACATTGTTGATCGACGAGTAAGCGAGCAGCCGCTTGATATTGGTCTGCCCAATGGCCGCGACTGCGCCGAGGATGATCGACGCCAGCGCCGCGAAGGTCACGATCTGCTGCCACTGCTGCGCGGCCGAGCCCATCGCCTCGACGGCGACACGAACCGCCAGCGCCATCGCCGCGACCTTGGGGGCCGAGGCGAAGAAGGCCGTCACCGGGGTCGGCGCGCCTTCATAGACGTCCGGCGTCCACATGTGGAACGGCACCGCCGACATCTTGAACGCCAGCCCGGCGAACACGAACACCAGACCGAACATCAGGCCCAGCGAACGCGTACCAGCAGCGGCATCGCGACCATAGGCCAGGGCGATCTGGGCAAAGTCGGTCGAACCCGAGAAGCCGTAGACCAGCGAGATACCGTAAAGCAGGATGCCCGAGGCGAGCGCGCCGAGGACGAAATACTTCAAACCCGCTTCGGCCGAACGACCGTCGCGACGCATGAAGCTCGCCAGCACATAAGCCGACAGACTCTGCAGTTCGAGACCGACATAGAGGGTCAGCAGGTCGCCCGCCGACACCATCATGCCCATGCCGACCGAAGAGAGCAGCATGAGGATCGGATATTCGGGACGCAGACCCTCACCCGGCGAGCGGGCGAAAAAGCGCGGCGCCATGATGATCGCCACCGCGGTCGCCAGATAGATCAGGACCTTGGCGAAACCGGCAAAGGCGTCGGCGCGGTACAGACCGCCAAAGGCGAGACCGCCGGTGGTCGACGGACCGGCCAGCGCGACCATCGCGCCGGCCAGCACGAACACCGCCGCGATCGAGATGCCGCGCGTGGCGTTCGTCCCGCCCCAGGCGGCGACGAGCATCAGCGCGATCGCGCCGAGGGTCAGCACCAGCTCGGGCAGGACCATCAAAAGGTTCAACGAATAGCTCATCAGTGCGCCTCCCCGTGCGCAGCTTGGTGCTCAGGGGCATGGGTGGTGGCGAGCGCAGGGTTACCGGCGGTCGGACGGCTGTCCGAACCCGGATTGGCCCGGTCGATCCGCTGCAACAGGACCGTGACGTCCTTGCGCATCGGCGCGAGGAAGCTCTCGGGATAGACACCCATCCACAGCGTCACCGCCGCGATCGGCGCCAGCAGCCACAGCTCACGGCTCGTCAGGTCCGGCATCGCCGCCACTTCATCCGACTTGATCTCGCCATAGGCGACCCGCCGGTAGAGGTAGAGCATATAGGCCGCACCCAGGATGATGCCGGTGGTGCAGAGCAACGCCGTCCAGGTCGACACCTGATAGGTGCCCATCAGCGACAGAAACTCGGCGACGAAGCCGCTGGTGCCCGGCAGACCGATCGACGCCATGGTGAAGAACAGGAACAGCACGGCGTATTTGGGCATGTTGATCGACAGCCCGCCGTAGCGCGCGATCTCTCGGGTATGCAGCCGGTCATAGATGACGCCGACGCACAGGAAGAGCGCGCCCGACACCAGACCGTGACTGAGCATCATGATCATCGCGCCTTCGATGCCCTGCTGGTTGAAGGCATAGAGGCCGATGGTCACGATCGCCATGTGCGCGACCGACGAATAGGCGATCAGCTTCTTCATGTCGGACTGCACCAGCGCGACCAGCGAGGCATAGATCACCGCCACCGCCGAGAGCGCGAAGATCAGCCAGGTCAGCTGCCCGCTTGCCTCCGGGAACATCGGCAGCAGGAAGCGCAGGAAGCCATAGCCGCCCAGCTTCAGCAGCACGCCCGCCAGAATGACCGAGCCCGCCGTCGGCGCCTGGACGTGCGCGTCGGGAAGCCAGGTGTGGACCGGCCACATCGGCATCTTGACCGCAAACGAGGCGAAGAAGGCGATCCACAACCAGGTCTGGACCGAGGCCGGGAAGTCATAGGCGAGAAGCGCCGGGATCGAGGTCGTGCCCGCCGTGCGCGCCATATAGAGCATCGCGACGAACATGAGGAGCGAGCCAAGCAGCGTGTACAGGAAGAACTTGTACGACGCGTAGATGCGGTTCGCCCCGCCCCAGATACCGATGATCAGATACATCGGGATCAGACCGGCTTCGAAGAAGACGTAGAAGAGGAACAGGTCCTGCGCCGCGAAGGTGCCGATCATCAGCACTTCGGTGAACAGGAACAGGCCCATATATTCCGGGACCCGCTTGTCGATCGCGCGCCAGCTGGCGCCGATGCAGATCGGCATCAGGAACACGCTGAGCATGATCAGCAGCAGCGCAAAACCGTCGATGCCGAGCGACCAGCCGAACGGGCCGAAGATGCCGGGGGCATGTTCGACGAACTGCCACTGGGCGCCGCCCACATCGAACTGCGTCCAGAGCACGATGCCCAGGGCGAAGTCGATCAGCGTGGCGGCAAGCGCCAGCATGCGCGCACCGTTTGCGGAGAGGAAAAGGCAGGCGATCGCGGCAATGGCCGGGACCGCCAGCATGACGGAGAGGATCGGGAAGCCCTGCATCACGCGATCAACCCAAAATGGCCCAGGTGACGGCCGCGGTCAGGCCGATCAACATGACGAAGGCATAGCTGTAGAGGTATCCCGTCTGGAAGCGCGCCGCACCCTTGCTGCCGAGCTGGACGAGCCAGGCGACACCATTGGGGCCGAAGCGGTCGATCGTCTTCTCGTCGCCACGGTGCCACAGCAACCGGCCGATCGCGAAGGCGGGGCGCACGAAGAGGAAATGGTAGATCTCGTCGAAATACCATTTGTTGAGGAGGAAGCGGTACAGAATGCGGAACTGGTCCGCGAACTTGGCCGGGAACTCCGGTGCACGGATATAGGTCAGATACGCGGTCAGCAGACCGAGCAGCATCACCACCGTCGCCGACAGCTTCACCCACACCGGCACGCCGTGCATCGCGTGCATCAGATGCTCGTTGAAGGCGATCGCCCCCTTCCAATAGCTCTCGCCCGCTTCCGGCTCGATGAACCAGCCATGGAAGACGAAGCCCGCCGCGATCGCGCCGATCGACAGGACGATCAGCGGGATCAGCATGACCAGCGGGCTCTCATGCGGATGATAGCCCCCCGTGCCTTCCGGCACATCGGTGTGGCCCGCATCGTGCGTATGCGGCTCGTGACCGGCATCTTCCGAATGCGCGTCGTTGTGATGCGCGTCGTGAGCGTGACCATGGGCATGATCGTCATGGCCGTGGCCATGCGCGTCATGGATCGCGTGCTGGATATGCTCCGACCCGGTCCAGCGCGGCTTGCCCCAGAAGGTCAGGAACATCAGGCGCCACGAATAGAAGCTGGTCAGCAGCGCGGCGATGACGCCCGCCCAGAAGGCGAAGCCCGAACCACCCGCATAGGCGACTTCGATGATCGCGTCCTTCGAGTGGAAGCCCGCGAAACCGAACGCCATCGGGTTGCCGAACAGAGCCGGGATGCCGACGCCGGTGATCGCCAGCGTACCCATCATCATCGCCCAGAAGGTGAGCGGGATGTGGCGACGCAAACCGCCATAATAACGCATGTCCTGCTCATGGTGCATCGCATGAATCACCGAGCCCGCACCCAGGAACAGCAGCGCCTTGAAGAAGGCGTGCGTGAACAGGTGGAACATCGCCGCGCCATACGCGCCGACACCGGCCGCGAAGAACATATAGCCGAGCTGCGAACAGGTCGAATAGGCGATGACGCGCTTGATGTCGGTCTGCACCGTGCCGACAGTCGCGGCAAAGAAGCAGGTGCAGGCCCCGATCACGGTGATGACGCCCAGCGCGGTCGGCGACGTTTCGAACATCGGCGACAGGCGGCACACCATGAACACGCCCGCGGTGACCATGGTCGCCGCGTGGATCAGCGCCGAAACCGGGGTCGGGCCTTCCATCGCGTCCGGCAGCCAGGTGTGGAGGCCAAGCTGCGCTGACTTGCCCATCGCGCCGACGAACAGCAGCAAGCAGAGCACGGTCATCGTGTCGAAACGATAGCCCAGGAAGCCGATGGTCGAGCCCGCCATGCCGGGGGCCGCCGCCAGGATCGCCGGGATCGAGACGGTCCCGAAAACCAGGAAGGTGCCGAAGATGCCGAGCATGAAGCCGAGGTCGCCTACGCGGTTGACGACGAACGCCTTGATCGCGGCCGCATTGGCCGAGGGCTTGCGGAACCAGAAGCCGATCAGCAGGTAGGACGCGAGACCCACGCCTTCCCAACCGAAGAACATCTGGACCAGATTGTCCGCCGTCACGAGCATCAGCATCGCGAAGGTAAAGAGGCAGAGATAGGCGAAGAAGCGCGGCTGATCCGGCTCCTCGCTCATATAGCCCCAGCTATAGAGGTGGACGAGCGCCGAGACGCTGGTGATGACCACCAGCATGATCGCGGTCAGCGAGTCGACGCGCAGCGCCCAGTCGACCGACATGGTGCCGCTGGTGATCCAGTGGAGCACCGGCGTGACGGTCGCGACGTTGGCGCCCGACAGATAGCCGATGAAGATCGGCCATGAGAGGGCACAGGAAATGAACAGCGCGCCGGTCGTGACGACCTTGGCGGGCACGTTCCCGATGGCCTTGTTGCCGAACCCCGCAATGGCGGCGGCCAGCAACGGCAGGAAGACGATAGCGAGGATCAACCCGATTACCCCTTCATCCGGTTGACGTCGTCGACCGCGATGGTGCCGCGGCCACGGAAATAGATGACCAGGATCGCCAGACCGATCGCCGATTCACCGGCGGCCACGGTCAGCACGAACATGGCGAAGACCTGACCCACCAGATCCTGAAGCGCGGCCGAAAAGGCGACCAGGTTCAGGTTCACGGCGAGCAGGATGAGCTCGATCGCCATGAGGATGACGATCAGGTTCTTCCGATTGAGGAAGATACCCAGCACCCCCATGGTGAACAGGATCGCTGCAACGACCAGATAATGGACGAGACCGATCGTCACAGTTCCACCCCCTGCCCGATGGGCTGATTGATGTTGCGGATCGCCTCATGCGGCTGACGCGCATTCTGCTTGGCGATGTTCTGCGGACGGACGCCGCCCCGCTTGCGATGCGTGAGCACGATCGCGCCGATCATCGCGACGAGCAGGACCAGGCCCGCACCCTCGAAGATGAACAGATAACGCGTGTACAGCAGGTTGCCGATCGCCTGGATGTTGGACACCTCTGGCGCGATCGGGGCCGCACGGGCCGCCAGTTGCACGCCGCCGACGCTCCATGCCTGGAAGGCGATGATGACCTCGGCCAGCAAGGCGACGGCGAGTGCCAGGCCCAGCGGCAGATAGCGCGCAAAGCCCGCCCGCATCGCCGCGACCTCGATATCGAGCATCATGACGACGAAGAGGAACAAGACTGCGACCGCGCCCACATAGACGATGACGAGCAGCATCGCGATGAACTCGGCCCCGCACAGCACCATGAGGCCCGCGGCGTTGAAGAACGCCAGGATCAGCCACATGACCGAGTGCACCGGATTGCGCGACGCGATCGTGAGCCCTGCGGACACGATCACCACGGTCGCGAAAATATAGAAGGCGATAGCCTGTATCACTGCCTGTCAGGCCCCTTTTCTGTCCGCCCCGAACCGTTGGTCGCGGGCTTTAACGGTACGGCGCATCGGCGGCAAGGTTCGCCGCGATCGCGCTTTCCCAGCGGTCACCGTTATCGAGCAACTTCGACTTGTCGTAGATCAGCTCTTCGCGGGTCTCGGTCGAAAATTCGAAATTCGGACCCTCGACGATCGCATCCACGGGGCAAGCCTCCTGGCACAGCCCGCAATAGATGCACTTGGTCATGTCGATGTCGTAGCGCGTCGTGCGGCGGCTGCCGTCGTCGCGGGGTTCCGCCTCGATCGTGATCGCCTGGGCGGGGCAGATCGCCTCGCACAGCTTGCACGCGATGCACCGCTCCTCGCCGTTGGGATAGCGACGCAGCGCGTGCTCGCCCCGGAAGCGCGGAGAGATGGGGTTCTTCTCGAACGGATAGTTGATCGTCGCCTTCGGCTTGAAGAAGTAGCGAAGGGTCAGCGCATGGCCCTTCACGAACTCCCACAGCGTAAAAGCCTTGACGTACTGAGCGACGCTCATGCCGGAACTCCCACGCGCGCATACATCAGCACGCCAGACACCAAGAATACCCAGAACAGCGACACCGGCAGGAACACCTTCCAGCCCAGCCGCATCAGCTGGTCGTACCGGTAACGCGGTACGGTCGCCTTCACCCAGGAAAACACGAAAAAGAAGAAGCACATCTTCAGCAGCAGCCAGACGATGCCCGGCACGACATAGAGCGGCGCCCAGTCGAAGGGCGGCAGATAGCCACCCCAGAACAGGATCGCGTTCAGTGCGCACATCAGGATGACGTTGGCGTACTCGCCCAGCCAGAACAGCGCGAACGACATCGAGCTGTATTCGGTCTGGTAACCCGCGACGAGCTCCGACTCCGCTTCGGTCAGATCGAACGGCGCGCGCTGCGTCTCGGCCAGTGCCGAGATGAAGAACATCACCGCCATCGGGAAGAGCAGCGGATTGAGGAAGAAGCCGTTGACCGGAATCCCCAAAACGCTCTTCTGCGCCTCGACGATGTCGGTCAGGTTGAAGCTGCCCGACCACATCACGACCGAAATCAGGATGAAGCCGATCGCGACTTCATAGGACACCATCTGCGCGGCGGCACGAAGCGCCGAGTAGAAGGGATATTTCGAGTTCGACGCCCAGCCCGACAGGATCACGCCGTACACGCCGAGCGACGAGGCCGCGAGAACGTACAGCAGGCCGACATTGATGTTCGCGACGACCACGCCCGGCTGGAACGGCACCACCGCCCAGACGATCAGTGCGACCGTGAAGGTGATGATGGGCGCCAGCAGGAACAGCCCGCGATTGGCGGCCGAGGGAACGATGGTTTCCTGAAGGAAGACCTTCAGACCGTCGGCGAAGGACTGGAGCAGACCGAAGGGGCCGACCACGTTCGGACCCCGGCGCAGCGCCATCGCCGCCCAGATCTTGCGGTCGACATAGATGACCATCGCGACGGCCAGCATCAGCGGCAGCGCGATCGCCAGGATCCCGACCAAAGTCGCGATCGCCCAGGCCCAGCCATAAGGAAGGCCGAGCGTCGTGTTGAAAAACGCGGTCACTCCGCTGCCTCCGCATAGGTCTCACCATGGACCAGTTCGGCCGAGCAGCGCTGCATCGTCGGGCTGGCGCGGCAGATCGCGTTGGTGAGGTAGAAGTCCTTGATCGGGTAACCCTCCAGCGTACCGGACGCGGTCGCGTTCAGCGACGGCGCGGCCCAGTCGAAGGTGACGAGGCCGACCTTACCCAGCGCCGGAACCTCTGCGGCCATGGCGGCGCGCAGCTCTTCCAGCGTATCGAACGGCAGGGTCTGGCCCAGCACTTCGGACAGCGCGCGGAAGATCGTCCAGTCGTCGCGCGCGTCGCCCGGTGCGAACACCGCACGGTCGCCGCGCTGCACCCGGCCTTCCAGATTGACCCAGGTCCCCGACTTCTCGGCAAAGGTGGCGCCCGGCAGGATGACATCGGCGTGATGTGCACCCTTGTCGCCATGATGGCCGACGAACACCTTGAAGCTGCTGCCGAACTTAGCGAAGTCCACCTCGTCGGCGCCCAAGAAGAAGGCGAGCTTCGGCGCGGCCGAAACCACGTCCGCGATGCCGCCCTTCTGCGCGTAACCGAGCATCAGGCCGCCCATGCGAGCCGCCGCCATGTGAACGACGTTATAGCCGTTCCATGCCGAACCGTCTTCCAGCGTCCGCACCAGATTGAACTGGTCGACCAGCTTCAGGCTCGCGCCATGCGCGCCCTTCAGCGCCGCACCGCCGACGATCACCATCGGACGCGCGGCCTTGCCGAACAGCTCGGTGACGGCCTCGGGGAGGTTGCCCAGCGCCGACAGATCGGCCCCCAGCCACTCGACCTTGTAGGTCAGATCGGTTTCGGGGCCGATCGCGAAGACCTTGGCACCCTTCTTGATCGCCTTGCGGATACGGGTGTTCACCAGCGGCGCTTCCCAGCGCAGGTTGGTGCCGATCAGCAGGATCGCATCGGCCTTTTCGACGCCCGCGATGGTCGTGTTGAAGTTGACCGCAGCCAGGCTGGACGTGTCGTAATCCATGCCGGTCTGACGGCCTTCGATCAGGCTCGAACCCATCTTGGCCAGCAGCGCCTTGGCAGCGAACATCGTCTCGCAATCGACCAGATCACCGGCGATCGCGGCGACGCTCGAACCGGCGTTCACGTCGCGGATCGCGGCGAAGGCCTCGTCCCAGGTGGCGGGAACCAGCTTGCCGTCGCGGCGGACGAACGGACGGTCGAGACGACGACGGACCAGGCCGTCGATCGCGTGACGCGTCTTGTCGCTCGCCCACTCCTCGTTCACCTCGTCGTTGATGCGCGGCACGCAGCGCAGCACCTGACGACCACGGCTGTCGAGGCGGATATTGGTGCCGACCGCGTCCATCACGTCGATGGCCAGCGTCTTCTTCAGCTCCCAGGGACGCGCCTCGAACGCATAGGGCTTGGACGTCAGCGCGCCCACCGGGCACAGGTCGACGACATTGCCCGAAAGCTCGCTCGACACGGCCTGTTCGAGGTACGAGGTGATCTGCATGTTCTCGCCGCGATAGATCGCGCCGATTTCCTCCACGCCCGCGACCTCTTCGGCGAAGCGGACGCAGCGGGTGCACTGGATGCAGCGGGTCATGACCGTCTTGACGATCGGACCCATGTACTTCTCGGTGACGGCCCGCTTGTTTTCGTCATAGCGGCTATGGCCTTTGCCATAGGCCATGGACTGGTCCTGCAGGTCGCACTCGCCGCCCTGATCGCAGATCGGGCAGTCCAGCGGGTGGTTGATCAGCAGGAATTCCATCACGCCTTCGCGCGCGGCCTTCACCATCGGGGTGGTGGTGAAGATCTCCTGATTGTCCGCCGCCGGAAGCGCGCAGCTCGCCTGCGGCTTGGGGGGCCCAGGCTTCACCTCGACCAGGCACATGCGGCAATTGCCCGCGATGGACAGCCGCTCGTGATAGCAGAAGCGCGGGATTTCCTTGCCCGCAAGCTCGCAGGCCTGCAGCACGGTGGCGCCCTGCGGCACCTCGATCTCGACGCCGTCGACTTTGACCTTAGGCATTATTCGGCAGCTTCCATCATCGGGGCGTTGCCGCCCGTCTCGCCTTTGCGTTCGCGAATGCGGCGTTCCATCTCCGGGCGGAAGTGGCGGATCAGGCCCTGGATCGGCCAGGCCGCCGCGTCGCCGAGCGCGCAGATGGTGTGGCCTTCGACCTGCTTCGTCACCTGGAACAGCGTGTCGATCTCGGCCACATCGGCATCGCCGGTACGCATCCGCTCCATCACGCGCCACATCCAGCCGGTGCCTTCACGGCACGGCGTGCACTGGCCGCAGCTCTCATGCTTGTAGAAATAGGACAGACGGCTGATCGCGCGGACGATGTCGGTCGACTTGTCCATGACGATGACGGCCGCCGTGCCGAGACCCGACCCGACCGCCTTCAGGCCGTCGAAATCCATCGGCGCGTCCATGATCTCGGCGGCAGGCACCAACGGCACCGACGAGCCGCCCGGGATCACCGCGAGCAGATTGTCCCAGCCGCCGCGGATGCCACCGCAATGCTTCTCAATCAACTCGCGGAAGCTGATCGACATGCTTTCCTCGACCACACAGGGGCGATCGACATGGCCGGAAATCTGGAAGAGCTTGGTGCCCTTGTTGTTCTCGCGCCCGAAGGAGGAGAACCACTCGGCCCCGCGACGCAGGATGGTCGGTGCGACCGCGATCGATTCCACGTTGTTGACCGTCGTCGGGCAGCCATAGAGGCCCGCACCCGCCGGGAAAGGCGGCTTCAGGCGCGGCTGGCCCTTCTTGCCCTCCAGGCTCTCGATCATCGCGGTTTCTTCGCCGCAGATATACGCGCCCGCACCACGGTGCACGAACACGTCGAAGTCATAGCCCGAGCCACAGGCATTCTTGCCCAGGAAACCCCGGTTATACGCCTCGGCGACCGCCGCGAACAGCGTCTCCGCCTCACGGATATATTCGCCGCGAATATAGATATAGGCCGCCCGCGCGCGCATCGCGAAGCCCGCGACCAGCGCGCCCTCGATCAGCTTGTGCGGATCGTGGCGGATGATCTCGCGGTCCTTGCACGAACCCGGCTCGGATTCGTCGGCGTTGATGACCAGGAAGCTCGGCCGATCGGGGCGCGGTTCCTTGGGCATGAAGCTCCACTTCATGCCGGTCGGGAAGCCCGCACCGCCGCGCCCGCGCAGACCCGACGCCTTGATGACGTCAATGATCTTGTCCTGGCCCAGTTCGAGCAGCGCCTTGGTATTGTCCCAATCGCCGCGCTTCATCGCCGCGTCGACGTTCCACGGCTGGTAGCCGTAGAGATTGGTGAAAATGCGGTCCTTGTCAGCGAGCATTATGCGCCCCACTCCCCGCGATAGTCGTGATTGTCGCCGACCATGGCGGTCAGCGTGGTCGGACCGCCGATCGGCTCGACCGTGTGGCGACCCGGCTCCTGCGTGCCGGTCTTGGGGCTCTCGCCCCGCGCCAGCGCTTCCAGGATCGTGACCGTACGATCGTAATCCAGATCTTCGTAATTGTCGTCGTTGATCTGGACCATCGGTGCCGAGGCGCAATTGCCCATGCACTCGACCTCGGTCAGCGTGAACATGCCGTCGGGCGTGGTCTTGCCCTTGATCAGACCCTTGTTCTTGCACGCCGCCAGCACGTCGTCCGACCCGCGCAGCATGCACGGCGTCGTGCCGCACACCTGAACGTGATAGCGGCCGACCGGCGCGAGGTTGAACATCGTGTAGAAGGTCGCGACCTCATAGATGCGCATGTACGCAACACCCAGCTGGCGCGCGACGAACTCGATCACCGGCACGGGCAGCCAGCCCTGGGTCTGCGTCTCCGCACCGACCTGGCGCTGGGCCAGATCGAGGAACGGGATCGAGCAGGACTGTTCGCGACCCTTGGGATAGCGCGCGAGGATCTCGTTCGCCTTCTTCTGGTTCTCGTCGGTCCATGCAAAATTGCCCCAGCGGGCGCGGACTTCGGCCTCGTCGGGGATGTTGGGAGCGTCAGCCATTAGCGGTCACATTCACCAAAAACGATGTCCATCGCGCCTAAGATCGCGGTCGTGTCCGCCAGCATGTGCCCCTTGGACATGAATTCCATGGCCTGGAGATGGCTGAACGCGGTCGGGCGGATCTTGCAGCGATAGGGTTTGTTCGATCCGTCGGAGACGAGATACACGCCGAATTCGCCCTTGGGGCTTTCGGTCGCGACATACACCTCCCCGGCGGGGACGTGATACCCTTCGGTATAGAGCTTGAAGTGGTGGATCAGCGCTTCCATCGAGCGCTTCATCTCACCGCGCTTGGGCGGCGTGACCTTGCGATCGGTCGCCATCACCGGACCTTCGGGCATCTGTGCCAGGCACTGCTTCATGATGCGGGCCGACTGGCGCACTTCCTCGACGCGCACCATGAACCGGTCATAGCAGTCGCCGCTCGTGCCCACCGGCACGTCGAAGTCCACCTTGTCATAGGCGTCGTAGGGCTGCGACTTGCGCAGGTCCCACGGAATGCCCGAGCCACGGATCATCGGGCCGGAGAAGCCCCACTTGATCGCGTCCTCGCGGTTCACCACTGCGATGTCGACATTGCGCTGCTTGAAGATGCGGTTGTTCGCCACCAGGCTGATCGCGTCCTCGAACAGGCGCGGCAGACGGGTGTCGAGCCAGTCGGCGATATCGGTCAGCAGCTTGAGCGGGACGTCCTGATGGACGCCGCCGACGCGGAAATAATTCGCGTGCATGCGCGCGCCGGAGGCCCGCTCATAGAAGTTCATGCAGTCTTCGCGGATCTCGAACAGCCACAGGTTCGGCGTCATCGCGCCGACGTCCATGACGTGGCTGCCGATGTTGAGCATGTGGTTCGAGATACGCGTCAGCTCGGCGAAGAAGGTCCGCAGATACTGGGCGCGCAGCGGCACTTCCAGGTCGAGCAGCTTCTCGACCGCCAGCACGAAGCTGTGCTCCATGCACATCGGCGAGCAATAATCGAGCCGATCGAAATAGGGCAGCGCCTGCGAATAGGTCTTGTATTCGATCAGCTTCTCGGTGCCGCGATGCAGCAGGCCGACATGCGGATCGACCCGCTCGACGATCTCGCCGTCCAGCTCCATGACGAGGCGAAGCACCCCGTGCGCCGCCGGATGCTGCGGGCCGAAGTTGATCGTATAGTTCTGGATCGACACGTCGCCCGTGGTCGGGTCAACGGCGTCCGTCTTGTGGAGCAGTTCGTCGACGTAGTCGCTCACTGATTCTGTCCTCCGCCCTTGCCCGGCACGACATCCGGGTCCTGGGGCTTACCTTCGGCCTTGTTGCCCGGATGCGGTTCGCCCGCGCCCGTCTGCTTGGGGCTTTCGGTGGTCTTCGTCTCGGGCGCGTTGGCGGCGACGGTCTTGTCCGGCGCGGCATCGGCCTTCTTCACCGCGTCCGCACTGGCCGGGGTCTGCGCGCCCTTGCCCTGCGGCTGCGAGCCCTTCTCGTCGCCCGGAAGGACATATTCGGCACCTTCCCACGGGCTCTGGAAGTCGAAATTGCGGAAGTCCTGCGCCAGCTTCACCGGCTCATAGACGACACGCTTTTCCTCTTCGGAATACCGCAGCTCGGTATAGCCGGTCAGCGGGAAGTCCTTGCGCAGCGGGTGGCCGCGAAAGCCATAGTCGGTCAGGATGCGACGCAGGTCGCTATTGCCCGAGAACAGCACGCCGTACAGGTCATAGACCTCGCGCTCCAGCCAGCCCGCGACCGGCCACAGTCCCGTCACCGACGGCACCGGCTTGTCCTCGTCGGTCGAGACATGGACGTGCAGGCGGTGGTTGCGGGTCAGCGAGAGCAGGCAATAGACCACCTCGAAACGCTCGTCGCGCTCGGGATAGTCGACGCCCGCTATCTCCATCAGCTGCTGATATTCCAGCCCCTTGGTATCGCGCAGCGCGATCATGGCCGGGACCAGGTTCGCACGATCGACGACCAGAGCGACCTCGCCGACATGCTCGCGCGCGTCGAGCAGCCAGGGGCCGAGCGCGGCGCGGGCCGCATCGATCACGCCGTCATTGGCGGCATAACGGGGAGCAGGCGCCCTCACCGTTCGATGCTCCCGGCGCGGCGGATCTTCCGCTGCAGCTGCATCACGCCGTACAACAGCGCTTCGGCGGTCGGCGGGCAACCAGGGACATAGATGTCCACGGGCACGATCCGGTCACAGCCGCGCACCACCGAATAGCTGTAATGATAGTAGCCGCCGCCATTGGCGCAGCTGCCCATCGAGATGACGTATTTCGGGTTCGACATCTGGTCGTACACACGACGCAGCGCCGGGGCCATCTTGTTGCACAGCGTACCCGCGACGATCATCACGTCCGACTGGCGCGGCGACGCGCGCGGCGCGGCACCGAAGCGCTCCAGATCGTAACGCGGCATGTTCACGTGGATCATCTCCACCGCGCAGCATGCCAGACCGAAGGTCATCCACCAGAGCGAGCCGGTGCGCGCCCATTGGAACAGCTCCTCGGTCGAGGTGACGAGGAAGCCCTTGTCGGTCAGTTCGCCGTTGAGCCCGTCGAAAAAGCCCTGATCGGGCTGAATGACAGCCTGGCCATCATGGGCGAGTCCGCCATGGGCCTGCGGCTTGAACTCAACCGGACCGGAGTGAAGATTTACTCCCAATCCAACGCTCCCTTCTTCCACGCATAGACGAGACCCAGCGCGAGCTCGCCGATGAAGATCATCATCGAAAACCAGGCAGTCCAGCCGAGGCTGAAGACGCTGACCGCCCAGGGATACAGAAACGCCGCTTCCAGATCGAAGATGATGAACAGGATGGCGACGAGGTAGAAACGCACGTCGAACTGGCTGCGCGGGTCTTCGAACGCGGGGAAGCCGCACTCATATTCAGACAGCTTCTGCTCGTTGGGCTTATGGGCACCGGTCAGGCGCGCCACGAGCATCGGCAGAAACACGAAAGCCGTCGACAGAACCAGGGCAACGCCCAGGAACAGGAGGATCGGCAGATATTGCGACAGATCGACCAAGTTTTTCTCTCGCAGATGCGGAACTGGATGCGATGGCTTTAGGCCGATGGGTCGGCCGGAGCAAGCCAGCGAAGGCATGAGAATGAATCGCAAGTGAACGCCGTCACCCGCCGTCATCCTCGAATTTTTACATGGTAATCCAGTGGCTTGAGCGCAAGGGGCAGGCCCCATTGCGCTCAAATCCCACCAAATTCTTAACGCAGCGCGTTGGCCAGCAGCTTGTGCAGCTTGGAATGCAGGCCCTCATTGGCCGCCAGATACTCGCCGCGCTCGAGCGACTTGTCGCTGCCACGGAAGTCGCTGACGAAACCGCCCGCTTCTCGCACCAGCAGCATACCCGCCGCCGCGTCCCAGGGCTTCAGGCCCGACTCCCAGAAACCGTCGTAACGGCCCGCCGCGACCCAGGCGAGATCGAGCGCGGCCGAGCCGAAGCGGCGGATACCGGCAACCTGCGGGGCGATCGCACCGAAAATGCGGCTCCACTGGACAAAATCGCCATGACCCAGGAACGGGATGCCGGTGGCGATCAAGGCCTCCGACAGATCGCGGCGCGACGAGACACGCAGGCGGCCGTCCTGCAACCACGCGCCCCGGCCCTTCTCGGCCCAGAAGCTCTCATCGGTCAGCGGCTGATAGATCAGGCCGGTCGTCACTTCGCGCTTGCCGTTCGCCAGCGGCTCCTCGACCGCGATCGAGATGGCGAAGTGCGGGATGCCGTGCAGGAAGTTCGAGGTGCCGTCGAGCGGGTCGATGATAAAGCGCGGCTTGGACGGATCGCCCTTGATCTCGCCGCCCTCCTCCATGAGGAAGTTCCAGTCGGGACGCGCCTTCTTCAGTTCCTCGAAGACGGTTTCCTCGGCACGCTTGTCGGCCATCGACACGAAGTCGGCGGGCCCCTTGCGGCTGACCTGGAGGTGCTGGACCTCGTTGAAGTCGCGGCGGAGACGCGGGGCGGCCTTGCGCGCGGCGCGTTCCATGATGGTGAGAAGCCCGGAGTGCGAGGCCATGATCGTCCTTTCGATCGCGCCGCTGCTTGCCCAGGGCGCTCCAATTGAAAAGGCCCGCCGCGAACGACGGGCCGGGACGGCGGATGACGGGGTCGCGCTCAGGTCGCGCCAGTCATCCGCCGATCGTGATTAGTCCGCGCGGCGGACGTAGGTCTGTTCGTACACGTCGACGACGATGCGCGTGCCCGACGCGATGTGCGGCGGCACCATCACGCGGACGCCATTGTCGAGAATGGCGGGCTTGTACGAGGACGAGGCGGTCTGCCCCTTCACCACGGCGTCGGCCTCGACGATGGTGGCTTCGATCTGGTCGGGAAGCTGGACCGAGATCGGCTTTTCCTCGTGCAGCTCCATCACGACATCCATGCCGTCCTGCAGGAACGCGGCGGCATCGCCCAGCAGGTCGCGCGGCAGCGTGATCTGCTCATAGCTTTCCTTGTCCATGAAGGTCAGGTCGTCGCCTTCCGCGAACAGGAACTGGAAGTCCTTGGTATCCAGGCGGACGCGCTCGACCGTCTCGGCGGAGCGGAAGCGGACGTTCGTCTTGCGGCCGTCGATGAGGTTCTTCATCTCGACCTGCATATACGCACCGCCCTTGCCGGGCTGGGTGTGCTGAATCTTCACGGCGCGCCAGATGCCGCCTTCATACTCGATGATGTTGCCGGGACGAATGTCCACGCCGCTGATCTTCATGGGTCTTCAACCTGCTGGAAAGAGCGAAGGACACCGGTGCGACAAACGCGACCCGACATCCTGTGTCGGCCGCTTTAACGCGAAGCGGTCTTTCCGGCAAGCAGCGGATAGGGGTCGACCGGCTCGCCCTGATACCAGCGATCCCCGGCGCGCATCCAGCTGACCGCGAAATGCAGATGGGTGTTGCCCGCCCCCGCATTGCCGCTGTCGCCGACATAACCGACGAGCTGGCCCTGACGGACCTGCTGCCCTTCGGCCAGTCCCGGCGCATAGCCCTTCAGATGCGCGTAATAGAGCATCCAGCGGCGATCGGGCGAGCGGATATAAACGGTATGGCCGCCGCGATCGCTGTCGAAGAGCTTTTCGACCGTGCCGGACAGGGCGGCGACGACCGGCGTTCCGCCCGGCGCCATCAGGTCGAGCCCCTGATGCTTGCGCTGGCCACCTTCGCGCGGATCGCCCCAGTCGTGACGCAGCGAGGAAACCGGATAATCGGCGATCGGCATGGCGAGCGATGCCGAACTGCCCGCCGCCGCCTGTCTGGCCGGTGCCGCGACATCCGGCACGACGACTTCGCCGGGCCCGAAGGACAGCATCGACAGGAAACCGCCGACCGCAACCACGATCAGGCCCAGCATCACCCAACCGAAACGCGACAGCGGCCCCCTGCCCCCGCCACGTCTCATCGCGTCGGCACCGATGGCGCGTCGACGGCGGCCTGTCGTGACAGATTGCCGTGCAGTCCGTCCGATGCCGGATGGGTGCCGACCGCCACCAGCGCCATGGCCACGCCGCCGACAAGGGCGATTGCCAGTCTCTTCACGCTCGCTCCTTAACCCGTGGATCGATCACAGGTTAAACGCGGCGCCCCGCGCTTGTTTCCTAAGCGGAACGGATAGACCGGGGAAAGGCTCAGCCCAGCAGCTCGGCAAAGGCCTTAATCGCCGCCGCCTCGTCGCCGTTCCACACCGCGCCCGACACCGCCAGGAAGTCCGCCCCCGCCTTGACCAAAGGCGCGGCGTTGGCGGGGGTGATCCCACCGATCGCGACACAGGGCAGTTCGAACAGGGCCGACCACCAGGACAGGACGACCGGCTCGGGCCGATGCTTGGTTTCCTTGGTGGCGGTGGGGTAGAAGGCGCCGAACGCGACATAGTCCGCGCCCGCCTCGCCCGCTTCCATCGCCAGGTGACGGCTGTCGTGGCAGGTCACGCCGATCTGCACCGTGGGGCCGAGCACATCGCGCGCCTCGCGGGCGTCGCCGTCTTCCTGCCCTAGATGCACACCGTCCGCACCCAGCCGCTTGGCCAGGCTGATGCTGTCATTGACGATGAAGGCGACCTCGCGGTCGGCACAGATACGCTGAAGCGGCTCGGCCAGTTTGGCGGCGGTGTGCTGATCCATGTCCTTGACGCGGAACTGGAAGGCCGCGACCGGCCCGGCATCGAGCGCACGCGCGAGACGGTCGGCGAAACCGCCGGTCACGTCGAGCGGCGAGATCAGGTAAAGCTGGCAGGGCGGGCGCCGCACGTCGCGGGTAAAGGCTGCCGCGAAATTGGGATCGAGCGGGCCGAGGGGATCGTCATCAAGCGTCATGGCCCCTCCCCTAGCGCCTGACGCGGCCTCCGTCACCTATGGCGAGCGGATAAGGAATGGGCGTCCCGGTTCCCCAACCGGAACGCCCAACCCTAGCAAGAACTTATTCTTCGTTCTTGTAGATCGCGATCAGCTTGTCGAGCATCGCCAGCGCCTCGTCACGCGGACGCTGGAAGGTGTTGCGGCCGATGATCGAGCCGTTGCCGCCACCGTCACGAATGTCGCGCGCGTCCTGATAGACGGCATCGGCCCCCTTGGCCGCGCCGCCCGAGAAGACGACGATACGGCGGCCCGCGAAGCTGGACTGCACCACATGGCGCACCCGGTCGGCCTGGTTCGACCAGTCGGTGCCTTCATAGACCTTCTTAGCTTCGGCCTGTTCGATATGGTCGCTGGGCAGCTTCACCTTGATGATGTGGGCACCGAGCAGCGCGGCCATGTGCGCGGCATAGGCGCCGACGTCGAGCGCCAGCTCGCCGTCCTTGGTCAGCTTGCCGCCGCGCGGATAGCTCCAGATGACGGTGGCGAGACCCGCCTCGCGCGCTTCGGCGGACAGGATCGCGATCTGGTCCATCGCGTCGAAAATGCCGTCCGAGCCCGGATAGATGGTAAAGCCGATCGCCGCGCAGCCCAGCCGCACCGCGTCCTGCACGCTGCCCGTCACGGCCTGGGTGATCGAGGTGCCCCAGCTGTTCGAGCTGTTGATCTTCAGGATGGTCGGGATCTGGCCCGCGAAGGTATCGGCCCCGGCCTCCAGCATGCCCAGCGGCGCGGCATAGGCCGACAGCCCGGCGTCGATCGCCAGCTGGAAATGGTAATGCGGGTCATAGGCGGGCGGGTTGACCGCGAAGCTGCGCGCCGGGCCGTGCTCGAACCCCTGGTCGACGGGCAGGATGATCAGCTTGCCGGTGCCGCCCAGCTTGCCCTGCATCAAGATGCGGGCCAGGTTCGCCTTCACCGCGGCGGGCGTGCCTTCATATTTGTCGAGAATGGCCTTCACGGTCGGGGTCATCATGTCTCTCCAGATTGGTGTCGGGCTATAAAGGGATCAGAGCATCAGCCAGCGGCGCAGCGCCTGATCGACCTGCTCCATCCGGGTGGGGGAAGCATGGCCGATGACTTTGACGATATGGTTGCGGGGGATGGACAGAATCTTGTCCACCTGCACTTCGCACTCGACGGTCAGGCCGGTATGCTCGCGCGGGGAAAAGGCGACACGGAACAGCGCCTCGCCACCGACGACCGAGGTCATCGGGCAAACGGTGATGGTGTTGTGCGTCTCGTTATACAAATCCGACTGGACGACCAGAAACGGGCGATGGTCGCCCCCTTCTCCGGTCGTCGCCAGCACGATGGCGGCGTGCGAAATCGTCACGCCGCATCCTCCTTGGCCAGCCTGTTCCAAAAGGCAAAATCCTCGGGCGTGTCGCGCTTCGACGCGCGGGTCGACTGACGGCGCGCCTCGCGGCGATACGCCTCGTCATGCAGGTCGACATAGCGGCGTACGGCCTCGCGGGCGATGTCGCTCTTGCTGCGCCCCTGGGTGCGCGCGACAGCCGCCAGCCGCTCTTCCAATTCGGTATCGAGGCGGACGCCGAGCATTGCCACTTCCTTCGTTTAACGCGTTTAACCTAGCAAGTCCGGCGCGGCGGATCAAGCGGCTGTCTGACCAATTTCGACGCCCATGAAAAAACCCCGCCGCCCGGAAGGCGACGGGGTGATTGTCACGCCGAATGGATCGGCCGTCAGGCGGTCAGCGCGGCGACGCCGGGCAGGTCCTGCCCTTCCATCCATTCCAGGAACGCGCCGCCAGCGGTCGAGACGAAGGTGAACTGCGTGCCCACCCCCGCCTGGTTAAGCGCAGCGACGGTATCGCCGCCACCCGCGACGGAGACGAGGCTGCCGTCCTGGGTCAGCGCTGCCGCGGTCTTGGCGAGCGCGACGGTCGCCATGTCGAAGGGCGGCGTCTCGAATGCGCCGAGCGGACCGTTCCAGACCAGCGTACGACAGTTCTTCAGCACATCGCCCAGCGCCTCGACGGCATTGGGGCCGAGGTCGAGGATCATCTCATCACCGGCGACTTCGTGCACGTTAACGGTGCGCGTCTCGGGGTTCGGCTTGAATTCCTTGGCGACCACGACGTCGTACGGCAGGTGGACCGTGCAGCCCGCCTTGTCGGCGGCGTCGAGGATTTCCTCGGCGGTGCCGGTCAGGTCATGCTCGCACAGCGACTTGCCCACATCGACCCCGCGCGCGGCGAGGAAGGTGTTGGCCATGCCGCCGCCGATGATGAGGTGATCGACCTTGCCGACCAGATGCTTGAGCACGGCGAGCTTGGTCGAGACCTTGGCGCCGCCGACGACGGCCGCGACCGGGTGCTCGGGATTGCCCAGCGCCTTTTCCAGCGCGTCGAGTTCGGCCTCCATCGCGCGACCCGCAAAGGCCGGAAGCTGGCGTGCCAGCCCCTCGGTCGAGACGTGCGCGCGGTGCGCAGCCGAGAAGGCGTCGTTGACGTACAGGTTGCCCAGCTTGGCGATCTGTGCCGCCAGTTCCGGATCGTTCTTTTCCTCGCCCGCATGGAAGCGGGTGTTTTCCAGGATCGCGATATCGCCGGGGTTCAGCGTCGCGACGGCGGCCTCCGCCGCCTCGCCCGCGACATCGTCGATGAAGCGGACCGGACGGCCCAGCACATCGCTATACGGTTGGGTCAGCATCGCCAGCGAGAATTCGGGGTTACGCTGCCCCTTGGGGCGGCCGAAATGGGCAAGGATCAGGACGATCGCGCCCTTGTCGGCCAGTTCGGTCACGGTCGCGATCGTCGCGCGCAGGCGGGTGTCGTCGGTGACGCGGCCATCGGCCATCGGCACGTTCAGATCCTCGCGGACCAGCACGCGCTTGCCCTGGACATCGCCCATATCGTCGAGCGTCTTGAAGGCCTTGGTCATGATTCCTCGATCCTGATGTTATCACCGATACGGATCGTGCCGCCCTCGATCACGCGGGTACATACGCCGCCGCGCCAGTCGGGGGTCAGGGCCGCCTGCAATCCGTCGGCGATTGCGTCCATGCGGTGGCATGGATCGCATTCCATGGTGATTTGGAGAAGGACAGTCCCGATACGCAGTCGGGTGCCCGGAATTTGGGGAAGGTCGAAATCCTCGACCAGCAGGTTCGCACGGCGCTCCTGCCAGGGGATGTCACGGCCGATCTCGGCCAGCGCCGCGTCCCAGTCGGCCCGCTCGATCAGCGTGACCTGCCGACGCCCGCGACCGCCGGGCTTGATCCGCCCGCGCACATCGCCTTCCACGCCGCCTTCCAGGGTGACGATGGCGGTGTCGATCACCTCCATCGGCCCCTTCGGCACGGCATGGCGGGCGATGCCGGCCAGACGCCCGGTCATCGCCCGCCCTTCGCTCATCAGAGGAACTTCGCCATCGCGGTCGCGGTGTCGACCATGCGGTTCGAGAAGCCCCATTCATTGTCGTACCAAGACACGACGCGTACCAGCTTGCCGTCGATCACCGCCGTCTCCAGGCTGTCGACGGTCGAGGACTGCGGCGAGTGCATCAGGTCGATCGAGACGAGCGGCTCGTCGGTGTAGACCAGCACGCCCTTCAGCGCCTCGCTCTCCGACGCGGCCTTCAGGATCGCGTTGACCTCTTCCTTGGTCGTGTCGCGCGCCGGGGTGAAGGTCAGGTCGACCAGGCTGACGTCCGGGGTCGGCACGCGGATGGCCGAGCCGTCCAGCTTGCCCTTCAGCTCGGGCAGAACCTCGCCCACCGCGCGGGCGGCACCCGTGGTGGTCGGGATCATCGACATGGCGGCGGCGCGCGCACGACGCAGGTCGGGGTGGATCTGGTCGAGGATCTTCTGGTCGTTGGTATAGGCGTGGACCGTGGTCATCAGGCCGCGCTCGATGCCGATCGCATCGTTCAGCACCTTGGCGACCGGCGCCAGGCAGTTGGTGGTGCACGAGGCGTTCGACACGATGGTGTGGTCGGCGGTCAGCTTGTCATGGTTGACGCCGTACACGACGGTCAGGTCGACATTCTTGCCCGGCGCCGAGATCAGCACCTTCTTGGCGCCCGCCGCGATATGCTTCTCGCACGATGCCTTGTCGGTGAAGAAGCCGGTGCACTCCAGGACCAGGTCGACGCCCAGTTCCTTGTGCGGCAGGTTCGCCGGATCGCGCTCGGCGGTGACGCGGATGCGCTTGCCGTCGATCACGATGTCGTTGCCCTCGGCCGACACTTCGCCCGGATAGCGGCCATGGATGCTGTCGCGGCTGAACAGCCAGGCGTTGGACTTGGCGTCGGCGAGATCGTTGATCGCGACGAGTTCCAGCGCGTCGCCGCCACGCTCGAGGATCGCGCGCGCCACCAGGCGACCGATGCGGCCGAAACCGTTGATTGCAACCTTGACCGTCATGCCAGCAAGCTCCTGTCTTCTACGGGCCGTGCCATGGACGGCACCGCCCCCGGTTGGATGGAGATCGTTTCGACGATTCCACCGTTCGCGCCACGCCTTTCGGAGCCGCGCGAGTGTCTGTCAACCGCCCGAGCGCCCCCTATCGTCCAATTCCGGGTTGCCGCATGAAACCAGCCTGCTAAGCCGCTTTCATGCCCGAACCTATTGCCGACGACGTCCTTTCCTCCGTCGAGCGGATCGACCGCGCCATCGCCCGCATCGAAGGGGCGATCCGAAACCGCGCCACCAAGGAAGACGCGCTTGCCCGCCGTCACGCCGCGCTGAAGGCGCGCATGGCCGAGGCGGTGACCGCGCTCGACGATGTCATCACCCGGGGGAGCGTCGCCTGATGGCCGAAGTGACGATCCAGGTCGGCGACCGCCCCCACACCGTCTATTGCCAGGACGGCGGCGAAGCACGTGTCCGCATGCTGGGCCAGATGCTCGACCAGCGCTGGTCGGCGGCGCTGCGGGCCTCGGGCGGCCATAATGGCGAACGGGCGCTGCTGTTCGTCTCGCTGATGCTGGCCGATGCGCTGGAAGAGGCCGAGCGGCGTCCGCCCGCCGGCGCGGCGGTCAGCGAGGCCGCGCTCGCCCGCATCGCCGAACGGTTGGAAGGACTGGCCGATGCGCTGGATGAGGAAAGCCGCCCTTGAGTAAAGCAGAGCCCTCGCCTACATGGGTCGGCGGCGGGCTCTGCCCGGTACGAGCCACGATAATCCCTGAGGCTATTCTTCATCCAAGGGGGCTGTCCCTGCCCGGACCCTGGTCCGACGTACATGGTCCCCACCTGACGTATTGGGCGTCAGTGGATATTACGGCAAACGGCCATGGCGGTCCCGCCACCCGCCCTTCCCCCGATCATCGTCGCGCATCATGATGGACAAGCGCGCCCTACGCGCCCGGATGCGGGCGCTGCGCGACGCGCATGGCCCCGGCCTTCTGCCGGTGGCGCGGCCCTTTCTGGACCGCCTGCTCCCCCATCAAATCATCGCAGCCTATCGCCCTCTGGGGGCGGAAGCGGACCCGGCGCTGTGGGTCGAGGCGGCGCTGCATGCCGGGGCGACGATCGCCCTGCCCCATGTCACCGACCGCGCCAGCCCGATCCGCTTCCTGACATGGGCGGACGGCGAGGATCTGAATGTCGGCGCCTTCGGACTGCATCAGCCTGCCCCCGACGCCCCCGAATGCCGCCCGGACATCATCCTGACGCCCCTTGTCGGCTTCGACCGACGCGGAAATCGGCTGGGACAGGGCGCAGGGCATTATGACCGCGCTTTTGCGGCCAACCCTGATGCCTGGCGCGTCGGCATCGCCTGGAGCGTCCAGGAAGTCGAGGAACTGGTGCCCGACAGCTGGGACGTGCCGCTCCACGCCATCGCCACCGAATCGGAATGGATCGTCCCATGACCCCCAGTTGGCGCAAACCCGCCGGTATGCTGCTGATCGTCGCGATCATCATCGTCTGGGCGATGCTGGTCGCCAGCCTGTCCGGCGTGGTCGGACAATGGCATTGGGTGCTGCAGCTGGTTTTCTATGTCGTGGCGGGGATCGTGTGGATCACGCCGATGAAGCCCCTGCTGCGCTGGATGGAGGGCGGACGGCGATAGGACTTCCCCTGGCCTTCGACTGCGCTCAGGCTGAACGGAGGTAGGGAGTATTTGGCATGGGGGATTTGGGGCACGCAATCGGCACCCAGACCAACGCTGACGCGCCTTCGAACCAACAATGTCTGTGCTGAAAACAAAAGCGCCATCCCGAAGGATGGCGCGAGTGACGGGGCTCGAACCCGCGACCTCCGGCGTGACAGGCCGGCGCTCTAACCAACTGAGCTACACCCGCTTGAAAGCCATGTGATGCCAACCGAAACCGGCATCGGCCCCCTGTGGGGATTTCGATTTTTCCAGCCATTCTCCGGAGAGGATGGCGCGAGTGACGGGGCTCGAACCCGCGACCTCCGGCGTGACAGGCCGGCGCTCTAACCAACTGAGCTACACCCGCTGAAAGCGTCGAGGCGCGCCAACTAGGCGAGCGTTCCGGACCTGTCAACGCATCATTTCATTTTTCTTGCGGAACGTCCTCGGGGTCGGTGTCGCGGTCGAGATGGGTGAGGGTTCCATGCTCGAACAGGAAGCCTGCGATGTCGGGCTTTCCGGCCGCCTTCAGGACGGTTTGCAGGATGATGAGCAGCGGCACGGCCAGCAGCGCACCCGTGGTGCCCCAGACCCATCCCCAGAAGCTCAGGGAGACCAGGATCAGCACCGGGCTGATGGTCAGGCGATGCCCGACGATCAGCGGGGTGATCAGGTTCGCCTCGATCAGGTGCATCCCGTACATGATCGCGGGCGGGGCCAGCGCGACCCAGATGTCGCCGAACGTCATCAGGCCACCGACCGCCAGCAGCATCGCGCCGATCACCGGCCCGAAATAGGGGATATAGTTGAGCAGCGCGACGATACCGCCCCACATCAGCGGATAGGGCATGCCGAACAGCGACAGCGCGCCCGCCACCGCCCCGCCCAGCGCGAGGTTGATGATGGTGATGGTGCCCAGATAGGCCGAGACGTCGTCCACGACCTCCTGGATCACCCGTGCGGTCGCCATCGCGCCGTCGAAACTGGTCCGCCCGCGAATCGTCTCGCGCCGCATCCGGGTCCAGCCCGACAGCACGAAGAAGACGACGAGGACGCCGAACAGGAACTGGACGATCAGCCCCGGCGCCGAGGTCGCCGCCAGTTCCAGGATCGAGCTGGGGGGCGAGACGGCCGCGGTCTGCGGCTGGCGGATCGGGGTGGAGGCGACCTGCCGCAGCGCCTTGTTCACATAGCGCTCGAGGCTGGAATAGAGATCGAGCAGCGGCGCCAGATTGTCCTGGATGCGCCCGATCCGGCTGGGCAGCAGACGGAAGAAGTCGGTCGCGGGCACAATGATTGCCGCCAAGGCGATATTGGCGACGATCAGGAACAGGAGGACGCACATCAGCGCGGCCAGCGCCGAGGGTACGCGTCGCCGCTCCAGCCATTCCAGGATCGGGACCAGCGCGATCGCAATGACCAGCGCCGTCGTCAGTGGCAGGAAGAATTCCGCCCCCTCGCGCAGCGCGAAGGGCAAGGCGAGGATGAACCCCGCCCCCGCCGTCAGGGTGAGCCCGGCCAGCAGCCGGTCGCGGCGCATCGCGATCCGCACCGCATCGCGCGGCCCCATGCCCAATGGCGTTCCCAGAATCGAATCACCGGCGGGAAAGGCCTTGTCGGCCAGCTGGTCTTGCGCGTCACTCATGACAGCCACGTTAGCGGCTTTCCGGATGCAGGAAAGCCGCTAACGCCGCGTTGGCATGACGTTTATGTCATGTCGGGAAAGACGCCGCCTTACCAGGCGCGGGGGATGCCGCCGGTCCGCTCGGCCACCGCATTTTCGATCGACTGAAGCTGGGTACGGCTGAGCACCCCGGCCTCCATCAGGTGACGCATCAGCTCCTCGGTCAGCGCCGCCAGAAAGTGCAGCTCGGCACGCTCCGACGTGCCGTCCTCGTTCAAACCGTCCATCGCCTTCTCCCAGCCAGATCGTCGAGGCTATGTGTAGCGAGCACCCCTACGGCATAAAAGCCTTTTCCGGTAAGGCTACAGGACAGGCAAATGTTGACGTTTACGTCAACGTACAGCATCACTCCCGGCATGGATCGCAACCCCCGCCCCCGTTTCTCTCCCGAACAACTGGCCCAGGGCCTGGTCGCGCTGCTGGACGTCGAGGAAATCGACATCGACCTGTATCGCGGCGCACGTCGGCCCGGTGGCGAAGGCCGCGTCTTCGGCGGACAGGTGATCGCCCAGGCTTTGCAGGCGGCGCAGCGATCGACCGAGGCCCCCAAGGTGGCGCACTCGCTCCACGCCTATTTCATGCGGCCGGGCGATGAGCGCTTCCCGATCACCTATCGGGTGGAGCGGGATTTCGAGGGGCGCAGCTTCGCGACGCGCCGCGTGATCGCGATGCAGAAGGGCAAGCCGATCCTGAACCTCGCCTGTTCGTTCCAGACGCCCGAGGACGGGATGCACCATCAGGATGCGATGCCCGACGTCCCCGCCCCCGATACCCTGCCCTCCGAACGCGAATTGCTGAACAGTCTGGGCGAACAGGTGCCCGCCCCCATCCGTGCCTTTCTGGAACGGCCGCGCCCCATCGAATTGCGTACGGTCGATCCCCGCCAGTTGCTCGCCCCCGAACCGCGCGAGCCCGCCCAGGCGATCTGGTTCCGGCTGGTCGCGCCCATCGGTGACGATCCCGCGCTGCATCGGGCGATCCTGGCCTATGCCAGCGACTTTGCGCTGCTCGGCACCTCCACGCTACCGCATGGGATCAACTGGCTGATCCATGACATGCAGACCGCCAGCCTCGACCATGCGCTCTGGCTGCACGAGCCGTTCCGGGCCGACGAATGGCTGCTCTACACGACCGACAGCCCTTGGGCGGGCCACGCCCGCGGGTTCAACCGAGGCCGTATCTTCGCCGCCGATGGCCGTCTGGTCGCCAGCGTCGCACAGGAGGGACTGATCCGGTTGCGCAGCGCCCCCCGTCCAGAAACCTGATCGGGCATACCGCTTTTTGGAGAGCGTCCGCCAATTTCGCCGACTTCCACCGGGAAGGCGATGAAATGACAGTGACGGTTAAGACTTTCGCTTCTAAACACCGGTGATCGCTCGCGCTGCGACCGAGGTACACGGAGGGGATGGAAGGCATGGCGGCGACGTCCGTCGGTGAAGCGCGCAATACCGACCGCTATCTGCAAAAGCGGGACGCCATCCTGGCGGCGGCGGCACAGGTGATCAACGAACAATCGGCCAAGGGTATGACCTTTGCCGATGTCGCGCGGCGGGTCGGGCTGAACACCACCAGCGTCACCTATTATTTCCGTCGCAAGGAAGACCTGGCGGCGGCGGCGTTCGAGCATACGCTGGAGCGGCTGCTGGAGATGCTGGCCGAGGCCGCCGAGGAGCCGACGCCGCAAACCCGCGTCGCGCGCTATCTGTCGATCAACATGGCGCGGCTGGCGCGGATCGAACGCGGCGAGGAAACGCCCTTCGCCGTGCTGTCCGACCTGCGCGCCATGGAGGAGCCGCTGCGTGGCCAGTTGATGGCCGGATGGCAGAAGGTCTTCCGCGCCACCCGCAGCCTGTGGGGCCCCGCGCCCAGCCGTGCGCATACCGACCTGTACGGTGCGCGCGCGCATGTGTTGCTGGAGAATACCTTCTGGCTGCCGATGTGGCTCGACCGTTACGAACCCGACCAATATGGCCGGGTTGAGGAACGGCTGCTCGACGTGCTGACCCATGGCATCGCCGCTCCGGGGTCGCCCTGGAACCCCACTATGCTCGACATGGATGCGCCAGGTGCGCGGGACGGCGAGCCGGGGCGCGAGGCGTTCCTGCTGGCGGCGACGCGGCTCATCAACCAGCTCGGCTATCGCGGCGCCAGCGTACAGCGCATCGCATCCGAACTGAACGTCACCAAGGGCAGCTTCTACCACCATCTCGATGCCAAGGACGATCTGGTCGCCGCCTGTTATCGCCGCAGCTTCGACACGATCACCGCCGCGCAGCAGCTGGCCGACGCCGCCGGGGGCAGCCACTGGCACCGGTTGTCGAGCGCGATCGCGACCCTGCTCGACATTCAGTTCGCCGAGCGCGGACCGCTGCTCCGCACCAGCGCGCTGTCCAGCCTGTCGGGCGAGGTGCGCGCGCAGATGGTCGATCGCTCCAACCGGATCGCGCGGCGCTATGCGGGCACCATCATGGATGGGGTCGGCGAAGGATCGATCCGCGCGGTGGACGCTCTGATCGCCGCGCAGGCGCTGATGGCGATCCAGAACGCCGCCTTCGACATGCGCAAATGGGCCGGAACGATGGAGCGTCCCCACGCCATCGCGCTCTACGCCTCGACCATCCTCTACGGCATGTTCGACGATCGTTTCCTGGGCTGACGCGGACAATTTGCGACAAAAGCGGAGCGAACCCGACATGATCGGGGGACAGCCGGGATGCAAAAGGAGCATCGTTCGGCAGGGACTTTCCCCTCGCCGCCGAGAGGATGCCCAATCCATGCGAAAGACCCTGTTCGGCCTTTCCCCCGCCCTGCTGCTGGGCGCGACGCTGCTCACCGCGACCGCCGCCCAGGCGCAAAGCGATGCCCCGCCGCCGCCCGGCGGAGGCATGCGCGGCGGCCTGATGGGCGTGCAGCCCGACGCCGGCGGCAACATTACCCGCACGGCCGCGCTGGCCGCCGCCGACCAGCGCTTCGCCGCGATGGACGCCAATCACGACGGCACCGTCACGCCCGAAGAGATGCGCGCCTATCGCGACCAGCGCCGTGCCGAACACGCCGCGCGCCACTCTGGTCGCGACCGCCCCGGCCGCCCCGCGCCCCAGCCGATCACCGCCGACGCCTTCCGCGCCCGCGCCGCCGCGATGTTCGACCGTCTCGACGCCAATCATGACGGCAAGGTCGATGCCGCCGAACGCGCCGCCGCACCGCGCTGGGGCGGTCGCCGGGGCGGCGGGATGAATCCCTCCGCCCCGCAGCCGTCCCAGACCGACGCCGACTGAGCCGCCAAGCGGAAGGGACGGGCCATTCTCCCCCTAGTTTCCTTCGTGCCCCGTCCCTTTTGCGGCCCGCGCCCGCCATGCTAGACCCCGAACCCATGTCCGAAACGCCGCATTTGCTGCTCGTCGATGACGAGCGTTCGATCCGCGAGCCGCTGGCCGTCTATCTGACCAAACAGGGTTTTCGCGTCACCCAGGCGGGCGATGCCGCCTCGGCGCGCACGCGGCTGGCCGCCTATGCGATCGACCTCGTCATCCTGGACATCATGATGCCCGGCGAGGACGGCCTGAGCCTGTGCCGCCATATCGCCGCGACCAGCGAGGTGCCCGTCATCCTGCTGACCGCCCGCGCCGAGGAAACCGACCGGATCGTCGGGCTGGAGATGGGCGCGGACGATTATGTCGTGAAGCCCTTTTCGCCGCGCGAACTGGCGACCCGCGCCAAGGTCGTGCTGCGCCGGACCCAGGCGGGCGGCGCGCGCCATCATGCCCCCGACAGCGGCTCCTATGCCTTTGCGGGCTGGGTGCTGAAATCGGGCGAGCGCTCGCTGGTCGACCGCGAAGGCGTGTCGGTGATGCTATCGACCGGCGAGTACAATTTGCTGCTGGCGCTTGTCAGCCGCCCGCGCCAGGTGCTGACCCGCGACCAGCTGCTCGACCTGACCCAGGGGCGCGAGGCCGCGGCCTTCGACCGGGCGATCGACAATCAGGTCAGCCGCCTGCGCCGCAAGATCGAGGCGGACCCCAAGTCGCCCGAGATCATCAAGACCGTCTGGGGCGGCGGCTACACGCTCGCCGCCGAAGTCACCCGCCTGTGAAGCCTGGAGCCGTGAGGCTGCGATTCTGGCCGCGTCGGCTGGCGGCGCAGATGGCCGTTCTGCTCGCCATCGCGCTGTTCGTGGCGCAGGCGATCAACTTCACCCTGCTCCTGCACGAACGCCGTAGCCTGATCCTGGAACAGACCTCGGGCCCCGCCATCGCCCGGCTGAACGACGCGATCGAGCGGGCCGCGAGCGGCAAGCCACTTCCCCCCGATCGCGGGCGGGTCCGGGCCTCGGCGGCCAATCCGATCCGGCCCAACCTGCCGCGCGTGCCCGAAGTGGAGGCCCTCATTCGCGAAGGGCTGGTCGAACTCGGGCATCCGGTTGCGCGGGTCGTGACCGGCGTCCGTCCGTTCCAGCCCGAGGATTTCGACTGGCCGCGCCGTCGTTTCGACCGCCGCCGCCATCCGGCAATGGAGCTGCTGATCGCGGTCGAGCGGACGGGCGGCGGCTGGCTCGTCACGCGGTCCTTCTGGCCGAGCGACGAGATGACCTTGGTCTGGCGCCTGATCGCGCAGACGCTGATTCTGTACGGCATCATCCTGTTGCCGGTGCTGTGGATCGGGCGACGGATTTCACGCCCCTTGCGCGACCTGACCCGTGCGGCCGAGCGGTTCGACCCGCGTGCGCCGGCGGAGACCATTCCCGAACAGGGGCCGCTCGACGTGTCCGGCCTGATCGCCGCTTTCAATGCGCTGCGCCTGCGGATCGCGGCGATGCTGGAGGAAAAGGACCGGATGCTTGGCGCGATCGGGCATGATCTGCGCACACCGCTCGCCGCACTCCGCGTACGCATCGAATCGGTCGAGGACGAGCAGGATCGGCTGCGCATGGCCGACACCGTCGCCGAGATGAACAAGACGCTGGAGGATATCCTTTCGCTCGCCCGCATGGGGCGGCCCAGCGAGGCGGAAACCGATGTCGACCTGAACGCGCTGGTCGATGCGGTGGTCGCCGACTTCCACGATCTGGGGCAGGATGTCAGTTTCGAGGAAGGCGGGCGGCTAAGGCTGAAGCTGCGACCGTCGCTGATGCGGCGCGCAGTGCGCAACCTGATCGAGAATGCGATCAAATATGGCCACGCCGCCGATGTCCGCATCGACGCGAAGGCCGGGCATGTCGCAATTACCGTCGCCGACCAGGGACCCGGCATTGCCGAGGATCAGTTGGAGACGGTGTTCGATCCCTTCACCCGGCTGGAAACCTCACGCAATCGCGAGACCGGCGGCGTCGGCCTGGGTCTAGCGCTCGCCCGCTCGATCGTGCGCGAGGCGGGCGGCGATATTCGGCTCGCCAACCGGCCCGAAGGCGGATTGGCGGCAACGATCACCTTGCCCCGCTAATCCTCCCCGGCTCGGGGGGGGTGGCAGGCCGAAGGCCTGACGGAGGGGGGCTTCCGCAACGGATGTCCTTGGTGGCACGCCCCCTCCACCACCGCTGCGCGGCAGTCCCCCTCCCCGTACCGGGGAGGATCAAGCGTCCCGCGCCACCCTTAGCATCGCCATCGCGGCCAGCGTCATCACCCCGGCGGCGACCGCCATCGCCCAGACGAGGTTGCCGGGGAAAAAATGCCCGACCACCGCCCCCATGATCGAGGACACGATCAGCTGCGGCAACACGATAAAGATGTTGAACAAGCCCATGTAAATACCAAGCTTTTTGGCAGGTAGCGCGGCCGACAGGATGGCATAGGGCATGGTCAGGATCGACGCCCAGGCGATGCCGACCAGCACCATCGACGCCATCAGCCACCATGCATCGCGGATCACCAAAAACGAGGCGAACCCGGCGGCACCGCAAAGCAGCCCCAGGATATGCGTGTTCCGCCGCCCGATCGCCTTGGCGAGTGATGGCAGCGCAAAGGCCCAGAGCGTCGCCACCCCGCTATAGACCGCAAACAGCACACCGACCCAGTTCGCCCCCTCGTTGAACGCGGCACTGTTCGCATCGCTGCTATGGAAGACCCGCTCGGCGACGATCGGCGTCGTGTAAATCCACATGATGAACAGCGCCGACCAGGTGAAGAACTGGACGAGCGCCAGCCGCTTCATGGTCTCCGGCATCGCCGCCAGATCGGCGAGGATCTGGCTGAGCGCATTGCCGCTGCGCCCGCCCCGCACCAGTGCGGCACTGGCGATCTTTGCCAGTCCAAAAGCGATCAGCCCGCCGCCCAGCAGATAGACCGGCTTGTCCAGGCCCAGCCAGCCGACGCCCGCCACGACCAGCGCACCGGCGACGATCCAGAGCGGCGCGGCGCCGATCCGGTCGGTCGGGGCCGCATCGCTTCGCACGGCCTGCCCGTCGTCGTTCTCGGCAAAGGCGGCCAGTTGCTGCGGAGAATATTCGCGAGTGGTCAGGACCGTCCACAGCACCGCGACGAACAGCGCCGCCGCGCCGATGTAAAAGCCATAGCGCACCGACGGCGGCACCTCACCCGGCACCGCCACATTCGCGACATGGAAAACATCGGTCAGCAGCATCGGCGCCAGTGACCCCAGTACCGCCCCGGCGCCGATGAACCCCGTCTGGAACGCATAGCCCGCCGTCCGCTGGTGGCTGGGGAGCATGTCGCCGACAAAGGCGCGGAACGGCTCCATCGAAATGTTGAGCGAAGCGTCGAGCAGCCATAACAGCATCGCCGCCGCCAGCAGCCCGCCTGCATTGGGCATACCCACCAGCGCCAGCGTTGCCAGCACGGCGCCGGCCAGGAAATAGGGCCGCCGCCGCCCGAACCGACCCCAGGTCCGGTCGCTATAGTGACCGATCACCGGCTGGACGAGCAGCCCGGTCAGGGGCGCTGCGATCCACAGGAACGCCAGGTCCTTCTCGGCGGTACCCAGCGACTGGAAGATGCGGCTGACATTGGCGTTTTGCAGGGCAAAGCCGATCTGGATGCCGAAAAAGCCGAACGAGGTGTTCCATAACCCCCAAAAGCCCTGACGCGGCTTCTCCATAACCTCTCCCAAAATCTTGTTATCGTTGTGATTATGGCCTGACGCTGGACCCGCGCACGACCAGGGTGGCGGGCAGCAGATTGGGCGGCGGTGCCGTCCCCCCGATCTCGGCGAGCAGTGCGCGGACCAGCAACCGCCCTGCCGCCGCCGCGTCCTGCACCACGGTGGTCAGCGGCGGGTGCGCGAAGCTCGCCGCCGGAATATCGTCGAACCCGACCAGCGAGACATCGGCGGGCACGCGCAGGCCCGCCTCGGCCAGCACGCGCATGGCGGCCAGCGCGATCAGGTCGCTCGCCGCCATGATGCCGTCGAATGGTTTGCCTCGCGCCAGCAGCTCGCGCGCGGCACGTTCGCCTTCCTCCTCGCTGGAGATCGCACCGACCTGGAACGCGGCGTCGCAGGCCAGCCCTGCTTCGGACAGGGCGTCGCAATAACCCCGATAGCGATCGTGGAATTCGGGATAATGGTCGGTCGCATCGCCCAGGAAGGCGATGCGCTTGCGCCCTTGGGCTATCAGGTGTCGTGTCGCCGCCAGCGCGCCAGCATGATTGTCGCAGCCGATGGTCAGCCCCGGCTGCCCCGGCGCGACCGAGCCCCAGCGCACGAAATGGGTGCCGCGCGCGACCAAAGTCTCCAGCTGTTCGCGATAGGCGGCATAGTCGCCATAACCCAACAGGATCAGCCCGTCGGCGCGGTGGCTGTCTTCGTAATCGGCCTGCCAGTTGCTCGTCGGGTTCTGGAACGAGACGAGCAGATCGTACCCGACCTCGGCACAGCTCTCCATGATCGAGCCCAACATGCCGAGGAAAAAGGGATTGATCAGCGTTCGCCCCGGCGAGGGATCACGGAACAGGAGGAGTGCCAGCGTCCGTGTCTGCCCGCTGCGCAGGTTCGATGCGGCGCGGTCGACCGTATAGTTCAGGGTCTTGGCGATCGCCTCGATCCGGGCACGCGTGGCCGCGCTGACCGAAGGGCTTCCCCGGAGCGCACGACTGACCGTCGGCTGCGATACGCCCGCCATCTGCGCGATGTCGAACGACGTGGGCTTACGCGGACCGGTCAAATCAGTGCTTCCTCCTCTCCCCTTCGCTTACCGGCTTTCATGACGCGGGTTAAGCCGAAGTGCTGTCGTAATAATGCAACAGGCCGAACCGGCCGCATTGAATACGTATGCGGCATTATTCCTTTTCATCGCGCGGCATTTCACAGGAGGGGCAACAACCATACCCGTCCTTTGAACGATGACGGGGTTTCCTGGAGGGGATTTCATGACGGTTCGCCCTGTGGCGCCGGCCGATGCCGCGCGCTCGTTCCTGAAGCTCGGGGTCAGCACGCTGGCCATGATCGTGGCCGCACCGGTCTTCGCGCAAAGCGTCGCGGTCGTGCCCACGCCCGCCACCAATGCCCAGACCGACACCGCCGCCGAGCAGGCGCAGGCGGATTCCGAACCGGGCGATATCGTCGTCACCGGCTTCCGCGCCGCGCTGGAAAACGCCGTCGCGGAAAAGAAGAACCGCGATCTGGTCGTCGAGTCCGTCTCGGCCGAGGATATCGGCAAGCTGCCCGACGCCTCGATCGCCGAGTCCATCGCCCGCCTGCCCGGCGTCACGTCGCAGCGGGTCAACGGGCGCTCCAACGCCATTTCGATCCGCGGCTTCGCCCCCGACTTCTCGACCACGCTGTTGAACGGCCGCGAGCAGACGTCGACCGGCGACAACCGCGCCGTCGAATATGACCAGTATCCGGCCGAAGTCGTCAATCAGGTCCTGATCTACAAGACCGCCAATGCCGGGCTGATCGGCCAGGGCCTGTCGGGCACCGTCGATCTGAAGACCATCCGTCCGCTCGATTACGGCAAGCGCGTGATCTCGGTCGGCGCGCGCGGCACCTATGCCGATATCGGCAAGCTGAATGCGGGTTCGAAGGACTTCGGTTACCGCGCCAGCGCAACCTATGTCGACCAGTTCGCCGACGACACGATCGGCGTCGCTCTGTCGGCCAGCTATCTGAACGAACCGTACCAGATTCAGGAAGGCAATGCCTGGGGCTATGCGCAGACGACGGTCGGCGGCCAGCCGGTCGACGTCATCGGCGGTTCGAAATCCTACGTCACCTCGACCACGCTCAAGCGGCTCGGCCTATCGGGCACGGTACAGTGGCGGATGAGCGACAGTTTCACCAGCACGCTGGACGGCTTCTATTCCGACTTCGACGACGACCAGATCAAGCGCGGTATCGAACTGCCGCTGCAATGGGGTTCGGGCACGTCGCTGACCAATGCGGTGGTCAATAACGGCCTCGTCACCTCGGGCACGTTCAACCGCGTTGAGGGCGTCGTCCGCAACGACTCGTTCCAGCGCAAGGCCAAGCTCTATTCGTTCGGTTACAACGGCAAATATAAGGGCGATGACGGCTGGAGCGCGTTCATCGACCTCAGCTATTCCAAGACCGATCGCGACGAGATCACGCTCGAGACCTATAGCGGCACCGGCTATCGCCAGGGCGTCGGCGCGACCGACACGATCGGTTTCACCACGGGGCGCAACGGCACCGTATTCCAGCCGACGCTCAACTATTCCGACCCCAACCTGATCCAGCTGACCGATCCGCTGGGCTGGGGCGGCTCGACGCGGCAGGCGGGCTATTTCAACGACCGCCAGATCCGCGACGAGATCAAGCAATACCGGGTCGAGATCGAACGCCAGGTCGAGACGCCGATCGTCAGCGCGCTTCGCTTCGGCCTGAATTATACCGATCACGCCAAGTCGCTGGCGCCCAACGAGTCGTTCGTCACCCTGCCGAACGGTGCGACCATCGCCCCGCTGCCCCAGCAATATCGACAGACGCCGACCGACCTGACCTATCTGGGTCTGGGGCCGATGCTCAGCTATGATCCGCGCGCGCTGCTCGCGGGTGGCGTGATCGTGCTGACCCCGAACACCAGCCCCGACGTGCCCGCCAAGGCGTACACCACCACCGAGCATCTGATGACCGCCTATCTCCAGGCGGACCTGAAGGCGCAGCTGGGCGCGGCCGAGCTGACCGGCAATATCGGCGTGCAGGCGGTCGGCACCGAGCAGAAGTCGCGCGGGCTGATCTATAACGGCACCGGCTATACCAACATCGCGCAAGGCGACGATTATTGGGACATCCTGCCCAGCGCCAACCTTTCGCTGCGCCTGCCGACCGACTGGGTGTTCCGCGTCGCCGCCGCGCGCCAGATGATGCGGCCACGCTTCGACGATATGCGCGTCGCCCTGTCCTATGGCTTCGATGCGCAGCAGGGCCTGATCTCGGGCAATGGCGGCAATCCGTATCTGCGCCCGATCCGCTCGAACTCGTTCGACGTGACTGTGGAGAAATATTTCGGCACGCGCGGCTATCTGGCGGCACAAGGCTTCTACAAGGATCTCAAGAGCTTCGTTTACAATCTTGAGCAGCCTTACGACTATACCGGCCTACCCCTGCCTGCCTCGCTGCCCGCGGGCATCCCGACGCAAGGGCGCATCACCCGCCCGATCAACGGCACCGGCGGCAAGATCTACGGCGTCGAGCTGGCGGGCACGCTGCCGCTGGGTCAGCTGGTCGGCTTCCTCGACGGCTTCGGCCTGACCGGCGGCGGGTCCTACACCAAGACCGAGATCACCCCGACGCCCGGTGGCGAGCCCGAGGACATTCCCGGCTATTCCCGCTGGGTGGCGAACGGCACCGCCTTTTTCGAGAAGTGGGGCCTGAACATCCGTGGCTCGGTCCGTTACCGCTCGACCTTCGTAGGTGAGCTGTCGGGCTTCGGTGCCAACCGTGTCCGCCGCCGCGCAATCGACGAGACCATCGTCGACGGCCAGATCGGCTATGACTTCCAAGAGGGCACGTTCAAGGGCCTGTCGATCTTCGTGCAGGGCCAGAACCTGACCGACACCCCGTTCGTCACCACCAATGCCGGTCGCCGTGACGAGGTGATCGACTATCAGAGCTATGGCCGCCGGTTCCTGGCCGGGTTTACCTATCGCTTCTGATGCCCCTACCCCCGCGCCGGTCAAACGGTCGGCGCGGGTTTCGTGAGACGCCGCATGGACGCCGCCCCTTCCGCAGATCATATCGCTCAACGGGTCGTGATCGTCGGCGGCGGCACGGCCGGTTGGATGGCGGCAGCGGCCCTTGCCCGGTTCGCACCAGCGTCCACCCGCATCACCCTGATCGAATCCGACGCGATCGGAACGGTAGGTGTCGGTGAGGCCACCATTCCCGGTATCCGCCTGTTCAACCAGATGCTGGGGCTGGACGAGGCCGAGTTCCTCCGCGCGACGAACGGCAGCTTCAAGCTGGGTATCCGGTTCGAGGGCTGGTCGGGCGAAGGCAGCGGCTATCTTCATGCCTTTGGCAGCATCGGGCGTGGCCTGGGCCTCGTCCCCTTCCATCATTACTGGCTGCGCGGCGGCGGGGCGGCGAACCCGGCCTCGCTCTGGGGCCATATGCCGAGCGCGCAAGCCGCCATGGCGGGCCGTTTCGCCCCCGATCCCGGCCGTCCCGACTTGCCGAGCGGCCTGGCCTGGGCCTATCATTTCGACGCCAGCCTCTATGCCGCGCTGCTTCGCCGTCATGCGGAGGCAGCGGGCGTGGTACGGGTGGAGGGGCGCATCGCCTCGGTCGCGCGCGAGACGGGCGGGCGGGTCGACCATGTCGTGCTCGACGGCGGTCAGGCCCATGCGGGCGACCTATTCATCGACTGCACGGGTTTCCGTGCGCTGCTGATCGGCGAGACGCTGGCCGAGCCGTTCGACGACTGGTCCGAGCTACTCCCCTGCGACCGCGCGCTGGCGGTGGCGGGCGAGCGGACCAGCCCCCTGCCCCCCTATACCCGCGCGATCGCACATGGCGCAGGCTGGCGCTGGCGCATTCCGCTTCAGTACCGCACCGGCAATGGCCTGGTCTATGACAGCCGCCATCTCTCGGACGACGAAGCCGCCGATCGCCTGCTGACCGCGCTGAACGGCAAGGCGATGGGCGAGCCGCGCTGCTTGCGCTTCTCCCCCGGACGGCGGCGGCGCGCCTGGGTTGGGAACTGCGTCGCACTCGGTCTGGCGGCGGGATTTCTGGAACCGCTGGAGTCGACCAGCATCCACCTCATCCAGTCGGGCATCGCGCGGCTGCTCGACTATTGGCCGGGGACGATCCCGCCAGCGATCGAGATCGAAGCCTATAATCGCGAGACGGCGGCCGAGTGGCTGGCGATCCGCGATTTCCTGATCCTGCATTACCACGCCAATACCCGCCCCGAGCCCTTCTGGACCGAGCGGCGGGCGGTGCCCCTGCCCGATAGCCTGGCCGCCCGGATCGCGTTGTTTCGCGCGAACGGTCGGTTCCGTCGGGAGGGCGAGGAACTCTTCGCCGAACCCGCCTGGGTGCAGGTGATGATCGGACAGGGCATCATGCCGGCCGGACATCATGCGCTCGCCGATACGCTGTCGGCGGACGAGCTCGACGATTTTCTCAGCCTCACCCGGCGTCACGCCGCGCAGGTGGCCGCCCGGCTACCGACGCACGACGCCTTCCTCGCCGCGCATTGCGCCGCCCCTGCCCCAAAGGTTTTTGCATGAAGACGCTGCTGCTCGCGCTCCTCGCGACCGCCACGCCGCTCGCCGCACAGGATTACCGCCAGCGCCTGCCGCAGGACGAGGTGATCTATTTCGTCCTGCCCGACCGGTTCGAGAATGGCGACACCGCCAATGATCGCGGCGGGTTGAAGGGCGGGCCGCTGACCACCGGCTTCGATCCGACGCACAAGGGCTTCTACCATGGCGGCGACCTGAAGGGGCTGACCAAGCGGCTCGACTATATTCAGGGGCTGGGCGCGACCGCGATCTGGCTGGGGCCGATCTTCAAGAACAAGGCCGTGCAGGGCGCCAAGGGCCAGGAAAGCGCGGGCTATCACGGCTATTGGATCACTGACTTCACCACGGTCGACCCGCATCTTGGGACAGAGGCGGACCTGCGCGCCTCCATCGCGGCGGCGCATGGCCGGGGGATGAAGGTCTATATGGACATCATCGTCAACCATACGGCGGACGTGATCCAGTATCGCGAATGCGCCGAGGGCTCGCTCTGCCCGTATCGCGACCGTGCGACCTACCCCTATCAGCGGCGCGGCGGCGTGAAGGGCGCGGCGATCAATCCGGGATTTCTGGGTGACGATGTGCAGACGGCGGCGAACTTCGCGAAGCTGACCGACCCGAACTACGCCTACACCCCCTATGTGCCCGCAGCCGAGAAGAACGCCAAGACCCCCGCCTGGCTCAACGACCCCATCTATTATCACAATCGCGGTAATACGAGCTTCGAGGATGAAAGCTCGACCACCGGCGACTTTTCGGGACTGGATGATCTCTACACCGAAAATCCGCGCGTCATTGCGGGCATGATCGACATTTACGGCAGCTGGATCGACCGGTTCGGCATCGACGGCTTTCGCATCGACACCGCCAAGCATGTGAACCCGGAGTTCTGGCGCAGTTTCGTCCCCGCCATGCTGGACCGTGCCAAGGCCAAGGGCATTCCGAACTTCCATATCTTCGGCGAGGTGACGGCGGGGATGGAGCCGGGTGCGCTGGCCCGGTGGACCAAGATCGCCGATTATCCGGCGGTCCTCGACTTCGCCTTCATGAACGCGGTGATCCAGACGGTCGCCGAGAACAAGCCGACGCGCGTGTTGTCCAACCTGTTTGAGGGCGATGTGCTGTACGCCAAGGGCGAGGCGACGGCGGAGATATTGCCGACCTTTCTCGGCAATCACGACCATGGCCGCTTCGCGCGCGACGTGCGGGCCGCGAACCCCGATGCTTCGGACGAGGAAATCCTGAAGCGGGTCGAACTCGGCCATGCCATGCTGCTGACCCTGCGCGGGGTGCCGACCATCTATTCGGGCGACGAACAGGGTTTCGCAGGCGACGGCAACGACCAGGACGCGCGTGAGGACATGTTCGCCAGCAAGGTCGCCAGCTACAATGACAACAGGCTGGTCGGCACGTCCAAGACGACCGCGACCGACAGCTTCGTGCCCAGCCACCCGCTCTATCGCGAGATCGCGACCCTCGCCCGGCTGCGCACCGCCAATCCGGCGCTGACACGGGGGCGGCAGGTGATCCGCGCGCGCGGCGATGCGCCGGGCCTGTTCGCGGTGTCGCGCTTCGATCCCGCCACGGGGCGCGAATATGTGATTGCCTTCAACACCTCGGCCAAGCCTCTTGCTCAGGCCGTGCAGGTTGAAACGGCATCGCAACGTTTCACCACCATGGCCGGCACCTGTGCCCCGACCGCCGCGGCGCCGGGGAGCCTGATGTTGGAATTGCCCGCTTTCGGCTATGCCGTCTGCGCGGCGGAGAGCCGTTGATGACCGAGACTGCCCATAAGCCTGCGCGCCCCTGGTGGAAGGGCGCGGTGATCTATCAAATCTACCCGCGCAGCTTCGCCGACAGCAATGGCGACGGCATCGGCGACCTGCCCGGCATTACCGCGCGGCTGGACCATGTCGCCAGCCTGGGCGTGGATGCGATCTGGCTGTCGCCCTTCTTCACCTCGCCGATGAAGGATTTCGGTTATGACGTGGCGGATTACCGCGATGTCGATCCGATCTTTGGGACGCTCGCTGATTTCGACGCGCTGGTGGAGCGGGCGCACGAACTGGGGCTGAAGGTCGTCATCGATCAGGTGTACAGCCACACCTCCGACGAGCATCCCTGGTTTACCGAAAGCCGGTCGAGCCGCACAAACAAGCGTGCCGACTGGTATGTCTGGGCCGATGCCAAGCCCGATGGTTCGCCGCCTTCCAACTGGCAGTCGGTGTTCGGCGGCCCCGCCTGGACCTGGGACGCCCGGCGTGGGCAATATTATCTCCACAATTTCCTGAAGGAGCAGCCGCAGCTTCACGTCCACCACCCCGAGGTACAGGCTGAATTGCTGGCGACGGCGCGCTTCTGGCTGGACCGGGGGGTGGACGGCTTCCGGCTCGACGCGATCAACTTCATGATGCACGAGCCGACGATGCGCGATAACCCGCCCGCGCCCGACACCGGCAAGACACGCACGCGCCCGTTCGACTTCCAGTTGAAACTCTATAACCAGAGCCACGCCGACATCGTCCCGTTCCTGGAGCGTATCCGCGCCACGCTGGATAAGTATGGCGACCGCTTCACCGTGGCCGAGGTCGGCGGCGACGAGGCCGATCGCGAGATGAAGCTGTTCACCGCCGGGGACCACCGGCTGAATACGGCTTACGGCTTCGACTTCCTCTATGCCGATCGGCTGACCCCGCGCATTGTCGCGGAAGCGGTGGCGAAATGGCCCGCCGAGCCGGGTGTCGGCTGGCCGAGCTGGGCGTTCGAGAATCATGACGCGCCGCGCGCCGTATCGCGCTGGGCGACGCCCGAACACCGCGATGCCTTTGCGCGGATGAAGATGCTGTTGCTGCTGTCGCTTCGCGGCAACGCCTTTGTCTATCAGGGTGAGGAGCTGGGCCTGACCCAGGTCGATGTCCCCTTCGAGCGGCTGGTCGATCCGGAAGCGATCGCCAATTGGCCGCTGACCCTGTCGCGCGACGGCGTGCGCACGCCGATGCCGTGGAGCAGCAATGCCATTAACGGCGGCTTCTCGGACGCCGAGCCATGGCTGCCGGTCGGGCCGGATCATGCCGCGCTCGCGGTCAACCGTCAGGACGGTGACCCGGACTCGCTGCTGAACCTCACTCGTCGCCTCGTCCGCCTTCGGGCCGAAACGCCTGCGCTGGCAGTCGGCGACCTGACGCTGCTCCATGCCGATGATCAGTTGCTCGCCTTTGAGCGGCGTGAGGGCGACCAGCGCCTGCTCTGCCTGTTCAATCTGGGCGACACGCCCGTGGCCCTGCCCCCTGCCCTGCCGCGTGGGCAGCGGGTGCTGGTCCAGATCAATAGCGCCGCCGACGAACGCTTGGGCGCGTTCGGGGCGGCGATCCGGGAGATGACTGCATGAAGACGACCATTGCCATCGGCCTCGGCCTGATCGCCAGTGCGGCACAGGCCCAGAACGGCCCCGCCGATCCGGCGGTCAACGAGACGTTCAAATTCGCCAAGCCTGCGGGCCAGCCCGATGCGGTCGAAACATCGCCCGACGGCAAGATCACGGTGCAGGTCTCCACCGACAATGACGGCCGCGCGGTCTATATGATCGCGCGGAACGGCAAGGCGATCGTCGCACCGTCGCGGCTGGGCATGATGTTCACCGACGCGCCCAAGATCGAACGCGGCCTGAAGATCGAGGCGGTCACCCACGCCAGGTCGGACACCAGCTGGACCCAGCCCTGGGGCGAATGGCGTACCATCCGCGACAATCACCGCGAGATGCGCGTCCGCCTGATGGAGTCGAGCGCGCTCCACCGCCGCTATGACGTGGTGTTCCGGGTGCAGGACGACGGCGTCGGCTTCCGCTACGAATTTCCCGAGCAGCAGGCCTTGCCCAAGGCCAACATCGCCGAGGAGCTGACCGAGTTCAACATCGCGCAAGGCGGCACCGCGTGGTGGAAGCCCGCCTTCCTGTGGAATCGCGAGGAATATCTCTACAACCGCACGCCGATCACGGCGGTCGGCACGGCGGCGACGCCGATCACGATGAAGCTGGACGACGGCACCCATGTCGCCATCCATGAGGCGGCCTTGGTCGACTATGCCAGCATGGGGCTGATGAAGACCGAGGGGAACAGCTTCAAGGCGGTGCTCACCCCCGGCTCGGGCGCGCCCAAGGTGGTGAAGACCGGCGCCTGGACGACGCCGTGGCGGACCTTCCTGATCGCACCGGATGCGGGCGGGCTCTACATGAGCCATCTGATGCTCAACCTGAACGAGCCCAACAGGCTTGGCGACGTGTCCTGGGTCAAGCCCGGCAAGTTCGTCGGCGTCTGGTGGAAGATGATCAAGGGCGAATGGAGCTGGGCGCGCGGGCCTCGCCACGGTGCGACCACCGCGAACGTGAAGACCTATATCGACTTTGCCGCGAAATACGGCATTCCCGGCGTGCTGGTCGAGGGGTGGAATATCGGCTGGGGCGGCGACTGGGCGGGCAATGGCTCGGCGATGCAGTTCGCGACCCCGGCGGAGGATTTCGATGCCGATGCGCTGGCGACATACGCCAAGTCCAAGGGCGTCTCGCTGATCGGCCACCACGAGACCGGCGGCGCGGTCAGCCATTATGAGAGCCAGTTCGACCCGGCGTTCAAATTTGCTGCCGATCATGGCGAGCGGGTGGTCAAGACCGGCTATGTCGCCGATGCCGGGCAGATCGAGCGGGTGAACGCAGACGGCTCGGTGAGCCGCGAATGGCATGAAAGCCAGTGGATGGTGAACCACCATCTCCGCGTGTTGCAGGCCGCCGCCAAATACAAGGTGTCGATCGACAGCCACGAGCCGGTCAAGGACACCGGCCTGCGCCGCACCTATCCCAACTGGCTGGCGCGCGAGGGCTCGCGTGGGATGGAGTATAACGCCTGGCCGGGCAAGAACCCGCCCGAGCATGAGGTCAACTTGGCCTTCACCCGGATGTTGGAAGGCCCGATGGACTTCACGCCGGGCGTGCTCAGCCTGACCGGCAGCGACAACAGCCCGATCCAGTCGACCATCGCCAAGCAGCTGGCGCTCTATGTGGTGCTCTACTCGCCGGTACAGATGGCGGCCGACACGCCGGAGAATTATGCGAAATACCCGCAGGCTTTCCGCTTCATCGCGGATGTGCCGGTGGACTGGGAGGATAGCCGCGTGCTGAACGGCGAGGTCGGCGATTACGTCACCTTCGCGCGGCGGGATCGCAAGAGCCGCGACTGGTATGTCGGGTCAATCACCGACGAGAATGCGCGGGAACTGACCGTGACGCTGGATTTCCTCGATCCGGGCAAGCGTTACGAGGCGCAGGTTTACAAGGATGGCCCCGGCGCGACCTATGCCACCGATGCGCGCCATTCGATCGCGTTCGAGACCAGGCGGGTGAAGAAGGGCGACACGTTGACCCTCTCCCTCGCGCCGGGCGGCGGCCAGGCGATCCGGTTGAAGGCGCTGTAACCCCAATCCTCCCCATCTTCGATGGGGAGGGGGACCGCGCCCGCAGGGCGTGGTGGAGGGGCATGGCCGGTCCGTCTTGCCCCTCCACCATCGCTGGCGCGATGGTCCCCCTCCCCAAGCAAAGCTTGGGGAGGAATGTTTTACTTCGTCGGGAAGCCGCGTTGCTTCAGCAGCGCGTTCACATCCGGGTCGCGGCCCCGGAACGCACGATACGCCTCGGCGCGATCGGACTCGTTCCCCGTCGACAACAGGATCCGCGCGAAACGATCCGCCGTCGCCTTGTCCCATGGGCTGCCCGCTTCCTCGAACGCCGCGAAGGTGTCGGCGTCCATCGTCTCCGACCAGAGATAGCTGTAATAGCCCGCCGAATAGCTGTCCGAGGAGAACAGGTGATTGAACTGCGGCAGGCGGTGCCGCATCAACAGTTCCTTCGGCATGCCGATCTCCTTCAGCGTCGCCGCCTCGAACGCCGCGGGATCGACGATCCCATCGGGGATGGTGTGCAGCTTCATATCGACGATCGCCGAAGACAGATATTCGGTCGTCGCGAAACCCTGGTTGAAGGTCTCCGACGCCTTGATCTTGTCGAGCAGGGCCTGCGGCATGGGCTGGCCGGTCTTATAGTGGCGGGCGTATTTATCCAGCACGTCGCGGGTCAGCAGCCAATGCTCGTTCACCTGGCTGGGATATTCCACGAAGTCGCGCGGAGTCCCCGCCAGTCCCGGATAGGTGACGTTCTGGAGCATCGCGTGGATCGCATGGCCGAATTCGTGGAACAGCGTCTCGGCATCGTCCAGGCTGATGAGGACCGGCTCGCCCTTCGCACCCTTGGCGAAGTTGTTGTTGTTCGACGACAGGACATTCTGCACCGGCGGCAGGTTGCGCTGGCCGCGATAGGTGTTCGCCCAGGCACCCGAGCGCTTGCCCGTCCGCGCGAAATCGTCGCGGTAGAACAGGCCCACTTCCTTGCCGTTGCGGGTCACATGCCAGACGCGCATGTTCGACTCGAACACCGGGACCGTGCCGGTGATCTCCTTGAACTCAAGCCCGTAGAGCCGGTTCGCGGCATAGAGCGAACCTTGGATGATGTTGTTCAGCTCGAAATAGGGTTTCAGCTCGGCCTGATCGAGGTCGTAGCGGCTCTTGCGGACCTTCTCCTGATAGAAGCGATAGTCCCAGGGCTCGATGGTGATCTTCGCCCCGTCCTTATCCGCAATCGCCTGCATGTCGCGGACCTCCTCGGCGACGCGGGCCTTGGCGGCGGGCCAGACGCGCATCATCAGGTCCATCGCGGCGGCCGGGGTCTTGGCCATCGTATCCTGCATCCGCCAGTCGGCATGGGTCTTGAAGCCCAGCAGATGCGCGCGGTTGGCGCGGAGTTTCACGATACGGGCGATGGTCGCCTTGGTGTCGTTGATATCGCCATTGTCGCCGCGCTTGGTGAAGGCGCGCCACACCTGCTCGCGAAGCGCGCGATCGGTGGCGAAGGTCAGCACCGGATCGACCGCCGACCGGGTGTTGACGATCGCCCAACCCTGCTGCCCCCGCTCGGCCGCGGCCGCCTTGGCCACTGCCTTCACGCTATCGGGCAAGCCTGCCAGCCGCGCCTCGTCGGTGACGATGATCGCGGTGCCTTCATCGGCCAGCAACCGCTGCGAAAACTCGCTGAAGTTGATCGCCAGATTCTGATTGAAGGCGGACAGTTCGGCCTTCTGGGCCGGGGTCAGCTTCGCCCCCTGCCGTACGAAGCTGTCATAGGTGCGCGTGACCAGCCGCTTCTGCTGCGCGTCCAAGCCGGACGTGTCCCGCGCCTTGTAGATCGCCTCGATCCGCGCGAACAGCTTAGGGTTGAAGGTGATTTCGTCCGACGCCTTGGACAGCCTGGGCGACCATTCGCGGTCCAGCGCCTGATAAGCGGGCGTGTTCATATTGCCCGTCATCACCCCGAACAGCGTCATCACGCGGTTCAGCGTCTGTCCGGCATTCTGCATCGGCACGAAGGTGTTGGCGAAGCTCGGCTTGGCCGGGTTGTTGGCGATCCGGTCATAGTCGCGTTTGCGCTCGGCCAGCGCGGCCTCGAAGGCCGCCGGGAACAGCTCGGGCTTCACCTTGTCCCAGGGCGGCACCCCGCCATAGGGGCCGGTCCATGGCGCGATCAGGGGGTTGGTGGCAGGTGCCTGTACGGCCTGGGGCGGAGACGCCATGGCGGACGTGCTCAACAGAGCCGCCAGAGCGGCGGCGAGGGACAGATGACGCAATGTGAACTCCCGGTCATGAAACGCGCATCATCACCATAAGCCCGTGTTTCGGTGGGTAAAGTCTTGTGACCTATCCCTCGCCGCCCTGCGCCTCTGCTAGTCGGGCCGCCGCCATCAGCCCTTCGCCGGTGGCACGCGCCGCAGCGGGCGTCATCGCCACCGCCACGCCATTGGGCCCGTCGAGCATGACGACCCCGCATTCGGCGGTTGCCACGCCAGCATCGTCATGGACGCCGTGATAGGGGCTGCCGGACTCGCCGAGCGGGGTCATGCGCCCGGCTTGTCCAGGGTCGGGCCGCCGCCATAGAGATAGCCGGGGTCGAAATCCGCAAGCGCGGCCAGCATGTCGAGGTCGAAGATATGCGCCTCCCCACTGCGAAAGGTCATCAGCCCCCGCTCGCGCAGCGAGCGAAGTACGCGGTTGAGATGCACCGGGGTGATCCCCGCCGCCTCCGCCAGATCGATCTGGGTTACCGGGAAACGGAACACGCCGTCGCGAACCAGGTCGACCATGGCCAGCCGCGCGTGAAGCTCGCAGAACAGATGCGCGACGCGACCATCCGCCTCCAGCCGCCCCAGCCGGAACACCCATTCCCGGTGCATCGCCGCGTCGAGCAGCGTCGAGAACCATAGCAACCGCGTCAGCCGGGGATAACTGGCGACGATCCGTTCCAGCCGATCATGTCCCGCCAATGCGACCCGCACGGGGGTCAGCGTCGCGATGTCATGGTCCAGATGGCGCATCGCAAAGCCGTGTAGATCGACGAAATCGCCGGGAACATGAAAGGCGACGATCTGGCGGTTGCCCTGTCGGTCGTCCATGTACCGGCACATCACGCCTTCCAGCAGCAGGCTGCTGTAGCGAACCCGTTCATCCTGGCGGATGACGATGGTGCGGGCGGGGATGGCGCGAACCTCCTCGACGCTGTCCTCCAGCCTCGCGACATCCTCCGCCGTCATGGTGTCGCGCCCCCGCCCCTTCAGGAATAATTCCGTCAGCAGCGGCCCGTCATCGGCGCGCCTTTGCTCCCGTCGCGTATCGATTGCAGAAATCGACATGACCTGTCCCTCGCCCAGCGTTCGGAAGGGAAATCCCCCGCATGGGCAAAGTGTTCCGCAAGCGACACGATCGCGGCGTCAGTCGCCGATCGGCTTCCCCGCCGCCCGCACCGGATCACCACCATGCGGCAGATCCTGCGGCGCCTTGCGGTTGCTGCGGACCGAGGCCCAGAAGGCCAGACCGATCAGCGTCGCGCCGATCAGGCCCGTGATCGTCTCCGGAATGTGGAACCGCACCGACAGCAGCATGATCGTCGCCAGCGCGACGATGGCATAGAAGGCGCCGTGCTCCAGATAGCGATATTGCGCGAGCGTGCCGTGATCGACCAGCATGATCGTCATCGAACGGACGAACATCGCCCCGATGCCCAGGCCCAGCGCGATGATGAACAGATTGTTCGACAGCGCGAACGCACCGATCACCCCGTCGAACGAGAAGCTGGCATCCAGCACCTCGAGATACAGGAACGCCGCGAAGCCCGACCGCGCGGCCGCGCCCGTCGCCGCATCGCCGTCGCTGCCCAGCAGCACGCCGATGGCATGGACCGCGATATAGGTCAGCAGGCCGAAAATCCCCGAGGTGATGAAGGTCATCGCGTCGTCTGCCGGGATGAACCGCGAAATGGCATAGAGCGCCAGCAGGACGATGCCGGTCGCCAGCCCCGAAATGTCCCGCAGCGCGGCCAATGGGCGTTCGATCACGGGCAGCCAATGCTCCTCCTTCTCGTCGTCGAGGAAGAAGTTCAGGCCGACCATGGCCAGGAAGCTGCCGCCGAAACCGGAAATACCGACATGGGCGGAGGTGATGATCTGCTCATACCGCACCGGATCGCCCGCCGCGAGCTTCACCGCCTCGATCGGCCCCAGATGTGCCGCGATCGCGACGATGGCGAGCGGGAAGACGATGCGCATCCCGAACACGGCGATGATGATGCCCCAAGTCAGGAAGCGGTGGCGCCATTTGTCGTCCATGTCGCGCAGCACGGTCGCGTTGACGACGGCGTTGTCGAAGGACAGCGACACCTCCAGCACGCCGAGCACCAGCACGATCCACAGGATGCCGAGCGTACCGGGGACCGTTCCCGTGCTCTGAAAGCCCAGCCAGGCGGCGATGGCCAGGCAGAGCAATGTGAACAGAAGCGATCCCTTATAATATTTCAACAGCAACTGACGGTCCCCTGTACCTGTCCGATCGATCGCATGGCGTGGCGCTCCGACGATCGGGACTAAAGTCCGGCTTGTCGGATTTGTTCAATCGGTCACCGACCCTATCGCCGCGAAGAGGCGCCGGGACAAGTCGGGATCAGGCCGCCGTCAGGCGCGGGCTTCAGATACGGGCGTCGTTTCCGATCAGCTGTTCGGAAATGCGCGTCGCCGTCGCGCGCAGCACCGCCAGCGCCTGGTCGACATCCACCGTCGCGTCGGTAATGCGGATGAAGGGCACGGTCAGCACGGCGACGGCACGCCCGCCGCGCATGATCGGCACGGCGAGTTCGACCATGCCGGGCAGTTCGGCGCTGTCCGTCTGCACAAAGCCCTGAGAGCGAATTGCATCCGTCGTCGCGATCAGGGCCGCACGACGCTCATCCGACAGGGGCGGGTCGAACAGGCCGTCCCATTCGGCCCGTGTCTCATCCGGCTGGAAGGCATAGAGCAACTGCCCCGACGGGGTTTCATGGATCGGGCGGCGATAGCCGACACGCACCGAGAAGCCGACCGAGGTATTGGCCTCCATTCGCGCGATGACCGAGGATGCCGCGCCGGAGGGAATGGCGAGGTAGCAGGACTGGCCGATACGGTCGGACAGCATCCGCATTTCGGGCAGGGCCTGTTCCATCTGACTGCGCACCGGCGGACGCTTCAGCCCCAGATGGAACAGGCGAGAGGTCATGACATAACCGTCGGGCCCCTGCGAAACATAGCCGCGATGTTCCAGCACCTGGATCATCCGGAACAGCTCGCCTGTCGACCGCCCGAGACGGGTGACGATCGCGCTCATCGTCAAGGGCAGGTCCTCGGCGGCCAGCAGCTCCAAGATATCGAGCCCTTTTTCCAGCGCCGGGGCGCGGTAGAGCCGCTTATCGTCCAAGACTTCTGGCGCTTCGCTGACCAAAAATTCCCTCCGTCCCGGTCACCGTCCAAACGCGACCGTCATCCATTCTCATTAGCCGATACGCGCGCCTATATAGCCTGCGCTTGAGGCGGCAATATGATTAACGTCAGGATGACAGTAATTTAATCAATCAGAATGTGGACGATGTCGGGCGCCACCGTCGCGATCGTCCTGGCCTGGCCCGGTGCCGTTCCGACCTGACGGGCGGGATCGACAAGGACGACGCGCCAACGTCCGGCATGGTGGCTGGCCGAGACGATATTGTCCGCGCCGCCCATGGCTCGCACGAGCGTATCCGACAGACTGGTCTGCGCCTTGGCGGCGACCTCCTGGACCGGTGCGGCCGTGACCGAAGCCGCCGCGCGGGCGGTGGCGGCGATCGGCCCGGACTCGACGGCGGCGCGCATTTCCATCGCCACGGCGTCGGCAATCGGACCCAGCACGACCTGAACGCCGCTGGCCGAGGGACGCAGGATACCGCGTGCGCCGAGCCGCTTGAGCGCGGGCTCGTCGACCTGGGCGGGATCGACCACGATCAGGCGCAGGCGGGTGGTGCAGGCCGCGATCTCGCTGAGGTTCGTGCTGCCACCCATCGCCGCGACGAAGGATGCCCCGCGCCCGCCGGCGATCTCGGTCGCCTCGCCCTCAGCCGCGGCTTCGACCTCACGGCCCGGCGTCTGCAGGTTCCAGCGGCGGATCGCGAAGCGGAACACCGCATAATAGATCAGCGCATAGGCCGCGCCGATCGGCAACAGCATGAGCGGCTTGGTCGCCTTGCCGAAATTGATGACGTAATCGAACAGACCGGCCGAGAAGGTATAGCCCAGCCTTACGCCCAGCGCGTTCATCAACGCTTCCGACAGACCGGTCAGGACCGCGTGGAAGGCATAGAGGACCGGCGCCAGGAACATGAAGCTGAACTCGATCGGCTCGGTCACGCCGGTCAGGAACGACATCAGCGCCAGGCTGAACAGCATGCCTCCGACCGCCTTTTTCCGCTCCGGCAGCGCTTCATGATACATGGCCAGACACGCGGCGGGCAGGCCGAACATCATGACGGGGAAGAAGCCGCTCATGAACGCGCCTGCGGTCGGATCGCCCGCGAAGAAGCGGGTCAGGTCGCCCGTCTTGCCCTGATAATCGCCGACCACGAAATAGGCGACGGTGTTCAGGATGTGATGCAGGCCGGTGACGACCAGCAGGCGATTGAGCACGCCAAAGGCGAACAGCCCCAGCCCGCCCGCCTGGACGATGCCTTGGCTCATGGCGTCGATGCCCGCATTGACCGGCCCGAACGCCATGCCCAGCAGGGCGGCGAGCCCCAGGCCCGCAATGCCCGAAATGATCGGCACGAAGCGACGGCCACCGAAAAAGGCCAGATATTCCGGCATCTTGATGGTGGCGAAGCGGTTGTAGAAATTGCCGCCGATGAGCCCCGCGACGATGCCGACCGGCACGTCGAACCGATGGACCGACTTGGTCCGCCACGCCGCCTCGACGGTCGCGGCGATGTCCTTGGCCAGTCCGGCTCCCGTCCCGGAGGGCGGCACGATCAGGGTTTCGGCACCCTTGATGGTGACCAGGTAGCAGGTGATGCCCGCCAGTGCCGCCGCGCCATTGCCGTCACGGGCAAAGGCGGTGGCGACACCGACCGCGAACAACAGGCCCAGATTGTCGAAGATCGCATTGCCCGCATTCGCCATGAAGGCGATGTTCAGCATGTCGGGCTGGCCCAAGCGCAGCAACAGGCCCGCGACCGGCAGCACCGCGATGGGCAGCATGAGCGCTCGCCCGAGCGATTGGATGGTGGCCATGGGCGAGCTCATGCGCCGATCTCCTGAAGCATAGTCGTGATGTGCGCGCGGACCGCCGCCGCCGAGGGGAGCGCCAGCGCGGCAATCGCGGCGGCGCGGCATTTCACCATGTCGAGCGTGCCGACCAGCGCCTTGATCGCCGCCACCCGCGCCGGGGGCACCGACAATTCGCTGACGCCCAGGCCCAGCAGGATCGGCACCGCCAGGCGATCGGCGGCCAGCGAACCGCAGACGCCGACCGGCGTGTCGTGCCGCGCCGCGCCGTCGCAGGTCGTGCCGATCAGACGCAGCACCGCCGGATGCAGCCCGTCGACCCCCGCCGCCACGGCCGCATTGCCGCGATCCATGGCCAGCGTATATTGGGTCAGATCGTTCGTACCGATTGAGAAAAAGTCCGCCTTACGCGCGAGAATATCGGCAGAAATCGCGGCGGCGGGCGTCTCGATCATGACGCCGACCTCGGCTTTGCGACCGTGGCGCTCGACGACGGCGCGAACCGCCTCCAGTTCGGACAGGCTGGCGATCATCGGCGCCATGATCCGACACGGCTGGCGCACCGCCAAGATCGCAGCCACCTGATCTTCCAGCAACCGCGGATCGGCGAGCGACACGCGGATGCCGCGCAGGCCCAGCGCCGGATTCTCCTCGACGGGCAAGTCCATATAGGGCGCGGGCTTGTCGCCGCCGACATCGAGCAGCCGGACGATCATCGGCCGGTCGCCCAGTGCATCGGCGATCGCCTGGTAATCGCGGGCCTGTTCGTCGCGAGTCGGCGCGGTGGCGCGTTCCAGGAACAGGAATTCGGTGCGCAACAGGCCGCAGCCCTCCGCGCCCTCGGCCACCGCCGCCTCGGCATCGGCGACCGAGCCCAGATTGGCGAACATCTCGATCCGGGTGCCGTCCGCCATGCGGCAGGGCCCCTGCGCGGCGCGCGCCGCCTCCATCTCGGCCTTGCGGCGGGCGATGGTGTCGCGCACCTGACCCTGTGCCTCCGCATCGGGTTCGGGGTCGATCAGGCCGCGATCGGCGTCGAGCACGATGATCCGGCCATCCTCCAGCGCGGCCAGCGGCTCACCAAAGGCGACCGCCATGGGCAGGCCCATGCCCGCCGCCAGGATCGCCGCATGCGAGGTCGGCCCGCCCTTGACCAGCGCGATGCCCGCCACGACGGCGGCGTCGAGTGCCGCAACCTGGCTGGGCAGCAAATCCTCGGCGACCAGGATCGCGCCCTGCGGGACGCTCGGCCCTTCGATGGGTAGGCCCGCCAAGGCTGCAAGCACATGGCGTTCCAGATCGCGCAGATCGTCGGCGCGCTCGGCGATACGGCGGTCGCCGCTCGACAACAGGACCGCGACCTGCTCGGAGATCGCTTCCTGCCACGCCACGCCCGCGCTCATCCCCCGGCCGATCATGGCCAAAGCGGCGTCGGTCAGCGTCGGATCGGCCAGCATCGCGCCATGCGCGGCCATCACCCCGCCGCGTGCGCCACCAGCGGCGGCCGCCCGGGCCAGGCCTTCGCGCACCGTGTCGAGCGCCTCGTTCAAGCGGGTGCGCTCTTCCTCCTCGGTACCCGCCCGCGTCTCGACCGGAATGGCGGCACGGGTCAGCCGGTGGATCGGCCCGACCGCAAGGCCCGGCGCGGCGGGCACACCGCCCAGCCCCGGCCCCTCGCCGCGTACCGGCTCGGGCACATCGACCGGCGTTTCCTCGGGCGTGGCGTCGTTCAGGAAAGCGATGACCTCGGCCAGGGCAGCGGCGGCCTGTGCCCCGCTCGCCTCGATCCGCACGGTCGTGCCATGGCCCAGACCCAGCCCCAGCAGACCGACGGCGCTCAGTGCCGAGGCATGGCGGTCGCCGTGATACAGGGTGACGCGCGCGTCATGCTTGCGGACCGCCTCGACCAGCCGCGCGGCGGGACGGGCGTGCAGGCCGTGCGACAGTGCGACGACCGTTTCCTCGACCAGCATGTCGCCGCCGATGTCGGCATCGACCGTCTCGACGCCCAGCGGCACGACGCGCAGCAGCGGATCACCGACCGCGACCAACCCCTTGGCGATGGGCTCGACGGCATAGCGGGTGGCATCGGCGACGATGATCGGCGTGACGACAGCGGGGGCGTTCTGGACCAGATAGTCGAGGTCGAAGCGGATCAGCGGCTGGCCCGCCAGCACCTTCGCGCCAGCCTGTACCTGCGGCGTCAGCCCCTTGCCGCCCAGCGACACGGTGTCGATACCGATATGGCAGATCAGCTCATAGCCGTCGGTGCTGCGCAGCGTGACCGCATGGCCCGCCTCATGCACCGTCAGCACGGTCGCGTCGCAGGGCGCGCACAGCGCGTCGTTGACCGGATCGATCGCGACACCGTCGCCCAGCATCTTCTCGGCAAAGACCGGGTCCGGCACTTCGGCGAGCGGCGTCACCCAGCCTGCCAGCGGCGCAAAAACGGTCAGGTCACTCATCGCACGTCACTTTCGCCAAACTGCATTCCTTCCCCGTGAGCGTCCCCCGCACGCCTTCAGCGTGGGCGGATCGTCACCCGGCCCAGCAGGCCGCTATCGATATTGCCCATCCCCGCGACGATCAGCGCGACGGTCCGCTTGCCCGCGCCGGACGGCAGGGTCGCCGTCATCGGACCGGGCTTGGGATCGCGCTTCTCCGCGACCAGCTGCCCATCGACCCACAGGCTCGCCATGCCGCCGACCGAAGCCAGCCGCAGTTCGCCGCCCCGTGCCGCGACCGCCCGCCGGGGCGTGACGACCGCGCGATAGACGCGCCAGCCCGCCCCCTCCGCCGGGGTCGGCGTACCCGCCTGGACAAAGGCCCAGCCATTATTGTCGCTGGCGGCGGGTGCGAGGTCGGGCGACGGCCTGGTCGCCAGCAGCGGCGAGCGCCGCCATTCGCGCACGTCCATATCGCCGTTCATCACCGCGACCTGCGCACGCGGCATCACGCCCAGCCGGTCGAGCTTCAGCGTGGCAGGCTTCAACCCGTCCGCCGTCGCGCGAATGGTGATCCGCCCGCGCCCGATATCGGGCCGCACGATCATCTGGGCGAGGCCGTTGAACAGCGAGCGCTGATTGCCCTTTTCAGGCTCATGGCTGTTGGGATCGCCATTGCCGACCCCGATGATCGCACCGCCTTCGATGGTGAAGCGGGTCATCAGATTGGCGGTCGGGACGTGGCGGCCCTTGGCATCCACGGCATCGATGGTGATCGCCTGCGCGTCCTCGGTATCGCCCGCCATCACCGTGCGCGCCGGGGTCAGCCGAAGGGCGACCGGCACACCAACCGTCTCATGCGCGGCACGCGCAACTTCACGGCCGCCGCGATAGGCGATCGCCTCGATCCGGCCCGGCGCATAAGGGATAGTGCACTCATTTCCCATCAGCCGGTCGACCACCGCCTCGCCCACGGTCTTCCCGTTCAGGCGCAGAACGACTCGCTCGCCATTGGACAGGACCATGACCTTGGTCGGCTTGCCTTCGCGCCCCGGCCAGCTCCAGTGCGGTGCGATCGCGACCACCGGCTGGTCGTCGACCCAGGCGGCGCGGTGGATGTCGAAGGCGGTCTTGGGAAAGCCGCACAGATCCATGATGCCGAAGAAGCTCGCGATGCTCGGCCATTCATAGGGCGTCGGCTCGCCATGATAGTCGAAGCCGGTCCACACGAAGCCACCCGCCACGAAGGCGCGCTCGGCGATCTTCTTCCACGCGCTCCGATGCGTGTCGCCCCAGCTTGCCGCCTCGACGTCATAGCTCGACGCGATGTGGCGGGCCGGATCGCTCTCGAACGCGCCGCGCGTCATGAAGGCGCTGGTATCCTCCGAGCTAGTCATCGGCTTGGCCGGGTTCAGCTGGTGATAGCGGTCGTAATCGCCCTGATAATAGTTGAACCCGGTCACATCGACGACCTGCGCGACGTTGACCGGATTGAAGAAGGCGCCGTTCATTGCCGCCGTCACCGGGCGGCTGTCGTCCAGCGCGCGGACCCAGTGCGCCATGCGCTTGACCATCTCGACGCCCGCAGGCGTGCCCTGCATCGGCTCTTCGTTAAAGACCGACCACATGATGACGCTGGGGTGGTTGCGATCGCGCCGGACCAGCCATTCCAGCTGCGCGCGATATTCGGGCGCGGGATTGAACTGCCGGTTCTCGTTCATCACGAGGAAGCCCAGCCGGTCACACCAGTCGAGCAATTCCGGCGTCGGTGCATTGTGGCTGGACCGGATGGCGTTGCAGCCCATCGCCTTCAGCCGGTCGAGCCGCCAGCCGAGCAGCGCATCGGGGATGGCGGTACCGACGCCCGCATGATCCTGATGCAGGCACACGCCCTTCAGCTTGACGGGGCGGTCGTTGAGGAAAAAGCCGTTGGCCGCGTCGAAGCGCAGCGTACGGAATCCGATCGGCACCCGCCGCTCGTCCGCCACTTGTCCATCGCGCACAAGCCGTACGTCGAGCGTGTAGAGGGTCGGCCGCTCGACCGACCAGAGCATGGGGTCGGCGACCGGTAGGTCGAGCGCGGCCTTGCCCTCGTCCAGCGCGGGCACCGTCGTCTGTGCCTGTCCCTGCGCGACCACCCTGCCCTGCGGATCGAGCAGGCGCGCCTCGACCGTGACCGCGCTGTCGGTGTCGACGATGCTGGTCAGTGTCGCCGTGACGGGGACATGCCAGCCGGACTCGCCCTTGCGCGGATCGCCATGAACGCCGTCGGTCGCGATCGAGACCGGCGCATAGTGGCCCAGCCAGACATGGCGATAGAGTCCGGCGCCTTCATACCACCAGCCTTCCATTGCCTCCGCATCGACGCGGACGGCAACGACATTGGCCTCGTCCCCGAACCGCGCGAACGGGGTCAGGTCGATGCGGACCGCGTTATAGCCAGAGAAATTGTGCGAAACGACACTGCCATTGACCCAGATCGTGGCGTTCGTCGCGATGCCGCCGAATTCCAGCTCGATCCGCCGTCCGCGCAAAGCCGGGTCGAGGCGGAAGCTGCGTCGATACCAGCCGATCCCGCGCGGGCGGTAACCTTGCGCGACATTGGCGGTCTTTACGAAGGGCTGGAACGAGGCCCAGTCATGCGGCAGGTCGACCGACTGCCAGTCGCTGTCGTCATAATCGACCGCCGCCGCGCCGCGCCCATTGCCCGCCTTGACCGACAGATAGGTCGCGTTGTGCGTGTCGAGCGGCGCAGGCTCGACATCGCCTTCATGGAACACCCAGCCACGATCCATCAGGACTCGGGCCGCATCCTGCACCGGCAGCGCGGGCGGAAGCTGGTCCACGGGCTCGGGCATGGGCAGCGCGCCCGCGCCGTCCGCCGGGCGGCGACTGGCGGCGAAGGCCGGGACGGGCGCCATGCCGCCCGCCAGCCCCACCACCGCGCTGCCCAGCAGAAGGTCGCGGCGCGCGACCGTCATGCCGCGACCGGCTCCGCCGAGGCGATACGCGTCTCGACCGGCTTGAGCGCGGCGTCGAGCACCACCCAGTCGGCGCGCAGCCCCTGGGCCAGCGCCCCGCGCTCATGGCCGAGGCCAAGGAACGCCGCCGGATGCGTCGCGGCCATCGCCGCCGCCTGATCGACGGTGATGCGCAGCTGCTCGACCGCGTTGGCGACCGCCGACCCCATATCGAGGTCCGAGCCCGCCAGCGTGCCGTCGGTATAGGTGCACTTGCCGCCCGACACGTCGATATGACGGCCGTGGAGCACGAAGTCCTTCTCGACCGCACCAACCGACGACATAGCGTCCGTGACGAGCATCAGCTTGTCGAACGGCCGCGCCTTCATCGCCAGCCGGAGCATCGGCGCGGAGACGTGGAAGCCATCGATGATCAGCCCCGCATAGGGCCGCGGATCGTCGAGCGTCGCGCCCGCCAGACCCGGCACACGCTGCTGCATGGCAGGCATCGCGTTGTACAGATGCGTGACGCCGACGACGCCCGCACCGAACGCCTCGACCGCCTGCTCATAGCTCGCCTCGCTATGGCCCGCGCTGACCAGCACGCCCGCTTCCGCCAGACGACGGATGGTGGCGACCGGCACCCGCTCGGGCGCGATGGTCAGCATGACCTTGCCCTTGCGGGGACGGGTCAGGACGGCGATCATCTCTTCGTCCAGATCGCGGAAGCGCGTCGGATCGTGAATGCCCTTGCGCGCCGGGTTCAGCACCGGGCCCTCGATATGGATGCCGACGATGCCGGGCACCTTCGCCTCGATCGCCTCGTCGATCGCGTCGAGCGCGCGGGCAATCTTATCCGGCGTCTCGCTGACCAGGGTGGGCAGCATCGCGGTGGTGCCATAGACGGCATGCGCCGCCGCCATGGTCGCAATGCCGTCCACGTCGAGACGGTCGTTGAACAGCACGCCGCCGCCGCCATTCACCTGGGTGTCGATATAGCCGGGCACGACCCAGCCGCCGTTCAGGTCGATCGTGTCGGTGGAGCCGTCCACGGCGCCGATCGAGGCGATACGGTCGCCGTCCAAAACGATCTCCGCACCCGGCAGGACGCCGCCCTGGGTCGCGACATGGCCGTTGACGAAACGGAAACGGGTCATAGCGTGCGGGTCACTTTCTGCAGATGCGGCGGCGAGTCGGGGTCCATGCCACGGGCGAGCGCCAGCGCCTCGACCATGCGGTAGAAGCTGGCGAGCATCGCAATCGGCTCCAGCGCGGGATGGCCTGCGACCATCGGCAGCGCACCACCCTGCCCCGCGACGAACGGCTTGGCGCCGCGGCCCTCGAACTGGTCGGCGACCGCCTTCACATCCTCGCCCGCCACGTCGGAGGTGGCGAAGCCCAGCACCGAATAGCCGGGCTCGACGATACGCATCGGACCGTGGCGCACTTCGGCGGCGCTGAACGGCTCGGCCTGGATCGAGCAGGTTTCCTTGAGCTTCAGCGCGGCTTCCTGCGCGACGCCGTAGCCGTAACCGCGACCCAGCACGAACATCTGGCTAACCTCGCGCAGTCCCTCAACCGCCGAGGACCAGTCGAGGCCCAGCGCCTGTTCGACCTGACCGGGCAGATCGCCCAGGGCGGCCTCCAGCGTCTCGTCGCCAGCCCAGGCGGCGGCGAGCTGCGCCAGACCCGCCAGCGCGGTCAGGCAGGACTTGGTGGCGGCAACGGCCTTTTCGGGACCGGCCGACAGCGGCAGGAAGGTGTCCGCGCCGGTCGCCAACGGCGACTCCTCATCGTTCACGAGCGCGACGATATGCGCGCCGCCCGCACGATAGGCCTCGACCGTCGCCAGCAGGTCCGGGCTGCGCCCCGACTGCGAGATGGCGATGACCAGCGCACCCTGTACCTTCATCGGCGTCTCGAAGATCGATGCGACCGAAGGCGCGGCCGACGACACCGGCACGCCGGTCTTGGTCTCCAGAATATATTTGCCATAGGTCGCGGCGTGGTCCGACGACCCACGCGCGATGGTGATGATCACCGGCGGCGGGGCGGCACGCAGCCGCTCAGCCAGCGCCCGGACGGTCGGCGCATTGCGCGCCAGCAGCCGGGCGATCGCCTCCGGCGCCTCCCCCGCTTCCGCTCCCATCAGGGTGCTGGTCCCCGCACTACCGGCGGTCATCACATCAGACATCGGTTAACTCCGCGACGAAATCATAGGCATCGCCGCGATAGAAGGACTGGGTATATTCCACCGCCCGTCCATCGCGTAGAAATCCGCGCCGTTCGATCAACAGGCCCGCATGGCCCGGATCGACATCCAGCATCTTGGCATGATCGGGCCCGAACGGCACCGCACGCAGCCGCTGCAACGCGCGCACCGGCCGGTTGCCGGTCCGCTCCAGCGCCGCATAGAGCGAGCGGTCGACCGCCTCGATCGAGGGCAACGCAAAGCCCGCAATGGTCGACACCTCGATCGCCATCGGCACCTCGTCGGCGAAGCGCACACGCTGGAAACGATAGACCGGTGCCCCCGGCGACAGGCCCAGCGACAGCGCCTCTTCCGGCGTCACCGTTCCCGGCGCACGGCTGACCCACTGGCTGCTCGGCGTGCGGCCGCGCGCGATCATGTCTTCGGAGAAGGAGGACAGCTTGGAGAAGCTCTTCTCCACGCGCCCCGCGACGAAGGTCCCCGCGCCGCGCCTGCGCGTCAGCAGCCCTTCCTCGACCAGTCCGCCGATCGCCTTGCGCACCGTGATCCGCGACACGTCATATTCGATCGCCAGATCGCGCTCGGCGGGGATCGCATCATCCTCGGCCAGGACATTGTTGGTGATCGCATCGCGCAGCAACTGCTGGAGCTGGAGGTATAACGGCGCGGGGTTCCCCTTTCGGAAGGAGCCGACCTGCGCCGAGAATGTCATGGCCGCGCCATCCCCCTTTGCCCGGGCGTCGCTCATGCCACGCCCCGCTTCGTCAACAGGCTTATCGCAGCCGAACCAAGCGAGCAATAGGTATTATATTTGGCATACATTGGCTTTTATCCTTCCCCTATCTTTTGTCGGATCGCGGCGATGCGATCGGCGCTTGTCCGGCGCCTGGGCCCGACCGCAAACCCCATGCCGAGCACCCGCGAATCCCCCCAATCCTCACGCACGCTGGCCGAGGCGTGAACCGCATCGACCCCGGTCCGGGCGATCAGCGCCCCGACATTGTCCGCCGAGACACCCGATCCCGCGATGATCGACAGGCGCCCATTCGCCACTTCGACCATCTTCGCGATGACGTCGGCGCCCTGCTCGGCCGTCGCCGCCCCGCCCGAAGTCAGGATATGGTCATAGCCCAGCTCCGCCGCCTGTCCGACCGCCTCGACGGGGTCCGCCACCAGATCGATCGCCCGGTGTAGCACGATGGCCACCCCCGCCGCCGCCTCGCGCCAGCGCGCCAGCATGTCCAGGTCGAGCCGCTGGTCGTCCTCCATCGCCCCGACCACGACCCCCGCGACGCCCATCGCCACCATGTGACGGATTTCTTTCGTGGCGAGTCCCATATCGGCACGGTCATAACGGAAGTCGCCGTCGCGCGGCCGCACCATCGCGTGCACCGGCACACCGGACTCCACCGCATGCGCCACCAGCGCCGCCGAGGGCGTCAGCCCGCCCAGACCCAGCGCACCGCAAAGCTCGATCCGGTCCGCCCCCGCGGCCACGACCGCCGCCACGCCGTCCGCGTCATCGACGCAGATTTCCAGCAGCGGCGCTTCAGCGCGGACTGGTGACATGACCATCTTGAACTTCCCCCGGCCCATTTGCGCCGCGCACCGGGACCACCGCCGCGCGGGTTTTTCACAGATGAGTCATTTAAGCAGTACGCCGGACAATGCGCCAGCCCAATGGTCTCATGACAAGAACGTCATATTTTTTCCGTTTACGGACCAATGTCAGTTTGGTTACAGGTTGGTAGTTCCGGCATATCGTATAACAAGCCGGCCGGGGAGGACGCCACCAGCCATCCCCAGACAACAATAAGAGCGCGCGCGGTGGAGCGGCGAGTATTTTTTGGGGGATTTCAACATGTTGAGCTTCCGCGGCATGATCCTGACGGCGACCGCACTCGCCGGCATCCAGGGCACCGCTTTTGCGCAGACCGCGACGCCGTCTGCCGATGCACCGACCCAGACCGCACCGGGCAGCGAATCCAGTGACATCGTGGTCACCGGCATCCGCTCCAGCCTGCGCAACGCGATCAACGTCAAGCGCGAGGCCAACGCCGTCGTCGACGTCATCACCGCCGAGGACGTGGGCAAGTTCCCCGACCGCAACGTGGCGGAATCGCTGTCACACATCCCGGGCGTCAGCATCGACCGCCGCTTCGGCGAGGGCGAAAAGGTCGCCATTCTCGGTACCGACCCGGCACTGAACCGCATGCTGCTCGACGGCCATGCACTGGCCTCGGCCGACTGGGGCGGCAACGACAACGACCCGTCCAGCCGTACTTTCAACTATTCGCTGCTGGCCCCCGAACTGGTCGACCGGCTCGAGGTCTACAAGTCGCCGGAACCGCGCATCGAGGAAGGCAGCCTGGGCGGCACGGTCATCGTGCGCACCCGCCGTCCCCTGGACCTGGCACCCAATTCGATCTTCGCTTCGGGCGGCTATACGTACAACGACCGTTCCGAGAAGGGGAATGTCCGCGGTTCGGGTCTGTACAGCTGGCACAACGAAGCCGACAATTTCGGCTTCCTGGTCGCCGCGACCTATGACAAGCAGGCGCTGACCCGCGCGGGTGTCGAATTCTTCGGTTATCAGAGCGGCGCGGACTTCTTCCAGAAGGACGCTAACGGCAATGTCGTGCGCGACGCGTCGGGCCAGGGCGTGCTGCTCAACCCGAACGCCACCGTCACCGGCGGCACCAAGAACGACCTGATCAACGCGGTCGCGCCGTTCGGCATCAACTATGCCTATTTCCAGCAGACCCGCGAGCGCGCCAGCGTGTCGGGCACCGTGCAGTACCGCCCGGCCCCCAACCTGACGCTGACCCTGAACGGCCTGCACATCGACGGCAACTACAACAACTACAGCCAGTCGATGTACACGATCCCGGTCGCCTGGACCGGCAGCGTGCTGCAGACCGCCAATGTCGCCAACGGCGTCGTCAACTCGGCCAGCTTCGCCGCCGCGCCGAACCAGTCGGCGCAGCTCGATACGCTGGTCCGCAAGACCAAGCTGAAGACCGACAACCTGAACTTCTTCGCCGATTGGGAAGGCGATGACGGCGCGAAGATCAACTTCGCGGGCGGCTGGTCGAAGGCGACCGGCGGGCGCAACCCCGAATATCTGTTCAACGTGCAGACCAAACTGCCGTTCAACTATGCCTTCACGCCGACCTCGGCGACGGTGAACTTCACGGGCGACCTGACCAACCCGGCGAATTACTTCACCAACCCGAACAACAATCCCGCCCAGATCGAGGGCCGCCCGGTCGTCGTCAACGGCCAGCAGCTGAACGGCGCGCAGATCGGTGGCCTGGACTATAGCGTCACCACCGACCGCGACATCTTCGGCGGCTATGATGCGACGATCCCGGTCGAGTTCGGTCCGTTCAAGCAGATCCTGATCGGCAGCCGCGTGACCGACCACGTCAACCGCATCGACGGTCGTGGCATCAACACCTACAAGACCAGCTCGCAGACCGCCAACCAGCTGGGCGTCACCACGCTCGTCACGCCGGGCGGCGTCTTCGACGGCAGCGGCGGCATGGGCAATGCGACCCAGTATCTCAACCTGCCCGAGCAGGCGGTGATCGACATCCTCGCCAACTCGATCAACAGCCCGCTGGTCACCAAGGTCGGCGCGTCGACCAAGGTTCGCGAGACGGTCATCGCGTCCTACGTCCAGGCCAATTTCGATGAAGGCGGCCTGCGCGGCAACATCGGCGGTCGTCTGGTCTACACCCGCGACCAGTCCAACTATGCCGTGACGCTGGCCAACACGGTCACCCCGGTGCCGGTGCCGACCACCACCACGACCGACTATCTGAAGTTCCTGCCCAGCGTGAACATCGCCTATTCGATCACGCCGGAATTCCTGGTCCGTGGCTCGGTCGCGCGGGTGATCTCGCGTCCGCGCTATCAGGATCTGGCGGCGGCGACCTCGCTCAACGACATCACGCTCGATGGCGGCGGCGGCAACCCGAACCTGAAGCCGTACGAGTCGACCAACTACGAACTGACGGCGGAATGGTATCCGCGCGCCGGCTCGCTGATCGCGGTCGAACTCTTCCGTCGCGACATCTCGAACTACATCATCAACACGCGTACCAACGCCGTGTTCTTCAACTCGCTGCAGAATCGCCTGACGACGTACAACGTCAACCAGCCGATCAATGGCGGCGCGGCGAAGGTGAACGGTGCGCTGGTGTCGGGCCAGACCGAAATCTGGGGCGGCTTCGGCATCCAGGCGAACTATTCGTACCAGGACAGCTCGACCTCCTCGGTCGACTCGTCGGGTGCGGCACTGAACCTGCCGTATCTGTCGCGCCACACGGTCAACGTGATCCCCTATTTCGAAAGCGGGATCTTCCAGGCGCGCCTGAGCTACAACTACCGCTCGAGCTATTTCCGCACGATCGGCCGCCTGAACTCGCGCGAAATGGTCGCGCCGTACAGCCAGCTGGACTTCTCGGCGGGTGTGAACCTGACCAAGGAGATCACGCTGTCGGTCAACGCGCAGAACCTGCTCGACGAGACCTATTACCAGTATAACGCGACGCGCGATCGTCCGACCGCCTTCTACAAGAACGGCCGGACCTATGCCGCCTCGGTCGCGGTGCGGTTCTAAGCCACTCCTGCATCCCCTCCCGCAGGCGGGAGGGGACCGAGGGGAGGGAAAGGAGTCTCACAGAGACCAACACCCGTGGCCTGCCCTCCCCCATCCCAGTTTCAGGTAAACGATGCCCCGCATCGTTTAGGTCATGCCGGGGGCATGACCGACCTGAAACTCGCTTGCGGGAGGGGCGTGAAAAAAACAGCCCGCCGGTCCCTGAGGATCGGCGGATTTTTCTTGTCCTGACTTACCCCCGTCACGAAACTGCTGCGCGCCTGTCACCGATCTGCGACGCGGGCGTAACAGATGACGCCTATGACATCCGGAACGCCAAGCGTGGGGTTCCGACGATGCCGATGACCAGCATTCCGATCGATGGCTCGCTGCACGAAGACGCCGCCATCCTCGACTTCATCCCCCGCGCGCCGGTGACGCCGGAGCCCGAGGGCCATGAACGCCGCCGTTACCGCACCATCTGGATCTCGGACGTGCATCTCGGCACGCGCGGCTGCAATGCCGAGATGCTGATCGACTTTCTGGACCATGTCGACAGCGAGACCATGTATCTGGTCGGCGACATGATCGACGGCTGGCGGCTGAAGAAGAAATTCTACTGGCCCGCCGCGCACAACGACGTGGTCTGGCGCCTGCTCAAGCGTGCCAAGCGCGGCACCCGCGTCGTCTATATCCCGGGCAATCACGACGAGATCTTCCGCCAGTTTACCGGCATGGATTTCGGCGGCATCGCCATCTGTCGCAAGGCGATCCACGAGACGGCGGACGGCCGCCGCCTGCTGGTCCTGCACGGTGACGAGTTCGACGCGATCACGCTGGCGCATCGCTGGCTCGCCCATGTCGGCGACTTCGCCTATACCGCGCTGATGGAGGTCAATCGCTGGGTGAACATCGTCCGGCGGTGGATGAAGCGTCCCTATTGGTCGCTGTCCAAGCACGCCAAGGCCAAGGTGAAGAACGCCGTCGCCTTCATCTCGCATTTCGAGGAAGTCGTCGCCCATGCGGCGGGCGCACGCGGCGTCGACGGGGTGGTGTGCGGCCATATCCACACCGCCGAAATCCGCGACATCAACGGCGTCACCTATTATAATGACGGCGACTGGGTGGAGGGCTGCACCGCGCTGGTCGAGCATTTCGACGGCACGATGGAAATCCTGCACTGGGGCGACGAGATGGAGGCGCGACGGAGCAAGCCGACCGTCGCCGCCATCGCCGCCTGATCGGGAAGGACAAGGCCGGATGCGGATCGCGATCGTCACCGACGCCTGGTCACCTCAGGTCAACGGCGTGGTCCGCACTCTGCAATCGGTGACAGGCGAGCTGCGCGCGATGGGCCATGAGGTCCGCGTGGTTTCCCCCGACCTCTTCGCCTCGATCCCCTGCCCCACTTACCCCGAAATCCGTCTGGCGCTACCCGCCCCCGGTGCGGTCGGGCGGGCGCTGAGCGGGTTTGACCCCGACGCCGTGCACATCGCGACGGAAGGGCCGCTGGGGCTGCTCGCGCGGCGCTGGTGCCTGTCGCGCGGCCTGCCCTTCACTACCGCCTATCATACGCAATTCCCCGAATATGTGGCGGCACGGGTCAAGGCGGTCAGCCCGGAATTCGTCTGGCGTTACGTTCGCTGGTTCCACGCGCCGTCGACCGCGATCCTGGCCTCGACGCCCAGCGTGGCCGCGACGCTGGCCGCGCATGGCCTGCCGCAGTACCGGCATTGGGGACGCGGCGTCGACACCGCGCTCTTTCGGGCCGAGGGGCCGCATGACGAAATGGTCGCGGGGCTGCCCGGCCCGGTGCAGCTCTATGCGGGCCGGGTCGCGGTCGAGAAGAACATCGCGGCGTTTCTCGAGACACGGACGCCGGGCACCAAGGTCGTGGTCGGCGACGGCCCGGCCCGCGCGGCACTGGCCGAGCAATATCCCGATGTCCGGTTCCTGGGCGCCAAGTTCGGCGAAGATCTGGCCGCCATCTACCGTGCGGCGGACGTCTTCGTCTTCCCCAGCCGGACCGATACGTTCGGGCTGGTGATGATCGAGGCGCTGGCGTGCGGAACGCCCGTCGCCGCCCTGCCGGTGCAGGGGCCGCTCGACGTTCTCAGCCCCGAGACCGGGGTGATGGACGAGGCGCTGGACCGGGCCATCGCGGGAGCCCTGACGCTCGATCGCGGAGCGTGCGCGGCTTATGGGCAGGGCTTTTCGTGGCGGGCCAGCGCCGAGCAATTCCTGGGGGCCCTCGCCCCCATAGACCGCGAGTTGAGAGCGGCCGCCTGAACTATTCCTCCCCTGGAAGGGGAGGTGGCAGAGCGCAGCCCTGACGGAAGGGTGTCACGCTATCGAGAGGGGGACACCCCTCCGACGCGCTTCGCGCGCCACCTCCCCTTGCAAGGGAGGAAATAAGACAGCATGGATCAGCCGATAAAACCCGTTTAACGGGTTGAACGCCCCTTGCCGCGCATGTCATGGTTAACCCTCGCGCGATTCGTGTCGGCCTTGCCCCTCGCCTTTCGCTGATATGCCGGTCGTGCCGCCTTGTCGCCATGGCCACTCCAACCGCTGCACCCGAAAGGTCCCCGATTGGACATCGTCACGCTTAGCCTGTTCCTGCTCCTCGCCGTCGTGTTGAGCGGAGTTGTTTCCCGCCTGCTGCCCTCGGCGCTTCCACGGCCACTCGTCCAGATCGCGCTCGGTGCGGTCATCGGCGGGATTGCGCAGATCCGCGTCGAACTCGACCCCGAAATCTTCTTCCTGCTCTTCGTGCCGCCTCTGCTGTTCCTCGACGGCTGGCGCATTCCGAAGGACGAGCTGTTCCGCGACGCGGGCGCGATTTTGGGGCTGGCGCTGGGGCTGGTGTTCCTGACGGTGCTGGGCATGGGGTTGTTCATCCACTGGATGATCCCCGCCATGCCCTATGCGGTCGCCTTTGCACTGGCCGCCGTGGTATCGCCGACCGACCCGATCGCAGTGTCGGCCATCGCGCAGAAGGTGCCGATCCCCAAGCGCATGATGCACATCTTGGAGGGGGAGTCGTTGCTCAACGACGCCTCGGGCCTGGTCTGCCTGCGCTTCGCGGTCGCCGCCGCGCTGACCGGGGCCTTTTCGCTCACCCATGCAGGGCTGACCTTCGCATGGATGGCGGTGTCGGGCGTAGGGCTGGGCGTCGCCATCGCCTGGGGCACGATCACCGCCAAGAGCCTGTTCGCGCGGCGTTTCGGCGACGACAGCGGGTCGAACATCCTGGTCAGCCTGCTGATCCCCTTCGCCGCCTATCTCGTCGCCGAACATGTCGAAAGCTCGGGCGTGCTGGCGGCGGCGGCGGCGGGCATCGCCATGTCCTTCACCAACGTCTCGTCGGGCGTGAAGGCCGCCACCCGCATCCGGCGGCAGGCGGTGTGGGACATGCTGCAATTCACACTGAACGGCATCATCTTCGTGCTGCTGGGCGAGCAATTGCCGCAGGTGTTCGCGGGCGCGCGCGACACGGTGATGCTGACCGGGCACGACAGTCTGTGGTGGCTGGGCCTGTATGTGCTGGCGATCGTCGCGGGGCTGGCGGCGCTTCGTTTCGCCTGGACCTGGGTCGCGCTGCGCCTGACCCTGTTTCGCGAGCGGCATCTGCCCAACCGCACCAGCCCGCCGCGCCGGGTCATCACCGCCATGTCGGTGGCGGGCGCACGCGGTGCGATCACGCTGGCGGGTGCCCTGACCCTGCCGCTGACGCTGGGCGACGGTACGCCCTTCCCCGCGCGCGATCTGGTGATCTTCCTGGCATGCGGCGTCATCCTGTCCTCGCTGGTCATCGCCAGCCTGACCCTGCCGCTGCTGCTGCGTGGCCTTGCCCTGCCGGTCCAGGACGGCATGAGCGAATTGGACCATACCCGCGTCGCCGCCGCCAAGGCCGCCATCGCCGAGCTGGAGCGGCTCCAGCATGAAATGGCCGAGGGTCGCGACGATGCCGACCAATATGTCGAGATCGCCTCGCGCCTGATGGACGGCTATCGCAGCCGGATCGACACGCTGGAGGGCGATGTCGATCCCGATGCCAAGCGGCTGGAGGATGTCGAGAGGCGGATGCGGCTGGCCGCGATCCGGGCCGAGCGGCGGGTCGTGTTCGACTTGCTCAACGCGCGTGCCATCGGGTCGGAGACCGCGCAGCGACTGGGGCGCGAGCTCGACCTGGTCGATACCCGCCTGTCGGCGCAAAGCTGACCGCCGCGACGATCCTTGGCCTTGCGTCGAGCGGCGAATTATCGTGTCTCGTCAATGGGGTTTGCATCGATAAGGGGATAAGATGCAGGGGGACAAGATGGTGGGAGACGAGGCGAAGGCCTGTCTGAATTGCGGCACGGCGCTGGTCGGCCATTATTGTCACGCTTGCGGCCAGTCGTCGCACATCCACCGCACGCTGGGCGCATGGTGGCATGATTTCAGCCATGGCGTCCTGCATATCGAGGGACAGGTGTGGCGGACGATGGCGATGCTCGTCACCAGACCCGGCGAACTGACCCGCCGCTATATCGCGGGCGAGCGACGGCGTTTCCTGTCCCCGCTGGCGCTGTATCTGTTCAGCGTCTTCCTGCTCTATATCGCCTATTCGGCCCTTGGGGGCTTTGCGACATTCCATGCACCCGGCACGCAGGAGGCCGCGACTGAGTTGCGCGCCGAAGTCGCCAAGGTCGACCAGCGGATTGCGGTGATCGACCGCGATCGCGCCGCGGCCGTCGCCGCCAAACGTGATACCGCCCTGCTCGACAAGGAACGGGCGGAGCTGGTCGACCAAAAGCAAGGCATGGACTTCACCGCCAGTGCCATGACGCTGGGTGCTGGAGACGAAGCCCATTCCAGCTCCGGTGAACATCAGGAGCAGGTCATCACCGGCTGGAAATCGCTGGATGCCAAGATCGTCCATGCCATTCGCGATCCCGAATTCCTCCTCTTCAAGATGGAGGCGAACGGCTATAAATTTTCCTGGGCGTTGATCCTGTTGTCGATGCCGTTCATGCGGCTGTTCTTCCTGTGGAAGCGCGGGCTGGCGATGTTCGACCATGCGGTGTTCGTCACCTATTCGCTCAGCTTCGTCAGCCTGCTGATGGTCGTGATGATCCTGTGGACGAAGCTGGCGCATCTGCCCGGCCTGGCGCTGCTGATGCTCGCCTTTCCCGTGCATCTGTTCCTTCAGATTCGCGGGGCCTATCGCCTGGGCCTGGTGTCGGGCCTGCTGATGACGCTGGTCGTCTCGGTCATGGCGGCGGCCGTTTTGCTGATCTGGATCATCGGGCTGCTCGCGCTAGGCATGGCGCATTGAGCCGCCAATCCATTGCAGGTGCAATGGGATAGAAGATCGTACCCGAAAATGGGTGGACGCCCCCCGTTCACCTCGCCATGATACCAAAACATACCATGAGAATACCGGCGCACGACAAGCCGGTGATGACGGGGGTGACGGATGGCGAGAAAGAGCCTGGCGCGATCGGGGACCTGCCCCGCCGTCGTCGCGCGTCCGCGCCGTGCGCCCCTTTCTGGTCCAAGCCATAGTCCTGCATCCTGTACGCGGTCAGCCCGACCCGGCGCAGCGATGCCGCTTTCGGGGAAATCGCTGTGAAACATCGTCTCGGTCTGATCCTGGCCGCGCTCGCCCTGCCCCTGCCGATGGCGGCTCCTGCGTTGGCCGCGCCCAAGACGGTGGCGACGCTCGACCGGTGGCAGGTGCGGATCGACCCGAAGGACGCCGCCGCCGCCGGCGCGCACCCACAGGCGGCGAACTGGCTGGCCGCGACCGTGCCCGGCAGCGTGCAGCAAGATCTGATCGCAGCGAACATCGTGCCCGATCCCTATAAGGGCGCAAACGAGGCCCCGATCCAGTGGGCGGGCCTGACCGGTTGGCAGTATCGAACCAATCTGGACGTGACGCCCGCCATGCTGGCCCGCGATCACCTAGACCTGGTGTTCGATGGGCTCGACACCTTCGCGACCGTCACGGTCAACGGGCAGCGCCTGCTGTCCGCCGACAACGCGCATCGCCGCTGGCGGGCCGATGCCAAGCCGCTGCTGAAGGCGGGCGCGAACGAGATCGTCGTCACCTTCGCCTCGCCGATCAAGACGCTCCAGCCGATGGTGCTGGCCGAGAAGCATCCGCTGCCCGGCGAGTATGACTCGCCCTATGGCGACGAGCCGAAGGGTGTTCAGACCTCACCCTATATCCGCAAGCCGAAATACCAATATGGCTGGGACTGGGCACCGCGCATCGTCAATGTCGGCATCTGGCGCCCCGCCCGCCTGGAAGCATGGGATACCGCGCGCATCGACAATCTGCGCATCGAGCAGGAGGCGCTGACCGATGCCGAGGCGCGTATCCTCGCCCGAGCCTCGGTCGTCGCCGACCGCGCGCAGACGGCGCGGATGGACGTGACCGTCACCGGCCCCGATGGCAAGCGCATCAAGGTCCGCCGCGATGTCGCTCTCCAGTCGGGCGAAAATGAGGTGGTCGTCCCCGTCGCGATCACCAAACCGCAGCGCTGGCAGCCGGTCGGCTTCGGTACCCATCCGCTCTACACCGTCAATGCCGCGCTGGCCGGGGCGGATGCGGTCGAGAAGCGCACCGGCCTGCGCACCGTCGAGCTGGTCCGGAAGGACGGCAGCTTCGGGCTGAAGATCAACGGCAATGTGATCTTCGCCAAGGGCACCAACGTCATTCCCTTCGACGCCTTCCCGTCGCGCGTCGCCGCCGCCACCGAGCGCCAGATGCTGGAAAAAGCGGTTGCGGCGAACATGAACATCGTCCGCATCTGGGGCGGCGGCTATTATCCCGAGCACAGCTTCTACGACGCCGCCGACGAGCTGGGCCTGATGGTCTGGCAGGACTTCATGTTCGGCGGCGCGGTGACGCCCCCCGACGCCAAGTTCCGCGAGAATGTCCGTATCGAGGCCGAGGAGCAGGTCGCACGCCTGCAATCCCATCCCTCGCTGGTCATCTGGGCGGGCAATAACGAAGTGCTGTCGGGCTGGGAAAATTGGTCGGATCGCAAGGCGTTCAAGAAGGCGGTCGGCCCGGACGAGCAGGAGCGGATCGGCACCGGCATGGCGGTGCTGTTCGATCGCGTGCTGCGCGAAGCGGTGGTCAAGAACGCGCCCGGCATCCCCTATTGGCCGGGATCGCCCTCGACCGATTATGAGGGGCCGACCGACACCGACAAGGACGGCGACCGCCATTTCTGGGATGTCTGGTCGGGCTCCAAGCCGATCGAGCGCTATACCGACAGCTGCCCACGCTTCATGTCGGAATATGGCTTCCAGGCCTTTCCCGACCTGTCGACCATCGCGACCTTCGCCGCGCCCGAGGACTTCCGCATCGACAGCCCGGTGATGAAGGCGCACCAGAAGTTTCTGGCGGGCGAAGGCAATGAGCGCGTCACCTTCTACCTGAAGCAGAATCTGCGCGATCCGCGTGACTTCGCCGATCTGATCTATCTGTCCCAGGCGATGCAGGCCCGCGCCATCGGCCTGGCCGCGCGTCACCACCGCGCCTGCCGCCCAGTGACTTTGGGTTCGCTCTATTGGCAGCTCAACGACAGCTGGCCCGCGATCAGCTGGTCGAGCATCGACTGGACCGGGCATGACAAGATGCTCCAGCACGAGGTCCGCCGCTTCTTCGCACCCCAGACCATCGTTGCGGAGACCAAGCCCGGTGCGACGCGGATCGCCTTGGTGTCCGACGCCACGACGCCAAAGCCGCTCGGCTGGCGCGTCACCGGCTATGGCATGGACGGCCGCAAGCTGGGCTCGCAAAGCGGCAGCGTGACCATGGCCGCCGCTTCCGCCAGCGATGTCGCAACGATCCCCGACGCGACGCTGTTCGCGGGTGCCGCGCCGGAAAGCAGCTACGGCGTCGCCGAATTGTTCGACGGCGACAAGGTCGTCGCCCGCCAGATCATCGAGCGAAAGGTGCCGCGCGACATGCTCTACCCCGCGCCGGGCATCATCGCGCGCTGGGCGGGCAAGCAACTGACGCTGACCGCGCGCAACCTCGCGCGGCAGGTGCAGGTCAATTTCGGCACCACCGCCGCCGAACCGTCCGACGACGGTTTCGACCTGTTGCCTGGCGAGAGCATTACGCTCACCATTCAAAGCGACGCGGACGCCGCCACCCTGGCGCGCGAGCTCAAAATCTACACCCTCGGTCCGAAGGACGCCCAGTGATCCCGTTCCTCCTCCTCGCCGCCGCCGGTCAGGCCGCCACCCCCGCCCTTCCCCCGGAGGCGCAGAAGCTGACCGTCGCGCAAAAGGCGGCGCAGCTGGTCAACGAAGCACCCGCCGAGCCCGCGCTGAACCTGCCCGCCTATGACTGGTGGAGCGAGGGGCTGCACGGCATCGCGCGCAACGGGCCGTCGACCGTGTTCCCGCAGGCGATGGGCATGGCCGCGACCTGGGACCCCGCGCTGATCCAGAAGGTCGGCGATGTCGTCGCGGTCGAGGCGCGCGCCAAGTTCAATTCGCAGCCGCTGAACGCCGATCGCGGGCTGTACCAGGGGCTGACCATCTGGTCGCCCAACATCAACATCTTCCGCGATCCGCGCTGGGGCCGGGGCCAGGAAACCTATGGCGAGGACCCCTTCCTCACCAGCCGCATCGGCATCGCCTTCGTGCGCGGCCTGCAAGGCCCGGACCTGAAGCATCCCAAGGTCATCGCGACCGTCAAGCATATGGCGGTCCATTCCGGCCCCGAGGGCGGGCGCGACAGCTTCGACGTGATGGTGTCGCCGCGCGATCTGGAGGCGACCTACCTCCCCGCCTTCCGCGCAACCGTGACCGAGGGCAAGGCGCTGTCGCTGATGTGCGCCTATAACGCGATCCACGGCACGCCGGTCTGTGCCAACCCGATGCTGCTGACCCAGCGACTGCGCACCGACTGGGGCTTTAACGGCCTCGTCGTGTCGGATTGTGATTCGGTCGGCAATATCTGGATGTTCCACCATGCTCAGCCCGACGCGCCTGCCGCTGCGGCGGCGGCTTTGCGGGCGGGTACCGACCTGAACTGCGGCAAGGCCTATCTCTCGCTGCCCCAGGCGGTGGAGCGCGGCCTGATTACCGAAGGTGAGATCGACACCGCGCTGGCCCGCGCGCTGGCGGTGCGGCGGATGCTGACCGTGGATTCGCCCTGGAACCGGATCAAGGCGAGCGAAGTCGGCACCACCGCCCACCGCGCGCTGGCGCTGGAGACGGCGCGCAAGGGCATCATCCTGCTCGACAATCCGAACGACATGCTGCCGCTCAAGGGCAAGACGCTTGCGGTGTTCGGCGCGGATGCCGATGATCTGGGCGTGCTGGAGGGCAATTATCACGGCACCGCCATTAACCCCGTCACCCCGCTCGACGGCATCCGTGCCAGGTTCGGCCGCAATGTCCGCTATGCGCAAGGCTCGGTTCTGGCCGAAGGCGCGTTCGTCGGCGTGCCCGAAACCGCGCTGTCCGCGAACGGCAGGCCCGGCCTGACGGTCGAGACCATGGGCGCGAACGGCCAGTGGTCGGTCGCGGGCCAGGATCGCCGCATCGACTTCAACTATACCAAGACCGCGCCCTTCCAGCGCCGCTGGACCGGCACGCTGACCCCGCCGGGGCCGGGCCAGTACCGCTTGCGCCTCGACGGCCCCGCCTGCTGGCACGCTTGCCCCGCGCATGACGCGGTGAAGCTTTATGTCGACGACCGGCTGGTCGTGGACGATGTGATCGGCGGCAAGGCGCTGGAAACGACGATCGACGGTTCCGCGCCGCGTCGTATCCGGGTCGAGATCGACCATAAGGGCGGCGATGAGGGCCTGCGCCTGCAATGGCTGCCGCCTGCCGAAGCGCTGACCGCCGAGGCGTTGAAGGTCGCCGGGACCGCCGACGTGCTGATCGCCGTCGTCGGCCTGTCACCCGATCTGGAGGGCGAGGCGCTGGGCGTCTCGGTGCCCGGTTTCGCAGGCGGCGACCGGACCGAGGTCGTGCTGCCCGAGCCGCAACGCAAGCTGCTCGCCGCGCTCCAGGCGACCGGCAAGCCGGTGGTCGCGGTCGTCATGTCGGGCTCGGCGGTGTCGCTGGGCGACTTCAAGCCCGCCGCGACGCTGGCGGCCTTCTATCCGGGCACCGAGGGCGGCACCGCGCTGGCCGAGATCCTCAGCGGTGACGTGAACCCCTCGGGCCGCCTGCCCGTCACCATCTATCAGTCGACCGCCGACCTGCCCGCCTTTGCCGATTACGGCATGAAGGAGCGCACCTATCGCTACTTCACCGGCAAGCCCGCCTGGGGCTTCGGCCATGGCCTGAGCTACACCAAGTTCGACTATGGCCAGCCGACCGTCACCGCCAGCGTCGCGGTCGGCCAGCCGGTCGATGTCGCGGTGCAACTGCGCAATATCGGCCAGCGCGCCGGTGAGGAAGTGACCCAGGCCTATCTGGTCCCGCCCGCCACGGACGAGAAGCTGGTGCTGACCGACCCCGTGCTGCAACGCCAGCTGGTCGGCTTCACCCGCGTTGCACTCAAGCCCGGTCAGGCGGGCACGGCGCGCTTCACCATCGATCCGCGCCTCATGAGCCAGGTCTGGCGCGACGGCACCCGCCGCATCCTGCCGGGCACCTACAAGCTCTATATCGGCGGCGGCCAGCCGGGTGACGGCGCTGGCCAGTGGACGCAGTTCACCGTGACCGGCACCGCGCAGGACCTGCCCAAATGACCCCGAACCGTCGTGAACTGATCGCCGGGGGCGCGGCGCTCGCCGCCGCCCCGGCCTTCGCCGCCGCGCCCGCCTTCCCCAGCAAGCGCCCGGCCGTCGCCGACCGCCGCTTCGTGTCGAAGGCGGTCGAGGCGGAGATCACCCGCATCTCGAGGCTGATCGCCGATCCCGAACTCCGCTGGATGTTCGGCAACTGCTATCCCAACACGCTTGACACCACGGTGCTGTCGCTGGGCGAGGTGGGCGGCAAGCCCGATGCCTTCGTCATCACCGGCGATATTCCCTGCCTGTGGCTGCGGGACTCGGCGGCGCAGTTGCGACCCTATCTGCATCTGGTGAAGCGCGATCCGGCGCTGGGGCGGTTGTTCCGCGGGCTAATCGGGCGGCAGGTGCGTTCGATCCTGATCGACCCTTACGCCAATGCCTTCATGCAGGACCCGACCGCCAAGACGAACCTCAGCTGGGCGTTAAAGGACGATACCGACATGAAGCCCGGCGTCGCCGAGCGGAAATGGGAGATCGACTCGCTCTGCTACGCGATCCGGCTGGCGCATGATTATTGGCGCGAGACGGGCGACACGACGCCGTTCGACGCCGAGTGGAAAGCCTCGGCGCGCCTGATCGTGAAGACCTTTCGGGAACAGCAGCGGAAGGAAGGCTCCGGCCCCTATCGCTTCCGCCGCTCCGCGCCCGAGCCGACCGAGACGCTGTATCGCGGCTATGGCCTGCCGACGCGTCCCAACGGCATGATCCATTCGGGCTTCCGCCCCTCGGACGATGCCTGTCTCTACTGCCAGTTCGTCCCCGCCAACCTGTTCGCGATGACGACGCTTCGCGAACTGGCGGCGCTCGCGAACGCGGTCGGCGAGCCCGCGCTGGCACAGGACGCCACCACGCTGGCCGCCGAGGTCGAGGCTGCATTGAGGCAGTTCGGCACGATGACCCTGCCGAGCGGCGAGCGCGTCTGGGCCTATGAGGTCGATGGCTATGGCAATGCCGTCTTCATGGACGACGCCAATGTGCCCTCGCTGTCGGGCATGGCCTATCTCCGCTGCGTCGATGCAGCCGATCCGCTGTGGCAGCGGACGGTCGCGGCGTGCTGGAGCAAGGCCAATCCCTGGTATTTCGAGGGCAAGGCGCTGACCGGTATCGGCGGTCCGCATACCGGGCCGGGCCAGGTCTGGCCGATGTCGATCATCACCCGCGCGCTGACTTCGAGCGACCCTGCGCTGCTGCGGTCGAGCCTCGCGATGATCCGTGGGTCGCATGGCGGTACGGGCTTCATTCACGAAGGGGTCGATATCGACGATCCCGCCAAGTTCACACGCGACTGGTTCGCCTGGGCCAATGGCCTGTTCGGCGAGCTGATCGTCCATGTCGCGGCCACCCGGCCGGAAGTATTGCGGGAGACGTTCGCATGATTTTGACCCGCCGCTCACTCCTCGCCGGGACCGCGATCGCCAGCCTGCCGATCGGTGGCGTCAGCGCCGCCGTACCGATGCCGGTCGCCCGTCCCAATCTGTTTGTCGGGACCGGCGGTGACGGCCATACCTATCCGGGTGCGGTGATGCCCTTCGGCATGGTGCAGTTGAGCCCCGATACCGATGTCGAGCGCTGGGATACCTGTTCGGGTTATCATCACGGCGACGGCTCGATCATGGGGTTCAGCCATACCCATCTGTCGGGCACCGGCATCGGCGACATGCTGGACGTGCTGGTCGTGCCGACGCGCGGCGAGCTGAAGCTGGTCGCGGGGCCGCTCGCCAACCCCGATGAAGGATATCGCCAGCGCTATTCGGACGAGCAGGCCGAACCCGGCTATTACCGGGTGAAGCTCGAGTCCGGCGTACTTGCCGAGCTTACCGTGACTGAGCGGACGGGCTGGCACCGCTATACCTATCCCAAGGGGCCGGGCCATGTGCTGGTCGACCTGTCGCATCTCGTCCTCGACAAGAGCGACGCCAAGCCGCTCATTACCGACGCCGAACTGACCATCGAGCCGGACGGCACGATCACCGGCACCCGTCGCGTGTTCCGCTGGGCCAAGGGCCGCCGCATCTTCTTTGCGATGCAGCTGTCGAAGAAGCCTTCGCGCATCCAGCTTTACGGCGACGGCGACACGCCTGCGAACGGCACCGCCGTCAAGGGCAACCGCCTGAAGGCCGCCCTGTTCTTCGACGAGCTGGGCGATGCGCCGCTGCTGATCCGCTGCGGCATCTCGGCGGTCGATGTCGCGGGTGCCAAGGCGAACCTTGCCGCCGAAGCGAAGCACTGGGACTTCGACCGCGTTCGCCGCGCCGCCATGTCCCGCTGGGCCGAAACGATGGGCGGCGTCCGCGTCGAGGGCGGCACCCCCGACCAGCAGACGATCATGGCCTCGGCCAATTACCACACGCTGATCGCGCCGACGCTCTTCTCGGACGTCGATGGGCGCTACGTCGGGCTGGACGGACAGGTGCACAAGGCCCCCGCCGGGCAGTTCGCCTACAGCACCTTTTCCACCTGGGACACGTACCGGGCGCTCCACCCCTGGCTGATCCTGACCCAGCCGGCCCAGGCCAAGAAGCTGGTCGACGACATCATCCGCCAGACCCAGCAAAGCGCCTATGGCCCGCCGGTCTGGACGCTGCAGGGCAAGGAGACGGGGATCATGATCGGCTGGCACGGCACGCCGATCATGGCCGAGGCGATGGTGAAGGGCATTCCCGCCGACTATGCCGCCGCCTGGCCCGGCATCGCCAAGCGCAGCTTCGACTTCACCGCGCCCGACATGGACAATAGCAAGGGCCGCGACCTGTATGACGCGAAGGGCTATGTGCCCGCGGACAAGTGGTTCGAGAGCGTCAGCCGGACCCAGGAATATGCCTATGACGACTGGGCCGCGTCGCACATCGCGCGTCGCGTCGGCAAGACCGCCGAGGCCGACCGGCTGCGCAAGCGCTCGGGCAACTGGCGCAACGTCATCGACCCCTCGATCAATTTCGCCCGTCCCCGCTTCAGCGACGGCAGCTGGTGGAAGGATTACGACCCCGTCCAGCTCGGCCACATGCCCAAGCCGTGGTGGCGCGATTATACCGAGGCGAATGGCTGGCAGGCGACCTTCCTCAACCAGCATGACGTTTATGGGTTGATCCGCCACATGGGCGGCGACGCGAAGTTCGAGACGAAGCTGGACGAGCTGTTCAGTGCGCCCTCGACCCTGCCCAAGAACGCGCCGCCGGACATTTCGGGTCTGGTCGGCCAATATGCGCATGGCAACGAGCCGGACCAGCATGCGGCCTATCTCTATGCCTATGTCGGTGCGCCGTGGAAAACCCAAGCCATGGTCCGCCGCCTGCTGACCGAGATGTACAAGAACGCGCCCGACGGCATCATCGGCAATGACGATTGCGGCCAGATGAGCGCGTGGTTCCTCTTCTCCGCGCTCGGCTTCTATCCGGTCGATCCGGTCAGCGGCGCGTACGTCTTCGGCGGACCGCTGTTCGACCGGGCGCAACTGACGGTCGGCGGCGACAAGACGCTGGTCGTCGAGGCGAAGGGGAACGGCCCGGACACGCCCTATATCCAGTCGGTGACCTGGAACGGCCGCCCCTGGACGAAGAGCTGGATCGACCATGTCACCCTGTCCAAGGGCGGCACCCTGTCCTTCACCATGGGCGCCAAGCCGAACCCCGCCTTTGGCCGCGATCCCAAGGATCGCCCGCCGTCCTTCGACCACCTGCCCGCCTGATCCCTCCCGGAGCCGAATTGACGATGACCGATTTCTCCCGCCGCGCCGTCCTTGCCTCCGGGCTGGTCGCCTCCGCCGCGCCCGCCTTCGCGCAAAAGGGGGCGGCTGCGCCCGCTCCTTACGGCGCGGTCCCCTCGGCGCGGCAGTGGCGCTGGCACCAGCGCGAGCAATATGCCTTCATCCACTTCGCGATGAACACCTTCACCGACAAGGAATGGGGTTATGGCGACGAAGACCCCAAGATGTTCAACCCGAGCGACTTCAGCGCGGACCAGATCGTCGGGGCGGCCAAGGCGGGAAACCTGAAGGGCATCATCCTGACGGCAAAGCATCATGACGGCTTCTGCCTCTGGCCGACCAAGCTGACTGAGCATTGCATCCGCAACGCCCCGTACAAGAACGGCCAGGGCGATATCGTCCGCGAGATGTCCGACGCCTGCAAGCGCGCGGGGCTGGCCTTCGGCATCTATCTCTCGCCCTGGGATCGCAACCATCCCGAATATGGGCGGCCAGCCTATGTGGACTATTTCCGCAAGCAGGTGGTCGAACTCTGCACCGGTTATGGCGAGCTGTTCGAGTTCTGGTTCGACGGGGCCAATGGCGGCGACGGCTATTATGGCGGCGCACGCGAGACGCGGCAGATCGACGCGCCCAAATATTATAACTGGCCCTCGATCATCGCGCTGGTCCATCAGCATCAGCCCATGGCCTGCACCTTCGACCCGTTGGGAGCCGATATTCGCTGGGTCGGCAATGAGGACGGTATCGCGGGCGATCCCTGCTGGCCGACCATGCCGAACCATCCCTATGTCCAGTCGGAGGGCAATTCGGGCGTGCGCGGCGGGGCTCTCTGGTGGCCTGCCGAGACCAACACCTCGATCCGGCCCGGCTGGTTCTATCATGCGGACGAGGACTCGAAGGTCCGCTCGCCGGAAAACCTGGTCGGCTATTTCGACACTTCGGTGGCGCGCGGCACCAACATGAACCTGAACCTGCCGCCCGACCGGCGCGGGCGTATTCCCGATCAGGACGTGAAGATCCTGAAGAGCTTCGGCGACGCGATCCGCGCCAGCTTCGCGACCGACCTGGCGCAGGGCGCGGTGGCCAGCGCCAGCCATGTGCGCGGCAAGGGGTATGAGGCCGCCAAGGTGCTCGACGGCCAGCGCGACACCTATTGGTCCGCGCCGGACGGCGTGACCACGCCCAGCCTGACGCTGGACCTGCCGCCGGGTCGTCGTTTCGACCTGATCCGCATCCGCGAATATCTGCCGCTTGGGCTGCGCGTCACGCGCTTCGCGGTCGATGCGGAGGTGAGCGGCCGGTGGCAGCAACTGGCCGAGCATGAGTGCATCAGCGCGCAGCGGATCATCCGCCTGCCCCAGCCCATTACCGCACGCCGGGTCCGCCTGCGCATCGTCGACGCCCCCGTCTGCCCGGCGATCAGCGAGGTTTCGCTGTTCCAGAGCGTCGCGCCGGTCCCCGTCCCCGCCATCGTGTCGAGCGACCCGACCGTGCTGGCGACGACCGACTGGAATATCGTCTCCGCCACCGCGCCGGGTGCCGAAAAGCTGCTCGACAACGACGCCAAGACCATCTGGGTGCAGCCCGCCCCGACACCGGGCAAGCCCGCCAGCGTCACGGTCGATATGGGCCAGGTGCGCGATGTCGCGGGCTTCAGCCTGACGCCTTCGCGCCAGGTCATGATCGACGCCGCTCCGCCGCGCGGTTACGTCGCGGAGACGAGCGTCGACGGCAAGAGCTGGGCCCCGGCAGGCTCGGGCGAGTTCTCGAACATCGCCTATGCGCTTTCCACCCAGCGCCTGTCCTTCAGCAGCGTCCGGCCGGTCCGCTATCTGCGGCTGACCTTCGCCGAAATGTCCAAGCCCGCCGCCAAGCTGGCGATCGCGGGGATCGGCGGCTTTACCAAGCGGTAGGACCATTCTCCTCCCCGCAAGGGGAGGAACGGAGTTATCGGTCCCACACCCCCATAAAAATCCACCGAAACGGGATGGCATTTGCCTTTTGTGCGTTGCAACATGACGCGACGCAGAAGGAGGTATGCCATGACCGACCGTCTCGAACCCCATGCCCCGTCGCGCCCCCGCGTCGCCCTCGCGCTGCAAGGCGGCGGCGCGCATGGCGCCTATGGCTGGGGCGTAGTGGAGCGCCTGCTGGACGAGGATATCGAGATCGTCGGGGTCAGCGGCGCCAGCGCCGGGGCGATCAACGGCGCGGCGGTCGTTGCGGGCTATGCGACCGAGGGCGCGGCCGGGGCGAAGGCGGCGCTGGAGCGGCTATGGGGCCATGTCGCCGATGCCTCCCCGCTCGCCCCGCTCGATGTCGGCGCAATGGGCGGTCCGTTCTTCGAGCCGCTACTGCGCCGGTCGCTGGACATCGCCAAGCTCTCCAGCCGCTATGTCGCGCCCTTCCTGCCCGGCGTGCGCGACATGCGCGCGCTGCGACAGGCGGTCGCGGAAAGCATCGACCTGGACTTGCTAGCCCGCCAGACGCGCCTGCCCTTCTATGTCGCGGCGACGCATATCGCGAGCGGGTCGGCGCGGCTGTTCACCGGCGAGGATGTGACGCTCGACGCGCTGATGGCCTCGGCCTGTCTGCCCGAACTGTTCGCGGCGGTGGAAATCGAGGGCGAGCAATATTGGGACGGCGGCTTCACGGCCAACCCCGCGCTGGAGCCGCTGCTGACCGAGGCGATCGGCGCGACCGATATGATGATCGTCCAGATCACGCCCTTCACCGTCGAGGATGTCGGCGGCTCGGTCGGTGAGGTGATGCGCCGGGTCAGCGATATCAGCTTCAACGCCTGCCTGCGCCGCGATCTGCGCGCCCTGTCGGAGATACAGGATGTCGCCCGTGCCGAAACCTCGCGTGATCCGCGAATGCGGGCGATCGCGCGGGTCAATCTGCACCTGCTGTCGCCGCCGCCCCAACTGGCGGGGCCATCGGGGACGAGCAAGGTCGACACGCGCTGGTCGGTGCTCCAGGATTTGCGCGAGATGGGTCGTGCGCAGGCCGGAGAGTGGCTGGCCGCCCATTGCGAAACGCTCGGCCGCGCGTCGTCCTTCAAGGGGCTGCCCGAGGACATGATGCGGCCCTGAACCGCTTTTTCCGGTCATTTCGGATTTTTGGGTGGTCCGGGCGGAACACTGATCCCAGGCACCTGTTGTCATGGGCTCGAGTGGCCAAAGCGGAGACAAGAGGACGGAAGCCCATCGTTTCCGAAGTGGGTGCCGGGCGGAATGGACGACGGCCTTAGCGTATCCAACGGGCAGCCGCCCCTCAGCCAATTTCACCGATATTGATATTGATCAAGAATTGGGCGGCGAAAATGACGCCCATGTCAATCGAATGCAATCTTTCCGCTATCCGACTGGGAGCCAATCAATATTTATAACGTTGTCGCTCCATAACGAAAGGGGCGAGATTGTTCATCCTGCATCTGGCACTTGGTGGGTGCCTGAAATCGCCACCTGTCCATTATGGCATCACCGCCGATACGGGCGGTCATATTGCCTATATTCTGGACGCAGCCGCCGCCCAGGCGAAGAATGTTGATACACATCAAGTTTCCATCGTCACCCGGCTCTTCGAGGAACCGGGACTGCCGCTCGATCACGCCCGTGCGACCGAATGGCTTTCGCCCAAGCTGACCATCGACCGGATCGCCACCGCCAATCGACGCTATCTGGAGAAGGATGCGCTCGCCGACGATCTGGCCGCCTTCACCGAAGCCTTCTGCGCGCACCTCGCCCGATTGCCGCGCTTGCCCGACGTCATCCATGCGCACTTTTCCGACGCCGCCGCCGTCGCGGCCGAGGCACGGCGGCGCTTTGCCATCCCCTTCGTCTATACCCCGCACGCACTGGGCATCGACAAGCGCCGCCATCACGGTCCGTCGCCCGCGCTGGATGGCCGTATCGCCGCCGAGCGGACGGCCATCGCCAGTGCTGACGCCCTGATCGTCTCGACCGAGGACGAGGCCGAGCGGCAGGTCCATGCCTATGGCATTCCAGCCGGCGGACGGATCCACCGCATCGCGCCCGGCGTGCCGAACCATGAGGACGGCCGACCCGGTCGCCCGACGCTCGCCGACCGGCTGGACGAATGGCTCGACGAACCTACCAAGCCCATCCTGCTCGCCATCGCGCGCCCTGTCGCCAAGAAGAATCTGGGCGCGCTCGCCCGCGCCTATGCCGCCTCGCCTGCCTTACGCGAGGCCGCGAATCTGGTCATCCTGGCGGGCCAGCATGACGGCCCCGGATCGACCGAGGAGCGCGCCGTGCTGGCCGAGTTGCTGGCGCTCGCCGACAGGCCCGACCTTCGCGGTTGCTTCGCCCTGCCGCCACGGCATGACGGGCATGACGTCGCCGCCCTTTATGAGCGCGCAGCGGCGGGCGGCGTGTTCGTTAATGCCGCCCTTCACGAACCCTTCGGCCTGACCTTGATCGAAGCGGCGGCGGCGGGCGTGCCCGTGGTCGCGACCCGGCATGGCGGCCCCAGCGAGATCGTCGCCGCCCTGGGCCACGGCCTGCTGGTCGAGCCGCGCGACGAAGACGCCATTGCCGCCGCCTGCCTTACCATCCTGTCCGACCCCGACACCCATGCGCGGATGAGCGCGAATGGCCGATCGGGCTCCACCCTCTATACCTGGGACCGCTACGCCATGGAATCCACCGCGCTCTATGCCCATCTACCGCGCACCCCCGGCCTGCTCGCCAGCGATATCGATCATACGCTGACCGGATGTCGGGTCGGCGCGCATGACTTTGCGGCATGGCGTCAGGCGAGCGACCTGCCTTTCGTCGTCGCGACGGGCCGTTCCTTCGCGATGGCCCGCATTATCCTGTCGCAATGGGGCATTCCCGAGCCGGACGCCTTCATCACCGATGTCGGGACGCGCATCATGCTGAAGGGCCAGCGCGGATGGCAGGAATGCCCCGTCTTCGCCGCGCGTCTGGACGAAGGGTGGGACCGCAAGGCGGTGGTCGCCGCGCTCAAACCCTTGCGCCTGCGCCCCCAGCCGCGCGACACGGCAGGGCCGCACAAGGTCAGCTATTTCGGCACTGCCGAGGATGCCGCGCGCGTCCGTGAGACGCTGGCCGAACAGGGACTTTCCGCCAAGACGGTCTTCTCGCACGGACGGCTGATCGACGTGCTGGCACCGCTGGGCGGCAAGGCGGCGGCGGTCGCCGCCTATGCCAAGCGGCTCGACCTGCCGATGGGTGCGTGCATCGCGGCTGGCGACAGCGGCAACGATGTCGACATGCTCGACGCCTGCGGCCATGCGATCGTCGTGGGTAATGCCGGGCATGAACTGGCCGACCTGCCCGAGCGTGACGGCCTGCTGCGTGTCACCGCCCATCATGCCAATGGCGTGATGGAGGGGCTGGAGCGGCTGGGCCTGACCACGCCGATGCCGACCCAGGCGACGGCGGCGTGACGCGCCCCTTCGGCTATTTCGTCCACCATCAGGGGCGCGGCCATGCCGAACGCTGCGCCGCGATCCTGAACGCCCTGCCGCCCGAGCGCCCCGTCACCATCTTCTGTGCGCGCGACGATATTTTCCCACCCTTGCCGCCGCAGGTGGAGATCGTCACCATCCCCTCGCTCTTCGAGCCGACCGGGCTGGAGGCGGGAACGATGGACATGGTGCCGACGCCCGAGACGCTGCATTGCGCGCCGCTCGGCTGGCCCGGCATCCGCCATGCCATGGCGGTGATCGCCAACTGGTTCGACCACGCCGACCCCGCCCTGATGATCTGCGACGTCTCCGCCGAGATCGCGCAACTGGCGCGCATCTGTTCGGTCCCGCATGTAAAGATTCTCCAGCATGGCGACCGTAGCGATGCCGGGCACCGCGCCGCCTATGACGGTGCCGCCGGATTGCTCGCCGCGTTCGACGAGGCGCTGGCCCAGCCCGAATGGGACGCCGCCATGCGCGCCAAGACCTGCTTCGTCGGCGGACTGGGCGTCGACACCCGCATCCCGGAGCGCGAGCTGGCACGCCAGCGGATCGGCGTCGGCGCGGACGAGGAAATGATCCTGGTCCTGTCGGGCGGCGGCGGCGGCGGTTTCGCCCAGGCCCCGCTCGGTGTCGGCGCGCGCAGCCGCCCCGGCGCCCGCTGGATCACCATCGGCCCGGTCGCGCGCGATTGGCATGCGACCGAGCCCGCCAATATCGAGCATCGCGGCTGGGTCGACAATCCGGCCGACCATGTCGCCGCCGCCGACCTCGTCATCGCCTCGACCGGCAACACCACCTGCCAGCAGATACTGGCCGCCGCCCGCCCCTGGCTCGCCATCCCCGAATGGCGCTATTTCGACGAGCAGCATCGCAAGGCGGAGGCGCTGGCCGCCGCCGGGGTCGCGTGCGTCTGTCCGCATTTGCCTTCCTCGGCCCAGGCCTGGACCACCGCGCTGGCCGAGACCCGCAGCCAGCACCGCCCCGCCATACAGCGCGCGATGATCGCCGACGCGCCCGCGCAGACCGCCGCCGACTGGCTGGAGACGCTGTCCGCACGGCTTTGGCCGATCGACCTCACCCATTCCCTTCCCCAATCCACCGGAGCCTCTTCATGATCTCGGTCGTCACGCTCGCCGGGGGCCGCCCCGAACATCTGCGCAACGTCGTGATCGGCCTGACCCGCCAGACGATGCTCCCCGCCGAGCTGATCGTCGCGGTCATTCAGGACACGCCCTATGACCTGCCGGAAGCCCCCTTCCCGATCCGCCAGATGATGGTGTCCGGCCCGCGCCTGCCGCTGGCGACCGCACGCAATGCCGCGGCCGAGGCGGCGGTCGGCGACAAGCTGGTCTTCCTCGACATGGATTGCATCCCGACCCCCGAATTGCTGGCCGATTATGATCGCTATCTGGATCAGGAAGACGGGCTGCTGATGGGCGAGGTCATGTACCTGCCCGGCGGCGCGACGGCGGGCGAATGGCGATATCAGGATTTCGCCGAGGTCGCGGTGCGCCACTCCGACCGGCGCGGACCGCCGCCGGAGGGGATCGAGCGGTGCGAGGATTATCGCTGCTTCTGGTCGCTGAACTTCGCGATGCGTCGTGACACCTTCCTCGGCACCGGCGGGTTCGACGAGCGCTATGCGGGCTATGGCGGCGAGGACACCGATTTCGGCAAGGTGGTGGACAAGGCGGGCGTGCCGATCGCCTGGATCAAGGGCGGGCTCGCCTATCATCAATACCACCCGCACCACATGCCGCCGGTCCACCATATCGACAGCGTGGTGCGCAATGCCGAATTGTTCGAGGCGAAATGGGGCTATCGCACCATGGGCCACTGGCTGCACGCCTTTCGCCTGATGGGCCTGATCGACGATACGCCCGGCCGCCCGATCCAAATCCTGCGCCGCCCCAATAAGGACGACCTCGCGCTGACCGGGCAGCAGAGCCACCAGCCCTATGCCAACACCGCCAGCGTCATCCGCCTGCTGGAGGAGCGCGCCGCCGGCGCCTGCGTCGCGGCATGAGGATCGCACTGCTCGCCCATGTCCGCCAGCCCATCCGCCAGCCTTTCCTGGGCGGCATGGAGGCGCATGGCTGGTATCTGGCCGAGGGGCTGGCGGCACGCGGGCATGAGGTGGTGCTGTTCGCCAGCGGCGACAGCGACCCGCGCTTCACCCTCGATCCGGTCCTGCCGGTCCATTACGAAGCCGTCTTCCCCTGGGCCGAGCATCGCGGCAAGCCCGAGCTGATCGCGCATGTCGATGCGGGCTATGCCGCCGCCTGCGACCGGATCGCACGCGGTGGGTTTGATGTGGTGCACAATAACAGCCTGCACCGTTTCCCGCTGGAGCAACGCCGGACCGCGCAAGTGCCGACCGCCACCTCGTTGCATGTGCCGCCCTATGACGCGCTCCATCATTTCGTGACGATCAGCCCCAGCCCGACCCATAGGCTGACCGTCACCTCCGCCCGCCAGTTGCAGGCCTGGTGGCCGAACGGCGCGCCGCCCGAAGCCTCGGTGCTGCACAATGCTATCGACCCCGACGCCTGGCCCTTTGCCGAGCAGGGCAATGGCGAGGCGGTGTGGTGCGGGCGGATCACCCCCAACAAGGGCACGCACCTCGCCATCCATGCCGCGCGGGAAGCGGGCGTCGCGCTGACCCTGTTCGGCGCGGTCGAGGACCCGGACTATTTCGCCGCCGAGGTCGAACCGTTGCTGGGCCATGGCATCCGTTATGGCGGGCATCTGGACGGCGCAGCGCTGGCGCAGGAACTGGGGCGGGCCTCGGTATTCCTGTTCACCCCCTGCTGGGACGAACCATTCGGACTGGTGGCCATCGAGGCAATGGCGTGCGGCCTGCCGGTCGCCGCGTTCGATGCAGGTGCGGCGCGCGAAGTCGTCGGCGAGGCCGGGTGCGTCGCCCCTGCGGGGGATGTCACCGCGCTGGCCGACGCGCTGACCCGCGCCATGGCCGTTCCGCGCAGCACCGCCCGCCGCCGGGTGGAGACGCATTTCGCCCGCGACCTCTGGCTGGACCGCTGCGAAGCGCTTTACGCCAGCGTCCGTACCGCCTTACCGAGCGCCATCGCGGCGTGAGCGAGGATGTGATCGCAGGCCAGCGAAAGGCGCTGCTCGACCTCTATCGTCGTCACGTCACGTCGGGGGAGCCCTATGCGCTGGTCGATTTTCCCGACCATCCCAATGTAGGCGATAGCGCGATCTGGCTCGGGGAGATCGCGTTGCTCCATGCGGTCGGCGCGGGCGATCCGGCCTATATCTGCCGCTGGGACGATTTCGACGAAGCGGCCTTCCGCGCCGCCTGTCCGACCGGGCCGATCCTGATCCATGGCGGCGGCAATCTGGGCGACATCTGGCCGCATCATCAGCATTTCCGCGAACATCTGATCGAACGCTTTTCCGACCGCCGGATCGTCCAGCTGCCCCAGTCGATCCACTTCCGCGACGAAGCCCATCGCAACCGCTTCGCCGCACTGGTCGACAGCCACCCGGATTTCCACCTCTATGTCCGCGACACGGCGAGCCTCGACCTGGCCCGCCGGCATTTCACCTGCCCCAGTATGCTCGCCCCAGACTCCGCCTTCGGCCTGGGCAGCGTCGAGCGACCGGCCTTGGCAGATTGCCAAGTGCTGATGCTGCTGCGCTCCGACGCCGAACGTGCCGCGCGCGACGACGCGCCTTTGCTGGCCCTTGCGGATACGGTAGCCCTGGACTGGCTCGACGAACCGCCGGTCGCGGCGTCGGCTCCGACCGAGCGGGCACGGGAGCGCGTAGAACGCGGGCTGACGCTGCTCGCTCGCGGCGAGCGGATCGTCACCGACCGGCTGCACGGCCATATCCTGGCCCTGCTGCTCGGTATCCGTCACGTCGTGCTGGACAATGACTATGGCAAGGTCGGCGCCTATATCGCGGCCTGGACGGCGGAAAGTCCGCTCGTCCGGCAGGCGCGGTCCGCGCAGGAGGCGGCGGAGTTGATCGCGGGATGATCGATATCAGCCTGCTGATCTGCACCCGCAATCGCAGCCGCAGCCTGGCTGCCACGCTGGCCTCGATCGATGCCGCCGCCCGGCATCCGGGCAGCGGCGCGATCGAACTGATCCTGGTCGACAATGGCTCGACCGATGCCACGGCGGCGGTGATCCGGCACTGGGCGATCGACCGGCCCTTTACGGTGCGGCTGTTATCGGAGCCGGTGCCGGGCCTGGCCCGCGCCCGCAACCGGGCACTTCGGGCGGCACGGGGGCGGATCGTCGCGATGACCGACGATGACTGCGTACTGCATCGCGATTACTTCGCACATATGGCCCGGGCCTTTGCCGGGCAGCCCGCCCCCGTCATCATCGGCGGGCGTATCCTGCGTGGCGATCCCGCTGACCTGATGCTGACCGTCAAGCTGGAGGATCATCCGATGATCGCCGAGCCGGACAGCTTTCCCGGCGGGTTCGTCATGGGCGCCAATCTGGCCTTCACCGCCGATGTCGGCCGCCTGGTCGGGCCGTTCGACGAACGCTTCGGAGCGGGCGCGCCGTTCCGTGCCGCCGAGGATACCGATTTCCTGCTGCGAGCCCAGGCGCTGGGCATAGCGATCCGCTACGACCCCGACTTCGTCGTCGACCATTATCACGGCCGCCGCCGCGAGGACGAAGCCGTCGCGCTGCTGGCGGGATACGGCTTTGGCGACGGAGCGCTCTACGCCAAGCATGTTCTGACCGACCGCCGGGTTCGCCGCTGGATGGTGCAGGACGTCCACAACCTGCGCGATCGCTTTGCCGGGCCGGTGCCCACGATCCGGCATTTCCACGCCTTTCGCCTGCGCCATGTGCTGGCGGGCCTGGCCGCCTATGCCCGTGTCGCGGTTAGAAATCCGCGCTCAGCCTGACCCCCACGGTGCGCGGCCGCAACGGTGTCGAGACATTGCGCCGCCCGAGCAGAAACGGATTGCCATAGGCAAAGCGATTGCCTCGCTCGTCGAGCAGATTGTCGAACGTCAGCGCCAGCGCATAGCCGCCCCGCCGGGCTGTCAGACCCAGATTGGCGACGCCATAGCCCCCCTGCCGGACGTCGAACATGTCGCCGACACCCAGCACCGAGGGGCCGACAAAGGCCACCTCCCCCCGCGTCGACAGGATCGTGTCGCGCCCCAGGGCCAAATCGCGGACTAGCCCCAGCCGCGCCGAGACGCTGGGCGTCTCCGGCAAGCGGCGATTGTTGGCGCGACTGAGCAAAGCGGTCGAGCCTGTCGCCTCATTGTCGGTCACGAACACCGCCCCGGTCAGGTGCCAGTCACGCTGCGGCACCCACTCGACCCAGCCCTCCAGCGCATCGACGCGCGCGTCGCCGATATTGCTCGTCACCGGCTGCCCGGCGCGGTTGAGCAGGTCGGCCTGGATCGCCTTCCAACGGGCATGGGACAGGCTGACCGACGCCGACAGCCCCGTCGCCCCGCGCCGGACATGGCGCAGCCCCGCCTCGACCATCTGGATCGAGTCGGACTCGAAGTTCGCGACCCGCCCGACGCCCGCCGCGACCGCCAGACCACCGGTGCGAAAGCCCGATTGATACCGGCCGAACGCGGTCCAGTCACCACCCAGCGCCCAGGCGAAACCAAAGGTCGGATCGACGCGCGTGGTCGACCGGCCGCGCACGAAATTCTTGGATCGCGGCGTGATCGACGGTTCGCCATCGACCCGCGCGGCGGTCACGCGCCCGCCCAGCGTCAGCGACAGGCGGCCGGTGACGGGATGCGTCGCCTCGCCGAACACGGCACCGCTGCGGGTGACGTTGGTCACGCCGATCACCGGTCTGACCCCTTGGCGGATGGTCAGCGAGCGCCCCATCACCGACTGATCCGACACCAGATTGACACCGACTACCCAGGATCCACCACCGGCCAGGCGTCGTGACACACGGCTTTCGTGCGAGAACAGCGTCTTGTCGCCGTTCAGCTGATAGGTTTCGTGCGGCACCACCGGGCTGGCATCGAACCGTTCGAAGGATGAGCCGCCGACGATGCCGGTGGCGGAGACGAATTGCAGGCCGCTCGCCCAGCTTTTGGACAGGAGCAGCCGCCCGAACCGCATGTCGCTCCAGGATGGCTGGGCGATCGCCGAGCGGCTGGCCAGCACATCCTCGCTCAACACATATTGCGCGTCGCGCGACACGATGGACTGGGTACCGCCGCCCAGTTCGGCGCGCCAGCCGTCTCCGACCTTCCAGGTCAGCGTGCCGCGCAAACCGCTGGTCACGACCCGGTTGATGTTGCGCGCCTTGGTCCGCAGATTGTCGATATAGCCGCCATCGACCGCATGATAGCCGACCAGCCGGATGCCCAGTGTATCGGGCAGCAGCACCTTGTTGGCGACCGCCGCCATATCGTTGCTCGGCGCCCCGCCCCCGGTCAGTGCGCCGCCCCATTCGATCCGCCCACCATCGCGGGTTAGCGACACGGGGTTTGAGGTCAGGCGGATGATCCCGCCGATCGCGCCCGAGCCGTGCAGCGCCCCTTGCGGTCCTTCGGCAATCTCGACCTCGCCGATGTCGTAGAGTTTCAACCCCGGATCGGGCCCGGCAAAGGCGATCTGCACCTCGTCGAGATAGAGGCTGGCGGTGGACTCGGTCGCGCCGTTGAAGCTGCTGTCGGCGATGCCGCGGATGAACAGCTTGTTGCGCCCCGGTCCCAGCGCGGTGGTCTGCAGGATCGGCGTCTGCCCCGCGACACTGCTAAGGTCGATCGATCCGTTGGGCAGCGCGACGCCGCGCCCGATCACCGATACGCTCCCCGGATAACGGGCCAGTTCGGTGCCCTGTTTGCTGGCGGTCACGATGATATCGCCCGTTCGGCCAGCGGGCGGCGGGATGGCGGGCGGAGGGCGGCTGATGGATGGGCGACGCGGCGATCCGACGATACGGAAGCTGACGGAGTCGATCGCGATGGCGCGGTAGCCGGTCCCGCGCAGCAAATGCGCCAGGGCTCTGGCGGGCGGCGCGCCGGTGGTCAGGGCGCGGGTGCGAACGTCACGCAGGCGGGGATCGGTGGCAACAACGGTGATGCCGCCCTGTCGCGCCAGTTCGCGCAGCGCGAAATCCAGCCTTGCGGGGGCGAGCACGATCCGGCGGGACGCCGCTACATGGGTGGTTTGCGCCCGACCGGCGACGGGCAAGGCAAGGGCGATCGCGACCAACAAGCCGCGTTCAATAAACCCCGTCCGACGCCCGCAAAATCCAGTCCCCACCGCTCTGGCGCCACTCCGCTCCGATCAGCTTCGCAAGACGTGGAACGTCCCGGCTGGCGTCCCCCGTCACCCGGACCAGCCCGGTGACGCTGCGTTTCGCCAACGGCCCCTCCACCGCGATCCGCATGCCATAGGCGGATTGCAATCGTGCAGCAATCGTGTCGACCGTATCGCCGTCGAGGTCCAGCAGGCCGCGACGCCAGCCGCCGACCATCGCCGGATCGACCTGCACGCGGCGCAGGCTGCCCCGCGCCTCGTCCAGCCGTGCCCCCTGCCCGGCGGTCAGTTGCATCGTCTGGCCACGGGGGGCGAGCGCGACCGCCCCTTCCGCGACCGTCACGTCCAGCCGAGCCCCCTCACGCCGGACGTTGAACACCGTCCCCACGTCGCGGATGGCAACGTCGCCCGAGCGGAGTTCGAAAGGAGCGGAGGCGTCGTGCCGCACGCGGAAGAGTGCCTGCCCGCTTTCCAGCGTCGCGACCCGCGTGTCGTTGCGGTCGAGCCGAAGCCGCGATCCCCCCGCCAGCTCGACCTGCGTGCCGTCGTTTAGGGCAATGGCCCGCGTCTCGCCAGGCCGGGTCTGTTCGACCCGGATATCGGGGCGCGCCTGCATCAGCACCGGCCCCGCGATCAGCGCGACGGCCGCCGCGACGCCGCCCATCAGCCACCAACGACCCCACCCCCTGTTGTCGTTGGCGGCTACCGGCGTTTCCACGATGACGGGTTCCGGCTCGGCCATCGGATCGGCCAGCAGGGCATCGGCCATCGCCACCGCGTCATAGGCGCGCGCATTGGCCGGGCTGTCTTCCAGCCAGGTCGCAAAGGCGTCCCATTCGGCCGCGCTCATGTCGCGCTGCCGGACGTGCCAGTCGATCGCCTGTTCCTCCCGCGTCACTCGTCCCCGCTCCTTCCACTGTCAGGACGACGCCGACACGTCCGATCCGCACCCTCGGCATCACGATTTTCTTGCAAAAATTGATAGGCCCGGCGCAGCAGCTTTTCGACGGCGCTGACGGTGATGCCCATCTGCTCCGCAATGTCGCGTTGCGGCCGTTCCTCGAAGCGGAACAGGGTGAAGGCCTCGCGCATCCGGTCGGGCATCCGCGCGATCATCGCATGCGCCTGGGCCAGTTCGCTGCGGCCCGAGGCGATCCGTTCGGGATCGGCATATTCGGCGGATTGCGGCTGCACCTCTTCCCACGCGCCGTCCCGCACGCCGCGCCGGGCGGCGGCGATACGGCGGTCGGTCGCCAAATTGGTCGCCATGCGACAGAGAAAGGGAATGGGCTGGTCGATCAACGTGGCGTCGAGCCCGGAAACGCGCAGCCAGAGGTCCTGAAGCGCATCTTCCGCTTCGTCGGGCGAGCCGAGCCGGGCGGCCAGCAGGCGGCGCAGCAGCGGGCGCGCCTCCATGAACCGGCCTTCCAGACCATGATTACCCAAAGACCGCCCTCGTATCAGGCGGCGAAGGCCAGCCCGCGTTGCGCCGCCATGTCAGACACCGAAACGGCGCGCAAGACATCGGCTTCGTCGCGCCGCGCCGCCGCGATCACGTCACCCGCCCGCTTGCCCGCACCGGGATGGCACATCACCAGATGCTCCGCCCCGCCATGATCCAAGAAACGCGGCAACGCCTCGGCAAAGCGGCCGTCAAAGCCATAATGCCCGGCAAAACCCCGGTTGCAGTGCAGCCCCGCCGCCTCCGCCGCACGGGTCAGGCCGCGCGAGTGATAGGCGCTGCCGATCGCCTTGCCACGCCATGGCCGCCCGAGCAGTCCGACCAGCCGGTCCTCGCAAGTACGCACCCAGGCTCCGGGCGCACGCCGCCGCGTGATCGCCAGCACGATCGGGCGGACACCGGGCAGCGCGTGCGAATGCTGGTGCCCGTCGACAAAGGCGGGCGGACGGCCAATCGCCGCCTCGAACCGGTCGAACTGCGCCTCGACCTCGCGGGTGATCTCGGCCGGGTCGAGTTGTCCGCGCGACGCCAACCGCGTCAATGGATCGATTCCCGGCATCACCCCGTCCTGGGTAAAGCCATTGGGGTGGATCGGCGCTTCCTCGGTCAGGGTCAGGTGCAGGCCGATCTGCGCCGTTTGCGGCACGGACCGCAGCATCACGCTGTCCTCCATCCAGTTCGGACGAAGGGTCATGCAGCTTGTCGCGTTCAGTTTGCCCGAGCGCAGCAGCTCGGCGATGACCAGACTGTCTTCGGTGGAAAAGGCGAAATCGTCAGCGCAGAGAATAAGCCGGTTCACCCACGACCCCCGCCAGTTGCTGATAGGCCCGCTCGCGCATGCGCTCAGTCGTGAGCCGCCGCGCGCGCAGTCGCTTCGCGAGGAAATCGTAGAAGAACCAGTCCCCCGCGAACGGCGCGGCGATGCTGTAGACCAGCCGCTCGGTCAGCGTCCAGCGGATCGACTCCCGGTCGCGCTCGCGGTCGGAGGGCACACACCAGAAGCCATCGGCATAGGCCATGGTGCCGTGGCGCATGACGCGGTGGATGACCTCATGATCCTCCAGCACGAAATTCCAGCGGCGCGCATCGAACCCGCCCGCGGCCTTCAGCGCCTCGGTCCGGAAGGCCTGGCCCGCGCCGCCCGCATGGCACTGGCGCGGCAGGAACCGTGCGGCCAGCCGGATCGCGGTGGACTCGCGACGACGCTCCGCCTCACCGTCCTTCGGCGCGACGAAATAGGCCCCGGCGACCACGCAGCCGGGCTTTTCCAGCAGGGCTTGCGCCTGCGCCAGATAATCGGCCGGATAATAGGTGTCGGCATCGCAGGTCGCGACGAAGCGCGTGTACACATATTCGAGGCCCAGGTGCAGCGCATTGATCTTGCCCGGCAAACCCTGGTGGAGCAGGATATGGTCCAGCCCCAGCCGCTCGCAGGTATCGGTCGCCACACGCGCGCTGGCGTCGAGCGAGCCATTGTCGACCAGCACCAGCCGGAACCGCACCGTCTGCGCCGCCAGGCTTTCCAGCGTGGAGGCGAGATCGCGCTCCTCGTTGAAAAAGGGCACGACCACGGTCCAGCATGGCGCGACATAGGCGCCCGTCCGTTCCGTCTTCCCCGCCTGGGCCCAAGCCGTGGCATTCCGCCAGGCCGCGCCTTCCGCATCGAGCAGCATTACCCCACCCCGCCCTTAAAACGACCAAACCACCTGGTTGCCGAAGCCCCCACCCGGCAGCGGCCGGAGCCACAACCAGAGGTGTTCATGGCTAAGACGAAGCAGTCCCCGCCGAACCGGACATGGTGGCTGAAAATATTTTCACTCGACCGGGAACCATGTCGATTTTCTTTGCGAAAGCCCCGGTGTCGATGACATGGGCGGCGGCGCACCGGGCCGGGTCCACAGGACTTTGCTCCGCCCGTCGCCCATCCTCCAACAGGGTTCGTGATGACGGAATTGACGCCTGCCCGCCCCGCTTCTTCGATGCCGCGTGGTTTTCGGCTGTTCCTGAACCGGCCGATCGGTGCCGCGCTGGTCCTGCTGGCCTTTGCGGTGCTGACCAGGATACGCGACTTCGGCAATCCGGTCGCCCATGTCGACGAGCAATATTATCTGCTGGTCGGCGACCGCATCCTGCACGGCGCGCGGCTCTACATCGATCTGTGGGACCGCAAGCCGCCGGGTCTGTTCCTGCTATTCTCCGGCTTTCGCCTGCTGCCCGGTGACGGGTTCCTGGCCTATCAGCTGATCGGAACGCTCTGTACCGCCGCGACCGGATGGCTGATCTGGCTGGCCGTACGGCGCATGGGCCTCGGCTTTCCGGCGGGACTGGCGGCGGGCGCAGCCTATATCCTGTGGTTGCCGCTGCTCAGCGGCGGAAGCGGCCAGTCGCCGGTCTTCTACAATCTGGCGATGACCGCCGCCGCCGTGCTGACGCTGGAACTGCCACGTCTCGCCGAGCGGCGGGCGGTCGGCGCGATCGTCATCAGCGGCGCCGTCGCCTGTCTGCTGGCGGGGATCGCGATCCAGATCAAATATACCCCGCTGGTGGAGGGCGCGTTCTTCGGCCTGGCGCATCTCTGGTATCTCTGGCGGGCGCGGGCGAATGTCGTGGTCGTGATGTCGGCGGCGCTGGCCTGGATGCTACTCGGGCTGCTGCCGACGGGGCTGGTCGTGCTGTCTTTCTGGCTGGGCGATGCAGCGGCATTCGACGCCTTTTGGTTCGCCAATTTCACCTCGATCACGCTGCGGCGCGGCTATCCGGCGGCCAAGATCATCGGGCGGCTCGCGGGGATCGGCGGGCAACTGCTGCCGCTGATCGCCTGTGCGGTCTATAGCTGGCGCAAGGGGCCGAAGCATCCGGCGCTGACGCTGACCCGCATCTGGCTGGGCTTCGCGCTTATTGCCTTTGCGATGATCGGGGCGTTTTTCGATCATTATGCCCTGCCGCTGGTCGCACCACTGGCGCTTGCCGCTGCCCCGGCCTTCGCGCTCAGCCGAAAGGCGGTGGTTGCGGTGTTCACGATCGGAGCCGGGCTGTTCGTCTTCCACTCCGCCACCAACGACCCAAGTGAGGGCGACGGCATCCGCCGCATGGCGCGGGTGATGGCGGCGGTGGACGGGCGCGAATGCCCTTATGTGTTTGCGGGGGACTCCAGCCTTTACCATTTGTCGGGCGGCTGCATTCCGACCGCCTACGCTTTCCCCTCCTCGCTGGCCTATGAGGCGGAGCGCGGCGCGATCGGGATCGACGAAAGCGCCGAGGTCGCCCGTATCCTCGCCCAGCGTCCGCCCGCCATCGTGACGCTCGACGATCCCTTCTCGCCCTGGAATGCCGCGACGCAGGCACAGGTCTCCGGCGCTCTGGCACGCGACTATCGGCTGGTCATGGCGATCCCGCGCGAGGAGCGGCATGAGCTGCTATACGTCCGCCGCGACCTGCCCATTCCGCCAGCGAAATAAAAGGCACGGTCGCGGTTGTTTTCGCCATCGCCCCCGCCCATCTCCCGCACCGGACAAAGCTGGAGCTACGAGCCATGAGCGACGACGCCTATACCCCGCCCGCCATCTGGACCTGGGACAAGGAAAGCGGGGGACGCTTCGCCGCCATCAATCGCCCCGTCGCAGGGGCGACGCATGACAAGGACCTGCCGGTCGGCGCGCATCCGCTCCAGCTCTATTCGATGGGCACCCCCAACGGCGTCAAAGTCACGATCCTGCTGGAGGAATTGCTCGCGGCCGGTCATGCGGGGGCGGAGTATGACGCCTGGCTGATCAGCATCGCCGATGGCGATCAGTTCGGCAGCGGCTTCGTCGCGGTCAATCCCAATTCCAAGATCCCCGCACTGGTCGACCGGCGTGGGTCCGAGCCGCTCGCCATCTTCGAATCCGGCGCGATTATGGTCCATCTGGCCGAAAGCTTCGGCGCGTTCCTGCCGACCGATCCGACCGCCAGGGCGCGTGTCCTGTCCTGGCTGTTCTGGCAGATGGGCAGCGCGCCGTTCCTGGGCGGCGGCTTCGGCCATTTCTATGCCTATGCGCCGGTGAAGATCGAATATGCCATCGACCGCTATGCAATGGAGGCCAAGCGCCAGCTCGACGTGCTGAACCGCCAGCTGGAGCATAACGCCTTTGTCGCAGGCGACGAATACAGCATCGCCGACATGGCGATTTGGCCCTGGTACGGGCAGCTGGTGCTGGGCCGCCTCTATGACGCTGCCGAATTCCTTCAGGTGCAGGACTATACCCATGTCGTGCGCTGGGCGCGCGAGATCGACGCCCGTCCTGCCGTGAAGCGCGGGCGCATGGTCAACCGCACCTTCGGCGAGCCGTCCGAGCAGTTGCGCGAACGACATGACGCCAGCGATTTCGAGACGAAGACCGCCGACAAGCTCGGCTGAACATTCCGTCCTCCCCTGCAAGGGGAGGTGGCAGCCCGAAGGGCTGGCGGAGGGGTGTCACCAGCAGCGGTTACACCCCTCCACCAGCTTCGCTGGTCCCCCTCCCCTTGCAGGGGAGGAATGTGAAAACACAGATGACGCCCGCATGTCATCTGCCGCGAATGGCTTGATCCCTGCCGCCGTCTGCGCCTTAAGTCGCCGCCATGCTCCCTCGCCTTCCCCTCTCACGCCCGCTGATGGCGCTGGCGCTCGCGGCGGCCGCTTTGGTCGAAAGCCCGCTCTGCGCCGCCGATCCGGCCCCGTTCGACCTGCCGGGGCCAGCGTTGCGCATTTCCGTCACGCGCGGCGACCGCACTTTGCCCATCGCCGAGGTGCCCAATCTCGCCACCGGCGACCGGCTGACGATCGAGGCGGACCTGCCGCGCGACCAGCGGGCGCATTACATCCTCTTCTCCGCCTTTCTGAGCGGCGCGACCAATCCGCCGCCCAAGGACTGGGTGAAGTCGGCCGAGACCTGGAAACCCAAGGACAAGGATCGCCGCCTGACCCTGACCGTGCCCAAGGGCGCACGGCAGATGGCGCTGTTCCTGGTGCCGGAAACGGGCGGCGCATCGGGCACCATCGTCGATGCGGTGCGCGACCGGCCGGGCGAGTTCGTCCGTGCGGTGCAGGATTTGAACCAGGCCTCGCTCGACCGTTCGCGGCTGAACGCCTTTGTCGCGGCGATCCGCGCACAGGAAAACAGCCACCCCGAGTTCCTGCGCACTCTCGCGCCCGCCCTGTCGAACAGCCTGGCGATCAAGCTGAACCCCGACTGCCTGGCCAAGGTGATCGAGTTGCAGGCGGCCTGTCTGCTCGAAAACCAGGAAAATCTGGTTCTGGCCGACATCCATAGCAGTTCGATGACCGACACGCTGATCGGCGCGCCGACCGATCTGGCCTTGCAGGTCAGCTATACGCGCGAGGCCGGGCTGGGCTATTACAGTCCCTATATCGCCGTGGTCCGCGACATTGCGCGGGTGTTCGGCGCGTTCGGCAATCCGCAATTCGGCTATCTGCCGACGCTGGCCACGCGGGACGGGGACCGGATGGCGCTGCTGCTCAACGCAGCCCCCTCCTTCGCCAAGCCCAAATCGGTGCTGGTCGCCGCGATGCCCGCCATCGACGCGGTCAGCCCGCCGCGCCTGCGCGTCACCGGCGACGTGCCGCTCTGCGGGGCGCGGCCGGGCCTGGTCCTACCGGTCGAGGGCGCGCCGCTGATCTATTCGACGGCGTTCGCGCGCAACATGATGGTGTCGATCACCACCGCCGACGGCAAGCGGATCGACCTGCCCGTCCGCGCGCGGGCCGATCGCGGGGGTTATGTCCTGAGCGATCCGCTGCCTGCGGGGGCCTTGTCGGGCAAGGCGTCCGCCAAGCTGCACGGCGCCTGGGGTTTCGACAGCTTCGAGGGCCCCAGCTTCACGCTGCAATTCCCGGGCAGCGGAGACTGGCGCGCGGACGATAGCGGCCAGAGCCTGGTCGTCGGCCGCGACAACAGCGTCGCGCTGACCGGCCCCGCCGCCGCCTGCGTGACCGGCGTAACGATGCGCAGCGGCTCGGGGGCGCAGCAGTCGGTGCCCTTCACCTTGCGCGGGGCGGACGGGATCAACGTCACCCTGCCGCTGAAATCGGCGCGGGCGGGTGGCGTGACGCTGGAGGTGCAGCAGATCGGCGACGCCGCCCCGCGCACGGTCGCCTTGCGCGCGTTCTCGCCCGCCAGCCGGATCGACACGGTGACGCTGGCCAAGGGAGACCGGTTCGCGACGCTGACCGGACAGCGGCTGGACGAGATTGCCGGGGTCGAGATTGGCGATGTCCGCCTCTCACCCGATAGCGTGACCCGCGAAGGCGATACAGACCGGCTGGTCGTCACCGCCGCCGATGGCCGCTTGCCGTCGGGCACCAGCGCGAAGATCAGGCTGACCGATGGACGCACCCTGTCGGTGCCGATCACCGCCGCGCCGCCGCGCCCCGCCGCGACGCTGATCGCGCGCAGCCTGACGCCCAAGGCGGCGGCGGGCGCGGTTACGTTGGCGACCAGGGACGAGGCGATCCTGCCCGACAATAGCCGCCTGACCTTCTCGGTCCGCGCGGCCGAGGGCCTGCGACTGGCCCCGACCGACGCGATCGAGGTCGGCACCGCCGATGGCAGCGCGTCGGTGATGCTGGACGGCGGGCGCGACGTCCGGCTGTCTTCGCCCGATATCGCGGTGGCGACGCTCGATCCGGCGCGGCTGGGTCCGGCGGCGGCGGGGGGCTTGCGCTATCGGATCGTGCGCGGTGGCATCAAGGGCGACTGGAGCCCGCTGGCCACGCTGGTCCGGCTGCCCGGGATCGATGCGATCACCTGTGGCGCCGATGGGTGCCAGATGGCCGGGCGCGACCTGTTCCTGATCGACCGGGTGGCGGCGAGTGCCGACATGGCCGGGGCGATCAGCGTGCCTCCGGGGTTTACGGCGTCGCGACTGGCGGGGCCTCAGGTGCAGAATGGGTTACTGTACGTGACGCTGCGGGATGCGCCGGGGGTGGTGTTTACCTTGGCGCAGAAGTCATAGGGTTTCCCTTGGCCTTCGACTTCACTCAGGCTGAACGGAGGTTGGGGTTTTGGGGCCTTGTACCGAAAGCCGTTCACGCTGAGCGAAGCCGAAGCGCACGCCCCTAACCCGGCCACGAAAACCGGATATTATCCTCGCGTAACCCCTCCAACACCACCGGCACTCCACCTGAGCGGATCATCCATTCCAACCGGTGATCGCGATATTCGCGCCGTCGCCCGCCGCTGCGGTAATGATCGGCCGCCTGCGCCATATGCGCCGCCGCCGCATCGAACTCGGCAAAGGTTTCTGCAATCGCGGGCCGCGCCGAAACCCGCTCATGCCACAGCGCCAGCGGCGATCCCGCCACCGGTCCGAGCCCATAATGGACCGAGCGGTTGACCATCGGCGCCACCGCCGCATCGGCCCGCCCGAACGTCTCGCCGCCGAACCACGGCGCATCGCCCAATCGCTTCGTCAGCCACGCCTGAAGCACCCGCGTGTCGGTCGCCGCGACATGGCGCATATCGTCCGCCAGCGCCCCCTCGGCCCGGCGAAACCACAGGATCTCGCCATAGCCCCAGTTCACCGCCTCATATTGGCTGTCGGCAATCTCTTCGATCTCGCGCTGGCGGGCGCGGACGAGCGGGTCGCGCGGCATCAGCGGCGTTTCGGGCCAGCGTTCGTCGAGATAGTCGAGAATGATCGTGGAATCGAAGATCGGTTGCCCGCCCTCGACGATCAGCACCGGCACTTCGGTCCGGGGATTGGCGGCGGCGAAGGCGGTATCCTGCCGCCCCGTTCCGAAATCATCCGGCAGCATGCGGGTAAAGGCGATGCCCTTTTCGCGGAGCGCGATCTTCACCTTCTGCCCGTAGGAGGACAGCGGATGATCGTAGAGGATCACGCCGCCGCGCCGTCCCGCCGTTCGAGCGCCAGACGCAGGGCGTGCACCTCGGCCTTCAGGGCCTTGAGGTCATCAACCTCCATCCCCGACCGGGCGATCAGCTCCTCACCCAGGCAGCCGCACCGATCGCGCATCTCGCGCCCGGCGGGGGTCAGGCTGACCCGCACCTGCCGCTCGTCCTGCGGATCGCGTTCGCGCACCAGCAGCCCGGCGACCTCCAGCCGCTTGACCAGCGGCGTGACCGTGCTGGACTCCAGCGACAGGCGATGCGCGATCGCACCGATCGTGCGCCCATCCTCCTCCCACAGGACATGCAGCGCCAGATATTGCGGATAGGTCAGGCCGAGCTGGTCGAGCATCGGCTTGTAGCTGCGCTGGATCGCCATGTTGGCGGCATAGACCGTAAAACACAGCTGTTCGTCGAGCGGCCATGGGGCCGACATTTGCCATCTCCCTTTAGGGTGAAATGTATATCACGATAAAAGAAGCGCTGGACAAGTCCGTTCCGCCACCCCATATATGTATCGCGATAAGGAATATCGGAGACACCATCATGACGATCGACGTGAAGTACCAGACCCAGGCGCGTGCCACGGGTGGCCGTGACGGCCAGGCGAGCACCCCGGACGGCACGCTCGACGTCAAGCTGTCGACGCCCAAGGAACTGGGCGGCGCCGGCGGCGACGGCACCAACCCGGAGCAGCTATTCGCGGCGGGCTATTCGGCCTGCTTCATCGGCGCGCTCAAGGTGGCGGGCCAGCAGCTGAAGGTGAAGATTCCCGATGACGTCGCCGTGTCGGCCAAGGTCGGCATCGGTCCGCGCGCGGCGGGCGGGTTCGGCATCACCGCCGACCTGACCGTCGAACTGCCGGGCATCGATCGCGCCGAGGCCGAGAAGCTGGTCGAGGCCGCGCATCAAATCTGCCCCTATTCGAACGCCACGCGCGGCAATGTGGATGTCGGCCTGACGCTGGCCTGACATCCTCCGTACTCCCTGAACCTTCCCGGCGCGGTCTGATCTCCCTGAAGACCGCGCCGTTTTTGTCAGGCGGAGTCGCGCACGATCAGGCGTGGCGGCATCTCCAGCCCCGGCGCAGCGGTTCCGTCCAGCCGCGTGAACAGCGCCTCGACCATCGCCTTGGCCCCCGCCTCCAGATCCTGTCGGATCGTGGTCAGCCGGGGGATGGCGCGCTCGGCCAGCGGCAGGTCGTCAAAGCCCGTGACCGCGACATCGCCCGGCACCGATCGCCCCCCGGCGACCAGGGCCGCCATCGTCGCCAGCGCGATCATGTCCGACGCGGCGACGATGCCGTCGATCCCCTGCCCTTCCCGCGTCATCCGTGCCAGATTGTCCTCGATCTGGTCGGGCATCAGTTCGGGCGCGAGCGCCACGTCCAATTGCTGCGGCGGCTTCAGTCCGGCATCGGCCATCGCGTCGCACAGCCCCGCATGGCGCTGCGCCAGTTCCAGCGTGCGAACCTCTCCCATGAAGGCGATATGGCGACGCCCCGTCGCGATCAGATGCTCGCCCGCCAGCCGCCCGCCCAGCCGATTGTCGACGCCGACCGCGCAGTGACGCTGGCCGGGCATGGTGCTGCCCCAGACGACGAGCGGCCGATAGGTTTCGGCCACCGCCTCGATCACCGAAAGCTGGTCCGACTGACCGATCAGCAGCACGCCGTCGACCATCCCCGAACGGGTGATCCGTGACAGCCAGTCATCGTCATCGGGTATGATCCGCGACAGCATCACGTCATGATCGCGCGACGCCAGTTCGTCGGCGAGATGACCGAGCAGCGTCATGAAGAAGGGATCGGACAATCGCTGCCGCCGCTCATGGCCCAGCGGAATGGCGACGCCGATCACGCCGGTGCGCTGCGCGCGCAGGCGGCGGGCCATCTGGTTGATCTGGAAATTATGTTCGGCGGCCAGCGCCTCGATCCTCGCCCGCGTTTCGGCATTGACCACGCTCTTGCCCGCCAGCGCGCGGCTGACGGTGCCGGGCGACACGCCCGCCAGCCGGGCAATGTCCTTCAGGGTGCGGGCGGGTGGGGACGCATCGGTCATGGCCAGCCTCCTGAAACAAAAATGAGGCGGATGCCAAGTGGCACCCGCCCCAAGGGGATTGGATCAGAAGCGGTAGCGGACCGAGGCCGTCACCGTGCGCCCGTAAAGCGCGGTGTTGTTGAACACCCCTTGCGTCGAGGACAGGACCGGGAAGATGCCGCCGCCGCCACGGAAGCCGAGCTTGTCGAAAATGTTGTTGGCGTTGAGGCCCAGTTCCAGCTTGTCCATCGGCCGCACGGTGATGAAGGCGTTGAAGAAGGTGGACCCCTTGATCGTGTAGAGGTTGAAGTCGTCCGACTTGGTGCTGGTCTGGCCGTTCATGCTGACGCCGAACGCGACCGGACCGGCGTCATAGGACGGCGACACCACGAACAGGAAGTCGGGCAGACCGCCGGGCTTCTTCCCGACCAGGCCGGGCGTCGCGCTGCTGGTGATCTTCGAATTCGCATAGGTCGCGTCGACCGCCAGGTGGAAGTCGCTATAGGTGACGCGGCTGGTAAACTCGATACCGTAGGAGCGATAGCCGTTCGAGATGTTCGGATTGTTGTTCGGCGCCGGGTTGTTGATCCGGGTGAAATCGTAGTTGTTTTCGGTCAGGGTCGAGTGGAAGCCGGTGACTTCGACCGAGTAGGAGGCTCCGAACAGGCCGCCGCGCTGCTTCACGCCGATTTCCTGCTGGTTGAGGAAGTTGACCGAGGTCGCCTGCCCCTGCGCATTCAGCGAGCCGTCCGCGTTGAAGTTGCCCGACAGGACACGACGGTCGGCGTTGAAGCGGCCGCCGCGGCTGGCGCGGGCAAAGACGCTGGTCTTGCTGTCGAAGGCATAGAGCGCGCCGACCGACCAGCTGACATAGCCATCGGTATAGTTGATCTTCTCCACGTTCGGGCTGAGCACCAGCGACGGGATCAGCGCCGAGCCCAGCGCGTCCGCCACGCGGGTCGTCGGGCCCGCGACACCGCCCTGCGCGGTGCCCTCGCCATGCACGCTATCATAGCGGATCGAGGCGTCGAGGTTCAGCCCGCCGACCTCGTAACCGGCCTGCAGGAAGGGCGCGACATCGGTATAGGTCAGGTCGACCCGGCGGGCGCAGCAGCTGCCCCAATTGTCGTTGAACCCGGCCTGGCCCGCGGCGGTCAGCTGCGTGCCGGTGGTCGAGAACAGGTCGAGCGGCGCGGCATTCTCACCGTTCAGCTCGCTATACTGGCGGTTCACGTGCCAGTCCTGGACGATGTTCTGCCGCATCACGAACAGACCGGCGGTCAGCCGCGCCTTGCCCGGTCCGACGTCAAACTTGCCGTTCAGCGTCAGGTTGTTGGCGAAATTGTCCATGTTCTTCATGAACACGTTGATGTTGGGGTTGTTGTTCACATAGGCGCCCGTGAACAACTGGCCCGTATTCGGCCCCGCCGCATAGCGGATCGAGCCCACCGTCTGGCCGTTCACCGTCGACCCGATCAGGCCACCGGTGCCCGTCCGCGTCTGGACGTTGATGAACTGGGTCGTGAAGTTGCCGCTGATCCACTGATAACGGATCGTGTCGTCCAGCGAGATATTGTCGGTGATGTCGTAATGCACCTGACCGCTGATGCCGGTGACGCGCGGATGGATGCCCTGCACCTCGGCCGACTTCACGCCGCCATTATCATAGTCCAGATACTGGAAGTTGCGGTTGTAGATCGTATAGGCTGATCCCGAACGCCCGTCGAAATTGGGCAGCGGCGTGAAGCCCGTCACCCGGTCGCCGTCCAGCGTGGCCAGCGTCGGCGTGGTGGTGTTGGTCGGGGCCTGCTCGTCCAGCCGCTTGAAGTACAGGCGGATGAAGCCGCGATTGTCGGGCAGATCCTTGGTGATGTTCGCCTTGATCTGATAGCCGCGCAGAATGTTGAAATTCTCGTTGGTGTAGCCGCCGCCGTTGCGCGCATAACCGCCGACATGGAAACGCGTCGTCTCGTCGATCGGCCCGCCATAGTCGAAATCGACGCGGTGCTCGCGGAAGCCCAGGCCGTTGGAATAGGCGATCTGGCCGCCTTCCACGTCACCGGTCTTGCTGATGAAGTTGATGACGGCACCCGGTGCCTGGCTGGCGAAGGTCGAGGCCGAACCGCCGCGCACCGCCTCGACCGTCTTGATGTTTTGGTCGAAGCGCAGCCAATAGTCGTTGTTGCCGAAGTTGATGTCGCCGAACAGCACGTCGGGCAGACCGTCTTCCTGCAGCGAGACATATTCCGAACCGCCGGTCGACACCGGAATGCCGCGCACGCCGATATTGGCGTTGCCGCCTGGGCCCGCCGTGTCGCTGGGCTGAAGGCCGGGAATGTTGCGCAGGATTTCGGCGGTCGAACGCGGGGTGAAGTTCTGAATCGCCTCCTGGCTGACCTGCGACACCGAGATCGAGCTGCGGAAACGCGAGCGCTCGCCGCTGGTCGCGGTGACGACGATGTCTTCGCTGGACGCGCCGGCATCGGGGGTGGCCCCCTCCTGGGTCGCCGGGGTCGGGGCCTGGGCCGTCTGCGCAAGGGTCGGTGCACTCACCAACGCCATCGCCAAGGCCGCCATCGATCCGCAAGACCGCAGAACGCTCGTCGTCATAACCCTCTCCTGATTCGCCCCGCTGTCCGGGCTGTCGTGCATTTTGGATAACACACGCGCAATCGTTTGCAACGGATCATTGCAAACCATTGCAAAGAAATTTACCTATCTGTGATCGAGAAAGCACAGCGGCGCCTGTCCGATCGACCGGCTAAGAGTGCGAAGGGCCGCGAGTGCCCGAAGGAGAGATGGCGATGACGACCCCTTCCCCCGATGCGATCCGATCGGTGGTGATCGTCGGCGGCGGCACGGCAGGCTGGATGACGGCGGCGGCACTGGCCCATGCTAGCCCACGCGGCCTGTCGATCACGCTCGTGGAGTCGGACGCCATCGGCACGGTCGGCGTCGGCGAGGCGACCATTCCGCCGATCCGCCTGTTCAACCAGACGCTGGGCATCGACGAAGCCGAATTCCTGCGCGAGACCAAGGGCAGCTTCAAGCTGGGCATCGAATTCGTCGGCTGGGGACGCGCGGGCCATCGCTATTTCCACCCCTTCGGCACGCACGGCAAATCCTTCGATCTGGTGGCGGTGCATCAGCATTGGCTGGCGGCGGGCGGGCCGGGCAGCGGCATCGCCTTCGACGACCTGTCCATGGCCTGGGGCGCGGGCCAGCGCGGACGCTTCGCCGCGCCGATGGCCGATCCGCGCAGCGTCGCCTCGACCTTCGACTATGCCTATCATTTCGATGCCGGGCTCTATGCGCAGTTCCTGCGCCGCTACGCGGAGGCGCGCGGGGTGGTACGGGTCGAAGGGAAGATTGCGGGCCATGCGCTGGAGGAGGTGCGCGGTCATGTCGCCTCGGTCACGCTCGACGATGGCCGGGCGCTGACGGGCGATCTGTTCGTCGATTGCTCGGGCTTTCGGGGGCTGCTGATCGAAGAGGCGCTGGGCACCGGCTATGAGGACTGGACGCATTGGCTGCCCTGCGACCGCGCGGTGGCGGTGCCGTGCGAAACCGGCGGCGACGGGCTGACACCCTATACCCGCTCGACCGCGCGTGAGGCCGGATGGCAATGGCGCATCCCGCTCCAGCATCGGACGGGCAACGGTTATGTCTATTGCAGCCGCCATATTTCGGACGACCAGGCCGCCGCGACGCTGATGGCGAACCTCGATGGTGCGGCGCTGGGCGATCCGCGTTTCCTGCGCTTCACCACCGGGCGGCGCAAGCGGATGTGGAACCGCAACGTCGTCGCCATCGGCCTGTCGAGCGGCTTCATGGAGCCGCTCGAGTCAACCAGCATCCATCTGATCCAGGCGGGCATCGCCAAGCTGCTCGCATACTTCCCCACGCAAGCCTTCGCCCCTGCGGCGATCGAGGAATATAACCGCGTCGCGATCACCGAATATGAGCGCATCCGGGACTTCCTGATCCTGCACTATAAGCTGACCGAGCGGACCGATTCCCCGCTGTGGCGCGAATGCGCGGCCATGCCGATCCCCGACACGCTGGCGATGAAGATCGCGCATTTCCGCGAGAGCGGAAGGCTGGTCGCGCGCGACATGGACCTGTTCGGCCCGGCGAGCTGGGCAGCGGTGCATATCGGGCAGTTCAGCATGCCCGAGGGGCTGGACCCACTACTGGCCTATGGCGATCCCGCGCAGAGCCGAGGTTTCGTGGCGAAACTGGCGGGTGCGATCGGGCAGATGGCGGAGTCCATGCCGAGCCATGCGCAATGGCTGACGAAGATCGGGGCGACTATCTAAGCCGCATCCACCCTCACCCTTCCCACCCGCTAACGCGGGCGGGCCCCTTCCCTCTCCCATCGGGAGAGGGAGGGAGGCGCGAAGCGCCGGAAGGGTGAGGGTCGGTTACAGCCCCTCGCCGCCGACCCATTGCGCATGTGCCAGCCGTCGCGCCAGTTCCCAGTTCTGCTGGCGCAGGTCCGGCACCGCCACGACCTCCCACAGCCCGCCGCGCGTCATCGGGCCGATGCAGTAGAGCCGCTCGGCCGCACCGCCGTCCGCCGCTACGACATGGCTCTGCGCATCGACCTCCAAGCCGATACGAAGCGCGTCGGGGCGGATCATCCCGGACCCCAGCAACTGCCGGATCAGCGGCTCGCGTGATCGCAGCAGATCGCCCTGCGGCCCGGTACAGTTGACGATCCGCGCTACCCGCAGCGCCTCCACACCCTCCGTCCCGCGCGGACGCCAGTGCACGATCGCGCCCTCGCCATCGGGCTCGACCCGCACCAGCTTGCCGCCTGCGACCGACAAGCGCCCCGCTTCGATCAACGCCTCCACCCGATCGGCGACCGATGGCGCCAGGCGATGGCGATGCACGTCCCAATAGGGCCGCAAATGCCGCAGGAAGCGCCCCCGCGTCGCACCATCCGCCGCGCCCCACATCATCTGGGTGACGGGCCGCAATGCGTCGACCGCCCCGCGCCAGCCCTGCTCCTCCGCCGCGCAACGCACATGCCGCACCAGCGCGGACAGGCTGGCGGCGGGACGTTCGCGCAGAGGAGCGACCGGCGGCGTCTCGGCATGGCGGCGCGGGGCCAGTCCGCGACGCGACATGGCGACGGTCCGCCCGCCGAACCCGCTGGCGTCCAGCAGCAACGCCGCATCGATCGCGGTCAGCCCGCTGCCGACCAGCAGCACCCGGTCATCCGCGCCCAACCCCTCGGCAATATCGCCCGCCCAAGGATCTTCGCGATAGCATCCATCCGCCAGTACCGCCGGATCGATCCCCGGCGGCGTGTGCGGCGGCAGGTTGCCCAGCGCCAGCACCACCGCATCGGCCGTCAGCCCAGCACCCTCCGCCATTTCGAGGCGATAGCCCTGCCCGGCCTGCTCCAGCGCCACCACTTCGCCGCTCGCCAGGGTCAGCCGTGCCGGGTCCGCCGCGATCGTCTCCATCAACAGGTCGCGTAGATAGTCGCCATAGACGCGGCGGGGCACGAAAGTCTTGGCATCCCCCGTCCCGCGCGCGACCAGCCAGCGGACGAAATGATCGGGATCGTCGCGTAGCGCGCTCATATTGCCCGCGCGCACGTTCAGCAGATGTTCGGCATGCGCCGCGCTATAGGCGACGCCGCGCGCCAGCTGATTGGCGCGCCGCTCGATCAGCGTCGCGCGCGGACCGCCATGGCGCACCAGATTGATGGCCAGCAACGTGCCCGCAAAGCCGCCGCCGATGATCGCGACATGCTCGATTCCTGCATCCATCAACCGACCCGTCCCTTCGTGATCGCCACCGCCGATGCCCTAATCCCATCGCGGCCGATCTTCACGCAGATTTCAGTATACGATTTTGGAAGCAGCCGTTAGGCTCCGATGCTTCTGATCAAGCAGTGGGTGGGTCGATGCGGTCGTGCTGGCGGATGTCCGGATTTTTGGTTTCGCTATCGTCGGTCGCTTTGGCGGCCCCGATTTTGGCCCAGACGCCCGTGCCCGTGCCGCCGTCCGACGCCTCGTCCACGACGCCGGCCGCCGCGCCCTCCGGTGCCTTGTCGGTCGAGGGGATTTTCGGTCCGGGGGCGGTGCGCACCCAGTCCGTTCGCGCCAGCCGCTGGGGCAAGGACGGTGAGAGCTACCTCGCGCTCGAGGACGCGCCCAAGGGCGGACAGGATATCGTCCGCTATGCGATCGCCGATGGACAGCGACAGGTCGTCGTCGCGGCCGCCGATCTGATCCCGCAGGGGGCAAGCGCGCCGTTGGGCATCGACAGCTATGAATGGTCGCCCGACCAGCGCTGGCTGCTGATCCAGACCAATGGCAAGCGCTTCCGCCGGACCAATGCGCTGTCGGATTACTGGCTGTACGACACGACCGCCAAGCGGCTGCACAAGATCGGTGGCGATGCCGCGCCCTCGACCCTGCTCTACGCGACCGTCTCGCCGGACAGCCGCAGCATCGCCTATGTCCGGGGCAACAATATTTATGTCGAACCGATCGAGGGCGGCGCAGCCACCGCGTTGACCAGAGACGGCGACGACTATGTCGTCAATGGCCTGGCCGACTGGGTGTATGAGGAAGAATTTTCGGTCCACCGCGCGTTCGAGTGGAGCCCGGACTCGCGCCGCATCGCCTTTCTGCGGTTCGATACGAAGGGCGTCGGCACCTTCGATATGGTGAAGAACACCGGCGGCCAATATGCGCAGGTGATCCCGCTGCAATATCCCAAGGCGGGGACGACCAACTCGGCGGTCACGACCGGCGTGATCGATGTGGCCGACGGCGCCACCCGCTGGTTCAAGCTGACGGGCGACCCGCGCCGGAATTACGTGCCGCAGATCAGCTGGGCGGGCGGTTCGGACGCGTTGTTCATCCAGCAATCCAACCGCCTCCAGAATAGGTTCAACGTCCTGCTCGGCGATCCCGCGACCGGCGCGGTCAAGCCGATCATGGTCGAGAAGGACGCCGCCTGGGTCGAGGCGAACGTCGCCCCCGAATGGCTGAACGGCGGGCGCAGCTTCACCTGGCTGTCCGAGCGCGACGGCTGGCGCCACCTCTACACCATCGACCGCGCGAGCGGCCGCGCGACGCTGCGCACACCGGGCAAGTTCGATGTGGTCGAATTGCTGAACGTCGATGAAAAGACGGGCTATGCCTGGTTCATCGCCTCACCCGACAATCCGACCCAGCGTTACCTCTATCGCACTACCCTGTCGGGCGCGCCCAAGGTCGAGCGGCTGACGCCTGCGAACCAGCCCGGCACGCACAGCTACGACATCGCGCCGGGCGAGCATTGGGCGCTGCACACCGTTTCGCGCTTCGACGCGCCGCCGGTGACGGACATGCTCGACATGACCCGCCAGCAGCCGCTTCGCACCCTGGCCGCCAATGCGCCGCTGGCCCAGGTCATCCGCAAGACCGGCCTGCCCGCCACCGAGTTCTTCCGCGTCGATATCGGCGGCGGCACGCAGCTCGACGGCTGGCTGATCAAGCCGCCGGGCTTCGATCCGACCAAGCGCTATCCGATCCTCTATTTCGTCTATGGCGAGCCCTGGGGCCAGACGGTCGCGGACCGCTGGGCCGGGGCGCAGGGGCTGTGGCACCGGATGCTGGCGCAAAAGGGCTATCTGGTCGCCAGCCTCGACCCGCGCGGCACCGCGACCCCGCGAGGGCATGACTGGCGCAAGAGCATCTATCGCCAGGTCGGCATCCTCGCCTCCGCCGATTATGCGGCGGGGGTGCGCAAGATGCTGAGCACGCGGCCCTATATCGATCCCGCCCGGATCGGCATCTGGGGCTGGAGCGGCGGCGGCGCGATGACCCAGAACGCGCTGTTCCGCTATCCGGACCTCTACAAGACCGGCATCGCGGTGGCGGGGCCGACCGACATGAAGCTCTACGACACCATCTATCAGGAGCGTTACATGGGCCTGCCGCAGGATAATGCGGAAGGGTACAGGAACGGCTCGCCGATCAATTTCGCCGACCGGCTGAAGGGCAATCTGCTGCTGATCCACGGCACGCTGGACGACAATGTTCATTACCAGAACCAGGATCAGCTGGTGGATCGCCTGATCCACTTCAACAAGTCGTTCACGATGATGGCCTATCCCGACCGCAGCCACGGCATCTATGAGGGCGAGAATACCAGCATCCACCTCTATTCGTTGATGACCCGCTATCTGGAGACCAACCTGCCGCCCGGTGGGCGGTGAGCGGGGGTCAGGAGACCCAAGAGGGTGTCGGCTTTCCGTCTCGACGCCATCCTTTGGCGGTCCTCACATAGCGATAGAGCATGCCACTGCCACACATGCCGGAGCATTCGGTAGTGACCTTAACCGTCGCGGACCGACCATCGGCGGCGATCAGTGGCACGCCGATCGTGGCGATGACGGCCGGCGGGCGCTGCGGCCCTGGCGTCGGCACATGTTCGGCCGCTCGCGATCGCGCATCGTCATCGGCCGCCGCATATCCGGCTGGCAGCTTATGCGCCAAATGCGGACACATCTTCATCAGCCCATCCTGCGCCGGATTGGTTTCGATGAAATAGATGCCGCGATCGGAGGAAGGCGGCATATCCGCAACCACCACCCGACCGAGTTCGCAAATCACCTGCGACGGGGCGGCACCATGGCCCGCCGATGCGATCGTCAGCGCCAATATCCCCAAAGACATCAAACTCTTCCTCCCTCTTGAAACACAATCCGGCAAAGCATCAAGCATGGCAAGCAATCGTCGCGAACCCACTATGCAATCGTTTGTTGCAATCTATGATCCACCACGGCATGATGGCCCCGACGCGGCAAGCCAGCGATAGACTACAGGCCCACCCCCGCGTGCGAGAGGACCCGCATGACCCCGTCCACCCCCACTGCCGGAACCGGAGTGCCGCTGAAGCCCCGCCTCTCGCTGACCCGGATTCTGGAGATGAATCTGGGCTTCCTGGGGCTGCAATTCAGCTTCGGGCTGCAGCAGGGCAACATGGCGCCGATCTACAGCTATCTGGGCGCATCCGAGGCGCAGATTCCGCTGTTGCAGATGGCCGGGCCGATGACGGGCTTGCTGATCCAGCCGCTGATTGGGGCGATGAGCGATCGGACCGACAGCCGCTGGGGGCGGCGGACGCCCTATTTCCTGATCGGCGCGGTGCTGTGCGCCTTCGGCCTGTTCTTCATGCCGCTCAGCTCGTCGCTGCTGATGGCGGTGTCGCTGCTCTGGATCCTGGATGCGGGCAACAACATCACCATGGAGCCGTACCGTGCCTATGTCTCCGACCGGCTGGACGGGACGCAGCATAATATCGGCTTCCTGACGCAGAGCGCCTTTACCGGGCTGGCGCAGATGCTCGCCTTCCTCACGCCCTCGATCCTGGTCTGGGCGGGGATGAACCCGGATTGGGTGGACGGGCACAACATTCCCTATACGGCGCGCGTGGTCTTCATGATCGGCGCGGTCCTGTCCTTCGTCACCATCGTCTGGTCGATCAAGCGGGTGCCCGAGCTGCCGCTGGCGCCCGAGGAGCGGGCGCGCATCGCCGCTGCGCCCAAGGGCATCGGGGCGACGCTTAAGGAAATCGGCGAGGCGATCCGCGACATGCCGCTGCCGATGCGCAAGCTGGCGCTGATGAGCCTGTTCCAATGGTATGCCATGATGGCCTATTGGAATTACGTGATCTACGCGATCGGCCGCTCGGTCTATGGCACGGCGGACGCGACGTCCTCCGGTTTCCATGCCGCGGTGCTGACCAATGGAGAGGTGGCCGCCTTCTATAACGGCGTCGCCTTCGTCGCGGCCTTTGCGATGGTGCCGCTCGCCAGGCGGATCGGCGCCGCGCCGCTCCATGCCGCCTGTCTCGTCATCACCGGCATCGGCATGATGGTGATGCCGCACATGACCAGCAAGGCGATGCTGTTCCTGCCCGCCATCGGCATCGGCCTGGGCTGGGCGAGCATGATGGGCAATCCCTATGTCATCCTGGCGGGCTCTATCCCGCCCGAGCGGACGGGTGTCTATATGGGCATCTTCAACATGATGATCGTCATCCCGATGCTGATCTTCGGCGTGACGCTGCCGCTCTTCTATCAAAGCTGGCTGGGCGGCGATCCGCGCAACGTGCTGACGCTGTGCGGCGTGCTGATGCTGCTGGCCGCTGTCTCCGTCTACACGGTGCGCGCCCGCAATGCTCAGGGGCTGCCGCTCGGCGCCGCCCCGCAAGCCTGATCCCCGTTTCGATCTTCCCTGAGGTATCATGACCGACACCCACGCTCCTACCCACTGGTCGGCTGACGCACTGGACGGCATCCCGGCACAGGCCGATGCGCGCCTGCCGGTCTTCACCGCCGCCGATGTCGTGCCGATCCTGTCCGACCATGATTTCTGGGACATGTGGCAGATCGCCTATGCCGATGGCCGCACCGCCTTTTTCGGCGGGCGCAGCTGGTGGTTCTTCCTGGCGACGCCGCGTTTGTCGGACCCCGAGATGCGCCATGACGAAGCACGCATCCGCCTGACCAGCTATGGCGCGGACGGCTGGCGCGATCATGGCGTGACCTTTGCCGACGGCTTCACGCCGGGCAGCCGCGAATGGTCGGGCTCTGCGGTGCTGGGCGAGGACGACACGACGCTGACCATGTATTTCACCGCCTCGGGACGGCGCGGCCAACCCCGCACCTTCGAACAGCGGCTGTTCGAGACGGAAGGGCGCTTCATCATCGAGGGCGATAACGCCCGCACCGAAGGCTGGAGCGAGCCAGTGGAGAGCGTCGCAGCGGACGGCCATCATTACATCGTCGCCAACCAGGCCGAGCCGGAAAATGGCGGCATAAAGGGCTTTCGCGACCCCGGCTATTTCCGCGATCCGGCGGACGGCGCGGAGTATCTGTTGTTCGTCGGCTCGGCAGGCTGGGTGAAGCAGGATATCGACGGCGTGGTCGGCGTCGCCAGGCGTGAGGGCGAGCGCTGGACCATCCAGCCACCGCTGATCGAATCGCTCGGCGTCAATGCCGAGCTGGAGCGGCCGCACATCATCGTCCGCAATGGCCTATATTACTGCTTCTGGTCGACCCAGGCGAAGCGCTTCGCCCCCGGCCTCGGCGCGCCGACCGGGCTCTATGCGATGGTCGCGGACAGCGTTGCGGGGCCTTGGCGGCCGGTCAACGGCACCGGGTTGGTTGCGGGCAATCCGGTGGAAGAGCCGACCCAGGCCTATTGCTGGTGGGTCACGGGCGAAGGCGATGTCACCAGCTTCGTCGATTATTGGGGCATGGAAGGCCGCGACGCGAGCGAGGACGTCGCGCTTCGTCGGGAGCGGTTCGGCGGGACGGCCGCCCCCTGGTTCAAACTGGCGTTCGATGGCGACCGGGTGACGATCGCGTAAGCTATTTGGCAGACCGCAGGCCTGACGGAGGGGTGTCACCAGTTGCGAGGGTCCTTGCCCTCACAACCGCCCCTCCCCTTTCAGCCAAGGAAAGTCCTCAGGCCGTTTCGCGCAACACCAGTTCGGGGTCGAGCACCACCGACCCCGCCTCGCCCCCGCCGATCCGGGCGAACAGCGCGTCGACCATCGCCTTGGCGCCTGCCGCAATGTCCTGGCGAATGGTGGTGATGCGCGGCACCGCCTGGGCGGCGAGCGGCAGGTCGTCATAGCCGATGACGGGCAGCGTCTCGGGCACCGCGATCGCGCGGTCGGCGAGGACCCGAACGGCGGTCATTGCGATCATGTCCGACGCCGCCACGATCCCATCGATTGCAACGGTTCCCCCGCCCTGCTCCAGCAGCGCGTCGATATGCGCGGCGATTTCCTGCTCCATCACCTCGGAGGCGAGATGGGTGGAAAGCTGAACCGGACCGCCATCCAGCCCGGCCTCGGCCATGGCGCGCGCCAGGCCGTCATGGCGCTGGCGGATTTCCGGAGCACTGATATCGCCCAGAAAGGCGATACGACGCGCGCCCCGTTGGATCAGCCGCTGACCTGCCAGATAGCCGCCCTTGGCATTGTCGGTGCCGACCGCGGCATGGACCTGATCCGGCAGGTTGACGCCCCAGGCGACGAGCGGACGATAGCGGCTGGCGACGCGCTCGATCGCGTCATACTGGTTCGACTGGCCGATCAGCAGCACGCCGTCGACCATGCCGCTATCGACCACACGGTCCAGCCAGTCGGGTGCGTCCGGGATGACGCGCGACAGCATCACGTCATAGCCGTTCTCCGTCAGCGCATCGGCCAGATGGCCCAACATGGTCATGAAGAACGGGTCGGACAGATGCTGGCGCCGGTCATGGCCCAGCGGAACGACGATGCCGATCACGCCGGTGCGGCGGGTCCGCAGGCGGCTGGCCATCTGATTGGGGCGAAAGCCGTGCAGGTCGGCGAGCGCCTGGATCCGCGTCCGCGTCTCGGCATTGACCAGCGACTTGCCCGCCAGCGCGCGCGAGACGGTGCCGGGCGACACACCCGCCATTTCCGCCAGATCCGCGATCGTCCGCACGCGGCGACCGCCCCCTCCCGTGATATTGTCTGTCATATGCGAATGGTAGCCAAAGCTTCGTGGCGCTAACAAGCAGGCAACGGAATTTGCAGGCTTTTCCTCACATAGATCAGCGATATTCGCCACTCACGTCGAATTTCAGGCCATGTAGCGCTACCACATGCTTGCCCCGACATTGCGGTGCGCCGACGATCCGCATCCAGCGTGAGCCGCCCGGCGCCTGGATTTGCGCATCGATGGTAAAGCCACGTCGATGCCGGATGGCATAGGCGCGTAGCCGCTCGACCGCCGACAGGGACTCGGATCGGTAAAGGGGCAAGACGCCAAGCCGCTCCAGGGGGCGATCCGGTTGCCAGTCGAAGAGACGGAAGACACCCGCCGACCAGTTCAGGCTTTGGGACTCCAGATCGCAGGACCAGCGCCCGATGCCATGCGCGGTCAGCCACGCATCATCGGTCCCCGCCGGTGTAAGGTCAGGCGAATCCAGACACCCCAGGTCGAAACGCAGTCCGCGTTCGAACAAGGGCCAGCTATGGTTCAGCGCGAGGGGCTCGGCTGGTTTCATAAGGCACTCCACGAAAGCGCGGAGATGCTATGCCGAGAATCTTAATCCAGATTTAAATCTCTCATCATTCCTGCTTTTGCAAGGAAAGCGCAGGCCGTCAGGTCTGACGGAGGGGTGTCACCCTCGCGATAGCGGGACACCCCTCCACCATGCTGCGCATGGCCCCCCTCCCCTTGCAGGGCGGGAATGTTGGTTCGCGCGGAGGAGAAGGTTTTACACCTTCTCGGTCAGCTCGGGCACCACGGTGAAGAGATCGCCGACCAGGCCGATATCGGCGACCTGGAAGATCGGCGCATCCTCGTCCTTGTTGATCGCGACGATGATCTTGGAGTCCTTCATCCCCGCCAG
>NZ_JACHNX010000007.1 GCF_014199595.1 Sphingomonas yabuuchiae | reverse complement strand
TTCACGTTCGCCAGATCGACGCCCGTCCCGTCCGCCTTCACGCGCGGCTTTACGTTATAATCCAACACCCGCTTCACGGGCACGACGATCTTCATCGCGATTCCTTCCCGGCTGGTTAGCCCATCATGCCGCCGTCTTTGGCGGGCTTGCGACCGCATCGCAAGAGTTACGCCCGACCAACGAGAAAGGGGCCCGGACGTTTCCGCCCGAGCCCCTTTATAATCGGTCCGTCAGGGCCGAAGGCGCGAATTACGCGACCTTCTGAACCTCGGCCACGATCTTCTTGGCGGCATCGCCCAGATCGTTGGCGGGGACGATGGCGAGACCCGAATTGGCGAGGATTTCCTTGCCCTTCTCGACATTCGTACCCTCGAGGCGGACGACCAGCGGAACCTGCAGGTTCACTTCCTTCGCCGCCGCGACGATGCCGTCGGCGATGATGTCGCAGCGCATGATGCCGCCGAAGATGTTGACCAGAATGCCCTTCACCGCCGGATCGCTCAGGATGATCTTGAACGCCGCGGTGACCTTCTCCTTGTTCGCGCCGCCGCCGACGTCGAGGAAGTTGGCCGGGAACATGCCGTTCAGCTTGATGATGTCCATCGTCGCCATGGCGAGGCCGGCGCCGTTGACCATGCAGCCGATGTCGCCGTCGAGCTTGATGTACGCCAGGTCGTACTTCGACGCCTCCAGCTCCATCGCGTCTTCTTCGGTGGTGTCGCGCAGTTCCATCAGGTCCTTATGACGGAACATGGCGTTGCCGTCGAAGCCGACCTTGGCGTCGAGCACCATCAGCTTGCCGTCTTCGGTGACGGCAAGCGGGTTGATCTCGATCTGCTCGGCATCGGTGCCCAGGAACGCGGCGTAGAGCTTCGACGCGACATTGGCGGCCTGCTTGGCGAGGTCGCCGGTCAGCTCGAGCGCGGCGGCGACGGCGCGGCCGTGATGCGGCATGAAGCCGGTCGCGGTGTCGATGTCGATCGAGTGGATCTTCTCGGGCGTGTCATGCGCCACGGTCTCGATGTCCATGCCGCCTTCGGTCGAGGCGACCATCGAGACACGGCCGGTCGCACGGTTGACGAGCAGCGCGAGGTAGAATTCCTTCGCGATGTCGACGCCGTCGGTCACGTACAGGCGGTTGACCTGCTTGCCCGCTTCGCCGGTCTGGATGGTGACCAGCGTGTTGCCCAGCATGTCGGTGGCGGCAGCGCGGACTTCCTCGGCGGTCTTGGCCAGGCGGACGCCGCCCTTGGCGTCGGGGCCGAGTTCCTTGAACTTGCCCTTGCCGCGGCCGCCCGCATGAATCTGCGCCTTGACGACGTAGAGCGGTCCGGGGAGCTTGGACGATGCCTCGACGGCCTCCTCGACGGTCATCGCGGCGAAGCCGGCGGGGACGGGCACGCCGAACTTGGCGAGCAATTCCTTGGCCTGATATTCGTGGATGTTCATGCGCTAGCCTTCCGCCTCTCGGGTGGTTCTAGGGAAATTGGGTGTGGCTAAAGCACAGGCTGACGGACAAATCCACCCCGAAACGGCGTTAATGCAAATGCATCTCAAATGCTTTTCAGGGGTGGTCGGGGCGATCCCTTGACGCGACCAACGGAATAGGAAGCAAATTTATCGCAAATGCGTTATGATGACCCGATGAACTGGGCTTTCGGCATCCTTCTGTTTCTCGGCACCGTGATCTTCATGGAGGGGTTCGCCTATGCGGCCCACCGCTGGATCATGCACGGCCCCGGCTGGTTCCTGCACGAGAGCCATCACCGGCCGCGCACCGGCAACTGGGAATTGAACGATCTCTATGCGGCGATCTTCGCGGTTCCGTCCTTCGTAATGATCTTGGGCGGGGTGCAGCTGGGATGGTGGCCGGGCTTCACCTGGATCGGGGCGGGAATCGCGGCCTATGGCGCGATCTATTTCGGCTTTCACGACATCATCGTCCATAAGCGGCTGCCGACCCGCTATCTGCCCAAGTCCGATTATATGAAGCGGATCATCCAGGCGCACCGGCTGCACCATGTCGTCGAGACGAAGGAAGGCACGGTCAGCTTCGGCTTTCTGGTCGCGCCGCGGCCCGAGGATCTGAAGGCGGAACTGAAGAAGCGCGCACGGGCGGGCGTGCGGCGGCCTGCGGGTGCGCAGGAGCGTGTCGGGGCCGAGCGTCAGGATGCCCTGTTGACGGAAAAGTAACCTTGTTCAGCGAAGAGGGGAGCGTCATGGAAAAACCGGTCTTCACACCGCCTTTCGAGCCCGTTCCCGGCCAGGACCTTCGCCGGTCGCTGCGCCATGCGGTGCGCATGCGCGCCCATCTGCGCGACAAGGGCCAGACCCGGTTTGAGATCGACGTCGTCGACCTGTCGTCCGAGGGCTTTCGGGCCGAGACCAGCTTCACCCTGTGGCCGGGTACGATCGTCTGGCTGACCCTGCCGGGCCTCGCCCCGCTGGAGGCGGTGATCGCTTGGCGTGACCGCTTCAAATATGGCTGCGCTTGCTCGAAGCCGCTCCACCCGGCGGTGTTCGAGCATATCGTCGCGCTGGGAAATCGCTGAGAATTTTAGGGTAAGCCAGGAGCGTCTCGCCCAGGTCCAACCCTCCCCCATCCCAGTTTCAGGTAAACGATGCCCCGCATCGTTTAGGTCATGCCGGCGGCATGACCGACCTGAAACTCGCCTGCGGGAGGGGCGTGCCAAGGTCTATCGTCTTGCGCCTTCTTAGCCCCTCCTCCCGGAGGGAGGGGTTTGGGGTGGGGGCTCGCCGCAAGCGAAACACACGCGGCTGCGCCCGTCCAACCATCAATCGAACAGGCTCGACACGCTGGTCTCATCCGCGATGCGCTTGATCGCCTCGCCCAGCAACGGAGCGATCGGCAGGTGGCGGATCTTGCCCGTGGTGTTGATCGACTCGTGATTGCCGATCGAGTCGGTGATGACCAACTCGCGCAGTTCCGAGCCATCGACTCGCGCCACCGCGCCGCCCGACAGCACGCCGTGGGTGACATAGGCGACGACGTCTTCCGCCCCCGCCTGGCGCAAAGCGGCGGCCGCGTTGCACAGCGTGCCCGCCGAGTCGACGATATCGTCGATCAGGATGCAGAAGCGCCCTTCCACGTCACCGATGATGTTCATCACCTCCGACTCGCCCGCGCGCTCGCGGCGCTTGTCGACGATGGCGAGCGGCGCGTTGTTCAGCCGCTTGGCAAGCTGGCGGGCACGGACGACGCCGCCGACGTCGGGCGAGACGACCATGAGGTTGTCGTTCTTGAAGCGCGCCAGAATGTCCGCCGACATGACCGGCGCGGCATAGAGATTGTCGGTCGGGATATCGAAGAATCCCTGAATCTGACCGGCATGGAGATCGACCGACAGGACGCGGTCGGCGCCCGCGACGGTGATCAGGTTGGCGACCAGCTTGGCCGAGATCGGCGTGCGGGGTCCGGGCTTCCGATCCTGGCGCGCATAGCCGAAATAGGGAATCACCGCCGTGATGCGCCGCGCCGACGCGCGCTTCAGCGCGTCGATCATGATGAGCAGTTCCATGAGGTTGTCGTTGACCGGATAGCCGGTCGACTGGATCACGAACACGTCCTCGCCGCGGACGTTTTCCTGAATCTCGACGAAGATTTCCTCATCGGCGAAGCGGCGCACCAGTGCTTCCGTCAACGGCACCTCCAGATAGGAGGAAACCGCCTTCGCCAGCGGCAGATTGGAATTGCCGGTCATCAATTTCATGGTCGTACCCCGTCCCCGCAGACAGCCCGTAGTCGCGGCCCCTTTAATCGCGCTGTCACAATAGCGCAAAGGTGATTCCCCGATTATGGCGGCGCTCATGACCGTGACCCGTTTCGCTCCCTCGCCCACCGGGCGGCTGCATGTCGGCAATATCCGCACCGCGCTGCACAACTGGATGTATGCGCAAAAGGCTGGCGGGCGCTTCCTGCTGCGCATCGACGATACCGATGCCGAGCGCAGCGAGGAACGCTATGTGGATGCGATCCGGGCGGATTTGGCCTGGCTGGGCCTGATCCCCGATAGCGAAGTACGCCAGTCGCAGCGTTTCGCTCTGTACGAGGCGCGCTTCGCCGAGCTGGTCGCGGGCGGCCATGTGTACCCCGCCTATGAGAGCGCGCAGGAACTCGACCTGAAGCGCAAGATTCAGCTCGGGCGCGGCTTGCCGCCGGTGTACGACCGCGCCGCGCTGTCGTTGACCGAGGAGGACCGTACCACGCTGGAGAGCGAAGGCGTTCGCCCACACTGGCGGTTCAAGCTGGATCATGGCGCGCCCATCGAATGGGACGATGCGGTGCGCGGGCCCCAGCGCTTCGACCCTGCGACGATGAGCGATCCGGTGATCCGCCGCGCCGATGGGACATGGCTCTATATGCTGCCCTCGGTGATCGACGATATCGACATGGGCGTGACCCAGGTGGTGCGTGGCGAGGATCACGTCTCCAACACCGCGCTCCAGATTCAGATGTTCCAGGCGCTGGGTGCCGAGCTGCCGCGCTTCGCCCATGCCGCGCTGCTGACCGGCAATGAGGGCAAGCTGTCCAAGCGACTCGGCTCGCTGGGGGTCGATCACTTTCGCGAGATCGGCATCGAGCCGCAGGCGGTGCGCGCACTCCTCGCCCGCATCGGAACCAGCGATCCGGTCGAGCCGGTCGCCGACATGGCCCCGCTGATCGCCGGGTTCGATTTCTCCCGCTTCGGCCGGGCGCCCGCGCGGTTCGACGAAGCGGAACTGGCGCAGCTGAACGCGCGCATCCTCCACCAGACGCCGTTCGAGGCCGTCGCCGACCGGCTGCCGACCGGTATGGGTGTGGCGGAATGGGAGGCGGTGCGCCCCAATCTCAACATCGTCGCGGAGGCCGCCAACTGGTGGCAGGTGATCGAGGGACCGGTTGAGGCTCCCGAGCCTGCCGAGGACGACCGCGCCTATCTGGCGCAGGCGGCCGAGGTCGCGGGGCAGATCGACTGGACGGGCGATCCTTGGGCCGCGCTGACCGCCGCCTTGAAGGACGCGACCGGGCGAAAGGGCAAGGCGCTGTTCCTGCCGCTGCGCCTGGCGCTGACCGGTCGGGCGCAGGGGCCGGACATGGCCGCGCTGCTGCCGCTGATCGGGCGCGACCGCACGATCGCACGGCTGAACGGCTGATTTACGCGCCCACCTTTCATTACCGCCCCGCCTCGCCCACATAGGGCCTAGCAACACGTAAAGGAGCGTCTTTTGGCCACGTTGGGAATGTCGCCCGCCGACAAGGAAGCCGTCACCGCCTTCCGCCGCGATGTCGTCGAGCCGTCGATGACCAAGCTGGTCATCCTGGACTTCTGGGCGGAATGGTGCGGGCCGTGCAAGGCGCTGGGCCCGACGCTGGAGAAGGTCGCGGAGGCCTATGCCGACAAGGGCGTCGTGCTGGCCAAGATCGATACCGACAAGAACCAGTTCATCGCCAACCAATTCCAGATCCGCTCGATCCCGACCGTCTATGCGATGTTCCAGGGCCAGCTGGTCGCCGACCTGACCAGCGCGCGTACCGAAAGCGCGCTGCGCACCATGCTGGACCAGCTGCTCAAGCAGCTGCCGATCCAGTCGGAGGCGGCGGACGCGGCGGCCGAGCTGGAACCGCTGATCGCGATGGGCGAGGAAGTGCTGGAGGCCGGTGACGCCGAGCGCGCGGTGTCGATCTTCCAGCAGCTGCTCGACATGGCGCCGGAGCATCCCGCCGTGCTGTCGGGGCATATCCGTGCGCTGCTGGGTGCAGGACGCATCGAGGAAGCCGAAGCCGCGACCGAGGCGCTGCCACAAGGCCTGGCCAACGATCCCGCCATCCACCGCGCCATCGCGACCGTGTCGCTGGCGCGGTCCGCTCCACCGGCGGCGGACTATGCGGGGCTTGCGGCCGAGGTCGCGGCCAGCCCCGACGATCACGAAAAGCGGTTCGCGCTGGCCAACGCCCAGATGGCGGCGGGCGACCGTGACGGCGCGGCCGACAACCTCCTCCATATCGTCGCGGCCGACCGCAGCTGGAACGAGGATGCCGCACGTCAGCAGCTGCTCAAGCTGTTCGAGGTGGTCGGCATGACCGATCCCTGGGTATCGCAGCAGCGGCGGCGCCTGTCCGCCATCCTGTTCGGCTAAGGACATGGCGCGGCTCTCGATCTTTCCGCTGGCGGGTGCGATCCTCTTTCCGGGGATGCCGCTTCCGCTGCACATCTTCGAGCCGCGCTACCGGGCACTCGTCTCCGACGCGATGGCGCGCGACCGGCGGATCGGCATGGTCCAGCCCTCGGGCGAGGGCGACACGCCGTCGCTCTACCAGATGGGCTGTGTCGGCCGCATCGCCGAGGTCGAGGCGATGGAGGATGGCCGCTACAACCTTGTGCTCGAAGGCGTATCGCTGTTCCGCATCGTCCGCGAGCTGGAGGTGACGACGCCCTTCCGCCAGGTCGAGGCCGAACTGCTGCCGGTGATCGACGAGGATCTGCTGTCGCTCGGCCGCCGCGCCTCGCTGGAGCAGGAATCGAAGCGTTTCGCCGATCTTCAGGGCTATGCGGTCGACTGGGATGCGGTCGGGCGGCTGGACGACGAGAGCCTGGTCAACGGCATCGCCCAGATCGCGCCGTTCGACGTGGCGGCCAAGCAGGCGCTGCTGGAGGCCCCCGATCTGGAACAGCGTGCCGAGCTGATCATCCAGTTGATGCAATTTTTTGGTCGCCATGACGGCGAGGATCGGGTGACGCTGCAATGAGCCTGGACCCATGGTTGCTCGAACGGCTGGTCTGCCCGCTGACGCGGACGCCGTTGCGCTATGACGAAGCGGCGCAGGAGCTGGTGTCGGAGGCGGCTGGTCTCGCCTATCCGATCCGTGACGGGGTGCCGGTGATGCTGGTCGAGGAAGCGCGGGAGCTCTGATCCCCGCCGCCTCCACCCTCCGTTCAGCCTGAGCGAACGGGGTGAGGGTATCAGATCAGCCGCCCGACCAATGCCACCAGCACGATGACCAGCGCCGCGACGCTGGAATAAAATCCCAGCGCGAACCCGAAGGCCCGCGCCTCGGCGCCGCGCGCATAATGGGCCCAGAACAGCGTGCGCCCCACGGAGAACAGCCCGGCCAACATCGGGATGATCGCCCCCGATCCCTCGACCACCCAGGCGAGCGCCAGATAGGCCGGGATCGCCAGCACCACCTGCTCCAGCGTATTGCGCAGCACCGCCTGCGCCATTGCGACTTGCGCTGAATCGGGACTCCCGCCGGCCGCCGCATCGATATCGGCGGGTGATGTGAACCGCAGCGCCGCGACATGCCCGATCGCCGCCGCCAGCCAGAGCGCGGCGACCGTGGATGCCGCCACCGCGCGTAAAATCCGGTCGGTGGGGGAAAGCGTCGGTCCGACACTCCACCCGATCAACAAGGCAAGCGCCACTACGGCCAATGCGGCTGTCATGGCGCGGGCTACACCGGCCTGGCGGCGGTCGCGGATCGGGGTTCGGAGCGGACGGGTGGGATGGTCAGGCCCGGGGATCATGACGCGCGAAACGCCGGATATGGCTTTTGGGATCCCATATGGTGTCATCACAGGCGCGTCCCTTGTGGCTTTCCCTCCCCCATCCCCTCCCGCCTGCGGGAGGGGCGTGGCATGAGGCGCGCTTACGGCCAGCCAACAAGCGCTCCCCTCCCGCAGGCAGGAGGGGTTGGGGGAGGGCCTGATACTCTTCGGACCGGCCCGCCCGGTTTACACCAGCACACCCTGCAACAGGCGCGGCAACTGCCCCGTCTCACCGCGCGCTTCGGCCATGAAGCGGTTCTTCAGCGGCGGAATATGGTCGATCGCGGTGATGCCCAGCCGCCGGACCGCGCTGGCGGTCTTGCCGGGCACGCTGAAGATGCGGTTGAAGCCGTCGGTCGCCACCGACACCATCAGCGTGTCGAGCCCACGCCACTGCTGATAACGCTGGAGCAAGGCCGCATCGCCCAGGTCCAGCCCGGTGCGCTTGCCCTCGACCAGCACCTCGACCAGGGCGGCGACATCGCGATAGCCCAGATTGACGCCCTGACCCGCAATCGGGTGGATGCCATGCGCCGAGTCGCCGACCAGCACCAGCCGCTCGCCCGTCATCGTCGCGGCACGATGGAAGCCCAGAGGATAGACCGAGCGCGGGCTCGCATGGCTCAGCTTGCCCAGGAACCCGCCCATGCTCTTTTCCGCCTCGGCCAGGAAGGCACGGTCGGACAGTTTCAGCATCCCATCGCCGTCACGCCCCGACACCGACCAGACGATCGCCGAGCGGTGGCCGATCTCGTCGTCTGGCAGGGGCAGCAGCGCGAAAGGACCGCTGGGGTAGAAGATCTCGAACGCGATATTCTCGTGCGCGATTTGGTGATGGAAGGCGCTGATGATCGCCTTGTGATCATAGGACCAGCGCGCGACCTTGATTCCCGCCGCGTCGCGAGTCGGCGATTGACGCCCTTCGGCGGCGACCAGCAGCGGCGCGCGGACGGTGGTGCCGTCGCTCAAGGTCGCGGTGACGCCCGCCGGGCCGCGTTCGACATGCGTCGCGCGGGTCAGCATCCGCAGATCGACCAGCTCGGCTTCGTTGGCGGCCTCGTTGATCGCGCGGCGCAGCAGCTTGTTCTCGAACATCGTGCCCAGCGCGCCGTCATCGGCGTCGGGGATGAAATCGAGCTTGCCCGGCTCCAGCCCGTCGCTGACCCGGATATGCCGGATCTCGCAGCCCTTGCCCGCCAGCTTCGCGCCGATGCCGATCGCGTCCAGCATCCGCCAGCTGGCCGAGGCGACCGCCGAGGCGCGCCCGTCGAAGCCGGGGGCCAGCACGACCGCCGGATCGGCGGGATCGACGATGATCGAAGACAGGCCATGCGCGGCCAGACCGACACCCAGAGTCGCGCCGACCAAGCCGCCGCCGAGGATGATGACGTCGCTATCCATGTCAATGCTCCTAGACCGTCACGCGGTCGCAAACAATGCGGGTGTCGCCCCCCGCGCCTTGACGTAGGAACCGTCAGAGGCGATGAATTTTCCGGGATTTTTCCCGGATTTTTGCGACTTCCTGAAGGACAAGACCCATGGCCAGCCGCGCGCAGCCGGTTTTATGGCGCGAGACGGTGAAGGCGGGTGCGGTGCGCAGCGGTGCGCTGGTCGCCGCGCTCATCCTGTTTGCCGTGACGCTGATGCTGGTGCTGGCGCTCGCCAGCTACCGGGCAAGCGATCCTGCGCTCAACACCGCCTCGGGCGCGGCCCCGGCCAACTGGATAGGGCATCCCGGCGCGTGGATCGCCGATATCGTGCTGACCCTGTTCGGCCCCGCCGTGGCGCTGATCCTGCCGGTCGGTCCAATTATCGCGACCCGGTTGTGGCGCGACCGTCCTGCGGGCCGCTGGGTGAAGATGCTGCGCCAGGCGGTGCTTGGCGTTGCGCTGATGGCCTGTGCCTTGTCCTTCGTGTCCGACTCGGCGGTACTGGCGCTGCCTGCGGGATGGGGCGGCGTGATCGGGCTGTCGGTGGCGGGCCTCGTCCGCTGGGCGCTGGAATTTTCGGGCCAGGCGGCGGTCGTGACCTGGGGATCGGTGGCGATCGGGCTGGCCTTCGGGCTGGGCGGTGCGCTGATCTGGGGCCGCAGCCTGGAACTCGACATCGCCGAACGCGGCCTGGCGCGCCTGCGCCGCCGCCGGGCGGTGAGCGAGGATGGCGAGGCGCTGCCCTGGGACGATGAGGACGAGGCGCTTTACGACGAAGACGACGAGGATGAGGAACCGCTGACGCTGGCCCGCAAGGCGGTGCCGGTGCGCGAGGATCGCCCCGCCCCCGTCATCGCCGACCGTCAGGTCGCGCCCGCGCCCGCCAAGCCCAAGACGGCGGCCGATCGCGATGCGCCCTATCAGTTGCCCGGCCTGGACCTGCTGACGCCTGCCCCCCCCTCGCCCGCCGGACAGATCGACAAGGCGGCGCTGGAGCGCAATGCCCGGCTGCTGGAGAATGTGCTCGACGATTTCCGCGTTCAGGGTTCGATCGTCGAGGTCCGCCCCGGCCCGGTCGTCACCATGTACGAGCTGGAGCCCGCGCCCGGCATCAAGGCCAACCGCGTCATCGCGCTGGCCGACGATATCGCGCGTAACATGTCGGCCATCTCGGCGCGCGTCGCGGTGATTCCGGGGCGCAACGTCATCGGCATCGAACTGCCCAATCCCAAGCGGGAGATGGTGTCGCTCCACGAACTGGTCGCGTCGCAGAGCTTCGCCGACCAGGCCGCGCAGCTGCCGATCATCCTGGGCAAGAACATCGCGGGCGACTCGGTCGTCGCCGACCTCGCGCCCATGCCCCACCTGCTGGTCGCGGGTACGACGGGTTCGGGTAAGTCGGTCGGCTTGAACGGCATGATCCTGTCGCTGCTCTATCGCCTGACGCCCGAGCAGTGCCGGATGATCATGATCGACCCCAAGATGCTGGAATTGTCGATGTATGACGACATCCCGCATCTGCTGTCGCCCGTCGTGACCGATCCAGCCAAGGCGGTCCGCGCGCTGAAATGGGCGGTCGAGACGATGGAGGACCGCTATCGGCAAATGTCCTCGGTCGGCGTGCGCAGTCTCGCCAGCTTCAACGACAAGGTGCGCGCGGCCAAGTCCAAGGGCCAGCCGCTCGGCCGCAAGGTCCAGACCGGCTATCATCCCGAAACCGGCCAGCCGGTCTATGAGGAAGAGAAGCTCGAATACGAACCGCTGCCGCAGATCGTCGTGATCGTCGACGAGCTGGCCGATTTGATGATGACGGCGGGCAAGGAAGTCGAATTCCTGATCCAGCGCCTGGCGCAAAAGGCACGTGCGGCGGGTATCCACCTGATCATGGCGACGCAGCGGCCGTCGGTCGACGTCATCACCGGCGTCATCAAGGCCAACCTGCCGACCCGCATCAGCTTCCATGTGACGTCGAAGATCGACTCGCGCACCATCCTGGGCGAACAGGGCGCCGAACAGCTGCTGGGGCGCGGCGACATGCTCTACATGCCCGGCGGCAAGGGCATCGTGCGCGTCCACGGCCCCTTCGTCTCGGACGACGAAGTGCACCGCGTCGCGGACCATTGGCGCGCGCAGGGCCAGCCCGATTATATCTCCTCGGTCACCGAGGAACCGGCCGAAAGCTTCGCGCTCGATGGCGCGCCCACAGGTGAAGACACGGCCGAGGACCAGCAGTACCGCGCGGCGATCCAGCTGGTGTGCGAGAGCCAGAAGGCCTCGACCTCCTGGCTCCAGCGGCAGTTGCGCATCGGCTACAACTCGGCGGCGCGGCTGATCGAGCGGATGGAGACGGACGGCATCGTCAGCCGCCCGGACCATGTCGGACGGCGCGAGGTGCTGCGCGATACCGAGGGGCATCCGGTTTAAGGGAAGTCCGGGGCGTGGCCTTCGACTTCGCTCAGGCTGAACGGAGGTTGGGAGGAGCCGTCGTCCCCCCACGCCCGTTCACACTGAGCGAAGTCGAAGTGCACGGCCCGCGCTTAGCCATGAGGGCCATTCCCATAGCCTTGGATGAAGCTCAGGTCGCAGGCTTCAATGTCGCCGAATCGATATGCCACCGCAGCTGTGCCGCACTGGCCCCCGGCACGTCGTTGACCCGCCGCACCACATATTGCCCGACGAAACGCTGCTGCCGCCCATCGTCGAGCTGCGCATTCACCGTCACCGGCACGGTCGCATAGATCGACCCCGCCGCGCCCTCGCTGGGGGCCAGCTTGCCGATCGTCACGCTGGTCGCGCGGGTATTGGCAAAGCCCTTCTGAAAATCGGCGAAACGCTGGCCGGGGCGGCCGTCCGGGCCCCATTGCGTCCAGGCGGTGCTATAGTCGTGTGCGTTGATCGCCGAATAATAACGGCGGACGACATCGGCCGCCGCCGCATCGCTGTTGGGATCGACCGCGCAGCCGGGCGTTTTGCCTGCGTCATCGCCCATCAGTGCACAGGACCGGGCGATCTCGTCCTCGATGATCGCGCAGCTGTTGACCGCATTGCAGGGCGGATGGGTGGCGGGTGAGACCGAGGTGCAGATCTTCACCAGCCGCTGCGCCGCCGCCTGCCCACGCTCGGCCGAGCAGGACAGGACCGCATCCGGGGCGCGGGTGGCGCCGGTCTTGATCGGCGCGGGCAGGGTGGCGCGGGTCGGCTCGACTGCCGGTGTCGCCTCAGCGTCCGGCGAGGGGACGGCCGTCACCATGTTGCGCTCCGGCTCGCCGCCCCCGCCACAGGCGGCCAGCGGCAGGACCAGCGCACCCGCCAGCCAGCGGGTCATGCGGAATGCGGGACGAATCACGGCAGAACCTCCGACAGCATCGATCCCGGTCAACGCACCCCGCCCGCGCCCGGCTCCTCGCTTCACCGCAAGCGGATTTAGCGGGACAGCGCGATCAGCTGCGCCACGCTTTGCGTCTGGGTCTTGTGGAACACCGCCGCCCGGTGATCCTCGATCGTCTTGGGCGACAGGCCGAGCAGCCCGGCCATCGCCTTGTTGCCATGGCCCTGCACCATCAGGTCGAACACCTGCCGTTCGCGCGGCGACAGCTCGCCCAGCCGCCGGGCGGTCGCGCGACTCGCCGTCGACCAGGCGACGCCGTCGCGCAACGACGCACACAGCCGTGCCTCGTCGATGGGCTTGTCGAGATAATCGACGCCGCCATGCAGCCGGACCGAATCGACCGCATGCGCCGTGTTCGGCCAGGCGGTCATGAACAGGATGGCGACATGGGCATCGAGCGCGCGCAGCCGCTCGGCAAAGTCGAAGCCGTGCCACTCGCCCATCATCACATCGGTGACGACGGCATGGGCGGCTTGGCCGGGATAGGCGGCCAGCAGCGCGGCGGGATCGTCAAAAGCCTTGGCGACGAAACCCTGCCGGGTCAGCATCCGCGCGACCGCCGCCCCCAGATCGGCATCGTCGTCCAGCACATGCACGGTGGCGGGGGCCAGGGGATCGGGCGAACGAAGGGGCATCAGCGGGTCTCGATCAGGGGAAGCGACAGGGCAGCATGGACCATGCCGTCCGGCCCATGCATCCGGGTCAGGGTGCCGCCATGCGCCTCGACGATGGCGCGGGCGACATGGGTGCCGATCCCCATGCCGTCGCGCGCGACCGGCCGGGCGGATGCGCGATTGATGACATGGATCACGGCCTGGGTCTCGTCGGCGGTGACGTCCAACGTGACGGGATGGGGATCGGCATCGCCCTGCGCGGCCTGCACCGCATTGCGGACGAGGTTCATCACCGCCTGTGCCAGCTCGACCTCCTGCGCCATCACCTGCCAGGCCGGGTCGACCGGCGCGATGACGAGGGCGACGCCCGCCTCGCGCGCCTCGGCCTGGGCCAGTGTCGCCACCATGTCGACCAGCGCGGTCAGCGCCAGCGGCTGCGGCGCGCCTTCGGCATGGCCGCCGAACCGGCGCAGGCGTCGGATCAGCGTCGCCAGATGCTCCGCCTTGCGATCGATCAGCGCCGCACCGTCCGCGATCTCGTCCCCCCGCCCGGCGGTCAGCTGGTGCAGGTGGCGCGCCTCGATCGCCAGCGTGGACAGCGGCTGGCTGACCTCATGGATCACCGCCACCGACATGGCGCGCAGCGTCTTCAGCCGTTCGGCCTGGAAGAGCAGCCGGTCGCGCCGCTCCAGCATGGCGCGTGCGGTGGCCTGCGCATCGGCGAAGCTGCCCGCCAGATAGCCCGTGACGACGATGGTCGCGAGCGCCAGGTGCCGCTGCAACCGCTCGGGCGTGTCCATCGCGCCCGCCGTGTCGGGCAGGACGCGCAGCACCACGACGAGCAGCGCCCCCCAGGCGGCGGCACGGCCGAAGCGCAACCCGATCCACGCCACCGCGACCAGCACCGGCGCGGGCTGCATCCCCAGCCCCGCCTGGTCGAGCAGCCGGGCAAGGCCGATGCCCAGCCCCAATACCCCCGCCGTCTCCACAGCCGCGAGCAGCGAGGGCAGCGGCCAGCGCCAGCGGGCCCGGCCCGACACCGCATCGGCGATCCACAGGAGCGGCGGCGCGATGAAAAGCGTGCCGAGCAGATCGCCGACCGCAAAAGCGGCGAGCGACACGATCACCTCGCGCGGGCTGGATACGCCGGTCAGTTCGGGGCTGGTCAGCGCCTGTGGCACCGCGCTCAACACCGCCGCCAGCGGAGCGAGCACCAGCGCCAACCCCAGCGGCATCGGCGCGGTCAGCAAGGCCGCCCCCCGCCGCTCCGCCAGCCAGCCGATGGCCGCAACCGTCGCGCCGTAAGCCAGCACCGGGCGCGCAATGCCCCAGATCGCGACCGTCCAGGGCATGCCCTCCAGCACCGCCGGGGTCAGGATGACGTCGACCGCGATCTCGACCAGCGCGATCGCCGGGGTCAGCCGAGGCCCCAGCCGCCACAGCAGAGCGAGCCGCAGCCCGGCCGCCGGAAACCAGAGCGAATAGAAACCGCTGCCGCCCCAATAGGCCGCCAGCCGGTGCAGGACGGCGAACCCCACCGCATAGAAGGCGAGCGCCAACCAGTCCTGCCGCCGGGGCCGGAACATCCGCAGGCCGCGCGTGTCGAGAGGCTCAGGGGCAGCGGGCCGGGAAGCAAAAGAGGGGCTGAGCGGCGCCGTCATCGCAATCTGTCTGTACCGGGCGCCTGGCGATCGGCATCCGGGAATTTCCCGGATGGACAGTGTTTTAGATGGTCGGCGCGGCTGGTGCCGTCTGTGGAGAAGCCTGTGGATTATCCTGTGGGTTCGTCTGGGCCGTGGTGGTGTCGGCCGTGTCGGCGGGCGGAGTGCCCGGTACCGGGGTCGTCACGATCGGTGCCGGGGGCGGCGCGGGCGGGGTGACGAGCGCGGCATTCTCGATCAGGTCGAGCGCCTGGCGCGCGCGGACATAGCGAAAGGCGGCCTGTTGCCAGCCTTGCGCGGCGGCGGCACCGGGCAGGCGCGCGACCTCGGCCCGGGCGGCATCGACCTGTCCGCCGTCGAGCAGGCGGTGCGCGCGCGCCAGTCGGTCGGTCGGGTTGGTCGAGGGGGCATTGGCCTCCCGGATGACGATCAGGCGCGCCAGTTCCTGGCGAAGCCCTTCCCACCAGCCATTGCCGCCGCTGACGACCAGATCGGGGGCCAGCGTATCGAGCCCCTGCCGCAGCGTTTCCAGCGTCACCGGCTGGCGCGCGGTGACGATCAGGACGGAGACGGCGCGCGGCTCGCTGGTGCCGAAGCGGGTGCGCAGCTGCTCTTCCAGATAGCCGAGCGGCTGGCCGCGATCGACCGCGCGGCGCACGGCGGCGGCGACCAGGATCGACTCGGCGCGGCCCGCCTGCGCGCCCGCCGCCGTGGCGTCGGTGGACAGCGTCGCGGCGCGCGTCTCCAGCGCGGCGAGTTGCGCGGCCAATTGCGCCTCGCGCGTGGCCAGCGCCATGGGATCGGTACGCGGCGTTTCCTTGACGGTGCCGCCGGGCTTGGCGGTGACGGCCTGCGTCGCGGTGCCATTGGCGTTGAACCAGGACAGGTTGCGCATGGCATAGGCCATCAGCAGGATACCGGCGACAAAAGCGATCAGGACCAGCGCGATGATCGCGCCCTTTCGGGGGCCGCGCGTCGGCGGTCGGTCGGAAGGCGCGAAATTGTTCATGCCCCGCTTATCTCCGTGGCGGCGGCTCGGGTCAACGCCTGCGCGGCCGCCACCATGGCATCGTCGCGCGGGGCCGTGGCGATGACGGCCGCCTGCCATCCCGGGCCCGCCGCCGCCGCCGTCTTGGCGCTGATCGCCACCAGCGAGACGGCGGCGCGGGACAGGCCCGCCTGCCCGACCAGCTCGGCCAGCCGCGCGGCGGCGCGGGCGGAGTGAAGCAGGACGATCTGCCCCGCCAGGGCGTGGATCGCGGACACCTCCACCGCCACGGGATCGGCGGCATAGACGATGCAGGTCATCGCCCCCGTCTCGACCCGATCACGCCCCGCCGGATGAAGCAGCCGTGCATATCCTTGCATCTGCGCTTGGGCGACGACCGACGCGGCATCCTGCGTACCGGTCAGCACCACCGACAGCCCGGCCTCGCGCGCGGCGGCAGCGGTGGCGGGGCCGACCGCGATCACGGGCTTGTGGCGCAGCGGATCGAGCGCCGGACCCGCCAGCCGGACGCCCTGGGCACTCGTGAACAGCAGCGCATCGAACGTCTCGGCCGCCGGTGCCGTCCACGCGACCGCATGCGCCGCGAACAGCGGCAGCGACATGGCGTCCAGCCCCGCCGCATGCAGGGCGGCGATCGTCGCGCCATGGCCGGGTTCGGGCCGGACGACGACGACCGCCACGGGCTCAGCCCCCGGCGAACAGGCGGCGCACTTCGGGGGCCGCGCGTTCGAGCAGATCGACCGCCAGCCGCGCGCCCAGTTCCTCGTCGAGCCCCCCCTCGACCCAGCCGCTGACCCGCGACGATCCGTCCTCGGCCAGCAATTCGGCGCGCAGGGTCAGCATCTCGCCCGCCAGCGAGGCGAGCGCCGCGACCGGGCTGTGGCAATCGGCCTGCAAGGCGGCGAGCAGCGCGCGCTCGGCCATCACGCAGGCATGGGTCTCGGCATGGTCGATCGAGGCGATCAACATGGTTGCGGCGGCATCGTCGGCGCGCGTCTCGATTCCGACCGCGCCTTGCGCAGGCGCAGGCAGCATCTGGTCGGTGGGAACAGGCTGGCCGACCTCGCGCCCCAGCCGGTCGAGCCCGGCGGCGGCGAGCAGCGTCGCGTCGACATCGCCGTTCGCCACCGCGGCCAGGCGCGTGTCGACATTGCCGCGCAGCAGGGTGATGGTCAGGTCGGGCCGGTGCGACAGCATCTGGGCGCGGCGGCGCGGGCTGCTGGTGCCGATCACCGCGCCGGGGCGCAGCTCGGCAATGGTCTCCGCGCCGATCAGCCGGTCGCGGACATCGGCGCGCGGCAGCATCGCGGCGATATGCAGCCAGTCGGGCCGGATCGTCTCGACATCCTTCATCGAATGGACCGAGGCGTCGATCTCGCGATCGTACAGCGCGCGGTCCAGTTCCTTGGTCCACAGCGCCTTGCCGCCGATCTCGGCCAGCGCGCGGTCCTGCACCCGGTCGCCGGTGGTCTTGATCGGCACGATCTGAACCGCGTCCTCGCTCCACCCCTGTGCGTTTGCCAGCGCCGCGCGCACCATATGCGCCTGGGTGAGGGCCAGCGGCGAACCGCGCGTACCGAGCCGGAAACGAACCATGCGTCTGCCTTTGCCGCATCAAGCCCCCCTTCGACAAGTTGGCAACGGACGGGTATGGGGAAGTCATGCTGATCTTGGGACTGGAATCCTCGTGCGACGAGACCGCCGCCGCGCTTGTCACCGATGACGGCCGCGTGCTGGCGCACCGGCTGCTGGGGCAGGAGGCGGCGCACGCCCCCTTCGGCGGCGTCGTCCCCGAAATCGCCGCGCGCGCGCATGTCGAGGCGATGGAGCCGCTGGTCGCTGCCGCCTTTGCCGATGCGGGGGTGACGCTGGCCGATGTCGACGCGATCGCGGCGACGGCGGGGCCGGGGCTGATCGGTGGGGTGATGGTCGGCCTCGTGACCGGCAAGGCGCTGGCGCATGCGGCAGGCAAGCCGTTGATCGCGGTCAACCATCTGGAGGGCCATGCCCTGTCGCCGCGCCTGTCGGATCGCGAACTGGCTTATCCGTACCTGCTGCTGCTCGTCTCGGGCGGGCATTGCCAGCTGCTGCTGGTCGAGGGCGTCGGACGCTATCGACGGATGGCGACCACTATAGACGATGCGGCAGGCGAGGCGTTCGACAAGACCGCCAAGCTGCTGGGTCTCGGCTATCCCGGCGGCCCGCGTGTCGAGGCGGCGGCGCGCGAGGGCGACCCCCATGCGGTGCCGCTGCCCCGGCCGCTCAAGGGTTCGGCCGAGCCGCATTTCTCCTTTGCTGGGCTGAAGAGCGCGGTGGCGCGTGCGGTCGGGCATCATTCGCCCGAGGACATTGCCGCCTCGTTCCAGCAGGCGGTGGTCGACTGCCTGCTCGACCGCACCCGCCGCGCACTCGCAAATGTGCCCCCGGTCACCGCTCTGGTGGTCGCGGGCGGGGTCGCCGCGAACGGCGTGATCCGGGGGGCGCTGGAAGGGCTCGCCGCCGAGCATGGCCTGCGCTTCGTCGCGCCGCCGCTCTGGCTGTGCACCGACAATGCCGCGATGATCGCCTGGGCGGGCGTGGAGCGGTTCCGCGAAGGGCTGACCGATCCGCTCGACACGCCGGCACGGGCGCGCTGGCCGCTCGATCCGGCGGCGGAAGCAGTGCGCGGCGCGGGGGTGAAGGCATGAAGATCGGAGTGATCGGCGCAGGCGCCTGGGGCACCGCGCTGGCGCAGGTGGCGGCGCATGGGCGTAGGCCGGTGCGGCTCTGGGCGCGCGATCCGGCGGTGGCCGAGGCGATCAACACGACGCACGCCAACCCGCTCTATCTGCCGAACATCGCATTGTCGCCGAGCATCGAGGCGGTCAGCGATCCGGCGGCGATGGCCGAGATGGATGCGCTGCTGGTCGTCACGCCCGCGCAGGCGGTGGCCGCGGTGCTGGCGACGATGCCGGTGGGCCCCAAGCCGCTGGTGCTGTGCTCCAAGGGGATCGAGGCGGGGACCCGGCGGCTGGTGGGCGAGGTCGCGCGGGCGATCCACCCCGACGCGCCGATCGCGGTGCTGTCCGGCCCGACCTTCGCGTATGAGGTGGCGGCGGGGCTGCCGACGGCGGTGACGCTGGCGTGCGAGGAACCGGAGCTGCGCAAGGCCCTGTCCGCGCGCCTCGCGGCGCCGCATTTCCGGCCCTATGCCACCGACGACGTGACGGGCGCAGAGATTGGCGGCGCGATCAAGAATGTGCTCGCCATCGGTTGTGGTGTGGTGGAGGGTGCGGGGCTGGGCCAGAATGCCCGCGCCGCGCTGATCGCACGCGGCTTTGCCGAGATGACGCGGTTTGGCCTCGCGCGCGGCGGCCGGGCGGAGACGCTGGCGGGCCTGTCGGGGCTGGGCGATCTGGTGCTGACCTGTTCGTCGACCGCCTCACGCAATTTCTCGCTGGGCGTCGGGCTGGGGCAGGGGCGCTCGGCGGTGGAATTGCTGGCCGATCGGCGGACCGTGGCGGAAGGAGCGTTCACCGCGCCCGTGCTGCGACAGGCGGCGGCGGAGGCCGGTGTGGACATGCCGGTGTGCGAGGCGGTGTGCCGGTTGCTGGAGGGCGCGGCCGTGGGTGAAGTGATCGGGGCGCTGCTGGCGCGGCCGCTGAAAGCGGAAGGCCAATAAACCCATCCCTTCGCTCAGGCCGAACGGAGGTTGGGCGGGCAACTTACCGCAACACCTGCCGCGCCAGCGCCCCGCAGGCCGCGTTCTGCGCCTTCGGCCCGGTATCGCCAGTGATCGCGCGGCCGATCGACTTGAAGATATTGCCGACCGACTTCACCTCCTTGGGGATCACCAGATCGGGCTTTTGCAGCGTGCCCGTTACCGTGGCCGCCCCCGCCAGCCTCAGCGTCGCCCCCTGTTTCGGCGCGCCGGTCAGCCGCAGCGCCAGTCGTTCGTCGGGGAAATGGACCGTCCCCGTCCCGTCCAACCGACTGCGCGAGGTATCGGCGATCAGCGGATCGGCGCGGCCCGTGCCGTTCGTCATGTCCACCCCCAGCACCAGGCAGCGCAGGGTCGCCTTGCCGCTGTCGCCCATGAATGCCGCGCCCGCGTCGAAGCCCAGCGCCGTCGCATAACGATCAGGCAAGGTCCCGTTGGCGACGACCAGCCCGATGCGGCCATTCGCGCGCCCGATCGCCGCGCGCACCGTCTCGCCTACACCCGCCAGCTTGGCGCGCGCGCCGACATGGCCTGTGATCCGTGTCTCGCCCGACAGCGACAACACGCTCGCCCCGCGCAGCTGCAGGTCGACCGACAGCTTCGGCACCTTCGCCCCGTTCCGCTGGTCGATCACCGCCTGGCCCGTCACCACGCCTTCGCGCAAGGACATGCGGATGTCGCCGATGGTCAGCAACTGATGGTCCATCGTCATCCGCCCGGCCAGCCCGGTGATCGGTGAGGGACCTTGCGCGCTGACCACCCGGCCGACCTTGAAGCGGATGGTCCCGTCGGTCGTATCGATCTTGCCGATATCGATCCGCGTATTGGGCACCAGTCGCGGTCCGATCCGGCGTTCGAGCGCGGCGGCCTCGGCACGCCCTTGCGCCGACGACAGATCGTCGAAATCGAGCTGTCCCGCCGTCACCTCGCCGTCCAGCCGCGTGCGGCCTTCCTTCTTGTCGACGGTCAGCCGCCCGCTCAGGTCGGAACGGCCGATCCGTCCCTTCAGATCGGTGATGGTCCAGCGCGGGCGTTCGTGGCGGACATGCGCGGTCAGCTGGACCGGGCGGGTCTGGAACAGCCCCGCCTCGATCACCGCATCGATCCGCTTCAGGTCGTCGGCCTTCGCCGTCAGGTCCAGCGTCATCGCATCGGTGTCGAGTGGCCGATCCATCGTGCCGACCGCCTTCATCACCAGCTGCTCGCCGGTGATGTCGGCGGTGAAGGGCCAGCGGCCGGGCTTCACCGCCGCGCCGGCAAAGGCGATGCGGACGGGCGCGCCGCGCACCCTGCCCTCACCCTCGGCCCGCACGCCGCGATCCGGGTCGGCGGCGACGTTCAGCACCGCCTGCCGATCCTCCTTGGCGTCGCGATAGCTGACCACGCCATCGGTGACGGTCAGCCCCTGCAGATCGGTCGCGCTGCCGCCTTCCTCGGGTTCGCCGGGGCGTGACCAGTTGGTGCGGCCCTGCCTGTCGCGGACCAGCGCCAGGCGAAGCCCGGACACGCGAATATCCTCCGGGACGAAAGCACCGCGCAGCAACGGCCAGACCGAAAAGCGGATTTCCGCCCGCTTTACCGCCGCGAAATCGCCCTGACCGGCCCAACCGGCCTGCGGAATCTTCAGGTCTTCGACCGCGATGGTCGGATGAAAGCCGATGCCGTCGACCCGGTGGACCGACCCGATGGTCACCGGCCGCCCGAACCGCTCGGTCGCCGCGCGGCACACCGCGTCGCGCAGGAGCCCCCAGGGAAACACCGCCAGGATCAGCAGAAAAAGCAGGGGCAACCCGATCAGCAGCGCCACCATGCCCCGCGTCCAGCGCGGCCATCCCCTATCCTGTATCATGATGATGGGACGCGCGACCGGGGGCTTCGTTCCGCCTGCGTCAGGATCGCCACGCACGATTATTGCCCCCAAGCGCGTCCTACCCTAGATATGGCGAAATCCGTATTCGGGAGCCCTGACGTTGGTCCTCATCCTTCAGATCCTTCAGATTCTGCTCAATGTCGTCTGGTGGATCATCATCGTGCAGGCGATCCTGTCCTGGCTGATCGCGTTCAACGTCATCAACACCTCGAATGATTTCATCCGTTCGGTCTGGTACGCGCTGCAGAAGATGACCGATCCGCTCTATCGCCCGATCCGGCGCATCCTGCCCGATTTCGGCGCGCTCGACCTGTCGCCGATGGTCGTGCTGCTGGCGGTCATCATCCTGGGCAAGATCCTCGACACCGCGATCGCCAATGCGATGTACGGGGGGGCGGTCGTCGTCGGCTGATGCCCGCCTGGACGGCCAGCGATGACGGGATTCGGATCGCGGTCCGGGTCACGCCGCGCGGCGGTCGCGATGCGCTGAGTGCGGGCACGGAAGAGCATTTCGCCGCGCGCCTGTCGGCACCGCCGGTCGACGGCGCGGCCAATGCGGCGCTGATCCCGCTGGTCGCCAATCATTTCGGGGTGCCCAAGCGCGCGGTCAGCATCGTCGCGGGTGATACCGCACGATTGAAGCGTCTGCATGTCGCCGGAGACCCGCACATACTGGCGCGTATCGCCCAGGCGCTTTATGGCGATCGGCCATGACCCCAGAGACCCCAAGCGCCACGATCATCGACGGCAAGGCGTTCGCCGCCGGCCTCCGCACCCGCATCGCCACCCAGGTAGCCACGTTCCGCGAACAGGCAGGCCGCGCGCCCGGCCTGGCGGTCGTGCTGGTCGGCGAGGACCCCGCCTCCAGCGTCTATGTCCGCTCCAAGGGCAAGGCGACGCGCGAGGCGGGCATGGAGAGCATCGAGCATCGCCTGCCCGTCGATACCGACCAGGCGACGCTGCTGGCGCTCGTCGAGCAATTGAACGCCGATCCCACGGTGGACGGCATCCTCGTCCAGCTGCCGCTGCCGGGCCAGATCGACGCGCAGGCGGTGATCCAGGCGATCGATCCCGACAAGGACGTCGACGGCTTCCACCCGGTCAACGCCGGACGGCTGGCGACGGGCAGCGAGGGCTTCGTCCCCTGCACCCCGCTCGGCTGCCTGATGCTGCTCAAGAGCATCCACCCCAGCCTGTCGGGCATGGACGCGGTGGTCGTCGGCCGCTCCAACATCGTCGGCAAGCCCATGGCGCAGCTGTTGCTCGGTGAAAGCTGCACGGTCACGGTCGCGCACAGCCGCACCCGCAACCTGGCCGAGGTGGTCGGTCGCGCCGATATCGTCGTGGCGGCGGTGGGTGTGCCCGGCCTGGTCAAGGGCGAGTGGATCAAGCCCGGCGCCAGCGTCATCGATGTCGGCATCAACCGCACCGAGACGGGTCTGGTCGGTGATGTCGAATATGACACGGCGGCGCAGCGGGCGGGCGCGATCACCCCGGTGCCGGGCGGCGTCGGGCCGATGACGATCGCGGTCCTGCTACGCAACACCCTGGTTTCGGCGGGACGCCGCGAGGGCGTCGCGATCGACCAGACGGCGCTGTAAGGCCGTGCTCGAACTCTATATCTCCTCGCTGATCACCTTCTTCGTGGTGATCGATCCGCCGGGTTGCGCCCCCATTTATGCGGGCCTCTCGGCGGGGGCGACGCCGCAGCATCGCCGGGCGATGGCGATCCGCGCGGTCATGGTCGCCTCGGTCATTCTGTTCGTCTTCGCCCTGTTCGGCGAAGCGCTGCTGCATGGCCTGGGCATCGAGATGGCGGCGTTCCGCATCGCGGGCGGCATCATGCTGTTCCTGATCGCACTGGAGATGGTGTTCGAGAAGCGCACCCAGCGGCGCGAGGACCGCGCGGCCAAGGTCGCCGACGATCCGCACGAGGCGGAGGATGTGTCGATCTTCCCCATGGCGATGCCGATGATCGCCGGGCCGGGCTCGATCGCGACCGTCATGCTGTTGATGAGCCGCAATTCGGGACTTCAAGCCTCGATCGTGGTGCTGGGCGCGATGGTGTCGATCCTGCTGCTGACGCTCGTTGCGCTGCTGGCGGCGGGGCCGTTGATGCGGCTGCTGGGCGCCAAGATCGAGGCGGTGATCACCCGCGTGCTGGGCGTGCTGCTCGCCGCGCTGGCGGTGCAGTTCGTGATCGACGGGGTGACCGCCAGCCTGAAGTGATCCCGCTCCCCATGCCGGGAGGATCGGGACCTTCCCTTTCCCACCCTCCCGCGCGACAATCGCGGGCATGATCGGTCGTCATCTTCGCATCACCGGGCGCGTACAGGGCGTCGGATATCGTTACTGGCTCCTCGGGCGCGCGACGGCCTCGGGGCTGACCGGCTGGGTTCGCAACCGTACGGACGGCACGGTCGAGGCGGTGGTGCAGGGGCCGGAGGACGCGGTGGCACGGATCGTGGCCGAGGCCGAATCGGGACCGCCCGCTGCGCGAGTCGACCGGGTCGAGACGATCGAGCAGGCCATCGACCCTCTGCTAACCCGATTCGAGCAGCGGCCGACATGCTGATCGCCCTACTCCTCGCCCAGGCCGCGGATCCAGCCATTACGCGGCGGGTCGAGTCGGTCCTGGCCCGCGCACCGATCGTCGACGGGCATAACGACCTGCCCTGGGAGTTGCGGGACTCCGACCTTTCGCCCGAGTCTCCTTCGCTCGCGACCGGCACCGCCGCCCTGCCCCATCCGCTTCAGACCGATCTGCCCCGCCTCGAACGCGGCGGGGTCGGCGGGCAGTTCTGGTCGGTCTGGATTCCCGCCGATGTCACCGGCCCGCGCGCGGTCGAGATGACGCTGGAGCAGATCGACCGTGTCCACCGCCTGGCCGCCGCCCATCCGACCCGGCTCGCAATGGCGCGCACCGCGGCAGATATCCGCCGGGTCGCGCGCGCGGGCCGGGTCGCCTCGCTGATCGGGGTCGAGGGCGGGCATCAGATCGACGGGCGCTTGTCGGTGTTGCGCCAGTACAAGGCACTGGGCGTCGCCTATCTGACGCTGACTCATGGCCGCAGCCTGGCCTGGGCCGATTCCTCGACCGATGCTCCACTCGCCAACGGGCTCAGCCCCTTTGGTCGTGCGGTGGTGGCCGAGATGAACCGGATCGGCATGATGGTCGATGTCGCGCACGTTTCCGACGCGACGATGGCGGCGGTGCTGGATACCAGCCGGGCGCCCGTCATCGCCTCGCACTCCGATGCCCGCGCCTTGGCCGATGCGCCGCGTAACATTCCCGACGCGCTGCTCCGCCGGATCGGCGTGGGCGGCGGGGTGGTGATGGTCAATTGCTATCCCGCCTTCCTGTCGAGCGAATGGCGGGCCTGGGATGCCGGCCGCACCGCCTATGCCAGGTCGGTCGGCGTGGTCGCCAACATCTATGGCCCGCGCGCGCCAGCGCCGTTGATTGCCTGGGACGCCAGCCACCCCGCCCCGCACGTGACGGCGGCGATGGTCGCCGATCATATCGAGCATATCGCCCGCGTGGCGGGACGCGGGGCGGTGGGCTTTGGCGGCGATTATGACGGGATCAACGGCACCGGGCCGGAGGGGATGACCGGCGTCGACGGCTATCCGCTGGTGCTGGCCGAACTGGTCCGGCGCGGCTGGAGCGATGCGGACCTGATGGCCCTGACCAGCGGCAATATCCTGCGCGTGATGGAGCGGGTCGAGGCGGTGGCGCAAAGCCTCAGTGCGACAGCACCGGGCGATTCGATCGATCCGCTGGCGCGCTAGTCCCACCGAAGCGCATCGCGATCAGCCAGATCACGAACCCGCCCAGCGCCAGCCCGCATCCGACATAGCCGGTCGAGGTCCATCCCAACCCGTTGGCGATGGCCAACCCACCCGCCCAGGGGCCGATGGCATTGGCCGTGTTGAACGCCGAATGGTTGAGCGCGGCGGCGAGCCCCTGTCCTTCGCCCGCCACGTCCATCAGCCGCGTCTGGAGCACGGTGCCCAATGCTCCGCCCAGCCCGATCGCAAAGACGATGGGCAGGATCGTCCACAGGCTGCCCGCCGCCAGCGGATAGAGCGCCAGCATCGCCGCCGACCAGAGCAGCAAGCCCCCGGCGGTCGGCATCAGCGCGCGGTCGGCGAAGCGCGGGACCACGATATTGCCGATCGTCATGCCCAGCCCGAACACCGCCAGCACCAGCGGGATCATCGCGGTCGACGCGCCCGTCACTTCGGTCAGCGTCGCCGCCAGATAGGTATAGACGGCGAACATGCCGCCAAAGCCGATCGCCCCGATGGCGAGCGTCAGCCAGACCTGCCCCTTGCTCAGCGCATCGAGTTCGCGACGGATGCTCGCGCCCTCGTCGGGCCGGTCGTGCGGCGCGGCGATGGCGACCAGCGTCGCGGTCAGCAGCGCCAGCGCCGCGACGACACCGAACACCCAGCGCCAGTTGAGCCACTGGCCCAGCATCTGCGCCAGCGGCACGCCGATCACCGTCGCGACCGTCAGGCCCAACATGATCCGCCCGACGGCCACCGTCCGCCGCGACTCAGGGACGAGCGAGGCCGCGACCAGCGCGGCGATCCCGAAATAGGCCCCGTGCGGCAGCCCGCTGAGGAATCGGAAGAACAGCATCCAGTGATAATCGGGCGCCATCGCCGACAGGCCGTTGCCCGCCGCGAACATCAGCATCAACGCGATCAGCAGCGTGCGCCGCGCCAGCTTGGCCGACAGCACCGCCAGGAGCGGTGCCCCCACCACCACGCCCAGCGCATAGGCGCTGATGACATGCCCCGCCGTCGGCGCATCGATGCCGAGGCCGCGCGCCAGATCGGGCTCCAGGCTCATCGCCGCGAACTCGGTCGTGCCGATCGCAAAGCCGCCCACCGCCAGCGCGGTATGGACGATGCCGGGGGGAAATGTCCGGGCCATGGAAAATCCTTTCGCCACCCATATGTTGCACCGCAGCAGAAGGCGCAACCACCCGCCGGTCCGACATACTGATTTTGCAGGGTAAAAGGCGAAACACACGGCTTTCCCGCGGGGGCACTCAGGCCAAAACGACCAATCACACCGCTATTGATCGGCTCATTTCGGACAGGCACAATAAGATTCGGCAACGGGGGGAGCCGAGTGGGGGAAGTCTCGACGATCATCGAAATCGTCGCGCGGGAACTGTTGTTGTTCGCGGCCGTCGGATTGTTGGTCGGGGGCCTGGATGATCTTCTGGTCGATCTGATCTATATCGTACGACGACTAATAAAAGGCCCCGCCACGCCGATCCGCAGCTATGCGCTGCCCCAACCCGAACAGCCGGGACGCATGATCGTCTTCACCCCGGCCTGGGACGAAGCCGCGGTGATCGGCGCGATGCTGTCCACTGCGCTCGCGCGTTTCCGGCATCCCGATTATCGTATTTATGTCGGGCTCTACCCCAATGACCCGGCCACCATTGCGGCGGCGGCCGATATGGCCGAACGCGACGATCGGGTCCGTCTGGTCATCGGCGCGCGCGATGGCCCGACGACCAAGGCCGATTGCCTCAACACGCTTTGGCACGCACTCCAGCACGACATCGCGGTGGAAGGGTTTCGGGCAAAGGCGATCGTCCTGCACGATGCCGAGGATGTCGTGCATCCGGACGAGCTGGCGGTCTTCGACTCGCTGATCGAGGAGCGGGCGGTGGTGCAGTTGCCGGTCCTGCCGCTGGTCGTACCGGGATCGCGCCTGGTGTCCGGCCACTATGCCGACGAGTTCGCCGAAAGCCACATCAAGCAGCTGGTCGTCCGCACCTGGATCGGGGCGGGCATGCCGCTGGCCGGCACCGGCTGCGCGCTGTCGCCAGCCATGCTGGGCCGGATCGCCGCGTCGCGCGGGGGCGATCCGTTCGATGCGACCAGCCTGACCGAGGATTACGAGCTGGGCCTGCGCATCGCCGAACTGGGCGGCGAGGGACTGTTCGCGCGGGTCGCGGACGGGACGCGGGGCGGCGTGGTGGCGGTCCGCGCCTATTTCCCGGCGACCCTGGTGGCCGCCGTCCGGCAAAAGGCCCGGTGGATGACCGGTATCGCGCTGATCGGCTGGGATCGCACCGGTTGGGGGCGGGCATTGGCGATGGGGGATCATTGGTGGCGCTTACGCGATCGGCGGGGGCCGATCGCGATGCTGGTGCTGGCGGCGGCCTATCTGGGCATGACCGCCGATGCGCTGGCCGTGTCGATTCACTGGATCGCCGGCACGCCCCTGCCGCCGGTCGATCCGGGTCTGCGTTTCCTGTTCGGGGTCAACGCCCTGCTGCTGGCATGGCGGCTGGCCGTGCGCATGACGTTCACCGGCCGCGCCTATGGCTGGCGAGAGGCCTTATGGTCGTTGCCGCGATTCATCATCGGCAATTTCGTGGCGCTGGCGGCCATCCCCCGCGCCCTGATCCGTTATATCCATGTGCTGCGCGGCGGCGTGCCCGCCTGGGACAAGACAAGCCACCACTTCCCCGACCTGTCGCCACAGTCATGAGCGGACGCCCCTTGCGATTCCTGGGAGGCGTCGTCGGGCTGTGGACGCTGGGCCGCATCGCCTTTCTCCTGCCCTCCGACCCGGCCGTCGTGATAGCGGTGAGGCCCGTCAAGCGTACCGAACCGCGCGCTGCCCTGACCCTGCTTCGTGGTCCCGTCCCGCATCAGCCCGAGATACGGCTCGCACGATTCGGGATTACGCGTGCACCACGACCGACACCCTTGATTCAAGGTCCCGCTCCACCTTCCCCGATCCCGGCCGCGCAAGCGCCGATCCAGGACAGGCCGGTCATCGCATTGGCACCGTCGGTCATACCGCTTTCGCCGCGTGTCGCTTTGCCCACACCACCCGCCCCGCCGCGACGGTGGAGCGCCAGCCTGTGGGCCGTCATTCGCGAAGGCGGCCAGACGCTGCTGCCCGGTGGCCAACTGGGTGGGACGCAAGGCGGCATCCGCTTGTTACGGCGGCTCGATTCGCGGGGCGACGTGGCCGCCAGCCTGCGCCTGTCCGCGCCCGCGGAGGGAATCGGTCGCGAGATGGCGGTCGGGGTCGACTGGCGCCCGCTTCGTCATGTGCCGATTCACCTACTGGTCGAACAAAGGCTGGCGCTCGATGCCGGACAGGATGCCCCCGCCGCGATGGTCGTGGGCGGAATCGGTCCCCGTTCCGTTGCCCCCGGCATCGTCCTGACCGGCTATGCCCAGGCCGGTGCGGTGGCCCGCGCGCGGATCGAGCCCTTCGCCGACGGCGCGGTTCGGGCCAGCACGCCGCTGACGCCCGCCCTCGACCTGGGGCTGGCGCTATGGGGCGGGGCGCAGCGGGATGCGCAGCGGCTGGATATCGGACCGACCTTGGGCATCGCCCTGCCCGTCGCGAACCGCCGCGTCCGCCTGTCACTCGACTGGCGGCAGCGGGTGGCGGGGCGCGCCGCTCCCGATTCCGGCCCCGCACTGACGCTGGCGGGCGATTTCTGACGCTTCGACACTGTTCGGAAAGGCGGGCGCGTCTATAACGCGGCCGTGGACCTGTATCTTCCGATCGCCAACCTGTCGGTCAATGCGCTCGTCATCATCGCGCTGGGGGCGGGTGTCGGCCTGTTGTCGGGGATGTTCGGGGTCGGCGGCGGGTTCCTGACCACGCCGCTGCTGATCGTCTACGGCATTCCGCCCACCGTCGCCGCCGCCTCGGCCGCCAGCCAGGTGACGGGGGCGAGCGTCTCGGGCGTATCCGCGCATTGGCGACGCGGCGGGGTAGACGTGAAGATGGGCGGCGTGCTGGTCGCGGGCGGCATCATCGGGTCGTTCGCGGGTGCCTGGATCTTCCGCCTGCTCCAGGCGAGCGGGCAAATCGATACGGTCATTGCTATCGTCTATGTGCTGATGTTGGGGTGGATCGGATCGGTCATGGCGCGCGAGGCGGCCGGGGCGATCCTGGCGCAGCGGCGCGGGCGTCCCCAAAAGGCTGCGCGGCGGCGGCATCATCCGCTGGTCGCGGCCCTGCCCTTCCGCACCCGCTTCTATGCCTCGGGCCTGTATATCTCGCCGCTCGCCCCGCTGATGCTGGGATTCTTTACCGGCATCCTGACCATATTGCTGGGTGTCGGCGGCGGGTTCATCCTCGTGCCCGCCATGATCTATATCCTGGGCATGGCGACCAATGTCGTGCTCGGCACCTCGCTGTTCCAGACCTTGTTCGTCACCGCCGCCGCGACGATGGTCCATGCCACGACCACCAAGGCGGTCGACATCGTGCTGGCCGGGTTGCTTCTGGTCGGATCGGTGACGGGGGCACAGGTCGGCGCGAAGCTCGCCACCAATGCGAAGCCCGAATATCTGCGCCTGGCGCTGGCCGTCATCGTGCTCTTGGTCGGCCTGCGCATGCTCCTAGGGCTGGTGTGGCGGCCCGAGGAAATCTTCACGGTCCAGCTGCTGTGAAACGCCTTTCCGTCATCCTGGCGCTGTTCTCGCCGCTATTGATGGCGCAGGCCAAGCCCGTGCTGGTCCCCGACGTGTCGCAGCGCGATATCCAGATCGCCTACAGCTTCACCGGCGCGGAACTGCTGTTGTTCGGCGCGATCCTCTATCCCGGCGGCCGCCCGCCCAGCGACGACCGGCCGACCGACATCGTCGTGGTAGTCAAGGGGCCGACCCAGTCGATCCTGATCCGCGAGAAGGAGAAGATCGCCGGTCTCTGGGTCAATGCCGGGCGCCTGCGCTATCAGTCGGCGCCGTCCTTCTACGCCATCGCCTCGTCGCGGCCGATCGAGCGGATCGTCGACGATCGCACCCGCGCCATCTACGAACTCGGGCTCGACAGCCTGCAGCTCTCGCCCGCCTCCGCTGCGCCCGCCAATGTCCAGGCGCGGTTCCAGCAGGGGCTGGTCGACCAGCGCCGCCGCAGCGGCCTGTATGTCGAGGCGCCACGCGCCGTCGAGATCACCGACGACGTGCTCTACCGCGCCCGCGTCACCATTCCGGCGCGCGTGCCGGTGGGGCGCTTCACCGCCGAGACCTTCCTGATCCGCGACGGCCGCGTGCTGGCCGCCGCCGTGCGCGACATCGATATCCGCAAATCGGGGTTCGAGCGTTTCGTGGCGCGCGCCGCCGACCGCGCGGCCATCCCCTATGGCCTGACGGCGGTGGCGCTGTCGATCCTGCTCGGCTGGACCGCAGGCTGGATCGCGCGGCGCGTGTAAGGATCGGGAAATCTTAAGATTTCCAACCTAGCGTCGCCATCCTCCCATTCCAAATGACGGCGTATCCATGTCCTCCCTACCGTCTGCCGACCCCCATTCCGCCCATGATACACCGGTCATCGGCTGGCTGCTCGCCATCGCCGGGTCGTCGGGACGGATCGTGCTCGACCGCCAGGCGCTGGCCGCGCTGGCGGAGGATACCGATCCGGTGCTGGCCGCTGCCGGACAGGTTGCGATGCCGGTCAAGGTCAAGCGCGGCGACCGCTGGATCATCGGCACCATCCGCTCGCTCGCGCTCGACCCCGCCAGCGACGCTGCCGCGCTGACGACCGAGATCGACCTGATGGGCGAGGGAATGCGCCAGCCCGAGACGGGCGCGCTGTACGGCTTTCGGCGCGGCGTCACCTCCTATCCCATGCCCGGCGCGACGATCCATGCGATCACCAATGACGAGCTGGCGGGCATCCACCTCAACCGTGCCCAGACGACGGTGACGATCGGCACCGTCCACCCCGCCCGCACCGTACCCGCGACTCTGGCGGTCGACGCATTGCTGGGACGGCATTTCGCCATTCTGGGGTCGACCGGGACCGGCAAGTCCACCGCGACGGCGATGATCCTGCACCGCATCTGCGAGCGTGCGCCGCTGGGCCATATCGTCATGATCGATCCGCATGGCGAATATGCCCGGGCGTTTCGCGACACCGGCAGCATCCATGACGTCGGCAATCTGCGCATGCCCTATTGGCTAATGAACTTCGCCGAGCATTGCGAGATCCTGCTCTCGGCCAGCGGCGAACAGCGCCAGCACGACGCCGATGTCCTCGCCAAGTGCCTGCTCGCCGCGCGCATGCGCAACCGCGCCGCCGCCGAGCTGCCGCGCGTCACCGTCGACACGCCCATCCCCTATCTCCTGTCCGACCTGACCGCGCAGCTGGGCCAGGAGATGAGCAAGCTGGAGCGGGTCGGCGACATCGCCCCCTATCAGCGGATCAAGTCCAAGATCGAGGAGATCAAGAGCGATCCCCGCTATGCCTTCATGTTCTCAGGCATGCTGGTCGCCGATACGATGACCGACTTCCTCGCGCGCATCCTGCGGATGCCGGGGGACGGGCGGCCGATCTCGATCATCGACGTCTCCGGCGTGCCGTCGGACGTGACCAGCAGCGTCGTCGCGGTGCTGGCGCGGATGATCTTCGACCATGCGATCTGGACCCATCCCGCCGAGCGTCGCCCCGTCCTGATGGTCTGCGAGGAGGCGCATCGCTACATCCCCGCACAGGCCGAACAGACGTCGGCGGTCGGCCGCATCCTGTCGCGCATCGCCAAGGAGGGACGCAAATACGGCGTCTCGCTGGGCCTCGTCACCCAGCGCCCGTCCGACCTGGCCGAGGGCGTGCTGTCGCAATGCGGCACCATCATCGCGATGCGGCTGAACAACGAACGCGATCAGGCGATGGTGCGCTCGGCGATGCCCGAGGGCGGGCGCGGGCTGCTCGACACCATTTCGGCGCTGCGCAACCGCGAGGCGATCCTGTGCGGCGAGGCCGTCAGCTTCCCGATGCGCGCCAGCCTGGACAATCTGGCCGAGGACAAATGCCCGGCGTCCAGCGACATGACGATCACCGCGCTCTGGGCGAACCCGTCGGGGGGCAACCGGGTGCTGACCGAGACGGTCGGCCGCTGGCGCGCGGCGGGGAAGTAACGCGTTCCGGCTCCAGCCCGCCTCCCCACCTTCGTTCGGCCTGAGCGAAGTCGAAGGCCACGGGATGACTTGGCCAAGCGCGGAACGTGCACTTCGACTTCGCTCAGTGCGAACGCAGGGGGTGTTCAGCGCCCCGGCTTGACCGCCAGCAGGGCCTGCACCTCGCGGCGGAAGGTGCGCAGCTTGGCACCCGACAGCACCGCCATGCTCGCCAGCTTCAGCGTGCGCGGGTTCACCACCGCGCCGTTCTTCCACACTTCCCAGTGCAGGTGCGGGCCGGTCGACATGCCGGTCGAGCCGACATAGCCGATCACCTGGCCCTGTTTCACATGCGCGCCCGAACGGACGGCGAAGCGGCTCATATGGCCATAGCCGCTGGCGACCCCGCCCGAATGCGCCAGCTTGATGAAATTGCCGTAACCGCCCGAGCGACCGGCGAACTGGACGACCCCGTCCATCATCGCATGGATCGGCGTGCCATAGGGCGCACCGATATCGGTGCCCTTGTGCATCCGCATCAGGCCCAGGATCGGGTGGACCCGCTTGCCGTATGACGAGGTGACGCGCCCGGCGACCGGCATCCCCATCGCGCCGCGCTTCTCGCTCTGCCCGTTCACGTCATACCATTGGCCGTCCTCGTCATCGGCCAGCCGCGCCAGTTGCACCTTGCGCCCGCCATGGTCGAGCCCGGCGAGCAGCAGCTTGCCGAGCCGGGTCTCGCCGGTCGCGGCGCGCTCGCGCTCGATGATCAGGTCGAAACTGTCCGAACGCTTCACGTCGCGGCCGACCGACATGCGCGACGCCAGTGCCTTGATATAGGCCTCGACCACCTTGGCGGGCGCTCCCGCCGCGCGAACCGATCGGTACAGGCTCGATCCCGCCAGTCCTTGCAGGCGCAGCGGCGTCCGGTCGATCGCGATCGGCGCCTGCGTCATCTCGAACCCCTGTGGCGTGCGGGTCAGCGTGACGGCCAGGTCGAAGCGCGCGCGCAGCTTCATCGTCTCCAGCGGTCGCGCGACCGATCGGCTCGGTCGCCGTCCCAGGGTCAGCGCGATGCGGGTGCCCGACGGGATCGCCTCGCCCTCCGTCACCGGCTCGATCAGGGCGGCGGCGGCGCGCGCCTGGTCCCGGGACACGCCGGCGCGTTGCAGCACGCGGTCGAGACGATCGCCCGAACCGATGGTGGCGGACAATTCCATCATGGGGCGCTCTGGCGCTTCGGCCAGATGCATGACGAGTTCGTTGGCGGCCAGCCGTTGCCCACTGTCCGCGCCCAGCGCCAGCGGTGCGATGGCCTGCGCCCGCTCATGGCTCCGCGCCTCGCCGGTCAGGGGTGCGGGGGCCTGCCCGACGATGGGGCGGTGAAAGCCCGGTGCCATGGCAATGGTCGCGACACAAAGCGCCGAACAGGTCGCCAGCCCCCGCCACCAGTCGCGGCTGCCGATCTGGGTTCCCAGATCGGGCACCCAGTCGATTTCTCGAGCGGCGATGCGCCAGCGCGCGAGACGTCCCATGGGCGGCGGGGCCACGCGGCCGATGGGGCGCGTGGCGGTTCCCCCGGACAGGATCAGGGCTTCGTCGGTGGCAAGGAACATGAGAAGCTTTGCGTTTCCGTGAAATCGTCGACAGCGTCGCCGATCCCCCCCGGCGCACAGGACTTTGCGGTGTGGGCAGCAGCGTGCAAAGTCAAAGCTGCTGCGTCCCGCCGCCCCGATGCTGCGGCAAGACGTGGCCGGACCGGGCCGAATCCCGCCAGTGCACGACGATCTTGCTCCATGCCGTTGCAACCGCGCCTGCGAAGCCCGATGTAGGGTGTATGACAAGCCGCGTATCGGGCGCCGTGACGGCCGTTCTCGGGCCGACCAACACCGGCAAGACGCACCTCGCGATAGAGCGGATGTGCGCGCATAGCAGCGGCATCATCGGCTTTCCCCTCCGCCTGCTCGCCCGCGAGGTCTATGACCGGGTCGTGGCGCTGAAGGGACCGGGCCAAGTCGCGCTGGTCACGGGCGAGGAAAAGATCGTGCCGCCCGATGCGCGCTGGTTCCTGTGCACCGCCGAGTCCATGCCCGACCGCGACGTCGCCTTCATGGCGCTGGACGAGGCGCAGCTGGGCGCGGACTTGGAGCGCGGTCATGTCTTTACCGATCGGTTGCTGCACCGGCGCGGTCGCGACGAGACGATGATCCTGGGGTCCGAGGCGCTTAAGCCCATGATCCGCGCGCTGGTGCCGGATGCCGAGATCATCGCCCGTCCCCGCTTCTCGACGCTCACCTATGCGGGCGCCAGGAAGATCAGCCGCCTGCCCAAACGCTCCGCCATCGTCGCTTTCTCGGCCGAGGAGGTCTATGCGGTGGCCGAGATGCTGCGCCGTTTGCGTGGCGGCGCCGCCGTGGTGATGGGCGCACTGTCCCCGCGCACCCGCAACGCGCAGGTCGAGATGTTCCAGGCGGGCGAGGTCGATTATCTCGTCGCCACCGATGCGATCGGCATGGGTCTGAACATGGATGTCGCGCATGTCGCCTTTGCCGGGCTGCACAAGTTCGACGGTCGCCGCCGCCGCCGCCTGACCGTGGCCGAGATGGCGCAGATCGCGGGACGCGCCGGGCGGCATCACCGCGACGGCAGCTTCGGGGCGCTGGCCGAGGAGGGACCGGACTCGTTCCTGCCGGAAGAGGTGCTGGCGATCGAGGAGCATCGCTTCCCCCGGCTCGACCATCTCTATTGGCGGGAGGGCGATCCCGACCTGTCGAGCATCGACGCACTGATCGCCAGCCTGGAGCGCAAGCCCGCCCCCGGCGTGCTGCGCGCAGCCCCGCTCGCGACCGATCTTCAGGTGCTCAAGCGACTGGCCGACGAACCCTGGGTCCGCGACCGGGTGCGGCGGCCCGCCATGGTCGCACGGCTGTGGGCGGCGTGCGGCATTCCCGATTTCCGCAAGGTGGGCATCGATCCCCATGCCCGCTTCGTCTCGCGCGTGTTCGGCCATTTATCCGAAGGGCTGGGTCATGTCCCGCACCAGTGGTTCGCCGACGAGATTGCGCGGCTCGACAATATGGCGGGCGATGTCGAGACGCTGGCGGGCCGCCTCTCGGCGATCCGCAGCTGGGCCTATATCGCCCAGCGCGCCGACTGGCTGGCCGATCCCAGACACTGGGCCGAGCGCACGCGCGAGATCGAGGAGCGACTGTCGGACGGCCTCCATGCCAGCCTGACCCAGCGTTTCGTCGACAAGCGCACCACCGCGCTGATCCGCCGCATCGGCGCCGATGCGGGCGCGTTGCCCGTTACCATCGGGCCGGAGGGCGAGGTGCTGGTCGAGGATCACCCGATCGGTCGGCTGGAGGGATTCCGCTTCACCGTCGAGGCGGGGGCACGGGCGAACGACAAGCGCCTGTTGCTGGCGGCGGCGGAAAAGCGGCTGGGCACCGAGCGGTCGCGCCGCGCCGAGACGCTGATTGCCGCCGAGCATGACGCAATCACCCTTGCCGAGGACCGGCTGGTCTGGGACGGACATGGCGTGGCGCGGCTGATAGCGGGGCCGTCGCTGGGGCGGCCGGTGCTGCGGCTGGAACGCGATCTCGATTGCCTGGCCCCGTTGCAGCGCGAGCAGGTGAAGGCCCGGCTGGACGCCTGGCTGACGCGGTCGCTCGACCGGCAACTGCCCGCGCTCGTCCGGCTGGCGGGGCTGGCGCGCGAGGCCAAGGCGTCGCCCGCGATCCGCGCCGTCGCCGCCGCGCTGGAGGATGCGGGCGGGATCGCGCCGCGCCAGCCGCTGCGCCTGATGATCGATGCGCTGTCGCCCGACGAGCGGCGGCGGCTGCGCGGCATGGGGATCACCATCGGCACGCTTGACGTGTTCGATCCGCGATTGCTCAAGCCCGGTGCCGCGACGTGGCGGCGTACGCTGATGACGCTGTGGGGCCAGACGCCCGACCTCGCCCGGCCGGGTGCCACCATCCTGCGCCGCGACGAGCCGGGGCGCGGCGTCGCCTCGGGCTATCGACCGCTCGGCGAACAGGCGGTGCGGATCGACTTGGTCGAGCGTATCGCCCGCGCCGCCCATGACGCGCGCGAGGGGCGTGGACCCTTCACCCCCGACGCCTCGCTGGCGACCTCGATCGGGCTGGAGGCGGCAACGCTCGACCGGCTGATGGGCGATCTGGGGTTCCGCAAGATACGGGGCGGGGAGAATGAACCCGCCCGCTGGATCTGGCGCGGCCGTCCCCCCGCCCGCCCGGCCCCGCGTGTCACCGCCAGCCCGGGCAACGCCTTCGCCGCGCTCGCCGACTGGGGGCGTACGCCGTGACGACACGCCTCCGTTCCTCCCCATCTTTGATGGGGAGGGGGACCACCGCGAAGCGGTGGTGGAGGGGCAATGTCCTGCGGCTCGCGCCAGGCCGCGAAGGTCATCGCCAAGCCCCTGCCCCTCCACCATCCTGCGGATGGTCCCCCTCCCCAAGCATAGCTTGGGGAGGAATGAGATACCGCATGTCTTCACTTCCCCACAGAAAGGACCGCCCCACCCCATGAGCACCCGCGCCCCTGCCCTCGAGTCGATGCGGCTCGACCGTTTCCTCTGGTGGGCGCGGATCGCCAAGTCGCGGGAGACGGCGCAGGCGATGGCGTGCGATGGGCATTTCCGCATGGACGGCCGCGCGATCGACCGGGCCCATGCGCCGGTGCGGATCGGCAGCATCCTGACCTTTGCGCATCATGGCCAGGTGCGCGTGCTGCGGGTGGAATCGCTGCCCGTCCGGCGCGGACCGCCCGCCGAGGGGCGCGCCTGTTACTGCGATCTGGTCACCTCGCCGGTCTCTAGCCCCAATATGGTTTCGGGCCCTGATACGGTTTCAAGCGTTGACGGATCGCCGCACGCGGCATAGCAGCACGCGTTCGTACCTTGGGAGTTGTCATGACCTACGTCGTCACCGATGCCTGCATTCGCTGCAAGTATATGGACTGTGTCGAGGTGTGTCCCGTCGACTGCTTCTATGAGGGCGAGAACATGCTCGTCATCAACCCGTCGGAGTGCATCGATTGCGGCGTGTGCGAGCCGGAATGCCCGGCCGAGGCGATCCTGCCCGATACCGAGAGCGGGCTGGAACAGTGGCTGGAGCTGAACAACACCTTCTCCGCCCAGTGGCCCAACGTCACCCGCAAGCTCGACCAGACGCCGCCAGATGCGGATGCGATGAAGGGCGTCGAGAACAAGTATGACCAGTTCTTCAGCCCGGAGCCCGGCAAGGGCGACTAACCGGGACGCGCCCGGCAAGGGCGACTGATCCCGATCGTTCCTCCCCTTTCAGGGGAGGTGGCAGGCCGAAGGCCTGACGGAGGGATGTACCCCCTTTCGATGGCGGGACACCCCTCCACCATGCTGCGCATGGTCCCCCTCCCCTTACAGGGGAGTAAAGATGGAATGGGGATGCGTAGGCCGCCCGCACCGGATGGTTCCGCTACCCTGCACATATGCTGGTAATTTTCTTGCGACCATGCTATATGGTTCCGCGACGGGCATAGCTGTTTTCGCGACCGCCCGCCTTTGATGTGTTCGACCCTTCCTTCCCGAGGCCGACTTGATCAGTGGACCCATTTCCGCTTGTTCGGCGCTCGTGCGAAGGCCCTGATCCGGAAAGGCCCCCAATGGCTGCCAAGGCGCTCCACTTCGACGTCGGTGACTATGTCGTGTATCCCAAACATGGCGTGGGCCGCGTTATCGAGCTGCAAAAGCAGGAAATCGCAGGGATGCAGCTCGAACTCTATGTGCTGCGGTTCGAAAAGGAGCGCATGACGCTCCGCGTTCCCACCAACAAGGCCGAGTCGGTCGGCATGCGCAAGCTGTCCTCGGACAAGACCATGCGCGAGGCGATGGAAACGCTGAAGGGCAAGCCCAAGGTCAAGCGGACCATGTGGTCGCGCCGTGCCCAGGAATATGAAGCGAAGATCAACTCGGGCGACCTGGTGTCGATCGCCGAAGTGGTCCGCGACCTGTTCCGCGCCGACGACCAGCCCGAGCAGAGCTATTCCGAGCGGCAGATCTTCGAAGCGGCCACCAGCCGCCTCGCCCGCGAACTCGCCGCGATGGAAGAAGTGGACGAGCCGCGCGCCCAGGAAAAGATTCTGGAAATTCTGCGCGCTGCCGCCGCCATCTACAACAAGGAAAAGCCCGCCGCCTGACCCGCGGTCGGTCTTTGCCGATACGAACAAGGGGCGGTCCCAGGCGGGGCCGCCCCTTTTCATTTGCACGGGCAACCCGAGCATGTGTATTATTCATTCAATACACAGGAGGTCGCTCATGCCCAAGTCCGTCACGCTTTCCACGCTTCTCGGCCTGATGGTACTGGCCATCCCCACCGCCGCCTGCTCGTTCGAGGGCGACACCAAGGGACAGGAAGTCCCCGCGCAAGGATCCGGCGACACGCGCAGCTATGCGGTGCGGGGCTTTACCACCGTGTCCAGCGACGGCAGCGATCCGGTCGATATCCGGGTCGGCGGCGATTTCTCGGTACGCGCGCAAGGGGCGGCGGCCGACCTCGACCAGTTGCGGATCGCACGCGATGGCGACACGCTGCGGATCGGCATGAAGAAGGGCGTGCACTGGGGCAATCGCCGCAACGTCCGCATCCTGGTGACGCTGCCCCGCCTGACCGGGGCGGGTGTCGCGGGATCGGGGCAGATGCGCATCGACCGGGTGGAGGGCGACAGCTTCAAGGGCGGGATCGCCGGATCGGGCGACCTGACGATCGGCGCCATGCGGGTTCGACAGGCCGATTTGGGCGTGGCGGGCTCCGGCTCGGTGAATGCCAGCGGCACGGTCGACGCGCTGAAGATCGGGATCGCCGGGTCGGGCAATGTGCTGGGGAGTGGCCTCCATACCAAACGCGCCGAGGTCGGGATCGCCGGATCGGGCCGCGTCGCGGTTCAGGTCGACGGCCCGGCCAAGGTGTCGCTGGGCGGATCGGGTGATGTCGATCTGGGGCCGAACTCGGTCTGCACCGTGAACAAGGGCGGCTCGGGCACGGCGCGTTGCGGACGGACGCTGTAACGGGGACCTGCTTGCGACGCCGACGGGGCGGTGCGAGGATGACGCCGATGTCGATCCGCGCCGCTTCCGCTATTCTGTTTTCCACGCTCATTGCGGCGCCTGCTTTTGCCGCCGAACGGCGCGTCGATCTGAGCAGCTTCGACAAGTTGCGGGTTGAGGGGCCGTTCCGCGTCACCATGACCACCGCCCCCTCGCCGCGCGGCACCCTGTCCGGTGACGGCGCGGCGCTGCGGCAGGTCGAGGCGCAGGTGATGGGCAGCACGCTGGTCGTGCGACGCTCGGGCGGGGGCGACGCGCCGGTGACGCTGGCCCTCGCCGCGCCGCCGCTCTCCGGTGTCACCGTCATCGGCGGCGCGCAGGTGACGGTGCAGGCGATGAAGGGCAACGCGCTTACCCTGTCGGTCACGGGCACGGGCGAGGCGCGGATCGGTCGGGCAGATGGCGATCAGCTGACCGCGATGCTGTTCGGCCCCGCCAGGCTGACCATCGAGGGCGGCCGGGTCGGCAAGGCGCGGCTGGCGGCCAATGGGCCTGCGAGCATTGCGGCCGATACGCTGGAGGCGGGCGACCTGACCGTCACGCTCGACGGCCCCGGCGAGATTGCCGCACGGGCGCGCTATACGGCGGCGGTCGCCAATGGCGGGCTGGGCAAGGTGGCGGTGGCGGGCACGCCCAAATGCCGGATTACGGGCGGTGGTCCGGTTCGCTGCGGGGCGAAGTAACCGGCGCACGCCGGTCGAGAAACGCGGCGATGGCGGCAAAGGCGTTGGCGCGGACCGGATCGGCCTCGCGCAGGATTTCATGCGCACAGCCGCGACCGAAAGCGACCAGCTCGCCCTGCGGCAGACGCTGCGCCACCCGCGCCGCCGCGCCTGCATCGACCAGCTGATCGGCGAGCGCGACCAGCATCAGCACCGGCGTTGCGATCCGTGCCAGCGCCGGATCGTCGCGCAATGCCGCCGTGGCGCGAAAGGCCTCCGCCACCCAATGCCAGCTGGGCGATCCCAGACACAGCTCGGGCTGCGCCTGTCGAAAAGCCTGCTGGTCGGCAAAGCGGGTCAGGTCATGGGTCAGCCTTTTCTGCCGCGCGATGGCGGCGGCGGGCGTCTCCAGCCGTCTCCAGGCGGGGCGTAGCGGATCGCCGCGCCCGACCTGCCAGCGGGCAAAGCGTGCACCTGCCCATTGGCCGACCGGCGAGCGCAGCGCCAGCATCGGTGCGACCAGCACCACCGCATCGGGCGCTATCCCGCCCCCCGCCAGCGCCGACAGGGTGGCGAACCCGCCCATCGAATGGCCCAGCACGACATGCGGCCCCTCGCCCGGTCTTACCCACCCGGCATAAAAGGCGGCCAGATCCTCGCCCAGCCGGTCGAGCCGGTCGATATGCCCGGTCCCGTCACCCGTCAGCCGCCCCGACCCGCCCTGCCCGCGCCAGTCGAAGGCGGTGACGTCCCAGCCCTGTGCGCGGAAATGATCGATCGCATCGCCATATTTCTCGATCATGTCGGCACGGCCGGTCTGGAACAGCAACCTGCCCCGCCGCGCGGTGCCCGGTTCGTGCGGGCGGTCATAGCGGCGATGGACCCAGCCATCGGGGGCCGTCCAGTATGACAGGAAGGGCGCGAGGGGGCTTCCCATCGGGTTCGATGCGGGGATCGCCATTACCGTTCCTTGCCTCACTCATGAACACCAGAGGATCGGCGGCCGGAGCCTATCCCATATGTGATCCGTCCTACCACGCCCTTTGTTACAGTTGCTGCCATGGGGTTTGAGGAAAGGTCTGCCCTTGGCCTTCGACTTCGCTCAGGCTGAACGGTGGAGGGGAAACATGCCGCTCGCTACAGGCACGCCCCTCCCGCAGGCGGGAGGGGATGGGGGAGGGAAAAGAGTCTCACCGAGACCATCGCTCGCGGCCCTCCCCTCCCCAAACCCAGTGTCAGGTAAACGATGCCCCGCATCGTTTAGGTCATACCGGGGGCATGACCGACCTGAAACTCGCCTGCGGGAGGGGCTCAAGATCAGAAGATCGACCACTCCAGGATCGCGGGTTCCTTCGCCGTCACCGTCATGCGCAGGAAGCGGGCCTTGCCCGGATGGCGCAGCGTGATCGGTGAGCCGCTGACGCCTGTCTCGGCCGCCACGTCGCGCCAGCTTTTGCCGTCCGGCGAAGCCTCGATCCGCAGATCCTGCGGCTGAATCGCAAAGGCTGGGCGGACCCGGCTTTCGCGTATGTCCCGCAATCCGCCCAGATCGGCGGTCAGCACCGGCGCCTGCCCGGCTTCGGGCCGCCACGCGGTCGCGTAATTGTCGTCCGCCGCCAGCGCGTCCACGCCCTTGCCCGTCCAGCGCAGCCCGCGATCGCGCTTTGCCGCAAAGGCCGGGATCACCGGATCATGGCTGGGCCGAACCTTCTCGAACGTGCCGTCCGCCCGCACGGTCAGCGGGTCGACCGACACCTGCCGCAGCACGCGCTCGCCACCCATCACGAAGGGCAGCGCCTGACGGTGATAGAGGATGTACGACTTGCCCTTGTCGGCGAAGATCGCGTGATGGCCGGGGCTGATGATCTGCCGTGCGGCATCGGTTTCCAGCAGCGGGCTGTTCGCCGCTTCGGTGAACGGGCCCATCGGCGATTTGCCGACCGCATAACGGACCTTGTACGTGTCCTTGGTGGTGTTGCCGTCGCTATAGGTCAGCAGGTAACGCCCCTTCTCCTTCACCATGAAGGGGCCTTCGAAGTAATTCGCCGGGGTCACGTCCTTCGGCGCGCCGTCGAAGTGAACCATGTCGGGCTTCAGCTTCACGACGAAGCAATGCCCGTTGACCCAGTTCAAGCCCGATCCCCAATAGAGATAGGCCTGGCCGTCATCATCGACGAACGCCTCGGCGTCGATCATGTGATATTGGGGCGCGAAGTCGCGCGCGATCAGCGGCTTGCCGCCATTGGCATCGGCCCATGGCCCCGCCGGGGATGGGGCGGAGCCGACCCACACCTCGCTGCCGACCGAGACATACATATACCAGCGGCCGTTCGGCGCCTTGACCACCGAGGGGGCCCAGACCTTGGCATCGCCCGAGGTCGGGCTGGTCGCGGCCTGCTTGGTCGGCCAGTTCGGCTGCGAGAAGCGCCAGTCGCGGCCATTGTCCGAGGTCCATAGCCCCAGACGATCATCGCCCCACGGATCGATCGTGGCGAATATATACCAACGCCCCCCATCGCGAACGATGGAGGGGTCGGCGAAATAGCCGGGGAGCAGCGGATTACCCGCCCCCGGACTATTCCATGGAACATCGCGCCGGGGCACAGCGGACCCCGCCGCCCCGGTAAGAAGGACGGCGGCGAGCAGCGCTCCGGCGCGGGCCTTCATCAGCGCAGGTCCAGCATGACGACCGACTTGGCCGGCACCTGCACGGTCAGCATGCCGCCCGACAGCGTCGCGCCATTGAACGGCTGCGGCGCGACCTGGTTCGGCGCGTCGAAGCTGTTGTGCGCGTCCATCGTCGCGCCGGTCAGAACCCGGCCCGACACCTGCGCCGCGGTCACGCCGTCCAGCTTGACCGAGACGGTCGCGGGCTGGTTGGGATCGACATTGGTCAGGCCGACATGGACCACGCCCGCCTTGTCGCGAACGGCCGAGGCGCTGACCGCCTTCATCACCCACTGGTTCTTGTTGTACCAGCGCGACTGGACATCGACCGGCAAGACGGTCGCGTCCTGATAGTCCTTGTACATGTCGAACACCCAATAGGTGGGCGTCTTCACCATGCGCGCGCCGTCGGTCAGGATCATCGCCTGGAGGACGTTGATCATCTGGGCGATGTTGGCGCCCCGCACGCGGTCGGCGTGACGGGCGAAGATGTCGAGGTTCAGGCTCGTCACCATCGCGTCGCGAAGCGAGTTCTGCTGGTACAGGAAGCCCGGATTGGTGCCGGGTTCGACATCATACCAGGTGCCCCATTCGTCGACGAGCAGCGCGACCCGCTTGTTCGGATCGTACTTGTCCATGATCGCCGAGTGACGGGTGAGCAGCTCTTCCATCTTCAGCGTCTTGGACAGGGTGCGCGCCCAGCTTTCCTCGTCAAAGCCGGTGGCCGCGCCCTTCTTGTCCCAATTGCCCGGAATCGTATAGTAATGGACGCCGATGCCGTCGAACGCGCCGCCCGCGTCGCGCATCATCACTTCGGTCCAGTTATAGTCGTCGCTGTTGGCGCCGCTGGCGATCTTCTGAAGCTTTTCGCCCGCCGGGACCTTCAGGAAGGTCGAATAGCGGCGCGTCACGTCGGCGGCATATTCGGGACGCATATTGCCGCCGCAACCCCACAGCTCGTTGCCGATGCCGAACATGGCCAGCTTCCATGGGCGGTCGCGGCCGTTCTTGCGGCGCTCCTCGGCATAGGTCGATTTGGACGGGAAGGTCATATATTCGACCCACTCGGCCATTTCAGACGGCGAGGCCGAGCCGACATTGCCCGAGACATAGGCCTCGGCGCCGACCATCTCGCTGTAATTCATGAATTCATGCGTGCCGAAGCTGTTGTCCTCGGTCACGCCGCCCCAGTTGGTGTTGACCTTGGTCAGGCGCTTGGCCTGCGGGCCGACACCTTCGCGCCAGTGATATTCGTCCGCATAGCAGCCGCCCGGCCAGCGGATCACCGGCACTCGGATCGCCTTCAGCGCGTCGAGCACGTCGCGGCGATAGCCGTTGACGTTGGGAATCTTGCTGCCCTTGCCGACCCAGATACCGCCATAGATGCCGGTGCCCAGATGCTCGGCGAACTGGCCGAACAGGCGGCGGTTATAGACCGGCCCCGGACGGTCGGCATGCACTTCGACCGTGTCGGCGGTACCGGCGGGCACGGTTTGTGCCGTTGCGGTGCCCGCGAACAGCGTGGCGACCGCCGCCGCGAACAGGAATTTCGTTGCCCTTTTCATGGATTCTCCTCTGCCTGATGCGGCATGATGGCTTATTGTCCGAGTAAAGAACAGCCCTATTGCACCTCTGTCGCGCGGGCGGGCTTCGCTTTGTCGGGGGTGGTGCCATCGCCGCTGAAGGGCTCCAGGCGGAAGGCGACGCGCGTCGGCGCGAGGACGGTGCGATATTGCTGATGCGGCTGGCCGACATGGCTCCAGGTCGTGTCGCCGCCGACACCCCATTGCGCGGCGTCGACGATCAGCGTCGTCTCGCCATGCGGCACGATATCGGTCGACTTCCACGTCCCCGGCTCGCGGCGGTAGAGGTCGCCATAGGGGAAGGCGAGCGCCTGCATCATCAGCGGCTTGGATGCACGAACACGCATACCCGCCCCCTCGCCCGAAAGCTCCATCCAGCGGACATCGACCTTGTTGCCGGTATCCTGCGGCCGCATGTAATCGTGATTCTGCTCGGCGATGCTCCCTCGCCACAGCCCGATCGCCGCCGAACTCTTGCGATCGACATAGCTTTCATGTGGGCCCCGGCCATACCATTCGACCGTCTTCATGGTGGTGGGCATGGTGTACCACAGGCCGATACGGACGGGCGGCGGCAGGTCGGCCTTCAGCGGTACGAACTGCCCGTCGACATCGACCGCGCCGTCGCCTGCCATCTTGTAGCGGGTGACGAAACGGGCCGCGCCCGCCCCCATCTCGTGATCGACGGCCACGCTCCGGTCGGGACCGATCGATACACTCCGCACCTGATAGCGGCCGTTCATCGTGAACCAGGGCGACTGCTGGGCGACGGTCCCGTTGGCGGTGTCGTTGTCGGTTTCGGCGCGAACGAAATTGGGCTGGCCGCCCTTGGCCAGTATGCGGCCACCTGCCGCATAGCGCGTTACGAGTCCGGTCTTGCGGTCGATGACCAACTCCGCGCCGTTCGCCGACAGGGTGACGCTGTCGGCATTATCGGCGACCGCGACCTGCCCTCTGGCCGCCACCGGCATGGCGGGGGCGTCGGTGAGCGCGAACTGTTCCCAGCCGACCACGTAATTGGCCGGAACCGCGCGGATCGTGCCGTCCTTGGCATGGGCGCGGACGGTCAGGACATATTCCGCTCCGGCCTCGCGCGCGAATTTGGGGGCGAGCGCCACCGTCTGCACCTGCCCGGCCGCTGTCGTCAGCGCGGGGAGCTGGCCGCTCGCCACCGCGACGCCGTTCTTCTCGACCACCCAGTCGAAGGTGAAACCCGACAGATCGATAAAGTCATGACGGTTGTGTACAGTCAGCCGTCCGGTCTTCGCATCATAGCTGTCGAAGCGGATCGGCGACTGGACCTTCTGCACCTCGTACAGCTGCGGATTGGGCGTCCGGTCGGGCTGGTTCAGCCCGTCGCCGAACTCGATATCGCCGCCCGGATTGGGGCCGTACTCGCCGCCGTCACCCCAGTAACGCCGCCCGTCCTTGGTATAGCGATACATGGACTGGTCGACCCAATCCCAGATGAAGCCGCCCTGCAGCTTGCGGTGCGCGTAGATGGTGTCCCAGTAATCCTTGAAATTGCCACCCGAATTGCCCTGCATATGGGCATATTCGCACTGGATCATCGGCTGGGTACGGGTCGGGTCCTCGGCCCAGTCGACCATCTTTTCGATGTCGTCATACATGGGCGCATAGATATCGACATAGTTGTTCGGCTGATGGCTCCAGTCGAGCGTCCCCCAGCCGAGATAGGAGATCAGCCGTGCCGGATCGCGCCGCCGGATCGCCGCCGCCGCCTTCTCGAAATTGGGGCCGATGCCTGCCTCATTGCCCAGCGACCAGAAGATGATCGAGGGGTGGTTCTTGTCCCGCTCGACCATGTTCATCACGCGGGAGACATGCGCGCCCTCCCAGGCGGGGTCGAAGCCGATCTGATATTTGCTGCGCTGATCGCCGTGGCGATTGCCCTGCTCCATATAGGCGTGGCTCTCGATATTGGCCTCGTCCATCAGGTAGAAGCCATACTCGTCCGCCAGCGCCAGGAAACGCGGGTCGTTGGGGTAGTGCGAGGTGCGGATGGCGTTGAAATTGTTGCGCTTCATCAGCTCCAGGTCGCGGCGCATCGACGCTTCGGAGATGACGTGGAAGGTCTCGGGGTCATGCTCGTGGCGGTTGACGCCGCGGATCACGATGCGGCGGCCATTGACCATGACCTGCCCGTCCTTGATCTCGACGGTGCGGAAGCCGATCCGCTGCGGCGTGGCCTGAACGACCTGGCCGTTCGCATCGACCAGTTCGACCAGCAGCGTGTAGAGATGGGGCGTCTCCGCCGACCAGCTCCGCACGCCGGGCACGGCGGCATCCAGCTTGGCCGAGGTGGCGCCCTGGGCCAGTGCTACCTCTCGCGTCACCACCGCCCGCTCGCCGTCGAGCAGCGTCATGCGCGCGGTCATCGCCTGGGGCAGCGCGGGCAGCGTCAACTCGGTCGACAGGGTGCCGTCGCGGTAATTCTTGTCGAGCCCGGCATGGACGAACAGATCGTCGATCCGCGCTTTCGGCACCGCCCGCAGATATACCGACCGCTCGATCCCCGAGACGCGCCAGAAATCCTGATCCTCCAGATAGCTGCCGTCCGACCAGCGATGGACGCGGATCGCCACGACATTGCGGCCGGGCTTCAGGAACCGGGTGACGTCATATTCGGTGGGGAGCTTGGAGTCCTCGGAATATCCGGCGTCCTGCCCGTTGATCCATAGCTGATAGGCCGATCCCGCCGCGCCGATCTGAAGGATCACATCCTGCCCGCGCCAGCCGTCCGGCAGGATGAAGTCGCGGCGGTACGATCCCGTCTCGTTATCGTCATGCGGCACCAGGGGCCGGTTGGCCGGGAAGGGATAGGTGATGTTGTTGTATTTGGGCTGACCATATCCTTCGGCCTGCCACATCGCGGGGACCTTTATCGTCTTCCACTTGGACACGTCGTAACCGGGCCGCTCGAACCCCTTGGGTGCGCCGTCGACAGAGGGGGAGAAGGCGAAGGACCAGTCGCCGTCGAGGCTCATGAAGCGGCTGGATCGGGTCCGGTCGCCCGCCAGTGCCAGGTCGCGGCTTTCATAGGGAAAGGCGGTGGCGCTGGCGGGGCGGGTTCCCCGCGCGTTGACGGCGGGATTTTCCCAATCGGGGCGGCTGGGGTCGACCTGGACGGCGGCGACCTGTGGGCCGTTTTGTGCAAAAGCCGGGCTCGCCAGAGCCACCACGGCCACACCGGCCGCCAAACGCCACTTCATACCACTCCCCTTTGTCACTTCCCGCGATTCCCTGACCGGATCGCGCCTATATTTGTCTGATTTTTATGACGGCTTTGTCATCTCGACAAGGAAAAAGGACCTCGGGACCGCCCGCGCATCCCTGATCCGACGCAGGTTGACGGACCCGCCGCGCCTCCGGCTATAGTCTGACGTTTGATCGGATATGCGTGGGGGAGACGCCAGGGTGAAGAACGGGACGATCCTTCGTAAAAGCCGTCTGGCGGCCGCCGCGCTGGCGCTGATCCTGGGTCCGGGGGCGGCCCAGGCGGCGCAGGGACAGGCCGCCCCGCCGCCCGCCGACCGTCCGGTGCCCGTGACCCTGCGCCCCGCGATCGACCGCCCGTCGACGGTGTTCGAGGGCTGGGGCACTGCGCTCGCCTGGTTCGCGCATGTCACCGGCGGCTGGCCCGAGGCGGAGCGGACGCGGCTGGCGGATCTGTTCTACGGGCCGCAAGGCCTCGGCTGGACGATCGCGCGCTACAATATCGGTGGCGGCAACGCGGCGGACACGCCCCCCTATATGAAGGTCGGGCGCGCGGTGCCGGGTTTCTGGCGGCAACCGGCGGGGATGACGGGCAAGGACTGGTGGCGCGCCGATGATCCCGCCATGTGGGACTGGGGGCAGGACGCCAACCAGCGCTGGTGGCTCGACGCCATCACCGCACGCGTGAAGCAGCCGATCTTCGAGGCCTTCTCCAACTCGCCGCCCTGGTTCATGACGGTCAGCGGGCGGGTGTCGGGCGCGGAAAAGGGGACGGACGATAATCTTCGCCCCGGTCAGGAAGCCGCCTTCGCCACCTATCTGGTCCGCGTCACTGACGAATTGCAGCGGCGGCACCATCTGACCTTCCGCACCCTGTCGCCGGTCAACGAGCCCAACACCAATTACTGGTTCGCCGCCAATACCCAGGAAGGCGCGCATTGGAGCCCCGCCCGTCAGGCGCAGATGATCGACGCGACCGCCACCGCGCTGAAGGCCAAGCGGCTGTCCACCGTCATCGCCGCTCCCGACGAAACCGCCTCGCATCTTTTCGTACAGGACTGGGCCGCCTATCCGCCCGCCACTCGCGCCGCGATCGGACAGTTGAACGTCCACAGCTATGGCACGGTCCACCAGACCGCCGTGCGCGACATCGCCCGCGCCTCGGGCATCAAGATGTGGATGAGCGAGAACGACACGCCGCTGTCGGGCGATCCCGAGGACCTGACCGGCATGGCGACGCCACTGGCCTTTGCCGAGCATGTCGTCGGCGATCTCAAGCGGCTGGAGCCCGCCGCCTGGGTCTTCTGGCAGGCGGTCGAGGATCTCAGCACCCGCAAGGGCGAGAAGGGATCGAACTGGGGTATCGTCAAGGCCGACCTGATGGGCGCGGCGGACCAGCCCCATGCGATCCATGTGACGGGCAAATATTGGGCGATGGCGCAGTTCAGCCGCTATATCCGGCCGGGCGACCGGCTGGTGCCGGTGGACGATATGGATACGGTCGGCGCACTGTCACCCGACGGACGGCGGCTGGTGCTGGTCCATGTCAATCCAGGCCTGTCTCCGAGACCGCTGAACGTGGCGGTGCCGGGGCGGTGGCAGCGGCGGATGATCGTGACCGACGCTGTGCATAAGTCCGTGGATATCGCGGGGGATATCGCGCCGCCGCAGTCGGTGGTGACGTTGATATTGACGCGGTGAAGGTGGAGCGTGGCCTTCGACTACGCTCAGGCTGAACGGCTGTTTGTATCGGCCCCCTCCCCCCCAACCTCCGTTCCGCCTGAGCGTAGTCGAAGGCCACAGGAAACCCTCTCCACACTGAACCGCTAGGTTGCGGGTGGGAGTCCTGCCGGGCCCAACGGCCTCACATCCCCGCATCCGGATCGGTCAACCCGATCATCCGCCGCCCTGCCCTGCGCGCGAAATTCAGCGTCGCTTTCTTCCGCACATGCGCGGACAGCGGCACGCTATGCGCCTCGCGCACGATCGCGGCATCGTAACGATCGGCGACGATGATCCCCGTCCGCTCGGGCAGGAACGCCGCGCTTTCCAGCGGCGACCAGTCGAACCCGGCGGGCACCGCCCAGTAGAAGCGGTCGCAATGCGCCAGATAATCGGGCCATTTGCCGTCGCCCAGCATGTCGGCGCGCGACACCTTGATCTCGACGACGACGACATTCCCCCGCGCGTCGAGCGCCATCAGGTCGGCCCGGCGGCCGCCTTCCAGCGGGACTTCGGGAATGGTGATCAGGTCGTGGCGGAGCAGCATCCGGGTCACGCCCCGCGCGACATCGGCGGCGCAGAGCGGAGACAGCGGATCGTCGACGCACGAAGCGGGCGGCATGTCCAACATGCCACCCACTTAGAACATTTGACGAACAAATGCAAAAGCCCCTGGAACGGGGCCTTGAATATCAACGATAGAAGATGTGGTTGCCGATCGCGGCGACCTTCTGCACCCGCACGCCCGGACGGTTGCCGGGGGTGTTGAAGTACAGCGCCTTGCCCGCCGTGCTGTCCCATGCCTGGGCCAGCGCAACCTTGGCGACGGCGACGGCGGTGCGATAGGCGGTGTGCGACGGGCTGACCGACGGGATTTCACCACGGCGCACGAAGCTGAACTGGCCGCGCTGCTTGATGACGTCGCACACGCCGGTGGGGAAACGACCCGACTTGGTGCGGTTCAGGATGACCTGCGCCACGGCGAGCTGGCCTGCGAGCGGTTCGCCGCGACCTTCGAAATAGATGGCGCCGGCCAGACAGCGGAGCTCTTCGCTCGACGCAATCTCGTCCTGATCGGCCACGGCGTCGGCCAGCGAGTCATAGTCGCCGTCCTCATCGCCTTCAGAAACCTGGGAAAAATCGGGGAGCGCGGACATGGTGGCCCGGGCGCTCTGGGGAACCATCGCGACATCGGCGACGTTGATCCCGGAAACAGTCATCGCACTGACTGGAGTGGCAGCAACACCGGCAACGTTGGTCGCGAGGCTGGGGGTGCTGGTGGCGAGAAGACCCGCCAGAGATAGAGCCATGGCAGCGGACGCCGCGACTCGCTTGAAAACGGTCATTCACTCAAACAGACATGCGGTTGGATCACGGACCCGAGCATTGCCCAAGGGCGCTCGTCCGGGCTTCCCCCCGACTGCGTAACCCACCGGATCGCACCCGATAAGCACAACGCGAAATTACGATGGGGGGCTCGTGGCCGATCCGGCCGCGTTCGTCAATGTTGCAGGATCGTTTCAGCGGTGAAGCGTTCCGCCGCAGCGCCATCCAGTTCCAGGACCCACAGGTCCGGATCGCGCGCCCGGCGGCGCCGCCAATAGCTTAAAATATCGTTTGCAGGCGTCGATTCGATCAGCGCGGTCTTGCCATCGGGACCGATACCCCGTTCCAGCACCCGTTCGCGCCGGTGCGACGTGACGGGGTCGGTATCGATGACGATCACCAACATGCCCCCGGCCTGCGGATCGCCCTTGGCCAGCACCATGCCCATGCCGCCGCTGTCATTCATCCGGCGCAACAGGGCGGTGACCAGCATTCCGCTCGGCAGACGGCCGTCCATCGCGCTCAGGCCGTCCGATAGCCGGGCAGGCCCGCCAGCGCGATCTGGGAGCGCATGAAAGTGCCGGTGCCGCGCGCGACCTCTTCGCCGCTGGCATCGATCAGCCGTGCATCGGCGACGAACACCCGTCGCCGCCCGCTGACCCAGCGGCCCTCTGCCACCACCTCCCCCGCCTTGATCGGGCGGGTCAGCAGCAGGTTGAACCGGGTGGTCAGCAGGAAACGGTCGGTGACCAGGCTGTTGCAGGCATAAAAGGCCGCATCGTCGAGCATCTTGAAATAGCTCGTACCATGCGCTGCGCCGGCCGCGTGATAATGCCGCTCGTCCACCCGAAAGCGGATGCGCGCGACGCCCGGCTCGGTAATCTCCAGCGTGGAGTCGAACAGGCGATTGATCGGGGCTTCGGCATAGAGCGTCTCGAGCGCCCGGAAATGCGCGGCCTCGCCCTCAGGCCGCGGCGTCACGCGCCTCGTCCTGGGTGAGCAGCGCCCAGATCGCATCGGGCGACCCCGCCCCGCGCAGCTTGGCGACGAAGCCCTTGTCGCGCAGCCGCCGCGAAATCCGGGCCAGCGCCTTCAGATGCGCGGATCCCGCATCGGCGGGCGAGAACATCGCAAAGACCAGATCGACCGGCATGTCGTCGACCGCCTGGAAATCGACCGGCTGTGCCAGACGCGCAAAGACACCGACGATCTGGGTCAGTCCGGGCAGCTTGCCGTGCGGTATGGCGACGCCCCCGCCGAAACCAGTCGACCCCAGCTTTTCGCGTTCGAGCAGCACATCGGCCAGTAGCTTGGCATCCTGCCCCGCAGGCCCGGCGGCAGCCGCCGCCAGCGCCTGGAACAGGGTCTTCTTGTTGGCGGCGCTGACGCCCGCCAGCACCGTATCGTGGCGCAACAGATCGCTGAAGTCGTTCATGGTCTTTCCGGTGCGCCCCCGCGCGGCCCGCCTAATAACGGGCCACGCGGAAGAACGATAGAGCTTATCCGGCCGTGCCGCCGCGTTGCGGCTCGACCCAACCGATGGTTCCGTCACCACGGCGATAGACCATGTTATACGATCCCGTGCCCGAATTCTTGAACAACAGGGCCGCAGTATTGCGCAGATCGAGCATCATGACCGCATCGGAAACACTGGCGTCGGGGATATCGACGCGGGTCTCGGCGATGATCAGGGGTGCATCGCCCGCCTCGTCCTCGTCGACCTGTTCGGCAAAGAGGGTGTAGCCCGCATCATAGGCCCCGGCCTCGGCCAGTTCGATCGCCTGTCCCGCATTGCGGTCCTTCAGACGGCGCGAATAACGGCGCAGCTGCTTTTCGATCTTGGTCGCGGCGCCGTCAAAGGCGAGGTGCGCGTCCTGGGCTTCGTGACGGCCTTTGAGTACCAGGCCGCGGGTGACGTGCATCACGATATCGCATTTGAAGCCGACGTCATGCGGCCCCTTGCCGAACGTCACCTCGGACGAGATGGCGCGGGCGAAATATTTCTCGGCGATACCCTGAAGCCGGTCCGTCACATGGGTCCGCAGCGCGTCGCCCGTTTCGACCTGATGACCAGAAATCCGGATATCCATCGTCTTCTCCTTGATGCACTCTGATGGGACGGTCCTTTTGGCCTGTCCCGTGGCGTCAACCGGACGCCTCGGCCCCCCAAACCGGATCGGTTATGCCCTTTAGAAACGCCGCATGGGCGGCAAGTTCCGCCTCGCTCGGCCGGAAGATGCGCGGCGGGCGGACTTTTGCGGGCGCGCGGGCGACGATCACCGGGCCGGTGTCCGCGCTCGCCTCGGCGAGCAGGCCCAGGCCGATCTGCCGCCCGCCCATCAACTCGACATAGACCTGCGCCAGCAGCTGCGCGTCGAGCAGCGCGCCGTGCAGCACACGGTGCGAGCGGTCGATGCCATAGCGCGAGCAGAGCGCGTCGAGCGTATGCTTGGCCCCGGGATGCTTGCTGCGCGCGATCGCCAGCGTGTCGACCATCCGCGTCTTCTCGCAGACCGGCGGGAAGCCCAGCGCGCCCAGCTCGCCATTGATGAAGCCGAAATCGAAGGTCGCGTTGTGCGCGATCAGCGGCGCGTCGCCGATGAAGTCCAGAAACTCGGCCACCCCGGCCGAAAAGACCGGCTTGTCCTTCAGGAACGCGTCAGACAATCCGTGGACCGCCTGCGCCTCGGCGGGCATCGACCGTTCGGGATTGAAATAGGCGTGATAGGTGCGCCCGGTCTCGACCCGGTTGACCAGTTCGACACAGCCGATTTCGACCAGCCGGTCGCCTTCCGAAAATTTGAACCCTGTCGTTTCGGTGTCGAAAACGATCTCTCTCATGATCCGACTATCGGCCTTCGGATGCGGTGATGCAAGCGATCAAAGACCGCACTTTTTCGCGGGTTTCGGCCAATGGAATGTCGGTCGCGACGACATGATCGGCGCGCGCACGCTTATCTCCATCGGGCCATTGACGCTTCAAAATGGCGTCGAATTTGGCCCGGGTCATTCCCGGCCTTGCCAACACCCGCGCCTCTTGGATTTCGGGTTTTGCCGAAACCACCAACACCTTATCCACAGCCTTGTCACCGCCGGTTTCGAACAGCAGCGGCACGTCGACCACCACCAGCGGAGCCCCGGCATGCGCCGCCAGAAAGGCCGCGCGTTCGGCCTGCACGGCGGGATGCACGATCGCCTCGAGTCGGCGCATCGCCGAATCATCGCCCAGCACCGCCTGCCCCAGCGCGGCGCGATTCACGCCATCGGGTCCGGTGGTGCCGGGAAAGGCCGACTCAATCGCTGCGACCACTGTTCCACCTGGCCCCTGCAAGCGGTGGACACTGGCATCGGCGTCGAATACCGGCACCCCTTCGTCGCGAAACATCTGCGCGACGGTCGACTTGCCCATGCCGATCGAGCCGGTCAGCCCCAAAACGATCATAGCCGCACGATCATCGACGCACGATCATCGCAGCAGGATCTCGCGCAGCTCGCCGTCCCGGTCGCGCGGCGGGGCCGCGCCGAAGAACCGCTCGAACGCCACCGCCGCCTGTCCGATCAGCATCTCCAACCCGTCGATCGTCGCCAGCCCCCTCGCCCGCGCCGCCGCCAGCAGCGCGGTTTCAAGCGGCGCATAAACGATGTCATACACGACCGCGTCCTCCGGCAGCGCCGACAGGTCGAGATCGAGCGGCGGCTGGCCGGTCATGCCCAGGCTGGTCGCATTGACGACCAGGGCGCTGGGCGGCACGGCGTCACCGATCGGCAGCGCCTGCCCCTCCAGTCCGAAGGACGACAATAGCGCCGCCCCCTTGTCCACATTGCGGTTGAACAGCGTGACCGGCCCGACGCCGATCCCCGCCAGGGCATATAGGACCGCGCGCCCGGCGCCCCCTGCCCCGATCACCGTCACCGGCTTGCCCGCCAGATCAAAGGCTTTGAGCGGCGCGGCAAAACCCGCCGCGTCGGTGTTGGTGCCGATCAGAGCGCCGTCCGCGTCGCGAAACGCGGTGTTGGTCGCCCCGATCGCGGTGCGTATATCCTCACGATCCTCGACATGCTCCAGCGCGGCGATCTTGTGCGGCACGGTGATGTTGCAGCCGCGCCAGTTCGGATCGGCCTTCCGCTCGGCGAAATAGGCGGGCAGCGCGTCCGGCGTGACATGGGTGGCGCGATATTCTGCCTCGATGCCCAGCGCCTTTAGCCAGAAACCGTGGATTTTCGGGGATTTGCTATGGGCGATCGGGTCGCCGATCACCTCCGCATAAGGAAGGGCCATCAGGCGGACATCCAGCCGCGTTCGCGCAAATAGCCCAGCACGAGAAGCAGCGGCATACCGAGAATGGTGAAATGGCTACCCTCGATCCGCGAGAAGAGCTGCACTCCCGGCCCCTCGATCCGGAAACAGCCGACGCAGCCCGAAATGGCGGGCCATTCCTGATCCAAGTAGGAGTCGATGAATGCGGGCGACAGTGGTCGGACATGGAGCTTGGCGCGCTCGACATGCCGCCAGACCGGGCGGCCATGCTCGGCGATGACGGCGGCGCTCCACAGCTCGTGGCTCCCGCCGCTCATCCGCGCCAGATGCTCGGCCGCCTCCTCGCGGCTCTCCGGCTTGTCGAGCAGCGTGCCGTCGGCGAGCGCGACGATGGAATCGGACCCCAGCACCGGCACCGGCCCGGCATTGGCGGAAACCTTTACCGCCTTCATCTCGGCCAGCGCATCGGACAGGTCGCGTGGGGAAGCCCCGGCCATCGCCGCCTTGACCCCGGCTTCGTCCACCCGCGCAGGGACCGCTTCATAGGCCACGCCCGCCGCGTCGAGCATCGCCCGGCGCGAGGCGCTTTGCGAAGCGAGGATGATCATGCGTCGGACTTTCTTTGATTCACGAGGGAGATGATTGCCGCCGCCGTTTCCTCGATCGAGCGGCGGGTGACGTCGATCACCGGCCAGTCATTGTCGGCGAACATGCGCCTGGCGAAAGTGAGTTCGCGATTGACCGCCTCCTGCTCGACATAATCGGTGTCGGGCGCCTGGTTCAGCGAGAGCAGCCGGTTGCGCCGGATCGCGATCAGCCGATCCGCGCTGGTGGTCAGGCCCACGACCAGCGGCTTTTTCAGCGTGAACAGGAAGGGGGGCGGGGGGCTTTCGACTACGATCGGGATGTTGGCGGTCTTGTAGCCGCGATTGGCGAGATAGATGGAGGTCGGCGTCTTGGACGAACGGCTGACACCCGCCAGCACGATATCGGCCTCTTCCCATTCCTCCCAGGCGATGCCGTCGTCATGCGCGATGGTGAACTGGATCGCATCGACGCGCGCGAAATAGGCGGCGTCGAGCACATGCTGGCGGCCGGGGCGCATCTTGGCCTGTACGCCCAGCAAGCCCGACAGCGCGGCATTGACCGGATCGAGCGGTGCGACCGTCGGCAGGCCCAGCGCATGGCAGCGGCTTTCCAGCACGCGCCGCGTCGTCGGGTTGACCAGCGTATAGATCACCAGCCCCGGATTCTGCGCGATCTCCTGCAGGATGCGCTCCAAGTGACTCTCGGTGCGCACCATCGGCCAGAAGTGCCGGACGGTTTCCACATCGTCATATTGGGCAAGCGCCGCCTTCGCGATGTTCTCCAGCGTTTCGCCGGTGGAATCGGACAGGAGGTGCAGGTGGAGCCGCGTCTTCATGACCGACCTAATGACTCTGTGGATAACATGGGAAGAATCGGTAGCGTAACTTCGCCGACCGGCCAAGCGGCGGACCGGCGGTGGATAACGACCGATTCGTCCACAATGAATCTCACAGGTCCGATTCTTTTCCACAGCCTGTGAGTTACGGGGGTCATGAATCCGAATCCCGTTGAATCGGCGATTCCCCATGAGTCAACGTGTTGGCATATCGGGGAGAGCCGCATAATCCCGACAACCAACGTGCCAACCACTTCAACAATCCATTCTTAGAATCTTCTTTAATAGAAGAAGGGGGGTCTCCTGACCGACGTTGCGATTCAAAAGCCCCTGCTCGCCGTGTTGAACGGAGAGCGGCAGGCGACACCGCCGATGTGGCTCATGCGACAGGCCGGACGCTATCTGCCGGAGTATCGCGCGCTACGGGCGGAGAAGGGGGGCTTCCTGGCTTTGGCCACCGATCCGGCGGCGGCGGCCGAGGTGACGGTGCAACCGATCCGTCGCTTCGGGTTCGACGGCGCGATCCTGTTCTCCGACATCCTGATGGTCCCCTGGGCGCTGGGGCAGGACCTCAGCTTCGGGGCGGGGGAGGGGCCACGTCTGGCGCCCGCGCTGGTCGATGATGCGCTGAATGCCCTGGAGCGCGTCCCTGAGCGGCTCGATCCGGTCTATGCCACCGTGGCGGGGGTGAAGGCGCAATTGCCTCCACAGACCAGCTTCCTGGGCTTTGCGGGCTCTCCCTGGACGGTCGCGACCTATATGGTGGCGGGGCAGGGATCCAAGGATCAGGGCGAGACGCGGCGTTTCGCCTATGCCGACCCGGCGGGGTTCGGGGCGATCATCGATGCGATCGTGACCATGACCATCGACTATCTGGCGGGACAGGTCGAAAACGGGGTCGAGGCGGTGCAGCTGTTCGACAGCTGGGCGGGCTCGCTGTCCCCCGCGCAATTCGAGCGCTGGGTGATCGCGCCCAATGCCGCGATCGTCGAGGGTTTCCGGGCGCGCTGTCCCGGCGTGCCGGTGATCGGCTTCCCCAAGGGCGCCGGGGGCAAGCTGCCCGCCTATGCGCGGGAGACCGGCGTGGACGCGGTCGGGCTAGACGAGACAGTCGATCCGGTCTGGGCCGACGCCTATCTGCCCAAGGGTTTGCCGGTGCAGGGCAATCTCGATCCCCTGGCGCTGATCGCCGGGGGCGAGGCGCTGGACGGGGCGGTGGATCATATCCTGGCGGCCTTCACCGAACGGCCGCATATCTTCAACCTGGGCCATGGCATCCTGCCCGACACGCCGATCGCGCATGTCGAGCGGCTGATCGCCCGCGTACGGAGCGTATGATGATCGGACTGTTGGGGGCCGCCTATGAATGGGTGAAGGCGGCGCATATCATCTTCGTGATCTTCTGGATGGCCGGGCTGTTCATGATGCCGCGCTATCTGGTCTATCATCAGGAGGCGCTGGTCGCGGGCGACGCCACCGACGCCGCGCGCTGGGTCGAGCGCGAGGGCAAGCTGCGCAAGATCATCCTGACCCCGGCGATGATCGTGGTCTGGATGCTGGGGCTGCTGCTGGCAGGCTCGCTGGGGCTGTTCTCGGGGGTGCCGGGGCTGGGATGGCTCCATGCCAAGCTGTTCTTCGTGCTGCTGCTCAGCGGCTATCATGGCTGGATGGTCGGCTATTCCAGGAAATTGGCGCGGGGTCAGATGAAGCTCAGCGGCAAGCAGTTGCGGATGATCAACGAAGTACCTGCGCTCGCCGCGACGATCATCGTCGTGCTGGTCGTCATCAAGCCGTTCTGAACTCCTCTCCCCCCGCCCCTCCCGCAGGCGGGAGGGCACCCCCTTTTGCTCCCCTCCCGCAGGCGGGAGGGGTTGGGGGAGGGAAAAGCCACAGGCACTGGTCTCGGTGAGACTCTTTGCCCTCCCCAAACCCCTCCCGCCTGCGGGAGGGGCTTTAGACGGCTTTCCCCATTGACTTGGGGCACCCCCAATCCTAACTCCTCCCCCGTACGGCGCGGTCCTCGCGTCGGGTACGCTTCCTTATCGACAGCCTCGTTTCGCCGCGATCCTCGCCGACCGACGCCCTCCGACCATCCGGACCGATCATGCATCTGAAAGACCTCAAGAAGAAAACCCCCGCCGACCTCGTGCAGCTGGCCGAGGAATTGGGGGTCGAGAGCGCGTCCACGCTGCGCAAGCAGGACCTGCTGTTCGCCATCCTGAAGGAGCAGGCGGAGAAGGGTGACCAGATCATGGGCCTCGGCACGATCGAGGTGCTGCCCGACGGTTTCGGCTTCCTGCGCTCGCCGGAAGCCAATTACCTCGCCGGCCCGGACGACATCTATGTCTCGCCCAACCAGGTCCGCAAGCACGGCCTGCGCACCGGCGATACGGTGGAAGGCGAGATCCGCGCGCCCAAGGACGGCGAGCGCTATTTTGCGCTGACCAAGCTGACCAGCGTCAATTTCGACGATCCGGAGGCGGTCCGCCACCGCGTCAATTTCGACAATCTGACGCCGCTCTATCCCGAGCAGAAGCTGATCCTCGACCCCGCCGATCCGACCCAGAAGGACAAGTCGGCGCGTGTCATCGATATCGTCTCGCCTCAGGGCAAGGGCCAGCGCACGCTGATCGTCGCGCCCCCGCGCGTGGGTAAGACGGTGATGCTGCAGAACATCGCCAAGGCGATCACCGACAATCACCCGGAAGTCTTCCTGATCGTCCTCCTCATCGACGAGCGTCCGGAAGAAGTCACCGACATGCAGCGCTCGGTGCGTGGTGAGGTCGTCTCCTCGACCTTCGACGAACCGGCACAGCGCCACGTCCAGGTCGCCGAGATGGTGATCGAAAAGGCCAAGCGCCTGGTCGAGCACAAGAAGGATGTCGTCATCCTGCTCGACTCGATCACCCGTCTGGGTCGCGCCTACAACACGGTCGTGCCGTCGTCGGGCAAGGTGCTGACGGGCGGCGTCGATGCGAACGCGCTCCAGCGGCCCAAGCGCTTCTTCGGTGCGGCGCGCAATATCGAGGAGGGCGGTTCGCTCTCGATCATCGCCACCGCGCTGATCGACACCGGTAGCCGCATGGACGAGGTCATCTTCGAAGAGTTCAAGGGCACCGGCAACTCGGAAATCGTCCTCGACCGCAAGGTGGCGGACAAGCGCATCTTCCCGGCGATGGACGTCGGCAAGTCGGGCACCCGCAAGGAAGAGCTGCTGGTCGAGAAGGACAAGCTGTCCAAGATGTGGGTGCTGCGCCGCATCCTGATGCAGATGGGCACGATCGACTCGATGGAGTTCCTGCTCGACAAGATGAAGAACTCGAAGACCAACGAGGATTTCTTCGACTCGATGAATCAGTAAGCTTCGGGGAACCGGTAAGGCGCCGGGCGGGGCTTCGGCCCTGCCGACGCTACGGTTTGATGGGTTCGCTGGCGGCAAACAGGCCCGCTTGCGAACCCATTTTCGTTTTGGGGCGTTAGCAGGCCCGATCCCACCCCCTTTCGGGATCGTGCCGGTCCAAGCACGGCACGGCCGCGTCGTTGCTTAACACGCGACGCGGCCAAACGGGGGTGAAGAGAGCATCAGAGCAACTCCCAAACCCAGCCACACCAACGTCCGTTCGCACTGAGCGAAGTCGAAGTGCACGCCCCATCGCTGGCCAAGGCATTCCCGTGGCCTTCGACTTCGCTCAGGCTGAACGGATGTTGGGAATTCAGGAAAGGTGCCCCAGGCCCCTTACGGCCGGGTACGCCCGCCACCCATGCCGCCGCCCTGGCCGCCACCGGCGCCCGGCGCACCGACCGCGCCGATATTGCCGAACAGATCCTGGAAGAAGCCGCGCTGGCGACCCAGGGTCGGGGTGGTCTTGCCATAGGGCGAGATGTCGGCGACCTGATCGACACCGGCGCGGCGAATCGTCGCGACGTTGCCCGCCTGGTCGAAGCTGATCTGCAACGTGATCTGCGACACGGGCTTGGGCAGGGTATAGCCCAGGTTGCGGCTGTCGCGGGCGACATAATACCAGTCGCCACCGCCGAACTGGCTGGAGATGGTCGGCGTGCCCAGCGTCTGGAGCACCGACTGGCGGTTGTCGACGCCCGGCTGGATCGAGTTGACGAGATCGACATCGACCACATAACCCTGATGCGACCGCAGCGGCGTACAGGCCGACGCCGCCAGGGCCATGATCAGGCCCAGCCCGAGGGCGCGGGTGGAAGAAACGCTCATCATTATCTCCGGGCCGGACGATCGGCCGCACAGGCAGCTATACAGGCGGTCGATCCGCTCGACCGTCACCCCCTCGATATGCCAAGGGAAAGGCGCATACAAGCAATTCGCGCGCAACCGGTCGTGCGGGCAGGAAGGGGAGGGGCACATGGCCTGGGGCTGGCTCAAGCAGGGGATCGCCCGCTATTTCGGGCGTGACGCGGATGCGGCGCTGCCGCTGTACAACGCCGTCGTGCTGCGCGCGCGGGCGGAGCATTGGTATCTGGACGGGGCGGTGCCCGATACGGTCGATGGCCGGTTCGACATGATCGCGGCGGTCCTGTCGGTGGTGCTGATCCGGCTGGAGGCCGAGCCCAAGGGCGTGGAACCCGCCGCGCGGCTGACCGAACGCTTCGTCACCGACATGGACGGGCAGCTTCGCGAACTCGGCATCGGCGACATCGTGGTCGGCAAGCATATCGGCAAGATGATGGCGATGCTGGGAGGGCGCCTGACCGCCTATCGCGAGGGGCTGACCGGGGATAAGGCGGTGATGGACGCCGCCTTGGTCCGCAACCTGTATCGCGGCGCGGCACCCGCGGATACGGATGCCGTTGCCCATGTTCGTGACGCGCTTCGCACCCTACATGAGCAATTGGCGGCCGTTTCGCTCGCTCGCCTTACCCTTGGAGACCTGCCGTGACCCCCGAATGGAGCCGCCCCGAAAAGATCGACACGATCGGTGAGCGCGAAAAGCCCGTCTCGATCGACACGACCGCGGACGAACGTCGGGCGCTGGCCGGGCGGTTCGGATTGCTCGCGGTCGAAGCGCTGTCGGCCGATCTGGTCGTGCGGCGCGATGCGGCGGGTATCCTCGTCACCGGCACGGTGCGCGGGTCGGTGGTGCAGCCCTGTTCGGTGACGGGCGAACCGGTCCCGGCCAAGGTCGACGAACCGGTCGCCCTGCGCTTCGTCGAACCCATGGGGCACGGTGCGGACGAGGAAATCGAACTGTCCGAGGATTCGCTCGACACGATCGAGATCGAGGGCGGCACGATCGACCTGGGCGAAGCGGCGGCCGAAACCATGGCCCTTTCACTCGATCCCTTTCCCCGCAGCCCCAACGCGGCGGCAACTTTGAAGGAAGCGGGCGTCATCAGCGAAGAGGAGGCCCGCCCGCTTGGCGCATTCGCCGGGCTGAAGGCGAAGCTGGAGGGGAAGGGGTAACATTGCCGGTCGGAGCGCTGCGATCAGCGCAGGCTCCACCGACCAGCGGAAAAGCCGATCAAGGTCAGGGTCGTCCAGACGGCGAAAAACGGCGCGAGCATTACCAAGCCGGTAAGCCACCACGCGAAATAACCCAAAGGTCCGGGGCGGGCCGACGCGAGGAACAGCGTGAAAGCCAATAGTGGTGCCAATATTACCATTATCAGACCAACCCGCCTGACTGTAGGACGTTGGATTAGCGCCAGCAGGAACCCGATCACGGGGGATACCATGGCAGCGCCGATCGCGAGGTTGGTCACGGCGTATCGGGCCCCAGCGTCGGGTCCAGATCGCGCGGCCGGATGAACGCCACCAGTGTCGCGCTATGTGCCCGGACCTCGGCCCAGCGATCGACCGGCAAAGTCATTTGCGCCACCGTCGCGGTCGGATATTTATCCTCCACCCGCTCGCGCAATTCGCCGTCGAGCGTGAGGTCGAGGACCAGATCCTCCAGTCCCGGATTATGCCCGACCATCAACACATGGTCCGCTGCGTCGGGCATCGCCTGGACCAGATCGAGCAGGCTGGGGGCGGAGGCCAGGTACATCGCCTTGTTCCAGACCGGCTCCAGCTTTTGGCCATAACCGCTCCACACCTCGTCCAGCGTTTCGATCACCCGCACGGCGGGGGAGGCGAGGACATGGTCGAACGCGAACCCTTCGGCCTTCAGATGCCGCCCGATCATCGCTGCCGCGCGCCGTCCCTTGGCATTGAGCGGACGATCGAAATCGCGGGCGACGGGATCGTCCCAGCTCGACTTGGCATGGCGAAGGAGCGTCAGCGTCTTCATCGATCCGGAAACTCCGTCGCGGCGGCTGGCAGGATTTGGCTATCCCCATGCCCTATCGGCGCGTCGGAGGAAAGCCGCCCCGCGACCCGCGCGACCGCTTCGTCGAGGGTCACGCGGGAAATCGCGACACCCGGTGGAAAGGCGTCGAGCAGCCGCGACGGCATGGCGGCGGACAGCAGCACGAACGCCCCGCGATCATCGGCGCGCCGGATCAGTCGTCCGAACGCCTGCGCCAGCCGCGCGCGGACGATCCGGTCGTCATAGGCGCTGCCGCCGCCCGCCAGCTTGCGCGCGGCGTGCAGCACGGTGGGCTTGGGCCAGGGCACGCCCTCCATCACCACCAGCCGGAGGGACGAGCCGGGCACGTCCACCCCGTCGCGCAACGCATCGGTGCCGAGCAGCGACGCCGATGGATCGTCGCGAAAGATATCCACAAGCGTGCCGGTGTCGATCGGATCGACATGCTGCGCGTGCAGCGCCAGCCCGTCGCGCGCCAGCCGGTCGGCGATCCGGCCATGCACACCGCGCAACCGCCGGATCGCGGTGAACAGCCCCAGCGTCCCGCCCTTGGCGGCCGCGATCAGCCGGGAATATGCATTGGCGAGTTGTGGAATATCACCACGCTTCACATCGGTGACGATCAGCACTTCGGCACGGTTCGGATAATCGAACGGGCTCTCCGCGACAAAATGGGCGGGGCCACGCGCCAGATGCGGCGCGCCCGTTCTGGCCTCCGCCACGTCCCAATTTCCCCCGGTCCGCAAGGTCGCCGAGGTGACGAGCGCGCCATGCGCAGGCTTCAGCACGATCTCGGCAAAGGGGCGGGTGGGGTCGAGCCAGTGGCGATGCAGGCCGATATCATATTCGCGCCCCTCGACCCGATCGACCGCCAGCCAGTCGACGAAATCGGGATCGACCGGCCCGCCGATCCGCGCGAGCAACGACAGCCAGGCGGCGACCGTTTCCGCGCGCCATGCGATCGAGGCGATCGCGCCTTCCACCCGCGCGCGTGCCTGGCCGTCGAGCCAGTCGGGCGCTTCCTGCAACACCGCCTCCAGCCGCTGGCCTAGCGTCACCAACGGCCGCAGCAGCGCGTCGAGCGCATGGGCGGCGGGCCCGGCGGCCTCGATCAGCGCGGGCGAGGGATCGGCCAGTTCGGTCTCCAGGCCATAACCCGCATCCCCCGGTTGCTCGGCGCGGGCAAAGGCAAGCCCACGTACCGCCGCCAGCAATGCCTCAATCGGGCCGAAGGGCTGGCCCTCCGCCAGTCGTCCCAGCCAGCCTTCGCTCGCCAGCGCGTGCGCCGCCTGCACCGCATCGCCGATCGCGCGGTTGCCGCCCTCGTCATAGCTGGCGACATCGGACAGTCGCGCGGCGAGGCCCCGGCGACGCCCCCGCGATCCGGCTTCGGGGCCAAGTATCCAGCGGCGTAGCTCGATCGTCTCGGACCCGGTCAGCGCGGTGGCGAACATCGAGTCTGCCGCGTCGAACAGATGATGGCCCTCGTCGAAGACGTAGCGCGTTGGCCGCGTCTGCGTTTCGCGACCACGTGCGGCGTTGACCATGACCAGTGCGTGATTGGCGATGACGATGTCCGCCTGCACCGAGGCGCGCGCCGCATGCTCAATGAAGCATTTCCGGTAATGCGGGCAGCCCGCATAGACGCACTCGCCGCGCCGGTCGGTCAGCGCGGCCGAGCCGTTGCGACGGAACAAGGTGGTCAGCCAGCCGGGCAGGTCGCCCCCGACCATGTCGCCATCCGCAGTATAGGCCGCCCAGCGCGCGACCAGCTGCGCCAGCACCGCCGCGCGTCCGGCAAACCCGCCTTGCAGCGCATCCTCCAGATTGAGCAGGCACAGGTAGTTCTCGCGGCCCTTGCGGGTGACGACGCGTTCCTTGCGCAGCACGGCATCCGGGAAGATGCGCGCGGTCTCGCCGCTCAACTGGCGTTGCAGCGCCTTGGTATAGGTCGAAATCCACACCGCGCCGCCCGCCCGCTCGGCCCAGAGGCTGGCAGGGGCGAGATAGCCGAGCGTCTTGCCGATACCGGTCCCCGCCTCGGCCAGCACCATGTTCGGCGTGTCCCGCACTGCGCGTGGGGCGAAGGCGGCGGTGACGGCGGCAGCATAGGCGCGCTGCCCCGGGCGTTCCTCGGCCCCGTCGCCGGTCAGGCGTCGCAGCCGCTCCTCCGAATCCTGCGGCGGCAGGTCGATGGTGCGCGGGGCGGGGCGGGGGGCGTCCTCCTCCCATTCGGGCAGCGCGCTGAACAGCCAGCGCTCGTTGCGCTCCGGCCGGGTGAGGCGCGGGCCGATCAGCGGCGCCCAGGGCCAGCGGAGCCGGGCAAGGCTTTGCGCAGCCGTCCACGCACCCTCGCGCTCAGGCCATGCGCCGTCCGGCATGGCGAGCAGCTTTTCGGTCGCCCGAAGCAGAAAGGCGGCAACATCCGCATCGCTGTCCGGCGGCTCCAATCCACAGGCGCGGGCGACACCGTGCGGCGTCGGGACCGCGAATTGCGCGGGGCGCAGAAAGGCGAAGAGTTCGAGGATGTCGAGCCCGGACAGTTCGGCATAGCCCAGTCGCTGGCCGATCAACGGCGCGTTGAGCAGGATGACCGGCGTTTCCGACGCCAGCCCGATCGCCTCGCCGCGTGAGACGGCGCGGGTCTGTCCCCCGGTGGAAATCCACACACCGCTATGGCTGGCATGAAGGGCGGGGTGGGGGAGTGAAGTCACCAAAGTGATTTGGGGGAGTAGGAACAGGATGGCAACGGGGGATGGGGGATTTGAAGCGACCCATTGAGCAAATAGCTCTCGGCGATGCCCTCCCCAAACCCCTCCCGCCTGCGGGAGGGGCTTACCGGGTGAGGCGCGCTTGTCCTTTCAACTAGGCACTCCCCTCCCGCAGGCGGGAGGGGATGGGGGAGGGATGCCAAACAGTACGACCCCATCTGTTCCACGTGGAACAGCACTCGCCCTGTGGATAACTCTGTGCATGAGTGACGAGCAGTCCGTGGAAATCGCAAAATACATTGTGCATCACGCCCCGGCTTGCCAGAGGCAAATCCATGACAGACGAACTCCGCTCCACCGCTCTCGAGTCCAAGGCCTGGCCCTATGAGGAGGCTCGCAAGCTCCTCAAACGCTATCCCGACGGCAAGCCGGGCGGTGCGCCGATCCTGTTCGAAACCGGCTATGGCCCCTCAGGCCTGCCGCATATCGGCACGTTCAACGAAGTGCTGCGCACCACCATGGTCCGCAATGCCTTCCACGCGCTGTCGGATCAGAAGACCCGCCTGATCGCGTTTTCGGACGATATGGACGGTCTGCGCAAGGTGCCGGACAATGTGCCGAACCAGGAAATGCTGCGCGAGCATCTCGGCAAGCCGCTGACCCAGGTGCCCGATCCGTTCGAGAAGTTCGACAGCTTCGCTGCGCATAACAACGCGCTGCTGCGCCAGTTTCTCGACCGCTATGGCTTCGATTACGAGTTCGCCTCGTCGACGGAGTACTATACGTCCGGCCGGTTCGACGATGCGCTCCGGCTGGTGCTCAAGCATTTCCAGGGCATTCAGGACGTGATGCTCCCGACGCTGCGTGCCGAGCGCCGCGCCACCTATTCGCCGGTCCTGCCGATCAGCCCCAAGTCGGGCATCGTGTTGCAGGTGCCGGTCGAGGTGATCGACGCCGAAGCCGGGCTGATCGCCTTCGAGGACGAGGGCGAGCGGATCGTCCAGTCGGCGCTGGGCGGCCTGTCCAAGCTGCAATGGAAGGTCGACTGGGCGATGCGCTGGGTCGCGCTGGGCGTGGATTACGAGATGGCGGGCAAGGACCTGATCGACTCGGTCACCCAATCGTCCAAGATCGCGCGCGTACTCGGCGGCCGTCCGCCCGAAGGCTTCAACTATGAGATGTTCCTCGACGAGCATGGCGAGAAGATTTCCAAGTCCAAGGGCAACGGCCTCAGCCTCGACCAGTGGCTGACCTATGGGCCGGAGGAGAGCTTGGCCTTCTTCGCCTATCGCGAGCCGAAAAAGGCCAAGCAGCTGCACATGGGCGTCATCCCGCGGGCGGTGGACGAATATTGGCAGTTCCGCGTCAACTACCCCAACCAGTCGCTCAAGGAGCAGCTGGGCAATCCGGTCCACCATATCCATGACGGCAAGCTGCCCGAGGGCGAGCTGCCGGTGACGTTCGGGCTGCTGCTCAACCTGGTCGGCGTGATGGGTGAGGCCACCAAGGAACAGGTCTGGGGCTATCTCGCCAATTACGTTCCGGAAGCGTCGGCGGAGAAATATCCCGAGCTCGACCGGCTGATCGACCATGCGCTGGCCTATGCCCGCGATTTCGTGGCGCCGACGCTCCAGCGCCGCGCGCCCGAGCCGCATGAGGCGGAAGCGCTGCGCCAGCTGGATGCGCAGTTGGCCGCATTGCCCGAGGGCGCGACCGCCGAGGACATCCAAAATATCGTCTATGAGATCGGCAAGACCAACGCCTTCCCGTCGCTGCGCGACTGGTTCAAGGCGCTGTACGAGACGCTGCTGGGCTCGGCGCAAGGGCCGCGTATGGGCAGCTTCATCGCGCTTTACGGTGTGGATAACAGCCGCAAACTGATCGCCGAGGCACTGGCCAAGGCGGCGTAAAGATACACCCTCACCCTTCCGGTGCTTCACGCCTCCCTTCCTCTCCCAATGGGAGAGGGAAGGGGCCCACCCGCAGCGCGGGTGGGAAGGGTGAGGGTGGTGCCTATTTAGCGGAGATGCTCCGCGAAGAACGCCATGGTGCGTTCATCCGCCAGCTTGGCGGACTCATCCGAGCGCCGCTGACCGAACTCGGTTGCGAAGCCGTGATCCTCACCGGCATAATCAAAGAGCGTGACCTTGGGGTGATCGTCCAGCCCCTCATGCATCCGCGCTTGCGCGTCCTTGTCGACGAAGTGATCCTCCTGTGGAATGTGGAGCAGGACCGGCTTGGCGATGGCGTGCTTCTCGCCCAGCAGGCCGTCGATGCCGACGCCATAATAGCCGACACTGGCATCCACATCGGTCCGCGCGGCGGTCATGAAAGCCAGTCGCCCGCCCAGGCAATAGCCGACGACGCCGACCTTGAAGTCCGCGCCATGCTCGTCGCGGATCGCCTTGATCGTCGCCTCGATATCGCGAATGCCGCCGTCCTGGTCGAACTGGCCCATCAGGTCGAGTGCCTGTTGCATCTCGTTGGGGACGTCGGGATCCAGCTCGATGCCGGGGGCGATCTTGTGGAAAAGATCGGGGGCGACGGCCAGATAGCCCGCCTCGGCCAGCGTGTCGCATTTGCGGCGGATGCCCGCATTCACGCCGAAGATTTCCTGGATGACGATGATCGCGGCGGTCGGCTGACCCTCCGGCTCGGCATAATAGGCGTTGAACTGGCCTTCGCCGTGGGTGGCGGCGATGGTCTTGGTGGCAGTCATGCGGGTCTCCTGTGGTCGTCGCGACGATAACGCCTTATGCCGTTCTTGGTCGCGTGATGGAGGATGGCGCATGAAAGTGAATGTGGAAATCGACTGCACGCCCGAAGAGGCGCGCCGCGCCATGGGCCTGCCCGACCTGACGCCGATCCATGAACGCTATGTCCAGATGATGCTCGACACGATGCAGTCCGGCGTGAAGCCCGAGATGATCGAGGCGATGATGCGCAACTGGGCGCCGATGGGCGAGGCGAGCATGACCATGTGGCGCCGCATGTTCGAGGGGCAGAAGGGCTGACCCTGAGCATGACCGACACGATCTTCGCCGTCTCCAGCGGACAGCCGCCCGCCGCCATCGCGGTGATCCGCGTCAGCGGCCCGGCGGCCTTTGCAGCCGCCGAGCGGCTGGGCGGACGGTTGCCCGAGGCGCGTCGCGCGAGCCTGCGGACGTTGAAAGATGGGGCGGGGGCGGTACTGGATTCGGCGTTGCTGCTGTGCTTCCCCGGCCCGGCGACGGCGACCGGTGAGGATCTGGTCGAGTTGCATTGCCATGGCGGTCGTGCGGTGGTCGCGGCGGTCGAGCGGGCCTTGGCAGGACAGCCGGGCGTTCGCCGTGCCGAGCCGGGCGAGTTTACCCGTCGCGCCTTGCTGAATGGCCGGATCGATCTGGCCGAGGCGGAAGGGCTGGCCGATCTGCTGGAAGCACAGACCGAACGCCAGCGCCGCGCTGCGATCGGTGCGGTCGAGGGGCGGGTGAGCCAAGCGGTGCGCGGCTGGATGGATCGGCTGGCGATGCTGTCCGCGATGATCGAGGCAATGCTCGATTTCGCCGAAGAGGATGACGTGCCGCTCGATCAGGCCGCGGTGGCGCGGATCAAAAGCGAGATGCACGATCTGGCCATCGTGATGCTGGAGGTGGTCGAGCGGCCGCCGGTCGACCGGCTTCACGACGGTATCCGCGTGGTGCTGGCCGGGCCGCCCAATAGCGGCAAGTCGACTTTGCTCAACCTGCTGGTCGAACGCGAGGCGGCGATCGTCTCGCCGATCGCGGGCACGACCCGCGACCGGATCGAGGCGAGCGTGGTGCGCGCCGGGGTGGCCTATGTGCTGACCGATACTGCCGGACTGGCCGAGGATACCGATGACGTGATCGAGGCGATCGGCGTGACCCGTGCGCAAGAGGCGATCCTTCAGGCGGATATCCTGTTGTGGATGGCCGACACGCCTCCGCCGCGTCGCGATGCGATTTGGCTCCATTCGCGGGCCGATCTGCCAGGGCGGGAGAGGCTGCCCGAGGGGCGGCGGCTGGCCGTGCGGCGTGATGAGGGTAGCAGTGTGGCCAGCGTCTGGGACGCGATTGCGGACACCGCCACCGGACTGTTGCCGCGCGAAGATACGATCGGATTCAAGCGGCATCAGCAGGACCAATGCCGCCGCGCCGCCAACGCGCTGATCGCCGCGCCAACCGATGACATCCTTTTGATTGCGGAAGAATTGCGGGTCGCGCGACAGGCGCTGGCGGAAGTGCTGGGCGTTAGTGCGACCGAGACGATGCTTGATGCCCTGTTCGGGCGCTTCTGCCTCGGCAAGTGATTGTTCCACGTGGAACGTTAAGCATAGAATGTTGGTGGGGATCGCTTTGACGCTGCCCGGTCCTTCCGGTAGGGCGGGGGCATGTTTGATGTCGTAGTGATCGGTGGTGGTCACGCGGGAACCGAGGCCGCTGCGGCGGCTGCGCGCCGGGGTGCGCGGACGGCCCTTTTGTCCTTCGATCGTCATGGCCTGGGCGCCATGTCCTGCAATCCCGCTATCGGCGGATTGGGGAAGGGCCATATCGTGCGCGAGGTCGATGCCTTTGATGGGCTGATCGGTCGCGCGGCGGATATGGGCGCGATCCATTACCGCATGCTCAACCGCAGCAAGGGCACCGCAGTCCAGGGGCCACGGGTACAGGCGGACCGACGGCGTTATGCCGGGGCAATCCAGGCGATGCTCGCAGCGCAACCCAATTTGACCATCGTCGAGGGTGAGGCCGAGGCTCTGGTTCTCGACGGCGATCGGGTCGAGGGGGTGCAGCTGGCCGACGGTACGATCCTGTCGGCCCGTGCGGTGGTGCTGGCGACCGGGACCTTCCTGGGCGGACGGCTGTTTCGGGGCGAGGAGCGGCATCTGGGCGGTCGCATCGGCGAGCGCGCTGCCACTCGCATGGCCGAGCAGTTGCGCGCGCTGGGCTTGCCGATGGCACGGATGAAGACCGGCACGCCGCCGCGTCTCGATGGCCGCACCATCGACTGGGCCAAGCTGGACGAGCAGCCTTCAGATACCGATCCCTGGACCATGTCGCCGATGACGGCGGCTCGGCCGCTGCCACAGATCGCCTGCGCGATCACCCGGACGACCGAGCAGACTCACGCGATCATCGCGGCGGCCTTCCACCGCTCGCCGCTGTTCACGGGCGCGATCGAGGCAAATGGTCCGCGCTATTGCCCATCGATCGAGGACAAGATCAAACGCTTCGCCGACCGCGACAGCCACCAGATCTTTCTGGAGCCGGAGGGGCTGGACGATCCTTTGGTCTATCCGAACGGCCTGTCGACCTCGCTACCGACCGATGTGCAGGAAGCGATGATCGCCTCCATGCCGGGGCTGGAGAGGGCGGTGATCACGCTGCCGGGCTATGCCGTCGAGTATGATCATATCGATCCGCGTGCCCTTGATGCGCGGCTGGCACTCGGTGCTCTGGCGGGGGTATTCTGCGCCGGTCAGATCAACGGCACGACCGGCTATGAGGAAGCGGCGGGGCAGGGACTGATCGCCGGGCTGAACGCCGCGGCCCATGCCTGTGATCTGCGGCCTGTCATCCTCGACCGGGCATCGAGCTATCTTGGCGTGATGATCGACGATCTGGTGTTGCAGGGCGTGACCGAACCCTATCGCATGCTGACCGCGCGCGCCGAGTATCGTCTGTCGTTGCGGGCGGACAATGCCGAGACACGGTTGGGCGACATCGCCGAAGCGGCCGGGTGCCTCTCGGAGCAGCGGCTGGGCCATCGGCGGCGGCGGCAGGAACAGCAGGCCACGTTGCGCGAGCGGTTGTCCGTGGTGCGTACCGCGTCCGATCTGTCGCGCAGCGGTGCCGCGATCGCGCAGGATGGCGCGCGGCGGACGGCTTATGAATGGCTGCGTTTCGACGGTGTGACGCTGGCGCATGTTGCGCCCGACGCAGCGGAGGGTTGCGATCCGGCGGTGGTGGCCGAAACACTGGAGGACGCGCGTTACGCGCCTTATGTCGAACGACAGGCGGAAGAAGTCGCGCGGCTCCGTGCGGATGAGCAAATCCGGTTGTCACCTGCGCTCGACTATGCCGCCATCCCCGGCCTGTCGCAGGAGATGATCGACCGGCTCAGTCTCGCACGCCCCGCCACCTTGGCGGCGGCATCGCGTATTCGCGGCATCACGCCTGCTGCCCTGTCGGCAGTGCTTCTCTACGCTCGAAAGGTCGCCGCATGAACGAGGATCAGGCCCGCGACTGGGCGGTGCAGCGGTTCGGGGAGGATGCAGCGGCGCGGATCGACTGGTTCCTCGACCGTGTGGTTGTAGAAAACGACCAGCAGAACCTCATCTCGCCTTCGACCATCGGCACGATCTGGAGTCGCCATGCGGTCGACTCGGCACAGCTGATTCCTCTGGCCGATCGGGCTGATGGCCAGTGGATCGATATCGGTACGGGCGGCGGCTTTCCCGGCATGATCGTCGCTATCACCTGGCCTGGGCGGGTCGCACTGGTCGAGCCGCGCAAGAAGCGGGCGGAGTTCCTACAGGAATGCGTCGACGGGCTGGGCATGGGGGACCGGGTGACGGTCCATGCTTCGAAGATCGAAACAGTACCGCTTCGGGCCGACATTATTTCTGCTCGCGCGGTGGCGACAGTCGAAAATCTTTTGCGCGCAGCCGCCCACTGCGGCAAACAGGAAACGCGGTGGCTGCTCCCGCGCGGCCGCCTGGACGAGCGCGAAATCAAGACCCTTAAGCGGCAATGGCGCTTCGTGTTTCACGTGGAACATAGTATCACCTCGGCGGAATCGTCGATCGTGATCCTCGACCGAGTAGAGGCCCGATGATCTGCGTTGCCATCGCGAACCAGAAGGGTGGGGTGGGCAAGACCACCAGCGCCATCAATCTTGCCACCGCGCTGGCGGCTACGGGGCTGAACGTCCTGCTGATCGATCTCGATCCACAGGGTAATGCCTCGACGGGGCTGGGTATTCCCAACAGCCAGCGGATGTTCTCCAGCTATCACGTACTGCTGGGTGAGGCGCGGATCGACGATGCGGTGGTGCATAGCCAGGTGCCGCGTCTGGACGTCGTACCTGCCACGGTCGACCTGTCAGGCGCCGAGCTGGAGCTGGTCGATTTCGAGAATCGCACGCATCGGCTGGACCATGCGCTGCGGCGGACGCAGGGCAACTGGGACATCGTGCTGGTCGATTGCCCGCCCTCGCTGGGACTGTTGACGATCAACGCCATGGTGGCGTCCGATTCGCTGTTCGTGCCGCTGCAATGCGAGTTCTTTGCGCTGGAGGGGCTGTCGCAGCTGCTGACCACGGTCGAACGGATACGCGCGCGGTTTAATCCGGGGCTCGCGATCCTGGGCGTGGCCTTGACGATGTATGACCGGCGCAACCGGCTGACCGACCAGGTGTCTGCCGATGTGCGCGCCGTTTTGGGGGGTGTAGTGTTCGATACGGTGATTCCGCGCAACGTCCGGCTGTCGGAGGCGCCCAGCCATGGCCTGCCCGCGTTGATCTATGACCATCGCTGCGTCGGCAGTCAGGCCTATATCGCGTTGGCCCGCGAACTGATCGCGCGCCTGCCGCTCGGCCACCAGCCGGGAGCCGCGGCGGCATGAGCAGCGAAACCACGGCAAAGCGTCCGCGTCCCGGTCTGGGTCGCGGTCTCGGCGCGCTGCTCGGCGATATCGCGCGTGAAGCGCCGATCCGGCCGGGCGATCAGCCGACGCCGGGGGGCGTGCGGATGCTGCCTGTCGGCTCGTTGCAGCCGCATCCCGATCAGCCGCGCCGCCATTTCGAGGAAGCCGCGCTGGACGAACTCGCCGCCTCGATCGCGGCGCGCGGACTGATCCAGCCGATCGTCGTGCGCCCGCACGGCAAGGACTATCAGATCGTCGCGGGCGAACGCCGTTGGCGTGCGGCCCAGCGCGCGCGGTTGCACGAGGTGCCGGTCGTCGTCCGGGACTTCGACGATGCCCAGACGCTCGAAGTCGCGCTGATCGAAAATATCCAGCGGCAGGACCTGAACGCCATCGAAGAAGCGCAGGCCTATCAGCGGCTGGCGGGCGAGTTCGGTCATACCCAAGAAGCGCTCGCCAAGATCGTCCACAAGTCGCGCAGCCATGTCGCCAATCTGCTGCGCCTGCTCGAACTGCCCGATACGGTGCAGGGGCAGGTGGTCAGCGGCGCGCTGTCGATGGGCCATGCCCGTGCGCTGCTGGGCGCGAACGAGGTCGAGGCGCTGGCCGATCAAGTCATCGCGCGCGGCCTGAGCGTTCGTGAGACCGAGAAGCTGACCCGCGAAGCCAAGGGCGGCGGTCGCAAGGGATCGGACGAGGGCGAGAAGGGCGCCGCCAAACTGCCGCCGGGGCAGGACGCGGCGGATGCCGATATTGCCGCCCTGGAAGGACAGCTTGCCGATCTGCTCGGCCTGTCGGTGCGTATCGCGCATGGCGAGAAGGGGGGTACGCTGACCCTCAGCTATTCGACGCTCGATCAGCTGGACATGGTATGCCAGCGCCTGACAGGTGAGGGTATTTGAAAGGGATACGCCAGCATCCTTTTAGGACCGGCGCAATTTTCCTTTGATTTTTGAGGGGGGCTTTATTCCCCCTTCCGTTCACGCTCAGCGAAGTCGAAGCGCACATGCGGTGCTATGCGACAAGGTTTATTCCCATGGCCTTCGACTTCGCTCCGGCTGAACGGAGGTAGGTTTGAGGGCTATCGGCCTCAGAACCCCAATTCGTGGCGGACGTCCTCATAATCCTGAGCGATCGCGGCGACGCCGATGTCGCGCAGTCTCTGGTCATGGCCGATGGCGCAATGCGTGCCCATGCACATGCCGATGACATGCCCGCCGCTCGCCACCGCACCAGTCGCGCCGACGGGGGAGTCCTCCAGGATCGCGCAATCCTCGATCCGGACGCCCAGCCGCTCGGCCGCATGGAGATAGAGGTCGGGGGCGGGCTTGCCGCGCGTGACATGCTCGCGGCCGCTATAGATATGCTCGCCGAACAGGTCGCGCAGGCCGATATGGCGCAGATGCTGGTCGATCCAGACGGTCGGGCTGGATGAGACGATCGCCTTGGGAAAATCGGCGGGGAGCGACTTCACGAACGCCACCGCGCCACCGATCGCCGCCACGCCCTCGGCCATGGCGCGAACATCCTCGGCCCGGCGTGCTTCGTAGAAACTCTCGGGCAGGGTGTGGCCGATACGCCCCTCGATCGTCGCGATGAAGTCCTTGCCCGCCAGCCCCATATAATGGTGCATCGCTTCCTGTGGAGAATGCGGGTGGCCGTTGGCGGTCAGCCATTCGGCGAGGTGGCGATTGCCTTCATATTCGCTGTCGATCAAGACACCGTCGAAATCGAACAAAAGGGCGGCAAAGCGGCTCATGCGCGCGCTCCGAACAAGGCGCTGCCGATGCGGACATGGCTGGCACCGAGCATCGCGGCGACCTCATAATCCTCGGACATGCCCATGCTGAGCTTCGCCAGCCCCAGTTCGCGCGCCATCTTGGCGAGCAAGGCGAAATAGGGGGCGGCGTCCAGCCCGTGCGGCGGGATCGCCATCAGGCCGATGATGGGAAGGCCAGCGCTGCGGGCCGCCTCCAGCATCGCAGGGGTCTCGGCGATGGCACAGCCGCCCTTCTGGTCCTCGTCGCCGATATTGACCTGAAGGAAACAGTCGGGCCGCTTTCCGCTCTTGTCCATCGCCTCGGCCAGCGCAGCGATCAGCGAGGGGCGGTCGACCGTGTGGATCACATCGAACAACGCGACCGCATCGGCCGCCTTGTTCGATTGAAGCTGGCCGATCAGGTGAAGCGCGACGCCCGGATAGGCCGCGCGAAGGTCGGGCCATTTGGCGGCGGCCTCCTGCACCCGGTTTTCGCCGAAGACGCGGTGTCCGGCCTCCAGCAGCGGGCGGATCGTGTCGGCATCATGCGTCTTCGACACCGCGATCAGGGTCGGGGTCGCGTGCTGTCCGAGCTTCGCGGCGTGCTGAAGCTGGGCGGAGACGGTGGCAAGGCGGGAAACGCTGTCGTCGGTCATGCCCGGCGCTATAATGCCCCCGATGGCCGACCGATACCCCGTGACATGGCTGATGACCGACGAGCGGCTGGGGGAGGGGCTTTGGGCCGCGTTGCGCAGGCTGCCGCCCGGATCGGGGGTGGTGTTCCGTCACCACGCGACGCCCCCGGCCGAGCGGCGTGCCATTCACCGCCGGGTCCGGCGAATCGCCAAAGCGCGGGGGCTGGTTCTGCTGATCGCGGGAGGCGGTTTGCCCGGCGATGGTGTGCATAAGGCAAGGCGGGGCAGGGGGCTGCGAAGCTGGCCCGCGCATCATCGGGCGGAAGCGGTGGCGGGATGGAAGGCCGGGTCCGACCTTTTGTTCGTCTCGCCGGTCTTTCCCACGCGTTCGCATCCGGGCGCTCCGGCACTGGGCTTGGCAAGAGCCATGCGAATCGGACGCGGGCTAGGCCTGCCGCGAATCGCATTGGGCGGGATGAATGCGCAGCGCTTCCGCCGGTTGCGCGGGGTGTTTCAGGGCTGGGCCGCGATCGATGCCTGGAGTTCGTCCCATCCCATGTGCTCGTCATTAAACGGTCGTGCAGACACGCGATGATGGTCGAGCGAGGAGAAACGTCATGGTGGTTTTGCTGGTTCTGGCCGCCTTGGCCGAGCCGACGCCGATTCCTGCTGGGCTGGCCGCCTATGTCCGCGACCAGAAACTCACCCGGTATGATTATGCGCTCCATGATCTGAACGGGGACGGCCGACCCGAGGCGTTGGTCTATGCTAGGCAAGCACGCGAGGATGGCCAGGACGTCAGCTTATGTGGCTCGGGTGGGTGCGATCTGACGATCCTGACACTGACGCCGACCGGTTATCACGCTATATCCGATATCAGCATCACGCGTCCGCCCATCCGCGTTCTGAACAGTGGTACGAAGGGTTGGCATGATCTGAGCGTGCTGGTCAGCGGCGGTGGCATCCTGCCCGGCTATCGCGTGCGTTTGCGCTTCGATGGGAAAAGCTATCCGACCAATCCCAGCGTCGCGCCTACCCGACGTTTGAAGGGGCAAGAGCCAGCGGGGGTAACCGTGATCGACGTCAAATCAGACTGACGGGAAATCCATGCCGAGTCCGCGGTCAACAGCAGGAATCAGAAGCGGAAGGCCGTTCCCAGATAGACTGCCTGGCTGTTGCGGCGATCGTCGTCGATCCGGGCCAGACGCTCACGATCCGAGCGATAGCGCACACCCGCCGTCACATCGAGATTGCGGGTCAGCGAATAGGACCCGCCCATGTCGAGCGAATAGCTGGACGGCATGTCGATCATCTTCGGTGCGCCGTCGATCGGGCGGTCGGTCGAGGCCTTTACGCGGCCAGTGAAGCGACTCGCGGTATAGCTGACCGCCACATCGGCGCTCTCGCGGCTGCCCGGCAGCCCGGCCAGATCGACACGCGCGATATCGCCCGACAGCGCGACACGCTTCCAGCCGACTGACACGCCCAGATTATAGGAGATCGGGGCCAGGCCGACAGTCGGCGCGGTGTTGGCGGCGACGCGTTCCTCGTTGGTGCGGCTGCTCTGCGCGCGCACCGCGACGGTCACGGGGCGGTTGACGCCGCGCTGGCTCTCCGCCGGGGTGAAGCGCAGGTCACCCGCATCGAGTCCACTCTTGGCGAAGATGGCGGCAAGCCGGGGGTCTGCGGCGGACGGGGTAAAACCGCCACGGCCGAGCAGGCTGAATCCCCGTGGCTTGACCGGGTGCTTATTCTGGTCGACCGCACCGATAGCGGGCGCGACCATCGCGGTCGTGGCGGCGAGCGCCCCGATTGCGATTCCGATCACGATACGCCCGAACGACACGGTCCACCCCTTTTATGAGACCCTTTTGCAAGATTGCTCCTAACATGGAATCGGTCGTGAGCGATCCCATTGTTACGCCCATGATCGCGAATCTTGTCCGAGTGTTGCGCAACCTCCACAGAATCGGTCGCATCGTCCATGATGTCCGGCGCTTGCCGGGGTGTCGGCACCCCTGTAGAGGCTATAGGCAACCCTTATTCCCGTCCTTCATCGCAGTCAGGATAATGCCGATGCTTCGCCGTTCCGCCACCGCGTTCGCGGTAATCGCCGCTTTGTCGCTCGGCGCCTGTGCCGGCAAGAAGGAACGCCCACAGGGCGATCTGGCCGCGTCGAAGATCACCACGATCGGCGTCAATTCCTATCTGTGGCGTGCCAGCCTCGACACGCTGAGCTTTATGCCGCTGGCCGAGACCGACTCCAACGGCGGCGTCATCGTCACCGACTGGTACGTCAATCCGCAGGTCCCGACCGAGCGGATGAAGGTCACCGTCACCATCCTCGACCAGGATCTGCGCGCCGATGCGCTGCGCGTGACCGCCCTGCGTGAAGTCAATCGCGGCGGCCAGTGGGTGGAGGCGCCGGTGCAGGCGGCCACCATCCAGAAGCTGGAAGACATCATCCTCACCAAGGCGCGCGACCTGCGCCGCGCCTCGATCACGAAGTAAAAGACGACCCGAATGGCCTCGCGTTACAATGCCCTGAAATCGGATTCGACCTGGCAGCGGATCTGGGAAGAACGGCGCACCTTCGCCGCCGACGACCACAGCCCCAAGCCCCGGTCCTATGTCCTTGAGATGTTTCCCTATCCGTCGGGGCGCATCCATATGGGGCATGTCCGCAACTATACGATGGGCGACGTGCTGGCGCGCTATCGCCGAATGATCGGGCATGAGGTGCTCCACCCGATGGGCTGGGACGCGTTCGGCATGCCCGCCGAGAATGCCGCGATGGAAAAGGGCGTCCATCCGGGCGGCTGGACCCGCGACAATATCGCGACGATGAAGGCGCAGCTGAAGCGGCTGGGCTTCGCGCTCGACTGGACGCGTGAGATCGCGACCTGCGAGCCTGATTATTACGGGCATGAGCAGGCGCTGTTCCTCGACCTGTACGCAGGCGGCCTGGTCTATCGCAAGGAATCGGCGGTCAACTGGGACCCGGTCGACATGACCGTGCTGGCCAATGAGCAGGTGATCGACGGGCGCGGCTGGCGCTCGGGCGCGCTGGTCGAGAAGCGCAAGCTGAACCAGTGGTTCCTGAAGATCACCGACTTCGCCGACGAGCTGCTGGAGGGTCTGACGACGCTTGAGCATTGGCCCGACAAGGTGAAGCTGATGCAGGAGAACTGGATCGGCCGCAGCAAGGGGCTCCAGTTCCGCTTCGCCCCCGTCGCGCCCTTCGCGACGCCGATCGAGGTCTATTCGACCCGTCCCGACACCATCTTCGGGGCGAGCTTCGTCGCGATCGCGGCGGATCACCCGATCGCGCGCGAACTGGCCGAGACGAACGCGGAGGCAGCCGCTTTCATCGAGCGTTGCAAAGCGGGCGGCACGACCGCGGCCGAGCTGGAAACCCAGGAAAAGCTGGGCTTCGACACAGGCTATCGGATGCAGCATCCGATGGACGACGGCATCACCTTGCCCGTCTATATCGCGAACTTCGTGCTGATGGATTACGGCACGGGCGCCGTCATGGGCGTGCCCGCGCATGACCAGCGTGACCTGGACTTCGCACGGAAATACGGCCTGAGTGTCACGCGCGTCGTCGCCGATGGCGATGTCACCGCGCCGGTGTTCGAGGGCGACACCGCCTTTACCGGCACCGGACGTCTGGTGAACTCCGGTCCGCTTGATGGCATGGATGTCGAGGCCGCCAAGGCCGCCGTCATCGCCCGTGCCGAGGGCGAAGGCTGGGGCCAGGGCCAAACCGTGTACCGCCTGCGCGACTGGGGCGTCAGCCGCCAGCGTTACTGGGGCACGCCGATCCCGATCATCCATTGCGAGGATTGCGGCGCGGTGCCGGTGCCGAAGGACCAGTTGCCGGTGACGCTGCCCGAGGATGTGACTTTCGACGTCCCCGGCAATCCGCTCGATCGCCATGCGACGTGGAAGCATGTCGACTGCCCAACCTGCGGCAAGCCCGCCCGGCGCGAAACCGACACGCTCGACACCTTCGTCGATTCGTCCTGGTATTTCATCCGCTTCGCCAGCCAGCCCAAGGATCGCCCGTTCGACCCCGAGGTGGTGAAGCAGTGGCTGCCGGTCGGGCAATATATCGGCGGCGTCGAGCATGCGATCCTGCACCTGCTCTATGCTCGCTTCTGGACCCGCGCCTTGAAGCATATCGGCCTGATCGACGTGGCGGAGCCCTTTGCGGGCCTGTTCACCCAAGGCATGGTCACGCACGAGAGCTACAAGTCCTCGGACGGCCGCTGGCTCGCACCCGGCGAGATTCGCGACGGCATCGAGATCGCGACCGGCCAGCCGATCACGGTCGGCCGCGTCGAGAAGATGTCCAAGTCCAAGAAGAACACTGTCGATCCCGAGCCGATCGTGGATCAGTACGGCGCGGACGCGGTACGCTGGTTCATGCTGTCCGACAGCCCGCCCGAGCGCGACCTGCCCTGGTCGGAATCGGGCATCGAGGGTTCGTGGCGTTTCGTCCAGCGTCTGTGGCGTCTGTTCGACGGTTCGGAAGTGGCCGAGGGCGAGGACAAGGCGCTCTCGCGCAAGCTGCACCAGACCATCGCAGGCGTCGCGGCGGATATCGAGGCGCTGGCCTTCAACAAGGCGGTCGCCAAGCTGTACGAGCTGGTCAACGCCATCGAAAAGGCCAAGCCGTCGGCGGCCCGCAACGATGCGATCCGCACCACCATGCTGCTGGTCGCGCCGATGGTCCCGCACATGGCCGAGGAAGCCTGGGCGGGCATGGGGCAGGATGGCCTGATCGCCGACGCCGCCTGGCCGTCGGTCGACGAGAGCCTGCTGGTCGAGGACGAAGTCACCGTCGCGGTGCAGGTCAACGGCAAGCTGCGCGACACGCTGACCGTCGCCAAGGGGTTGCCCAAGGATCAGTTGGAGGCCACCGCGCTGGCGTCCGAGAAGATCGTCCGCGCGCTCGATGGCGCGACCCCGAAAAAGGTGATCGTGGTGCCCGACCGTCTGGTGAACATCGTCGCATGAACCGCACGTTTCCCCTGATCGCTGCCGGTCTGGCGCTGACGCTGGGTCTGTCGGGCTGTGGGCTGCATCCGCTCTATGCGGGCGGCGGTTCCGGTCCGGTCGCGAATGCCCTGTCGCAGATCGAGGTCGCGCCGATTCAGGGGAAGGCGGGCTGGCTGATGGCCAATGCGCTGAACGACCGGCTGGGCGGCAAGACGGGGACCGCGCGTTACCGGCTGGACGTGAAGCTGGACGACCAGATTCGTGGGCTTGGCGTGCGGCGCGACGACTCGGTAGTGCGTGAACGGCGTATCCTGCGCGCGCGCTATCAGCTGGTCGATCAGACGAGCAACGCGGTCCTGGTCGATTCCACTGCCGGATCGGATGCCGGGATCGATGTGGTCCGCTCCGAATATGCGACCATCGCGGCGGAAAACACTGCGCTGGAGCGGCTGTCGGTGATCGTTGCGGACGAGATCGTCGCGCGGCTGGCCACCTATGCCCGGTCGCGGCCCGGCGAGGCGATGGTACCCGCCCGCCCGTGAAAGCGCATCGGTCGTGAAGGCGAACGCCAACCAGATCCGACAGGCGCTGGGGCGTCCTTCCGCCGATATCCGCCTTTACCTGCTCCATGGCCCCGACGAGGCGGGGGCGGGCGAACTGGCGCGGATCCTTGCCAAGGCGATGGGGCAGGATGCCGAGCGGATCGACCTGGATTCCGCCACGCTGAAAAGCGATCCCGCCCGCCTGACCGACGAAGCGGCGGCCATGTCGCTGTTCGGCGGCCCGCGCCATATCCGTATCGCCAGCGTCGGCGAGGAAGGGCTGGCGGCGTTTACCGCGCTGCTGGAGGCCGAGTCGGCGGGCAATCCGGTCGTCGCCATCGCTCCCACGGTCAAGACGACCGCCAAGATCGTGAAACTGGCGCTCGACTCGCCGCGCGCGATGGCGTTCGGCTGCTATGCGCCCACCGCTGCCGATGCGGAGCGACTGGCGACGACGATCGGGGGCGAGATGGGCTTGCGGCTGGCGGCGGGGGTGCCGACGCGGCTGGTCGAAGCGGCGGCCGCCGACCGGTCGGTGATGATGCGCGAGTTGGAGAAGCTGGCGCTTTATCTCGATGCCGCGCCCGATCGCCCGCGCGAGGTCGATCACGCCGCGATGGATGCGATCGGCGCCGATCTGGGCGAGGTCGAGATGGGTGATGCGGTTGAGGCGGTGGTCGAGGGACGCGTGGGCGATCTGGGCGGCGAACTGGCGCTGCTCGATGAGGGCGGGGCCTCGCCCATTCCCTGGTTGCGTGCGCTGGCCCGGCGGCTGGTCGCGCTGGCCGAGATGCGGGCCGATGTCGATGCGGGCGAGCCGGTCGACGCGGTGATGAAGCGCCACCGCGTCTTCTTCCGCGACGAGGCGAAGACCGCGCGTGCGCTGCGTCGCTGGACCCCCGCGATGCTGGCCCGCGCGATGGCGCGAATCCGGGCGGCCGAACGCGCGGTAATGGCGCCGGGCAATGCCGGATCGGTGCTGGCCGAGGCGGAGGCGACGATCATCGCCCAAGGGATCGCGCGGCGGGGGTAAGGTTTAGAAGAAGATATGATGTTCGCGCGGGGGCGCGGAGAACGCAGAGGTGTCTGGCTTGCCGCGACAGCGGCCCTCTCATCGCAACCGCAGTGAAAGCAGTTTCACTTAACCGCGAGCGATTCATCTCCGCGCCTCCGCGCCTCCGCGCGAACCATTCTTCTGAAAGAGCGCGACGCGCTCCTTAAAGCTGGTGTCCCGTCCGATCGCGCTTGGTCGCGAGATAGCGTTCGTTATGCGGATTGGGCGGCAGGCTGTGCGCGACCCGCTCGATCACCTGCACCCCTGCGGCTCCCAGTCCCGCAACCTTGGCCGGATTGTTGGTCAACAGCCGCACCTTGTCCTGCCCCATCAGGGTCAGCATCCGCGCCGCCACGCCGAAGTCCCGCGCATCGATCGCGAAGCCTAGACGCGTGTTGGCGTCGACCGTGTCGAAGCCCTGATCTTGAAGCTGATAGGCGCGCAATTTGTTGACCAGCCCTATCCCGCGCCCCTCCTGCCGCAGATAGAGCAATATGCCCCAGCCCGATGTCGCAATGGCATGGATCGCGGCATGAAGCTGCGGCCCGCAATCGCATTTCAGGCTGCCCAGCACATCGCCGGTCAGGCATTCGCTGTGCAGTCGGACGAGCGGCGGCTGGCCGTTGGGCTGGCCGATCAGCAACGCGACATGCTCGCCCGCGGCATGGGGCGAGCGGAAGGCGACGATCTCGGCATCCTCTGCTCCCGCCACGGGCAAGCGGGCGCGGGTGGCGATAGCGAGCGCCTCGGCATTTTCATGCGCGGCGATGTCGGCGAGCGAAATCTCCGCCTCGACACCGGTACCGCCGACGAAGAAGGCGGGCAGCATCCCGGCAATCCGCGCGAACCGGATCGCCGCCGCCGCGACCGCCGGGTCGGGAAGGGGGAGCGCGCGGAACGGGCCTTTCAGCGGGGTCGCCAGATCAAATTGCGGATCGGCCAGGGCGGTCGCGGCGGCGAAGTCGACCCAGGGCGCACGCTCGACCAGCACGGCGGCGTCGGGATCGGCCGCGTCCAGCTGGTTGGTCAGCTTCAACGTCGCCGCGCGGCCCGCCGAGATCAGGACGGGCGCCTGGTCCTCCGGATCGAAGGCCGCGAGGCGCAGCGGATCGGCCGTCTCGACCGCCAGCAGCGGCTGGCCCGCAATCGCGATCGGCCAGCCGCGGCGCAGCGCATCGATCGCGCGGGCCGCCGCTTTGGGATCGGCGCTCAAAAATCGAATTCCGTCATGATCGGGATATGGTCGGAGGGTTTCAGCCAGCTGCGGCACGGCTCAAACACCTGATGCGCCACCGCCTTGTCCGCCACGTCGCGCGTCGCCCACATATGGTCGAGCCGCCGCCCGCGATCCGACGCCGCCCAGTCCTTCGCGCGGTAGCTCCACCAGGTATAGAGCCGCTGCGGCGCGGGGATGAAGTGACGGCCCAGATCGACCCAGTCGTTCGACGCCTGCAACCTCGCCAGCGTCTCCACCTCGATGGGGGTATGGCTGACCACGTCGAGCAATTGCTTATGGCTCCACACGTCCGATTCGAGCGGGGCGATATTGAAGTCGCCGGTCAGGATCGTCGGGCAGTCGAGCTTGCCCGACCATTCGATCATACGACCGAGGAAATCGAGCTTCTGGCCGAATTTCGGATTCACCTCACGGTCGGGCACGTCGCCGCCCGCCGGGATATAGACATTCTCCAGCCGCACGCCGTTCGGCAGGCGGATGCCGACATGCCGCGCCTCGGCATTGGCCTGCCAGTCGAGGCGGTCGTCCTCGGCGATGGGCACGCGCGCGACGATCGCAACGCCGTGGTGCATCCGCTGGCCGTGGATGATGATGTGATCATAGCCGAGCGAGCGGAACAGCTCGAAGGGGAAGTCGTCATCGACGACCTTCGTCTCCTGAAGACACAGCACATCGGGCGCGGCTTCCTTCAGGAATTGCTCGACGATCGCGGCGCGGAAACGCACCGAATTGATGTTCCAGGAGGCGATTTTCACGGGATGCGATGTAGCGGGGGCAGGGGAGTGAGACAAGATTACCTGCCCCGCATTCCTCCCCTTGCAGGGGAGGAATAATGGGAGTTCAGAAACGGAAAGGCCCCCGCTCCGGGGGCATGGAGCGAGGGCCGACCTAGCGTTCGTCACGCAGGCGGGATGAGGGTGCCCGTCCGAGCAACAGGGGGGAATCTCGAAGGCCCCTCAACCGCAACGCCTTGATAGGGCGGCGAACCTGTCGCCCGGATGAATGAAACGGTCCGCCGGCGTTCAGTTACGCGCCGCCGTCCTCCGGGGATCGTTAAATCGGAACGCCTTGTCGTCCACCGGCACGCCGAAACGCTGGTTGGACAGGCGAATCGTCGTGCGGTTGTTCTGGCTGTCGAGCGCGACCCAGCCCTGCATCATCAGCCCGCCCGGCGCGGCGGCATCGCGGGCGAAGACCAAAGTGATCTTGCCATATTCGGGATGCTTGGGATCGTTCGCCTCGACCGAGAGCAGGCGCGGGTCGGCGCTGGGCACGACCTTGGCATAACGGCCGATGTCGCGGCTGGGGTCGAGCAGCACGCCCAGCGGCGAGTTCTTGATCGGCCAGCGCTGCACCTGCTTGACCGAATAATCGATGAAGGTCAGCGCGCCGCCATCGGCGACGATCAACAGGGGCACGCCCTTTTCATATTGAAACCGAATCTTGCCCGGCTTCTTCATGGTCAGCGTGCCGGTCAGCACCTTGCCCGCGCGGTCGGTCTGGGTGAAGTCGGCGGTCATCGTCTGCACCGATTGCAGGTGACGCTGCACCGCCGCCAGATCGCCATTGGCCTGCGCCAAGGCGGGCACGGGGGCGGCGATCATCGCCATGGCGGTCGGCGCCAGCAGGGCGGACGCCATCATCGAACGGATCATCAAATCACTCCTTTGGGCACGCCTGTCCTTGCGCGCCGCCTATTGAACGGGTCGTGAATCAGGGGCGTTACAGGGTGAAGGCGGCCTTCAGCCCCAATATGGTGACGTCATCCGCCTGCGCATAGCCGCCGGGATGGTGGACGAACTGGACGTTCGGCCGCATCTCCAGCCACTCCGCCGGGTGGATGCTGTAATAGACTTCGGCGGCATATTCGGAGCCCTGCACGGCGGGTCGGGTGGGATCGAGCCGCTGTCCATCCGCGACGCGCCCGTTCACATGGGTCCGCGCCACGCCGAAGCCCAGCACGTCGCCCGGCACCGCGGGGACCAGCCCCTTGTAGAACAGCCCGGCCGCGACCTGATTGTCGGTTACGCTGGTCGCGCGGTCGGCCTGGGTAGCGTTCAGGAAGACGCTGAGGCCGTTTTCCGCCTTGCCGTCCTTGGTCTTGCCGGTCAGCTGCTGCTGGATGTTGACGTACACGCCGTAGCGGCTGCTGCGTTCCAGCGGGGCCAGGCCGGTGATCGCCACGGGTCTGCGGTTCACGTCGAGGAACACGTCCGGCGCATCGGCCGTCGCGATCCAGCCGCCCAGCTTGTACGACCCGATCCGCCCGGCACTGGCATTGCGGATCCAGCCGATTTCGGCGGGGACCAGCACGCCGGTCGCGCCCTTGAAGTGGCCGATGAAGAAATCATTGTCGAGGTTGCGCGGATTGATCTCATAGACCGCGCCCTGGACATACAGGTCGTCGCGCGGTTCGTAGCGCAGCCGCGCGCCCCATTGGCTGACCGGCCAGTTCTGCCAATAGTCGCCGACCAGATTGCCCGGTTGCGCGCCGCAGAAACTCAAGTTCATGAAGTGACAGGAAAAGATCGCGAAATCTTCGCCCGGATTGGTGCGGCCCAGCTTCAGCTCGAACCGCTCGCCGATCCGCTGTTCATACCAGAATTGCGTCAGGCGCAGCGTCTGGCCGCGTCCATAGACCTCCTGCACCTGTTGCAGCGTGCCGAGATTCGCATCGTCGCTCAGGTTACGGCCCCGGCGATAGGTGAGGGTGGCCTGGAACGCCCCGCCCTTCAGCCCCATCACCTTTTCCAGGTCAAACAGCGCGCCCGCGTCGAACTGGCCCGTCTCGCGGAACAGTGTCTTGCGCCCGCCGGTGACGTTGGCGGCGCTTTCCGAGGCGTAACGCGCGGTGACGGTGATGCCGCGCTCGTTCAGGCGGGTGCGGATGTCGTGCCAGTCGCCGATGATCCCCGGCGGCGGCGTGCGCCTCGTGTCGGCGGTGATCGCCGAGGGCGCACTGTCGGAGGGGCGGACCGGGCGGCGGCGGGTCGGCGTGCGCTGCGTATCGCCCGCTGCGGCATCGGGGGTGATGCGCGCGGAGGTGGGGACGGGATCGGTGGTCTGCTGGGGCGCCATCGGTGCCGCCATCAACAGCGGAGCCCAACCCCAGATCATCGTCGCCAACATTGCCCCTGTTTCCCGAACCTTATCGTTGCGAAGGCCAAACGATCGGACGGGCAAAAGGTGCCGTAAACGTCAATGCGGATTCCTCCCCTGAAAGGGGAGGTGGCAGTCCGCAGGACCGACGGAGGGGTGTCCCGGTCGGTGAGGTGCACGAACCTCGCTAGCGGTGACACCCCTCCCCTTGCAGGGGAGGAATTTTAGCCCTGCTCGGCGGCGCGGACCTGGTCGACATAATCGCCATATCCCTGCGCCTCCATATCCCCCAGCGGCACGAAGCGCAGCGAGGCGGAGTTAATGCAATAGCGCAGGCCGCCCCGATCGCGCGGGCCGTCGGGGAAGACATGGCCCAGATGGCTGTCGCCATGTGCCGAGCGGACCTCGGTACGGATCATGCCGTGCGTGGTGTCGCGCAGCTCGTTGACATGGGCGGGCTCGATCGGCCGGGTGAAGCTGGGCCAGCCGCAATGCGAATCGAACTTGTCGGCCGAGGCGAACAGCGGCTCGCCCGAGACGATGTCGACATACAGACCCGGCTCGCGGGTGTGGAGATATTCGCCGGTGCCGGGGCGCTCGGTGCCGCTCTCTTGCGTCACATAATATTGTTCGGGGGTCAGCTTCGCGAGCGCTTCCTCGGTCTTGGCATAACGGGTATCGGCCATAGGGACTGTCCTTTCCGTAAAATCAGGCAGCAGCAGGTTCGGCGGCGATCTGGCGCAGCGCCTGCTCGAAGGATTCGGGCGGCTGTCCGCCCGAAATGAGATAGCGGTTGTCGATCACGATGGCGGGCACCGACTGGATGCCGCGTCCCTGCCACAGCCGCTCCGCCTCGCGCACCTCGGTCGCGTAGCGGTCGGACGACAGGATCGCGGCTGCTTCCCCGACATCCAGACCGGCGCGGCTCACGGCGGCGATCAGCACGTCGTAGCTCGAGATATCCTCGCCACGCGTGAAATAGCTGTCGAACAGCGCGTGCTTCAGCGCCGCCTGCCGCCCCTCCATCTCCGCCCAGTGGAGCAGCCGGTGCGCGTCGAAGCTGTTATAGATGCGCGCATCATCGGCCATCGCCATGGTGAAGCCGACCGAGGCCGCCCGCTCGCGGATATTGGCGCGGTTGGCGGCCGATTGTTCGGGCGTCGCGCCATATTTGCGGCCGATATGCTCGACGATATTCTCGCCCTCGGGCGCCATGGCGGGGTTCAGCTCGAAGGGCTGGAAATGGATATCCGCCTCGACCGTATCGCCCCACTCGTCCTTCAGTCGCTCCAGCGCGATCTCCAGCCCGCGCAGCCCGATAATGCACCAGGGGCAGGAAATGTCGGAGACGAAATCGATACGAAGGCGGCGGGGCATGAGGAGTCCTGGCTGATGCGACCCCAAGGCGGCCGCCCCGCTTATGTGGGAGGGCGATCCGGCCCCCGCAACCGTGACGCTACCAGCGGACCCGGACCCAGCCGTCCACCGCCTCGTCTTCCGGGCAAGGATAGATGGCGCGAACCGTCATGGCGCCATCCGCCTCGGTCGCTGCGCCGGTCAGCGCGGGCCGGAAATCGCACTGTCCGCCCTGTGCACGGGGGAAGGGGCCGCGCGAACGGTCACTGGCGATTCGTCGCGGCTGGCCTGGTCGATAGTCCATGCCTGTCTTCTCCCGGGGCCGATCATGCCGCCATCCAGATATCCCGGCCATCCGGGAAAAGCCCGGTATTTCGGGTGCTTGGATAAGGAGCGGGAACAGAGGCCGGTCTTGCCGCCTTGTGCACCGCGTACGCTTTGCCATGTCCGGCCCCGCCGGATACCAGCAGGTGCCCGGCCCCGCCGGATACCAGCAGGCAAACCGCTTGAGAGGGAGTTGGACGGATGACGAAGACAGTTCTGGTGACGGGGGCGACCGCCGGAATCGGTGCGGGCACCGCGCGTGCCTTTGTCGCGGCCGGATGGCGGGTGATCGGCACGGGCCGCCGCGCGGACCGGCTCCAGGCGCTGGCCGACGAGCTGGGTGCGGCCTTTCGTCCGCTGGCCTTCGACATCACCGACGAGGAAGCGCTCGACGCCGCGCTGGGCGGCCTGCCGCCGGAATTCGCCGAGATCGGCCTGCTCATCAACAATGCGGGCCTCGCGCTCGGCACCAAGCCCGCCCAGGACAGCGATCTGGCCCAGTGGCGCACTATGATAGCGACCAATATCGACGGGCTGATCACCATCACCCATCGGCTGCTGCCCCGGCTGATCGAACGGCGCGGGGCGATCATCAACCTGTCCTCGGTGGCGGCGAACTATCCCTATACCGGCGGCAACGTTTATGGCGGCACCAAGGCGTTCGTGAAGCAATTCTCGCTGAACCTGCGCGCGGACCTGCACGGCAAGGGGGTGCGCGTCACCTCGATCGAGCCGGGCATGGTCGAGACCGAGTTCACCACCATCCGCACCGGCGGCGACCAGGCGGCGTCGGACGCGCTCTATGCGGGTTCCGACCCGATGACGGCGGAGGATATCGCCGCCACTTTGCTCTGGGTCGCCGAACTGCCGCCGCACCTCAACATCAACCGGCTGGAGCTGATGCCGGTCAGCCAGTCCTTTGCGGGCTTCCAGGTCGCGCGGGCCGGATAATCACAGCGGTCGGTGCATCACCAGTGCATCGACCGACCCCAGGCGCGGGTGTCGGAACGCCCCCGGCACCCGCCCGACCGTCGCAAAGCCCAGCGCCGTCCATAGATGCACGGCAGCCTCGTTGCTGGCGACCACGAAGTTGAACTGCATCGCGGCAAAGCCGCGCGCGCGGGCTTCGTCGAAGGAATGCAACGCCATCGCCCGCGCCACCCCGCGCCCGCGCGCGGGGGAGCCGGTCATATAGCCCGCATTGGCGACATGATCCCCGCCGCCCGCCTGATTGGCGCGCAGATAATAGGTGCCGAGGACGGCGCCGTCCTCTTCGAACACGAAGACCGTCTTGTCGCCGCCGAACCAGTAAGCGAGCGCCGCCTCTTCGGTCATCGCGGGATCGAGCGCATAGGTCTCCCCCGCACGGATCACCGGCAGGATGATTGCGGCGATGGCATCGGCGTCGGCGGAGGTGGCGGGGCGAATCGGCATGGGGATCAGATAGCGCGTGGCGTCGATGATGGGCATCCACGGACAATGACTTGATCGGCACGGCGCCTCCTCCGATGCTGGTTCCGCAAATAAGGCGCGAGAGCATGGCCGCAGGCATCACCGGACTGAATCACATCACGCTCGCCGTCGTCGATCTGGAAAGGTCCGTGGCATTTTACCGGGATGTGCTGGGTTGCACGGTCCGTGCGATCTGGGCGGATGGCGCGTATCTGGAGGCGGGATCGTTATGGTTATGCCTGTCTCGCGATGACGAGGCATGCCGTAGGCCACACGCCGATTATAGTCATATCGCCTTCAGCGTATCGGAAGAGGATTACACCACGCTCAGCACACGATTGGTGGCGGGGTATGCCATCTGGAAAGAGGACCGAAGCGAAGGGCGTTCGACCTATTTCCTCGATCCCGACGGCCACAAGCTCGAAATCCATGTGGGAACGATGGAATCACGATTGCGCCATTATCGGCAGCATCCAGAGAAGAATGTGAAAATCTTCTGACGTAACCAGCAATGGTAACAATCCATGCCGTCGTTTATCGTTATGTCATATGAAAACCGTCGCTATGCGACGAAGGCGATCTCATCCGAGAGATCGCTGGAGCGGGCGAAGGGATTCGAACCCTCGACCCCAACCTTGGCAAGGTTGTGCTCTACCCCTGAGCTACGCCCGCTCTGGCGTTCCGAACCGGCTGACCGGCTGGGGTGAGGCGGGCTATTAGATGTGGGTTTCGAATCCGGCAAGCACTTTTTTCAATTTTTTTACGGCTGGCGACTCCGGCCATAGAACATTACAAGAACATATATGGAGGAGCCCTTTGCCCTGATCGACCGTCTGCGCCGTGCCGCCGCTCTGGTGGCGCCGGGCGATGATGGCGGGATGGAGTCGGGACGGGGCTTCGAGGTTCGGCTGGCGGTTGCGCAGCTCCATGAGATCCATGCGCTTTCGGAAGGCGAAGCGGCGAGCGGTGCTGGGCTGGCGCTGGGCTGTGCGTTGACGATGGGGGCGCGGCCGATCCTGTGGCTGCGCACCGAGGCGGCCGAGCGGCAGGGCGGGCGACTCCATGGGCCGGGACTGGTCGCGATGGGACTCGACCCCGCCGATCTGGTCGTGGTCGTGGTCGCCGATGATGCCGCGCTGTTACGCGCCGCCGCCGATGGCGCGCGCTGTCCGGGGCTGGGCACGGTGATCGCAGAAGGCTGGGGGGCGATGCGCGGGCTGGACCTGACCGCGTCGCGGCGGCTGATGCTGGCGGCCGAAGCTTCGGGCGTGTTGATGCTGGTGCTGCGCGTCGGGGGGCAGGTCGTGCCCAGCGCGGCGGCGACCCGCTGGTCGGTCGCGTCGGCCCCCTCGCGGGCGCTGGCGGCGGAGGCGCCGGGGGCACCGGCCTATGATCTGGAATTGCTGCGCCGAAGGGGAGGGCCCGCGGGCGCCCGGTGGCGCGTGGAGTGGAACCGTGACACGCAAAGCTTCGACCCCGCGCCGCTATCTGGCGCTCGTCTTCCCCTGGTTGCCGATCGAGCGGTTGCGGGCCCGGCGCCCGCACCTGTTCGTGGCGCGGGATGAGGCGCCGATCGCCTTTGCCGAATCGGTCGGCGGCGCGATTCGCCTGGCGGCGCTCAACGCCCAGGCGGCAGCGGCGGGGCTGTCGGTCGGGCTGACGCTGGCCGATGCGCGTGCGCGGGTGCCCGAGGTCGAGATTTTTCCGCACGACCCCGCCGCCGATGCCGACTGGCTGGAGCGGGTGGCCGAGGGGGCGCGGCGCTACAGCCCGGCGGTGGCGCTCGATCCGCCGCAAGGGCTGGTGCTCGATTCGGGCGGGGCGGATCATCTGTTCGGCGGCGAGCGGGGCCTTGCCGAGGATATCGAGACGCGGATGGCGCGGCGGGGACTGACCGTGCGGCTGGCCTATGGCGATACGCCCGAGGCGGCACGCGCGCTGGCGCGGCATGCAGGCGCTCCGGCGCCCGACGAGATGGGGGCGATCCGTCGCCTGCCCGTCGCGGCGCTGGAACTGGACGAGGATGCCGGCGCGGCGCTGATCGCGGCGGGGCTGAAGTCGGTCGGCGACGTGCTGGCGCGACCGATGGCGACGATCGCGGCCCGCTTCGGGCGGGAGGCGGCGACGGCGCTGCGGCGGTTGACCGGCGAGGAGGACAGCCCGCTGACCCCGCGCGTCGTGGCCGCGCCGGTCGGGGTGGAGCGGCGCTTTGCCGAGCCGGTGGCGCGGACCGAGCATATGCTGGGCGTGCTGGAGGAACTGACGGGAGAGGCGGCGCGCGTGCTGGAGGAGCGGCACGAGGGCGGGCGACGCTGGGACGCGCGGCTGTTCCGTTCGGATGGCGAGGTGCAGCATCTGCGGGTCGAGACGGGGCAGCCGACCCGCGATCCGGCCGTGCTGCTGCGGTTGTTCCGCGAGCGGATCGAGGCGCTGGCCGATCCGCTCGACCCCGGTTTTGGATATGACCTGATGCGGCTGGATGTCGGGCTGGCCGAGAAGCTGGACGCGGTGCAGCTTCGGCTGGAGGGCGGCGAGGCCAAGTCGGAGGCGGTGGCGGCGCTGATCGACCGGCTGGGCACGCGGCTGGGGCGCGAGCGGGTGCGGCGGATCCATCCCCGCGACAGCCATATGCCCGAACAGGCCGAATTGCTGCTGCCCGCAACCGATCCCGCGCCCAAGACCGAATGGACCCAGCCAGAGCCGGGCGAGCCGCCCTTGCGGCCGATTCACCTGTTCGACCCGCCCCAGCCGATCGAATCGCTCGCCGCCGAGACGCCCGATGGCCCACCGGCGCGGTTTCGCTGGCGGCGCAAGATGCACGACGTGGCGCGCGCGGAAGGGCCGGAGCGGATCGCGGGCGAATGGTGGCGCCGCGCCGACATGGCGCCGCCGACACGGGACTATTACCGGGTCGAGGATGTGCGCGGGCGGCGCTTCTGGATCTTCCGCCATGGGCTCTACACCGAAACCGAGAGGCCGCGCTGGTATGTGCATGGGCTGTTCGCGTGAGGGGACGGGCCGATATTTCTCCCCTGCAAGGGGAGGGGGACCATGCGCAGCATGGTGGAGGGGTGTCACCGGTTGCGAGGGCATCCATCCTCTCCGATGGTGACACCCCTCCGTCAGTCCTTCGGACTGCCACCTCCCCTTGCAGGGGAGGAAAAGGGTAAATGCCCGACTTCGCCGAACTGGTCGCGGCGACGCATTATTCCTTCCTCGACGGCGCAAGCCCGGCGGAGGCGATGGTTCAGCAGGCGATTTTGCTGGGGCTGGACGGAATCGGCATTGCCGACCGCAACACGGTGGCGGGGGTGGTGCGGGCCTACCGGGCGCTGCGGGAAATCCGCGAGACGCTCGGTGACCGGATGCCGCCTTTCGAACTGGTCGTCGGCGCGCGCCTCTGCTTTGCCGATGGCACACCGGATATCGTCGCCTATCCGATCGACCGGACGGCCTGGGGGCGGCTGACCCGGTTGCTGACGACGGGCAATAAGCGGGCGCGCAAGGGCGGCTGTATCCTGGGACTGGGCGACCTGATCCGCCATGCCGAGGATCTGCTGTTGATCGTGCTCCCCAAGTCGAGTGCGCGGCCCTGCGAGCCGATGACGGACGCGATGCTGCCCCCCAGGCGCGCGGACCCGGGGCTGGCGCCGACGCTCGACCGGCTGGCGGCGGCGGCGCCGGGGCGGGTGTGGCTGGGCGTGACCATGCCGCGATCGGGGGCGGACCGGCGGCGGCTGATGGCGCATGCCGCGCTGGCCGAGACGCGGGGGGTGCCCCTGCTCGCCACCACCGATGCACTGTCCGCTTCGCCTGCGGACCGTCCGGTACAGGATATACTGACCTGCATCCGCGAAGGGCTGACCGTCCGCACCGGGGGGCGGCGGCTGGCGGCCAATGCGGAGCGGCATCTGAAACCCGGTGTCGAGATGGCGCGCCTGTTCGCCGACCGGCCGGAAGCGGTGGCGGAGAGCATGGCGATCCTGGAACGGATCGCCTTCCGTCTGAATCATATCTCCTACCAATATCCCGACGAGCCAATCCCGCAGGGCTGGGACGCACAGGACTGGCTGGAGGAACTGGTCCGGCGCGAAGCCGCGAAGCGCTATCCGGGGGGCGTTCCGGTCAAGCTGCGCGCCTTGCTGGACGAGGAACTCGGGCTGATCCGCCGGTGCGGATATGCACATTATTTCCTGACCGTGCATGACGTCGTCCGCTTCGCGCGGACGGTGGAGCCGCCCATTCTTTGCCAGGGGCGCGGATCGGCGGCCAATTCGGCGGTCTGCTGGGTCCTGGGCGTCACCTCGGTCGATCCGGTGCGATATGACCTGCTCTTCTCGCGCTTCGTATCGGAGGAACGCCGCGAGCCGCCCGATATCGACATCGATTTCGAGCATGAGCGGCGCGAGGAGGTGATCCAGTATATCTATGACCGCTATGGCCGCCACCGCGCCGCCATCGCCGCCACCGTCATCCATTACCGCCCGCGCAGCACGGTGCGCGAGGTCGGTCGCGCGCTGGGGCTGAGCGAGGATGTGACGCAAAGGCTGACCAGCACCGTCTGGGGCAGCTTTTCCAAACAGTTCGAGGAGAAGCGATTCCACGAAACCGGTTTCTCCCCCGACAATCCCGAGATCGCCCGCCTGCGCACCCTGGTCGACCGGCTGCTGGGCGCGCCGCGTCATTTGTCGCAGCATGTCGGCGGCTTCGTGCTGACTCAGGGGCGGCTCGACGAGACGGTGCCGATCCACAACGGCGCGATGGAGGGGCGGACCTTCATCGAATGGGACAAGGACGATATCGACGAGCTGAAGATCATGAAGGTCGACATATTGGCGCTGGGCATGCTGGCCTGCATCCGCAAGGCGTTCGACCTGATGGAGGCGAACGGCCTGGCCCGTCCCGACCTCGACACGCTGGCGCAGGATGAGGACCCGGCCGTCTACAAGATGCTGCAACAAGGCGACAGCATCGGCGTGTTCCAGGTGGAGAGCCGCGCGCAGATCAACATGCTGCCCCGGCTGAAGCCTCGCGAATTCTACGATCTGGTCGTGCAGGTCGCGATCGTCCGGCCGGGGCCGATCGAGGGCGACATGGTCCATCCCTATCTGCGGCGGCGGGCTCAAAAGGAGGCGGTGACCTATCCCTCGCCGCATCCCGATCATGGTCCGGCGGACGAACTGCGCACCCTGCTCGGCAAGACGTACGGCGTGCCGCTGTTTCAGGAACAGGCGATGAAACTGGCCATCACCGCCGCCAAATTCACCCCCGACGAGGCCAATCAGCTTCGCCGCGCCATGGCGACCTTCCGCAAGGTCGGGGGAATGGACGGGTTCCAGCAAAAGATGATCGGCGGCATGGTCGCGCGCGGTTACGAGCCCGAATTCGCCGAGCGGTGCTTCAAGCAGATCGAAGGGTTCGGCTCCTATGGCTTTCCCGAAAGCCATGCGCTGTCCTTCGCCCGGCTGGTCTATGTCTCGGCATGGCTGAAATGCCATCAGCCCGCGATCTTCACCTGTGCGCTTTTGAACGCCCAGCCCATGGGCTTCTACGCGCCCGCGCAGCTCGTCCGCGACGCGCGCGAGAATGGCGGGGTCGAGGTGCGACCGGTCGATGTGAATTTCAGCGGCTGGGACAATCGGCTGGAGCGGCGGGAGGACGGAGCCTTCGCACTGCGGCTGGGCTTTCGGCAGGTCGATGCCTTTCGCGAGGTGTGGGGCAAGGGAATTGCGGATCACGCCCCCTATGAGACCATCGAGTCGGTCGCGATCCGGGCGCAGCTGCCGCGCCGTGCGCTCGACCTGCTGGCGCAGGCCGACGCCTATCGCTCGTTGAGCCGCGGACGGCGCGAGGGGCAGTGGGAGGCGCGGCGGATGAAGTCGGCGCAATTGCCGCTGTTCGCCGCGATGGAGGCCCCCGAAATGGCCGCCGAACCCGATGTCTCGCTGCCGCCCATGCCGCTGTCCGAACAGGTCAGCGCCGATTACCGCGCAACGCGGCTGTCGCTGAAAGGCCATCCCATGGCGTTCCTGCGCCGCGAGCTGGCGGGCGAGGGCATCCTGTCCGCCGCCGATCTGGGCCATCTGGCCGATGGGCGGCGGGCCAAGGTGGCGGGGGTGGTGTTGGTCCGCCAGCGACCGGGCAAGGGCAATGCGATCTTCGTCACGATCGAGGACGAGACGGGCATCGTCAACGCGTTGATGTGGGCGCGCGATTTCGAGGCGAACCGGCGCGCGGTGATGGCCTCGCGGCTGATGCTGATCCATGGTGTCGTCCAGCGCAGCGAGGAGGGCGTGATCCACCTGATGACCGCAGGGGTCGAGGATCGCAGCGCGATGCTGACCCGGCTGGAGGACGTGCCCGCCGCCGCCACCCGCTCGCACGATCCGCGTGGAGCTCCGGCGCAACGCGGGGTCCATCCCCGCGATGTCCGCCTGTTGCCCCGCTCGCGCGACTTTCATTAGGTGCGATCGCGGTTCGGCTTGTTTTGCATCGCCTCTCCCCTGGACAGGGGAGAGGGTTAGCGGAGCTTGCCAGCGTGCTGGCTAGCGCAGCTTGGGTGAGGGGTTGAGCGAGTCTCCGGCTCGCGCGCGCGTTCCGCGCGCTCACCCCTCACCCAGCTCCGACTAAGTCTTTGCTTCCGCAAAGACCAAGTCTGCGCAACCCTCTCCCCTCAAAGAGGGGCGAGGGAAGGGTAGGCTCGCCCTGTTTTGCAAAGAAAGAAGGATGTGGGACATTCCCACCCAAAAGTGCCGATTTATACGATCGACGCTGTCCCCAAGGGCTTGTGCCTACCCCCCGCCATGCCATATTTTACCGTCATGGCCCAGAACAGCGACACTCTCACCCATCCTCTGGGAATGGCCGGCAATGGTCCCGGACAAGGGCCCGATCATGGCCCCGATCACGGCGATGACGAGGGCACCGGCCTGGGCGTCGCGACGCGGACCCGGACGCGCACCAAGCAGCCGACACCGTACCGCGTGCTGATGCTGAACGACGACTATACGCCGATGGAATTCGTCGTGCTGTGCCTGCAGCGTTTCTTCCGCATGAGCATGGACGATGCGACCCGCGTCATGCTGCACGTCCATCAGCGCGGCGTGGGGGTGTGCGGCGTATTCTCCTATGAGGTCGCCGAGACCAAGGTGGCGCAGGTGATCGACTTCGCCCGTGCTAACCAGCATCCGCTTCAGTGCACGCTGGAGAAGGCGTAACTCCTGTTCATTCCTCTCCGGCACGGGGAGGACTACGCCATTACCAGATCCGCCGCCTGCCGCCCGGAGAGCCAGGCGCTCTCCACCCGTGGCGCGATCATCCAGTCGCCACAGGCCGCCAGCCCCGTATCGGCCTGGTGATAGGCCCCGACACCGGCCTTGCCCGACCGCGCGTAACGCCAACGATGCGCGGTGGCATGGACCGGCACGGGCAGGGTGCCCACCCGTTCTTCCAGGGCGCGTAGCAGCGAGGCGGTGACGGAGGTGCGGTCGCTTTCGACATGGCGCCGCGACCAGTCGGCCGTGGCATGGATCGTCCAGGCCTCACCGCCCTTGCGGCCCGGCTTGGCGCTGTTGCGTGCGGCCCAGTCGATGGGATCGGCGGCGGACAGGATATCCGGTGCCGAGAAGCCGGCGTCGAACCCCAGCAGCACGGTCCAGCATGGATCGGACGGATGCGCGCGGGCCAGTTCGACCAGCGCCGGGTCGATCGGTGCGGCGAGTCCCGCCGTCTGCTCGGCGGGTAGCGCCAGGACCGCCACATCGAACGGCCCCTCGGCCATCTCGTCATGGTCCAGCCGCCATCCGTCCGCATCGCGGCGCAACGCGCGGATATGCGTCGACCAGCGAACGTCGAGCGCCGCCGCCATATGCGTGACGAGCGCATTCATCCCCGGCACCCCGACCCAGGCATCATCGCCCATGGCGGGCCATGGCGCGGCGACACCCTGCCGCTCCCAGTCCCGGACTTGCGCGACGAAGGCCGGGTCGCGCGCGGTCAGATATTGCGCGCCATAATCGAAGGCGAAGCAGGCACCTTGCGCCGTCACGACCTTGCTCGCCATGCGGCCGCCGGGGCCGCGCCCCTTGTCGAACAGCGTGACCCGCCATCCCGCCTCGGTCAGGCGTGAGGCGCAGGCCAGACCCGCTATCCCCGCGCCGACGATCGCCGCCGATCCGGCCATATCCCGTTCCTTCATGATTCGCCGCATCGCGTGCAATCCGACGATACGCCTCGGGTTGAGGATCGATCCGTCTCATCGGTGAACCGCCCCCCGATTCCGTCAAGTATCCGGGTTGATCCATGCTAAAATTTTTGGGTGTGGGGTGATCGGTCAAGGATCGACCGGGAATGCCCGACGTTGTGGGGCATGACGAGCGGCGGTTCCTTCCGCTCAGGGGAAGACCTCAGGCCGTCTATGTCCATGACAGACGCGACATGATCCCGCCCCATGGGCGTGCCGGTAAGCCTGTGGCTTGCCAAGTCTTTGCGCGCCCAGCCTTTTTACCAGATGAACCCGGAGAGCTTGCGGCATGGAAGACTATAAGACGGTACTCGAAGGCAAGTGCCCCTTTGGCGGCGACCGGATCGGGGGTGCCTTCACCACGCCGCCGACTCTGGCCGAATGGTATCCCAACCGGCTACGCGTCGAGCAGCTGCACCGCCACGGCCCCCGTGCCAATCCGCTGGGGGAGGATTTCGACTATCGCGCCGCCTTCGCCAAGATCGACCTCGATACGCTGAAGGCCGAGATCAAGCGCTTCCTGACCAGCTCGGTCGCGTGGTGGCCGTCCGACTATGGCAATTACGGGCCGCAGATGATCCGCATGTCATGGCACTCGGCGGGCAGCTATCGCATCGCCGACGGGCGCGGCGGTGCTGGCGAGGCGATGCAGCGTTTCGCGCCGATCAACAGCTGGTGGGACAATGGCAATGTCGACAAGTCGCGTCGCCTGCTCTGGCCGATCAAGCAGAAATATGGCGCGGCGCTGTCTTGGGCCGACCTGATCGTCCTGACCGGCAATTGCTCGCTCGAGATCATGGGGCTGCCGACCTATGGTTTCGGCGGCGGGCGCGAGGATGCGTGGGAGGCCGATGACGCGACCTATTGGGGTCCCGAGGTCTTCGACATGACCCAGGTCGACTCGTTCGACGAGATGGTCAACCGCGACAAGCGCTGGCGCGGGCAGAATGGCGATGCCGATTACGATCTGGAGCAGCCGCTGGCCGCCTCGCACCAGTCGCTCATCTATGTGAACCCCGAAGGCCCCTACGCCAGCGGCGATCCGATGGCCTCGGCCCGCGACATCCGCATCACCTTCACCCGCATGGCGATGAACGACGAGGAGACGGTGGCGCTGATCGCGGGCGGCCACGCCTTCGGCAAGAGCCATGGCATGGTGAAGGCCGACCGCATCGGCGCGCCGCCCGAAATCGCCGCGATCGAGGAGATGGGGCTGGGCTGGCACAACCCCGAGGGCACCGGCAATGCCGAATTCACCATGACCAACGGCATCGAGGGCAGCTGGACCCAGAACCCGACCCAGTGGGACAACAGCTATCTCGAAAACCTGCTGGGCCTGGAATGGGAACAGACGCGCAGCCCGGCGGGTGCGCTGCAATGGACGCCGGTCAGCGGTGACGCGCCGCGCACCCCCGACGCGCATATCGAGGGCAAGAGCCATGCCCTGATGATGATGACCAGCGACATCGCGCTGAAGGTCGATCCGGTCTATCGCCCCATCTGCGAGCGGTTCCTGACCGACTTCGACTATTTCACCGAGCAGTTTTCGAAGGCGTGGTACAAGCTGACGCACCGCGACATGGGGCCGCGCGAGCGTTATGTCGGGCCAGAGGTGACGATCGAGCCGGACCTGCTGTGGCAGGACCCGATCCCCGAGCGCGATTACGAACTGGTCGACGCCGCCGACATCGGGGCGTTGAAGCAGTGGATCCTCGACAGCGGCCTCTCGGTGTCGGACCTGGCCTTCACCGCCTTTTCCGCCGCCGTCACCTATCGTGACAGCGACAAGCGCGGCGGCGCCAACGGTGCGCGTCTGGCACTTGCTCCGCAAAAGGACTGGGCGGTCAATCGCCGCACCGTGCCCGTCATCGCGCGCTTGCGCGAGATCATGGGCGCGTTCAACGACGGGGCGACCGGCGGCAAGCGCGTGTCGCTGGCCGATCTGATCGTGCTGGGCGGCACAGCGGCGGTCGAGAAGGCGGCGGCGGATGCGGGCGTCGCGCTGGAGGTGCCCTTCACCGCCGGGCGGCGCGACACGACCGACGAACTGACCGATGCCGACAGCTTCGAATGGCTGAAGCCGGTGGTCGATGGTTTCCGCAACTATGTCGACGATCACTTCACCGAGGTGACGGCGGGCCGCGTCGCCCCCGAGGAACTGTTCCTCGACAAGGCGGCGCTGCTGAAGCTCAGCGCGCCCGAATGGGTGGTGCTGACCGGCGGCCTACGCGCGCTGGGGGCGAATTGGGACGAGAGCGAGGCGGGCCTGTTCACCGACCGGGTGGGCGTGCTGAGCAACGACTTCTTCCGCGTGCTGACCAGCATGGACTATGTCTGGACCAAGCAGGACGAGGCGGGCTTGCGCTTTACCCTGGACGACCGGGATAGTGGTGAGACGCGCTACACTGCCACGCGTAACGACCTGGTCTTCGGGGCCAATTCGCAGTTGCGCAACATCGCGGAATTCTACGCTGCCGAGGACGGCCATCCCCGCATGGTCCGCGACTTCGTGAAGGTCTGGAACAAGGTGATGACCGCCGATCTTTTCTGATGGTGGAGGCGGCCCGGTCGTGATCGGGCCGCCCTTGTCGGAGGGAAGGGCATGACGACCGTCACCGTCTGGTATGATGCCGCCTGTCCGCTGTGTCGCCGCGAGATCGCGGTGATGCGGCGGCTGGACCGACGTCGCCGGATCGAATTCGTCGCGATCGGCGGGGAGGAGCCTGACCAGTGCCCGATCGACCGCGACACGCTGCTCGCGCGCTTTCACGCGCGGGAGGATGGCCGGATGCTGTCGGGCGCGGCGGCCTTTGCCGCGATGTGGCGGGCGATCCCGCTCCTCCGGCCGCTGGGTCTGGCGGCACGCTCTCCCTGGATGCTGGCGTTGCTGGAGCGCGGCTATCGACGCTTCCTGAAGATTCGACCGCGCCTGCAACGTTGGGCGGGACCCTGACCATTCCTCCCCTTTTCGGGGAAGGAATGCCTCAATGCCCCGGTGGCAGCCAGCTGAGGTCCAGCCCCTCGAACCGGTCGATATAGCCCGCTTCGCGCACCAGCCGCGCTTCGTCGAGCAGGTGGACACGCCCGCCCTCGCGCTTGATCAGCCCATCGTCCTCCAGCTGGCGCAGCATCCGGTTGACGTGGACGGCGGTCAGCCCGATCGCGTCGCCCATCTCCTCCTGCGTCAGGCCGGGGGCGAAGGATGCGGCCACCTCTATGCCCGCCTGGCGCATCTGGCCGCGCAGCGACAGCAACAGCGTCGCCACCCGCACCCGCGCCGAGGTACGGCCGAGACCTGCCAGCCGGTCGGTGGTGATGACCCGCTCGATCTGGTTGAGCACCAGGATCAGGCTGAACAGGCGGGGATGCCGGGTCGCCAGTCCCGCGATCTGGCCCCGGTCGAAGGGACAGACGACCGCATTGGACACCGCCACCACCGTATCGGGCGAACGGCCATAGACCAGCGCCGACAGCGCGAAGAGATCGCCGGGAAACAGGAAGCGCACCACCTGGCGGCTGCCATCGTCGAGCAGCACATAGCACATCAACATGCCCTGCTGCACGACGAACAGCTCGTCGCTGCGCGCCTGTTCCTCCATCAACACCGCACCGCGCCGGATCGTCTTTGGTCGATCCTCCAGCCGTGCCAAGGCCTCTCGTTCGGCCGGGGTCAACGAAACCCATTTGTTCAGGCGATCAGCTAGCCCGCAATTTGACACTGACACCTCATCCCCGGAGCGGACGAACGCCTTAGCCATCAAGGGTGCGACCACGCATTAATATCGATCAACCGGCCCTTTTCTTTGCTTTTCGTGCTCTTTGGCCATGGGGGACGGGCACGACCCTTGGCGATGCCCGCCACGTCCGCTAGGAGGACGGGTCTATGGACCGTATCCTTATTCGCGGCGGCAACCGGCTGTCGGGCCGCCTGAAGATCTCGGGCGCGAAGAACGCCGCGCTCACCCTGATGCCCTGCGCGATCCTGACCGACGAACCGGTCACGCTGCGCAACCTGCCGCGTCTGGCCGATGTCGACGGGTTCGGCCATCTGCTGAACCAGATCGGCGCATCGACCCGTGTCGAGGGGACGCGTCCCGAAGATTTCGGCCGGGTGATGACGATCCGCGCGGGCCAGCTCTTCTCGACCGAGGCGCCGTACGACATCGTGCGCAAGATGCGCGCGTCGATCCTGGTGCTCGGCCCCATCCTGGCGCGCGCGGGCGAGGCGCGGGTGTCGCTGCCCGGCGGCTGCGCGATCGGCAACCGCCCGATCGATTTGCACCTGAAGGCGCTGGAGGCGATCGGCGCGGAGATCGAACTGACCGCCGGTTACGTCAAGGCCAGCGCGCCCGGCGGCCGCCTGTCAGGCGGACGCTACACCTTCCCGGTGGTGTCGGTCGGCGCGACCGAGAATGCGCTGATGGCCGCCGTCACGGCCAAGGGCACCTCGGTCCTGGGCAATGCCGCGCGCGAGCCCGAGATCGTCGATCTGTGCCGCTTGCTGATCGCGATGGGCGCGCGGATCGACGGCGTCGGTACCGAGACGCTGACCATCGAGGGTGTCGACCGGCTGCACGGCGCCACCTATTCGGTGATGCCCGACCGGATCGAGGCGGGCAGCTATGCCTGTGCCGCCGCGATCACCGGCGGTGACCTGGAACTGGTCGGCGCCTGTGCCGAGGATATGCGCGCCACCTTGTCCGCGCTGACCGAAGCGGGCGTGACGGTCGAGGAAGGCCGCGATTCGATCCGGGTGAAGGCCGATGGTCCGCTCCAGCCGCTGACCCTGTCGACCGCCCCCTATCCGGGCTTCGCCACCGACATGCAGGCGCAGTTCATGGCGATGCTGTGCAAGGCGGAGGGCACCAGCACCCTGACCGAGACGATCTTTGAGAACCGCTACATGCACGTGCCAGAGCTGGCGCGGATGGGCGCGGACATCCAGGTCCATGGCCGCACCGCGATGGTGAAGGGCGTGAACAAGCTGACCGGCGCGCCGGTGATGGCGACCGACCTGCGCGCCTCGATGAGCCTGATCCTCGCCGGTCTGGCCGCCGAGGGTGAGACGTCGGTTGCCCGCGTGTACCATCTCGACCGCGGTTACGAGCGTCTGGAAGAGAAGCTGTCGGCGGTGGGTGCCGATATCGAGCGCGTCGGCGACTGATTTCATCCTCCCCGGCACGGGGAGGGCGGTGGTGGAGGGGTGTCAGCAGCAGCGTTGACACCCCTCCGTCAATCCTACGGACTGCCACCTTCCCTTGCAGGGGAGGAATTTAAAGCCGCTACCACCAGCCCTCGGCTTCCAGCACCGGCACCATCGCGCGCGATACCCGCGCCTCGACCCCGCCGGTCAGGACCAGTCGTAGCCCGCGCCCTTCGCGATGCGTCTCGCGAACGGCAGCCCGCGCCACCCACCAGCTCCGATGCACCTGCGCGCCGATCAGCGGCGCGACCTCCTGCACCGCGTCACGCATCCTCAGCAGGATCAGTTCCGATCCATAGGCGCCATGGACGCGCAGATAATGGTCCTCCATTTCCAGCGCGACGATATCCGGCCCGAAACCGGGCGGCAGGCGGTCGAGCAGCGCGGGGCGGGGCGTCGTGATCGGCGGGGCGGGTTCGGGGACGGCTGGCTCCGACGTAACACTTCGTCGCTTCTGTCCATACCAGAGCAACAGGCTGGCCAACCCCCCGATCACCAGCACATTGCCATAGAGCAGCAGCGCCCGATCCGCGTCGGGCCAACGCAGCGGCAGACCCAAACGTCCGACCCACCAGACGACGACGCTCATCGGCAGGCTGGCCAGGATCGCGGCGGCGGCCCAGCCCGCCATATCGGGCAGATGCAGCCGCGCCGCCGCAACCAGCGCACCCGCCATTATCGGCTTGTAGAGTGCATAGCCCGCCAGCATCAGCGCGATCCAATAGATCAGCCGATAGGCAAAGCGCGCGTCGAAGGTGCCGAACGGTCCCAGTACCGCGAGCAGCAGTCCGACGCCGATCATCAGCGCGATATCGATCACTATGCGGCGCGAGCGGGGCATCACGGCCCCGTGCCTATGGCCAATTGGCGCTTCGTGAAATGGCAAATCGGCCGCTCCACGAAGGGAAACCGCCGTTCGACGCAATCAGACTGGCGCGGGTTCGGCGCCAGGTCAGGAAAGGGGCAACCCGTTTCCGATCAGGATCTCGACCGATGACCAGCCTTTCGATCGCCGCCCCGAACCGCCGCCCTCTCGATACCTCTCCCGCCGCCCGCGCCGCGATCCTGCTTGCAGGGGGCACGCTGTCGCTGATGGCGGTGGTCGCCATAGCGCGCGGTGCGCTCGGGCTCTCGCCGACCCTGGCGCGGACGCATGACGTGGCGGTGTGGATTCATCTCGGCTCGGTCCTGCCCGCCCTGCCGCTGGGGCTCTATGTCCTGCTGGCGCGCAAAGGGGATGCGCGGCACCGGATGCTGGGCAAGCTCTGGGCAGCGCTGATGGTGGTCGCGGCCCTTTCCGCCCTGGCGCTGCGCGACCTGAATCACGGGCAATTCAGTTTCATCCATATCTTCGTGCCCGTCACGCTGATCGGACTGTGGCGCGCGATCGCGGCGGCGCGGGCCGGGCGGATCGACACGCATCGCAAGCTGATGGTCAGCCTGTATCTCACCGGACTGATCGGTGCGGGCTCCTTCGCCTTCCTGCCCGGCCGGGTGATGGGGACGTGGCTGTTCGGTTAAGTCACCAGCCGCTTGAGCGTCTCCACCCGGTCGGCTTCGGCGGCGGGCTTGTCGGTGCGGATGCGGGCGATGCGGGGGAAGCGCATGGCGACGCCCGACTTGTGGCGCTTCGAATCGTGGATCGAATCGAACGCGATCTCGAGCACCAGCGTCTTTTCCACCTCACGCACCGGACCGAAGCGGTGGACGGTATGCGCGCGCACGAAGCGGTCGAGCTGGCGCAATTCCTCGTCGGTGATCCCCGAATAGGCCTTGCCGACCGGCAGCAACTCGCCCTCCTCGGTCCAGCAGCCGAAGGTATAGTCGCTATAATAGCTCGAACGCCGGCCATTGCCGCGCTGCGCGTACATCATCACGCAATCGGCCGTCAGCGGATCGCGCTTCCATTTGTACCACAGGCCGACGCGCCGCCCGCCGCTATAGGGGGAATCGCGGCGCTTGAGCATCACCCCCTCGATCGCGGCATCGCGCGCGGTGGCGCGCAAAGCCTCCAGCGCGGTGAAGTCCTCCGCCTCGATCACCGCGCTGACGTCGAACCGCTCGGGGTCGAGCTTTGCGGCGAACCCCTCCAGCCTCTTGCGCCGCTCGGTCCAAGGCAAAGCGCGGATATCCTCGGTCCCGTCGATCAATATGTCGTAGAGCCGGACGAAGGCGGGATACTCCGCCAGCATCTTCGCCGACACCGTCTTGCGCCCGAGCCTTTGTTGCAACGCGTTGAAGCTAGCCGCGCCGCCGCCATCCTCCAGCGTGCCACCCTGATGCTCGCCCTTGACCAGCAGCTCGCCGTCCACGGCCCCGACCGCGTCGAAGGCACTCGCCACCTCGGGAAAGGCGTGCGTCACATCGTCGCCGGTCCGGCTGTAGAGCCGCGTCTGCCCGGCGACATGGACGATCTGTACCCGGATGCCGTCCCATTTCCATTCGGCGGCATAGTCGGTCAGGTCGACCCGCAAATCCTCCAGCGGATGGGCGAGCATGAAGGGGCGGAAGACCGGCACATCGGCGGGTGTCGGCTGCGCGCCCGTGCCCTCGCCCCAGGCGAACAGCTCGGCATAAGGCGGCGACAGGCCGTGCCAGACCTCCTCGACCGCCTCGACATCCAATCCGAAATGTTGGGCGAAGGCGGTCTTCGCAAGCCGAGCGGACAGGCCGATGCGCAAGCCCCCCGTCGCCATCTTGAGCAACGCGAACCGCTCCTCGGCGGTCGATCGGTCGAGCATATCGGCCAGCGCGGCGGGCGCGTCGGAACGCGACAGATGCCGCAGCCGCTCGACCACATCGCTGACCGACAGCGGTTCGGGATCGAGCGGCCGGTCGGGCGCGGGCCAGAGCAGGGCGACCGTCTCGGCGGTGTCGCCGACATAATCGCGGCTCATGCGGAACAGCACGGGGTCCACCCGCTGCTCGATCAAGGCGCGGATCAGCGCGGGCTTGACGCCCGGCAGGTCGAGATCGCCCGTCAGCGCCGCCATCGCCCAACCCCGGTCGGGATCGGGCGTGGCGGCAAGGTAATCCGCGACCAGCTTCAGCTTGGCGTTGCGCGAGCGTGTATAGATCAGCGCATCGAGCAACGCCGCGAATTCGCGCATGGGGGATCAGTCGATCGCGTTCTTCACCGATTTGCCCGCAACCAGCCCGAGCACGAGGAAGATCACGAACAGCGCGATCGCGATGAAGAACAGAATCTTGGCGATCCCGACGAACGCGCCGCCAATGCCCCCGAAACCGAGCGCCCCCAGGATCAATCCGACGACGAGGAAGGTGATGGCAAGCTTGAGCATGGGGTAATCCTCCTGACCTGATAAGGGGTTAACTGGCGGGGAGGGTCGGTGTTCCGGTTACGGATGATTGGATGGGCCGTGATCCGGCAGAATCCGGGCGCGCTGCCGTTGAAAAGAGCATATCATCTGTCTCATCATGGAATAGAAATCGATGCATGGGACGATCACAGGATTGCGTCGCTGTCCTGACTTGGTGCATCCGCTAAGCAAGGGGGGCGGCGATGATCTGCCCCGCGGGGGAAAATCGATGACAACTCGGCGTCAATTCTTGATCGGCGCGATGGCCTTTTCGTGCTCTGGCTGCGTGATCGAGGGTGGGAACGACCCTGCACCGCAACCGACGCCGACACCATCGGTTGATGCGCCGCAAATCTATATGTTGGCAACGAAGGACGGATCCGTCGGCCAGACCTATTCGGCCCCGCAGGGAATGTCGGGAGTCCAGTGGTTTCGCGAAGCCCTGACCTCCGACCGAACACGTACGCCGATCACCGATGCCTCGGCGACCACCTATGTCGCGCGCGCTGAGGATATCGGTACTCGTCTGGTCACGGTCGGCGTCATGAATGGGCAGCGCGTCGTCGCCTCCGCGCTGGCGGTCGTGCTCGACATTCCCATCTTGCTGGAAAGCTTTGATACGACCAGTGGGTTCACCGCGACCAATGAAGCCTTGCTCGCCAGTCGTTCGGCGGTGGCGCAAGGCAGTGGTGCAGTGGAGATCCAGGGGACCGGATCACGCCTGGGCGGTCCGGGCCTGAGCAAATCGGATATCGGCTATCACGATCCCGCCAAATTCGGCACCATCGCACAGTTCGTCGATCTGGGATGGGACCCGATCTATCATACCGTCACAGCCTTCGATCTGACGCTGACGCGTGGTAGCCAGGAATTTCGTGCGAAAACGCCGCTTCTGGAACCGCTGTACCAGACGCCGCAGCCGCTCTTTTATGGCTCCATGTGGGGATCGATCCACTCTAGTGAGATCGAAGGATTACAGAGTGCTGGCGCCGGCCGTTTCGGCGTGACGAACAGTGTGATTACCCAGGTTCCGCATGCGCCGCGCGTCAGCGTGGATGCGCTGGTGGCCCGCGCGGGTGGTCGCCCGACCATTGTCATCGGCTTCGACGACATTTTGCGGACTCAATATACGGACGCATTCCCCTATATGCAGGCTCGCAACGTCAAGGGCGGCTTCCATATCGCTCCCGGCAAGATCGGGGGGCCAAGTCGGCTGACGCTGGCACAGCTTCGCGAGATGTATAATGCAGGCTGGGATTGCTATCTAAACGGTAGCTATGACGATGATCTGATGACCACCCGGCCGACCTTGGCGGCCGCTCTCGCGGAATTGCAGAAGGTACGAGACTGGGCTCAAGCCAATGGAATGACGCGTGGCAATGATTTCTGTTGCTACCCCAATGGACGTTACCAAGACAGCCCCTTCCGGCCGCGCAGCTTCTCTGCCAAGACCAATGGCACACGGATCGCCACCATGTCGGATACGTCGGGCATTCAGCCGGGCATGCTCGTCGGCGGTTACAACGTGCCAGTAGGAACAACCGTCGTCAGCGTGGACAGCCCGACGCAGATCACGCTCAGCGAAAATGTTATCGCACAGGTGAAGACGTTCAATTTCACTGATTTGTCGAGCGAGTTTTCCTACACGAAACTGCCCCTCGCGCTGAAGGCCGCCGGATACAAGATGGCGCGCACGACACAGGGTAAGGGGAGCTGGCTGTCACGGTTCGGCATTACGGATCGCGGCGGAGTGGTCACGCCCGCCAACGCCACTTCGAACATGAGCTTGGACGAGCTTAAGTCCCTGGTTGATGTGGCTATATTGCGAGGCGAGACATTGGAATTTTACCTTCACGGCATTTACGAAACCGGAACGGGCCAGACCGATTCCGCCAAATTCCGTGGTTTGATCGATTATATTGTCGCGCGGCGCGACGCCGGGCAGCTGGACGTTTTGACCAAGACCGAATTGTGGATGCGGGACGGAAATTCCTCGCTCCCGATCTGACACGAAGGAAAAAAGGCCCCGGTATCGACCGGGGCCTTCTCGTATCGGGTCGGGGAGGGCGGTCAGCCCTTGCGACCGGCTTCGAACAGGAACCAGGCGCGTTCCTCGGCCTGGTCGGTCCATTCGTCGACGATGCCGCTGGTGGCATTGTCCTTGGCCTCCTCGGCCGCGTCCTTGACCGTGCGGAAGCGCTCGACCAGCTTCAGATTGTCGTCGCGCAGTTCGACCAGCATGTCGGCGGCCGACACGAATTCGCGGTCATTGTCGACGATGGTCTGACGGCGCGCGATGTCGCCGATCGAGCGCAGCGTGACGTTGCCGGTCTTTCGCACGCGCTCGGCAATGGCGTCGGTCACGCCCAGGATCTGCCCGGCCTGATCGTCGAGCATCAGGTGATAATCACGGAAATGCGGACCCGAGACGTGCCAGTGGAAATTCTTGGTCTTCAGATAAAGCGCATAGCAATCGGCCAGCGCGCCGTTCAGCGCGTCGGCGACGCTGGCGGTGGCGTTGCGGTTGAGGTCGGTCGGCGTATCGAGCGCCGGATTGATATCGGACATGGACATGCTCCCGCTGTCTGAGGAATCGTTGCGTTAACGATCCGATGGCCCAATGGCTCCCCCGCTGTCCATGTACAAAGCCTGCGCTGTCTGATCGACCGCCTAGATCAATCCCTTGGCAGAAAGCGCGATGACGATGCCGATCAGGATCATGATCGCACCGCCCGTCATCCGGATCGGCCGCCACGCCAGCCTGCGCCACTCACGCGCGCCCAGCAGGATCGCCGGTATCAACGCGCCGAGCATCCCCAGCATCGCGCCCGGCCAGGCCGCCCAGGGCAGGAGAGAGCGTGCGGCGGCGACCGCGACCAGCAATAACCCGGATTCCATCAACAGGATCGTGCCCGCCCCCAACAAGGCGGTGCCGAACACCCCCAGGCGAACCGAGCCGAAGGGCGAACCGGCGCGCGGCAACCGCCCCATCATGCCGAGGCCCACCAGCACCAGCGCAACCGCCAGCAACAGGCTGCGCGCCTCAGGTGTCACCTGCGGTCCCAGCAATATCCCGATTCGGATCGCCACCGCCGCCAGCAACCCTTGCGCCAGCAGGACCCCCGCCAGGACCGGCAGGGCGCTGTCCGTCCGTTCCGCCAGCCTTTCGGCAAAACCGCTCAGCCGCCCGCCCGCCTGTGACAGGAGCGTGGCGACCAGGACGATCATCAGCGCATCCATCAGCTGGCCAGGCGTACCGAACAGGCCTCTGCAAAGGCGTTGGCGGTCTGCCAATCCTGCCGCTCGCTGGCGATGGCGTCGCTCAGGATCGCAAACCAGCCATGGACCGGTGCGGGTTCGTCCTGCCGCATGAGGGCGCGGTCGATGAAATGGGTGACGGTGACGGCGGGAACCAGCCCGTGGCGATGGGCGATACGGCGAATCGCCTCCACCCCGTCGATCAATTCGGCCGCCCGCGCATAGGGGGCGGACACGTCGAGCGCGGCGATTCGGGCCCAGAGCTGGTCGCGAATCTCGGCGGAGCTGATGCCCGCATGGGGTGATTCGCCCGGCTCCATCGTGATGGTCATCCCTCTCATGCCCGCCCCGATAGCGGGAAGCGGCACGGTTTCCATAGGGCCTTGGCCGTAAAGAGGGGCTTAAATCGGGTGAAATGCTTGACTCAGGCAGGCCCATGGGCCATGGGCAGCCCTTATATAGCGGCGGCTCCGGCTGCCGCTTTCGCTTTTTCACGCATACAGGAACCAGGTCATGGCCAAGCCGACCACCGTCAAGATCAAGCTCGTCAGCTCGGCTGATACCGGCTTCTTTTACGTCACCAAGAAGAACCCGCGCACCAAGACCGAGAAGCTGAGCTTCAACAAGTACGACCCGGTCGTGCGCAAGCATGTCGAGTTCAAGGAAGCCAAGATCAAGTAATTTGCGGGCGGCGGCCCCGGGGTCGCCCCGTGAGTCTTGAAGGCGTGAAGCCGCCGTCCGACAGGACGCGCGGCTTTTTGTCGTTGGGTTGAGCGCCTAGGTCCGCCATGCGCACTCCCCCTCCCGCAGGCGGGAGGGGACCGGGGGGGAGGGTTCGGAGTCTCACAGAGACCATCGCATGTGGCTTGCCCTCCCCCATCCCCTCCCGCTTGCGGGAGGGGCGTGCTTGTGGCGAGCGGCGGAACGCCAATTCGTGCCTTTACGCCGCTTCCGGGTACAGCGTGGCGATCAGCCAGTCGTGGAACAGCTTCACCGACTTCAGCTGAAGCGCACGCGGGCGGCAGACGAACCAGTGGCTGTACGGGCTGTCGACCTCGATATCGAACAGCCGGACCAGACGCGGATCATGCGCATGTTCGAAATGGCTGGCGTGCATGAAGGCGACGCCGAGGCCCTGCGCCACCGCCTCCAGCATCAGGCCGCCCGAGTCGAAGAAGTCGATCGCCTTGGGCTTGATATCGGTCAGTCCCGCGACCTGGCACCAGGCGGTGAAGGCGTCGGGCATTTCGCGGTGCAGCAGCGCGGTCATGCCGTTCATCTGCTCGGGACGGAGCAGCGGATTGGGGCCTTCGAGCAGCCGCTTGGCGCCGATGACATAGACTTTGTTGCGGTCGAGCCGCTTGGCGTAGAGCGAGGGGTCGATGTCGCGACCCAGCGCGATCACCGCGTCCAGTCCTTCGCCCAGCCGCGCGATGCCATGCCCGGCGGTGTCGATATCCAGATGCAGTTCGGGATGTGCCGCACGCAGCAGCCCCATATGCGGGAACAGCCGCTGCGACGCATAGAGCGGCAGCACGCCCAGGCGCAGGCGCAACACTTCCTGTCCGCTGGTCATCGCCTCCACCGCATCCGACAATTGGTCGAGCAGCGGCGCAATCTGCTCCATCAGGCGCTGGCCCTCTTCATTGGGCACCATCGCCTGGTGCCGCCGGGCGAATAGCGGCTTGCCGACAAAGCGTTCCAGCGTCTGCACCCGGCGGCTGAGCGCGGGCGCCGACAGCGCCAGTTCCTCGGCCGCCGCCTTGATGGAGCCCAGACGCACGACCTGGACAAATGCTTCGATCGCACCCAGCGGGGGGAGCCTGCGCATGGCGTACCTGTACTCGTTGACCTATTGGGCAGAGGATTGCACAAACTGCAATCATAACCAAGCTTTTCGCACTTGCAACATAACGTGTCGCACCGCAAAAGGAACGGGCCTTTCAGGCATCCTCTCCTAAAAACTTTCACGGGCTGGTCGTTTCGATCGGCCCTTTTTTTTGCCTCGGCTCGGCCGTCCGCCCTTTTGCGAGCCGGAACCCGCCCCCACGTCCCGCGCTTTCGTGTTTCAGACACTTTGCCAAGGGACGATCATGGCCGACAGCGACGCGCCGACCCGCAAGATACAGGTGGCCAATAGCCGCCCCGAGGATTCGGGCCGGGGCCTCGCCCATGTTCCGCGCAGCCTGATGGCGGCGCTGGGCATTACCGAGGGCGATGTGGTCGAGATCGTCGGCAAGCAGGCCACCCCGGCGCGCGCGGTCGCCCCCTATCCCGAGGATGAAGGGCTGGACCTCGTCCGCATCGACGGATTGCAGCGCGCCAATGCGGGCGTCGGCTCGGGCGATTTCGTCGAGGTGCGTAAGGTCGAATCGAAGCCTGCGACCCGTGTCGTCTTTGCCCCTGCGCAACAGAATCTGCGGCTTCAGGGCTCGGCCCAGGCATTGAAGCGGACCTTCTTCAACCGGCCGCTCTGCCAGGGCGATGTGGTCGCCACGGCGGGGCAGCAGCGGGTCACCAACATGCCGCCGGGCGTCGCGCAGTTCATGAACGCGCCCGCCTATGCGCTCCAGGAAATCCGCCTCGCGGTCGTCGCGGCCAGCCCCAAGGGGGTCGTCCATATCGACGAGAATACCGAGGTCGAGCTGCGTCCCGAATATGAGGAGCCGCGCGAGGCGAGGCGCGCCGACGTCACCTATGACGATATCGGCGGCATGGCCTCGACCATCGACCAGCTGCGCGAGATGGTCGAGCTTCCCTTGCGCTATCCCGAATTGTTCGAGCGGCTGGGCGTCGAGCCGCCCAAGGGAGTGCTGCTTCACGGGCCGCCCGGCACCGGCAAGACGCGGCTGGCCCGTGCCGTCGCCAATGAGTCGGATGCCCAGTTCTTCCTGATCAACGGTCCCGAGATCATGGGCTCGGCCTATGGCGAGTCGGAGCAGCGGCTGCGCGAGATTTTCGAGGAGGCGACCAAATCCGCCCCCTCGATCGTCTTCATCGACGAAATCGACTCGATCGCCCCCAAGCGCGACCGGGTGCAGGGTGAGGCGGAGAAGCGGCTCGTTGCACAGCTGCTGACGCTGATGGATGGGCTGGAAGCGCGCGCGAATCTGGTCATCATCGCCGCGACCAACCGGCCCGAAGCGATCGACGAGGCGCTGCGGCGGCCGGGTCGGTTCGACCGCGAGATCGTGGTCGGCGTGCCCGACGAACGCGGGCGGCGCGAGATCCTGGGCATCCATACGCGCGGCATGCCGCTGGGCGACAAGGTCGATCTGAACGAGCTGGCGCGCACCACCTTCGGCTTTGTCGGCGCCGATCTGGCCGCGCTGACTCGCGAGGCGGCGATCGAGGCGGTGCGGCGGATCATGCCGCGCCTGAACCTGGAAGAGCGGACGATCCCGGCCGAGGTGCTCGACACGCTATCGGTGACGCGCGAGGATTTCCTGGAGGCGCTGAAGCGCGTCCAGCCCTCGGCGATGCGCGAGGTGATGGTGCAGGCGCCGACCGTGCGCTGGGAGGATGTCGGCGGCCTCGACACCGCGCAGATGAAGCTGAAGGAAGGCGTCGAACTGCCGCTCAAGGACCCGGATGCGTTTCGGCGCCTGGGCATCCGGCCCGCCAAGGGTTTCCTGCTCTATGGTCCGCCAGGCACCGGCAAGACGCTGTTGGCGAAAGCGGTCGCGCGCGAGGCGCAGGCCAATTTCATCGCCACCAAGTCGAGTGACCTTCTGTCCAAATGGTATGGCGAGAGCGAGCAGCAGATCACCCGGCTGTTCGCGCGCGCGCGGCAGGTGGCGCCGACCGTGATCTTCATCGACGAACTGGATTCGCTGGTCCCGGCGCGTGGCGGCGGGCTGGGCGAGCCGCAGGTGACCGAGCGGGTGGTCAACACGATCCTGGCCGAGATGGACGGGCTGGAGGAGTTGCAGTCGGTCGTCGTCATCGGCGCGACCAATCGGCCCAATCTGGTCGACCCGGCGCTGCTTCGCCCCGGCCGGTTCGATGAACTCATCTATGTCGGCGTGCCCGACAAGGCGGGGCGGCGGCGTATCCTGGGCATCCAGACGGCCAAGATGCCGTTGGCTGAGGATGTCGACCTGGACGATGTGGCGGCGCGGACCGATCGGTTCACCGGTGCCGATCTGGGCGACGTGGTGCGCCGGGCGGGCCTGATCGCGCTGCGCAAGTCGCTGGGCGCGACTCAGGTCGATATGGCGGCCTTCGACGAGGCGCTGACCGAGGCGCGGGCAAGCGTGACCCCGGAAATGGAGCGGGATTACGAACAGATCGCCGCCAAGCTGAAGCAGGAGGCGGCGGCGATTCAGCCGATCGGCTTCATCGCGCCGGGCATGCTGACGCCGCGAGGAGACAAGCAGCCTTAGCAGAAGCTTAAGCCCCTCCTCCCGGCAGGGGGGAGGGGTTTGGGGTGGGGGCTGTGCCACAAGCGATGGTCTCGATGAGACCCCTTTCCCTCCCCCATCTCCTCCCGTTTACGGGAGGGGAGCGGCAAGGTCGACGGTTAGGAATTATCGCCCCACTCATAACTCCGCCCAACCCGCGCCACGGCCACCTCATACTGCGAATACCATTCCGCCCGCCCTCGGTCCCGGATCGCGGCATGGTCCGGATGCGCCCGCCATGCCAAAGCGCTGGCTTCGTCTGCCCACCAACTGACGGTGATCCCGATCCCATCCGCCCCGCGCGCACTGTCGACGCCACGATAACCCGGTTGCCCGGCGGCCAGCCGATCCATCACCTCCGCCGCCGCGGCATAGCCCGCCGCATCGCTCTCCGTCCGCGTCGACACGAAAATCACCGCGATCTGCCCTGTCCGGTCCATGCCAAATTCCCCGTCGATCGAGTCCGCTTTGCGACGGAATGCACCGAGCCCGCGCAACCCAATAGCTTGAAAGTCGTTCGGCACCTGTGCGACGAGGGGGTTTCCCTCGCGCGTCCCTTACGCGGGGATCACGAACGACAGGAACTCGATGCCCAGCTCGACCACCGCCGCGCGCAAGTCCCGCACCGATGCCACGGGTTATCCGTCGCCCGGCCAGATGTTCTTTCAGCAGTTCCTGAAGCATCCGGTGATGGTGGGCTCGATCATTCCGTCGTCGGGCAAGCTGATCCGCAAGATGCTGGCCCCCGTCGATTGGGCCAACACCAAATTGTTCGTCGAATATGGCCCCGGCGTCGGCACCTTCTGTCGCCCGGTGCTGGAGCGCATGGCGCCCGACGCGACGTTGATCGCGATCGATACCAATGCCGATTTCTGCGACTATCTGCGCCACACGATCATCGATTCCCGCTTCAAGGCGGTGAACGGGTCGGCGGCGGACGTGCAGAAGATCGTGCGCGATCATGGCTTCGACCATGCCGATTATGTCCTGTCGGGCCTGCCCTTCTCGACCCTGCCGCCCGGCGTCGGTCCGGCGATCGCGCAAGGCACGCATGACGTGCTGCGCCCCGGCGGCGCGTTCCTGGTCTATCAGTTCAGCCCCAAGGTGAAGGACTTCCTGGTCCCGCACTGGTCGAACATCGACCACGACATGGAATGGTGGAACGTGCCCCCGGCGCAGCTCTACTGGGCCTGGAAGGACTGACACCCATTCCTCCCATGTAAGGGGAGGGTAACCAGCGAAGCTGGTGGAGGGGTGTCGCCCTCTCGATAGCGGGACACCCCTCCGTCAGGCCTGACGGCCTGCCACTTCCCCTTACAGGGGAGGAATTTAATCCCCGTCCGGCGCCTCGATCCCGAAGTTCAGCCCCCGCGATACCGACGGGTCGATCACCGCGATCAGCAGATATGCCGCGAACTGGCGCAGCCGCTGGAACCAGCCCGTATTCCGCTTGTACCAGTCGGGGGTAATCGCCTCCGACCGCGCGACCTCTCCGTCGATATAGGCGCGGACATGGGCTGCGAAGGCGGCGTCCTCCACCCTGAGCATCAGCTCCAGATTCACGAACAGGCTGCGCATGTCGAAATTGGCCGAGCCGACATGCACCGCATCGTCGATCACGTATAATTTGGTGTGCAGCTTGGTCAGTTGATATTCGAAGATCCGCACGCCCTTGCGCAGCAGGCCCGCATAGGTGAAGCGCGCGGCGGCGATCGTCGCCTCGTTGTCGGACTTGCCCGCCGTCACGATCCGCACCTCGGCCTCGCGCCGCCCCGCCCGGTCGAGGCGGCGGAGCATGGTGGGGCTGGGGGTGAAATAGGCGGCGATCACGTCGATGCGTCGTCCCCGCCGCATATCGTCGCGCACGGTTCGCGCCCAGGGCGACAGCCGCCGGGTCGGCCCGCCGATCAACCAGCGCAATCTGCCCTTCGACTCGCTCCAATGCGCCAGCGCCTTGTTCAGGTCGCGAAGGCGCCCCTTGGGATCTTCCGTCCAGGCGAACAGCGCATCGAAATATCCCGCCATCCGCGCCGCCGCCGAACCCTCGACCAACAGGCCCAGATCGCGCCAGCTCTGGTCGGCGGGGGTGCCGAAATAATCATCCTCAATATTGAAGCCGCCGATGATGATCGAGGGGGAGGGCCCCTCTGCATCCGCCAGCGCCAGCTTCTGGTGGTTGCGCAACAGATAGCGGCGGCCGAAGCGCGGCTCGAACCGCGACAGCCGCGCACCCGTCTCGACCAGGGGGCGGAAGAACGCCTCGTCCGCGCCCGCCCCGAAGCCGTCGACGATCACCGACACCGAGACGCCGCGCCGGGCTGCCGCGATCATCGCGTCGCGGACCCGCCGCCCGGTTTCGTCATCGGCATAGATATAATAGAGGATGCGCAACGAGACCTGCGCCCCGTCGATCAGCGCCAGCACCGCCTCCAGTCGCCGTGGCCCTGTGTCGAGCAGGGTCAGCCGCTGCCCATCGACCTGGAAACCGGGCTGCTCGGGCGGATGGGGGGCGGAAATGGCGCGGCTCCTTGGGGTAGGTGATCCTGTCGAAAACGTAACGATCCAGGGGGCAGGGGTGTTGCAAGCCCAAGGCTTTTGACTTGGGCGGCCTTTGCTGCTAGGCGGCACGCTTTCATCCCAGCATTATTTGCGAAGGACACACGCATGGCGCGCGTCACCGTCGAAGATTGCGTCGACAAGATTCCCAACCGTTTCGATCTGGTGCTGTTCGCGGCGCAGCGGGCCCGTCAGATTTCGGGCGGGGCGGATCTGACCGTCGACCGCGATCGCGACAAAAACCCGGTCGTCGCGCTGCGCGAGATCGCAGAGGAAACGGTTCGTCCGACCCATCTGGAAGAAGCCGTGGTCAACAGCCTGCAGCGCGTCCAGATCGACGACGAGGACGAGGCGGATGACGTCGGCAGCCTGCAGGCCTCGGCCGAGGCACTGCGCCTGACCGCCGCCGCTCCGCCGCGCAACCAGAATCTGGGTGCCGATTACGACGGCTGATCGGCTGTGGGCCGATCTCTTGGCGTGATCGCCGAGTGTATCGCACAGGAAAAAGGGGCCGACGCTAACCCAGCGTCGGCCCCTTTTCCGTTGCGCGTCTGTGGCGGGGCTTACCAGCCCCAGCCGTGATGCCGCCACGAATCCCAATATTGCGCCTTCTTCGCCTCATGCGCGAAGCGGGCGGCCTGTTTGGCCTCCGACCGGCGGATCGAGGCATCATGCGCATAGGCGTTGGCGGCGCGGTAATCGCCATAATAAGCGGCTTCGTCGGCCGCGCGCTGGTCCCGGCCCGCCTGATAGGCGCGATACTGGGCATCCTGATGCGCCTGCTGCGTGGCATAGCCGTCATAACGCCAGTCCTGCGCGCCGGCGGCGGTGGCCGTCAGAATCGCCCCACCGGCCAGGGCCACCAGCAATCCGGTCTTGAGCATCTTCATTGCCAGTTCCTCGAAACGTATTCGCTCCCGTATGTTGCGGATATTGAGGCATTTGATCTGAACGAAGCATGGCGGCGGCGTTCAGCCAATTGGCAGCTTGCGACGGGCGCGACGCCCCAGCGGTTGAAGGAACGGGAGAGCCGAGATGATCGCAGCATTGATCCTGCAAGCCAGCATCACCGGGCCGTTACCCGATGATGTCTGGGCGGACATGACCTATGAGCCGTCACTTGCCTATAGTTCGGAAACCGTCGCGTTTCTTCGCGACGAGGCCAGTAGCATGGCGGATCCCCGCATTCTGCGCATGACCTTACGGCGACACGGCAAGCCGACCGTCATCACATGGGCCGACAGCCGGACATGTCCCGGCGCGGCCGAAGCCGTCCGCCATTTGCGATCCATCCCCATGCCGAGACCGTCACTGCCCAGCGACCCGGCGGACTTGATCCTGGACGGCGTGGGCTATCAGGTCCGCTTTCGGGCGCATTACGGCTCGGAAATCGGGTTTCCGGTCGAGGTCGACTCGAATGCCGGCACGCCGCTGGCCGAATGGGTGAACCGGACGCGCGCGATGCTGAAACCCTGCTGGACGACGACCCGGCCCGGTTAGGGCCACGGCGCGATCCACCCCTTCTCCCCTATCCGAGGGGCGGGGGAAGACAGGCCTATGGGCATGCCGACCCTGCCCGGATGTGCAAACCGTCGCACTCTCGGATGGGGAGCACACGCATCCCCCCTGGCTCGATGTGAAAAGCCGCCGCCCGCCGGGCACGGGCGGCGAGGTTTCACTCAATATGCATAAGCCTTCACCAGATCGTAGAGATAATCCCGCCCGTCATAGAGCGAGCTGACCCGAATCCGCTCGTTCAGGCCGTGGATGCCCGACATGTCCTTCTCGATGAAGATGCCCGGCGCGCCGTAAACGGGAATGCCGATCGTCTGGAAGAAGATGCCGTCGGTCGCCCCGGTGGACATCATCGGGACCAGCGGCACGCCGGGGAAGTGCTTGGCCGCCAGCGTCTTCATCGGGCCGATGATCTTCGGGTCCAGCTTGGGCGGAATCGCGGTCGGGCGCACCGGCTGGTTGGCGGTGACGGTGACCTTGGGACCTGCCAGTTCCTTCAGCCGGGCCAGCGTGCCGTCGACCGTCTCGCCGGGGAAGATGCGGCAGTTGATATTGGCGGTCGCGCGCTGGGGCAGGGCGTTTTCGGCATGGCCCGCCTGGAGGAGCGTCGCGACGCAGGTGGTGCGCAGCGTCGAGTGCAGCGCCTTGTCCTGGCTGACGATCGCATCCGCTGCCTTGTCCTCCGGATTGGCGAGCAGGCGGGTGATCGCATCGCCAAGCTGGCCGCCGACCTTCTGCGCGGTCGCGGTCAGGAAGGCGCGTGTGGTGTCGGTCAGGTGGATGGGAAACTCATAACCCTGCACCGCCTTCACCGCATCGGCGAGTTCGTAGATCGCGTTTTCCGGCGTCGGCTGCGAACTGTGCCCGCCCGGATTGGTGGCGAGGAAGGTATAGTTTTGCGCCGCTTTCTCGCCGACCTGCACCGCCAGCAACTCGCGCTTGCCGTCCGAATCGAGCCGCCCGCCGCCGCCCTCGTTCAGGACGAATTCGGCGGCGATCAGGTCGGGCTTGTTCTTGGCCAGCCATTCCGCGCCGTTGAAGGCGAAGGTCGTTTCCTCGCCACAGGTCAGCGCCATCTTGATCGTGCGCTTGGGCGGGGTCTTTTTCAGGCGGATCAGCGTGTCGGCCCAGACCGCGCTCATCGCCTTGTCGTCGACGGTGCCGCGTCCATAGAGGAAGCCGTCCTCCTCGATCAGCTTGAACGGATCGCGCGTCCAATCCTCGCGCTTGGCCTCGACCACGTCGAGATGGCCGAGCAGCAGCATCGGCTTCAGCTTCTTGTCGGTGCCGGGCAGGACCGCGACGATGCCGCCGTCCTTGGGATGTTCGGGCACCGAGAACAGGGTGATGTCGGCGTCCTTGTAGCCCGCCGCCTTCAGCCGGTCGGCGATCTGGCCCGCGGCCTGGGTGCAGCTGCCGACCGACAGGCTGGTGTTGGTTTCGACCAGCTGCTTGTACAGGTCGAAGAACGCCTTCTGATCGGGCCTCCCTTGCGCCGCCGCGATGCCGGGCAGCATCGCCCCGGGAATCGCCAGTGCCGCCGCCACCCCGCCGAGCCATTTTGCCAACCGCATGTGATCCCCCTCTTTTCTGTGTCGGCGGGGAATAGAGCCTGTCACGGGGTGCGGTGCAAGCGGTTGAGCTTGCCAATTCCTCCCCTGCAAGGGGAGGTGGCGCGCGCAGCGCGTCGGAGGGGTGTCTCGCTATCGAGAAGGGCGACACCCCTCCGTCAGGGCTTCGACCTGCCACCTCCCCTTGCAGGGGAGGGATGTGACGCCGCTAATCCTTTGCCCCGGATCGTTTTCGCGCTAGCAGTCGCCGATGGACCAGCCCGACATTTCCGCTCGCCCCCGCCTGATTTCGCCCTCGCTCTTTGCCCTGTCGATCTTCTATGGCGGCATGGTCTGTATTGCGGGCGTGCTGGGCAACAAGCAGGTGGCACTCGGCCCGCTGGCGGTCGAGGCGGGCATCTTCGCCTTCCTGCTGCTGGTCGTCACGTCGAGCGCGGTGGCCGAGCTGCACGGCCCCGCCACCGCCGGACGGCTGGTGCGGGTGGGCTTCGTGCCGCTGCTGGTGTCGCTGGTTCTCTCCTTCGTCGTCTACAAGCTGCCCGCCTCGCCGGAGATGATCCCGGCCAATCGCGATGCCATCCAGCTGGTGCTGGGATCGACCTGGCGGATCTGGATGGGGGGCATCGTCGCCTACGGCGTGTCGCAGACGCTGAACGTCACCATCTTCGCAGCCCTGAAAGGACGCGAGGGGAGCAAGCTGCTCTGGCTGCGCGCGGCGATCGCCAGCATGCTCAGCCAGGTGGTCGATACGCTGCTGTTCGTGACGATCGCCTTTTACGGCGAGTTTCCCGTCGGCCCGCTGATCGTGGGGCAGATGATCGCCAAGGTCACGCTGTCGGCGATCCTGGTGCCGCCGTTGATCTATGTCTTTGTGGGGCTGGGGCGGCGGCTGGACCGCGCCTGACCCATATTGCCGGTTTTCCCCGCTCCCGACCCGCGATAAAGGGCCGCCATGACCAACCACGATCCCGACGCCGCCCTGCTCGCCAAGGCCGAGACGCTGACCGAGGCGCTGCCCTATCTTCAGCGTTACGCGGGCAAGACCTTCGTGGTGAAATATGGCGGCCACGCCATGGGCGATCCCGAGCGGCAGCGCGACTTCGCCGAGGACATGGTGCTGCTGAAGGCGGTCGGCATCAACCCGGTCGTGGTCCATGGCGGCGGTCCGCAGATCGGCGCGATGCTGAAGCGCCTCGGCGTCGAATCGCAGTTCGTCAACGGCCTGCGCGTCACCGACCGCGAAACCGCGCAGATCGCCGAGATGGTGCTGGCGGGTTCGATCAACAAGGAAATCGTCAGCTGGATCTCCGCCGCCGGGGGCCGCGCGGTCGGCATCTCGGGCAAGGATGCGGGCCTCGTCATCGCCGAGAAGATCCAGGGGCGCGAGGCCGATCCGCTGAAGGGGATCGAGCGGCATGTCGACCTGGGCTTCGTCGGTGAGCCGGTCGCGGTCGACCCGCGCCTGATCGAAAGCCTGTGCGCCGACGGCATCATCCCGGTCATCGCGCCGGTCGCCATCGGGCTGGACGGGCATACCTATAACATCAACGCCGACACCATGGCGGGCGCGATCGCCGCGCGGCTGGGCGCGTCGCGCTTCTTCCTGCTGACCGATGTCGCGGGCGTGCTCGACAAGCAGGGCGAACTGATGACCGACCTGAACCCGGCCAGAATCGCGGAACTGCGCAGTGACGGGACGATTTCGGGGGGGATGATCCCCAAGCTGGAAACCTGCGTCAACGCGGTGGAAGCGGGCGTGGATGCGGCGGTGATCTTGGACGGGCGCGTGCCGCACGGGATGCTGCTGGAGATCTTTACCAAGCAGGGGGCGGGGACGCTCGTTCGGCGGTGATGGCCTCGGCCTGAGGTAGGGTTGGGGGTGTGGCCTTCGACTTCGCTCAGGCTGAACGGCGGTTGGGAAGGGTGTCCTTAGCTTCTGGCCGCTCCCCTCCCGCAGGCGGGAGGGGATGGGGGAGGGAAAGCCACAGGCGACAGGCTCTGCGAGGCTCCGTGCCCTCCCCAAACCCCTCCCGCTTGCGGGAGGGGCTTAAGAAGTAGGCGGGAGGGTCTCACCCTCAAAAATCGACCGCAACGCCCTTCAATTCCCAATCCCCATAGCGCACCGGATTCTTCCCCAACGGGTCGTCCTGCGGCTCCGGCTTGGCCTCGGGCTGCGGCACGGGCGGGTTCTGCGAGAGATAGGCGGGCGGCTTCACATGGTCGGGGCGCTGGCCCATGAGCGGTCCTTTCGACTAAGGGGACGGAATATTGCAGCCCATGTCGGGGCTGACAGGAGTTTTGCCAAGTGACACGTCCTCCCCAATCGCCGACCCGTGGCCGTCCCGATCGTCGTGGTGGCCCCAAGGGCGAGGACCGGCGCGGGCGGCAGCAGCGCCCGACCGAACCGCTGGGCACCGCGAGCCGCCGCGCCGCCATCCGCCTGCTCGACGCGGTGTTGCGCCGGGGCGAGCCGCTGGAGGCCGCACTCGCCTCGGCGACTCGTGCGCTGCCAGGCGGGCCTGACCGGGGTCTGGCGCACGCCATCGCGGCGGAGACGCTGCGCCGCCTGCCCGATCTCGACGCGCTGATCGACTCGGCGACCAAGCAGCGCCTGCCCGACGATGCCAAGGCGCGCTTCGCCCTGCGCATCGCGCTCGTCCAGGTGCTGGCGCTGGGCACGCCGCCGCACGCCGCCATCTCGACCGTGCTTCCGCTGGTCGATGGCGGCCCGCGCAAGCTGGTCCACGGCGTGTTCAGCACCATCACCAAGAGCGGCGTGCTGCTCCCCGAAATCCCCGCTCTGCCCGACACGACCGAGGCCCGTTGGGAAGAGAATTGGGGCGAGGAGATGGTCGAGGCCGCCGCCCATGCCATCGCCGCGCCGCCGCCGCTCGACCTGACTCTGGCCGATCCGTCCGCGACCGGGGAATGGGCGGAAAAGCTGGGCGGGATCAGCCTGTTGCCCGGTCATGTGCGTTTGCCTTCGGGCAATGCGGTGATGGAGTTGCAGGGTTTCGACGAGGGCGCCTGGTGGGTGCAGGACGTCGCCGCCTCGATCCCCGCACGGCTGCTGGGCGAGGGCAAGGGCCATGTGCTCGACCTGTGTGCCGCACCGGGTGGCAAGACGCTCCAGCTCGCCGCCGCCGGCTGGACCGTCACCGCGATCGACCAGTCCGAGTCGCGCCTTGCCCGACTCGCCGAGAATCTGGAGCGCACCAACCAGTCCGCCGAGGTCGTCACCGCCGACCTGCGCGAATGGAGCCCGAAGCAACCGGTCGATGCGATCCTGGTCGACGCGCCGTGCAGCGCCAGCGGCATCTTCCGCCGTCACCCGGACGTCCTCTACCGCGTCCGCCCCGCGATCATCGCCGAGATGGCCGCGTTGCAGCGCGTGATCCTGGCGCGCGCCGCCGACTGGCTGAAGCCCGGCGGGACCTTGGTCTATGCCACCTGCTCGCTGGAGCCCGAAGAGGGCGAGCGCCAGATCGCCGCCTTCCTGGCCGAGCGGCCCGATTATGCGCTGTCGCCGATCGCCGGCGAGTGGCCGGGGATCACCGAGGAGGGCACGATCCGCACCCTGCCGACGATGCTCGCAAAGGAAGGGCGGCTCGACGGGTTCTTCATCGCGCGGCTGCAACGCAAAGGCTGACTTGGGCGCGATATGGCGTTAAGGACAAATGCCATGCTCCCCGTCCGTATCGCACCCTCCATCCTGTCCGCCGATTTCGCCAAACTGGGCGAGGAAGTCCGGGCCATCGACGCCGCTGGTGCCGACTGGATCCATATCGATGTGATGGACGGGCATTTCGTGCCCAACATCACCATCGGCCCGGCGGTGGTGAGGGCGTTGCGCCCGCACACGACCAAGCCGTTCGACGTGCATCTGATGATCTCGCCGATCGACGCCTATCTCGACGCCTTTGCCGAGGCCGGGGCGGACACGATCACGGTCCATCCGGAGGCGGGGCCGCATATCCACCGCACGATCCAGCACATCAAGGGGCTGGGTAAGCGCGCCGGTGTCGTCCTGAACCCCGCCACGCCCGCCAAGATGCTGGATTACCTGATCGACATGGTCGACCTGGTCCTGGTGATGAGCGTGAACCCCGGCTTCGGCGGGCAGAGCTTCATCGAAAGCCAGCTCAAGAAGATTTCGGCGATCCGCAAGATGATCGAGCATTCGGGCCGCGCCATCGACCTGGAGGTGGATGGCGGGGTCGATCCGGCCTGGGCCAAGCGCTGTATCGAGGCCGGGGCCGATGCGCTGGTCGCGGGCACCGCCGCCTTCCGGGGTGGCCCGGAGCATTACGCCGCGAACATCGCCGCTCTGCGCGGTTGAGCGGGCCGTTGACTCAAATGCGCGATCGCATGGGGGCCGAAGAGGCCCGTATCGCCGCCGACAGCATCGAGGAAGGCAAACGCCTGGTCCGCGTCCAGAGCGGCGGCCTATCGCTCGCGGATCGGCTCAGCGAGCATCTTCACCGGCTGACCTGGCGCACGCCGCTGCATTCGCTGCGGCTGAAGGGGCGGCATCCACTCAAGCTGATGGCGGTGCCCGAGGACCCGGTGCTGGGCGATATCGAGCGCGGTCATGCGCTGCTCGGCGGGGTGCTCGACTGGCGGGGCGAGGAGCGCGGGGTCGAGTCGATCGATTTCGCCCGGCCCGACTGGTCGACGGGTTTTGCCGATCATCTGCACAGCTTCGCCTGGCTGCGCGACCTGTCGACCGTCGCGACCCGGGCGCAGGGTGCGCCGATCGCCGAGTATCTGATGGGCCGCTGGCTCGACGCCTTTGCCGAGACGGTCGATGCCGTCGCCTGGCGCCCCGATCTCTGGGGGCGGCGCATCCTGTTCTGGACCGCGCATGCGCCGCTGATCCTGTCGTCCGACGACCTCGTCTATCGCTCGCGCGTGCTCAACACGATGGCGCGGGGCGCGCGGCATCTCGATCGCGGCGCCGACAAGGCCCCGCCGGGCGTTGCGCGCATCGCGGCATGGTGCGGGGTGATCGCGGCCGGGCTGCTGCTGGCGGGTGGCGATCCGCGCCAGGCGTTCGGTGAGGCGGGGCTGGCCCGCGCGCTCGATACCGGGCTGTTTCCCGATGGCGGCGTCATCGCGCGCAGTCCGGCGGTACAGCTCGACGCGGTGATGCTGCTGACCATGATGCGCGAAGTCTATGACGCGCGCGGTCTGGCCTTTCCCGAACAATTCCAGACGCGGTTGCAGCGGATGATCTCCGCGCTGCTCGGCGTCATGCACGGCGACCGGGCGCTGTCGAGCTGGCAGGGCTCCGGCCCCGAAACGCCCGAGCGGATCGCGGCCGTGATCGAGGCATCGGGCGTGCGCACCCGGCCGCTGCGGCAGGCGGGCGATTGGGGCTATCAGCGGCTGGCGGCGGCGCAAGCGGTGCTGGTCATGGACGCCGCACCCCCACCGATCGCCCGCGCGATCGAGGGCGGCTGTGCCTCGACCCTGGCCTTCGAGTTTTCGGACGGCGCGCAGCGGATCGTCGTCAATTGCGGCGGCGCGCGCGCCACCGTGGCGCAGGTGCCCGCCAGCCTGGCCCATGGCCTGCGCACCACGGCGGCGCATTCGACGATGACGCTGGGCGACAGCAACTCCACCGCCATCCATGCCGACGGCACGCTGGGACGCGGCGTCGCCGAGGTGGAGCTCAGCCGCCAGGAGTCGGACGCGGCCAGCCGGATCGAGGCGAGCCATGACGGTTATGTCCGCCGCTATGGCTTCACCCATCGCCGCCAGCTCCTGCTGACCGGCGACGGGCGCGAACTGCGCGGCGAGGATGCGCTGCTGCCCGAGGGTCGCAAGCGGCAGGCGGGCAGCACGGTCTTCGCCCTGCGCTTCCATCTGGGCGACGGGGTGGAGGCGATGGTGACGGCCGAGAGCGGCCAGGCGATCCTGCGGCTGGAGGACGGCGCGCTGTGGCAGTTCCGCTGTCGCGGCGGCATGCTGGCCATCGAGGAGTCGCTGTGGATCGACGGCACCGGACGGCCGGTGGCGACGCAGCAGTTGGTCGTGACCGGCGAAACGCCTGCGGGCGGCGCGCATGTCAGCTGGGCATTCAAACGGGCGCTTTAAGGGGGGGTGTTCGCGCGGAGGCGCGGAGAACGCAGAGATGGCGGACTTGTAGCGCTGACAAGGCTTCCGCTCTGGCCGATTATTGATCCGAAGGATTCGCCACCGGGCAAAACCCCTCTGCGTTCTCCGCGCCTCCGCGCGAAAGATCAAATTCCTCCCCTGGAAGGGGAGGTGGCAGGGCGCAGCCCTGACGGAGGGGTGTCGCCCTCTCGATAGCGCTACACCCCTCCACCAGCTTTGCTGGTCCCCAGTGACAGGTCGATCATGCCCCCGGCATGATCTGGATTGCCTGGGAGGCAATCCACCTGCCACTCGTTGCAGGGGAGGAAAGGCGCATACCCCGAATCACATTTTGCGCTTCGGCGAATCGGAGTCTATCGGGTCCGCAAACTCCCCTTCAGCATGTAGGACCCGCTGCCCGATGGCCGTTTCGCTCCCCTCCGCTCCCTCCGTCGATCTGGTGCCGGTCCGCCGCGCGCTGCTGTCGGTGTCCGACAAGACCGGCGTCATCGACCTGGCCCGTGCGCTGGCCGAGCGCGGGGTCGACCTCGTCTCGACCGGCGGCACCGCCAAGGCGATCCGCGATGCGGGCCTGCCGGTGCGCGATATTTCCGAGGTCACCAACTTCCCCGAAATGATGGACGGCCGGGTCAAGACGCTGCACCCGATGGTGCATGGCGGCCTGCTCGCGGTGCGCGACGACCCCGCCCATGCCGCCGCGATGACCGAGCATGGCATCGGCGCGATCGACCTCGTGGTCGTCAACCTCTACCCCTTCCAGCAGACCGTCGCGAAGGGCGCGGAGCGTCCTGAGATCATCGAGAATATCGATATCGGCGGCCCGTCCATGGTCCGCTCGGCGGCCAAGAACCATGGCTATGTCTCGATCCTGACCGATCCGGCCGACTATGCCGACTTCCTCGCCGATCTGGCCGCCAATGACGGCGCCTCGACGTTGAAGACCCGCCAGCGCCTCGCCGCCAAGGCCTTCGCCGCCACCGCCGCCTATGACTCGGCGATCGCGCAGTGGTTCGGCTTCGTCGACCAGGGCGAGGCCTTCCCGGCGACCCTGCCGCTCGCCTTCACCAAGCATCCCGAAACGCTGCGCTATGGCGAGAACCCGCATCAGGTCGCCGCGCTCTACCTGCCGCAAAAGGGCGGTCAGGGCATCGCCCAGGCCGAACAGTTGCAGGGCAAGGCGCTGAGCTACAACAACCTCAACGACGCCGACGCCGCGCTGGAGCTGGTCAGCGAGTTCCTCGACGGTCCGCCGACCGTCGTGATCGTCAAGCACGCCAACCCCTGCGGCGTGGCGAGCGGTGACACGCTGCTGGAGGCCTATCAGGCGGCGTTCGCCTGCGACACGGTATCGGCGTTCGGCGGCATCATCGCCTGCAACCGCCCCCTCGACGCCGAGACGGCGGAAGCGATCTCGGGCATCTTCACCGAAGTGGTGGTGGCCCCGGACGCTTCGCCGGAAGCGCGTGAGATCTTCGCTAAGAAGAAGAATCTGCGCCTGCTGCTGTCGGGTGAGCTTCCCAACCCGGCGCGTCCCGGCCTGATGATGAAGTCGATCGCGGGTGGCCTGTTGGTCCAGAGCCGCGACAATGGCCGCCTGACCGACGACATGCTGAAGGTCGTGACCAAGCGCGCGCCGACGGAGCAGGAACTGGCCGATTGCCGCTTCGCCTGGACGGTGGCCAAGCATGTGAAGTCGAACGCGATCGTCTATGCCAAGGGCGGCTCGACCGCCGGTGTCGGTGCGGGCCAGATGAACCGCCTGGAATCGGCGCGCATCGCGGCGTGGAAGGCCAAGGATGCTGCCGAGAAGGCGGGCTGGGCGGAACCCCGCACCATCGGTTCGGCGGTCGCGTCGGACGCCTTCTTCCCCTTCGCCGACGGCCTGCTCGCCGCGGTCGAGGCGGGCGCGACGGCGGTGATTCAGCCGGGCGGCTCGATCCGCGACGACGAGGTCATCGCGGCGGCGGACGAGGCGGGCCTGGCGATGGTCTTCACCGGCATGCGCCACTTCCGGCATTAAGTTCACTTCCTCCCCTGTAGGGGGAGGGGGACCGCCGCGAAGCGGTGGTGGAGGGGTGTCCCCGCCGATGGTGACACCCCTCCGTCAGTCCTTCGGACTGCCACCTCCCCTTGCTGGGGAGGAAAAGGTTACCGTGTGATCCCGCCCGCATTGGGCAGCGTCGCCTCCTCCACGCTCGGCGCCTTGCCGAACAGCGCCCGGTCCGCCGGACCGAAGGCCCAGCGCCACAGCACCAGCAGATAGGTCGCCGCGATGGCGGGCTCGCCAAACAGCAGTTCGGCCCATTCCAGCCGCTTGGGCAGCAGGGTGAACGCGCCCCCGACCACGACCGCCGCACCGGCCGCCCAAACCAAAGGCCAGCGGAACGGCGATACCGGCGCCTTCAATATGCCCGACAACACGCGCGCCTTGATGACCGAGGTCATGGTCACGCTCATGGCCAGTGCCACCGCCGGGCCCGCCGCCGCCCAGGTCTGTGGCCAGCCGAGCGCGCGCATCCCCAGGATCAGCGCGAAGCTCAGGCCGATCTGTACGCCCAGCATCGCGATCGAGATCATCAGGTTGCGGTGCCGCGCTGTATAGACCAGCGCCGATTCACATACCGCGCCGGTCGAGGCCAGCACCTCGGCGAACAGCAGGAAGGCGAGGGCGGCGGTGCCCGACACGAATTGCGGGCCGACCACGCCCATCACGCCTTCGCCCGGTATCGAGCCCATCAGCGCCAGGCACCCCTGCGCCGCCATGATCCAGAAAGCGACCTGCCGCACCTGCCGCGCGATCGCGCCCATGTCGCCATTGGCCAGGCTCTGGGTGATGACGGGGCCCAGGATCGGGTCGAAACTGGTCTTGAGCTTCTGCGGCAGCGAAGCGACCTGCTGCGCCATGTAATAGATGCCGACGATGCGCGGTTCGAACATCACGCCCAGGATAAATCGGTCGACATTGCGCGTGCCCCATTCCAGCGCGTCCGCCCCCGCCAGCGGCGCATTGGCGCGGGCCAGCGCGAAGACGCGGGCGAGACGCGGGCTCCACCCCTGCGGCAGGCCATAGCTGCGCAGGAACGGCACCAGGCTGGCGATCAGCGCCGCCGTCATCGACGCGACATAGGACAGGACGAGGCCGTCGCGGATGGTGAAGAAGGAAAAGACCCAGGCGGCGATCGAGATCGTCCAGGGTTCGATCACCGCACGCGCGGTGACGGTCGCCTTGACGTTGTGGCGATAGGCGAGCGCGGCGAGACTGACATCGGACCAGGCGATGGCGACGATGATGCAGGGCAGCCACCGGTCCAGCCCGGTGATCGCGCTATTGGGGTAGAGAAGCTCGGGAAAGCTCCACAGCACCGCACTGGCCGCCACCGAGGCGAGGAAGGCGAGCGCCATTGCGTCCCAGACGACATGGACATGCGGCCGATCGGTGGAGGCCAGTGCCTGTGCCAGCCCGCGCTTCATGCCCAATGTCGCGACCAGCGCCGCCAGTTCGACGACGACCACGGCAATGGCGAAGCGCCCGACCAGATCGGGGCCATAGATGCGGCCTGCGATGAACAGGAAGGGAATGCGCGCCGCCAGCCGCAGGACGAAGCCCGCGATATTGGTCCGCCCGCCCTTGGCCAGCGCGTCGATGTCCTGGGTCTGGGCCATCAGTGGGCGCAGTGCCCCGAAATCGGCCGGAGGCCTGACGGAGGGGTGTCACCGGCCGCGAGGTTGGGCCGAGCTGTCCCCCCATCATGGCTATCGCCATGGTCCCCCTCCCCAAGCGGCGCTTGGGGAGGAATGGGGGTGAGGGAAGCGTGGATCAATGTGCCGCGCCCCAGCTCTTGCCGAAGCCGATCTCGACGCCCAGCGGCACCGACAGCGACACCGCCGGTTCGGCCGCGCCGGCCATCACCTCGCGGATGACCGCGCCCGCCGCCTCGGCATCCGCCTCGGGCGCTTCGAACACCAGTTCGTCATGCACCTGCAACAGCATCCGCACATGGCTCAGGCCAGCGGCGGCGAGGGCGGGTTCCATGCGGACCATGGCGCGCTTGATGATGTCGGCGCTGGTCCCCTGGATCGGCGCGTTGATCGCGGCGCGCTCGGCCCCCTGGCGCTCGCCCTGATTGCGCGAGGCGATGCGGGGGAAATGCGTCTTGCGGCCGAACAGCGTCTCGGTGAAGCCCTTCTCGCGCACGCTCGACAGCGTCTCGGCGATATAGCGGTTGATGCCGGGGAAACGTTCGAAATAGCGGTCGATCATCGACTGCGCCTCGTCCGCCGACACGTCGAGCCGCCCCGCCAGGCCCCAGCGCGAAATGCCGTAGAGGATGGCGAAGTTGATCGTCTTGGCGCGCCCGCGCGTGTCGCGATTGACCTCGCCGAACAGCTCCATCGCGGTCAGGCTGTGGATGTCGTCGCCATTGGCAAAGGCATCACGCAGCGCGGGCACGTCGGCCATATGCGCGGCCAGCCGCAACTCGATCTGCGAATAGTCGGCGGCGATCAGGACATGGCCGTCCTCGGCGATGAACGCCTCGCGCAACTGCCGCCCGACCTCGGTGCGGATCGGGATGTTCTGAAGGTTCGGCTCGGTCGAGGACAGGCGGCCGGTCTGTGCGCCGGTCAGGCTGTAGCTGGTGTGGACGCGGCCGGTCTTGGGGTTGATCTGCGCCTGGAGCGCGTCGGTATAGGTGCTCTTCAGCTTGGAGAGCTGGCGCCATTCCAGGATCTTGCGCACGATCTCCGCCGCTTCGCCGCCGTCACGGGCAAGCCGTTCGAGTTCGGTCACGTCGGTCGAATAGACGCCCGACTTGCCCTTGCGCCCGCCCTTCAGGCCGAGGCGGTCGAACAGGATCTCGCCGAGCTGCTTGGGGCTGCCGATGGTGAAGGGGGTGCCCGCCATCGCATGGATCTCGCCCTCCAGCGCGGCAATCTGTCCGGCGAATTCGGTGGAGAGTTGCGAGAGGCGGTCGCGATCGACCTTGATCCCGCGCCGCTCCATGCCCGCGATCACGGGGACGAGCGGGCGGTCGACCATCTCGTAGACGCGCGTCGCCTGCTCCATCGGCAGCCGCGCCTTGAACCGCTTCCACAGCCGCAGCGTGACGTCGGCGTCCTCGGCGGCGTAGCGGGTGGCGAGTTTGAGATCGACCTCATGGAAGCCGAGCTGTTTCTTGCCGGTGCCGACCACCTCCTTGAAGGCGAGGCAGGTGTGCGACAGGTGCGTCGCGGCCAGCTCGTCCATGCCGTGGCCGTGAAGCCCCGCATCGAGATCGAAGCTCAAGACGATCGTGTCGTCATGCGGCGCGACGGCGATGCCGCGCTCGCCCAGCACGATCATGTCGAATTTCAGGTTCTGGCCGATCTTCAGGACCGACGGGTCCTCGCACAGTGCCTTGATCCGCTCCAAGGCTTCGGCGACCGGAATCTGTACCGGCACCTCGGCCAGCAGGTCGGTGCCGCCATGGCCGAGCGGGATATAACACGCCTTGTTGGGCGCCAGGCACAGGCTGACCCCGACCAGTTCGGCCTGGGTCGCGTCGGTCGAGCTGGTCTCGGTATCGATCGCGACGAAGCCCTGATGACGCGCGTCGGCCACCCATTGGTCGAGCGTCGCCAAGTCCTGCACCGTGGTATAGCCGTCGAGATTGCACGGCTCGTCATCGTCCATCGGCGCGGCGGGCGCGGCTTCTCCGGCGGCGGGGGCGGGCGCGGCGTCGTCGGTGATCTGGCCCATCTTGGCGATCAGCGAGCGGAAGCCGTGATGCTCCAGAAACGCGCGCAAGGGCGCATCCGGGATGGTCGGATGCAGCGCCAGTTCCTCCAGCGGCTGCGGCAGCGGCGCGTTGCACTCCAGCGTGACCAGCCGCTTCGACAGCCGCGCATTCTCGGCATGTTCGATCAGGTTGTCGCGCAGCTTGCCCTTCTTCATCTCGGGCGCGGCGGCGAGGACGGATTCCAGGTCGCCATGCTCGACGATCAGCTTGGAGGCGGTCTTGGGGCCGACGCCCGGCACGCCCGGCACGTTATCGACGCTGTCGCCCATCAGCGCGAGCACATCGCCCAGCTGCTTCGGCCCGACGCCGAACTTCTCGACCACATAGGCCTCGCCCAGACGCCGGTTGTTCATCGTGTCGAGCATGTCGAGGCTGCCATCCTCGACCAGCTGCATCAGGTCCTTGTCGCCCGAGACGATCGTGACCTGCCACCCCTGCGCCATCGCGGCGCGGGCATAACAGGCGATCAGGTCGTCGGCCTCCAGCCCCATCTCCTCGATGCAGGGCAGCGAGAAGGCGCGGGTGGCGTCGCGGATCATCGGAAACTGGGGGACCAGATCGGGCGGGGGCGGGGGCCGGTGCGCCTTATACTGGTCGTACATTTCGTTGCGGAAGGTCTTGGACGACTTGTCGAGGACCACTGCCATATGGGTCGGCCCGTCAGCGGCGTTGATCTCGTCCACCAGCTTCCACAACATGGTGGTATAGCCGTACACCGCCCCCACCGGCTCGCCATGCTTGTTCGTCAGCGGCGGCAGGCGGTGATAGGCGCGGAAGATATAGCCGGAGCCGTCGACGAGATAGAGATGGGGCATATGCTCGCGGTTTAGCGGAACAGAGAGAGGGTAAACAGCCCCTGATCGCACGGCTTTTTGGCGGCTGTGGCCGATGGGTCACGCCATTGCGCGGTTTGTGGGTCGCCCATGAGTAAAGATGTAGAAACGCAGCTTTGCAGGTGATGACGGCGCACTGACCAAAACAAGCCCCTCCCCTTCAGGGGAGGGGTTGGGGTGGGGCCTCTCCATCAGCGTTGCGCCTGCGGAAAGGCCCCACCCCCGGCCCCTCCCCTAAAGGGGAGGGGTGATTCAAGATCGAGTTATTTTGTTCAAAATAATAGTAATTTAGCGGGATTGCTTGTTCAAAATCCTTATTGCTGCGCAAAGATTGCGTGCTGCTTCTTCCGGTTCGACAAACACATTCGATTATCGCACTGATGACCATTGGATATAATCGGTCAGAGGTTGGGAAACGCCAGTCATCTTGCGACAGTTGTACGCAATCAGTTCGCCACCGCCACCGGTCCTCTCGGCGGTCCCGCCGCATTGGCCACCGCCGCCGCGACGTTCTGGATCAGCTGTTGGCGCTTGCGGATATCCTCGATCGTGTCGCCGATCATCACCGCGATGGCGAAGCGGCGGCCGTCGGGAGCGGTCAGCAGGCCGACATCGTTGAAGCCCGCATTGCGGCGGCCCAGATCCTGGCCGGTGCCGGTCTTGTGCGCGATCTGCCAGCCACTCGGCACGGCGGCGCGCAGGCGGGCATGGCCGGTGCGCGAGGCCTCCATCGTGTCGATCAGGATGCGGGTCGAAGTTTCGGACAACAGCTCACCACGCGCCAGCCGGGCGAGCGCGTCGGCGATGGCGATGGGCGCGGCGCCATCGGGCGGATCGCTGACATAGGCGTCGAGCGCGGCCTTGCGTGCCGCCGGATCGAGCCGGTTGCGCGCCGCCTGGAACGCGCCCGCCGCCGCGAAGGCGGGCTGCCACGTCAGACCGGCCGTCTTCGCCTGGAGCAGCCGCTCGCCCGGGCCGAAGCGGATGTCGCCCAGCCGCTTGGCGGCGATCATCGCGCGCACCGCCTGCGGCCCGCCGACATAGGTCAGCAGCCGGTCGTTCGCGGTATTGTCGCTCATGGTGAGCGCGCGGTTCAGCAACTCGCCGACCGTGGTGTGATAGCCATCGCCCTTGACCAACATCGCGATCGGCTGGTGGAAGACGGTCAGGTCCTCGCGCCGCACGACGATCGGCTCGTCCAGCCGCGCCCGGCCCCGGTCGCGCAGGTCGAGCAGGGTGATTGCGACCCACAGCTTGGAGACGGATTGCTGCGGCAGGCGCTGGCGCCCGCCTACCTCGACGGTCCAGCCGTCATCGACCGCACGCACGGCAATGCCCTTCTTGCCCGCGAACGACGCGGAGAGGCGGTTGATCGTCGACACCAGCTCGGCAGGCGCAGCGGGCGCGCGGCTGGGGCGGGGCGGGGGGAGCGGCATCGACACCGAAACCTGGGGATCGGGCACGCTGGGAGCATGGGACGTCGCGCCAGGGCGTGAATCCGCCCCACAGCCTGCGAGCCCCAAGAGAAGAAACCCGGCAGGCCATGAACGCAGCCCACCGCTCGATACTCGCTTCGTCACCGCAATACCCCGCAACACAGGGGTATCCTTACGTGTTGACCGGGTGGGGGAAATCCCCGTGTCCGGGGCTTGCGACGAAAGGCCGCCCGCGCACGACAAGACGCGAAACATTCTAAATTCGTCCCTGCAAGGGGAGGAATCGGGGCTTGCCTCACGGAATCAGGATCGTGTCGACGGCCTCGTCCAGCGTCTCGGGGTAATCCAGCGTATAGTGCAAGCCCCGGCTCTCCTTGCGATGGAGCGCGCAGTTGACGATCAGTTCGGCGGTCTGGAGCAGGTTGCGCAGCTCGATCAGGTCGGGCGTGACGCGGAAATGGCCATAATAGTCGTTCACCTCGTCGGTCAGCATGCGGATGCGATGCTGCGCGCGCTCCAGCCGCTTGGTGGTGCGCACAATGCCGACATAATTCCACATGAAGCGGCGGATTTCGGTCCAGTTCTGCTTGATGACCACCTCCTCGTCCGAATCGGTGACTCGGCTTTCGTCCCAGGGGCGGATGGCGGGCGGTGGGGGCAGATCGTCCCAATGCTGCGCGATATGGTTGGCGCATGCCTCGCCATAGACGAAGCATTCGAGCAGCGAGTTGGAGGCCAGCCGGTTCGCGCCGTGCAGGCCGGACTGGGTGACCTCGCCCGCCGCATAGAGACCGGGCAGGTCGGTGCGCCCGTCGCGGTCCACGATGACGCCGCCACAGGTGTAGTGCTGGGCGGGGACGACCGGGATCGGCTGCACCGTCATGTCGATGCCGAGCGAAAGCAGCTTTTCGTGGATGTTGGGGAAATGCTCGCGGACAAAGGCGGGCGGCTGGTGGCTGATGTCGAGATGGACATAGTCCAGGCCCAGCCGCTTGATCTCATGGTCGATCGCGCGCGCTACGATGTCGCGCGGCGCCAGTTCGGCGCGCGGGTCGAGGTCGGGCATGAAGCGATGCCCGGTCTCGGGGATCTTCAAGTGTCCGCCCTCGCCGCGAACCGCCTCGGTAATCAGGAAATTCTTGACCTGGGTGTTGTAGAGGCAGGTCGGGTGGAACTGCATGAACTCCATGTTGGAGACGCGCGCCCCTGCCCGCCAGGCCATGGCGATGCCGTCGCCCGTCGCCCCCTTGGGCGCGGTCGAGAATTGATAGGTGCGACCCGCCCCGCCGGTCGCCAGGATCGTCGCGCGCGCCTTGTGCAGCACCACGCGGCCGGTCCGCCGGTCGACGGCATAGATGCCCCAGACATGGCCCGCCCCCGAATAGCGCATCTCGTGGCGGCTGGTCGCCAGGTCGATCGCGACCTGATCGGGGACCATGTTGATATTGGGATGCGCGTCCGCCGCCTTCAGCAGCGCGTCGAGCACCGCCCAGCCGGTCGCGTCCGCGACATGCACGATGCGGCGATGCGAATGCCCGCCCTCGCGCGTCAGGTGCAGCATATTGCCCTCGGTCGCGAAGGGCACGCCCAGCTTCTGGAGCCGCTCGATGGCGGCGGGGGCGTTCTCGACGACGAACTCGACGGTGGCGCGGTCGTTCAGGCCCGCACCCGCGACCATCGTATCCTCGATATGGCTGTCGAACGTGTCGCCGGGTTCGAGGACGGCGGCGATGCCCCCCTGCGCCCAGGCGGTTGAGCCCTCGTTCATCTTGCCCTTGGCCAGAACCGTGACCTTGAAACGGTCGGCCAGGTTCAGCGCGGCGGTCAGCCCGGCCGCGCCCGATCCGACGATCAGGATATCGGATTCGGTCATGCGCGGGCTCCTTCTGGCGCGGATCGGGGTTGCATGACGGTCCTGTGGCACGGACGCGGGGCGGGGGACAGGGGGTTAAGCGGCTTGCGGGCGGGGGCGGGCCTTCCCACCTGTCCTCCATGACGCTGGCCCGGCCCGATTGGCGCGACCGTCTGCGCGCAGCCATTCCCACGGCGCTGATCGTGGGGGGCATGGGCTATGCGCTGATCGTCGGGCTGGGCTTTGCGCCGACCCTGCCGATCCCGGCCGAGGCGCTGGACAGTTTCGACGTGCGCCCGCCCGCACCGCCCCCGCCGCCGCGCATCCAGCCCAAGCGGGTCCAGACCCACCGCCCGCGCGGTGCCGCCGCGCCGCCCAATCTCCGGTCGCAGGCGACGCAGGTGGTCGCACCGCCGCCGGTGGTCGTGCTGCCGCCCGTCTCGCCGGTGATCGCCGCGCCGGTCGCGGGCACCGGCTCGCAGGCCAGCCAGGGGGCCTCGGACAAGCCCGGTCCCGGCACCGGTGCGGGCGGGATCGGCAATGGCACGGGCAGCGGCGGGTCGGGCGATGGCGACGGTTATGGCGACGAAACCCCGCCGCGCCGGATCAAGGGCCGCATCAAGGACTCCGACTATCCCCGCGAAGCCGCCGAGGCGGGGGTGAGCGGCAGCGTGACGGTGCGCTATTTCGTCAATGTCGACGGCCGGGTCAGCGGCTGCGTCGTGACCCGCAGCAGCGGCAACCGCGCGCTGGACGAGACGACGTGCAGCCTGATCGAGAAACGCTATCGCTACGACCCGTCACGCGATGCCGACGGGCGGCCGGTGCGCTCGATCATCGTCGTCAGCCAGGATTGGATCCTGGAGCGCGAGCCACCGGAGGGGCGGTAAAGGCCGATTTTTTGTTCACGCGAAGACGCGGAGGCGCGAAGAGGGCGTCCTGCTTGGCGAAGCCCGTCATTCATCATAGGCTTTAGATGATAAGGCCGCTCGCGCGGCAAGTTGTTCATCTTCGCGCCTTCGTGTCTTCGCGTGAACAATCTTTATATGTTCAAACGATCACGCCGCGACGGGAAAGCGCAGCATCCGGTCGCGCACCGGCACCAGAGCTTCGGCGGGGCGGCCGACGGCCTGGCGCAGGGCGGGGTGGTCCACGTCCAGCCCGCCGGTCAGCGCGCCGAAGGCGGGCAGGATCAGCTTGTTCGCCGTGCCCACGAAGCAGCGCCGCGCGACCAGCTTGCCGCGCACCCGCAGCCGCAGCTTGGGATGGAAATGCCCCGACAGTTCGGGGCGTGTCTCGGCCTGATCGGCTTCGTGGCGCAGGACGAGGCCATCGACCGCCGCCTCCTCGGTCACCGCGCCGCCGCAGCGATCGCGCATCACCGGATCGTGGTTGCCGGTGATCCATGTCCAGGCGGTCGAGCCGGTCAGCGCCAGCAGCATCGCCCGCGCCTCCGGTAGCAGCCGGTCGCAGCCATCCACGTCATGGAAACTGTCGCCCAGGCACCAGACCTCCCGCGCCCCCGTCCGCGTGACGATCGCGGTCAGTTCGCTGAGCGTCGCCAGCGAGTCGTACGGCGGCAGCATCTGTCCGCCGCCCGCATACCAGCTTGCCTTTTCCAGATGGAGATCGGCGACCAGCAACGCCCCCCGCGCAGGCCAGTAGAGTGCGCCATCGGCCAGCGCCTGGAATGCATGATCGCCGAACGAAAAGGGAACCATTTCACGCCCATGCGCTTGACGCCTGGCAATATCAAGCGTTTGCAAACGGTCGCCGAAAGCCCTTGCGTCAGGCGCGCATAAGCGTAAAGCGCGCCGTCCTTTTGGCACAGGGGGTTCCGGTGGGCATGACGGGGACGGCAACCGACATGAGGGGCGAGATGACGGGCCATTCGGCGCCATCGACCGACACGGGTGACGCGGGTGTGCAACGCCACCCCGCGCTGGTGGCACTGACCATCGGCGCGATCGGCGTGGTGTTCGGTGATATCGGCACCAGCCCGCTCTACGCCTTTCGCGAGGCGCTGGCGCAGTCGGCGGGCGACGGCATCGACCCCGGCGAGATCTTGGGGGTGCTCAGCCTCGCGCTCTGGTCGCTGATCCTGGTCGTGACGATCAAATATGTCGTCTTCCTGATGCGCGCCGACAATCAGGGCGAGGGCGGAGTGCTGGCGCTCGCCGCGCTGGCCCGCCGGGCGGCAGGCGCACGTTCGCGCATCGCGCTGGTACTGGGCGCGGCGGGCGCGTCGCTTTTCTATGGCGATGCGATCATCACGCCCGCGCTGTCCGTGCTGTCCGCGATGGAGGGCCTGCGCACCATTCCCGCCGCCGCGTCGATCTTCGACGAGGGCGTGATCCGCATGTGCACGATCGTCATCCTGGTCGGGCTGTTCTTCATCCAGTCGCGCGGCACGGCACAGGTGTCGAAGCTGTTCGGGCCGATCTGTATCCTCTGGTTCCTCGTCATCGGCGGGCTGGGCATCTGGCATATTGCCGACGAACCCTCGATCGCGCGGGTCGTGTGGCCGGGTTATGGCGTCGGCTTCCTGGCCAGCCACGGAGTCGTCGGGCTGTTCGTGCTGGGCGCGGTGTTCCTGACCGTCACGGGTGCCGAGGCGCTGACCGCCGATATGGGGCATTTCGGTCGGCTGCCGATCCGCATCGGCTGGTTCTCGCTCGTCCTGCCCGCGCTGGCGCTCAACTATCTGGGGCAGGGCGCTTTCGCCCTTTCCACGCTCGAACAGGCGGCGGCGAGCGGCAAGCCCTTCACCAATCAGGACTGGTTCTTCCTGATGGCGCCCGAACCGCTTCGCCCGGCGCTGATCGTGCTGGCGGGGCTGGCGACGGTCATCGCGGCGCAGGCGGTCATCACCGGCGCCTTTTCGCTGACGCAACAGGCGATCCAGCTCGGCTTCCTGCCCCGGCTGCGGGTGCGCCAGACCTCGGCCGATTTCCAGGGCCAGATCTATCTGCCCGCGATCAACTGGCTGTTGCTGTTCGGCGTGCTGGTGCTGGTGATCCAGTTCAAGACGTCCTCGGCGATGGCCGCCGCCTATGGCATCGCGGTGACGGGCACGATGGTCGTGACGACCTGCCTGGCCTATCTGGTCGTGCGTCATCGCTGGGGCTGGTCGCGGGCGCTCGCGCTGGCGGCGATCCTGCCCTTCCTGACGCTCGACCTGGTCTTTTTCGGCGCCAATATCCTGCGCGTGATCGAAGGGGGCTGGGTCCCGCTGCTGGTCGGGGCGGGCGTCGGCCTCGTCATCTATACCTGGGTGCGCGGGCGTGGGATCGTGTCGGCCTTCGAGAAGCGCCAGGCGATCCCGCTCGCCGATCTGGCCGCCGCGCTGGCCAAGCGCCCGCCGGAGCGGGTGCCGGGCACGGCGGTGTTCCTGACCGCCAACCCCGCCTCGGCACCCGGCGCGCTGCTCCACAATCTGAAGCACAACAAGGTGCTGCATGCGCAGAATCTGGTGATGACGATCCGCACCGCCGACCGCCCCTATGTGCCCGCCGAGCGCCGCGCCCATGTCGAGCGGTTGGACGATAATTTCGCGACCGTCACGCTGACCTATGGCTTCATGGAGACCCCGGACGTGCCGCGCGACCTGCCGCGCGATCTGGGCATCGAGAACAGGACGACCGGGCTGGACCCGATGAAGACCAGCTTCTTCATCGGCCGCAACACGCTGAAGCCCGAGGCGGAAAAGGGCATGCCGCTGTGGCAGGACCGGCTGTTCATGTTCCTGCAGCGCAATGCCAGCGACCCGACCGAGTTCCTGCGGATTCCGCCGGGCAAGGTGCTGGAACTGGGCGAGCAGGTGACGGTGTAACCCTATTCCTCCCCAAGCTCGCTTGGGGAGGGGGACCGCTCGGCGATAGCCGAGTGGTGGAGGGGCAGGGGCCGTCGCTTCCGTCTTAGGTGATGGAGCAGGCCGCATGGTCTTGCCCCACCACCACCGGGCTGGCGCCCGGCGGTCCCCCTCCCCATCGGGGATGGGGAGGACTATGGGCTAGAGCGTGACCTTGGGCGGCTTGGCGGCTTCCACCGCGACCAGCACCATCTTTTCCCAGATCGCCGGATCGCCCGCCTCGGCCATCGCCTGATCGGGTTCGCGCAGTGTGCGCAGCACGGCCAGTGCATCGGCCATATGATCGCGCCACTGTGCGTCGACCAGCTTGGCGGCGGATTCGGAGTCGCCCTTGGCATTGGCGCTCAACCGCTGACCGCACAGCACGCGGGCGATGCGTTCGGCGGCGGGGGTGTGGGCAATATCCATGGCAACCTCTCCTGATGCGCGGGATCGTTACGCGCTCAACGCGGGAGAGGGGGGAATGGTGCCAGCATCTGCGGCTGGGCACGCCCCTCCCGTAAACGGGAGGGGATGGGGGAGGGTATGTCACAAGCGATGGTCTCGGTGAGACCCCTTTGCCCTCCCCAACCCCTCCCGCCTGCGGGAGGGGCTAAGAAGGGGTTCAGCCCTGCGCGCCGCGACCGGCACCGCCGCCGCCGGGGCGACCCTGGCCGCCACGACCGCGACCGCCGCCCGGACCACCGGCACCACCACCGCCGCCGCGACGACGCGGCTGGCGGCCCTGCGGGGCCCGCGAGTCCGTCGCACGCGGATGATGCGTGGCGCGCGGGCGGGCCGGGTCACGCGGACGGTCGACGCGCGGTGCGGGGTCGGCGCCGATCGCCTTCACGCGCTGCGACTTGATCGTCTCGGCGCGCTTCACGAAGTCGGCGGGAAGCGGCACGACGGTGATCTTCTGCCGCGTCAGCTTCTCGATATCCTTCAGATACGGACGCTCATCCTCGGCGCAGAAGGCGATGGCCATGCCCGAACGACCGGCGCGTGCGGTACGGCCGATGCGATGGACATATTGTTCGGCGACGTTGGGCAGTTCGAAGTTGAAGACGTGGCTGACGCCCGGAATGTCGATGCCGCGCGCGGCGATGTCGGTCGCCACCAGCACGCGGGTTTGCCCTGAGCGGAACTCGCCCAGCGCGCGCTCGCGCTGGCCCTGGCTCTTGTTGCCGTGGATCGCGTTGGCGGCGATGCCGTTGCCCGCCAGCAGCTTCACGACGCGGTCGGCGCCATGCTTGGTGCGGGTGAAGACCAGCGCCAGTTCGATCGCGGGATCGGCGAGCAGGATGGTCAGCAGCGCCTGCTTTTCCTGCTGCGTGACGAAGGTCACCGACTGGTCGACGCGCTCGGCGGTGGTCGACACCGGGGTCACGGTGACGGTCGCCGGATTGTCGAGGAACTTATCGGCCAGGTCGCGGATCGCGGCGGGCATGGTGGCCGAGAAGAACAGGGTCTGACGCTTGCGCGGGATCATCTTCACGATGCGGCGCAGCGCGTGGATGAAGCCCAGGTCGAGCATCTGGTCGGCTTCGTCGAGCACCAGGATCTCGATCATCGACAGGTTCAGGAAGCCCTGCTCGACGAGGTCGATCAGGCGGCCCGGCGTGGCGACCAGGATGTCGACGCCGCGCGACAGGTCCTGGCGGTTCTTGTTCAGGCTGGTGCCGCCGAAGACGGTCGCGACCGCCAGCTTGGAAAACTTGGCATAGCCCTTGGCATTTTCGGCGATCTGGCTGGCCAGTTCGCGCGTCGGCGCAAGGACGAGCATCCGGCAATGGGTCGGCAGGACGCGCTTGTTCGCCTCGACCAGACGCTGGATCGAGGGGAGGACGAAGGCCGCCGTCTTGCCGGTGCCGGTCTGCGCGATGCCGAGCAGGTCGCGGCCTTCCAGCAGCGTCGGGATCGAGTCGCGCTGGATGGGCGTGGGTTCGGAATAGCCCTTGGCTTCGAGCGCACGGACGAGCGGCTCGGCGAGGCCGAGTTCGGAAAAGGACATGGAATTACTTTCGATCATGGCGCGCGAGTCACGACAGGCCGCAAGCGCGGGCCGGGGTTGATGACACCCCGCGTGACAAGGGAAGCCTGAAGACAGGGTCGGGGCGGAGCCGGGACCAGATGGTCCGTTCACGCTGCGAGTGGACGCCTCGACGGGCGGGCATGTGCGCTGGCCATTGCCAAAAGTCAAGTTTCGGGCAGGATCGCCACCGCAATGCGTGACAAGCGCGGACGGATGGTTACATCTGATACCAGTTAGCGAAGAGGAGTCCTGCATGAAACTCGCCAGTCTGAAGAACGGTCGTGACGGCAAGCTGGTCGTCGTGTCGAGCGACCTCGCCTGGTACGCGGATGCGGGGCATATCGTGCCGACGCTGCAGGCCGCGCTCGACAATTGGGAGACGCATGCGCCCGCGCTCGCCAATCTGGCGACCGATCTGGATCATGAGGCGATCCCGCGTGCGCGCTTCCACGAACATGACGCCGCCTCGCCCTTGCCGCGTGCCTATCAATGGGCGGACGGATCGGCCTATGTGAATCACGTCGCGCTCGTCCGGCAGGCGCGCGGGGCGGAACTGCCCGAGAGCTTCTGGCATGACCCGCTGATGTATCAGGGCGGCTCGGACGGGTTTCTGGGGCCGCGCGATGCCATTCCGCTGGCCGATGAAAGCTGGGGCTGCGACCTGGAGGGCGAGGTCGTCGTCGTCACCGGCGACGTGGCCCTAGGCGCGAGCCGCGAGGAGGCGCTGGCGGCGATCCGGCTGGTCGGGCTGACCAACGACGTGTCGTTGCGCGGGCTGATCCCCGGCGAGCTGGCCAAGGGCTTCGGCTTCTTCCAGTCCAAGCCCGCCTCGGCCTTCTCCCCCGTCTTCGTGACGCCGGAGTCGCTGGGCGACTGGTGGCGGGACGGCAAGCTGCACCGCGTGCTGAAGGTCGATCTGAACGGCCAGCCCTTCGGTCGGGCGGATGCGGGGCAGGACATGACCTTCGATTTCGGGACTTTGGTCGCCCATGCCGCCAAGACCCGCGCGCTGGGGGCGGGGACGATCATCGGGTCGGGCACCGTATCCAACCGCGATTCGGACGGCGGCCCGGGCAAGCCGGTGGCGGAGGGCGGCGTCGGCTATAGCTGCCTGGCCGAGCTGCGCATGATCGAGACGATCCGCGGCGGCGAGGCGGTGACGCCGTTCCTGAAAAAGGGCGACACGGTCCGCATCTGGATGGAGGACGACCGCCACCACCCGATCTTCGGCGCGATCGAACAGACGGTCGGCTGAACCCATTCCTCCCCAAGCACAGCTTGGGGAGGATTTAGGGGTTACTCCACCAAAGCGTCGATCGCCTCGGCCATGTCGATGTCGCGCGCCGACAGCCCCCCTGCGTCATGGGTGGTCAGCACGATATCGACCCGGTTCCAGACATTGGACCATTCGGGATGATGATCCGCCTTTTCCGCCAGAAGGGCGACGCGGGTCATGAAGCCGAACGCCTCGTTGAAGTCGGCAAACACGAAACGGCGGCTGATCGCATCGCGCGATTCGTCCCAGTCCCATTCGGTCAGGCCGTCCAGCGCCTCGTCCCGGTCCAGCTCGCTCAGCCGTTCCACCATGATCGTCCCCTTGGCGTATCTTGTTCTTTTGACCGGCACAGCGGTAAGACGGCGGCCATGGGCGGGCAAGACGCGATTGGTGAAGCACCGGGTCCCGAGGTGATCGAGCGGATCGCGCGGGATACGATCGCGCGCCTGCCCGCCGCGTTCGCCGCGCATCTGGGCGATGTCGTCCTGATCGTCGAGGAATTCGCCGATGACGAGACGCTGGCCGCACTGGGCCTCGACCATCCGCTGGACCTGACCGGCCTGTATCACGGGCGGCCGGTGGGCGAGAAAAGCAGCATGGATTCAGGGGCGCTGCCCGACCGCATCCATCTGTATCGTCGCGCGATCCTGGACGAATGGGTCGAGACGGGCGTGCGCCTCGACGATCTGGTCACGCATGTGACGATCCATGAGATCGGCCATCATTTCGGCCTGTCCGACGAGGACATGCACGCGCTGGAAGACGCCGTGACGTGATCCTGGAGTTGCATCAGGTTGCCTGCGCACGCGGCGGGCGGCTGCTCTTCACGCAACTGTCGCTGACCTTGGGCGCGGGCGAGGCGGTGGTCGTCACTGGCCCCAACGGCATCGGAAAGTCGAGCCTCCTGCGTCTCGCCGCCGGATTGATCGCGCCGTTCGAGGGGCGTGTCACCCGGTCGGGGCGGATCGCCCTGGCGACCGAGGATCTCGCGCTCGATACGGAGCGGCGGCTGGGTGAGGCGCTGTCCTTCTGGGCGCGGCTCGACGGGCTGGCGGCGGTGGATCGGCGAGCTGCCGCGGCGCTCGATACGGTCGGGCTGGGCAAGCTCGCCGATGTGCCGGTGCGTCTGCTCTCGACCGGGCAGCGGCGGCGCGCGGGGTTGGCACGGGTGCTGGCCGCGGAGGCCCCGCTCTGGCTGCTCGACGAGCCGGGCAATGGACTGGACGTCGCGGGTGTCGCGATGCTGGAGCGGGCCATCGCGGATCACCGTGCGGGGGGCGGCGCGGTGCTGCTGACCACGCACCAGCCGCTGGCGTTGACGGACGCGTGGACACTCGCGCTGGACGGTCACGTCCCGGCATGACCGCCGCCATGACCCTTGTGGCGACCCTGATCGCGCGCGACGTACGGCGCGGCTATGCCGGGGGCGGGGCGGGGCTGGTCTGCGGCTTCTTCCTGCTGTCAGTGGTGCTCTTCCCCTTTGCGATCGGGCCGGACCGGGCGGTGCTGATGCGTGTCGGCGCGGGGGCGATCTGGGTCGCGGCGCTGCTGGCCGCGCTGCTGCCGGTCGAGCGGCTGGTCGCGCCCGATGTCGAATCGGGGTGGTTCGACCAGATTCGCGTCCACGGCCTGTCGCTGCCGCTGGTGATGGCGCTGCGGATCCTCGCCCACTGGCTGGCCTTTGCGCCGCCGCTGATGCTGGCGGCGCTGGTCGCGGCCGGGCTGTTCGGACTGGAGACGGCGGCGCTGGTGCGGGTCGAGGCGGGGTTGCTGCTCGGCACCCCCGGGCTGGCGGCGCTGGCGGTGGCGACGGGGGCGCTGACCGCCGGATTGCGCGGCGCGGGCGGGCTGGCCGGGTTGCTCCTGCTGCCGCTCGCGCTGCCGCTGCTGATCTTCGGCGCGGGGAGCGGTGACATGGGTGCGCCGAAGCTGCTGGCGGCGGTGTCGCTGATGCTGGTGGCGGGCGCGCCGTGGATCGCGGCGGCGGCGATCCGATCGGTGCGTGATTGAGGTGATGGCCGAATCGAAAGCGATCGCGCGGGCCTTCGACGCGGCCTCGGCTTATGACGCGCATGCGGTGGTGCAGCGGCAGGTCGCCGACTGGCTGGCCGAACGGATCGTCGCGGTGGCACCACCCGCCCCGCGCGTGCTGGAGGTGGGGTGCGGGACCGGCTTTCTGACGGCTGCGACCTTGCCGCGATTGGTGAATCCCGACTGGCTGATGACCGACATCGCGCCCGCCATGCTGGCGCGGGGCCTTGCCAAGCATCCGGGCGTGCGCGGCCGGGTGATGGACGGCGAGTATCCCGATCTGCCGGGCGAGGCGCCGTTCGACCTGATCGTCAGCAGCCTGGCGGTGCAGTGGTTCGGCGATCTGGAGGCGGGCTTGCGGCGGCTGGCCGGGTTACTGGCACCGGGCGGGCGGATGCTGGTGACGACGCTGGTCCGGGGGACCTTCGCGGCGTGGCATGGGGCGCACCGCGCGGAGGGTCATGAGGCGGGGAGTCCGGTCTATCCCCCGGTCGAGGCGCTGGCCTGGCCGGTCGAGACCCGGCGGTTCGAGCAGCGGCACGAATCGGCGGCGGATTTCATGCGCGCGCTCCGGGCGATCGGGGCGGGGACACCGCGTGAGGGGCATCACCCGATCCCGCCGGGTGCGATGCGGCGGATCGCCCGGCGGTTCGAGGCGGGCGGGGCGGTGGCGGCCTATGAGGTTGCGTTGATCGAGGTCGCTGCCCCGTAACCCCCCGCCCCGTTCATGCTGAGCGAAGTCGAAGCCCACGCCCCGCCGCTATGATCTGGCGCGGCCTTCGACTTCGCTCAGGCTGAACGGAGGTTTTTGCTTACCGGCTCCACCGCGCCCAGATGGCGGTGGGCAGGGTCAGGCCGCGGGCTTCCTCGCGCACGCCGAGTTCGCCGCATTCCACCTTGCCGGGAAGATCGGCCATCACCTGGCGCATCATCTCGCCGATCGCCATCGCCGACATGCGCACCGCATACACCGTCAGGAACAGGAAGCGCGAATCGGCGTCCAGCAACTGGCGGCAATTGGCGATCAGGCCGGGTAGATCCTCCTCCAACCGCCAGACCTCGCCCTCCGGCCCGCGTCCGTACTTCGGCGGGTCGAGCAGGATGCCGTCGTAGCGCCGGCCGCGCCGCACCTCGCGCGCGACGAACTTGGCGGCGTCGTCGATGATCCAGCGGACCGGCGCATCGCCCAGACCCGACAGCATCGCATTGCCGCGTGCCGCCTCGACCGATTTCTTGGACGCGTCGACATGGACCATCTTGGCGCCCGCGCTCGCCATCGCCAGCGTGCCGACACCGGTATAACCGAACAGATTCATGCATTCGGGCTCGGCCATCCCGTCGACCTGCTCGCGCATCCAGCTCCACACCGGCGCCATGTCGGGGAAGAAGCCCAGATGGCGGAACGGCGTGTTCTGCGCGGTGAAGCGCACCTCGTTCCACTTGAGCGGCCAGCCGTCGCGCGGGACCGGTTCGTTGAAGTTCCAGCGGCCGCCGCCATCCTCGTCCGATCCGGGCACGAACTCGGCCGCCGCGCGCCAGTCGGTGGTCGCGGGGGCCCACATCGCCTGCGGTTCGGGGCGGATGAAGCGGAACCGGCCATAGCGTTCCAGCTTGCGGCCATGGCCGGAGTCGACGAGCCCGTAATCCGCCCAGGGCTCGCCGATCATCGTTTCGAGTTTCATGGGAGTGCGTTAGCGCAAACCATGCCCGTCGATAAAGGCCGTCACCGCGTCGAAGGTGGCGGGCAGGGTGGTATAGCGTTCCTCGCGCTCGAACAGGTCGCCGACGCGGCGGGGCAGCGCGGGGCGGCTGCCGGTCGCGCGCTCGACCGCATCGGTGAACTTGGCCGGGTGCGCGGTGGCCAGCGTCACCACCGGCACGTCCAGCCCGCTCTTGCGCGCAGCGGACAGGGCGATGCCGGTATGCGGGTCGAGGATCTGCCCGGCCTCGTCCGCCGCCCAGCGCATCGCGCGGCTCATGTCATCGGCGTCCACGCGCGCGCTGGTGAAGAGCGGGGCGATATTCTGGCTCTGCGCATTGGTCAGCCGCATCGCGCCCGTACCCTCGAAGCCCTTCATCTGCGCAGCCAGCGCCGCGCCGTCGCGGCCATTGGCGTCGAACAGCAGCCGCTCGAAATTCGAGCTGACCTGGATGTCCATCGAAGGGGTGGCGGTCGCCTGGACCTGCCCCTTGGAATAGTCGCCCGACGATAGCGCGCGGTGGAGGATGTCGTTGACGTTGGTCGCGACGATCAGCCGCTCGATGGGCAGGCCCATGCGCGCGGCCACATAACCGGCGAACACGTCGCCGAAATTGCCCGTCGGCACCGAGAAGGCGATGCGCTTGCCCGGCGCGCCCAGCCGGACGGCGGCGTAGTAATAATAGACGACCTGCGCCATCAACCGCGCCCAGTTGATCGAATTGACTGCCGACAGGGTGTGGCGGTCGGCAAAGGCGCGGTCGTTGAACATCGCCTTCACCAGCGCCTGCGCGTCGTCGAAATTGCCCTCGATCGCGATGTTGTGGACGTTGGGGGCGAGCACCGTCGTCATCTGGCGGCGCTGGATCTCGGTGACGCGGCCCGCCGGGTGCAGCATGAAGATGTCGATATTGGCACGCCCCGCCACCGCATCGATCGCGGCCGATCCGGTGTCGCCGCTGGTCGCACCGACGATGGTCAGCCGGGTGTCGGTGCCGCGCAGAAACCGCTCGAACAGCAGGCCCAGCATCTGGAGCGCGACGTCCTTGAACGCCAGCGTGGGGCCGTGGAACAGCTCCAACAGCCACTGGTCATGGTCGAGCTGGACCAAGGGCGTGACGGCCGCGTGCGAGAAACGACCATAGGCGGCGTCGCACAGGCCCTGGAGTTCCTCTGCGGTCAGGCTGTCGCCGATGAACGGCGCCATGATCTTTGCGGCGGTCTGCGCATAGGACAGGCCCGCCAGCCCCTCAATCTCTTGGCGGGTCAGGGTCGGCCAGGTCTCGGGCACGTAGAGCCCGCCATCGCTGGCGAGACCGGCCAGGGTCGCACCCCGGAAATCGAGGACGGGGGCAGAGCCACGGGTACTGTGATAGCGCATGATGCGCTGCGGCTTAACGGGGTGCGTTGCGTACCACAACCATTCGATTGCGCCGAGAGACCGCCAAAACATAGATAATTGCGGCGATGGCGGCAAACAGGAACCATTGCAGCGCATAGGCGAGATGGTTGTTGGGTATCCCGTCGATCCCCGGGCGGGGGTTCGCATCGAGGCCGGGGGCGGGGGTGTCGGCGACCAGCAGCATGTCCTGCGGCCGATGGTCGAAGGCCGACTGGAGCAACGACCGGCTGTCGGGCGCATGGGAGACATAGCCGCTCACGCGACCGCCCGGCCAATGGCTCACCGCGCGCGGATCATGGGTCGTGCCCAGTTGCACCTGCAGCGATCCCTGCGGCACCGAACAGGTGGCGATCAGGCGGAATCCCGCCGCCCCGGCGCCTGCGCGGCGGATGGCGAGCGGCGAGCGGCAATCGGCGACCGTGCGGCGGAAGAGCAGGCTGTCGTCCGGGAACAGCGGAAAGGCGATGACGGGGCGCGCCGGATTGGCGGCGAGCTGCGCCAGATAGGCTTCCTTTTTCGGCAGCCGGTCTAACAACTGCCACAGGCCCAGCGCGATCATCGCCGCGACCGCCAGACCGACGATCAGCGTGGGCAGGACGGGCAGGCGCTTCATGACTCACCGTCTCGGGCGTCTTCATCGTCTTCGGGGCGAACCACGGCCCCCTCACGCGCCTCGTTGCGATATTCGGCCGCCATCAGCGCACTCTTGGCGATGCGCAAGCTATAGACCACGCCGATCGCGGTCAGCGGCAGCCAGATCGCCATTTGCAGCCACAGCGGCGGATGCAGGGTCAGCTCGACGGTGATGGCCGCGATGGTGATGATCGTGCCCAGGATCAGCGTCAGGAACGCGGCCGGGCCATCGCCGACATTGAACCGGGTGAAGTCCAGCCCGCACGCGGCGCACGCATCGGCAAAGGTCGTCACCTTCGTCGAGAAGACCGGCCCTGCAAACAAATGGGGCTGGCCGCAACGCGGACACAGCCCCTGAAATGCCGCCTGCGCGATGGTCGGAGGCGTAAACTCAGCCACTATGAACCGGCGCGCCCCAGCCACCCCAGACATAGATGGTGACGAACAGGAACAGCCACACCACGTCGACGAAATGCCAGTACCAGGCCGCCGCCTCGAACCCGAAATGCTGGCGGGGCGTGAAGTCGCCGCGATAGGCGCGGATCAGGCAGACGATCAGGAAGACGGTGCCGACGATGACGTGGAAACCATGGAAGCCGGTCGCCATGAAGAAGGCCGCGCCATAGTTGATGCCCTTGAACGGGAAGGGCGCGTGCATGTATTCATAGGCCTGGATCGCGCTGAAGATCAGGCCCAGGATCACGGTCAGCCACAGGCCCTTGAGCACGCCGTCGCGGTCGCCCACGCCCAGCGCACCCCACAGGCCGCGCTTCTCGCCGCCGCGCTGGTTGTGGATCAGCGCATGATGCGCCCAGGTGACGGTGGTGCCGCTGGTCAGCAGGATCAGCGTGTTGAGAAGCGGCAGCTTAAAGGCATCGATCACCTCCAGCCCCTTGGGCGGCCAGGTCGCGGCGATGGCGGCGGCGCCCTCGGTCGCGCGCTCGACCTGTCCGTCGACGAAGCTCATGGCGGTCGGGAATAGCGCGAAGTCGAAAAAGGCCCAGAACCAGCCGACGAAAAACATCACTTCCGATGCGATGAACAGGATCATGCCGTATCGGAAATGCAGCTGCACGACGGGGGTATGGTCGCCATGATGCGCCTCGCGCACCACGTCCGCCCACCAGCTGCCCATGCAGAACAGCACCGCCGCCAGGCCCGCCAGGAACGCCCAGCCGCCGCCCTGCACGCTGTGCATCCACATGATCGCGCCGGAGGCCATCAACAGCGCCGACATCGAACTGGCCAGCGGCCAGGGGCTCGGCGGCAGGATATGATAGTCGTGGTTCTTCGCGCCAGCCATGATCCCGTCCCTATGTTTTTGCTATTTTGGGGACAGGCTAACCCGCTTTCTTCGCCGAATCCACCGGGTAAAATGTGTAGGACAGGGTGATGGTCTCGATGTCGCGCGCGTCGGGGTCCTTCAGGATCTTCGGGTCGATGAAGAAGATGACCGGCATCCGCGCCGTCTCGCCGGGTTTCAGCGTCTGCTGGGTGAAGCAGAAGCATTGGATCTTGGTGAAATAGCGGCCTGCCTGATCGGGGGTGACGTTAAACGTCGCGGTGCCGGTGACCGGCACCTTCGCGTTGTTGGTGGCGGTGAAGAACACCATGTCGCGCGCGCCGATATCGACGGTCTCGTGCGGGTTCTCGGGCTTGAAGGTCCAGGCGAGGCGCGAGGAGACGTTGGCGTCGAAATTGACCGTGATCTGGCGGTGGACGCTGCCGGGGGCCTGACTGCCCCGCTGGGTCGTGCCCTGATAACCCGTCACCTGGCAGAACATGCGGTAGAGCGGCACGCTGGCAAAGGCGAGGCCGGTCATGAACACCACGCCGAAGATCGCCAGCGCAACCGTCCGACCCTGGCGCGTCAGTCGCATCAGTGCATGCCCGACCGGATTTTCGACAGGGTGATGAAGAAGATCAGCACCACCAGAAAGCCGAGCAGCAGGGCCATGGCGGTGGCGCGGGCGCGCTGCTTGGCGCGAATCCGATTCGAATCGTCAGGCGTCATGCCCAACGATCCACCACCAGCGCGCCAAAGAGAAGGAAAAGATAGAGGATCGAATATTTGAACAGCCGCTTCTCGGGCTTCATCAAATCCTCGGGCTGGGTGTGGCGGAAGGCGACGATGGCGGCATAGGCGGCGAACAGCGCCGTTCCGGCGGTCGCGATCACGCCATAGATCGGCCCCGTCAGCCCCAGCGGCCAGGGCGCGACGGCGGCGATGGCCATCGGGATGGTGTAGAGCCCGATCTGGGCGCGCGTCACCCGCTCGCCCGCGACCACGGGCAGCATCGGCACGCCCGCATTGGCGTAATCGGTCTTCACGAACAGCGCGAGCGCCCAGAAATGCGGCGGCGTCCACAGAAAGACCAGGCTGAACAGCAGGAAGGGGAGGAGCGCGATCTCGCCGGTCGCCGCCGCCCAGCCGATCAGCGGCGGAAACGCGCCCGCCGCGCCGCCGATGACGATATTCTGCGGCGTCCGCCGCTTCAGCCAGACGGTGTAGACCAGCACATAGAAGAGGATGGAGACGGTCAGGATCCCGGCGGCGACGTAATTGACCGCCAGCCCCATCAGCAGGACCGAGAAACAGGCCAGCCCCACGCCGAAATGCAGCGCCGATTCGCGGGTCATGCGCCCGGCGGGCAGCGGCCGCTTGGCGGTGCGCTTCATCAGCGCGTCGAGGTCCGCCTCATACCATTGGTTCAGCGCCCCCGCCGCGCCCGCGCCCAGCGCGATGCACAATATGGCAGTGAAGCCGATGACCGGATCGACGCCGACAGGGGCCGCCAGCATCCCGCACAGGCCGGTGAACACCACCAGCGTCATCACCCGCGGCTTGGTGAGCGCCAGGAAGTCGCGCCAGTCGGCGGGAACGAAGACGGAGGAGGGAATGCTGGACATGGGAGCCCCGCATATAGGGCTTGGGGGAGAGGGGGGCAATCGAAGCGGGTGTCTTGGAAGGGATACTGCCGCTCGCCAAACTCGCACCCCCTCCCGCAGGCGGGAGGGGGATAGGGGGAGGGCAGGGAGTCTCACCGAGACCATCGCCCGTGGCCTGCCCTCCCCCATCCCCTCCCGCTTGCGGGAGGGGCGTGCCAAGATCAAAGCGCGCGTATCAGCCCTTCAACGTCGCCATGTCGATGACGAAGCGATACTTAACATCGCTTTTCTGCATCCGGTCATAGGCGGTGTTGACCTCGTCCATCGCGATCATCTCGATGTCGGCGGTCAGGCCATGCTCATGACAGAAATCGAGCATCTCCTGCGTCTCGGCGATGCCGCCGATCAGCGAGCCCGCCAGCGAACGGCGGCGGAAGACGAGGTTGCCGACCGAGGGCGAGGGGTGCGGCGAATCGGGCACGCCGACCAGCGTCATCGTCCCGTCGCGCTTCAACAGCATCAGGAACGCGTCGAGGTTATGCGGGGCCGCGACGGTGTTCAGGATGAAGTCGAAGCTGTTGGCATGCTCTGCCATCTGCGCCTCGTCCTTCGACACGATCAGGCCCTTGGCACCCAGCCGCTTGGCATCCTCGGCCTTGTTGGGCGAGGTCGAGAAGACGTACACCTCGGCCCCCATGGCGGCGGCGATCTTCACGCCCATATGACCAAGGCCGCCGAGGCCGACGATGCCGACCTTCTGGCCCGGCCCGACCTTCCAGTGGCGCAGCGGCGAATAGGTGGTGATCCCGGCGCACAGCAGCGGCGCGACGGCGGCCAGATCGCCCTCGTCATGGTTGATCTTCAGGACGAAGCCTTGCTTGACCACGATATGGTCGGAATAGCCACCAAAGGTATGGCCGCCCAGCACGGGATCGGGGCCGTTATAGGTGCCGACGAAACCGGTCGTCTCGCAATATTGCTCTTCGCCGTCATGGCAGGACGGGCAGTGGCCGCAGCTGTCGACCATGCAGCCGACACCGACCAGATCGCCGACCTTGTACCGGGTCACGTCGCCGCCGACGGCGGTCACGCGGCCGACGATCTCATGTCCCGGCACGCACGGATATTGGGTGCCCGCCCATTCGCCGCGCGCGGTGTGCAGGTCGGAATGGCAGACGCCGCAATAAAGGATGTCGATCGCGACATCGTCGCCCTGCGGGTCGCGACGCTCGAAGGAAAAGGGGGCGAGCGGGGTTTCGGCCGACTGGGCGGCATAACCCTTGGCGGGAGTGGGCATGGAAGCTCCTCTGGAATCTGTATCGCGACCGGACGGGCGCGGCCGCCCATATGGGGGCCGCGCGGTCCGGTGCCAGACGATCCGAGGGTTAAGTTTTCCGATTGGCGATGATCGGAGAATTGCCTCAAATCAATATGTTATATTGTCACAAGGCTTTCGGCCTATCCCATGAACCCCTGGTTCCAGGTCGAGGAGTCATAATTGCCGATATTGGGCAGCACAGTGCGCAAGCCGCCCGAATCGATCCCGAACCAGCTGGCCAGCGTCGCGGCATATTGATCCACCGACATGGTGGGGATCAGGCGGCCCTGGCCGACATCGTCATTGGTGTTGGTGCCGACGATCGGCGCCTTGCCATAGAAACGCTGCCCCCGAACCGCGCCGCCAACGATGAAGTGCATGCCGCCCCAGCCATGGTCCGACCCGTCGTCGTTCGACTGGAGCGTACGGCCGAAGTCAGACGCAGTGAAGCTGGTCACCTGGTTGGCGACGCCCATCGCGGCGGTGGTGTCGTAAAAGGCCTTCATCGCCGAGGATATTTTGGCGAGCAGACCCGGATGCTGCGCGACCAGATTGTCGTGCAGGTCGAACCCGCCCATCGACACGAAGAACACCTGCCGCTTCAGGCCCAGCGTCTGGTTCACCGCGATCATCCGCGCGACCATCTTCAGCTGGTCGGCGAGCGTGTTGTTCGAGGGGAAGAGCGGGAAATTGGTGGCGGGTGCCCCGGCCAGCGCGCTGCTCAACTGGGCCTGGATGTCGAGCGACCGCTTGCTGATCCGCGCATGTTCGTTGGCCATCGCAAGGCCGGTCTCGGTCGTCATCAGCGCGCGCAGCGTGTCGAGCGCGGTCGATGATCCGTACAGCGTGCGGCTGCTGTTCAGCAGGGCGATCGGGCCGCCGGTGCCGACCGAATATTGGATGGCGTTGCGCCCGGTCAGGTACACCGCATTGCCGCTGGTGTTGATGCAGGTCAGCGCGGCATTGCCGTTGCCGTTCTGGAACACGTCGCCGATCCGCCCGCCCCAGCCGCTGCCCGCACCCTCCGGGCTGGACGCCTGGAAGAAGCTCTGCTGATCATTGTGGCTGAACAGCTTGGGCGGCAGTTGCACGGTGCGGCGCTGATACTGGCTCTTGGTCGTCGGTTCGACCAGCGTGCCGACGTTCAGCGCGACCGCCATCTTTCCGGCGGCGAACAACTGGCTCATCTCCGGCATGCTCGGCGACAGCGCATAGGCGCGGCCATCGGGCAGGGCGACCGTCGGGTTCAGCACGGTCCCCGCCAGCACGTCGCGCTGATAGCCGATATTGGCGCGGGCCGTGCGATAGGCGGCAAAGCTTCCCTCGTCATACGGGACCAGCGTGTTGGCATAGTCGTTGCCGCCATAGAGGAACACGCACACCAGCGCCTTATAGTCGGACGCGGTGGCAGCCGCCGCCTCGCCGATCGCGGCCAGACTGGAGACGAAGGGGGTGGCGGTCCCGGCCAGGCCGAGCAGCGCGCTGCGCTTCAGGAAAGCGCGTCTGGATTGATCTTGCATCATGCTCATCACCGCAGGGTCAGGTAATCGGGGGAGGCCATCGTCAGCAGGATCGCGATGCCGACGCGGTTGATCGGGCCATTGGTGGCGGTGGCGGACACGCTGTCCACCGCCGCGCGGATCGAGGCCAGGGTGGTGGCGGACAATTGCCCGGCGGCGAGGACCAGATTGACCTCGTCGAGCAGCGCCTTGCTGTCGGCGGCCAGCGTCAGGATGTCGGTGTAATCGGCCTTCACGTCCCCGATGCCGTTGGCGATCAGGCCGTACATGAAGTTCACATAACCGACGACGCTCTGTTCGTTGGTGATCTGGAACTCGGGCGCGACCAGGCCGCTGCTCGCCAGGTTGGTGCCGGGCGGGGTGTAGCCGGGGCGGTAGAAGTTGAAGACCGAGGGGCTGTGTCCCTTGGCCTGGCCCAGCCGGTTCGCCGGATTGGTCGTGTCGCCGATCGGCCAGGCGTTGGAGGGCGAGGCCGCCTTGAACGCCCGCGCCCAGCCGGTCAGGCGCAGCACGGGTTCGCGCAGCTTGCCCGCAGTGGCGGCGGTCGGCAGGGTGCGTGCCTCGCTGTCGAGCAGGATGGCGCGGATCACCGCCTTCATGTCGCCGCGCACGCCCTGGCCGTTATCGGCGAACTTGGTGGCGACGCGGGTGACATAGCCGGGCGAGGGGTTGCTGGTCACCAGCCGCTGGATCAGCTGTTTCGCAATGAACGGCGGCACATTGGGATGCGCGAAGATCGCATCCAGCGCGGCCGAGATCGCCGCCATGCCGCCGCCGCTGACCGTGGTGCCCAGAAAGGTCGAGGCACCGGTTTCGTTGAGCGAGGCGTTCATCACCAAAGGCTGGCGCAGGCGGGCGGGGGTGTTGCTGTCGGTGCTGGTCGGGACCAGCCCGGTAAAGACGCGCGCCAGCCCGGTCACATCGGCCTGGCCATAGGTGTCGATCGTCTGGCCGCCGTTCAGCTTGGGTGTGCCGTCCATGTTCAACTGGCTGACGCCCAGGGTGAACAGCTGCATCAGCTCGCGCGCGTAATTCTCGTCGGGCTGGGTGCCGGTGGTCGGGTTGGCCTTGCGATTGTAGAGATAGGTCAGGAAATTGCCCATCGCATAGTTGGTCGTCACTGCGCCCAGCAGGGTGCGGTAATTGCCGAAGGCGTTGTTGAGCAGAAGATCGACATAGGCCCCCATCGCATAGGCGCGCCATGTATCGCTGGACTGGTCGATGCCGACGACCAGGATGTCGAGCAGCGCCATGCCGACCCGCTGGCGCAGCTGGTCGGGTTCGACGATCATCTGCCGCCACATGGACGGGTCGAAGCCGTTGATCGAATTCATCTTGGCCGAGTCGAAGCCGTTCGCGGTCAGCCAGTCCCAGTGGCTGGTCGAACGGGGCAGGGCGAACTGGTCGGTCAGCCAACCGTCATAACCGCGCGAGACGACGGCATCGATGGTGCTGCGGGTCGCGCCCATCGTGGCCTGCGCCAGGAAGCGGCTGGCCTCGGTGGCGGTGGGCGGCGCGGTGACGACGACGATGGGAGTGGAGCTGGATGTATCGGTCGGCGTACCGGCATTGCCGGCGGGGGTGGCGCTCGTCGTGCCCCCGCCCGTGCCGCCGCCGCCGCCGCACGCGGCCAGCGCGACCAGCGGCAACAATGCGCTGCCCTTTCCCGCGCGCGCCAGGACGCCGTTCGTCTCGCCCGGTATCGCAGGCGCGGCCGTCCCCTCGGTGGCGGTGGCCGCCATCGGCGACGCGTCCCGCTCGTCCCACCCCGTCATGTCTCGAAATCCCGCTAGGCCCGCCTGTCTGCGGACCAGCGGAAAATGCCGCGAAGTTGGATAACAAAGCGTGAAATGGTTCCGCGCTTCGTCGCATATCACGATGAGTCGAGCCCATTGCGTGTCATTGCGAAGCCGCAACAAAAAAGGCCCCGGAGTAACACTCCGAGGCCCTTTCCGGATGGCGTGACCGGGATCAGTCGATGCGCGGCAGCGTCTCGAACTGGTGATAGGGCGGCGGGCTGGTCAGCGTCCATTCCAGCGTCGTCGCGCCTTCGCCCCAGGGATTGTCGCCTGCGGGTTTGCCCGCGATCAGCGACCAGATCAGGTTGATGAAGAAGATCGCCATGCCTGCGGCCATGATCTCATAGCCGTGGGTCGCGACCTTGTTCCACAGCGCGAAGGCGTCCGGATAGTCCGGATAGCGGCGCGGCATGCCCTGCAGCCCCAGGAAGTGCATCGGGAAGAACAACAGGTTCACGCCCGCGAAGAAAACCCAGAAATGCAGCTGGCCGAGCAGCTCGCTATACATCTTCCCCGACATCTTGGGGAACCAGTAATAGAAGCCCGCGAACAGCGCGAACACGGCGCCCAGCGACAGGACATAGTGGAAGTGCGCCACGACATAATAGGTGTCGTGCATGTAATCGTCGATGCCGCCATTCGCCAGCACGACGCCGGTCACGCCGCCGACCGTGAACATGAAGATGAAGCCGATCGCCCAGACCATCGGCGTCTTGAACGACAGTGAACCGCCCCACATGGTCGCGATCCACGAGAAGATCTTGATGCCGGTCGGCACCGCGATGATCATCGTCGCGGCGGTGAAGTACATCTTGGTGTTCACCGACAGGCCGGTGGCGAACATGTGGTGCGCCCACACGACGAAGCCGACCACGCCGATCGCGACCATGGCATAGGCCATGCCGAGATAGCCGAAGACCGGCTTGCGGCTGAAGGTCGCGATGATCTGGCTGACGATGCCGAAGCCCGGCAGGATCATGATGTACACTTCGGGGTGGCCGAAGAACCAGAAGAGATGCTGGTACAGGATCGGGTCACCGCCCCCGGCGGGGTCGAAGAAGGTCGTGCCGAAGTTGCGATCGGTCAGCAGCATGGTGATCGCGGCGGCCAGCACCGGCAGCGAGAGCAGCAGCAGGAAGGCGGTTACCAGGACCGACCAGACGAACAGCGGCATCTTGTGCAGCGTCATGCCCGGCGCGCGCATGTTGAAGATGGTGGTGATGAAGTTGATCGCGCCCAGGATCGACGAGGCGCCCGCCAGGTGGAGCGACAGGATGGCCATGTCGACCGATGGACCCGGCTCGCCGAAGGTCGATAGCGGAGCGTAAGCCGTCCAGCCCACGCCCGCGCCCGACCCGAAGAAGGGCGAGGCGAGCAGCAGGGTGAAGGCCGGGATCAGCAGCCAGAAGGACACGTTGTTCATGCGCGGGAAGGCCATGTCCGGCGCGCCGATCATGATCGGCACGAACCAGTTGCCGAACCCGCCGATCATCGCGGGCATGACCATGAAGAACACCATGATCAGGCCATGCGCGGTGATCAGCACGTTCCACAGGTGCAACGACTGGTCGAGGCTCTGCGCGCCGCCGTGGAGCATCCCCGCCCAGATACCCAGATACTGGATGCCCGGCTCGCGCAGCTCGGCGCGCATCAGGCCGGAGATGCCGCCGCCGATGATCCCCGCCACGATCGCGAAGATCAGATAGAGCGTGCCGATATCCTTGTGGTTGGTCGACAGGAACCAGCGCGCGAAGAATCCGGGCTTGTGGTCGGCGTCATGGTGCGCGTGGTGATGATCCTCATGACCGACGAATGCCGATCCGGGGTGAAGTGCGGTGTCGGTCATGGCTTATTGTCCAGCGTTGCCGGGGCCGGCCGGATTCCCGGTGGCGCCCTGCGCGGAAGAAGGGGATTGGGCGGGGGCGGCCATGTTGTCCGCCGGACCGGTGACCGCCTCGGCCGCATTGGCCTGGGTGGCTTCGACCTTCGAACCCTCGGCACCCGGCTGCGGGATGACCGCCGCCGACGGCGCGACCGAACCCGGCATCTTGCCGCCCTTGGCCGCGACCCAGGCGGCGAACTGCGCCGGGGGCACCGCCTGCACCGCGATCGGCATAAAGGCATGGCGTGCGCCGCACAGTTCCGAGCACTGGCCGAAATACAGGCCCGGCTTCTCGATGGTGAAGCTCGTCTCGTTCAACCGGCCGGGCACCGCGTCCAGCTTCATCCAGAAGGCCGGGATCGCCCAGCTGTGGATGACGTCGTTCGACGTGGTGATCAGGCGGATCGGCACGCCGACGGGCAGGACGATGCGGTTGTCGACCGCCAGCAGGCGGGGGCCGTCGGCATCGGTGCGCGCACGCTCGCCCGGCGCGACCTGATCCTTTTCCTTCAGCATGTTGGCGGTGATCTCGATCCCGCCATGATCCGGATACTGATAGGTCCAGTACCATTGGTTGCCGATCGCCTTCAGCGTGACGGCCCCGGCGGGCGCGGGCTTGAATTGCGCCTGGAGCAGGCCGATCGAAGGGATGGCGATCAGGACGAGGACCACGACCGGCCCCAGCGTCCACAGAACCTCGACCAGCGTATTGTGGCTGGTCTTGGACGGCACCGGGTTGGCGGCGCGGCGATAGCGGAACACCACCCAGGCGAGCAGCAGCAGGACGAGCACGCAGATCGCGGTGATGACCGGCACCAGCACGTCGTTGTGCATCCAGTGCGCGAACTCGCCGTTCTTCGTCACCTGCGGCTGGAGGCCGAAGCGGCCGTCGATCGGCAGGCCGACATTGGGATCGATCGTCGTGGCGGGCGCGCCGTCCTGCGCCAGCAACGGGCTGGTCGGCGCGGCGGTGGCGGGGGCCGCAGCGCTGGTCGGCGCGGTGTTGGAGACGCCCGCCCCCTCGGCGGCGGCCTGCGGCGCGGGGGCGGCGGTCTGGGGCGCAGGGGGCGCGGCCGGGGTCGCGGAGGCGACACCCGACAGCGCGGCGCATCCCATCCCGGCGGCGATCGCGAGCGCCTTCATGCGTTTGGGCATCCTCATCCTCCGGGGTCCGGACATGCGCTTGACCTCGCTCATCCCGCTCTCGTCTCCCATCTCCCTCACCCGTCCATCGGTCGTCCGACGGTCCTGGGGCGGGGCCTCATGTCGTTCTTGTTAGAGTGACTATAGCACGGGACTTCGCCCCCTCAACCCTTGAGCGCATATGCCAGATTGCGCGGGGGGCGGGGCGATCCTATGAGGCCGGGTCATCTGACCGATGCCGGAGTTGCCCCATGACCGATGAAGACGTCCTTGCCGAGTTCCGTGCCGCCGAGGCGCTGCTCGAAGGGCATTTCATCCTCTCCTCCGGCCTGCGCAGCCCGCGCTATCTGCAATGCGCGCGCGTCCTGATGGACCCGGCCCGCGCCGCCCGGCTGTGCGAGGCGGTGGCCGCGAAGATCCCGGCCGACATCAAGGCGCAGATCAGCGCCGTCGTCGCCCCCGCCATGGGGGGCGTCATCGTCGGCCATGAAATGGCGCGTGCGCTGGGTGTGCCGGGCATGTTCCTGGAGCGGCCCGAGGGAACCTTCCACCTGCGCCGCGGCTTCCGCCTGGAGCCAGGGCAGAAGGTGCTGATGATGGAAGACGTGGTCACGACCGGCCTGTCCAGCCGCGAGGCGATCGCCGCCATCGCGCGCGAAGGGGGCGAGACGATTGCCGCCGCCTCGCTGGTCGACCGCTCGAACGGGGCCGCCGATCTGGGCGTGCCCTTCTTCCCGCTCATCCGCCTCGACGTGCCGAGCTACAGCCCCGACGATCTGCCGCCCGAACTGGCCGCGATCCCCGCGATCAAGCCGGGGAGCCGCGCGGCGGCATGACCGAGCATCTGCGCCTGGGCGTCAATATCGACCATGTCGCGACCGTGCGGAATGCGCGCGGCGCGGGCTATCCCGATCCGGTCAAGGCGGCGCTGATCGCGGCGCAGGCGGGCGCGGACGGCATTACCGCACATTTGCGCGAGGACCGGCGGCACATCACCGACGACGACATCGCGCGGCTGTCTGCGGAACTGACCGTGCCGCTGAACCTGGAGATGGCGGCGACCGAGGAAATGCTCGCCATCGCGCTGAAGCACCGCCCACACGCCGCCTGCATCGTGCCGGAAAAGCGCGAGGAGCGGACGACCGAAGGCGGCCTCGACGCCGCCGGGCAGCGCGAATGGCTGGCGCCCATGGTGGCGAAGCTGGGCGAGGCGGGTATCCGGGTTTCCTTGTTCATCGAACCCGATCCGCGCCAGATCGAGGCCGCGCTGCATCTGGGCGTGCCGGTGGTCGAGCTGCACACCGGCCGTTATGCCGAGCTGGACGGCGAGGCGCGCAGCGTGGAGCTGCGCCGCCTGTCGGACGCGGCGGCGCTGGCGGCGAAGAACGGAATCGAGGTTCATGCCGGGCATGGCCTCACGTACGACAATGTCGCCCCCATCGCGGCGATCCCGCAGGTGCGCGAGCTGAACATCGGCCATTTCCTGATCGCCGACGCGGTGTTCGTCGGCTTGCCCGAAGTGGTGCGCAAGATGCGCGCCGCGATGGACCTGGCCCGGTGAATCCTCCCCGGCACGGGGAGGGGGACCAGCCGCAGGCTGGTGGAGGGGGAGCGCCCCAAAGGACTCATATGGTGGTGAGCCCCGTCCACCACCGCTTCGCGGCGGTCCCCCTCCCCGTGCCGGGGAGAATTGCATGATCATCGGTCTCGGCTCCGACCTCTGTAACATCGAGCGTATCCAGGCCGCGCTCGACCGGCATGGCGGGCGTTTCGAGGCGCGCTGTTTCACCGACATCGAGCAGGCCAAGGCGGCCAAACGCCCCTTCACCCGCGCGGGCACCTACGCCAAGCGCTTCGCCGCCAAGGAGGCCTTTTCCAAGGCGGTCGGCACGGGTTTCTCGCAGGGTGTGTTCATGCGCGACATCGGCGTCGTCAATCTGCCCGGCGGTGCGCCGACCCTCTCTTTGACCGGCGGCGCGCGCGAACGGCTTGACGCGATGACGCCGGAGGGCCACGTCGCCCATATCCACTTGACCATGACCGACGATCACCCCTGGGCGCAGGCCTTTGTCGTGATCGAGGCACGACCGGAAGTTTCCGCATGAAGGACGCGGTGTTGGACACGAACCCAGGCTCACCCGCCGACCCGACGGTGAGCGCGCCGCCGCCACCTGCGCAGACGCCGCCCGCCAAGAAGAAGGGCACCGACTGGTGGGCCGAGGTCAAGGGGCTGTTCTGGCTGCTGCTGATCGTGCTGGGCTTCCACAGCTTCATCGCCAAGCCCTTCTACATCCCCTCCGAATCGATGCTGCCGGGCCTGCGCGTCGGCGACCGGCTGGTCGTCAGCAAGTTCGCCTATGGCTGGTCCTATATCTCGCCGACCATTCCCAACCCGGTCGCGATCTTCAAGTCGGTGGTGCTGCGCCAGCCCGAGGCGAGCTGGAGCTACCAGCTGCCCTTCATCCATGGCCGGGTCTTCGGCTCGCTGCCCAAGCGCGGCGACGTCGTGATCGTTACCCCGCCGGGCACGCACAACGACTATATCAAGCGGGTGATCGGTCTGCCCGGCGATACGCTGGCGGTGCGCGACGGCACGGTGATCCTGAACGGCAAGCCGGTGCAGCGCGGGCCGATCCATTATATCGACATCCCCATCGACACGAACAGCCCGTGCACCGACTATGGCGATCAGGCGCGCGTCCGCACCGCGAGCGGCCAATGGGTCTGCCACCTGCCGATCGTGACCGAGACGCTGCCCAATGGCCGCCGTTACGACACGGTCGAAATGGGGTGGAGCCCGGGCGACAATTATCCGGCCATCACCATCCCGGCCGATCATGTCTTCCTGATGGGCGACAATCGCGACCGTTCGGCCGACAGCCGCTTCTCGCTGGCCGAGCTGGGGCTGGGCGGGGCGGTGCCCTATGAAAATATCGGCGGTCGGGCCGAGTTCGTGACCTTCAGCCTGGACGGCGACACGACGCTGAACCCCGTCACTTGGTGGACCTCGCTGCGGTCGGGCCGGGCGGGCCTGTCGCTGCACCCAACCACCGTCAAGACCGGCGACGGCGCCACGCCATGAGCGATCAGGCCCCGCTGACCGACCGCCCGGCGCCGATCGAGTTCCGGGAAGGCTTTGTCCGGCGGGAGCTGACCCGCGCGGCGATCTGGCTGGGGCTGATCGCCGCGATGGCGGTGACGGTGCTGCTGGTCCAGCCGCTGCTGGTGATCTTTGCCGGGCTGGTCTTTGCCACGCTGCTTGACGGTGGCGTGCGACTGCTCGGCCGGGTGTTGCCGATCGGGCGCGGCTGGCGGTTGCTGATCGTCGTGCTGGCGGTGATCGTCTTCCTGCTCGGCACCTTCTACCTGACCGGCGTCGAGATGACGCAGCAGGTGACCCAGCTTCGCTCCACGCTGGAGACGCAGGCGGGCAAGGTCACCGGCTGGCTGTCGTCGCAGGGGCTGATGCCCGGCACGTCGGATATCAACGGCCTGCTGAAACAGTCGATGGGGTCGATCGGCAAGCTGACCTCCTGGGTCGGCACCGCCGTGGGCGCGGTGACGACGATGTTCATGATCCTGATCATCGGCTTGTTCCTGGCGATGGATCCCGAAGGCTATGCGCGCGGCCTGCAATGGTTCGTGCCGCGTGCCGCCCGCGCCGAATTCGCGATCACGCAAGGGCGCGTGATGTTCACGCTGCGCCGCCTGCTCGCCGGGCGTCTGCTGGGCATGGCGGTGGAGGGGGTGCTTACCGGCATCGCGCTGATGATCGGCGGCGTGCCGATGGCGCTGCTGCTGGGCATCATCGCGGGCATCCTGGCCTTCATCCCCAATATCGGGGCCATCATCACCGGCGCACTGATGATCGCGGTCGGCTTTTCGGCCGGTAGCGATGCGGGCTTCTGGGCGATCGGCACCTATCTGATCGTGCAGACCTTCGACGGTTATGTCGTGGTGCCGATGGTCGCCAAGCGCACCGTCGACCTGCCGCCCGCGCTGACCCTGTCGACCCAGATCATGGCGAGTGCCTTGTTCGGCATCCTCGGGTTGGCGCTGGCCGATCCGATGACCGCCATGGCCAAGTCCGCACTCCAGCGCCGTTCGGAGCGTGAGGCGGAACAGGACAAGGACACGGCCCGCGCCGAGGCTGATATTCAGTAAGCTCCGGCCGCTCTACCCGGCTAGCACAGGTTCCAGCGGCCCCGTTTCGCCCAGCCTGCGGCGGGCCCGGGCGGCGACGATCGAATCGAACAGCGCCAGATAACGCTCGGCCGAATCCTGCCCGGGTTGCGGGACGGGTTTGGGACGCGGTGCCACGGGATCGAGCCAGTGGCGCAGCGCCGCGACCAAGGCGCCCAGATCCTCGCGCGGGACGATGGTGCCCAGCGAGCGATCGGACACGATCTCATGCACCGCCGGGCTCGAATTGGTGCTGACCACGGGCGTGCCGACCGCCAGCGCCTCGCGCAGCACGCCGGGCACGCCTTCATAGTCGGAGGGCAGGGCGACGACCTGCGCCGCCGCCATCGCGGCAGGTGCGTTCGCGCTATGGCCGGGCAGCGAAACCCGATGCGACAGGCCCAGTATCTCGATCTGCGCGGTCAGGGCCGGACGCAGGCTGCCCTCGCCCAATATGGTCAGGCCGATATCGTCGGGCAGATGGGTCATCGCGGTGATCAGCCGGTCCCAGCGCTTCTGCGGCTCGCGCCGCCCGACGCCCAGGATGCGGCGGCCCGGCGTCGTGGCGCGGGGCGCGGCGGCCGGATCGAGGAGCGTCGGCGGATTGGGAATGACCGCGACCGACAGCCCGGTGGCGCCCTGCGCCTCGCGCGCGGTCGCCGGGGTCATCGCGACCAGCGCGTCCAGGAACAGCCGGTGCCCCGCCAGCCATTGCCGCTGGCCCCAGGCGATCAGCGCCGCCTGATCGCCGCGATCGACCGCATTGGACATCTTGGCGACGATCGGCGGGCAGGACCCGGCCAGCCGTGCCCGTGTCCAAGCGGCCATGGCGGTATAGTGATTGCCCGGACAGAAGACGATATCGGGCCGCACCCGCTCGATCGCTAAAGGCAATGCGCGGCACAGCCCGGCATAGCGTTGGTGGCCCAGCGTCACCGTCTCGACACCCCTCGGCACGCCGCCCTGGAACTGGCCGTCCTCGTCGCCCAGGATCAGCGTGACGCGCCGTCCCCGGTTCAGCCAGCCCGGCAGCATCCGCCCCAGCGCCGCTTCGACGCCGCCGCGCATGGCCAGGGCATAGGTCAGGATATGATCGGCGGGCATAGGCTCCGTGGGAGATGGGGCGGGTCTATAATGGGAGCGCTAATCGCCGCTTGTCGCTGAATTATGTCAATTTCAGCCCTAAGGTCGACACAATCGCACGACAGAGGATGAATTCTTATTCAGGTGCGAGAAAGCAGTGTTGAGGTTAGCGGGCGCCACCGGCGAACGCCGCCGAGGAATCTCCATAACGTGCAGAATGAACGAGATGATCCCATGACCCCGCAACAGGCCCTGCCTGGCGGCTCGGTACCCGGAGCGGCGCAGGGCGTCGGCGGTGCGAGCGGCCCGGTGGCGCGCGACATGGCCGCGCTGGAGCCGTTGAAGACGGTCAAGAGCCGCTGGCCCGCCATTATCGGCGGCGTGCTGACGCTCGCCATGATCGTCGGGCTGGGACAGGAACTGCTCGGGCGTGGTCTGGTCGGCCTCAGCCATTCGGTGCCGACCAACCCGCTCTTCTACATCGTCTTTGTCGGCCTCTACATGGCGCTGCCGATCGGCGATTATATCATCTTCCGGCGGCTGTGGGGCATCCCGATCAGCGGCATGGCCGCGCTGATCCGCAAGCGGATCGCGAACGAAGTGGCGTTCAGCTATTCGGGCGAGGCCTATTTCTACGCCTGGGCGCGCGCGAATGCGAAGATGGTCGCCGCCCCCTTCGGCGCGGTCAAGGATGTCGGCATTCTGTCCGCCATCGCGGGCAATGCGATCACCCTCCTCATGATCGGCCTGGCCCTGCCGGTCGGGCGCGAGCTGCTGACGCCGGAACAGCTGCGGCTGGTCTGGGGATCGATCGCGATCGTCATGGCGACCTCGCTGCCCTTCCTGATCTTTTCGCGGCGGGTCTTCTCGCTCGATCGCAAGACGCTCTGGTGGGTCTTCATGGTCCACTGCACCCGCCTGATCGCCAATTCGCTGCTGGTCGCACTGGCGTGGCATTACGGCATGCCGAGCGTGTCGCTGGGCATGTGGTTGTTCCTGTCGGCGGCGCGGCTGCTCGTCTCGCGCCTGCCGCTGGTGCCCAACAAGGACCTTCTTTTCGCCAATTTCGCGATCCTGTTGATCGGGCAGGATCAGGAACTGAGCGAACTGATCGCCTTCACCGCGGCGCTGACCCTGCTGGTCCATGTCGTGTTGATCGCGGGGTTCGGTGTGGCGGCACTGGTTCGGAAGGTACGCGCATGATTCGCGTGATGAAGATGATGATGGCGGCGACGATCGGCCTGGCGATGATGCCGCAGGCGGCGGGCGCGCAGGTGCTGGGCAGCGATGCGGCGGCCTGCACGAGTGGCGGCGGTCCCGCCATCCTGGCCCGGATCGAGGGGTTGAAGGACCGCAAGGGCAATCTGAAGCTGGAACTCTATCCCGCGAACGAGGAGGATTTCCTCCAGGATGACAGCGTGCTGGTCAGCGCGGGCAAGACCTTCCGCCGCGTCCAGGTGCCGACCCCGGCAGGCGGCGCGATCGCGCTATGCATCCGTGTGCCGCGTCCCGGCCGCTATGCCCTGCTGTTCACCCATGACCGCGACGGCAAGAACAAGTTCAATTTCTGGAGCGACGGCGCAGGCTTCCCGGCCAATACGAAGCTTGGCCGCCGCAAGCCGCCGCTTGCCTCCGCGCTGATCGACGTGCCCAACGGGGTGGCGACGACGACCATCCGTGCCCAATATCTGCGTGGGCTGGGCGGTTTCGGTCCGGTGGAGTAAGGAACAGACGATGCGCATCGTCGACGTCAACGAATTCTACTCCCCCACCGGCGGGGGCGTGCGGACCTATATCGATCGCAAGATGTCGATCCTGGCCGAGATGGGCCATGAGCTGATCGTGCTCGCGCCGGGCACCGAGGACCGGGTCGAGGAACGCCCCGGCGGCGGCAAGATCATCTATGTGAAGGCGCCGCGCCTGATCCTGGACACCAATTACGGGATGTTCTGGGATTCCGCGCCGGTCTGCCAGCTGCTCGACGAGCTGGACCCCGACATCGTGGAGGTCTCCTCGCCCGCCAAGCCCGCCTGGTTCGTCGCCAGCTGGCAGGGGCGCGCGAAGAAGGTCTTCTTCATGCACAACGACAATGTCGGCACCTATCCGGTCCGCTGGCTGGACGGCCTGGTCGCGCAGGAGCGGGTGGAGGACTGGTTCAGCTGGTACAGCCGCTACATGAACCGTTTCCTCGACCATTACGACCTGGTGCTGTCCAACGGCCCGGCGCTGGTGAAGCGCCTGGGCAAGCGCGGCGTGCGGGTGGACGAGGGCATTCCGCTGGGCATCGAGCGGCATTTCTTCTCGCCCGACCACCGCGACGAACGGCTGCGCGCCGCGCTGCTGGCGCAGTGTGCTCTCCCTGAGGACGCGCATCTGTTGCTGGGGTTGGGGCGGCATCATCCCGAAAAACGCTGGCCGATGGTCATCGACGCGGTCGAGCGTGTGGCTTCGACCCGGCCGGTCGGCCTGATCCTGATCGGCGGCGGCGTCGCCAGCCGGACGCTGGAGAAGCGGATCGCGGGCAGCCCCCATATCCGCCTGTTCCGCCCGGTCTATGACCGCCCGCGCCTGGCCCGGATCATGGCGAGCTGCGACGCGCTGGTCCATGGCTGCGAGACCGAGACGTTCGGGCTGGTGGCGTCCGAAGCGCTGGCCTCCGGTCTGCCGCTGGTCGTGCCCGATTATGGCGGCTGTGCCGAGGTGGCGAATCCGCTGTTCGCCGAGACCTTCCGCGCGCGCGACGGGGCGGCCTGTGCCGAGGCGATCGAGCGGCTGTTGGCGCGCGACCAGCGCGTGCTGCGCAACGCCGCGCGCGTGGCGGCGGGCAAGGTGTTCAGCGACCGCGATCATGCCGAGGCGCTGATCGCGCGCTATCAGCAATTGCTCGACCAGGGTGAGCAGTTGCAGGCCGTCGCCTAAGCCGGAACGGACCTTTCGCACCGCCCGTGAGTCTGTCATCATGACAAAAATGTCATGGGAGACGGTCGATGAGTCGTGGCTTCGCAGTCGTGATGGGCATCATGCTGGCGTCTTTGGGCGCCGCGCAGGCGGCCGACCGTCCCCCGATCGAAAGCTGGGGCAAATCCGGCGTCACCTTCGACCAGTATCGCGCCGACTCGGTCGAATGCGCCAAGATCGGCTATTTCCGTGACGTATCGCAGGATGAACCGGCAAAGCGGTTCATCCGAGGGTTCGAGACGGCGGATCGCCTGATGAATTTCCCCAGCCCCGCCGATGGCGGCGACGACTGGATGCTGTCCGTTCGTCGCACGCAGCCGGATCGGCAAAAGCGCCTGCTCCACGGCATTCAGGTCGGCGACGTCGAACGGTGCCTGGGCAGCAAAGGCTATCAGAAATTCAGCCTGACCGCAGGTGAGGCGAAGATGCTTGCCGCCTATCCGCGCGGGTCGGAGGCGCGGCATCGCTACCTCCATACGCTGGCGGCGCGCTGATTCAGGCGGCGAGCAGGTCTGCGTAGCGCGACGGCCGATGGGTACGGGCGAGGCGCGCATAGGTCTTGTCGATGCTGTCGAGCAGCGCGGGCACGCCATTGTCGCCCGGATGCACCGCGACGCGCGCCACCGGGGTCGGGCGCAGGCCGTGACGCAGCACGGCGGCGGCGGCGAGCGAACTTAATTGCCGCCCGCGCGAACGGCTGGCCCAGGTGACGACGGGGCCACGCGCGACGATCTTGCCGTCGGTCGGTGTCCAGACGCGGAAATGATCCTCCGCCAGCCCGAAACCCGCATCCCCCAGCGCCAAGCGTGCCTCGTCCGAATAGAGCCAGGCGGGGGCGATGAAGCCGGTCGCGCGGCGGCCGATGATATCCTCGATCAGCGCGGTGCCGCGTTGCATCCGGCGCAGCGCCTCGGCGCGGTCGAGGCCGACGAACTCACCTTCGCCCGCGGTCATGTGCTTGGCCTTCAGCGCGGTCTTCTGGTCGGTGTGGACCATGTCGTCCTTGTGCGACCAGCCATGGACGAACATCTCGATTCCCATGTCCGCCCAGTTGCGCAGCCGCGTGGCAAAGGGGGTGCCGGGTGCGATCGGCGCGCTGTTCCAATGATCGGGAATGACCAGCATGGCGAGGCGCGGGCCGCCGAGATGCCCCGACAGACGGTCGTACAGCGCATCGACCGCCCCCTCGAACCGGGGGGACACGTCATGGATCGAGGCGAGAAGGCGTTTCATCGCGTGGATTTATAGACGCTGATCGTCTCATTGCCCATCGGCAGTTTCGCTGCCAGCCGATAGCCATCGGCCATCGCCGCCAGGACGCGGGCATGCGCCTCGGGCCGTTCGCCATTATAGGGCGGGCGCATCACGACGACGGCGGGATGTTGCGAGAGGATGCGGGTGATCTCCACATCCTGGTCGACGCCGGTGGCCCCGGCCTCGCGCGCGCGGCTGAGATGCGCGGGCACGATCCAGCGCGACAGGGCGCAGCGCCGGGTCGCGACATAGAGCATGGTGCTGCCCGAATAGACGTAGAGGCAACCCGGCCCCTTGCCGACCGCCTGGGACAGGGCGGCGAACTCGGTCGCGTCGCCGCGTTCGTGGCGCAAGGACAGCAGCACGATCTGCCCCGCCAGCGCGACGGTCAGCAGCAGGGCAGGGGTATAGCGCTGCCGCCAAGCTTCCCGCCCCAGCATCGCCGCCGCCGCCGTACAGGCGGGGAGCAGGATCGGCAGGCCGTAATGGTCGAACCAAGGCCGGAATATCAGCACCCCGATGATCGCCGCGCTCAGCCAGACGGCCAGGAAATTCCGCTCCCGATCGCGCTCTGCTCGCTTCAATCCGAGCACAGCCAGCGTGACGATGGGCGACAGGATCAACACCATCTGCCCCAGATTGCCCGCCAGTTCTGCCAGCGGATCGGGGTTGCGGTGAAAGATCGACAGAAAATTGGCGTAGAGGAACGCGTCCCACTGCCCGATCGCGGCATAGACGCCCGCCGCCATCGCGGTGGGCAACAGCGACACGACTACCAGCGCGAGGCCATAAAGGATCAGGGCAACAGGCGACCGGCTCCGCCGCCACTCTGCAACGAGCAGCCACAGGCCGAAGACCATCCCCTCGACCACTGCCGAATATTTGATCTGGAGGACAAGGCCGGCCAGCGCCATTGCGGCAAGACCCAGGCTGCGCAGCTTTCGCCGATCCGATTCGAGGATCGCCCAGGCCGCCCCCATCATCAGCAGATTGTAGAAGACCGGCGCCTGGCCCCCTTGTCCGCCGAGCAGGTCCAGCCACAGAATATAGGCGATCCCCGCCGCCGTCGCGCCTGCGCCCCAGCCGAGCCGCTCGGCCATGCGCGCGATCAGCCAGGCGGTCGCGACGACGCTGGCCAGTGCCATGGCCTGATAGGCCCAGATGCCCGCCGGAAAGCCGAATGCGGCGGGTATGGCATAGAGCAGGAACAGCCCGACCGGCTTGCGGTCCCACACATCGACGAACGGCCATGCGCCCTGCCACATCGAATGGCCGGTGAAGAAGTAGAACTCCTCGTCCACATGCACCACCGGATTGCCGAAGGTCAGCGCTCGGGCGAGGACCGCCACGGCGAGCAGGATCAGGAGGCGGTGGTTGGCCGAAATCGTGGGGCGGTCAAAAGATGGCATGGGGGTATCCCGAGCAAGCCCCTCCCCTTCAGGGGAGGGGTTGGGGTGGGGCGTCGCCACTGGCCGTGCGTTTGCGGAAGCGCCCCACCCCCGACCCTTCCCCTGAAGGCGAAGGGAGAATGGCGGCGTCAGCGGGTCGCGGTCACGAAATAGTCGAGGGCGGTCGAGTCGCTGACCATGAACCCCTTGGTCGGCGAATAGCTCAGACCCCGCACATCGCGGACCGTCAGTCCTGCGTCGGTCAACAGCGCGGTCAGCTCGTCGGGCGTCAGGAACTTCGACCAGTCATGCGTGCCCTTGGGGATCGCACCCGTCCCTTCGGCCAGCGTGATCAGCGCCAGCTTCGACAACGGCGTGCGGTTCGGCGTCGACAGGATCATCAGCCCGCCCGGCGCCAGCGCATCGGCCAGCCCGCGCACGAATCGCGCCGGATCGGCGACATGCTCGATCACCTCCAGCGAGGTGACGAGGTCGAACGTCTCGCCCGCCAATCCCTCGACACTGCCCGCACGATAATGGATGTCCAGTCCCGATTGCGCGGCATGGGCGGCGGCGACCGCGACATTTTCGGCGGCGGCGTCGAGCCCCGTCACCTCGGCCCCGAGTCGCGCCAGCGGCTCGCACAACAATCCCGCGCCGCACCCGACATCCAGCGCCCGCTTGCCCGAAAGCGGCGTGAAGCCCTGTCCGTCCGCATCCCAATGCAGATCGATCTGCTCGCGAATGTAACGCAGCCGGGGCGGGTTGAGTCGGTGCAGCATCGCGCTAGACCCCTTGGGGTCCCACCAATCCGCCGCCATCTTTCCGAAATGTGCGGCTTCGGCCCCAATAATGGTAGAATCGTTCAAATGGCTTGCGTTCGTCATGGGGGCTACCTATCAGGACCGCCGTTTTACCCCAAGGAGATTGGCAAAAACCGCATGGCCCGTATCGTGATGAAGTTCGGCGGCACCTCGATGGCCGGAATCGAGCGCATCCGCAACGTGGCGGCGCGGGTCAAATGCGAGGTGGAGGCGGGCCATGAGGTCGCGGTCGTCGTCTCTGCAATGGCGGGGGAGACCGACCGGCTGGTTGGTTTCTGCCGCGAGGCCTCGTCGCTTTACGATCCCCAGGAATATGACGTCGTCGTCTCGGCGGGCGAACAGATCACCAGCGGCCTGCTGGCGATCACGCTCCAGGCGATGGGCGTCCCCGCCCGCTCGTGGCTGGGCTGGCAGCTGCCGATCCATACCGACACCGCGTTCGCAAAAGCGCGAATCGGCGAGATCGACACGACCGCGCTCGACCAGAGCCTGGCCAGCGGTGTGGTCGCGGTGATCCCCGGCTTCCAGGGCGTGGCCGAGGGCAACCGGGTCACGACGCTGGGCCGTGGCGGATCGGACACCAGCGCGGTCGCCGTTGCGGCGGCGATGAAGGCGGAGCGGTGCGACATCTATACCGATGTCGACGGCGTCTACACGACCGACCCCCGCATCGTGCCGCGCGCGCGCAAGCTGTCGAAGGTCACCTATGAGGAGATGCTGGAACTCGCCAGCGTCGGTGCCAAGGTGCTCCAGACCCGCTCGGTGGGTCTGGCGATGAAGGAACAGGTGCGCGTGCGGGTGCTCAGCTCGTTCGACGACGCACGGGACGAAGACGGACATCGCGGCACGTTGATCGTGGGCGAAGAGGAAATCGACGATATGGAACGCCAGCTCATCACCGGCATCGCGCATGACAAGAACGAAGCCAAGATCACCCTGACCGCCGTGCCGGATCGCCCCGGCGCGGTCGGCGCGATCTTCGCGCCGCTGGCCGATGCGGGGATCAATGTGGACATGATCGTCCAGAATATCGCGCATTCGACCGGTTCGACCGACGTGACCTTCACGGTTCCTTCGGCCGATCTGGCGCGCAGCCTGGACGTGCTGGAAAAGGCGAGCGGCGAGATCGGGTACGGCAACCTCGTCCACGATACGCGGGTCGCCAAGATCTCGGTCGTCGGCGTCGGCATGCGCAGCCATGCGGGCGTGGCCTCGACCATGTTCCAGACGCTGGGCGCGCGCGGGATCAACATCCTCGCGATCACCACGTCGGAGATCAAGGTCAGCGTGCTGATCGAAGAGGACTATACCGAACTGGCGGTGCGCGTGCTGCACACCGCTTACGGCCTGGACGCCGAGGCGGCCTAAAGGCTTCCCCCTCCCCGGGTCCGGCTTGGGGAGGGGGCTTTCGTTCACGCGAAGCCGCGAAGACACGAAGCGTCTGCAAGAAGATTGGTTCGCGCGGAGACGCGGAGACGCGGAGACGCGGAGGTGGTGAATCTAGCCGCGTCGCCGTTCCTTTTTCAACCATCGTCGATCAAGTGATGGCGCTGCCGCGCGCAGGTCATCTCCGCGCCTCCGCGTCTCCGCGCGAACCAACTTCTTCGCGGCATCGCGGCTTTGCGTGAACCAAATCTTGCCGTCCGCCCCGCTCCACGGCATGGAGCGTCGATGACCGACACCCTCACCACCACCACCGGCGAACAGCGTCTCGCCACCCGCATGGCGCGCGGCGCGGAATTTCTGGGCGCCGATATGGCGATCATGGCGGGGGCCATGTCCTGGGTCTCGGAGCGCAACCTGGTTTCCGCCATGTCGAATGCGGGCGGCTTCGGTGTGATCGCGTGCGGCGCGATGACCCCCGAGCTGCTCGATACCGAGATCGCCGCGACCAAGGCGATGACTAGCCGCCCCTTCGGCGTGAACCTGATCACCATGCACCCGCAGCTGTTCGACCTGATCGCGGTGTGCGGCCGTCACCAGGTCGGCCATGTCGTGCTGGCCGGCGGCCTGCCGCCCAAGGGCGCGCTAGAGGCGATCAAGGAGACGGGGGCCAAGGTCATCTGCTTCGCGCCCGCGCTCAGCCTCGCCAAGAAGCTGATCCGCTCGGGCGTGGATGCGCTGGTGATCGAGGGCATGGAGGCGGGCGGCCATATCGGCCCGGTGTCGACCAGCGTGCTGGCGCAGGAAATGCTGCCCGAGATCGCGACCCAAGTCCCCGTCTTCGTGGCGGGCGGTATCGGCCGGGGCGAGGCGATCGCGGGTTATCTCGACATGGGCGCGGCGGGCGTTCAGCTCGGCACGCGTTTCGTCTGTGCGACCGAATCGATCGCGCACCCTAATTTCAAGAAGGCGTTCATCCGCGCCTCGGCCCGCGATGCGGTGGCCAGCGTGCAGATCGACCCGCGCCTGCCGGTCATCCCGGTCCGCGCGCTGAAGAATGCGGGCGGCGAGCTGTTCACCGCCAAGCAGCGCGAAGTCGCCCAGGCGCTGGACGAGGGCAAGGTCGCGATGATGGAGGCGCAGCTCCAGATCGAACATTACTGGGCGGGCGCGCTGCGTCGCGCGGTGATCGACGGCGATATCGAGCATGGCTCGGTGATGGCAGGCCAGTCGGTCGGCATGGTGACGAAGGAAGAGCCGATCGCCGACATCCTCGCCCAGCTGATGACCGAAGCCGCCGCCGCACTGGTCGCGCGCGCGGCGTAAACCTGTTCCTCCCCTTGCAGGGGAGGAATAGCACGACTTCCAACCCCCTGACATACGCCTCGTTTCATCGCACAGGTTACGACGTGTTAACCTTGTTTCGGCATGACGTCGCCCATAACCGGGGGCGGGGTTTTCCGAGGATCAGGGTCATGGCGAGTTTGCGTATTGTATCGGGTGTGGCGATCGGCCTGTCGCTGGCGGGATGCGCCGCGCGCGAAACCGCCAAGGTCGCGCCGCCGCCGGTCATGGTCCCGGCCCCGCCGCAATATGTCCGCGCAGCCCTGCCCGCCGGTGCCACGCCGGGGATGCGGATCCCGGCCCTGCTGCCCGACGGCAATTACGCCACGCCCAATCGCTCGCTGACCAGCGCCGCCACCGTCTGGCACCTGCGCTCGGGACTGAACGTCGCCGCGCTGGCCTGTCGCGGGCCGGATGAGGGGCAGATCGTCACCCGCTACAACACCATGCTGACCGTCCAGCGGATCGAGCTGGCGGCCGCGGAAAAGCGCTATTCGGCGGAGTATCAGGCGCAGGGCGGCGACTGGCGCGACAGCTATGACGACGCGATGACCCGGCTGTACAATTTCTTCTCGATCACGCCGGTCCGCAAGACCTTCTGCGCCGCCGCCGACGAAGTGCTGGCCGATATCAGCGCCGCCCCGACCACCGCTTTCGACATGAAGGCGGCCGAGCGGCTGGAAAAGCTCAACGCACCCTTCATCGCCTTCTTCCGCGCCTATGACGCCTGGCGCGCGGGCACGATGGTGCCGGTGCAGCAGGGCGTCGCCCCGCTGACCATCGCGAGCAGCGCGGCCCCCGCCGTCGCCCCGGCCACCGCGCCCACCGGCCCCGTGCTGTCGAGCCAGCCGGTGCCCGCCGCCAGGCCCTATACCCCGCCGGTCATCAACCCGCCGTCGTTGAAGGTCGATCCCGCCGCGATCCAGTAAGCCCGGATCAGTCCGCGATCCAGAACAGCGATTCGACCGGTCGGCCCAAAGCCCGCGCCAGCTTGAGTGCGAGCAGGGTCGAGGGCTGGAAGACGCCATTCTCCACCGTGTTGATCGTCTTGCGGCTGACCCCGATCGCCTCGGCGAGTGCGCCTTGGGTCAGCCCGACGGCTTCGCGCGCGGCCTTCAAGTCGTTGCAAAGCGTCTCGTTCATCGGCTGGCGCGCAGTTCCAATGTGGCAAAGGCGATGAGCGCAGCGGTAAGCCCGGCGGTGATCGTGATTCGGCCCAGGGCCGCAGCACCCAATGGTTGGAAGGTCGCCACCACCATGGTCGTCGCCGCCGACAGGATCATTGCCCAAAAGCCGGCGGCAAAACTTGATCGCCGGTGATCCTTGGTCGTCTCGTCATTCATGAGACGGGATACCGGTCCACACCGGCTCCAGCGAAACGGGAGGCTACTGAGGTTCAAGGCGGCCAGCCCGATTATGAGCAGCCAGAGCAGAAGCCGGGTCGTGGATTCACCGGGTCCCGCCAACGCCAGGATCGTCATCAGCGGCAATATCGTCGCCAGCGCGTAGAATAGCGCCGCCCGCAACCGACTGCGTTGTTCCGCCTTTTCCACCAGATTCATCACAACCTCCTGTAACCTATAGGTGTCATGTAACCTGTAGGTAACAGGCGCGCAAGTGCCTTCCTTCGCTCGGACGGATGGGTTAACGGGCAGTCACCATGACGGTGACGGGAGAAGACCAGCCGAAGGGCGGCCGCTTCGAGGGGCATGAGCATCGCTTTGCGGTGCGTGTCTATTTCGAGGATACCGATCTGTCGGGCGTGGTCTATCACGCCAATTACCTGCGCTATATGGAGCGCGCCCGCTCCGACATGTTGCGGACAGCCGGGATCGACCAGCGCGGCGCGCATGAGGCGGGGCAGGGCGCCTATGCCGTCACCGATATCGCCCTCCGCTATGCCGCCTCCGCGCGGCTCGACGACGACCTAGTCGTCACATCCCGACTGATCGAGGTCAGTGCGGTGCGCGTCGTCATTCATCAGACAGTCAGGTGCGGGGCGGTCAAGCTGACCGACGCGCGCGTGACCGTTGCGTGGGTCGGCCCGAACGGTCGCCCGCGTCGGCAGCCCGCCGACTGGATCGCCATCTACCAACGCCTTGTCTGGCAAGGGGACACCCAACACCCATGAATCCCGTCTTCAACATGGATGCCGCCAGTTTGTCGCCCGTCGCGCTGTTCATCCACGCCGACTGGGTGGTGAAGTTCGTGATGATCGGCCTGCTGCTCGCCAGCATCTGGACCTGGGCGATCATCGTCGCCTTCTCGCGCAAGCTGGCGCGCACGAAGAAGGGCATGACCCGGTTCGAGCGCGATTTCTGGAAGGCCGAGGATATCGATGCCTTTCACCGGATGGAGCAGGACAATGAACTGCCCTCCGCTCGGGTGTTTTCAGCGGGCGTGCAGGAATGGCGGCGCTCGACCGCCGGCGGGCATATCGACCGCGACGGCACGCGCGAGCGCCTGGCGACCGCGATGGGATCGGCCGTGGCGGGCGAGATCGACAAGCTGTCGGACCGGCTGAACGTGCTGGCGACGGTCGGCTCGGTCGCGCCGTTCGTGGGGCTGTTCGGCACCGTCTGGGGCATCATGCGTAGCTTCACCGGCATCGCACAGGCGCAGAACACCTCGCTGGCGGTCGTGGCGCCGGGCATTTCGGAGGCGCTGTTCGCCACCGCGATCGGCCTGTTCGCCGCCATCCCGGCGGTGATCGCGTACAACCGCTTCAGCCACGGCGTGAACCGGGTGGAGGCGTCGCTGAACCGCTTCGCCGACGGCTTCCACACTACGCTCAGCCGCCAGCTCGACCAGGCGCGTTGAAAGGGTAGCGGCGATGGCCATGAACCTTCCCTCCCGCTCCGGTCGGGGCCGCCGCGCGCCGATGGCGGACATCAACGTGACGCCGCTGGTCGACGTGATGCTGGTGCTGCTGATCATCTTCATGGTGACCGCGCCGCTGTTGACCAGCGGCGTGCCGGTGAACCTGCCCGACAGCCGCGCCAAGGCGCTGGACCAGGAACAAAAGCCCGAACAGATTGCGATCGACGAACAGGGGCGCATGTTCCTGAACGATGACGAGATCACCGAAGGCGATCTGCCCGCCAGGCTGGACGCCATCGCGGCACGCAAGGGGCCGGACGGACAGGTGCCGCAGGTCTATCTGCGCGCCGACCGCGCGCTGGATTATGGCCGGGTGATGCGGGTGATGGGCGAGCTGAACCGCGCCGGGCTGAACCGCGTGTCGCTGGTCACCGTGGAGGGCGGACCGTCCCAGGGAGCGGGCGCTCGCTGATGGAGCGTGGGGAACGGACCGGACTGGCGATTGCGGTCGCAGGACATATCGTCCTGTTCGGCCTGTTGTCGGTCGGCTTTCTGTCGACGCCGAACCCGGAAAAGCTGAAGGTCACGCCGATCGACATCTCGCTGGTCAAGGACGTCGCGCTGGAAGCCGCGTCGCCCAACCCCAACGAGCAGGCCGCCCAGTCGATCGCGCCCGAGGAAGGACTGCCCGAGGACGCCGCGCCGCCCGAGCCAGTGGAGGCCGAACCCGAGCCCCAGCCCGCACCGCCGCCCCCGGCGCCGCAGCCGAAACCTCAGCCGCAACCCAAACCCCAGCCCAAACCCGAACCGGCCAAGCCCCAGCCGCGCCCGGAACCCAAGCCGCAGCCGAAGCCCCAGCCCAAACCGGCGGAAAAGCCCCAGCCGCAGCCCAAGCCCCAGCCGAAACCAAAGCCCGCGCCCGCCAAGCCCGCCCCGGCCAAGCCGGTACGCGAGGCCAAGCCCGCGCCCGCCGCTCCGGCCAAGCCCAGCCCGGCGGCCAGGCCCTCCACCGCCAAGCCCTCCACCCCGGCGCGGGGCAGCGGCCAGAGCCAGACGGCGACCACGGCCAAGCCGCGCGGATCGCGTCTGGGCGACAATTTCCTGAAGGGCCTGTCGCCCGATCCGTCGCCCTCCAAGTCCGAGGCGGCGCCCGCCGCGAAGATGGGCGCGCAGCAGCTGGCCAATATCGCCTCGGCGATCCAGCGGCAGGTCCAACCCTGCGCCAATAGACAGGTGACGCCGGGACCGGGCGCCGAGAAGATCCGCGTCGCGATCAACCTGCACATCAACCGCGACGGCAGCCTGGCCTCCGAACCGCGCGTCGTCGGTCATACCGGCGTCGACGGCGAGAATGACCGCTATGTCGACCGCGTCGACGCGCTGGCGATCGCGACGTTCAAGGGCTGCTCGCCGCTGCGGGGGCTTCCGCAGGAACTGTACGACATTCCCAATGGCTGGCGGAACATCACGCTGCGCTACAAACTTCCGGGTTGAGGATGATGCTTATGCCCCGTTCCCTGCTGACTCTTCCGCTCACCTTGGCGCTGGCGGCCAGCGCTGTGGGGGCACAGGATGTGCCCGCGCCCGCAACCCAGGATCAGGCCGCTCCCGCCGCCGGGCAGCAGCCCGCCGCCCAGCCTGCCAACGGTCAGGAAGGGCTGGTCGTCGATGTCGAGGGCGGTATTTCCGCGCCGATGCCGATCGCTGTTCCGGCGATGCCGACCAGCGCGGTGGTGCAGACTCCGGCGGGCACCACCGACGTGGTGGGGCAGAAGCTGTCCGAGATCATCGTCAACGACCTGCGCAATTCGGGGCTGTTCACGCCGATCCCGCCCGCGCAACTGCGCACCGTGTCTTTCCCGGAAGTGACGGCGCCCGCCTTCGACTATTGGAACGGCACCGGCGCGCAGGCGCTGGTCCAGGGCTATGTCCGCGCCAATGGCGACGGGACGCTGACGGTCGGCTGCTATCTCTATGACGTGCTGGCCAAGAGCGAGCTGGCCCGGCAGGGCTTTGTCGTGTCGCCGGGCGACTGGCGGCGTGCGGCGCACAAATGCGCCGACACCATCTATACCAAGCTGACCGGCGAAGGCCCCTATTTCGACAGCCGCATCACCTATGTCTCGGAAACCGGGCCCAAGGCGCGTCGCATCAAGCGGCTGGCGGTCATGGACCAGGACGGCGCGAACCATCGTTTCCTGACCAACGGCCAGTCGATCGTGCTGACCCCGCGCTTCGCGCCGAACCAGCAGTCGATCGTCTATATGTCCTATATCGACAAGCGGCCCGCCATCTATGTCTATGACATCGGCACCGGGCGGCAGCGCCTGGTGGTGCAGAATGCCGCGACGACCTTCGCACCGCGCTTCTCGCCCGATGGCCGCTGGATCCTGTTTTCGATGGCGCAGGGCGGCAATACCGATATCTACCGCGTGTCGTCGCAAGGCGGCTCGCCGCAGCGGCTGACGAATGCGCCGGGGATCGATACCGGCGGCAGCTATTCCCCCGATGGTTCGAAGATCGTGTTCGAGAGCGATCGGTCCGGCGGGCAGCAAATCTACGTCATGAACGCCGATGGTTCGAACCAGCAGCGGATCAGCTTCGGCGGCGGGCGCTATGCGACGCCGGTCTGGAGCCCGCGCGGCGACCTGATCGCCTTCACCAAGCTGGGCGGGGCGTTCCGGATCGGCATCATGAACCCGTCGGGCGGCGGCGAAAAGCTGCTGACCAACAGCTGGCAGGACGAGGGGCCGAGCTGGTCGCCCAATGGTCGCGTCATCACCTTCCAGCGCTCGACGCAGGGGTCGTCGGGCAAAGCGGATGTATGGATGGTCGACCTGACCGGCGTGAACGAGCGTCGTATTCCGACGCCGCTCGACGGGTCGGACCCCGCCTGGGGGCCGCTGCGCCAGTAAATTGTTTTGGGGGTTCCACCAATCTGTAGGGAGTTGAGAGTCCGATGACCAAGATCAAGACCACGCTCGTCGTCGCCACCATGGCGATCGCCATGGCGGGCTGCGCCAAGAAGCGCCCCGAAGTGCTGCCGCCCGCGCCGGTCAGCCAGGGCAATGGCGTCGATCCCAATGCGGGTGCGAACACCAACCCGGACGGCGCGATCGTTCCCGGCTCGGACGCCGACTTCAAGCGCTCGGTGACGTCGAACACGATCCATTTCGGGCTCGACCAATATGACATCGATCCCCAGTCGCGCGCGATCCTGGACAGCCAGGCGCAGTGGCTGGCGCGCTATCCCAATGTCCGCATCACCATCGAGGGGCATTGCGACGAGCGCGGTACCCGCGAATATAATCTCGCCCTGGGTGATCGTCGCGCCAACGCCGCGAAGAACTATCTGGCGGCGCGCGGTGTTTCGCCGGAGCGGATGAACGTCATCAGCTATGGCAAGGAACGTCCGGTCGCGTTGGGTTCGGACGAAGCCAGCTATGCCGAGAATCGTCGCGCCGTGACGGTGGTGCTGAGCTAAATACTCCTCCCCATCTTTGATGGGGATGGGGACCATGTCCGAAGGACATGGTGGAGGGGCGTCGCCCGTCAGGGCGATGAGAGAGGGCAGGCCGGTCCGTCCCTGCCCCTCCACCACCGCTTTGCGGTGGTCCCCCTCCCCAAGCAGAGCTTGGGGAGGATTGGATCAGGACTTGAACGCGCTGTTCAGCAGCCTGGCCAGCCGCAGCCCGCCACGCTTCACCTGCTCGCGCTCGACTGGTGCCATTTCGCGGATCGCGGCTTCATCCATCGTCATATGGGCCGGTGTCGGCCGGCACGGATCGCCCCCCATCGCGGCGGCATAGGCGCGCTTGGCGATGGCCCAGTTCTCGCGGCTCCACGCCGTCACATCGCCCGCCGACTCGCGCCGCCGCTCGGCCGCCGGATAGGCGCGGACCAGCTTGGGCGGGGTCGAGATCGCCCGCTCGGCAAGCAGGCCGTCCCAGATCGAATGCAGGTTCAGGCGGGGCGTCGCATAGGTGCCATAGTCGACACGGGTGTCGTTGCCGCCCTTGTCGCTCTTGTCCCCCGCGTGGAGCGGCTGGTGCAGGTCGCCGACGAAATGGACCAGAAAGGCCAGCGCCATCACCCGCTCCTTCGCGCCCGCATGCCTGTTTTTCAGGATGGCGAGCTGGCGGGGAATCTGTGCCGACACGCAGTCGCCCGTGTCGCAGGCCGGGGGCAGGCGGAAGGGCTGGCAGATGTCGATATTCTGATAGTGCCAGACATAGGCATAGCCGAAGCGCGACTTGCCGTTTTCGTCCTTCAGCGGCTTGACGCAATCGGGCCAGACGCTGGCCTCCTCGATCGTCCGGACCGGACAGGTCGGCGTGTCGAGCTGGGCTTGGGCGCGCAGAATCTGGCGGATCTCGGCGCGGGCATGCGGGGTGATGTTCGCCCAGGCGATGGCCGCGACGGTCTCGTGGCCATATTCCCAATAGGCGGCGGCGGGGGAGGCGAGGGACAGGCTGGCGAACAGGCCCGCCAGCATCCCGAGGAGGATACGCAAGTGCTTCATAGCGCGCCCTTTATCCCTCGTCGGCATAGATCGCCACCCGATGTTCGCCCGCCGAAGTCGCCCGGCCGCGATACATGCCCGCCGTCGTCAGGCTCCACGCGATGGCGCCGTCGGGTGCCGCGACGATGGTGCCGCCGGTGCCGCCCAACGCCTTGACCTCGGCCAGCACGGTGTCGGCGGCGGTCTGGATATCCTCGCCGGTGAAGCGGCGACGCGCGGCGATCTCATGCCCGACGCCGACCCGGATGAAGACCTCGCCCGATCCGGTGCACGACACCGCGCAGGCCCGGTCGTCAGCATAGGTGCCCGCGCCGATCAAGGGCGAGTCACCGATCCGTCCCCAGCGCTTGCCGGTCACGCCCCCGGTCGAGGTGGCGGTGGCGACATGGCCCTGGGTGTCGCAGGCGACCGCGCCGACCGTGCCGTATTTCATGTCGCTGTCGAAGGCGTCGGCGTTGCGGGAGAGGAGTTCGTCGAGCTGGCGCCGCCGCTCGTCGGTGTGGAACCAGCTGGGGTCGACCTGCTCCAGCCCCTGTTCCACCGAGAAGCGATCCGCGCCCGATCCGGCGAGCAGGACATGCGGGCTCGCCTCCATGACCTTGCGGGCGAGCGACACCGGATTGCGGGTGCGAGTCACCCCCGCGACCGATCCGGCACGCCGGTCGCGCCCGTCCATGATCGCGGCGTCGAGTTCGTTGGTCCCCTCGCGCGTGAAGCAGGCCCCGCGCCCGGCGTTGAAATGCGGATCGTCCTCCAGCACGCGCACCGCCGCCTCGACCGCGTCCAGCGCGCCGCCGCCATCGGCCAGCACCGCCGACCCGGCCTTGAGCGCGGCGTCCAGCCCGGCGCGGGCGCCTGCATCCTGTTCGGGCGTCAGGACATCACGGGTGATCCGGCCCGCGCCGCCATGGATGACCAGCGACCAGGATGGGGACATGGGCGAAACTCCGAAACTGTCAGGGAAACGCCCGCGCCCCTATCAGATCGCAGGCTTGCTGCCATCCCCCGGCCTCAAGCCTATGAGGGGCCGCAGCCATCTGACATTGCGCCCGAGCAGATAAAAGGCCCAGCATCCCGCCACCGTCGCCGCGATCAGGATCATGGTATCGAGCCAGAGCGGCCAGCCCAGCCCGCGCAAGGCAAAGGCGACCAGAATGATGATCGTCTGGTGGATCAGATAGAAGGGGAAGACCGCTTCGGTCAGCGTCCGCCGCCAGGGATGGTCGCGGTTCCAGAATCGTTCGGCCACCCCGATCAGCGCGACGACCGCCATCCAGCCCTGTACCGCGCGCGCGCCCGCAAAGACGATGCCCAGCCCCGGCGGCGCGCCCGCCATGCCCGGCCAGCGCCACTCCAGTCCGGCGGCGACCGCATAGCTGGCCAGCGCGATCAGCGCGGCGACGATCCAGCCCCGGCGGAAGCTCTCCAGCACCCGCTCCGACCCTGCCATGCCGAAGCCGAAGAGCAGGGCGGGGAGATAGATGGCATGCGCCAGCCAGTCGTCGAACAGACCATGGGTCTCCGACTGGCCGGGGAACAGCCGGATATCGACCAGCAACAGCCAGACCACCGGCAGCACCGCGCCGCCCCATCCGCCGAACACGCGGTCGAACAGCCGCTGCGCTGCCCCGGCCAGGCCATGGCCGACCGCCAGCATGACCGCGATCGCCATGGTATAGGCCCAGAGATAGCCGACGAACCAAAGGTGATTCCAGGCGGGCGTCGGCACCACGCCCCCGATCGCCCGAAAGCCCAGCCAGTCCCGCATCCAGAAGGTCCAATAGGATCCGGCATAGCCATATTTGCTCGCCAGCTCGGCCCAGATCTGCGGCGGCACCAGCACGCAGACGCCGAAGAGCAGCGGCACCAGCAGCCGGATGCTGCGCCCCCGCGCGAAGCTGAAGACGCTCGGATGCCGCACCGCCAGTGCGCGCGTGGCATAGCCGGACACGACGAACAGCAGCATCAGCCGCCACGGATTGCTCGCCAGCATGGGGATCGCCACCCAGGGCAGCCGCGCCAGCTGGACGTGAAAGCCCCAGGGCACGAACACCATGCCGATATGATAGAGGATCAGGATGGCGAAGGCGCCGATCCGCAACCAGTCTAGGCCGTAATGGCGGGGGATGGGGGCGGCGACGGTCATTTAGGGGGTCTGGTACAGCACTGACTTTGAACCGCAACTCGCTGCGCGTATATAGGGGTCCATGTCCATTCGTCCCTGGCGTGATATCGTCCGCCGCCAAAGCCGTCAGATTATGGTGGGCAACGTGCCCGTGGGCGGCGACGCCCCCGTGACCGTGCAGACCATGACCAACACGCCGACCAGCGATCCGGTCGCCACGATCAACCAGATCCGGCGCTGCGAAGAGGCGGGGGCGGACATCATCCGCGTCTCCTGCCCCGACACCGATTCGACCGCCGCGCTGGCCAAGATCACCAAGGCGGCGCGTGTTCCCATCGTCGCGGACATCCATTTCCACTATAAGCGCGCGCTGGAAGCCGCCGATGCGGGCGCGGCGTGCCTGCGCATCAATCCGGGCAATATCGGCTCGTCCGAGCGCGTCGCCGAAGTCGTCCGTGCCGCCAAGGCCAATGGCTGCGCCATCCGAATCGGCGTGAATGCCGGGAGCCTCGAGAAGGACCTGCTGGAAAAATATGGCGAGCCATGCCCCGAGGCGCTGGTCGAATCGGCGCTCGACCATATCAAGCTGCTCCAGGACCATGACTTCCACGAATATAAGGTGGCGGTGAAGGCGTCCGACGTCTTCCTGGCGGTGGCGGCCTATCAGGGGCTGGCCGAGGCGACCGACTGCCCGCTGCACCTGGGGATCACCGAGGCGGGCGGGCTGATCGGCGGGACGGTCAAGTCCTCGATCGGCATCGGCTCGCTCCTGTGGTTCGGCATCGGCGACACGATCCGCGTCTCGCTCTCGGCCGAGCCCGAGGAAGAGGTGCGCGTCGGCTTCGAGATCCTGAAGGCGCTGGGCATCCGCAATCGCGGCGTGCGCGTCGTATCCTGCCCGTCCTGCGCGCGGCAGGGCTTCGATGTGATCCGCACCGTGCAGGTGCTGGAGGAACGGCTTCAGCATATCCGCACGCCCATGTCGCTGTCGGTGCTGGGCTGCGTCGTCAACGGCCCCGGCGAGGCGCGCGAGACCGATATCGGCGTGACCGGCGGCGGCAACGGCAAGCACATGGTCTATCTGTCGGGCCTGACCGACCACACGGTCGAGGATGCCGACATGGTCGAGCATATCGTCAAGCTGGTCGAGGCCAAGGCCGCCGAACTGGAAGCGGCCGACGTTGCCAAGGCGGCGATCGCGGCGGAGTAATGCCCGCCGTCATCCGTATCGCCGCCGCCCTGATCGACGACGGGGCGGGGCGATTGCTGCTGGTGCGCAAGGCGGGCACGTCATGCTTCATGCAGGCGGGCGGCAAGATCGAACCGGGCGAGGACCCCGCCGCCGCGCTGATCCGCGAACTGGACGAGGAAATCGGGCTGCGCGTGGATGTGGACGCGCTGCGGCCGGTCGGCCGGTTCGCGGCGGCGGCGGCGAATGAGCCGGGGCACCGGATCGACGCGACGGTCTTCCACCTGCGCAGCACGCACGTACCGGTTCCGGCGGCGGAGATCGAAGAAGCAATCTGGGTCGATAGCGCCGTGGTGGACATGATGACGCTGGCGCCGCTGCTCCGCGAGCATATCCTGCCCTGGTATCGGCAAATGCTGGTATATCCCTAATCCTCCCCGGCACGGGGAGGTGGCAGGGCGCAGCCCTGACGGAGGGGGACTTCCACAAAGGGCTCGCCTAGCGGCACTCCCCCTCCACCACCGCTTCGCGGCGGTCCCCCTCCCCGTACCGGGGAGGATAGCGTTACAGCCGCAACCCCAGCCGCACGCCTGCACCCATATCGGGCGCGCCCTTGCTGACCCCCGCGCTGCCCTGCACGCCCAGCGACAGGCGCTGCGACAGCGCGGTGTCGAGCCCCGCGCCGATCTCCTGCCGGTCGGCGACCTGATCGCTCACTCGCGAGGCGTAATTGTACGAGACGCTGACCTCGCTCGCCTTGCCGATCCCGACCGCCACGCCGCCCCGCGCGCTGGTCACGTCGCGCAAGCTATAGCCATCGGGCTGGCCGACAAAGGTGTGGCCGACCGCCGCGAAGGGCGTGACCTTGCCCGGCACCGCTGCCTCCGCCACGACCGAATAATCCGCCTTGCCCGTGCCCAGCCCGCGCGAGGCCGAGGCGGTGGGCAGCTTGGCGCTGCCGGTCAGGGCCAGCGCCAAATGATGGCGACGCGGCGGGATCAGTTGAACCGAGGCGCCGACCACCGCATCGCCCAGCCCGCTGCGCTTCACGCGGGTGGCGGGCTTGGTGGGATCGACCAGGATCGGCAGGCCCAGCGGTCCGCCGGGCGCGACGACATTGCCCGGCGCATCGACCTGCACATAGGGCAGTGCGGCGAACACCGTCACCCGCTTGCGCTTGGCGCGCAGCGTGGCGGTGGAACTGGCGCTGCGCACCTCCTGGCTGGTGCCGTATTGGCCCGACGCATAGTCCGCGCCGACCGAGGCGGTGACCTGCGCGCCCGCAGGGGCGGCCAGCAGCATCGTCAGACCCGTTGCGGCGATCAGCGTCTTCATTCCCTTTGTCCCTTGATGTTCGGTTCGAACGGGCAACGGATGCCGGGCGGGGTTTAATCCCGGTATCGGTCCGTCGGCCAGTGCACACCCTCACCCTTCCGGCGCTTCGCGCCTCCCTCCCTCTCCCATGGGGAGAGGGAGGGGGCCCGCCCGCGAAAGCGGGTGGGAAGAGTGAGGGTGGTTATGAAAGGCGACGGAGTGCTCGCCTTTCCCCCGCCGCCCCGGTATCGCCACGGCATGAGCGCGCGCACCTCTCCCGTCATCGCCTTTGGCGCCGCCGCGCTGGGTATCGCGATCTATTCGGTGATGGACACGCTGATGAAGCGGCTGTCGATCGACAGCGGGGCCTATAGCGCGGTGCTGTGGCGGTCCTGGGTCGGGGTGGCGATCACCGGTGCCTTGTTCCTGGCCAAGCGGGGACGCTGGCCCGCGCGCGAGGTACTGGCCCTTCATATCGCGCGCGGGGCGACGGGCGGCGCCTCGGTGCTGCTGTTCTTCTGGGGGCTGGCGCGGGTGCCGATGGCGCAGAGCATCGCGCTGACCTTTCTGTCGCCCCTGATCGCGCTGTTCCTCGCCGCCTTCATGCTGGGCGAGACGGTCCGGCGCGCCGCGATCCTGGGGTCGCTGATCGCGGGCGCGGGCGTGCTGGTGATCGCGGGCGGCGAGGTGCAGGCGCAGGCCTCCACGCAAGTGGTGCTGGGCTCGCTCGCCATTCTGGTCGCCTCGATCCTCTACGCGGTCAGTCTGGTGCTGTTGCGGCGGCAGGCGCAGGTCGCGGGCCCGGCCGAGGTCGCGCTGTTTACCATGCTGGTCATCGCGGTGCTGATGACGCCCGCCGCGCCCATTCTCTCGGGCTGGCCCGCCGCGCAGCAATGGCCCAGCATCGTGATCGCGGCGCTGCTCGGCAGCCTGTCGGCGCTGCTGCTCGCCTGGGCCTATGCGCGCGCCGAGGCACAGGTGCTGGCGCCGGTCGAATATACCGCCTTCGTCTGGGCGGCGGGGCTGGGCTATGCGGTGTTCGGCGAGCATGTCTCGCTGTTCACGCTGGCGGGGGCGGTGCTGATCATTGCAGGGTGCGTGGTGGCGGTGCGGCGGCCTGTCGCGCCCGGATCACAGAGCGAGGCCGGATTATGAGCATCACCCTTCGCCCGGCCGAACCCGCCGATACCGCCACGATATTGGGCTTCGTCCGCGAACTGGCGGCGTTCGAGCGCGAGCCCGACGCGGTCGTCGCCACCGAGCCGATGCTGGCCGAGGCGCTGTTCGGCGTGCCTCCGGCGGCGGAGGCGGTCATCGCCGAGCGGGACGGTCAGGCGGTCGGCTTTGCGTTGTTCTTCGCCAATTTCTCGACCTGGACCGGGCGGCGCGGGCTGTATCTCGAAGACCTGTACGTCACGCCCTCCGCGCGTGGGGCCGGGGTCGGCAAGGCGTTGCTGATCCATCTGGCAGGGGTCGCCCGGGATCGCGGTTGGGCGCGGTTCGAATGGTCGGTGCTCGACTGGAACATGCCCGCGGTGGAATTCTACCGCGCGATGGGGGCGCAGGCGATGGACGAGTGGACCGTCCAGCGGGTGTCGGGTGAGGCTTTGAAGACGCTCGCGGGACGGTAGACCGGAATAGGGTTCGCGCAGAGGCGCGGAGGGCGCAGAGATGTTGAGCCCCCGAGGCGTGCCTCACACCTTTATCTTTGGCTGATGATGGAGGGATGCTGTCAGCGGCAGGCGAGCCGCCTCCGCGTTCTCCGCGCCTCCGCGCGAACCAATCTTCTTAACCGCCACACATCCCCCGCTCCGTTCAGCCTGAGCGCAGTCGAAGGCCAAGGGATGGACCCTTCCTCAAGCTCTCGGGATGGCCCTTCCCCAACCCCTTCCGCCTGCGGGAGGGGAGTAGAAGAAAGGTAGAAATAAGAACGCCCCGGTGCGCTGGGCACCGAGGCGTCTTCGTCAAACCGGAACCGGAAAGATCAGGCGCGGCCGGGGACGTCGTGGTCGTGGGGCTCTTCGCCCTTGGCCTTGGCGTCCTCATAGCGTTCGATCGCCTCGGTGACGATGCGGCGGGCCTCGTCGCGGTCGCCCCAGGTGCCGATACGCACCCACTTCTTCTTCTCCAGGTCCTTATAGTGGGTGAAGAAGTGCTCGATCTGCTGGAACACGATCTCGGGCAGGTCGTCGCGGCCGCCGACGTTCGAATAATAGGGGAAGGTCGAGTCGACGGGCACGCAGACCAGCTTCTCGTCGCCGCCGGCTTCGTCTTCCAGGTTCAGCACGGCGATCGGGCGGGCACGCACGACGCAGCCCGGGATGAAGGGCGAGCGTGACACGACCAGCGCGTCGAGCGGATCGCCATCGGGCGACAGGGTGTGCGGCACGAAGCCGTAATTCGCCGGATAGCGCATCGGCGTGTGCAGGATGCGGTCGACGAACAGCGCGCCGGACGCCTTGTCGAACTCGTACTTCACGGGCTCGCCGCCGGTCGGCACCTCGATCACGACATTGAGGTCATCGGGCGGGCTCTTGCCGACGGGAATGAGGTCGATGCGCATCGAATCGGTCTTTCTTGCCAATACCGGAAGAGTTCCGGTGGAAAAACAATGGCGGGCGCGATAGCGCAACCCGCCATGTCGTGTCGATAGACGAGGATGAAGCCTTCGTCGGACAGGCGTCAGCGTGCGGTCAGCAAGCGATCCAGCCCGGTCTCGCCGGTGCCGACCTTTTGCAGACGCGGATAGCGCGGGCCGCCGGTATAATCGATCGTCACCTCGCGGAAGACATCCTGGTTCTTTATCACCAACTTGACCGGCTTTTTCGGGTCCTTGGCGGCCAGGATCGCGGCCTTCAGCCGATCGCCGGTATAGCTTTCGCCGTTCACCGCCTGAATTTGCGTGCCGACATCGATGCCCGCCTTGAACGCCGGACTGTCCCAAATTGAACTGGTCACGTCGCCGCTGTTCGCCACCGTCAGGCCGATCGAATAGGTGACGTTGGTGCTGCCCTTCTCGCCCTGCTTGAAGGTCGGGGTCGGCTCGGGGGTGTAGACCAGCTTGTAGCCGTTCATGGCAAAGCCGTTGATCGGCGCGGGCTTGCCCGTCTCGGTGATGCGCTGGCGCAGGAACCCGGCCCAGTCATAGGGCACGATGCCGTTCAGCGTGCTGGCGACATCCTCGAAGGTATAGGTCACTTCGCCCCAGTCGCCGTTGCGGATGCCGAAGAACGCCTTGGCGAAATCGTCGATCGACTTGGTGCCGTTCGACTTCTGGCGGAGCATCGCATCGACCTCCATCCAGACCATCAGGCCTTCGTTGTAATAATCCTCCGACCGCTGCCAGCTGGTCCAGCCCTTGGGCTTGCGCGACGAGATGATGGGGTCGTTGGTGGTGTCGAGCAGATCGCGCCACTGCCGCGCGGGCGCGGTGTCGTAGATGGCGAGGATCGAGGCGTACTGATCCAGCGTATCCTGCTTCGACACCATGCCCGACCGCGCCTGGAGCACATAACCCCAGAACTGCGTCTGCCCTTCATAGACCCAGAGCAGCGAGTTGCGCATCGGCGTGCGGAAATCGGGGGTCCACAGGTCCGCGCCGCGCCGGAACTTGCCGTCCCAGCTGTGCGTGAACTCGTGCGGCAACAGGTTGCGACGGCCCGGCCCGGCGTCCCATTCGGTGAAATAGCCCGGCGTCACGCCGTTTTCGGACGAGCGGTGATGCTCCAGACCAATCCCGCCCAGCTGGTCGCTGATCGACAGCAGGAACTCGTATTTGTCGTAATGCTGCGCGCCGAAGGTCTTCACCGCCTGATCGACCAGCCGCTGGTGCGCGGCGATCTGCTCGGGCTTGGCGTTCAGTTCGGCGGCGTTGTCGGCAAAGACGTTGAGGTTCACCTGCGGGCTGAGCGGGAAGACCTTGCCGTACTTGCCCGCCAGCACCGGCGAATCGACCAGGATTTCGTAATTGGTCGTGTCATAGGTGTAGGTCGAACCCGACGCCTTGGCCGGGACCGCGCCTGCCGCCGTCCAGCCCGTGGGGAAGATCGCGGTCATCTGGATCGGAATCTGGCGGGTATAATAGCCCGCCGGATACAGGCTGACCGAATTGGGCTGGAGCGAGATCATCGTCGGGGTGACGGCGATGCGGCCCTGGTCCGGCTTGGTCGCCGACAGGAACTGGAACTCGACGTCCAGCGCCTTCGTGCCCGACGGCACGTCGACATGGAAGGCGAAGACATCGACCGTATCGAGCGTCCAGGGCAGGACGCGGCCGTTGGCCTTGATGACCAGGCCCGCCAGCTTCTCGATCTCGCCGCGCGGATTGTGCGCGCCGGGCAGCCATTTGGGGAATAGCAGCGCCATCGGACCCGCCTTGGCGACGGGGATGGTTTCCTTCACGCGGAAGATGCCGCGCTGGGTATCCGTGGCATCGACGACCAGCTTGATCGTGCCCGGATAGGGCGTGTCGACCGCATCGGGTATGGTGTTGACGAAGGGAGCCGCAGCGGCGGGCGCGGAGTTGCCCTGCGGGACTTGGGCGTTCGCCACGAAGAGCGGGGCAGCAGCGGAAGAGACGAGCAGCGAGGCGACGAACACGGAACGAAGCGGGTGGCGGATCATGAAAGGCCTTTTGCGGCGACGGAGAGATGGCGGCAGGTTAGGCACCCGATAGGCCAGTCGTCCAGACCCTTTTGGCGGTCCCCTATCCGCCGCCGCCGCCCAACACGTTGACGGTAAAGGCGATGACGCCGAGGTTGAAGATGAAGGCCGCCAGGCACTGGCCGGTCACCACCCGTCGCATCCGGCGCGAGGCGATCGACACGTCGCTGGTCTGGAAGGTCATGCCCAGCGTCACCGAGAAATACAGGAAATCCCAATAATCGGGCTCGGCCGTGTCGGGGAATTGCAGACCGCCCGCATCGCCGTCGCCATCCGCGCTGTAATAGAGGTGCGCATAATGCAGCGCATAGACGATGTTGGAGAACAGCCAGGCGAGGATCAGCGTGCCGACGGCCAGTGCCACGGTGACGGTGCTGCTCCGCCCACGCAACTCGCCGCCGACCGCGACCAGCACGACGAACAGCACGATCCCGCAAAAGACGAGAAGGACGGCGCGATTGGCGTCGTTGCGCGCGGCACGGGCGCGCATCTTCACGGCCTGACCCTGCCGCAGCAGCGGGATGAGCGACCCGATGAACAGCAGCGCGGCGGCATCGAATCCGGCCAGGATGCCCCGCGTCATGCCCAGAACCGGCACCAGCCCCCCAGCCGCCCCGATCAGGATCAGCGCGAACAGCAGGAAACGCGGCGGCGCGATCCGATCGCCGATACGGGTTTGCAGGCGCTGCCAGCGGGGAGTGGTCATGAGCAGGACTTAACGCGCAGCGAGCGGACTTGGCCATGGGGGAAACCGGCTCACCCCACGGCGCGCAATTCGTCCTCGGCGATGGCCACGCGATTGCGCCCGTCCCGCTTGGCCCGGTAGAGCGCGTCGTCCGCCGATCGGAACAGATCGTCCTGGCTGGTGGTGGTGCGGCCCGGATAGAGGATCGCCTGCCCGATACTGACCGTGACGATGCGGCCGGGGGGCAGGCCGGGATGCGGCATCGCCATGGCCTCGACATGGCGACGAACGGCCTCCGCAACCCTCAGGTCGGCGCCGGGGACCAGCAGGGCAAACTCCTCGCCGCCGCAGCGGGTGACCTGCTCGATCGGGCAGCGGGCGGCGGCGGCGATCGTTTTCGTCACCGCCTGCAGGCACAGGTCGCCCGCCGCATGTCCGGCCGAATCGTTGAACAGCTTGAAATGATCGACATCGATCAGGATCAGGCTGAACGCCTCGCCGCGCGTCCGGGCGGCCTGCCACAATTCCGGATAGCGTGCGTCCAGGCTGCGCCGGTTGCCTGCCCCGGTCAGCGGATCGCAGAGGGACATGCGGGTCAGCTCTTGGACCGCGGCTTCCAGCTCGCTGCTCTGCCGGTGCTGGATCAGGGTCAGCAGGAAACGCTCCTTCTGCACCCGCTCGTAGAAAAAGCCGCCTACCGGCGTCGCCAGGATCATCGCGCTGTGAAAGACCAGGATGTCGACCGACTGGAGCAGCGGGGGCCTGGGGGCAATGGCGAAGGGCAGGCCCAGATAGGCGGCGATATTGGCGAGCGACACCAGGATCGCCGCGTGCGTCCTGATCGGCAGGACGAGGTTGGTGGCAAAGGCCGCGACCAGCGCGGTCGTGGCCAGCCGCTCGGACAGGGGTGGTGGTACCGCCAGTGACAGGCGGGTGACCAGCGCGACGGTGATGACCAGCGGGATCGCCCCGGCCAGCCACATATGGGCCGGTGCGATTCGCCGCTGCGCCACGAGCCACAGCCCCAGCGCGATGGCGGGCAATTGCAGGCTCAGCTTCCAGTGGAGAGACAGATTCAAAACGCCGATGCGCGCATCCGCCACCAGGCCGAACAGTGTCAGAACCAGAAGGGTGACAAGGACATAGGCGACCTGGCTGCGTGAACTATCGGCGCGATCGCAATCGAATTGCCGCTCGAGGTGGGGCGGCAAACGGTTCGAAGTGGCGAGGCGGGAAAGCGATTCCTCAAGTTCTTGGCGGTCAGGCATGGTAAACTCCGGCGGTCCTGACCCTATAAACACTTCGGTAAATCTTGTATTACCGAAAATAAAAGACATTGGCAGCTTGCATGTATTCCAATGAGATTTTCGTCTTTGCTTCAATCGCTTGGGAATCCGGTCAACCGATTGGTCCGATATCGTTGCTGGTTCGGTTCAAATTGTTCGGCCTCACCGTCGATGGGGAAGTGTAATTCAAGCAGATCAAGGCTTTAGGGTGCGTGGTGTGACATGTTGCCGCCATGCCCGACACTGCGCCCCATGCCGCCGCCCTGATCATCATCGACATGATCAACGACCTGGACTTCGAGGGCGGGGAGGATCTGCGCGCAGCGGCCGAGGCGGCGGCGCGGCGGATCGTCGCGTTGCGGGAGGAGGCGGACGAAGCGGGCGTGCCGGTCATCTACGTCAACGACAATTTCGGCCATTGGCATTCCGAACGCTCCTCGATCGTCGCGCATTGCGACCGTGAGGACAGCCCCGGCCGCGCGTTGATCGCCGCGCTCCGGCCGCGCGACAGCGACTATTTCATCGTGAAGCCGCAATTTTCGGGCTTCTATGCGACGAACCTGCCGGTGCTGCTGCCGCAACTGGGCGTCAGCCGCGTCATCCTGACCGGGGTGGCAGCGGATATCTGCGTGCTGTTCACCGCCGCCGATGCGCATATGCGCGAATACGACCTGTGGGTGCCGGGCGATACGGTGGCCAGCGAGAGCGACGCTCATCGCCGCTGGGCGCTGGAGATCATGCGGCACAGCATGTGCGCGGAGACCCGGCCCACCCATGAACTGGCGCTGGCCGACTGGCTGTCGCAAGGCCCATGATCGCACTCTAGCGCAGCGGCGCTCGCTACCTTAGATAGCGCCACCTCTATGGCACGGATCGAAACCCCCAAGCGCGTGCGCGGCACGCAGGACATCTTCGGCGACGAACAGCGCCGCTTTGCGCAGGTGCTTAGCACCTTCGAGCATGTCCACGGCCTTTACGCCTTCCAGCGGCTCGACCTGCCGGTGTTCGAGGATACGCAGGTCTTCGCCCGGTCGATCGGCGAGACGACCGATGTCGTGTCGAAGGAAATGTACACCTTCCCCGATCGCGGCGGCGACCTGCTGACCCTGCGGCCCGAATTCACCGCCGGGATCGCGCGCGCCTATCTGACCGAGGGGTGGCAGCAATATGCGCCCTTGAAACTGGTCACCTCGGGCGCGGTGTTCCGGTACGAGCGCCCGCAAAAGGGCCGTTATCGCCAGTTCCACCAGATCGACGCCGAAATCCTGGGCGCGCCCGAACCGGCGGCGGATGTCGAACTGCTGGTGATGGCCGACCAGTTGCTGCGCGAACTGGGTATCGCCGAGGGCGTGACGCTGCAGCTCAACACGCTGGGCGATGCCGAGACGCGCGACGCTTGGCGCGACGCGCTGGTCGCGCATTTCGAGGCGCACCGGGACCAGCTGTCCGAGGACAGCCTGGTGCGGCTGGAGAAGAATCCGCTGCGCATCCTCGATTCCAAGGACCCGCGCGACCGGCCGATCGCCGATGCCGCGCCGGATATCGACGCCTATCTGACGCCCGAGGCGCGCGCCTTTTTCGAGGCGGTGACGGCGGGGCTGGACGCGGCGGGGGTCGCCTGGACGCGCAATGCGCGGCTGGTGCGGGGGCTCGATTATTACCGCCACACGGCGTTCGAGTTCGTGACCGACCGGCTGGGCTCGCAAGGGACGGTGCTGGCGGGTGGTCGTTATGACGGGTTGATCGAGTCGTTGGGCGGACCCGCGACGGCGGGCGTGGGCTGGGCGGCCGGGGTCGAACGGCTGGCGATGCTGCTCGACGAACCGGAGAAGCCGGGGATCGATGCGGTCGTGGTACCGATGGGTGCGGCGGCGGAATTGCGTGCGACGGGCCTGGTCGCCGAGCTGCGCCGTGCGGACGTCGCCACCGACATGGCGTTTCGCGGCAATATGAAGCGTCGCATGGCCAAGGCGAACGACCAGGGCGCGCGCTATGCGCTGATCCTGGGCGATGACGAGCTGGCGAACGGCCAAGTGCAGGTCAAGGCTTTGAAGACCGGCGAGCAGGCGACCGTCTCGCTCGACATGGTGGCGCAGAGCCTGTCCGACCTGCTGTTCGAGGACGAGATCGCCGAGGATCATGGCGAACAGCTTCCCCCATTGGCGCAGCGTCTGACGCCGCGATGAAAACCATCTCGGCCGAGCGCATCGCGCAGATCGAGGCGCGACGCGACGAATTGCAGGCGATGATGGCCACCGGCGAGCTGCCCTCGGACCGCTTCGTGGCGGTGTCGAAGGAATATGCCGAGCTGGAGCCGGTCGCCAATGCCGCCGCCGAGGTGCGTCGGTTGCGGCAGGAGGCCGACAGCCTGGCGTTCATGACGCAGGACGGCGACGACGAACTGCGTGAGCTGGCGGCAGAGGAGCTCCACGCCAACCGCAATGCGCTGGCGGCGGCGGATCGCCATTTGGCGCTGGCCCTGCTGCCGCGCGACGCCGCCGACGAACGCGCCGCGATGCTGGAAATCCGCGCCGGGACCGGCGGCGACGAGGCGGCGCTGTTCGCGGGCGACCTGTTCCGCATGTACCAGCGTTATGCCGAGCGGCAGGGCTGGCGGGTCGAGGTCATCTCCGCCTCGGTGCCCGATACCGGCGGCTATAAGGAAGTCGTGGCCTCGGTCGCGGGGGCGGGCGTGTTCGCCAAGCTGAAGTTCGAATCGGGCGTCCACCGCGTCCAGCGCGTGCCCGTCACCGAATCGGGCGGGCGCATCCACACCTCGGCGGCGACCGTCGCGGTGCTCCCCGAAGCGGAGGAGGTCGATCTCCAGATCGACGACAAGGATCTGCGCATCGACATCTATCGCTCGTCGGGCGCGGGCGGGCAGCACGTCAACACCACCGACTCGGCGATCCGCATCACCCATATCCCGACCGGGCTGGTCGTGATCCAGCAGGACGAACGCTCGCAGCACAAGAACCGCGCCAAGGCGATGAAGGTGCTGCGGACCCGCCTCTACGAAGCCGAACGCGAGCGGCTGGCGGCGGAACGCGCGGGCACCCGGCGGTCGATGGTCGGCTCGGGCGACCGGTCGGAGCGGATTCGGACGTACAATTTTCCGCAGGGCCGCGTGACCGATCACCGGATCAACCTGACGCTGCACCGCCTGCCCGAAATCCTGGAGGGCGAACTGGACGAACTGATCGGCGCGCTGCTGGCGGAGGATGAAGCCGAACGGCTCGCCGCGCTCGATGGCTGATATTCGCGCGGAGACGCGGAGACGCGGAGCGGTGCAACCCGCTGCGCCGCAGGCTTTCCATCTTCGCCGGTCGATGGCACCCAAGCGCTGCCCCAAGCCGGACATCTCCGCGCCTCCGCGCCTCCGCGCGAACCAATTTTTTCTAATTTTCGGCATGCGCCGGGGTGAGACGGCGGCGTGACCGACGCCCGTACCGCGCTCGCGGAAGCTGCCGAGCGTTTCACCTTCTCCCCCACCGCGCGACTAGACGCGGAACTGCTGCTCGCCCACGCCCTGGGGATCGAGCGCAACGCCCTGCTGCTCGACCTGACCCGGCCCGTCCCCGAGAGCTTCTGGCCGCTGGTCGAGCGCCGCGCGCGCCAGGAGCCGGTCGCCTATATCACCGGTACACGTGGTTTCTGGACGCTGGACCTGATGGTCGGCCCCGGCGCGCTGGTCCCCCGCGTCGATAGCGAGACGCTGGTCGATGCGGCGCTGCGGCACTTCCGGGGGCGTGCCCCCGCCACCCTGCTCGACCTGGGCACCGGGCCAGGCACGTTGCTGCTCGCCCTTCTCGACGAGTGGCGCGAGACGAAGGGGCTGGGCGTCGACCGTTCCCCGCAAGCGCTGCGCTACGCCGTCGCCAACGCCGCGGCCTGTGGCCTGGCCGACCGGGCGCGGTTCGTGTGCGGCGACTGGGCGACCGGGCTGGCGGGGCCGTTCGACTGCATCGTCACCAACCCGCCCTATATCGGAACGACCGAGCCGCTCTCGCCCGAGGTACGCGATTACGAGCCCGGCACCGCGCTCTTCGCCGGGCGGGACGGGCTGGACGATTACCGGCTGCTCGCCCCCGAACTGCGCCGCCTGCTCGCCCCCGGCGGGGCGGCGGTGGTCGAGATCGGCCATGAACAGGCCGGGGCGGTGACGGCTTTGCTGGCGGATCAAGGCTTTGCGGTAACGCTGCACCGCGATCTGGGCGGGCGGCCGCGTGCCTTGCTGGCGCATTGAACAATCGCGCGTGATGCCCTATATTTCACTTGAAGGACCTAGGTCCGACCCGCTAGATCGGGCACAGGGGCACGCGAACATCTGGCACTCTCACCGGTTTTTCGGGGTCGCAGGATGTCGGGCCGATGCCCATACCCTTCGTCATGTAGTCGCTGCTGTCCGGCGGCCGTGGCAGCGCCCGAAATCGGGTGCGACAGCTTCGCATCGCGCGAACCGCGCGCGATGTCGGGAAGAGTGGGTCGGAAAAAGTGGACCTTGTTGGTTTGACGACTAAGGACGAACAGCTTGATCAATAATCGGCAGGCCGGCCGCCGTCGCGGTCGTGGCGGCAACAACAATGGTGGGCAGCGTCCGGGCGGCAATCCCGGCCGTTCCGACAATGGCAATCGCATCGACAACCGCGCACGCGGCAACGCCAGCCAGCTGTACGAGAAGTACAAGAATCTGGCGACCGAGGCGCAGCGTCAGGGCGACCGGGTCAACACCGAATATTACTGGCAGTTCGCCGATCACTATTTCCGGGTGCTGAGCGAAACCCGCTCGCGCTTCGAGGAGCAGAATCAGCGCCGCCAGCGCGAGGAATCGCGCGACGACCAGTATGACGACGGCTTCGACAACGACGCCGAGGATTATGGCGACGAGGGCGATCCCATCCGTCCCGGCGAGCAGCAGGGCGAGGTCGAACAGCCGCGCCGTGAGCGTCAGTCCAGAGAGAACCAGCCGCGCGAAACCTATGCGCGCGACAATCAGCAGCGCGAAGAGCGTCCCCGGCGTGACCGCGACGATCGCCCGCGCCGTGAGCCGCGCGAGGATCGCCGCCCGATGCGCGCCGAACAGCCCGCCATGGTCGAGGATGCGCAGCCGGTCGTGACCGCGCCCGTCATCACCCCCGAGGTCGCTTCGGCACCGCAGGCCGAGGAGGAAGCCCCCCGTCGTCGCGGTCGTCCGCGTCGCGAGCGTCCCGCCGAGGTGCAGGATACGGGCGAGCAGACCGGCTTCGACGCCGATCGCCTGCCCCCGGCACTGAGCGCCGCGCCCGAGGCGGAAGCGGCCCCTGAGGAAAAGCCCCGCCGTCGTCGCGTCCGCGCGGCGGCTCCGGTGGAGCCGGAGGCGGCGGCGGGCTGATCGCCTTCCACTCTTTCGATGGATAAAGGACCGGCCTTCGCGATGCTCGCGGGGGCCGGTTTTTTATGGCCGCCGGTCGACATCCTCGTCATGCCCGGTGCCCGAGCTGAGGAAGACCAGCCCCATCAGCGCACCGGTCAGCATCACCATGCCGCCGATCCCGCCAATCACCCCCAGCATCGTCACCCCGTTGAGCGGGCCATAGACCTCGGCCAGCGCGATCATCGCGAAGGCCACCGCGACGGCGGCCGCGACCGTCATCCACGCCATCAGCATGCGGAACCGCGCCCAGGCAAAGGCCGCCTGTTCGGGATCGTCGAGTCCGGGTGGGGGCGGGGACATGGGCCGACTATGGGCAACGGGGGGCCGCTCGACAAGCCGAGCAGACCTTACCCCGCCCGGCGCAACCGCCCGACCGGCAGCTTGGCCCAGATGCCCCCGGCAATCGCATCGATCTCGCGCCGGAGCGGGTGGCGCACGGCATAGACGACCACCAGCCAGGCCAGCACGCCCGCCGCCGCGCTCACGCTCAACAGCGTGAAGCCGACGGCCTCGGGCGATGCGACCCAGCGGTAGACGGCCAGCAGCGGCGCGACCGTCGCGAGCGTGGCGATCAGGCTCTGCGCATAGACTTTGACCATCCCCCGCCAGGCAAAGCCGGTCAGCGGCTTCATCAGCGTGGCGTAGAGCACGAACCACACGATTCCATAGCCGATGCGAGAGATCGCCGCCCATTCCAGGCTGACCGTCGCCCCCAGGATCAGCAGCCCGATCGACGCGATCGTATCCAGCGCATTGGCGACGATCAGCCGCCGGATATGCCCCAGCAGGATGGGCAGCTCGAAGTGCAGCGGTACGGCGGCGAAGAACAACTGCCCCAGCGCGATCCAGCTCAACAGCGGCGCCACGCCCGCCCAGCGCGGGCCATAGAGCATCAGCACGATCGGCGTCGCGGCGGTGGCGAGGAAGGTCATGGCGGGCCAGGTCACGCCGCTATAGGCCGCGACCACCCGCTGATAGGGCGCGGCCAGATCGGCCCCCGCATCGCGCAGGCGGGCAAAGGCCGGATAGAAGACGCCGTCGACCGCGCCGCTGACCAGCATCTGCAACTGCGCGCCCAGGCTGGAGGCGCGGCTGTACAGGCCGACTGCGGTCAGGGTCAGGATACGGCCGATGACCAGCTCCGGGCTGCGCGAGCTGATCGCGTCGCTGATATAGAGAAGCGAGCTGTTCGACCCGAAGCGCAGGATCGGGCCGATCCCCTTCAGGCTGGGCGGGAAGGGCGGACGGATGCCGGATCGCCACTGGCCGATGATCGCGCGGGCCACCTGTTGCGCGACCGAGGCCCAGGCCAGCGCAAAGGCCGAATAGCCCGCCCAGGCCAGTGCCAGCGAAAACACCGCATTGACCACCGCCGCCCCGACGCTGGTCAGGAAGATGGAGTAATAGTCCATCCGCCGCTGGAGCATCGCGCCCGGCACGATGCCGAAGGGCACGATCAGATAGGACCCGGCGATGATGACGAGCAGCGGGGTCAGCCGGACATTGTCGTAGAATCGCGCCACCGGCCAGGCGAGCGCAAAGATGATCAGGCCGATACCCAGCGCAAAGATCAGCGAAACCGAAAAACAGGTGCGCAGCTGCTCCTCGGTCAGGTCGCGCTCGCCCGCCACGAACCGGCGGATGCCGAAATCCTGCAACGCGGACACCAGCATCGCGGCCGACAGCGCGATCGAATAAAGCCCCATTTCGGACGGGCTGAGGAAGAAGCGCGATATGACCACGCTGACGACGAACTGAATCGCAAAGGCGATATATTGCGCGCCGATCGACCAGAGCGCCGCGCCGCGAACCGAAGAAGCGCTCATCGCCGAATCCGATGCCGGGTCAGCAGCGCGGCGAGCCGGATCGCGCCCAGCCGATGATGGTGACTCGCCAATCGCGCCACGGCTCGCCAAAGCCCGGGTATGGATTCACTACCCGTCCGGCGCACATCGTCGAGATGCGCGGCGATCCAGGTCAAGCCTTCTCCCGCCATCACTTCGGGCGCGTATAAGAGCCCGCGCACCACTTCGGCGCGGACATCGCTTGCCACACCTGGCCGCCCGAAAATGGTATCGAGCGTCTCGATCGGGGGAAGGGCGGTCCAGCCGTCCGAAGGGTCAGGTCGCCCTTCGGCACGCGCCACCCGGGCCAGCCGCGCGACCGCCACGCCATAACGCTGGGCCAAGACATGCCGGTGCGACACCTGCGATGGGGAATAGCGATAGAGGTGCAGCCGCTCGGGCAGATTGGCGATCCGGGTCCGCTCCGCCAGCCGAAGCCACAGGTCGTAATCCTCGCAATGGCGATAGGCGGGCCGATAGCCACCCGCGGCTTCCAGGACATCACGACGCATCATCACCGAAGGATGGCAAAGCGGCGACGCGGTCGGCAAGGCGGCGGCAATGACATCGGCGGACAAGGGGTGATCGACCGGCGGTTCGCTGCGGCGACGCCCCTGCGCATCGATCGTCTGGATCTGCGTACCGATAACGCCATGGTCGGGATTCGCGTCGAGAAAGGCCACCTGCCGTGCGAAACGCTCGGGCAGGGCGACGTCATCACCGTCCATGCGGGCGATATAGGGGCCACGTGCCACCGCGATGATATGGTTCAGGCTCGCCACCAGCCCCTGATTGGCCTGGCGGATCACCCGGATACGCGGATCGATCGCCGCATAGCGGTCGATGATGGCGGGGGAGTGGTCGGTCGAGCCGTCATCGACGATCACCAGCTCGAAATCGCCAAAGGTCTGGGCAAGAATGCTGTCCAGCGCGTCAGCCAGATATTCTGCGTTGTTGTAGACGCTCAGGGCGACCGTGATCCGGGGCGACGTCATGCTCGTATCACTCGTTCCCTGGTACGCGGTCACTAGGAAGGCCCTACACCTATGTCTGCCTAGGGCGGAATCGCGAAGCTGCCAAAGGTTCCGCGAGGGCCGACCAGGGCGTCAGGCTTAAGCCGTCAAAACTAAAGGATTTTTGAAATTTTGCAGAAAAATGGCACTTTTTGTGTTGACCCCAAAAGCGACCCGGCCTAGAGGGGTTTCACCGCAGCGGTGGTCGCAACGACTGACCGGTGCAGCTACGACAGATCGGCGCACTTGAGGCCCTGGGAACGGGGTTG
>NZ_JACHNX010000006.1 GCF_014199595.1 Sphingomonas yabuuchiae | reverse complement strand
GGGGAAGCTACGTCCGGGCTACGCCCGGCCTCCGCTTCCCCCCACACGTCATCTACGATGTCGCTGACCCTTCAACTGCGATGTCGCTGTGCACGCTTGTCCCGTCTTGCCCAAAGCATGAGCTCTCACGCGCCCATGGCACTCCACACAGCGCATGAACCGCCCTTTTGGCATCCGAACGGCCAGTTCGATGTCGATCAGTTCCCAGCGCTTATTGGCCCAGAGCTCGCAATCCGTGGATCTTGCCATTCAATCCTCTCTTCGTCTCGGGGTGCCGCCAGCGCTTCAAATTGAGCCGACAACAGCGGGGGCGTGAACGCCGCCGCAACATGACCCGGGTGGGGCTCAGTCGCGTACGACCTGCGATACCGTGCTGACGTAGCGATCCGTCTCTGCGATCAGCCAGCGAGCTGCGACATCCCATGACGCAGGATCGTCAGTGATCGACGGGCCATGTTTTTCATACAGATACCGATCGCTTCCCGGCGGCACGCCAAGCGCAGCTTCGAGTTGCCCACGGAAAGGCTCCAGGCGTCGTGCTTCCTCGCTGTAGTCCCGTTTGCGCGGCCCCCGGATGAAGATACCAACCCGTTCGCCACCGCTGATGAAACGGGACACGACGCTCCTGACATCGGGGACGGCTCGCCATCGGACGGAACCACCCACGGCGTGATCAGCTTGCGTCGCAGGATCGAGTTGCACGTATCGTTCCCAGAAGGCACGGGCGCGCATGGTTCCTGCACCGGCTACCGTATCCGAAGACCATTTCGGTGCAGATGCGTCGCCTGCTCCTTGGGTCTCGACGCGAGCGGGGGCGGTCCAGATCGTTTTAGCCGTCTCAAAAAGTGACGCGCCGCGTTCCTGAATCGTGTCCTCGTTCCACTCCACATAGCTGTTGAGCTCGCGATTCAATGCCAACGCCGTATTAGCCCTCAAGGCAGGCATCTTGAGCGAAAAGGGGCCGTTGGAGACGGTCGAGTTCAACGCCTGCGTGATGAGCGTCAGATTGCCGAGAACGTTGATCGATGCCTGTCGTGCACGAACCTGACTGGCGATATGCGGGTCGAGATCGGCTTCGCTCAAACCTTCCGCTTCTGGTATCTGCCAATTCGCCTGCCACTTCTGCGGCATGATATGCTCGACAGTCAGCGCCGATCGGATCGTGATGTCTTCGGTCAGAGAGGTGCGCTTCGCGCGCTCGATTTCCTCGAAAATGTATCGCAGGCGTGGCTGGCGTGCGGACTTGTACTGTTCGCGAAGCAGCCAGTGATGTCGCAGTTCCGCGTCGCCGGGCCACCTGTCGGTATCGGCCGTCCGGCTTGAGAGGTAGTGGATCAATGCGTCGACCTTGTCGCCATCGTGGGCGCGTAGGCGACCGATCAAGCCGACGAAAAAGCGGTTATAATTCTTCGTTGTATGCCCGCAGATATCACGACGCAGAATGTAGCTCTCGAGCGCGGCGAACGCTTCCCCTAGACGTGACGCCACACTGGGTTCGGTCGCAAGGTATACGGCAAGCGGCATCGCCGTAGACACATCGAAAGCGTCCGCCATTCGGCCGAAACGTGCAACGGGATCGCCATGCGTGGGTGCGAATAGGCGCTGCTCGACGGCGGCGGTGGTGGAAATCGACTCCAATTCGTCTGTCACCGAGGCGAACGGCGTATGATCGAGAACCCATTTGCGATAGTCGGAAAACAGGCTTTCGATCGACACGATGTCGCCGACATGCATCGCAAGATGGTCGGTCAACATCCAGTCCAGGCGGGTGCGGGTTTGACGGCCCCGTGAGGCTTGGCGGGTCCAGAAACTCCGGTCCAACGGCAACCAATGCCGCTCGTACAGCCGATCGACATTTAGGCTGGCGCCGTTCTGACCGAGGCCCTTGGCTCTTTGAAAGATGAAGTTGCGCAGAAGGTCGGCGGGCGACAACGGCACCCCCCGACTGTTCAGCGTCTCGAAGATGGTCTGGGGATCGTCGCCGCCCTCCAATTCGATCGAGACGACTGCGAGGCCCTCTTTCAGCGCTTCGAACAGCAGTTCCAGCCGATCTTCGCGATACTCGCCCTCGACCATGACGTGACGGTTGATACGGCTGCGGAAAGCGGCGTGAGCTGCGTCGGCCCTTTTTCCGACAAGTTCGTCGCCTTCCGGCAGTCCGGCGACCCTGGACAGGTCCGCGCCGGGATCGATCAGGCGCACGAAAGCTTGACGGTCGGTGATCGAGGGCCAGAGCTTGTAACGCTCCTCGTCAGGGTTCTCCATCACCCCGTCGTTCATCAGGTACTTGCCAACCTCCAGCGCGTAATGGGACTGATGTTCCAAGGCAACGTCGCGAAGGGCCGTCAGCAAGAGTTGAAAAGTCGTCAGCCGCTGTTGACCGTCGATCACCTCGAACGCTTGAACTTGTCGACCATAGGTCTTGACCTGATTGATGACGATCGCGCCCATGAAGTGGGGAACAAGCCCCGACCGATCGGTTTCGATCCGCACCACCGCGCGCTCTATATCTTCCCAAAGAAGGCGGAGCTGGGGTTCGTCGCACCACGAGTATTGGCGTTGATAGAGAGGAATCAGATAGCGGCGCTTGCCGTCAAAAAGATCGATGATCGAACGCGTATATGGCTTCATCGCGGGCGGTGGCTCCGTTGAAATACAAGAGGCTGCAAATTTACATGACTATGTTTGCGGCGGCCGATTGAGATAGGATTAACGATAAGCGATCAATTGATAATTCTTCGGTCGTATACGATGGTATCGTGACTCATGAACGTTGGCCTTCGCTATGCTTATGCATAAGCCGAGGCGCGTCCTGCATAATAGCGGAACTGAAAAATCGCGTTAGCCCATTCCGTCGTATGAGTGCGTTCGGTCACGAGGAATTTGCAAAACGAATAGGTACTTTTTTAGTACCAGCAGATTAGGGAGCGAAATTCGGTCAATTAGTGTATGGTCAATAGGTCGAATCGCGATTGCTCTTCACGCGATAAGTGCTGCGGTGCGGCGTGTGCTTACCTCTCTAAGATATAACGGGAGACGCGCAGTGAATGATATCGCAAAAGGACCTGAGGTACCATTTCCGCTAAAACAGACCGAAAAGGATCCGGGGGTTCCTTTCCCTTGGGGGCAGCTGGAAACCACCCTGTGTCGTGATTGTCCGTTCCCCATGAAACCGGGTTGGCCTGACGATGTAATGCAGGCGTTTGAAAAGTGGCGGGAAAGCGCTTTGTCCTTGGTTAAAAGTCGGATCTTCGTCGAAGGGCAGGTGGAAGAAACCGGTCCTTATCCTGAGTTAATGGGAAAGAGACTCGAAGTCGTGCTGCCCGGTGGAGGCGCCCAATTTATTGACGATCCAAATCGGATAGTCATTTCGATCGACGATCACAGCAAAATTCAACACATCTCTGTCGGCCGAAATATCCAGCCGAGCGGAGGTGAATGATGGAGCAGGTCAAAGAGGTGAGGATAGTCGCGGCGACCGTCTTCGATCTGATCGATCGCAAGGTACTTCATGTAGGAGCGATCGGCATCGTCGGTAGAGGAGGTTACTCCGACGGGCGATTGGAACCGCGCGTTTACATCACACCACCGGACGACGGCACATGGGACTTCGACATGGTAGCTGCGCCGCCCGCTGAGGTCGCAATACAGGTGGAGACACCCATAGGCGCGTCGTTCAGCGGGGTCGCCGCGGACTGGCTCAAATGCGTCCGCGTACATGCGGCACAGAATGCCTTGGTGCAGGAGGTGATCGTGATGCTGAACGCTGCACCTGATTCAGGCGGCGGTTCTGCAGATACGGCATAATGCCGATATGGATTGAATCGAGCGGCGTTCGTGTCTGGCGTGAGAATCATCGTCGTTAAATGTCGCTCGCCTTTCAAGTGTCGGGCTGTAGCGTTATGCGGTCAGGGTGTCTTCCAGGGCAAAATCGTGCCGAACCGTAGAAAAAGACCTGCCGCATAACGCAAGCCTTGGGTCGTCAGGGCATAAAATAGTATCCGGAGACGTTGTTGCGGCTCCATTGGACTCCGGTCAGGTCTTTCAATATCATACCAATATGTTTCTTATTAAAGTCGAGCTTGGCCAAGGCGCCGGTGATGCGCTTTCCTTCATTAAATCCTTCCAAAATAGACGCACCGATCATTAGGGCTGCTAACTCGTGGCCATCCAACTTGCTGTCGTATTGCTTCTTGATGCGCCGGAGGTTGCGGAAGGCGGCGTTGACCTGGTCGTCCGTCATCTGATTGTCGGGGTGCATGTCATTCTTCCAAAAAAAAATAAGCGGGAAAGGCGCCCCCGACCGGCGTGAACCGGAAGAGGGCGAGGGGTTCAGGCGGCGATGTTCAGCTTGGCGGCACCGGCCTCCACGGCGGCCATGAGGGTGTCGTCGGCAAGGTGGCTGTACCGGGCGCTGGACGACAGGTCGGCATGGCCCAGCAGCTTACCCACGGTCGCCAGACTGACGCCGTTGTTGATCCAGGCCGACGCGGCCGAGTGGCGCAGGTCATGGATACGCAGCGAAGGCATTCCTGCGGCCTCTCGGACCGCCTGCCAGCCGTGTTTGATGGTCGTGAGATGCGCTTGCGGGTTGCGCGGGTTGGGAAAGAGATAGGCGCAGCCGGTCGGGCGAGGCAGGGCGTCGATGATGTCGATGGCGGCTTGGGGTAGAGGCAGGCGCCGCGATCGTCCGGTCTTGGAGGTCGGAATGAAGAGTGTCCGCTTGGCGGTATCGACGTTTTCCCACCGCATGGACAGCAGCTCCGACACCCGCATGCCGAGCAGGAGCAGAAGCTGGATGATCGCGGCCAGCTGCTTGTTCCGGGACTTCTGCGCCGCAGCGACCAGGCGGGCAGTTTCGTCGGCGTCGATATAGGTCTCGCGGGCGTTGCTGAACTTCACGCGCGGGACGCCCCGGACCGGATTGCGATCGGCACCGGGGACTTGCCACTGCGCACCCAGCTGGAACGATCGGTTCATGATGACGCGGGTTTTCTCGACCGTGGCAGGGGCCAGACCGCTCTGCCGAAGCTCGGCCAGCCAGACCGCGACATCCTGCTGTCGAATATCGGTCAGGCGGAGGCGACCCCAGCGCTTGCGGATGCGCTTCAGATAGCCCTCGAGTGTCTTGATGCTCTTTATGTGTGTCCGGGCATGGGCGACGTGCTGGTCGGCAAGGGCGTTATAGGTGCCGACCGCCCGCGCCTCCTTTTTCTTGGCCGCCGGGTCGCCGCCGAGGACGAGTTCTGCACGCAGGCGCATAGCCTCGCGCTTGGCCTTGTCGAAGCTGATGTCGCCGTAGGCCGCAATCTTGATGGTCCGGCGGGACTTTCCTTCGTTGTGACTCAGATAGTAGGTCTTGCCGCCACTGGCGCGGCATTCCAGCACGAAGCCCCGGACGATTTCGTCGTACCAGTCGGTCTTGCGCTTGCCGGGTTCGCATTGGGCAATGAGGCAGAAAGCTGCGTCGAGTTTGCGGATGGGCATTGTCGGTATCCTTATGTCGAGGTGATGATGGCGCACGCCCCCAGACGCGCGCACAGGGCGCACCGGGCAGCGGGTGCAGTGGGGAGGGGACGGGCGGAAAAGTTGCTCTGGGCGGGCCCAGGGTGCGTTGGGCGGGCCGGGCCGCCGGATAGCGATGGTGGGGGGAGGGGGCAGGAGAAGCGCGAAAGGACGCTGGCGGTAGACCCCATCCAGGCTGACCTCTTACGATTTGCCACCCCCTGCCCCCACCGGAAATCAGAAGACTTCCTCGGACATGTCGTTAAGTTGTTTTTTCAAGGGATATGGGGTGGGAGCCTTCACGCCGAGATCGTGCGTGGTTGGTGTCCGAAAACTGACCTTCCATTTGTCTCGGCCATTGATTCGGTGGGGACTCCCGTACTCTGTTCTGAGGATAGCCCCGCATTCCTTCGCTTGAGCATTGTTCGGATGTGGCATGCCGACCGCCTTCAAGACCTCGCTGGGCGTCATCCAGACGGGTGGTTCGTCCTGATCGAGGTCGAGCCATGCATAGACGCTGTCGGCCACGACGCTGCTCGCGGCATGGCGCTTGTTCCATTCGGCAAGCTCGGCTTCTTCGAGATGGTCGAGCCACCACTTCTCGCCCGCTTCGACTTCTGTGGCCATCTGCGCGAAGACCTGCTGCATGTCGATGCCGTGCGAATGGCGGATGTATTTCACCGCGATGGTCCACCAGCGTGAATTGCCCGTGCTGTCGACCAGAAAGGCCGGGTCGTTCACGGTCGCGACGAACAGTGTCCGGCGTGGGTATTCGCTTTCCCGGGTCGTGTCCCGCGTGGTGGTGTAGCTCAGCGGTAGTGAAGCTGACCGGCCGCGCGCTATCATCCAGCGCTGTAGCGGCCGGTCAGGTTCACGGGTGGCCATCGAAGATCTTCGGATAGGTTTGGGTTGCAAGACTCAACCAAAGGAGACCTTCGATGACCGACGACACGATGAACCTGCAGGCGCTGGTGGGAAAGAGCGCGGATGCAGATTTCCTGCGTGAGATGATAGGCTTTGCCGCGCAGCGGCTGATGGATCTGGAGGTCGGTAGTCTGACCGGCGCTGGATATGGCGAGAAGAGCAGCGACCGGCTTGCCCAACGTAACGGTTACCGCGAGCGCGACTGGGAAACGCGGGCCGGCACCGTTGAACTGCGCATCCCCAAGCTGAGGACGGGCAGCTACTTTCCCGCCTTCCTGGAGCCCCGGCGCCTTTCAGAAAAAGCGCTGACCGCGGTTGTCCAGGAGGCATACATCCAAGGCATCTCGACCCGTTCGGTCGACGACCTGGTGAAGGCCATGGGTATGAGCGGCATCTCGAAGAGCCAGGTAAGCCGGCTTTGCGAGGAGATCGACGTCCGCGTGAAGGCTTTTCTCGACCGGCCTATCGAGGGCGACTGGCCGTACGTGTGGATCGACGCGACGTACCTGAAAGTGCGTCAGGCTGGTCGGATCGTCTCGGTCGCGGTCACCATTGCAGTCGGCGTGAACGGTGACGGCAGGCGCGAGGTGCTCGGCATGGCGATCGGTGCGTCGGAGGCTGAGACGTTCTGGACAGACTTCCTCCGCGGCCTCGCGCGGCGGGGCCTACGCGGTGTGAAACTCATCATCTCGGATGCCCACGAGGGCATCAAAGCTGCCGTCTCACGCGTGTTCAGCGCCACGTGGCAGCGGTGCCGCGTACATTTCGCGCGCAACGCTACGGCCCATGCCGGCAAGAGCGGGCGGCGCGTCGTCTCGGCCTTCATCGCCACCGCGTACGCACAGGAGACGCCCGAAGCCGCCAAGGGTCAGTGGCGCAAGGTCGCCGACCAGCTGAGACCCAGCGTCCCTAAACTCGCAAAGCTGATGGATACGGCGGAGGAGGACGTGCTCGCCTACATGTCGTTCCCGCCGCAGCATCGCACCAAGCTGCACAGCACGAATCCACTCGAGCGCCTGAACGGCGAGATCAAGCGACGCACCGGCGTGGTCGGCATCTTCCCCAACGAGGATGCCATCACCCGCCTCGTCGGCGCTTTGCTACTAGAGCAGAACGACGAGTGGGCGGTCCAGCGGGGACGCTACATGACACTGGAAAGCGTAACGCAATTGAGCGATGATCCCGCAGTCACGTTGTCGTCCATGGCGGCGTGATCGACCCGGCCATGTCCGGAGATCAAAGCGGCTACGCCGCTGAAGCTACACCACGCGGTGGGACACGATCCTTTCCCGCCGGTCGTAGGGGCGTCGAATCCGATCGCTGTCGGAGGTGATGAACCCTTTGAGTCGGGCCAAGTCCTTTTTCAGAGAGCTTTCGACCTCGCCCATCTCGACGATCCAGTGCGATATGGCACCGAGGATCGAGTCCTTGTTCGAGCTGTCCATGTGATGGTCCAGCTTTACGACGCTTTTTGCGAGCTGTGGGTCGGAGACCAGGGATTTGACCCAGCTTGTCTTGCCGAGACCCTGTGCGCCTTGGAATGTCAGCACCCCTCTGCCCTTATAGTCGGGCATGATGGCCGCTGCTGCCGCGCTTCGGAGCCATTTGTGCATCAGGGCCCGCTGTAGGGTTTCGGGATAGTCAGGCTGAACGACGATGGTGTTGAGCATCGCCTGCACACGGTCTTCGCCATCCCAGGGTCGGGAGCGGATCCAGTCGGCAACCGGATTGAATACATGCCGATCGGCGATCGCATTGACATATTCCGCGACATGCCCGGTCGAGATGCCGTGGGAGGCGCACAGGCTCATGACATGGGCCATAGTGACGTTGTCCGCGTTCTCGGCGGTTGGGACCAAGCCGGGCACGGTGACCTCGACCCGTTTCTTTACGCTGTTATACCGGGCACCGATTCCGGCTTGGTCCAGCAGAAACGCAACGTTGTCGATCGTCGCTGGTGGAGAAGCGGAAGCCGATCGCGGTTGATTGGGGAAGTCGGTCGGCTTGACCGTGGTGGAAGTCGGCGTGGTCATGCCGCTGCTCCCCCAGTCGAGGGGCTACCGGCCTGCTGCGTTTCGCTTTCGCAATGTGCTACGATCGCCTGCCATCCGTCGGCGATTTGAGCACCGAAGATTTTCGTAAGGCGCTTATCTGCCGCAATAGTCATCAACAGCTTCGGGTTGCTGCAGATAATGCATCCCGTTGGCTTGTAGTCTGTGTAATGGAATGTGGGAGTGGATTGACCCTGGCAAGAGCCTAGGATTTGAAAATACATAACATATCCGTGCGATATTTGAGCCTGATGTTGGACGGGCCCGCACTTGCGGATAGGTACGTTATGTAGATGGATGCTCGAAGAGCACCTTCCCCTCTTGGGGTTTGCTGAGCATCGGTGGCCTTGTCCTTGGGCCGCTCAGGTCAGAGTGGCCGCGTATGCCAGGGCCGGGGGTGATGATCAAGCGGAATCCACTCGTGTCGATGAATTTTCTACGGGGGCGGCAACGCTAGTCAGTGACGAACTCGCGGCAGAAGGCGACGAGGTCGGGCGGTGCCCTATCGCTGTCCCGTATGAACAGGATGAAGACCGCCTCGTTGCCGACGCAGACATGCATTTCGAACCATCCGCCGCGATCCTTCAGCGCTTCATGGAAGGGGTGTAAGGCTGCATCGCCGTAGCGCTGGCCGTCGATCGGATTGACCAGCGGCGACCAGCCGAGTTCGTCGGTCACGTCCTCCATGGCGCAACCGGCGTCGATGACGAGGAAGTACGTGGTATCCCGCACGTCGAGGTCGAGCCGATCGAGGTGATCGACATGGGCCTGGAGCAGGCCGCGCACCTTGCGGTCGAGGGGAAGGGACAGGGCACGTTCGAGCGAGGGGGTGTCGAAAAGTGAGAGCATCGGTGTTCTCCGGGCATAAAAAAAGCGCCCTCGCCGGGTGGCGGGACGCGTTGGGTTGCTTGGCTTTGTGGTCCAAGACGCCCGCGGAAGGGCGCTTGGGAGGTTAGCTTTGGTCGTTGGGCTCGGTCGCGTCGCGACGGCACAGGGTCAGCAGACCGGGATCGACGCCGTCCATGTCCGGGATCAAATAGACATGACCGAAGCCACTATCGTCGTAGATGAAGACGGCCTCGAAGAACGAGCCGTGGTCCTGCACCCATTCCCATGACGGCTCCTCCGGGGTGCCATCTACGGCATTGACGAGCAGGGCACTGACATCGTCGCCCGGCCGGACGAGGTAGAAGCGGCCCAGGTCGCTGAGCGGGACGGCGTGTTCGGCCAGTTGAGCGAAGCGCAGGCGCAACAGGTTTTGCATCGCCGGATTGGTAACGTCGTCGGGGTCGGTGATTTCATGCATGATCTTCTCCAGACATAAAAAAAGCCCCCGGCCGGTGGGCCGAGGGCGGGACGTGGGTGGCGGGCAGGATACGCTATTGGGGTTGGCTCCGGTCTTCGATGACCGGGGTGGCGCTGTCGCCTTTGGATGATTTGACGATCGCCACGATGACGATGGCCACCACGGCACCGAGCCCCAGCAGGGGCTGAGCGGCGATGAGGGTAAGCATGGCTCCTATGAACAACAGGCCGAGCGTCGCCTTGGTCCTGAAGATCAGGCCTGCGAGGATCAGCGCGACGATGACGGCCTTGATGACGGCGAGGGCCGCGACGAAGACGAGGAATGCGAGAACCAGCCGACCCATATGTCAGCTGGCGTTCGTGTCGGCATCGTCGGCGCCTTGGTCCGCAAAGATGTCGCGGCAGGAATCGGCCGAGATTTCGGCGATCTCATAGGTCTCCCAGCCCTTGTCGGTGCGCTGGACATAGGCCTGTTGATCGCCGGTATAGCCGCCCATCGAATTGCGGGCATTGACCGTCAGGCAGCCTTTGCCGGTCTTCTCGTTGAAGTAGAACTCCCCGAATTTGGCCGAGTCCGGGTCCTTGAGGTTCTCGCGGACGACGGCTTCGGCATTGTGCCTCGCCCGGTCGCAGGCGGACAGAGATAGGATGCAGGCCAGGGCCAGCACCGTGCGTGACGGCTTGGGTGTCATGGATTCTCCTGTTGTGGACGCGCGACATCGCGCCTCGACGCTGGATCGCGCAGACGTGGTTGTGGATGTCGTCATGATGTCGTCGCCCCCTGATGGAGCGACCTTCGGCTCAGACCCTCGTGCCGCCCCTATGTACCTCTCGGAGCGACGGCCGAAGCCGGATGTTAGGAACCCGCTGAAGCAACGAGCGCATGCGCCTTTATCGGCCGAAACCGACTGGACATGCGCGCATGCCACCCGGCCTCGAATTTCTTCGCGACCGAGTTGCTTCGAGAGAGGTTCCTACGCCCCACCCCCTGGCTTTCACAGGAGGCATGGCGATCATGGAAGGCTGTTCGGCAGATCGCAATAGTCCTTTGCAGGACAAAAATCTGACGCCCGATGACCTTCATATAAGATGGCGCATTCTGCGCACTGGCGCTGGCACCTTGTCCGCATAGTCGCCAAAGGTAGATGTACGCGGAACGCCCGACGCTGGTGAAAAGCGGACAGTCTGCCCTCTGGTGGCAGTCAAGCTGAACTGCCGCTCGTTAGTGAGGGCAGGTAAGAACGGCAGCTCCCGACCAGCTCCAATCATTCGCTCATCCGCGCTTCAACGTCCGTTCAACCCAAAAGCCGACGTGCATCCGGAGTTAGCGCATAAAATTTCAGCCTATGGACCGCCGTGGAAGAAAGACCAGACAAACCTGCAAGCACGAATGGTGGTATAGTTACTCTGTCATGGTGGACCGCGCAATCGAACGGCTCTTGGCTGTTGTGCAATCTCGCGATTGCTGGCATCAAACCTTATCCAAGGGGGGCGTACATGGTCTTAGCGACGAATCTGGTCAGCACTCCCTTACGCGAGAAAGCAGCGACCGGCGGTCGGTATGACTTCCAGGCCATGTGGGGGCTGGCGTTGCTCTTCCAACAGCATGGGACCAATGACGATTATGCGATTGTCTTTGAGTTTCACGACGATGTTGCATTGCTCAACAGCGCTACTAATCCCACAACGGTTCGCTTCTATCAGGTAAAGTCCAAGGATACAAACGGCGGCTGGACCCTAACTTCCCTGCTCAAGCGGGAAAAGGTTAAGGTTGAGGAGGGTATCAGAGAGAAACCCTCATACATCGACAAGATGTTCGACAATTTCGACAAATTTCAGAACGCCGTACTCTCCGCTGACTTTGTTTCGAATCAACTTTGCGGATTTAATGCCGCGAAAAAATCTTTCCGCTTGAATGAATGCTCGTCCGACGATTTTGAGAAGATCGTGGCGTCCGTCAAGCAGGCCTATCCGAAGGCTACTGAAGCCCAGATCGGGCTGCTGGGCTTTCAGCACACCGATCTTAGCCTTGGGGACGTCGTCTCCCATACAAAGGGCAAGCTTCAAACCTTTATTGCCGGTCAGCTCGGCTCGGTCTGGTTCAGTCCTGAGGCAGTCTATCAGGCAATCGCCGACGAATGCCGAAGGAAGGCCAATTTCTCCGGCGAGATAACGTCACTCCAGAATGTCATCAAGGAAAAGGGGCTCACCAAGGCCAATGTGCAGGAGTGGTTGGACGCCATCCAGAGCAACAGCCGCTCTCCGGATTGGGGTGCGATAGCCCCCAGCCTGAGCTACCCGTTCACAGAACAGCTTCGCATCAGCCAAGAGTATTCGGTTTATCGCGCCGCCGCCTTAAACTCGGCCGACCGCGCAGTTCAACGGATCCGGATGAAGATCGCAGAAGCCCTACCGACGGTCATCGACGATACGAGCCTGACCCTCGTCGACATGGTCGAGGCTGTTTACCTACAGGCTGAAGCAGTGGGTAAGAAGTATTTGTCACCGTTTAGTCCATCAAGGCTGAAAGCGATGATTATATATGAGATATACGCGCATCATTAAGGTTGAGCAGTACAAACGGTTGATTCGAAGTATCAGAAAGAAATCTCATGAAAAACTTGAAGTTGCGAAGGCTTCTTCTCCTGTCGCGGCTCGAGGGGAAGGCGAGACAGGAGAAGTTTGACGATAGCATTACGGTTGTTCGCGGCGAGAACGACACCGGCAAGTCACACCTAATCAAGTCCGTATACAGCGCTTTTGGTGCTGACGCCTCGGTTGTAAACGAGAAGTGGACGAAAGCATCCGTTGCGACGATGCTAGAATTTTCCGTGGACGGGGCGGTCCACTCGATTCTTCGCTTTGACGACCAGTTCGCCTTGTTCGATGCTGCGGATAACATCCTCTGGACCGGCACTTCGCTCGTCAATGAGGTTGGGCCTAAAATAGCAGAGCTCCTTGACTTTACTATCCAGTTGACCACCAAATATTCTGCTCTCATCGTACCGCCGCCACAATTTTGCTTCCTTCCGTTCTATCAGGATCAGGATCGAGGTTGGGACGACAGCTGGAGCTCGTTCAGAAGTCTTGCGATGATCCCGCACTTCAAGAAGAGCATCTTGGAATATCACACTGGCATTCGCCCGAGAGAGTATTACAGCGCGCAGGCTCAGCGGGCGGATGCGCAACGCGAGCAGAACGAACTCAAAGCCGAGCGACGTGCCTTGGATCGCGCGACGGCGCGTCTGCGTAACGGGCGCTCCCCGGTTACGGTGACTTTCTCCCCTGAGTTGTTCGGAAATCAGATCGAGCAATTGCTGGCTGAGTTAAACGAGATCAGGGTGATCTTTGAAAGCGTTAAGCAACGGATATCCGAGCTCCAATCTCGTCGGGCAGTACTCGTTGAAGAAATCGAAATCGCGCGCGTTGCGTTGACGGAGCTCGACGCCGATGTGAAGTTTACCCAGAGCTTAGTGGGCGCCCAAGTCGTCTGCCCTACATGCAACACTGTTCATGAGAATGATTTTGCGAACCGTTTCAGCCTGATTAATGACGCGGACGCATGTAGGGGTTTCCTCGCCAGCGCCCGACATTCGCTGGTCGAGGTTGAGGCAGATGTGGCGCGCCAGATGCAGTCGCTACGGGCGTATGATGACCGGATCAGACGCATTGATGCACTGCTCGCCGAGAAACGGGGCGAGGTGAAGCTTCGGGACATGCTTCAAGATGAAAGCGAACGAATCGTTGATGCAACAATCGCGGCAGAGCGCGCCGTAATCGACGGGGGAATAGTTGAATGGCAGATTAGGGAAAATGAGGCAGTTAAGCTGATGAAGGCGCACAGTAGCGCCAAGCGCAAGGCGGAAATCGTGGCCTTCTATGCCAAAAAGCTTAGCGCCTTTGCGGTTGAGCTTGGTGTTACGTTTGAAGCCGCGGTAAAAAAGAGCATATCACCGAAGATTAATGAAACTGGCAGCTACGGACCGAGGGCTATCCTCGCCTATCACTTTGCGCTGTTGCACACGATCCGAGAATTCACCACTTCCTGTCTGTGTCCGATAATATTGGATACGCCACTCCAACAGGATCAGGACGAAACCAACGCGGCTGCCATCATTGGCTTTGCGCTCAAGCACCGTCCACGTGACATGCAGCTGATTTTAGGCACGGTCTCGCTACACGGCGCAGAGTATAATGGGCACGTGATCAATCCGCTGGTGAAGGAGTCCCTATTGCGCGAGGACGAGTTCGATACCGTTAATTCCTACATGCGACCGTTCATCAACAAGCTTTTGGGGCAGGATCAGGGCGAGCTTATCTAGTCGTAAACTTCCCATGGCTGAGAGCCGCTGTCCTCTGTTCACGAATTAGTGGGTTCTCAGTTATTGGCCAAGGGATGCGTTAACGTCCGTTCCTGCCCAAAGCCCTCGTTCGGCGCGACCTGCAAAAATGGCGGCTTTGTCCCAACATTGCCGATTGAAAGCTTGCTGACGAAGATAAACGAACGGTGGGTTCGGGGGAGGGCTGAATGGCTGGGATTAGATCCTAGTGACCAGGCCTTCCCAAAGCGTCCCAAACAGGACCCACGCGAAAGGCGCTTCCGCCTTGGCTACCGCTGGTTGCCTTGTGGATGTGCTATAAAATGGATGGTGCCGCTTACAGGACTCGAACCTGTGACCCCCGCATTACGAATGCGATGCTCTACCAGCTGAGCTAAAGCGGCCCGTCTCGTGAACCGGCTGGTGTCCGGTCAGGTGGGGGCGCTTAACAGGTCGTTGGGGGGCTGGCAAGCGGCTTATGGCGGGTGGGGCGATCTTCATCTATGGTTAACTATGTCGGGGCATGACAGGAGCATGACCAGGAAGACCGTCATGGACCGCGAACCGCAAAATCCCCGGGATCCCGTTCCGGCTCGTCCGGCCGGCGAGATCGCGGGCGGGGCGGAGGATGCGCTGTCGCGGCTGGGCGGGGTGGAGCGGCGGCTTCATGCGCGGGCCTATCACCACTGGGTTTCGCTGTCGGGGGAGGCGCGGTTTCCCTCGATCCGGGCGCTCGATACCGAGGCGATCGGCGATTTCGCGGCCAATTCTGTATTGCTGGATTTTCGCGGCGACCGGATCGATCCGGCTATCGCCTATATCGGCCAGGCGCTGCGCGAGGAATGCGGCACGGCGGCGCGACCGGCTCGAATCGGGGAATTGCCCGAAGCGTCGTTGCTCGCGCGGCTGACCCGGCATTTCGATCATGTGCTGGCCGATCAGGTTCCGGCCGGGTTCGAGGCCGAGTTCGTCAACGCGCGCGGCCGCATGACGCTGTATCGCGGCATATTGCTGCCCTATTCGTCCGACGGGTTGATGATCGACTTCATCCACGGCGTCCTGAGCTGGAAGGAACTGGCCGATCCGCTGTTGCAGGCGGCGCTGGATTCGGAGCTGATGGATTCCGCCGGGGAGGGGATCAAGCCGCCGCCGCCGGGTTCGGCCGCCGCGCTGTGGAACGGGCCGCCATCCCCCGGCGGGGAGGAACCCGAAGCTATCGCTAACATATCATGGCCGACCGATGCGCAGCCCGGCACTCCTGTGGTGATGGTCGGACGCGTCGCCGGGGATGGTAGCGTTTCCATCACCGGGACGGTGGTCGGCGACGCGCGCTTGGCCGAAAGGGTGTTGCGCGCTTCGCAATGAAAATTGCGCTGCGGCGCAACATCTTTTCTCCGGCGGCAAAGGGTTGAGCGCCGCGAGAGCCCGGCCTAGGACTTGGCACCATGGCACCGAATATGTCGCATCCGATGGCCGACGCGATTGCCGCGCGGCTGACCCAGGGCGCCCTTCCGGCGGAGTTGCAGGGGTTCGGCCCCGCGGAGGTGGCTGCTGCGGCGGCCTTCGTCGCGGGCGTGGCGCAACAGCGCTCGCCGGGAGAACCGTCGATCGCGCTGGAGCCGATGTCGGGCGACGACACGCACCGCCGGATGCGCCTCGCCATCGTCAATGACGACATGCCCTTCCTGGTCGATTCGATCGCGGCGATGGTCGGCGCGGACGGCATCGCGATCGACCGCGTGATCCACCCCGTCCTGCCCGTGACCCGCGATGCCGAGGGACAGCTTCTGGCGATCGGCACGGGCGGAAAGTCCGAATCCTTCATCTATCTGGAAATGGAACGCGCCGATGCGCGCGACCGGCGTGGGCTGGTCGACGATCTGCGCGCGGTGCTGGCCGATGTCCGCGCCGCGGTGGCCGACTGGGCGGGCTTGCAGGACGCGCTGGCCGCCGATGCGACGACGCTGGGCGAGAAGAATGGCGAGGGCGCGGCGCTTCTCCTGTGGTTCCTGGGCGGCAAGCTGACCCTGCTAGGCCATGAGAAATGGTATGAGGATGGCCGCGACGCGCCCGCGCTGGGCGTGGCGCGGACGCCGCACAAGGTGCCGCTGCTCGCCGAGACGTCGCGCCAGCGCGCGCTCGACTATTTCGCCGAGGGTGGCGCGGCGCCGCTGCTGCTCAAGTCGAATGCGATCTCGACCGTCCACCGCTCGGTGCCGCTCGACCTGGTGCTGGTGCCGGTGATGGAAGGGGGCCGCGTTGTCGGCCTGTCGATCCATGCCGGGCTGTGGACCAGCGCCGCGCTGGCCAGCCCGCCGCATGAGGTGCCGGTGCTGCGTACGCGCCTGGCCGCGCTTCAGGCCAAGTTCGGTTTCGACCCGCGCGGCCATACCGGCAAGGCGCTGACCCATGCGCTGACCGCGCTGCCGCATGACCTTGTCACCGCCTTCCCGGCCGAGGCGCTGGAGCAGCTGGCGCTGACCGCCATGTCGCTGGCCGACCGTCCGCGCCCCGAGCTGGTGCTGATCCGCTCGGTGTTGCAGCGGCATCTGTTCGCGTTCGTCTGGCTGCCGCGCGACGAGCTGACCACCGCGCGGCGCGTGGCGATCGGCGAGATGCTGGGCGAGGCGGCGAACGGCTCGCTGCTCAACTGGTCGATCGCGCTGGAGGACGGCGTCGTGGCGCTGATCCGCTATACGATCGACCTGCGCCAGGACGGTCGCCTGCCCGATACGGCGGCGCTGTCCGAGCGGTTGCGCAAGATGGTGCGCGGCTGGATGCCCGATGTCGAGGCGGCGCTGGCCGAGCAGGTGCCCGCCCCGCGTGCGGCGCGCCTCGCGCTGCGCTGGGCCAATGGCTTCCCGACCAACTACCGCAATGTCAGCGATGCGGCGGAAGCAGCGGCGGACATTCTGCGCCTGTCGTCGCTGGAGAATGAATCGAGCCGTTCGGTCCGCCTCTTCCCGGTCCAGCCGGGGCAGGATCGCCAGCTGAAAATCTACAAGCTGAACGGCGCGCTGCCCTTGTCGGACGCGGTGCCGGTGCTGGAGAATTTCGGCTTCCGCGTCATCGGCGAACTGCCGACGCGGTTGCGCGACGAGGCCGATCCCTTCGTCCACGACTTCATCGTCGAAACCGAGGCGACGACCGAGCCCAAGGGCGCGGCGGTGCTGGAGGGGGCGATCGCCGCCGTGCTGGAGGGCAAGGCGGAGAATGACGCGTTCAACCGCCTGATCGTCGATGTTGGATTGAGCCCGCAGGCGGTGGTGCTGTTCCGTGCGTGGTTCCGCTATCTGCGCCAGGCGGGGCTGCCTTATGGCCTGACCACCGTGGTCGATGCGCTGCGCCGCGCCCCCAAGCTGGCGACCGCGCTGATCGAGCGGTTCACGGCGGCGCATGACCCGAAGGCGCAGGGCGATATCGCTGCGGCCGATGCCGCCATCGCGGCGGGCCTCGATGCGGTGTCGGCGATCGACGACGACCGGATCCTGCGCAGCTTCCGCGACATGATCGCCGCCACGCTGCGCACCAACGCCTTTGCCGAGGCGGGCAGGGAGGCCCTGGCCTTCAAGCTGGATAGCCACAAGATTCCGGGTCTGCCCGCACCGCTGCCGTGGCGCGAGATCTGGGTCTATTCCCCCCGCGTCGAGGGCATCCATTTGCGCGCCGGACCCGTCGCGCGTGGTGGCCTTCGCTGGTCGGATCGCCGCGACGACTTCCGCACTGAGATTCTGGGCCTGATGAAGGCGCAGCGGGTAAAGAACGCAGTGATCGTGCCGACCGGCGCGAAGGGCGGTTTCTACCCGAAGCAGCTGCCGTCGCCCGTCACCGACCGCGACGGTTGGGCCGCCGAGGGCAAGGAAAGCTACCGCGTGTTCATCCGCGCGCTGCTGTCGATCACCGACAATATCGTCGAGGGCGCGGTGGTGCACCCCGATGGCGTACGCGTGCTGGACGGTGAGGACCCCTATTTCGTGGTCGCCGCCGACAAGGGCACCGCAACCTTCTCCGACGTGGCCAATGCGCTGGCGCTGGAGCGCGGCTTCTGGCTGGGCGACGCCTTCGCCTCCGGGGGCAGCCAGGGTTACGACCACAAGGCGATGGGCATCACCGCCAAGGGGGCCTGGGTCTCGGTGCAGCGCCACTTCGCCGAGCGGGGCGTGGACGTGCAGAGCCAGCCGATCCGCGTCGTCGGTTGCGGCGACATGTCGGGCGACGTGTTCGGCAACGGCATGCTGCTGTCCAAGGCGATCAAGCTGGTCGCGGCGTTCGACCATCGCCACATCTTCCTCGACCCCAATCCCGATCCCGCGACGAGCTGGGACGAGCGCGCGCGCATGTTCGCGCTCCCCCGGTCGAGCTGGGCGGATTACGACACCAGCCTGATCTCGCCCGGCGGCGGCGTCTTCCCGCGTTCGGCCAAGACCATCCCGCTGTCGGACGAAATCCGCGAGGCTCTGGGCATCACCGCCACCTCGCTGGAGCCGGCGGCTTTGATCTCGGCGATCCTGAAGGCCCCGGCCGACCTGCTCTGGTTCGGCGGCATCGGGACCTACATCAAGGCGGCGGCGGAAAATAACGTCCAGGTCGGCGATCCGGCGAACGACCGCCTGCGCGTCGATGCCGAGGATCTGCGCGTCATCGCGATCGGCGAGGGCGCCAATCTGGGCGTCACCCAGGCCGCGCGCATCGCCTTTGCCGAGCGGGGCGGGCGGATCAACACCGACTTCATCGACAATTCGGCGGGCGTCGACTGTTCGGATAATGAGGTCAACATCAAGATCGCGCTCAACCGCGAGATGATCGAGGGCCGTCTGGCGGAGGGCGATCGCAACACGCTGCTCGCCTCGATGACCGACGACGTGGCGCATCTGGTGCTGGAGGATAACCGCCTCCAGACGCTGGGCCTGTCGATCGCCGAGGCGGACGGCGCGGGCGCGATGCCGAGCTATGTCCGCGTCATCGAAATCTTCGAGAGCGCCGGGCGGCTCGACCGCGCGGTCGAGGGGCTGGGCAGCAACGACGTGCTGCTGCGGCGCGGGCAGGACGGCATATCGCTGACCCGGCCCGAACTGGCGGTGCTGCTGGCGACGGCCAAGCTGACCCTGCAGGACGCGATCGAGACCAGTCCGCTGGCGCTGGACGACGAACTGCTCCCCGATCTGCGCGCGGCCTTCCCGCCCGCGATGCAGGAGGCCTTCGGCGAGGCCATCGACCAGCATCGCCTGCGCGGTGAGATTGTCGCGACCAAGCTGGCCAACCGGATCGTCAACCGGATGGGCATCCTCCACCCGTTCGAACTGGCGGAAGAGGAAGGCGCGGCGATGGCCGATATCGCGGCGATGTTCGTCGTGGTCGAGCGGCTGTTCGACCTGCCCGCCCTGTGGACCGCGATCGAGACGGCGGCGATGCCCGAAGCCGCGCGTATCGCGCTGTTCGACGAGGTGGCGCGGGCCACGCGGTCGCAGATCGCCGACCTGCTGCGCTCCATGCCGGCGGGCACCTCGCCCGGCGCGGCGCTGGAGCGTTTGCAGCCGGGCATCGCGCGGCTGGCGGCGGAAACGCCCGCACTGCTGCGCGACGAGGCCAAGGCGCAGAGCGCCCGCGTCGTCGCCGCGCTGGAAGAGGCGGGCGCGCCCGCCGACCTCGCGGCGCGGGTGGTGCGCGTGTCCGAACTCGACGGCGCGGTGGGGCTGGCCGATCTGGGCCAGCGGCTGTCGCTGGACGAGACGCGGTTGACCCATGCCTTCACCCGCTTGGGTCAGGCGCTGGGCCTCGACTGGGCGCAGGGCCAGGCGGCGCGGATCAGCCCGAGCGATCCCTGGGAGCGCCTGTTGATTGCAGGGCTTGCCCGTGACTTCCAGCAGCAGCGGCTCGACTTCCTCGGTCGTGCAGGGACGACCGACCCCGAAGCGGCGGTCGAGGCCTGGCTGGAGCGCAATGCCGCGCGTGTCGGCCAGTTCAAGGCGGTGATCGACCGCGCCCGCCTGGCAGCCCAACCCAACGCCGCGATGCTGGCCCAGATCGCAGGGCAAGCGCGGGTCCTGCTGGGGCGCTGATCTGTTCCCCGGCGAAGGCCGGGGTCCAGTTCCTGTGCCGTATGAGGCGCGCAAAACGCCGCGTGGGAGGCCCTCCCGCGCGGCGTTTTCTTGTTCACGCGAAGCCGCGATGACGCGAAGATTGATTGCGCGCGGAGACGCGGAGGCGCGGAGAAGAAGGTTTGTTCGCGCAGAGGCGCAGAGGACGCAGAGAGGAATTGCCGCGCGCAGCGCCCTCCATTCGTCAGCCCCTGAGATAAAAGGGCCGCTGGCGCGGCGGGCGAGACACCTCCGCGTCTCCGCGCCTTCGCGCGAACCAACCTTCTTCCTTCTTCTTCGCGTCCTCGCGGCTTCGCGTGAAAAATCAGATCGCCGCGCACTTCTCCAGCAACCAGTCGCGATCCGCCCCCTCCAGCTCCGGCGCCAGAACTTCCGCCACCCGCGCATGATAGGCGTTGAGCCAGTCCCGCTCCGCCGCGGTCAGCAGCTCGGGAACGATCAGCGTCCGCTCGATCGGGCACAGGGTCAGCGTCTCGAAGCCCAGCATGTCGCGGTCCGCGCCCGCGATGGCGCGCGGTTCGACCAGCACGAGGTTTTCGATGCGGATGCCGTACTCGCCCGCCTTGTAATAACCCGGCTCGTTGGACAGCATCATGCCCGCGCGCAGCGGCTCCATCGCCGCACCGCCGGGATAGTTGGGCGCGGCGATACGCTGCGGCCCCTCATGCACAGACAGATAGGCGCCGACGCCGTGCCCGGTGCCATGCGCATAATCCAGCCCGACCTCCCAGAGCGGCCGCCGCGCCAGCGAGTCCAGATGCCCGCCCAGCGTCCCGTCGGGGAAAACGGCTGTCGCCAGCCCGATATGCCCCTTCAGCACGCGGGTGAAGCGATCGCGCATCTCTTCGCTAGGCTGGCCGATCGGCATGACGCGGGTGATGTCGGTGGTGCCGTCCTGATATTGCCCGCCCGAGTCGATCAGGAATAGTTGACCCAATTCGATGGCCGCGTTCGATTCCTCGGTGACATGATAATGCGGGCTCGCGCCATGCGCGCCGGTCGCCGAGATGGTCGAGAAGCTGGTGTCCTTCAGCAACCCGGTCGCCTCGCGACAGGCCAGCAACCGCGCGGCGGCGGACAATTCGGTCTGTCCGCCCTTGGGGCATTCGCTCTCGACCCAGCGCAAAAACTTCACCATCGCCGCGCCGTCGCGCACCGAGGCGGCGCGGTGCCCGGCGACCTCGGCGGGGTTCTTGATCGCCTTGGTCAGCACCACCGGATCGCGAAGCGCCAGCACCTTGGCCCCGCCTGCCTCCAATGCCTGCGCAATGGCGGCGACCGCGCGCTCGGGGTCGGCGACCACGCGCTTGCCCGCAAAGCCGGTCAGATATCCTTCGAACGCCGAACGCTCGTGCAGCCGGACGGCATTGCCCAGATGCGCGCGCACCTCGGGCGTGATCTTCTCGGGTGCGACGAACAGGTCGGTCTCGCCGTCCGCATGGACGATGGCATAGGAGAGCGCGACCGGCGTATGCGCGACGTCGGTGCCGCGCACGTTCAGCGCCCAGGCGATGGAATCGAGTGCCGACAGCACCACCGCATCGGCGCGCTGCTCGGCCAGCCATTCGCCGATCCGCGCGCGCTTGGCGGCCGAGCTTTCGCCCGCCACCGCATCGTCCTGCACGGTGAGCACGGCAGGTGAGGGGGCGGGGCGGTCGGTCCATACCGCGTCGATCGGGTTGGCGGTGACGGCGACCAGTTCGGCCTCGCGATCGGCGAGCGCGGCGGACATGTCGGCGACCTGCTGGCGCGTGTGCAGCCACGGGTCGTACCCGATCCGCTGCCCCGCCGCCGTCTCGCGACCCAGCCAGCCCGCGACGCTGTCCTGCGGCACCGGGATATAGGCATAGTCCTCGCCCGACACCTGCTCGCGCACCTGAAGGGTATAGCGCCCGTCGGTGAAGATCGCCGCCTTGTCGCCAAGCACCACCGCCGACCCCGCCGACCCGCCAAAGCCGGTCAGCCAGCTAAGGCGCTGCGCATAATCGCCGACATATTCGCTCATATGCTCGTCGGTCAGCGGCACGACGAAACCGTCGAGCCCCTGGGCGGCCAGTTCGGTACGAAGGGCGGCAAGGCGGGCGGAATGGGACATGGAACAGCCTGACAGCAATGGAAACGCGGTCGGTCTAGCCCTCCGGCCGCACAGCGTCGAGCCTCACAGGGGCTTGTCGAATTTGTCAGACCATATACGATCTTTGAGGGAGCAGATGGGAGGTTGGAATGATGATCGACCGGCGGAGCGTTTTGGCAGGGGCGGGCGCGGTGGCGTTGATGGGCAAGGCCGCGCAAGCGGCGGGACCGGATGGGTTCCGGCCCGGCGAAGTATGGAACGACACGAACGGCGTCGCGATCAATGCGCATGGCGGCGGCCTGCTGCGCCATGGCGGACGCTGGTGGTGGCATGGCGAGCACAAGACGGCCGGAGACGCGGGCAATCGCGCGCAGGTCGGCGTTCATGCCTATAGCTCGGCCGACTTGGTCAACTGGCGCGACGAGGGGGTGGCGCTCGCGGTCTCGGACGACCTCGATAGCCCGATCGCGCGGGACTGCATCTTGGAACGGCCCAAGGTCGTCTACAACCCGCGCACTCGGAAATTCGTGATGTGGTTCCATCTGGAGCTGCGCGGCAAGGGCTACGGCGCGGCACAGGCAGGCGTCGCGGTCGCCGACCGGCCGCAGGGGCCGTTCCGCTTCCTCCGCGCGGGCCGCGTCAATCCGGGCATCTGGCCCGCCAATGCGACCGCAGAGGACAAGGCGCCGGACACCAAGCTGGCCCAGGACATGCCCGGCGGGCAGATGGCGCGCGACATGACGGTCTTCGTCGACGGCGACACCGCCTGGCATGTCTATGCCTCGGAAGAGAATGCCACGCTCCAGATCGCACGGCTGACGCCCGACTGGACCAAGCATGACGGCTATTATGTCCGTGCGCTGCCCGATGGCGGGAACGAAGCGCCCGCGCTCTTCAAGGCGAAGGGGCGCTACTACATGTTCGCCTCGGGGCTTACCGGCTGGCGGCCCAATCCGGGGCGGGTCTATGTCGCGGACAAGGTGACGGGGCCGTGGCGCTCGCTGGGCAATCCGGTGCGCGGGAGCGAGGTCGACCAGAAGACGACCTTCCATTCGCAATCCACCTTCGTCCTGCCGCTGCCGCCCGCGCGTCCGGGCGGTGAGCCGCGCTTCATCTTCATGGCGGATCGCTGGCGGCCCGAAAATGCGATCGACGGACGCTATGTCTGGCTGCCGGTGGAATGGGAGGGCGAGACGCCGGTGCTGCGCTGGCGGGATCGCTGGACGCTGGCGGATGGGTGGAAGGGTTAAACGCCACCGCCGTTCAGCCTGAGCGAAGTCGAAGGCCACGGGATTCCCTTCGTGGCTCATCGCGGAACGTGCGCTTCGACTTCGCTCAGCGTGAACGGCTGTTGAGGAGGCACGTGGCGAGGGAATGGCGGGGCATGAGAAATAGCCGAGCCGCCGCCTCTTCCGGCAGACCCCAACCCTAGCTACATCCGGGCGATGACCGAACCCGCGCCGACGCCGCCCATTGCCGACACCCGCCCGCACAGCTTCACCGCGCACGGGATCACCATCACCGACCCCTATGCCTGGCTGAAGGACCCCGCCTATCCGGAGGTCGAGGACAAGGACGTCCTTGCCTATGTCGAAGCGGAGAACGCCTATTTCGAGGCGGTCATGGCCCCGCGCCAGCCGCTGATCGACCGGCTGTACGAAGAGATGAAGGGGCGGATCAAGGAGGACGAATCCTCGGTCCCGCAAAAGGATGGCGAGTGGCTCTACTGGACCGGGTTCGAGACCGGCGGGCAATATCGCAAATGGTGGCGCAAGCCGGTCGCGGGCGGTCCGGACGAATTGCTGCTCGACGAACCCGCTCTGGCCGAGGGCAAGGAATATTTCCGGCTGGGCGCCTTCTCGATCAGCAACAATGGCCGTTACCTCGCCTATGCGATCGACGACAATGGCTCGGAACGGTTCGAGGTGCGGATCAAGGACCTGACGACGGGCGAGCATCTGCCCGAGGTCATTCCCGGCATGTTGTCGGAGATCGTCTGGGTCGCCGACGATAGCGGCTTCCTCTATGGCGTGGCGAATGCGCAGTGGCGCACCGACAATGCGCGCTTCCACAAGCTGGGCACGCCGGTCGAGAACGATGTCGAGCTGTTCCATGAGGATGACGAGGGTTACCGCGTCGCCGTCGCCGAAACCTCCGCGCGCAACTGGATCGTGATCGCGACCGGCGATCACGTCACCAGCGAGGTGCGGCTGCTGCCTGCCGACAATGTGTTCGCCGAACCGATTCTGGTCGCCCCCCGCAAAGAAGGCCGCGAATATGACGTGGACGAGCATGACGGCACGCTGTTCATCCACACCAACGATGTGGACCCGCAATTCCGCCTCTGCACCGCCTCGATCGACAATCCCGGCGACTGGCACGAGCTGATCGCGCCCAACCCGCATTTCTACATGACCGGGGTGGAGTGCTATAAGGACTTCTTCGTGGTCGAGGGGCGCGAGGACGGCTTGGACCGCATCGCCATCCACCGCTACGACACGCCGACCATACCCCAGCGGATCGACTTTCCCGAGGCGAGCTATACGGCGGGCCTGGGCGACAATCCCGAATACGACGTCTCGGTCCTGCGGCTGGGTTACGAATCCATGGTCACGCCGGGCACCGTCTATGATTACGACGTCGCGACCGGCGGGCTGACCGTGCTGAAGGTGCAGGAAATCCCGTCGGGCTATGACGGCGACAAGTACCGGACCGAGCGGCTGAAGATCGCGGCCCGCGACGGGACGATGGTGCCGGTGTCGATCGTCTATCCCAAGGACTTTCCGCGCGACGGATCGGGCAAGCTGTTCCTCTATGCGTACGGCGCCTATGGCTATGCTATCCCGCCCGGCTTTTCGACGGGGCGTATGAGCCTGCTCGACCGCGGCTTCGCCTATGCCATCGCGCATATCCGGGGCGGCGACGATCTGGGCCAGCAATGGTATCTGGACGGCAAGCTGGAAAAGCGGACCAACACCTTCCACGATTTCGTCGACGTGGCGAAGGGGCTGATCGAGGGCGGTTGGACCCAGGCGGGCCAGATCGCCATCGCAGGCCGCTCGGCGGGCGGCGAGCTGATGGGCGCGGTGGTCAATTCCGATCCCGAGCTGTGGGGCGCAGTGATCGCCGATGTGCCGTTCGTCGACGTGCTCAACACGATGATGGATGCCGAACTGCCGCTGACGCCGGGCGAGTGGCCCGAATGGGGCAACCCGATCGAGGACAAGGCGGCGTTCGAGCTGATCCGCAGCTACAGCCCCTATGACAATGTGAAGGCGCAGGCTTATCCCCCGATGTTCATCTCGGGCGGGCTGAACGATCCGCGCGTCACCTATTGGGAGCCCGCCAAATGGGCCGCCCGGCTTCGCGCGACCAAGACCGACGACAATCTGCTGCTGCTCAAGACCAATATGGGTGCCGGGCATGGCGGCAAGTCGGGCCGGTTCGAGAGCCTGCGAGAGGGCGCGGAGGAGCACGCCTTCATCCTGTGGCAGATGGGAGTCGAATCCTGAGCATAGAGGCGATCGTCGCGCGCTACGGCGTTGCGGCCATCGCGCTCGGCGCCGGGTTGGAGGGAGAGACGGCGGTCGTGACGGGAGGCATCCTGTCGCATCAGGGGCTGATCGGCTGGCCCGCCGCCTTTCTCGCTGCGGCGATCGGGTCGTTCCTGGCGGACCAGGTTTTCTTCACCATCGGCCGGCGGGCACGCGACGGGCGCTGGGTGGGCAAGTTGCGCAAGCGGCGGGTCTATACGCGCGTCACGAAGCTGATGGAGCGTTACCCGGTCGGCTTCATCTTCGCCTTCCGCTTTCTCTATGGCCTGCGCACGATCAGCCCGGTGGCGCTGGGCACCAGCCATGTGTCGACCCGGCTGTTCGTCGCGGTCAATGCCGCATCCGCCTTATGCTGGGCAGCGATCTTCACCGGCATCGGTTATCTGTTCGGCGAGGCGTTTCACGAACTCGCCGCGCGCTATCGCCCGACACTGCCGCACATCTTGATGGCGGCCGGGCTGGTGATGGTCGCCGCCGCGATCGGCTGGGGCGTCCGCGCGCTGTGGTTGCGATACAGGGAAACGGACGAACAGGCATGAGCCGCTTCACCATGACCTTCACCGCCCAGCCCGATCATATCGACGAGCTGGGCCATGTGAACAACGCCGTCTGGGTCCAGTGGATTCAGGCGATTGCGGGCGCGCATTGGGAATCGGTCGTGCCCCCCGAACATGCCGCCGCCCATGTCTGGGTCGTGACGCGGCACGAGATCGACTATCGCGGCAATGTCGTGGCGGGCGAGACGGTGACTGCCGAAACCTGGGTGCCGGACCCGCCCAAGGGCGCGCGCTTCGACCGGCATGTCCGCTTTCTGGATGCCGAAGGCCGGGTGAAGGTGGAGGCGGTGACGACCTGGGCGTTGATCGACCGCGCCACCGGCCGATTGCTGCGCGTGACGCCCGAGATCGCCGCACCCTTCTTTCAGCTTTGACCGCAAGAAGCGGGACGCTTCGGACACGTCCCTGCGCTAAGGTCGCGCCCATGTTGAGCCAATGCACCATGGCCTCGCCGGTGGGCGAGCTGACCCTCGTGGCGAGCGAGCAGGGCCTGCGCGCGGTCCTCTGGGCCGAGGAACGGGTGGGGCGGGTGATGCTGCCCGAACGACAGGGCGATCCGGCGCACGCGATCCTGACGGAGGCGGTGCGCCAGCTGACCGAATATTTCGCGGGGGAGCGCCACGTGTTCGACCTGCCGCTCGATCCCGTCGGCACCGATTTTCAGAAGGCGGTGTGGACCGGCTTGAACGCCATTCCCTATGGCGAGACGCGCAGCTACGCCGCGCTCGCCACCGCGATCGGGCGGCCGGGGGCATCGCGCGCGGTCGGAGCGGCGAACGGGCGCAACCCCCTGTCGATCGTGACGCCCTGCCACCGGGTGATCGGCGCGAACGGCACGCTCACCGGCTTTGCGGGCGGACTGGCGGTCAAGCAATGGCTGCTCGCACACGAACGCGGCGAGCCGACGCTGGCGCTTGCATGAGCTATCCGCCGCGTGCCTTTCGCGAGACGCGGGAAGAGGTGCTGTTGAAGGCCGTGGCGGAAATCGGCCTCGCTTCGCTGGTCGTGATACGTGATGGCGTACCCGAGGCGGTCTCGTTGCCGATGATCGCAACGCGCGATGGCGAGGCGCTGATCCTGGAAGGGCATGTGGCGCTCGCCAATCCAGTCTGGCGGCTGGCCGAGGGTGGTACGGCGGCACTGGCGATCTTCCAGGGGCCGCATGCCTATGTCCATCCCGGCTGGTATCCGACCAAGCGCGAGCATGGGAAGGTCGTGCCGACCTGGAATTATGTGGTGGTACAGGCGCATGGGGTCCTGTCCGTCACGCGCGATCCCGAATGGCTGGCGGCCCATCTGGCGCGCCTGACGGAGACGCGGGAAGCGGGCCGGGCAGAACCCTGGTCGATGGACGATGCGCCTGTGGATTTCATCTATGGCTTGCAGCGCGGCATCGTCGGCCTGACCCTGCACGTTGCCCGGCTGGAGGGGGTGTGGAAGATCGCCCAGCATCACCCCGAGCCCAACCGGCGCGGCGTGATCGCCGGACTGGCGGCATCGGACGCGTTTGGTGATCGGGCGATGGCGGCGGTGATGGAACAGGCCGAGCGCGACCGGGTGGGGTAAGGCGGATTATCCGACTCATTCCTCCCTTGGAAGGGCAGGCATCGGATCACCTCAACGTGACGGCGATGTCACTGGCGGCGAAAGAAATGCGGCCCTACCGGGCCGGATATCCGTCCATGTCGGAGATTCCGGATGCGCCTGTTGCCCGTTTGCTCCACGCTTTTCGCCATCCTACTATCCGCGCCCGCCCCGGCAGAGGTGCCTGCCACGCCCTGCTGCCGGACTCTGGGTGAAGTGCGCACCAACATCGACCGGATCGACGACGAAATTCTGCGCCTGATGGCCGAGCGGTCGCGCTATGTGGCGCAGGCCGGGCGCTTCAAGACCTCCGCCGCGACCGTGCGGGACGAGGCGCGGATTCGGCAAATTCTGACGCGCATCCGGGAAAAGGCCGCGACGCAGGGGGTAAGCCCGGATGTGGCGGAAGCGACCTTCCGCGCGATGGTCGAGGGGTTCACGGCGGAGGAAGCGCGGCAGAAGAGGCGGTAGGTTCAGGCCTGTTCCTCGCCTTTGCAAGGGAGGAATAACGAGAATCACTCTTCGTCCCAGATAATGGCGATCGGCGCGTCGATTCCCAGTACCGCATGAACCGGGCATGCGGCCGCTGCGGCCTCCAATCGCTTGCGCTGCGCCGTATCATATCGCCCCGGCACCCGGACCGTGACGCCTAGCGTCGTGATCCGGCGCGGCGCATTGCCCATCTGCTTGGTCACTGTCGCCGTCGCGCCCGCCAGTTCCAGTCCGGCGACGCGGCCCGCCATCGCCATGATGCTCAGCACGCAGCCGCCCAGCGACACCGACAGCAGGTCGCTGGGCGAGAAATTCTCGCCGCGCCCGCCCAGTTCCTGCGACGCGTCCATGACCAGCACCGCGCCATTATCGGGATGGGCGACATGACAGCGCAGGCCGCCCTCGTAATGAACGACGAAATCCGCCACCGCTTTTACCCGCTGTTGCGCAACGCCGTGGCGATGCCGTTGATCGACAACAGGATGCCCTCGCCGATGCGCGGATCGTCCTCGCCTGCGCGGTGGCGCTTCATGAGTTCGATCTGCAACAGGTTGAGCGGCTCGATATAGGGCAGGCGCAGGCGGATCGACGCCTCCAGCGCCGGATTGTCGGACAGCAGGCGTGTCTGGCCGGTGACGGTCAACAGGCCGTCGCGCGCGCGGTGCCAGCCGTCATGGATTCGCCCGAAGATCGCATCGCGCAGGGCTTCGTCCTCGACCAGCCCGGCATAGCGCCGCGCAATGCCGATGTCGGACTTGGCCAGCACCATCTCCATATTCGCCAGCGTTGCGGCGAAGAAGGGCCAGCTCTTCGCCATCTCTGCGAGCAGCGCCTTGTCTTCGAAATTCGCGATCGCGGTGCCGACGCCGTACCAGCCCGGCAGCATGACGCGCGCCTGTGCCCAGCTGAACACCCAGGGGATGGCGCGCAGATCCTCGATCGCGTCGGACTTCTTGCGGCTGGCCGGGCGGCTGCCGATCTTCAGGCCCGCGATTTCGGCGATGGGGGTCATCTGGCGGAAGAAGGTACGGAAACCCTCGGTGCCATAGACCAGCCCGCGATAGGTGGAGAAGGCGGTCGCCGACAGTTCCTCCATCGCGGCGGTAAAGCGCGCGGTGTCCGCCGCCGACAGCCGGTCCGGCTCCAGGCTGGCCAGCAACGTCGCCGACGCCATGGCTTCCAAATTGGTCAGCGCCGAATCGCGCGTGCCGTATTTGCCCGCGATCACCTCGCCCTGTTCGGTGATGCGGATGCGGCCCTGCACCGTGCCATGCGGCTGGGCCCGGATCGCGGCAAAGGCGCTGCCGCCGCCGCGCCCGACCGCGCCGCCGCGCCCGTGGAACAGCTGCATCCTGACGCCCAGATCGTCGAAGACCGGGCGAAACGCGCTCGACGCCTTGGACAGCGACCAGGTGGAGGTCAGATAGCCGCCATCCTTGTTCGAGTCCGAATAGCCGATCATCACCTCCTGATGGCCCCGCGCGCGGACGATCGCGGCGATCTCCGGCAGCGCGAAATAGGCGCGCATGATCTCGGGGCCTGCCTCCAGATCCTCGATCGTCTCGAACAGCGGCACCGCCATGATTGCGGCGGTGGCGGGCTCGCCGGGGCGGTAGAGGCCGAATTCCTTCAGCATCAGATTGATTTCGAGCAGGTCGGACACCGACTTGCCCATCGAGACGATATAGTTGGTGATGCACTTCGGCCCATAGGTGGCATGGGCATCGGCGGCGGCCTGGACGATCGCCAGTTCGGAGCGGGTCTCGTCCGAATAGTCGGCATAATGGCTGAACAGCGGCCGGGCATTGGCCAGTTCGCGACGGAGCAGCGCGACGCGCGCCTCCTCGTCCAGGGCCAGATAATCCGCCTCGACCCCGGCGACCTTCAGCAGCTCGGCGACGACGCGTTCATGCACCGCCGAATTCTGCCGCAGGTCGAGCGTGGCGAGGTGGAAGCCGAACGTCTCGACCGCGCGGATCAGCCGCCCGAGCGCGCCGCCGCTCGCCAGCGCCCCGTCGCCCTGTGCGGCCAGCCCCCGCGCGATCGCGACCAGATCGGTGCGGAGCGCCTTTGGGTCGGGATAGGGTTCGCCGGTCAGGCGGCCGGGGCGCGGCGGGGTCTTGCCGGTCAGCTTCTGATGCGTGGCCGAAAGCCGCGCATAAATGCCCGACAGCGCGCGGCGATAGGGCTCGTCCGAGCGGCTCAGCGCCTCGTCGCCGCTGGCATCGGCCAGCGCCAGCACCGCCTCGTCCACCTGCACATGGCCGGTCGAGATCGACAGCTCGGCACCCAGCGCATGCACCCCCTCGCAATAATGGGTCAGCACCGCGTCCGCCGCCTGGGCGAGCGCGGTGGTCAACGACTCGGCGGTGACGAAGGGATTGCCGTCGCGGTCGCCGCCGATCCAAGAACCGGGGCGTAAGAAAGCGGGCACGCGCGCCCCGAACGCCTTGTCCCAGCGCTGGTACAAAGCGGGCAGTACCGGCAGGAACACGTCGCGCAAATAGGACAGCGCCGTCTCCACCTCGTCGGTGACGTACAGCCGCTCGCGGCGCAGCACGCGCGTCTGCCAGAGAAGTGCGATCTGGCGGCCGATCGCCGCGTCCACATCGTCGCCATCGGGCGTGACGTCACGGCCCGCATCGCGCATCGCCAGCAGTTCGGCGATGCGGTTGCGGTGGTCGATCATGCTCTTGCGCCGCACCTCGGTCGGGTGCGCGGTCAGTACCGGGACGACCAGCGCCTGCGCCAGCAGTTCCATCGCGGCCTCGCGGTCGATACCCTGTTCGGACAGCGTCGCCAGCACCTCGGCAATGTCGGTGCCCGGCTCGCGCGCAATGCCCTGCCGGTCCTCGGCCAGATTGGCGAGCATCGAGAAGAGCATGAAGCCGCGCACGAAATCCAGCGTCTCGTCGAGGGCAAGTTTCTCCAGTTGCAGGTCGACCGACCCGTCCTCGCCCAGCCCGCGATAGCGATCGACCGAGGCACGCCGGATCGCCTCGGTCGCCTCGAACAGCGCGTCGCCGCCATAACGGCGGATCACATCGCCGAGCTGGGCGCCCAGGAAGCGGATATCGGCATTGTTGGCGATCGGAGGCAGGGTCGTCATGGGCGCTATTGCTGCAACGCAATAGGGCAGGCGTCAACCGATTGCGGACGGTAATTTTGGTATAATATCTAGGCGCGGTAATTACGGGATATTGCGCCTCGACCTAAGGTTGGTCACGGCTAGGGAGTCGCCTGGGATCCCATCAATGTCGACGGGGTCAGCGTTGGCGCGACGACCAGCAGGTCGAATTGCAGGCTCTTTTTGCGCCATGTCGGCGGCATATCCTTGGGTGGATGGGCACGAAGCTGGCGCAGATCGACCAGCATCCATTCGGAAGAGCCGCCGTCGAGCCCGCCCAGCGCGTCCTTGAGCCAGGCATAGTCCGCATCGTCGGTCATGACGAAGGGCTCGGTCCGCACCTGCCGCCCCACGCCGTTGTAAAGGGCATGCACGCCTCTGGCGCCATAGACTGCGATGTGCAGCGACTCGGCGCCTTCGCCCTCGGCGCGTTCGGCGATGAAATTGCCCAGGTCTCGCTGGTCGAGCCCGTTGATGCCTTGGCGGCGTGGAGATCGCCGAACTTGAACAGGACCCGCGCCGATTTGGGGACCTCGGCCAGATGCCTCACCAGCGTCCGCTTCATCAGACGGGCACGGCGTCCGTTCGAGGCATAGCCATCGTCATTCTGACCCAGATAGATGGCACGCGTCTCGACCAGGCTGTCGAACAGCTCGCGAACCCGCTGCCCGCCGTCGCGCCGGATGGCGGCGTCCGCGTCGGCCAGCTGGGCCTCGCCGATCGTGAAGATCAGCAGATCGCCGACCGATCCCGATGCCATGGCCTTTTGGCTGGCCGCGCGGTCGAGCTCGACCAGCCGTGCGATCGCGGTGTGGGCGACGGGGCCGGGGTGTGCGGCCTGCATCTGTTCGAGCAGAAAGCCCGACGCACCGAAGAATTCCTGGTCCAGGCCCCAGATCGCGAAGTCGGGCCCGGCCATCTTGGCGCAATCGGCCGCCATGTCGCTTTCGTCACGGCCATTCTGGAAGGCCATGCCATCGGGATGCGTCTGCATGAACGCGGTAAGGCGCGCGACCCGGTCGGGGCGGCGGAGATGGGCGTTGACGATCCGAGCGGCCTCGGGCCCCGTCTCGACGGCAAAGGCGCGCAGCCCGTCCGGCGCCATCAGACCGCATAGGCCGCGCGCGAACATCGGGATTTCGCGCGACAGATGATCCTCGCCGATCATCACATAGCGCGCCTTGGTGACGGCATCGGCGATGGTCGTGGCGCCTGGGCCGTGCAGTCCGGTGGCGTCGACGCTGAAATGCGATCGGGCCTGCGCCAGGCGATCTGCAAAGGGCGGCTTCTTTTGGGGTTCCTGGGCCGACAGCGTGGTTGCGCAGGCCATCAGCGTCACCGTCATCCATAGCTTGCGCATGATCATGCCCCCCAATCCGCATAATCTGACGCATGGTGTCGGGCCTGCCTAGGTCCTCCGTACCGGGCGCCGTGGCGTCAGTTCGCATTCCCCGGCGGGGTCGCGTTCGCGCCGGTCGCGACCGGATTGGCGGGTGTCGCGGGCCGTTCGGTGCGCGATGCCTCGCGTTCTTCGGAGGTGACGGTGCCGTCGCGGTTCAGGTCCATCCGGTCGAAGCGCGCCAGCATCCCCTCGAAGAACTCGCTCTCGGTGATCTCGCCGTCCTTGTTGCGGTCCAGCTCCCACAGGCGCGAATTGGTCGTGGGCATTTCATCGGCGGTGATGATGTCGTTGCCGTCGCGGTCCAGTTCGCGGAAGCGGCGCGCCATCATGCTGCCGAAGTCGACGCGGGACGTGACGGAGGGCGGAACGAAGCCCGCCTTGGCGGCGGCGCGGTCGGCTTCGGCGCGGTTCTCCGCCTTTTTGCCACAGGCGGTGGTGGTGGCGGCCAGTGCCATCAATCCCAGGCTGATCAGGCCCCTTGCCCATCCACGCATTCGACACTCCCGCTTCGTTACGCTTCCAGCTCAACGTCCCAATAGAGCCAGTCGTGCCATGTTTCATGCAGATAATTGGGCGGGAAGCTGCGGCCATGTTCCTGTAAATGCCAGTTTGTCGGGCGGATCGGCTCGATATGCAGCGGCATGGCGGCCTGGCGCGGGGTGCGTCCGCCCTTCTTCAGGTTACAGGGCGCGCAGGCGGTGACGACATTCTCCCAGGTCGTCCGCCCCCCTTGCGCGCGCGGGATGACATGGTCGAAGGTCAGGTCGCGGTGCGATCCGCAATATTGGCAGGAGAAGCGGTCGCGCAGGAACAGGTTGAAACGGGTGAAGGCCGGGAATTGCGACGGCTTCACGAATTGCTTGAGCGCGATGACCGAGGGCAGCTTGACCTTGGCGGTCGGGCTGCGCACCTCGCGCTCATAATGGGCGACGATATCCACCCGGTCGAGGAACACGGCCTTCACTGCGGTCTGCCAGGGCCAGACCGACAGCGGATAATAGGACAGCGGCGTATAGTCCGCATTCAGTACGAGCGCCGGACAACTGTCCGGGTGTCGGATCAAATCGGGATGAAACACAGCTCCTCCCATCGATGTACGCCGACGCTATTCGCGCAAGCGCGTGACATGGCTATGACACTCGGGCGTATGAGAACATGCTATTGGAATCGCGGTCAAGAGGGCGGGCGATGAGTGGAGCGCCACGCGCCACGCGTTTCGCGCCCAGCCCGACCGGGCGGCTGCATCTGGGCCATGCGCTGTCGGCGGTGCGTGCGTTCGATCTGGCGCGTGCGGGGGGCGGGCGCTTCCTGCTGCGGATCGAGGATATCGACGGCACGCGCAGTCGGCCCGAGCATGTCGATGCCATATTGCGCGATCTGGAATGGCTGGGGCTGGAATGGGACGACCTGTCCTTCCAGTCCGAGCGGCTGGACCTTTATGCGGCGGCGCAGGCACGGCTGGCCGGCCTGCTCTATCCCTGTTTCTGCACCCGCGCCGAGATTGCCGCCAGCCTGTCCGCGCCGCATGGCGCGACGCCGCTCTATCCGGGGACGTGCCGCCCTCTGTCGCCCGAGACGCGCGCCGCGCGGATGGGGGAGCCGCATAGCTGGCGGCTGGACATGGCACGCGCGGTCGAGCGCGCCGGGCCGCTGACCTGGCAGGACGAATATGCGGGCGAGGTCGTCGCCGATCCGCTCGCCCATGGCGACGTCATCCTGGCGCGCAAGGATGCGCCCGCCAGCTATCATCTGGCGGTGACAGTCGATGATGCGGCGCAGGGCGTGACCGATGTGGTTCGGGGCGTCGATCTGTTCGACGCCACCCATGTCCACCGATTGCTCCAGGCGCTGCTGGACGTGCCGACGCCGCTCTATCACCACCACCCGCTGATCGTCGGCACGGACGGCCAGCGTCTGGCCAAACGGCACGGTGCGCCCGCCCTGGCGGCGATGCGCGAGGCGGGGGAGGACGGCCGCGCGCTGGCGGATGCGCTGCGGCGCAATATGCTTCCCGCTGGATTTCGGCTGGGGGAGGCGTAAGCTCAAGGGCATGACCACTTTTCTCGTGATCCTGCTGATCGCGGCGATGCTCGCCACATTGGTCGCGCTGGTGCGCGGCATCATCACCTTTCTCCAGGAGGCGACCGCCGAGGCAAAGGGCGAGGGGCCGACCGCGTCGCAGCTCAAGTCCAACCGGATGATGCAGCAGCGCATCTTCTTCCAGGCGCTGGCGATCACCGTGGTCGTGCTGTTGCTGTTCATGGCGGGGCGGACCTGATCCCTTGGTCAAGCTGACGAAAATCTACACCCGCACCGGCGACGAAGGCACGACCGGGCTGGTCGACGGATCGCGCCGTTCCAAGGCGGATATGCGCATGGTCGCGATCGGCGAGGTGGACGAGGCGAACAGCGCGATCGGCGTGGCCTTGCTGTCAGTCGAGGGGCCGCTCACCGAGCGACTGACCATGATCCAGAACGATCTGTTCGACCTCGGCGCGGATCTTGCCACGCCCGGAGAGGTGGAGGGGGCGCTTCGCATCATTCCCGAGCAGGTCGCGCGGCTGGAGGCGGAGATCGACGCGATGAACGCGTCGCTGTCCCCGCTGACCAGCTTCATCCTGCCTGGCGGCAGCGCGGCGTCAGCGCATCTGCATCTGGCGCGCGCCATCGCCCGGCGGGCCGAGCGCGCCGCCGTGGCGCTGGCCGGGCAGGAGGCGATCAACCCGCCCGCGCTCGCCTATCTCAACCGATTGTCGGATTGGCTTTTTGTCGCTGCGCGCACGATGAACCAAAGCGGCGCATCGGACGTTCTTTGGGTTCCAGGAGGGGCACGCATGGTACGGTAAGGGGCCGACCGCGTTTCCCGCTATCCCGGGGAGCGCCCAATGCCGACCCTTGTGCCGTCCTCTGCGGCGACCCTGACACCTGCCGATTCTCTGGCATCCCGCTATCGCTCGGTCCGCGCGCTGACCCTGGCGCTGGCCGAGCCGCTGTCCGATGCCGATGCGACCGTCCAGTCGATGCCGGACGCTTCGCCCGCCAAATGGCATATGGCGCATACCACCTGGTTCTTCGAAACCTTCGTGCTGCGCGACCATGTGCCGGGTTACGGCCTGCACGACCCGCGCTTCCCCTTCCTCTTCAACAGCTATTACGAGGCGGAGGGAAAGCGTCATGCGCGCCATCGCCGGGGGATGATCACACGGCCGACGCTGGACGAGGTGCGGGCCTATCGCGCCCATGTCGATGCCGCATTGCTGGCGGCGCTGCCCGACCTGCCCGCCGAGGCGCTCGAACTGGTGGCGCTGGGCTGTCACCATGAGGAGCAGCATCAGGAATTGTTCGTCACCGACATCCTGCATCTGTTCTCGGAAAACCCGCTGGAACCGGCAATCCATCCGCCCGAGCCGAAAGCCCCCGTCGCCATGCCCGGTCCGATCGGCTGGATCGAGGGCAGGGCGGGGATCGTCGAGATCGGCCATGACGGGCAGGGCTTCGCCTTCGATTGCGAAGGGCCGCGTCATCAGGCGCTGCTTCAGGGCCATGCCATGGCCGACCGCACCGTCACCAATGCCGAATGGATGCAGTTCATCGACGATGGCGGCTATCATGACGCACGGCTCTGGCTGTCGGACGGCTGGGCCTGGGTGAAGAGCGAGGGCATCGCCTCGCCGCTCTATTGGGAACAGCGCGACGGCGGCTGGACCCGGTTCGGGCTCGACGGGCGGCGTCCGATCGACCCCGCCGCGCCGGTCACCCATGTCAGCTTCTACGAGGCCGATGCCTTCGCCACCTGGGCGGGCGCGCGACTGCCGACCGAATTCGAATGGGAAGCGGCGGCCGCGTCGTTCGACGCATCGGGCGGCAACCAGTTGGACCGCGCGGGCGCGATCGAGCCGCGCCCTTCCTCGGGCGGCCCGGCCTTTTTCGGCGATGTCTGGGAATGGACCGGCAGCGCCTATCGCCCCTATCCCGGCTTCCACCCCGTCGAGGGCGCGGTCGGCGAATATAATGGCAAGTTCATGAACGGGCAGTTCGTCCTGCGCGGCGGCAGCTGCGCGACGCCGCGGGGCCATGCCCGCGCCTGTTACCGCAATTTCTTCTACCCCCATCAACGCTGGCAGTTCACCGGCGTCCGCCTGGCAAAGGATCTTTAAGCATGCTGAAGCCCGAGATCGAGGACGGCCAGATGTCGCTGGCCGACCCCGCCTTCCGCGCCGACGTCCTTGCCGGGTTGGAGCGTCGCCCGCGCGCCATCCCCGCGCGCTGGTTCTACGACCGCAAGGGGTCCGAGCTGTTCGAGGCGATCACCGACCTGCCCGAATATTATCCGACGCGGACCGAGACGGCGATCCTGAAGGCCATGTGCCCCGATCTGGTCGCGCATGTCGGCAAGGGACGCGCGGTGGTCGAATTCGGATCGGGCTCCTCGACCAAGACGCCGGTCCTGCTGCGCTGTGTCGAACCATCGGCCTATGTGCCGATCGACATTTCGGGCGACTTCCTGCGCGAATCCGCGCGCGGGCTGCAACAGGCGTTTCCCGACCTGCCCATCCATCCGCTGGAGGGCGATTTCATGCGCCCGCTGACGCTGCCCGCGATGGTGGCGGATGCGCCGAAACTGGGGTTCTTCCCCGGATCGACCATCGGCAACATGACGCCCGCCATGGCGACCGACCTGCTGCGCGCGATGCGCGGCTCGCTGGGCGAGGGGGCGATGCTGCTGATCGGCATGGACCGGACCAAGCCCAGCGACGTGCTGGTCCCCGCCTATGACGATGCGGCAGGCGTGACGGCGGCGTTCAACCGCAACCTGCTCGACCGGATCAACCGCGAGCTGGACGGCACCATCCCGGTCGATGCCTTTCGCCATCGTGCCATCTGGAACGACGATCGTTCGCGGATCGAGATGCATCTGGCGGCGCAGCAGGATGTCGACTTCACCATCGAAGGTCGCCCCTTCGCCATGGCGGCGGGCGAGACGATCCATACCGAGAACAGCCACAAATACGGACCACGCGATGCCAAGATCCTGCTGCGGGCGGGGGGCTGGACCCCGGTGAAGGACTGGACGGACCCCGATCAGCTGTTTTCGGTCTATCTGGCCGAAGCGCAATCGGCTCGGCTTGCACCATAAACGTCCTGTCGTGGCATCACGATTAAAATCTGATTTTTGTTAGTTCGATGCGTCTTTTCGTCAGAGCCGACGTTTTGACTTCCGGTTCGGCCAAGACCTCGCTCGCAAAGCAGGCCTTGGCAAAACCCCACGGCATGTACTTCTGATCGTTACATCATAACAGAAGAGCTGGCCGCTGGTTCCTGATCGGGAGGAGCATGATGACGGAAAGCGCACAACTGCTCGACGCGTTCGATGCACGGGTCGAGCGCCGCAATATGCGGCGCGAATTCTTCAAGACGGCGATGGGCGCGGCAGCCGCCGGCTTGACCGCCTTTTCCCTGGCAGGCAAGGCCGGGGCCCAGTCGACGATCACCGACACCGACATTCTGAACTTCGCGTTGAACCTCGAATATCTCGAGGCGCAGTTCTATGCCTTTGCCGCCAACGGCACCGGCCTGGCCTCCAACCAGCTGACCGGCACCGGCACCCAGGGTGCCGTGACCGGCGGCCAGCAGGTCAATTTCGCGACCGGCAGCGCCGACGACGCCATTGTCGGGCAATATGCCCGCGAGATCGCGGCGGACGAGGCGGCGCATGTCGCCTTCCTGCGCACCGCGCTGGGCAGTGCGGCGGTCGCGCAACCCGCGATCAACATCTCGGGCGATGCCAATGGCCCGTTCACGGCGGCGGCGCTGGCCGCGGGCGTGATTACTAGCGGCACCTTCAATCCCTATAGCTCGCCCACCGCCTTCCTGCTGGGCGCGTACATCTTCGAGGATGTCGGCGTGACCGCCTATAAGGGCGCCTCGCCGCTGATCAGCAACAAGACCTTCTTGCAGGCGGCGGCCGGTATTCTGGCGGTCGAGGCCTATCACGCGGCCATCGTGCGCACGACGCTCTATGCCCGCGGCTATGCCGATCCCAACCCGGAATCGTCGCTCGTCACCGCCGCCGGCAAGATTTCGGATGCGCGCGACAGCCTGGACGGTTCGACCGACCTCGACCAGGGGATCGCCCAGGCCACGGTCAACGGACAGCTGGTGTCCAACATCGTGCCGCTCGATACCAACGGCATCGCGTTCAGCCGCTCGCCGGGTCAGGTGCTCAACATCGTGTACCTGAACAAGGCGGCCGCCACGCTGGGCGGGTTCTTCCCGGCCGGCGTCAACGGCAATCTGCGCGCGAGCGTGGCGAACTGATCCCCTTTTTCCTCCTCTGGAGAGGATTTGAATCATGAGCGAAGAACGCTGCATTCTCGAGGTTATCGAAGAAGCCTCCGCCAAGCGCCGGTCCGATCGTCGCCGTTTCATGCGTATGGCCGCCGGGGCTGGCGCCGTCGGCGGCCTGGCGATGCTGGGCGCCTGCGGTGACGATGGCGACAACGTCATCGTCGTACCCACGCCGACGCCCACCACCACCCCGACCGGGTCGGTGACGGATGCCGATGTGCTGAACTTCGCGCTCCAGCTCGAATATCTGGAAGCGCAATTCTACAGCTATGCCGCCTTCGGCACCGGCCTGCCGTCGTCGGCGCTGACCGGCACCGGATCGCAGGGCGCGGTCGCGATCAACACCAGCGCCACCAACGGCGCGGGCCAGCCGCGTAAGGTCGAGTTTCAGGACCGGATCGTCGCGCAATATGCGCGCGAGATCGCCTATGACGAGATCGCGCATGTCAACTTCCTGCGCTCGGCGCTGGGCAGTGCGGCGGTGGCGCAGCCTGCGATCAACCTGTCGGGCGATGCCAGCGGCGCGTTCACGGCGGCGGCGCTGGCGGCGGGCGTGATCACCAGCGGCACCTTCGACCCCTATGCCTCGGACGAAGCCTTCCTCCTCGGCGCGTTCCTGTTCGAGGATGTCGGCGTCACCGCCTATATGGGCGGCGTCTCCCTGCTGACCAACAAGACCTTCATCGAGGCGGCGGCGGGCATCCACGCGGCCGAGGCCTATCATGCCGGTCTGGTCCGCACGACGCTGTACCGCAAGGGGCTGAGCAATTCGGCGCTGATCACCAATGCGGGCAAGATCTCGGACGCGCGCGACAGCCTGGACGGCTCGGCCGATCTCGACCAGGGCCTCGTGACGACGGTGAACGGCACGCAGGTGGCGAACCTGGTTCCCGCCGACTCCAACGCCATCGCCTTTGTCCGCACGCCCGGCCAGGTGCTGAACGTCGTGTATCTCAACAAGGCGGCGGTGACCGGCGGCGGCTTCTTCCCCAGCGGCCTGAACGGCAACGTCCGCACCAGCGCCGCCAGCGGCTAAAACCCCCTTCCCAAGGTCCCCTCCAAGGGCCGTTTGCCCCGATCGGTCGCTAGTCCCCTGGCCGGTCGGGGCATTTTGTTTGCGTGGCGGGGCTGATCCACCTTCACGCAAAACCGCTTCTTATCCGCCGCGAAGTCGCTTATGACGGGCCCATCCCCGGGGGAGCGCTGGCCTGCGCTTGAGAGGGGGGCAAGAGCCCCTGACCCGCTGAACCTGATCCGGCTGACACCGGCGTAGGGAGGGAGCGGCCCCATCTCTCATGGTCCGTTTCCTCCGCATGGAGTGGACGACTATGGCAGATATCCCCGCAAAGGCCGAAATTGGCGTGACCACCGGCCCCATTCGTGGCTCGAAGAAGATTCACGTCGGCCCGCTGAACGTCGCGATGCGCGAAATCCATCTCGATCCCTCCTCGGGCGAGCCGCCCTTGCGCGTGTACGATACGAGCGGTGCCTATACCGATCCGAATGCGCGCATCGACATCATGGCGGGCCTGCCGCAAATCCGTCGCAACTGGATCGAGGCGCGCGGCGATGTCGAGGCCTATGACGGCCGCGAAATCCGCCCCGAGGATAACGGCCAGCTTGGCCCCGACCGTTCGGGCGGCGTGCCGCAATTCCCGCGCACCGGGCTGAACCGTCCGCTGCGCGCGCGTGCAGGCATGAACGTCAGCCAGATGCATTATGCCCGCCGGGGTATCATCACGCCCGAAATGGAATATGTCGCGACCCGCGAAAATCTGGGCCGCGAGATGCTGAAGGAATATGTCCGCGACGGCGAGAGCTTCGGCGCGGACATCCCCGATTACGTGACGCCCGAATTCGTCCGCGACGAAGTGGCGCGCGGCCGGGCGATCATCCCCAACAATATCAACCACCCCGAATCCGAACCGATGGCGATCGGCCGCAACTTCCTGGTCAAGATCAACGCCAATATCGGCAATTCGGCGGTGGCCTCTAACGTGGCGTCCGAGGTCGACAAGCTGGTCTGGTCGATCCGCTGGGGCGCGGACACGGTCATGGACCTGTCGACGGGCCGCAACATCCACGACACGCGCGAATGGATCATCCGCAACTCGCCGGTGCCGATCGGCACGGTCCCCATCTATCAGGCGCTGGAAAAGGTCGGTGGCATCGCCGAGGAGCTGACCTGGGAAATCTTCCGCGACACGCTGATCGAACAAGCCGAGCAGGGCGTCGACTATTTCACCATCCATGCGGGCGTGCGCCTGCCCTATATCCCGCTGACCGCCAAGCGCGTGACGGGCATCGTGTCGCGTGGCGGCTCGATCATGGCGAAATGGTGCCTGGCGCATCACAAGGAGTCGTTCCTCTACGAACGCTTCGACGAGATCACCGAGATCATGAAGGCGTACGACATCGCCTATTCGCTGGGCGACGGCCTGCGTCCCGGCGCGATCGCCGACGCCAATGACGAGGCGCAGTTCGCCGAACTCTACACGCTGGGTGAACTCACCAAGCGCGCCTGGGCGCAGGACGTGCAGGTCATGATTGAAGGCCCCGGCCATGTGCCGATGCACAAGATCAAGCAGAATATGGAAAAGCAGCTGGAGGCGTGCGGCGAGGCGCCCTTCTACACGCTTGGGCCGCTGACTACCGATATCGCACCGGGTTACGACCATATCACCAGCGGCATCGGCGCGGCGATGATCGGCTGGTACGGCACGGCGATGCTTTGCTATGTCACGCCCAAGGAGCATCTGGGCCTGCCCGACCGTGACGACGTGAAGGTCGGCGTCGTCACCTACAAGCTGGCCGCCCACGCCGCAGACCTGGCCAAGGGGCACCCGGCTGCCAAGATGCGCGACGACGCACTGAGCCGCGCCCGCTTCGAGTTCCGCTGGCGCGACCAGTTCAACCTGTCGCTCGACCCCGACACGGCAGAGTCGTACCACGACCAGACCCTCCCGGCGGAGGGCGCCAAGACCGCGCATTTCTGTTCGATGTGCGGCCCGAAATTCTGCTCGATGAAGATCACGCAGGAAGTGCGGGAATTCGCGGCCAAGCAGAACGCGCCGGTCGAAACCTTCGTCGCAGCCGAGGATGCCGAAGCGGGGATGCAGGAAATGAGCGAGCGGTTCCGCGAGAAGGGCGGGGAGGTTTACCTTCCGGCGGAGTGAGGAAAGGGGCCGCATCCAGTGAGGGCGCGGCCCCCGTTGTTCTCGACCTTGGTTTAGCCTGAGCGAAGTTGAGGGCCATGGGGCAGCAAAACATCTAAATTCGACACAGTTTTGATATAAGCCGGTTGCTTGCAGTGGTTTTAGGGATAGATGCCTGTACGGGTTTTGAATATCCTGGGAGAAAGCCATGTTGCAGATCGCAACGGCAGGCGTCACGGCACTCGCGCAAGTTTACGGCTTTTCTGACGCTTCTAGCTTTCTCGCCAGCCACGTCGAGATGCTCAAAGGCTTGGACAATGTTCTACTAAGCCGTTGTGGTCATGTGCTTGAGGCCGTGCAAATTGGTTTTGGTGTTGGTTCTGAGCATGGCTTGATGCTGATCGGCGTAGGTCGAGCATTGTTAGGTGCGGGCATAGTGCCGGTTGGCGGGACGATTAGCTTAGCCAATCCGGTGATGATGACCTGTGCTGCGATTGGTGCCGTTCACTATGGCTGGCATGCGCTCAGCGAAGATGAGCGAAATAAGTTGCTCGACACCGTTGCCGATGCCTTTGCCATGGGAAAGCAGCTCATCAAATCGGTTGCCGATTTTGCCGTGGAAACAATCAAGGCGCTTCTTTCGAGCGAAAACCTTGCTGAACTTAAGCGTATGGTTGCAGACGCAGCGACAACGTTCGGGCGTCGCCTAGGTGACATTACTCGTTCAATTACCGATCGAGCGCTTGACGTGCGCAATATCGCCGTGGGTCACGCTTCGTCGATGATGAGCGCCATTCCAAAGCGTCTGCCATTTCAGCGCCCGGCGGAACCGTCTTAAGCCTTCTGCGTGGAATGCGGGCTCTGCAAAGCCTTCTCAATCATTGCCCATTCACTGGCCGACACCAGCACCGCGCCTTCGCTACGCTCAAGCGTGATCGCCAATGGCGCGCGGTCGGCGACGACCTTGTCGATCATCGCCTCCAGATTTTCGGACGCTTCGGCGTAGGAGACGGCTTGCATGAGCTGAAGGTCTCCTACGATCCTCCGAACGTCAACCGTCACCGCTTCCGCACAAACTCCGCGCGCAAGACCAATCCCTTGATCCCGTCGAACTTGCAGTCGATTTCCTGCGCGTCGCCGGTCAGGCGGATCGACTTGATGAGGGTGCCGCGCTTCAGCGTCTGGCCTGCGCCCTTGACGGTCAGGTCCTTGATCAGCGTCACCTGGTCCCCGTCGTTCAGCACATTGCCGACCGAGTCCCGCACCACGACCGCATCGTCGTCGCTGGCCGTTCCGCCCTTGGCGGCGGCGTCCGCGGCGCTGATCCATTCGCCGGTCGCTTCGTCATAGACATAATCGTCATCGGCCATCGCCTGTATTCCTTCGTCAGATGGGGGATGCACGACCCTATGCGCGCTCAGGCCTAATGATGCCATAGCGATTACAGATCATGACAGCGGCGGCAGTGCCCAGTCGATCGGCGGCTGGCCATGTTCGGCCAGAAAGGCATTGGCCTTGGAAAAGGGCTTCGACCCGAAAAAGCCGCCCCGCGCCGACAAGGGCGATGGATGGACCGAGGTCAGGACGCAGTGCCGCCCTTCGCCCATTTCGCGCACGAACCCAGCCTTCTTCTGGGCATAGGCGCCCCACAGGATGAAGACGACCGGCTCGGGCTTGGCAGCGACGGCGCGGATCACGGCGTCGGTGAACCGCTCCCAGCCGCGCACCTGATGCGAGGCAGCCTGGCCCATGCGTACGGTCAGCACCGAGTTGAGCAGCAGCACCCCCTGTCGCGCCCAATGGTCGAGCAGGCCATGGGAGGGCGGCGCAATGCCCAGGTCGGTCGCCATCTCCTTGTAGATATTGACCAGGCTGGGCGGCGGCCGGACGCCGGGCTGGACCGAGAAGGCCAGGCCATGCGCCTGCCCCTCGCCATGATAGGGGTCCTGCCCCAGGATGACGACGCGCACCTGATCCAGCGGCGTCAGGTCCAGCGCGCGGAACCACTCGGACGGGCGGGGGAAGACGCGCTGGCCGCCCTCGCGCTCCTCGGCCAGGAAGGTCTTCAGCGCCTTCATATAGGGTTCGTCGAATTCGGGCCGCAGCACCGACAGCCAGCTTTCGTGCAATCGAACGTCGCTCATGAATGCGTCTTGCCGTTCGCGACGGATGCGCGCAACCGGTGTCGCCGATGATCGTTATGCAGGCGATACGGTCGCCCTCCCGCGGCCGCCCGATAGGAAAGGACCTGGATCATGCAGCGTTCCACGATTCTCCTGGCCGTGATGGCCGCCGCGCTGCCGCTGGCCGCGTGCGGCTCATCGAGCGAACCGGCCAACAACAGCGCGGCCGCCGTCACCACCAACGGCACCGAGATGAGCGCCGACACGCTGGGGGCCAAGATCCGTGCGCTGCCCGAGGGCCAGCGTCGCGGCGTCCTGTTCCGCGCGATCCGCGATGCCGGGCCGAGCGGCGCCAGCTGCCAGTCGGTCACGGTGATGAAGGAAGCCGCCGCCACCAACGGCAACCCGACCTGGAACGCGGTGTGCGACGGCACGACCCAGTGGACGATCGTGCTGACCGCCGACCAGTCGGCCAGCGTCACCGGCCCCGGCCCCGTCACGATCAAGTGAATCCGGGCAAATGAGCCGGGTGGAGACTCTACCGTCACCGTTCGGGACGGTCGAGTCTCGCCAGCGTCGCGGGATCGTCCTGCCCGTCGAAGAAGCGCGCGAGCCCCTGGCGGAACGGCGCGGGATCGTCGGCCACGGTGGCAAACAGGGTCAGCGACGAACGCAGCTTCATCGCATCGACCGCGCCGAAGATCGCCTCGGCCGAGCCCGGCGCATCGATCGCGGCGGTCACGGCGTCCTGCAAACGCGGTCCGAGCAGCGGATGCGCCAGATAGGCCCGCGCTTCCCCGGCATCGGCGATGGCATAGAATATCGCGGTCGGGCTGCGACCCAGTCCGGCGATCTGCGGGAAGATGTACCACATCCAGTGGCTTTGCTTTCGGCCGGATCGCAGTTCGGCCAGCGCGGTGGCAAAATTGTTCGCCTGGACCTCGACAAAGCGGGCCAGCGCGGCATCATGGGAAGGCGGGGGTGACATGAAGGGGCAACCGGCCGCAGCCCCGAAGCGTTCCCGCCAACACGAGATTCGTCAGGAGAGAGACATGCGCCGTTTCGCCATCCTTGCCCCCTTGGCTCTGCTCGCGCTGTCGGCGTGTGGCGGGCAGGGTGGGGATACCGACTCGGATGTCGCCCCCGGCAACTTCACCCCGCCGGGCACGGCACGGCCCACGCCGATGCCGGGTGTGGCGCAGGTCAATCCGCTGACCAGCTATATCGGCCATTATCCGGGCGATGCGGTCGACGGGGTCAGCTTCTTCGATCGGACCGAGGTGGCGACCGCGCTGCACGATGCGGTCGGCGATCAGAAGCTGGTCCAGCGGATCATGTCGCGCGGCGCGGTGACGGTGCCGATCTTCCGCCAGGGGGAACAGGGGATCGCCGCGCATGGCTGCACCCCGCATGACTGCGCCGACAACAACTGGACGGTCGAGATCGATATGAAATCGACCAAGGCGCGGGTCTGCTATCATGACCGCGAGACGATGGGCGACCGCAGCCACTGGTATATGGGCGGCGCGCCGGTGACCCAGCCGGGGGAATGCCCGCAGGAGGGTTGATCCTCCCCCCCGTGAATGGCGAGGGGGCGCCAGCGGCTCGCAGCGAAGCACGCCCCTCCCGCTTGCGGGAGGGGAGAGGAAGGCGCACCGACTGACCCGTATGAAAGGCGTTCATTCCAGGGAGGATCGCCGCCGGATATGCCTACGGCAGTTCCTCCCCGGTCGGGCCTTTAGCTTGTCCTCAGAACGTGTAGGCCAGCCCCAGCGCGCTCAGCCACTGGCTGCGCGAACCGGCCTGCGACACGATCGGGCTGTCGCCGAAATCGTTGACCATCCGGCCATAGGTCAGGCCGCCGACGACCTTCCAACCCTTCAGCAGGTTGCCCGTGATCGAATAGGTGGCCAGCCCGCCGACCGACCAGTCCTTCCAGCCCGAACGGGCGTTGTAGACCGGCAGGCCGCTCGCCGCGCTCTGATCCTGGTTGATCGAGAAATAGCGCCGGGCATAGCCGCGCCCGACCCGCTCGGCGGTGGCGAACAGGCCGACCGCCGCCTTGGTCGACAGCGGCGTGAAATAATTGACCGACGGCTGCCAGATGCCGCTGTCATGCACGCCGGTCACGTCATGGCGATAGCTGACCGACACGGAGAGCCGGTCATAGGGGCTGGTGATAACGCCGATCTTGCCGATGCCGACATAGCCGCCCAGCTCGACCGCCGCGCCGATCTTGCCCAGCGCGCGGACGCGGGGATCGTCGATCCGCGACGGCGCGGTGCGGTCCAAATTCACCACGCCGATCGGCCCCGCCTGGATATCCCAGTCGCGATTGGCCTTGTCGCCGATCAGGTCGACCGAGACGCGGTTGCCGATATAGGTGATCGTATGCCCGTCGATATAGGCGAGCGCGGCGGGGGCGGGGGTGAACTGATAGTCGTTCGACCCCTCATAATCCGGCAGATAGGCCCCGGCCAGGCCGACGGTGATGGTGTTCTTGCCCAACTGGCCCGCCATCTCGGCGGCGGCGGGGTTGCTGGACACCGTGGCGTCCTGCGCAAAAGCGGGGGCCGACAGGGACAGTGCGCCCATGACGATCAGCGGGGCGGAAACGCGCGAAAATAGGCGCAAGACGGAAAACTCCCTGAATTCGGTTATCCGAAATGCAACGCTACGGTAACGATTTCGCTCCGGCGGATTGTGTCAGAAGATGTACCGCATTTTGATCTGTTGTGTTTCGGCAACAGAATCGAGCGTGAACCGCGCCGCGGCAAAGCGCGGCGGGCCGAACCGGATCACCGGATTGCGCGAAAAGCCGAAGCCCTCGCGCGGGATGCCCGCCAGCGTATCGAGCTTGGCGTTGTTGTTCTCGTCATGGATGACGGCCGCGGCGTAATTGCCGTGCGGCAGGCCGTCCAGGTGGATGCCCCGCTGCCCGGCGGGAACCGAACGGGTCAGCGCGCGGGCATCGTCGACGCATTGCGGGAAGTTATCCGGGTCGGCGGTCAGGCACAGCCGGATCATGCCCTTGGCCGAGCGGAGCTGGTCGATCCCGATGTCCAGTCGGCTGACCGGCGCGGCGCTGATCAGCGGCAGGGCGGCCAGCACCAGAAGCGCGGCGCGCGGCCTGCGCATGGGCGCGCTCGAAATCCCCGAGCCCCCGGTCCGTGCCGCACAATCGATCCCAGAACCGGAAATAGAGTCCATAATTGCACCCATATTGCTCATGATGCCGTTGATGATGGCTTGCCGTGATGAGCCACCCCCCCAGGTGCCCCTGCCACAGGAATCGCGGAAAGATCTCCCAACCCATGTGGTTGGTCACGCCCATAACGGTCATGATCGTCAGCACCAAGCCGAGCGCGCCGATGTGAATCGGAATCACAAACACAAGTAGCGGAATTACCACAGCGCCCGTCACCGCCTCGATCGGGTGGAACGCCATGGCGGCCCAGGCGGTCGGCGGGCGGCTGGCATGATGGACGGCGTGCGCGGCCTTGAAGATGGCGGGCCGGTGCATCCAGCGATGCGTCCAATAGAACCAGGTGTCGTGCGCGATCAGGTACAGCAGCACCGAAACCGGCCAGTACCAGAGCGGCCAGGCGTGGATATCGGCATAGATTTGCGTCCATCCCCGATTCTGCCAGCCCCAGGCCACGATCCCCGCGGGCACGCCGTAAATGGCGGCAGAGGCGAGGCTCCACCAGATTTCCCGCCGGATCTGCGGATCGAGCCCGGCATAGAGGTTCGGATGCCGCGCCTTGGTCGCCAGCGCGAATGCTCCCGAGGCGAGCAGATAGCGGACACCGACGATCAGCGTCATGGCGATGGCGGACAGGATCAGGGCAAGCGTCACGAGGGTCTTGTACCCTATCGGGGGCGGAGCTTGAACCGCGAACGTCCGGCGCGCGGCCTTTTGTTCGCGCGGAGGCGCGGAGACGCAGAGAGGTCTGGTCGGGCGTCGGCGTCCGCCGCCTGTTCGACTGCTGCCCTTGCCGCACCGTCGAGGATGAGAAGGGCCTGTCGGCCGGGCGTGACACCTGCACGTCTCCGCGTCTCCGCGCGAACTCTACTCCCAACCTCCGTTCAGGCTGAACGGAGGTTGGGATTAACCTCGGTGGAAAATCCGGATCGGGCGGTCGTGATAAACCCCCTCGACCGATTTGCCGTAGCCCAGCTTTTCCGCCAGTCGGATCGACGCCACATTCCCCGGATCGATGATGCAGCATGTCCGCGTCAGGCCGCGTCCATCGGCCCAGTCGAGCACCGCACGCATCGCCTCGGCCGCAAAGCCCCGGCCATGCGCCGTCGGGACCAGCGTCCATCCCGTCTCCGGCACCGTCAGTTCGGGCATGATCGCGCGCCGCGATTCCAGAAGGCCCATATCGCCCAGGACCTGCCCGGTCGTCCGGTCGCACACCACCCAGGCGCCATAGCCGAACACCGTCCAGCACCCGACCGACCGCAACAGCCGGATCCAGACATCTTCGCGCGGGCGCGGCTGGCCGCCGATCATCCCATAGACCGCCGGATCGGCCCACATCGCCGCCAGTGCATCGAGATCGTCGGGCTGGTGACCGCGCAGCGTCAGTCGCGCGGTGGTCAGGGTTGGGGTCAGGGTCGGGGCGCTCATGCCCCGCAGCTTAGTCCGCCTCGCGGATCACCGCCAGAAACGCTTCGCCATAAGCATCCAGCTTGCGCGCGCCGATCCCCGACAGCAACGACAGCGCCGCCCGGCTGGTCGGACGTTGCGCCGCCATGTCGCGCAGCACCGAGTCGTGGAAGATCACGTAAGGGGGCACCCCCGCCTCCTGCGCCAGCTCGCGACGCTTGGCGCGCAGCGCCTCGAACAGCGGATTGTCCGCCGGATTGGCGGCGACCGGCGCGGCGCGACGGCCCTTGCGTTCGCGCTTGGGCGGCACGACCAGTGACAGCCGCGCCTCGCCCTTGATCAGTGCGCGCGCGGCGGGTCCGAACTCCAACCCGCCATGGTGATTGGTGCGCAACGCGTCACGCAGCAGCAGCGCGCGGTGGACCGGCTTCAGCAGCGCGACCTCGTCGCCCGAGACGATGTTCCAGACCGACAGCGCCTCATGCCCGTTCATCAGGCTGCGCTCGGTCGACTGGCCGGTCAGCACCTGCTCGATATAGCCCGCGCCGAACATCTGGCCGGTTCGGAAGACCGCAGAAAGGAATTTCTGCGCGGTCGTCGTTGCATCGACCGCATCGGGGCTGCCCAGGCAATTATCGCAATTGCCGCAATCCTCCGCCAGTTCCTCGCCGAAATGGCGCAGCAGGATGCGGCGGCGGCATCCCCCCGTCTCGACCAGCGCGCCCAGCGCCGACAGCCGTGCGCGCTCGCCCGCCTGTCGCTCCGGCTCGACCTCGGCCATGCGTTGCCGCGCACGGGCGAAATCGTCGGCACCCCAGAAGAGATGCGCGACCGACGGATCGCCGTCGCGGCCCGCGCGACCGGTTTCCTGATAATAGGCCTCGATCGACTTGGGCAGCCCGGCATGCGCGACGAAGCGGACGTCCGGCTTGTCGATCCCCATGCCGAAGGCGACGGTGGCGCAGATCACCATGTCTTCGGAGGCCACGAAATCGGCCTGGTTCTTCGCGCGCACCGCCGGGTCCAACCCGGCATGATAGGCGCGCACCGGGCGACCGGTCCGGGCCAGCGCCTCGGCCAGCTTCTCGGTCGCCGCGCGCGTCTGGGCATAGACGATGCCGGGGCCGGGCGTGTCGGCGACCACCCGCGCGATCTGCAGGTTCACATTCGCCTTGGGGCTGATCGCATAGCGGATATTGGGCCGGTCGAAGCCCGAGACGATCATCCCCTCGGTGGGGATGCCCAGCTGCTTGGCGATGTCGGCGCGGGTATGCGCATCGGCGGTCGCGGTCAGCGCGAGCCGGGGCACCTCCGGAAAGGCGTCCATCAGCGGTTCGAGCAGGCGATAATCGGGGCGGAAGTCATGCCCCCATTCGCTGACGCAGTGCGCCTCGTCGATCGCGAACAGGCTGAGCGGCGCCGAGGCCAGCAGCTCGCGGAAATGCCCCGATGAGGCACGCTCGGGCGCGACATAGAGCAGGTCGAGCTGCCCGTCGCGGAAACGGGCGACCGTCTCGGCGCGGTTCTGGTCGACGCTGGTCAGCGTGGCGGCGCGGATGCCGACCGCCTCGGCGGCGCGCAGCTGGTCGTGCATCAAAGCAATCAGCGGGCTGACCACGACGCAGCACCCGTCCATCATCACGGCGGGCAACTGGTAGCAGAGCGACTTGCCCGCACCGGTCGGCATGACCGCGAGCGTCCGCTGCCGCGCGAGCACGCGGTCGACCACCTGTTCCTGCACACCCCGGAACTGGTTGTACCCGAAAACTTCGTGGAGCTTGGCAAGGGGGTCGGCGACCATCGCCTTCCATGTAGCGACGCCATGGGGGCGGGGGAAGGGCGGGGAACCCCTTCCGGCGTGTCGTTGCGCGGGCTTGGGCATGATTTCGGCATCGCGATAGTGCAAAGATATCAGGAAACATCCTCGCGTTCAGGGGTTTTGACCCTCCGTAATCCTAAAGCCAAAGAGGAGATGTCCCATGAACACCGACACGATGAATGGTGCGGCCACCGACTTCGGCGGCAAGGTCAAGCAGGGCATGGGCGCCATGCTGGGCGACAAGTCGATGGAAGCCGAGGGCAAGGGTGAACAGCTGGGCGGTAAGACGCAGAAGGCATTCGGCGATGCCAAGACCAGCGTCGACCAGACGGTCCGCCCGCTGCTCGACCAGGCACGCCAGTTCGTGAAGGATCGCCCCTTCGCCTCGGCGGCACAGGGCGGCGTCGTGGGCCTCGCACTGCTGAACACGCTGCGCGGCAAGTAAGCGCGATCAGAATCGGGCAGGGGGCGGTGCGGCGGGTCCGCGCCGCCCCTTTTGCTATTCGCGCCCATCTGGCTCGGCAGGCCGCAACCCCGCTTGCCCCACCCGGCCCCATGGCTTAGCGCTTGGCCCATGAAGCGATTGGCCATTTACTGCGGGTCGGCGACCCCCTCCGACCCCCAATATATCGAGACCGCCCGGGACGTCGGGCGCGGGCTGGCGGAGCGGGGGATCGGCGTCGTCTATGGCGGCGGGCGGCTGGGCCTGATGGGCGCGGTGGCGGATGCGGCGCTGGCGGCGGGCGGGGAGGTGATCGGTATCATCCCGCAGGCGCTGGTCGATGCCGAGGTGGCGCATCGCGGCCTGACCGAGTTGCATGTCGTGCCCGGCATGCATGAGCGGAAGAAGGCGTTCACCGACCTTTCCGATGGCTTCATCACCATCGCGGGCGGCACCGGCACCATGGACGAGTTGTGGGAGGCGCTGAGCTGGGCGCAGCTGGGCTATCACGCGGATCCGGTCGGGCTGCTCAATACCGGCGGCTATTATGACCATCTCGTCGCCTTCTGGGAGAAGATGGGCGAGGTCGGGTTCCTGCGGCCGCAGCATCGCGAGCTGCTGATCGTCGATACCACGCTTGACGGCCTGCTCGACCGGATGGGCGCGCACGTGCCGACCCAGCCGATCGTGCGCATGAACGCGGACGACCTGTGAGCGACACCGCCGCCCCGACCGAGCGCGACGCGCTGGTGGCGGCGGCGCGGGACTCGATCGCCAAGGGCTCGAAGAGCTTTGCGGCGGCGAGCCTGTTGTTCGATCCCGAAACGCGCGCGCGTGCCTGGCTGCTCTATGCCTGGTGCCGCCGCTGCGACGATATCGCCGACGGGCAGGATCATGGCCATGGCATGACCCGCGTCGCCGATGCGCCCGCGCGGCTGGCCGAGCTGACCGAGAAGACCGAGGCGGCGCTGGCGGGCCGGGTGGTCGGCGACCCGGCCTTCGACGCGCTCCGTGTGGTTGCCGCCGAGACGGGAATGCCGCATCGCTGGCCGCGCGACCTGATCGCCGGGTTCGCGCTGGATGCCGAGGACTGGCGGCCCGAGACCGAGGATGATCTCTACCGCTATTGCTATCATGTCGCGGGCGTCGTCGGCTGCATGATGGCGGTGACGATGGGCGTGGCGCCGGACGATGAAGCCGTGCTCGACCGCGCTTGCGATCTGGGCATGGCGTTCCAGCTGGCCAATATCGCGCGCGACATCGCCGAGGATGCGGGCGCGGGGCGGCATTATCTACCGCGCCAGTGGCTGGCCTATAAGAGCATCGCCCCCGACGCGATCATGGCCCCCTCGCACCGGCCGGGCCTGAGCGCGCTGGCGCGGCGGCTGACCGACCGGGCCGCCTTGTTCGAGGCGAGCGCGCGGATGGGGACGCCCGCGCTCTCCTATCGCTCGGCCTGGGCGGTGTTGTCGGCGGCGGCGATCTATGGCGCGATCGGGCGCAAGGTGGCCAAGCGCGGGCGCCGGGCCTGGGATGTGCGGGTCGGGACCGGCAAGCTGGAAAAGCTGGGTTTCATGACGCGCGCCAGCATCCAGGCGGCGCGACGGGACAGGATGCGGATTACCCCGCGCGATCCGGAACTGTGGACACGACCGCGTTAAGCCTGCGCCCATACCCCCGTTCAGCCTGAACGGAGGGAGGGTTTCAGCCCTTGGTCGGCTTGCGCTCGGTCTTGACCATCTGCGCGCCCATGCGGCGGCAATCGGCACCGATCACCGGATAGGGGACGTCGGTGTTGGCGGCGATGCGGTTGGCCAGATCGGCCCGGCACTGCGCCATGGTTTCGTAGCGGGCGGGGATGATCCGCGCCTCCGTGCAGTCCACGCTGCCGTCGCCACAACCCAGGATCGCCATTACGAAGAAAACTGGCTGCATGACCGTCTCCACTCGGGAAGAAAAACACGCCAGCGCGCCCGGAGGTTCCGGATTTGCGGCTGTCCGGCGGCGGGACAGATTGCCTTTTTCGCCGGGTGTCGCCGCGTCGGCCATGCCGTCGGCATTGAACTCCAGGCCGGATCGTCCGACATGGTGTGGACATGCCCCCCATCGATCCCACCGCCGGGACGGCCGACCGGCCGCTGATCCCGACGCTTCGCCGCTTCCTTCCCTATCTCTGGCCCGCCGGAGAGCCCGGCTTGCGCGTGCGGATCGTGGCGGCGATGGCGCTGGTCATCCTGTCCAAGCTCGTCCAGGTGCTGGGCGCGGCCTATACGTTCAAATATGCGGTCGACCGGATGGCGGCGAACGATCGGAGCGCGGTGACGCTCGTGATCCTGCTGGTCGTCGGTTATGCGGGGGCGCGGTTCGCGACGACGCTGTTCGACAATCTGCGCAATGCGGTGTTCGAAATGGTCGGGCAGGACGCGACCCGGCGGCTGTCGGCCGATGTGTTCCGCCATCTCCACCGCCTGTCGCTGCGTTTCCATCTGGAGCGGCGGACCGGCGCCGTCACCAAGGTCGTCGAGCGGGGCACCAAGAGCATCGACACGATGCTGTATTTCCTGCTCTTCAACATCGCGCCGACCGTGCTGGAACTGGGGCTGGTGCTGGCGATCTTCGGGCGCAGCTTCGGACCGGTGCTGGTCGTTACCACCATGGCGATGGTCGTCCTCTATATCGTCTTCACCCGCAAGGTGACCGACTGGCGCAACGCGCTGCGCACGCAGATGAACGACCTCGACACCGGCGCGGTCGCTCATGCGGTCGACTCGCTGCTGAATTTCGAGACGGTCAAATATTTCAACGCCGAGGAGCGCGAGGCGCGGCGGTACGAGAATGGCGTCGCGGCCTATGCGCGCGCGGCCACCAAGTCGGAAAACTCGCTGGCCTGGCTGAACGTCGGACAGGCGGCGATCACCAGCCTGATGCTGGGCTTCGCCATGGCCTGGGTCGTGCGCGAATGGAGCCGGGGCGCGGCGTCGGCGGGTGACGTGGTGCTGGTGTCGACTTTGTTGTCGCAGCTGTTCCGGCCGCTCGACCTGCTCGGCATGGTCTATCGCACCATCCGTCAGGGGGTGATCGACATGGGCGCGATGTTCGACCTGATCGATACGCCCGCCGAAGTGGTCGACACGCCCGGCGCGCCGCCGCTGAGGGTGACCGGCGGCCATGTCCGGTTCGACCATGTCGTGTTCGGCTATGATCCCGAACGGACCATATTGAAGGGGCTGACGCTGGATGTGCCGGCGGGCACGACCTGCGCGGTGGTGGGGCCGTCGGGCGCGGGCAAGTCGACGCTCGCGCGGCTGCTCTATCGCTTCTACGATGTGAATTCCGGCGCGATCACCATCGACGGCCAGCCGGTGTCGGCGGTCGCGCAGGACAGCTTGCGCGCCGCGATCGGAATCGTGCCGCAGGATACGGTGCTGTTCAACGAAACCATCGGCTACAACATCGCTTATGGCCGCGAGGGCGCCGACCAGGATGATGTCGAGCGCGCCGCGAAGGGGGCGGCCATCGCCGACTTCATCGAACGCCAGCCCCAGGGCTATGCGACCCGCGTCGGCGAGCGCGGTCTGAAGCTTTCGGGCGGCGAGAAGCAGCGTGTGGCGATCGCGCGCACCCTGCTGAAGAACCCGCCGATCCTGATCCTGGACGAGGCGACCAGCGCGCTCGACAGCCGGACCGAGGCGGACATCCTCGCGACGCTCCAGGCGATCGAGCGCGGGCGCACCACGCTCGTCATCGCACACCGACTGTCGACGGTAGTCCATGCCGACCAGATCGTCGTCCTCGACGGCGGCCAGGTGGCCGAGCGCGGCACCCATGGCGAATTGCTGGCCAAGGGCGGGCTATACGCCGAGATGTGGGCGCGCCAGGCCGCCGAGGTGGAAGAGGCCGAGGAGGATGCGCTGCTGGCGTGAATCGTAACGCGAGCCCCTCCCCTTCAGGGGAGGAGGGGATCTCATCTTATGGCGTTGTGGACTTTTAAGGTCAGCGACAGCTCAGCCGTATCTGCCGGGCGGGCTTGTCGAACACGATCGACGAACAGCGGTTTAGCTGGTCCGCACCAATCGACAGACGGTCGCGCTTGATGTCGTGCTTACCTTTGCCGGTCACCACAACCTCATTGGGATCGGCATGCTGATCGGCGTCTGCGATCGTGTCAGTATTGCCATGATCAACCGTGCGTACCCCCAGCGTCGCAATACTCAGCGGGCCGACCGTAAGGGGTGTTGCCAAGGTCATCGCGCGAATCGGTCGCTCAACACCAAAAGCGATCTCGGCCGGGCTGGTTGATCCCGACAGTGTGCCGCCATAGGCTCGAGCAAGTCGCACTGCCGCCCCCGCATTGGCCAACGTACGTGGATGATGGGGGTCGAAGCGAACCCGCATCGGTTGCCCCTCGACCATGATGATCGCGAAACGCTCGGCCCAGCCGCCGAACAGATCGCCCTGATCAACCATTGGAAATGCGGTGGTTCGCTCACCTGCGACGGAATCGCGCAGGCGGAAGTGAACGATCGGATCGGGCAGACTCCCCGGTCCGAATACGCCTGCTATACCAGATGCAAATGGCTTTTCGGTGAAGCCGATGCGACGTTTGGCGGGATTTCCGCCGCCAAACGCGACCCGCGCCAAGGCTGTGCCGCCGGAGATCCTGACGTTGGGCCCGAAGCCCATCATGAAGCCGAACATGCCCGGCTTCATGCTGGCGGCTTTGGCAAATTCGGTGGTGATGATGGGCATCGCTGTCGCCCCCGGATCGATCCGCACGGTGCGGGTGACGCCGTTGATCGTGACCGGCACCAAGCCGTCCGGTGCGATCACGCGCTCGGTCGGCGGCGGCGCGGCGGCCGTCAGGGTGGCCAGCAAGAGCCAGGCAAAACGGCGCATCATGATATCTCCCGGTGTCGTGACGACCGGGTAACGATCAAGGGTAATCATGTCGGCTTTGTGGCCGGACCGGACTTTATTGCGCAGGATGGCCCATGACGAAATCCGCCACCGCCGTCACCACACCCAGCGCGATCGGCAGATTGGGGTCGGCATAGGTCGCCAGGTTCGCGCCTCGGCTATCGCCCTCCACCGTCTTCAGCACATGATTGACCCCGGGCAAAAGGACCAGCCTGGTCTTGGGCTGCGCGGCCTTCAGCGTGCGGGCATCCTCGGGCGTGACTTGCAGATCGGCTTCGCCCTGCACGATGAGCAGCGGCTTGGCGGTCGCCGCCGCCAGTTTTGCGGGGTCCTTGGAAAAGCTGTTGATGAGGAAGGGCTGGACCGCGTCGGCGAAGATCATCGGCAGGGGCGGCGTCAGGCTGGCGGCGGGGATGGTGCGGCCCGCTTCCAGCGCGTCGATCATGCGGTCGGCATCGGCCAGGATCGGCGCGTTGGCGGGGTTGGCATGAAACTGTGCCCGCATCACCGTGCCCAGCCGCCGTCCGGGGGTGGAGACGGTGATGACGCCGCACAGCCCCGCCGGTTTGGCGGCGGCGGTATCCAGTGCGACCAGCCCGCCTTCGCTATGCCCCAGGACCCAGACGCACGGGGCACCGGTCTTCGCGCGGATGGCGGCGATCCAGGACCGGGTGTCGGCGGCGTAGTCGTCGATCGTCACCTTGTTGGCGTCGGGGATCGCGCCTGCGCTGGCGAACATGCCGCGCTTGTCGATTCGCACGCTGGCGATACCCTTCGCCGCCAGCCCCTCGGCGAGCAGGCGCAACGAGGCGGCCTTTAGCCCGCTCGGACTGTTGCCGTCGCGGTCGGTCGGACCCGATCCGGGGATTATCAGCACGACCGGCACCTTGGCGCCCTCCGGCCCGGTCCAACTGCCTTTCAAAGGGCCCTGCGGACCCGGCGCGGCGATGTCGCGGTCGGCCATCGGTGCGGTGGTGGCGATGATGGCGGCGAACAGCGTGACGAGCGACATGACCTACCCCTCTTCAATGACCTTTATTGCCACGCTCCGCTCAGGCTGAACGGAGGGGGGAGGGGGCCGTTACTGCCGCTCCAACATCAGCGCTGCCGTCGCCTTGGCGCTCCCCACCACGCCCGGAATGCCCGCGCCCGGATGCGTGCCCGCGCCGACGAAATACAGGTTCGGGATCGAATCGTCGCGGTTGTGAACCCGGAAATAGGCGCTCTGAGTCAGGATCGGCTCCAGCGAAAAGGCCGAGCCCATATGCGCGTTCAGGTCGGTCGCGAAGTCGGCCGGGGCATAATGGAACTTGGTCACGATCCGCTCATGGATATCGGGGATCAAGCGGCGGCCGACCTCGTCCAGGATACGCTTTTCCAGGATCGGCCCGACCTCGTCCCAGTTCATCGGGAACTTGCCCATGTGCGGCACCGGGGCCAGCGCATAGAAGGTCGAATGACCCTCGGGCGCGAGGCTCGGGTCGGTGACCGTCGGGTGGTGGAGATAGAGCGAGAAATCCTCCGACAGCACGCCGGTGTCGTAAATGTCGGTCAGCAGGCCCTTATAGCGCGGGCCGAACAGGATCATATGGTGCGGGATGCCCGGCCACGCGCCCTTGATGCCGAAATGCACGACGAACAGCGACGGCGAGTAGCGCTTGCGCTCCAGCCGGTTGACCGTCCGCCGGGCCGAGCGATTGTCGGACAGCAGGTCGCGGTAGCTGTGCATGATGTCGGCATTGGTCGCGACCGCATCGGCCTGGATGGTCAGGCCGCTCTTGGTCACGACGCCGGTCGCGCGGTCGCCCAGCGTCTCGATCCGCGTCACGGGATCGCCCAGGCGGATCACGCCGCCGATCCGCTCGAACTGCGCGACCATGCCCGCCACCAGCCGGTTGGTGCCGCCGCGCGCGAACCAGACGCCGCCGTCGCGCTCCAGCTTGTGGATCAAGGCATAGATGGCGCTGGTCGTCATCGGATTGCCGCCGACGAGCAGCGTGTGGAAGGACAAGGCCTCGCGCAGCTTCTCCGACTTCACGAATTTCGACACCATGGCATAGACCGAGTTCCATGCCTGGTACTTGGCCAGCGCGGGCGCGGCCTTGATCATCGAGGCGAAGTCGAGAAACGCGACATGGCCGAGCTTCTCATAGCCTTCGCGGTACACGCCCTCGGCATAGTCGAGGAACTTGCCGTACCCTTCGATATCGTCGGGGTTCAGCTTGGCGATTTCGGACCGCAGCTGGGTGTCGTCGTTGCTATAGTCGAAATTGGTGCCGTCGACCCAGTTGAGCCGATAGAAGGGGCTGACCGGATCGAGCGTCACATCCTCGGACATCGACCGGCCGGTCAGCGCCCACAGTTCCTCCAGACAGGCCGGATCGGTGATGACCGTGGGCCCGGCGTCGAAGGTGAAGCCGTCGCGCTCCCAATAATAGGCGCGACCGCCCGGCTTGTCGCGCGCTTCGACGATCGTCGTCTGCACGCCCGCCGATTGCAGGCGGATGGCCAGTGCCAGCCCGCCGAAACCCGATCCGATGACGACCGCGCTCTTCATGCCCGGCCCCCCGACTTGTCTCTCAGGGCGGCAATGGCGCGCAGGATCGGCACCGGCGGCCGTCCGGTCAGAATTCGTGCCTTGTCGGCCATGGTCGATTGCCCCGCATAGAAACGCCCGATCAGGTCGGGCGAAAGTCGATAGAAACGCTCGAGAACGCGGTATCGCTCATCCGGCTCCGCGGCCTTGAACAACATCGTGTCGAGCATACGGTAAAAGCCGCGCGCGTCCCAGGCATCGCGCGCCATGCGATAGGTCGCGTCGTGCAGGTCGGTCCCTGCGAAATCGCGCCGCTCGGCCAGCATCGCCGCCATGCGGATCGCATCGGGCAGCGAATAGCCGGTGGTCGGGTGGAACAGCCCGGCGCGCATCCCGGCCTTGGGCGTCCTGGCCCCGCCGCTGCGCCAATAGCCGTCGAAATCGCCGCCCATCGCGACCGGCAGCACGCCCGCCTCCTCGCGCACCACCTCGGCCCCCACCCAGTCGCGGCTGTCGGCATAGCGTTCGATCCGCTGGACGATGGCGCGACGGTTCAGCTCGGCGGAGGTGGAGTAATAGGTGTCCTCGACGAAGATCCGGTCCTCGGCGAAGGGCAGGGTGTAGACGAAGCGATAGCCGTCCAACTGCTTGACGGTGGCGTCCATCACCACTGGTCGCTCGACCCCGTGCGGGCGGCTCAGCTTCAGCTCCTGCCCGACGAATTTTTGCCAGCCGCAGGACAGCGAAGACAGGTCGCCCGCGCCGCGCGCATCGATCACGCCCGTCGCCTCCACCCGGTCGCCATCGGCGAAGACGGCGGCGGTGGCCGACACCGCCAGCACCTTGCGCCCCAGGATCAGCGCGTGCGGCGGCAGCGCCCGGCGAACCTCGGCGTCGAGGCGGTGGCTCTCGATCGAATAATAGGTCTGGTCGATGGTGCGCGAATGCGCCGGAAAGGCGACGTCGTAACTGCGCCAGCCATGCGCGACGAGGCGCTCGACGATCCAGCGGTCGCGCTTGGCCACGTCGCTACCGAAAAAGGACCAGAGGTGGTTGCCGCCGATCGTCTCGCCCGCATCGATCAGCCGGACGTCGAGCGAGGGGTGGCGGGCTTTCAGCGCAAGCGCGATCAGCCCACCGGCCAGGCCTGCGCCAATGATCGCAACATCACAGGAGATTTTGGCAGCCATCGCGCTACCGCTACCGGAAAGCGGGGCCAAGGCAAAGGGTCGGTGCCATTACAGAAGGACGGCGGTGTCGGGCGCGTCGCCGGTCGCAAAGCCGCCGGTGACCTTCCACGCCGCCAGGTCGATGATGGCGATCCGGTTATTCTCCAGCGCGGCATACAGGATCGAGCCTCCGGCGGGCAGGTTCAGCCCCGGCGCGGCGGCGGGCAGCGGCAGCCGCGCTTCCTCGGCCAGGGTGGCGGGGGAATGGCGGGTCAGGCTCTTGTCGGCGGTGTTCGACACGATCAACCGGCCGTCCGCCTGCACGACCACCCGCACCGCCTCGCCGCGCAGGGTGGTGCGGGCACGCGGGCGCAGCGTCACCGCATCGAGCGCATGGAGCACGCCCCCCGGGCGGTCGATGACATAGAGCGTCCGCTCATCCGGGCTGAGCGCCAGGCCCTCGGGTGCCTTGCCGATATGCTGTTTGACGGGCGCGAAGCTGGCATCGTCGGGGTCGACCATGATGACGGTGCCGCTCATCGTATCGGCGACATAGGCGCGGCTGCCGTCGGCCTTCACCACGAAATAATGGCTGCGCGCGCCGCCGACCGGGATCATCCGGTCGGGACTGTCGGCGCTGGCGGGCGTGTCGAATCGGGCGAGCAGGCTGTCGGTCTCGGACAGCGCATAGAGGAGCCCCTTCGCGTCCATCCGCATCCCGTGCCAGCGGCGGTGCGGCGACAGGTCGATGGTGCGCACGAGCCTGCGCCCCTCCAGGTCGATCACCCAGAGCTGATGCCCGCCCTCGCCGCCGAACTGCCAGCCCTTCACGCCGTACCCGCCGACATAGGCGAAGCGGCCGCCCGCATCGGCGACCATCTCGTGCGGCTGCGTGCCCAGCGGCACCTGGCCCAGCCGCTCGCCATCGGGCACGCGGTAGAAGACGACGCCGCCGGTGCCCTTTTCGACGACCGCCAGCACGCCGCGCTGCGGAGCCGCCGCCTGCGCCCGCCGTGCCCAGGCGAGGGGAAGGGCGGAGGCGACGCCCAGCGCGGCCAGGCTCCACAGGCCCTGACGGCGATCGATCGGCGGCATGGGGCGGCTCCTTAACAAAGGGGATGACAGCCAGACGTGGCGCGGGGCCGTATGTTCCGCCGCGCGGCGGACCCGATGCGAAACTGATGCGTCTTTTCCGACAAAGCAGGCCCGCCACCGGTTGCGGTGAAACGGCCCATTGAATAGGTGAACCGCATGATCCGCCCCATCAACGAAAGCGTCGCCGTCGCTCCCCAGATCCGGCCCGAGGACGTCGCCGCGATCAAGGCGGCGGGCTATGCCGCCATCGTCAACAACCGTCCCGACGGCGAAGAGCCCGGCCAGCCGACCGGCGATTCGATTCGCGCCGCGGCCGAGGATCACGGACTGGCCTATACCGCCATCCCCGTGACGCCCGGCGGGTTCAGCCATGAGATGGTCGACCAGATGACCCAGGCGCTGGTCGAGGCCAAGGGGCCGGTGCTGGCCTATTGCCGGTCGGGCACGCGCAGCTGCAATCTGTGGGCGCTGGCGGCGGCCAAGGCCGGGCGCAACCCGACCCTGATCGTGATGCAGGCCGAAGGGGCGGGCTATGACCTGTCCGGCCTGCGCCCGACGCTGGACGCGCTGGCAGGCAACGCCGGATGATCCTGCCGCTCGTCGGCACGGTGACGACCGGGGCGCTGGCCGGGCTGGGCGTCGGCGTGGCGCTGGGCGGGGCGGGAATCGCGTGGCTCTGCACGCGCCGCCGCGATCGCCGGATCGGCTCGCCCGAGGATGTCGCGGCGGCGGCCGAGGCGGCGCTGACGGGCTTTACCGTTGCGGGGGCCGTGGTCGGTGCCGATGGCCAGGGCGCGCTGGTGGTGGCGACCGATGGCCGGGTCGCGGCGCTCAAGCTGCATGGCCGCCGGATCGCGGTGCGCGAGATTCCCTGGACGCGGGTGCGTTCGAGCGCCGAAGGCATCGTCGCGGAGGTCGAGGGGCGTTTCGGGCCGGTGATGCTCGCCGGGGTGGACGTGCTCGACATCCGGCGTCTGGCCCCGCGTTGAGGGTGGGGGCTGGCCCCTCCACCACCCGGCTGCGCCGGGCGGTTCCCCGCCCCAAGCACAGCTTGGGGAGGATTGAAGATAAGTCCTCCCCATCTTTGATGGGGAGGGGGACCATCCGAAGGATGGTGGAGGGGCATTCCCCGACATGATCGACTGGACCTTTCTCGCGCTCGCCGCTGCCGGGGGCTTTGTCGGGGGCGCGATGAATGCGCTGGCGGGGGGCGGCAGTTTCTCGACCATGCCGACGCTGATCGCGCTGGGTCTGCCATCGACCATCGCCAACGCCACCTCCAACGTCGCGCTCCAGCCTGCCGCCATGGCGAGCGTCTGGGCCTATCGTCATGGGCTGGAACCCGTGATGGGGGTGTCGATGCGGCGGATGGCGGCGCTGACCTTCGTTTTCGCGCTGCTGGGCAGCATCCTGTTGTTCCTGACGCCGCCGCGTGCCTTCGACCTGATCGTGCCCTGGCTGCTGCTGACCGCGACGATCGCGATCGCGGGGGGACGGCATGCCTCGGAATGGCTGGCGCGGATCGCCCGGCCGGGGCCGCGCGCGCTGATGGGGGCGCAGGCGGTGCTGGGCGTCTATGGTGGTTATTTCGGCGGCGGTATCGGCATGATGGTGACTGCCGCCTGGGGGCTGCTCTCGGGGCGTAACCCGGCGCAGCTCGCTGCACCGCGCACACTGATGCTGGCCACCGCCAATGCGGCGGCGACCCTGGTCTTCGTGGCGACGGGTATGGTCGCCTGGGCGCAGTGCCTGCCCATGCTGGCGGGCGGCATCGTCGGCGGCTGGAGCGGCGCGCTGATCGGGCGCAGGCTGCCCGCCGGGCTCATCCGGGGCTGGACGCTCCTTCTGACGACGGTGACGACGGCGGTGTTCTTCTATCGGGGATATGCCTGACGGGCGATGGCGATCGGGGGCAGGGACTCCGCTTCCAGTTCCGCCGCCAGCGCCCGGATCCCGAATTCCTCGTCGCGCAGCCATGCTGCGATCTCGGTGCGCAACTCGGCGCAGCCACGGCGATATCCGTCCCAGTCGGCGATGATCTCTTCGAGCGGCCAACTCGAAAGAAAGCCGGATATACGCTGGCGATAGGCAGGCATGGTCGCCTGTACCGCGAGCCAGGCGGCACCGCCGGTCGTGTGTGCCAATCGTTGTGCGGTCGGGTTCGCGTTGCGCATCAGCCAACTCGCCCGCTGACGGCTGGCGTTGGAAAGCAGCCAGCGGCTGCGGCTGAGCGCGACGGCATCGGGCTTGGGCGCGTTGCACAGGGCGCGGTGTTCGGTCATCACGCGAACCAGTTCGTCGCGCAATTCGAGCCATTCGGTCAGCATGGGGCGTGCCTTCGATATAGTTGCGATCGCATGCGACGGTTGCCCTCCATCAGCCCACCCCGGCGATGTCCGTGCGATCCCATAAATTATGAACAGGATAGGCCCCCCGGCCTTTCTTGATGGTCATCGTAACCCGGAATCGATGCCCTCCGCGGTGACGATGGAAATGGTCATATTATCGGATCATCAATGCCTCCTAATGACGGCATTGTGACATATTGATCTAAATCAAAGTTTAATGTGGGGGATAGCGGGTCGCCGGGCCGAATACCGCCATTCCGGCCCGGCGGAGGATCACTCCGCGCCGTCGCAGGCGCCGATATGGCGGCTCTCGCTATGGACTTTTTGCGACATCGGATGGGTACCGGTCATCTCCATCTCCTGATCGGTGGTGAAGCGGGTCGCGGTGAAGCTGCCCTTCGTCTTGCTGTGCATGGTCATGTCGCCGGGCATCCTGCAGGTCAGTTCGCTTTCGAGCTTGCCGCTCTCGAAGGTCGCGCTTTTGACGGTGCAGTCCGATTGCGCCTGCTTCAGCAACTCGGCGGGGCGCTTGGCGGCCTGTTCGGCGGTCAGGCAGATACTGTTGGTCTGGGCGGGCGGCGTCGGGCTGACGCCCTTGGGCATGTTCGCCATCTTCAGGTCGCTGACCTGGGTCTTCACCTCCCATGTTGCCCGGCGGATATCGATGGCCGTTCCGCCAGTGCCGCACCACCACATGGGTGGGTTTCGAGTCGCGGTCAGAAGGCGGTCGCGGCTGCCGCCATCTGCTCCGCCGATGGGGGAAACACGCCTCCCGGCTGCCATTCGACCTCGGTCAGCAACAGCCGCAGATGGCGTTCCTCCGCGAAGAGCCGCTTGTCGGCATCGCGGCGACAGGCGTCGGCCGCGTGGGCATAGGCGGCTGGCGCTTCCATCACCGCCTCCATCGGCCAGCGGGCAATGAAGCCTGACAGGGCCCGGCCATAGGCCGGAGTCTCGTTGCGCAGGGTCAGTAGCCCGGCGGCCGCTTTCAGCGCGGCATGGGCTTCGGCCAAGGGAAAGACCGTGTCCGTCAGAAAGGCGAGCCTTTTCCGGCTGACGAGCGCGATCTGCCACCGGACATGGCGCAGGGCCTGGTAATCGATCGGCGCGGCGGCGCACAGGTTGCGATGGGCATCCAGCCAGCGGGCCAGCGCGGCGTGATGCTCCCGAAGCTCGGTCAGCATGGTGGGCCTTCTGAAAACATCGACCCCCCTATCGTGCCCGAGGGTTACAAAGCCGTATACGATTACGGAAATCCTTTGCAGCCCCGTTTGGGCGGCTGGATCAGGCGTCGGGGCGCCGCATTTCGAAGCGGGCCGCCTCCGTCACCTCGAAATAATCGACCGGTCCCCCGCCGCGCAGGATGGGGCGGGCGCGGGCGGTCTGGTAGATACCGTTCTCGATCAGGTCGGCGGCGATATGGATGCCCACCGCCTCGCCGATGACCAGCCACTGGTCCAGCTCGCGGCCCTCCTGGGTCTCCAGCCGGATCAGCTGGGTCAGGCGGCATTCGAACGACACTGGGCTCTCCGCCACGCGTGGGGCGTCGACCAACTGCCCGTCCTGCGCCGTCACGCCCGACAGCGCGAACTCGTCCACCTCTGCGGGCACGGTCGCTGCACTGGCGTTCATCGCCTGGGCCAGCGTCATGGTGGCGAGGTTCCAGGTGAAGACCTTGGTCTCGGCGATGTTGGCGACCGAGTCCTTCCACCCCTGCGACGAAAAGCCGATCAGCGGCGGACGGTAGTTGAAGACGTTGAAAAAGCTGTAGGGTGCCAGATTGTTGACGCCCTGCACCGACCGGCTGCCGATCCAGCCGATCGGGCGCGGCGCGACGATCGCGTTCAAGGGATCATGCGCCAGCCCATGACCGTTGACGGGTTCGTAGAAATGCCAGTTGTCGATCATGGATGGTCACCGAAAGGGAGTGTGGATGAAAGCCGGAACGCCGACCGAGCCGGAAAGAGCCCCGGAGTCGCTCCTGGAGCCACCGGGCGCCGTCATCCGTCGCCACGGTTGGGTGACGCGCATCTGGCACTGGGTCAATGCGGTCGCGGTGCTGATCCTGCTGGGATCGGGGCTGGGCATCTCCAACGCGCATCCCCGGCTCTATTGGGGGCGTTACGGCGCGAATTTCGATCACGCCTGGGCCAGCCTGCCGCACTTTCCGGCCTGGCTGACCATTCCGGCACGCTACAATCTGGCGATCTCGCGGCGCTGGCATCTGCTCTTCGCACTGGTGCTGGGGTTCGGGCTGCTCGCCTATATGATCGGCGGCCTGGTCACGCGGCATTTCCAGCGCGACCTGCGTATCCGGGGTTGGGAGCTTCGGCCGCGTGCAATCTGGGCGGATTTTTGGCGGCATCTGGCCCTTCGTTTTCACGACGAGCGTGATCCGCGGGCCTATAACCTGTTCCAGAAGCTGAGTTATGCGGGGGTGCTGTTCGTCGCCCTGCCGCTCGCCATCCTGACCGGCATCGCGCTGTCGCCGGGCATGAATGCGGCCTGGCCCTGGGTGCTGGATCTGCTGGGTGGGCGGCAATCGGCGCGGTCGATCCACTTCATCACGGCGACGCTGCTGGCGCTGTTCACCATCGTACATCTGACGCTGGTCATCCTGGCCGGGCCGTTCAACGAGATGCGGTCTATGATCACCGGCCGCTGGAGGGTTCCCGAATGACCGCCGGATTGATTGGGCGTCGTACCATCCTGACCGGCGGCGCCGGACTGCTTCTGGCGGGCTGCGACCGGATCATCGAGCAGCCGACCGCGCGGAAAATCCTGTTCGCGGGCGAGGATATGCAGAAGGGGCTGCAACGCGCGCTGATGGACCGGGGGGCGCTGGCCCCCGAATATCGCCGCGACCAGATGTCGCCCGTCTTCCGCACCAACGGCACGCGCAACCCGGGCACACCCGAATATGCCGCACTCGCCGCCAACCGGTTCGAGGACTGGCGGCTGACGGTCGGCGGGCTGGTGGCCAAGCCGCTGTCGCTGTCCTTGCGCCAGATCGGCGAGTTCCCCGCGCGGCGTCAGATCACCCGCCACGACTGCGTCGAGGGATGGAGCGCGATCGGCGAATGGATGGGGCCGATGCTGGGCACGATCCTGAAGGCCGCCGATATCAGCACGCGGGCGCGCTATGTCGTCTTCACCTGTGCCGACCTGTACGGCGGGCAGCCCTATTACGAATCACTCGACCTGATCGACGCCTTCCATCCCCAGACGATCCTGGCCTGGGGCATGAACGGGCGGTTGCTCGACATCGGCCATGGCGCGCCCTTGCGGCTGCGCGTCGAGCGGCAGCTGGGATACAAGCACGCCAAGTATCTGATGCGGATCGATGCAGTAGAAAGCTTGGATAACATAGGTTTGGGCAAGGGCGGATACTGGGAAGATCACGTCGATTATGACTGGTATGCGGGAATTTAAGGCACTAGGCGGTGCCATATGGCGCTGATCGATCTCTTTCTGTCGCGCGCGGTCCGCAAGGGCCGCCTGTCCCTCACCCATCATGATGGAAAGGTCCGCGAGTTCGGCTCGCCCGAACCCGGTTATCCCGATGTCGCGATCCGCTTCACCGACTCGTCGGTCGCCGGGCAGATCGTCCGCAACCCTGCACTGGCGGCGGGGGAGTCCTTCATGGACGGCCGCCTGGTCGTCGAGAAGGGCGATGTCCGCGACCTAGTCGAACTGCTGACGGCCAATGACAAATGGGAAGCGGGCCGCGCGAACCTGAACCCGTCGCGGCTGGTCCGGGCGGCCGGCGCGATCAAGCACCGCATCGACCGGATCAACATGGAGCGCCGGTCGAAGAAGAACGTCGCCCATCACTACGACCTGTCGGGCACGCTGTACGAACTCTTCCTCGACACCGACAAGCAATATAGCTGCGCCTATTTCACCGATCCGAAGAACGATCTGGAGCGGGCGCAACGCGACAAGAAGGCGCATATCGCCGCCAAGCTGGCGATCGAGCCGGGGATGAAGGTCCTCGACATCGGTTGCGGCTGGGGTGGCATGGCGCTGTACCTGCACCAGAAATGCGGTGCCGAAGTGCTGGGCGTCACCCTGTCCGAGGAACAGCTGAAGGTCGCGCGCGCGCGTGCCGAGGCGCTGGGCGTATCGGACAAGGTGAAGTTCGAGCTGATCGACTATCGCCGGGTGGAGGGCCAGTTCGACCGCATCGTCTCGGTCGGCATGTTCGAGCATGTCGGCCCGCCGCAATACCGGACCTTCTTCCGCAAGTGCCGCGACCTGCTGACCGAGGACGGCGTGATGCTGCTCCATACGATCGGGCGGCTGAACGGGCCGGGCGTCACCGACGACTGGACGACCAAGTACATCTTCCCCGGCGGCTATAACCCCGCCCTGTCGGAAATCGTCCGCGCCCAGGAGGGGCTGCGCATGTTCCTGACCGATGTCGAGGTGCTGCGCTGCCATTATGGCTGGACGCTCGACATCTGGTACGACCGGACCGTGGCGGCGAAGGACCGCATCGTCGAGCTGTATGACGAGCGCTTCTATCGCATGTGGCTCTTCTATCTGGCGGGTGCGGGCGCGGCGTTCCGCAATGGCGGCCTGTGCAACTATCAGGTGCAGTTGACGCGCGGGCGGCTCTCGGTGCCGGTGACGCGGGATTACATGTTCGAGGGCGAACGCGCGCTCCGGGATTAAAATCCTCCCCGGCACGGGGAGGGGGACCGCCGCGAAGCGGTGGTGGAGGGGGCGTTCTGCAAGGGATGTCCTATGAGGAAGCCCCCCTCCGTCAGGCCTGCGGCCTGCCACCTCCCCGTGCCGGGGAGGAGCGATTCAACCCAAAGCGGCGAACTTTTCCTCCGCCTCGCGGTCGAGCTGCGCGCGGCTCTTCTTCTCGGCAGCCGTCTTCAACTGGCCGCAGGCCGCGTCGATGTCGCGCCCGCGCGGGGTACGGACCGGCGCGGAGATGCCGCCCTCGAACACGATGTCGGAGAAGCGCCGAATCCGCTCCGGCGTCGAGCATTCATAGTCGGCGCCGGGCCAGGGGTTGAACGGGATCAGGTTCACCTTGGCGGGCAGGTCGTAATGGCGCAGCAGCCGGACCAGCTCATGCGCATCGGCGTCCGAGTCGTTCTTGTCCTTCAGCATCACATATTCGAAGGTGATGCGCCGGGCATTGTTGGCACCCGGATAGTCGGCACAGGCCTGCAACAGCTCCTCGATGCCGTATTTCTTGTTCAGCGGCACCAGCTCGTCGCGCACGTCCTTGGTCACGGCGTGGAGCGACACGGCCAGGTTCACGCCGATCTCCGCGCCCGCGCGCGCCATCATCGGCACGACGCCGCTGGTCGACAGGGTGATGCGGCGCTTCGACAGCGCGAGGCCGTCACCGTCCATCACCAGCTTCAGCGCATCGCGCACCGCATCGAAATTATAGAGCGGCTCGCCCATGCCCATCATGACGATGTTGGTCAGCATCCGCCCCTCGGGCTGGCTGGGCCATTCGCCGAGCGAGTCGCGCGCGAGCATGACCTGCCCGACGATCTCGCCCGCCGTCAGGTTGCGGACGAGGCGCATCGTGCCGGTGTGGCAGAAACGGCAGTTCAACGTGCAGCCGACCTGGCTCGAGACGCACAAAGTCCCCCGATCGGCGTCGGGGATGAACACCATCTCGTAATCCTGCCCGTCGGCCGAGCGCAGCAGCCATTTGCGCGTGCCGTCGTTCGACACCTGCGCTTCGACCACCTCGGGACGGCCGATGACGAAGCGTTCCTCCAGCCAGGGATGCTGCGCCTTGGCGATGTCGGTCATGTCGGCGAAACGGGTCGCGCCGCGATTGTAGAGCCAGTGCCAGATCTGCTTGGAGCGCAGCTTGGCCTGCTTCAGCTCCATGCCGCCCGACAGCAAAGCCTCGCGCAGCTGGTCCTTGGTCAGGCCGATCAGGTCGACGCGACCATCCGGACGCGGTTGCACGCCGCGCGGCACGGGCACGGGATCGATGTGCCCCGGAATGGGCATGTCTGGGGTCATTCTTTATTATCCGTTCGACGGGAGTTTATCGGCATATAGCAATTTCGTACGCCATCGACGTGCTGCAGAAGATCAGGGGCGACGGGTGCGCCCATGGGGTCCAATACGACGTCAATACCTTCGCGGCGGGCAAGCTTAACGGGCGGGACGAAGTCTGCGTCAGCGGCGACCAGCACGATCTGATCCACCTGGTGCTTGTGCGCCATTGCCGCGATATCCAGTCCAAGCCGCATATCGACGCCCTTTTGAACTACATCGAGTTCGAAATCCTCATCGCGCGGCGGATGGCCTTCGCGCCAGCGATGAATGGCATTCGGCCGCAACCGCCATGGCGACAAATTCTCGTTCAGTCGGCCAAGCCGCAGCGCGACCTTTCGTGTCTGGTGAAGACGGTCATGAATGGCGAGCCGAAGCTTCGCCTCCGGCGTCTGCGCCAGATTGACGGCGCGTTTATCGATCGGCGTGTGAAGCCTTTTGGTAAGCGGCGGGCAGTCGTAAAAAAAGATGCGGTATAGTTCGGCCGTTTCCTGCGGACGCCAGTCATTCGCGGAAACAGTCGACCATGCGGGGTTCGCCCGAAGTCGTGCCGTAATGTGATGTGCAGCCATGCAAATCACGCCAAAAGCCACATCCTCCGCATCGCCTGCGAAAAGATTGGGAAAGGCTGATTTGAAACGGCGCAGAAAAAATGCGCCGTCAATCACGACGGCAGTTGGCATAAATGGCTACCAGAAACGCAATGTCCCCGGAAGCGGGCCTTGAGCTGATGTCTGCTCTTGCGAGCGCCTCAAGGCGGCTACCGGGGACCTGATGGAAAAATACATATCGTATTGATCCCCAAAAATCAAGGTCACCCCACACACGCCAAGGTCGCGGCATCGATCGCCGCTGCCGCGCCCGCCAGCGTATAGGTGTCGGCGAAGGGCCGGTGGCGCGGGTCGACGGCGGAGACGCTCATGCTGCGGCCCGAGCGTATCGCCATGACCAGCGCATGGTCGGTGGCCGCGTCGGGTGCCCAGACGTCCTGGGTGGTGCCGACCAGCGGAAAGCGGCGCTCGCCGATGGCCAGCGTGACGGCGGCGGCGCGGTCGCGCGGGCTGCTGAGATGCGCGTGGAAGGATTCGCGCAGGTGCTTGGCGGGCCAGGTGCCGACGCTGGCAAAGCCGCCGACCCGCCCGTTTGCCAGCACCGGTTTTGCAATGGCGTAGCAGCGGTCGGGATCGCGAAAGGCACCCCAGCCCTTGTAGATGCCGATCGTCTCGCGCGCGACAACCGGCGCGGCGACCAGTGCCAGGCACAGCGCCAGCCGCTTCATGGGCAAGCCCGGTGGATCACCGTTTCGGCGGCGCTCTCGATCATCACGATCGACCCCTGCGGCAGGCGTTCCGCCACCGGCACACCGCAATGCGGATCATCGGGCAAGCCTAGCATCAGCCCGCGCAGCACCCGGCTCGACAGGCCGTGCATCAGGATCAGCCGGTCGCCGTCATGCTCGGCCGTATCCGCCAGCCACGCCGACAGCCGTGCCGCCATCGCCGCATAACGTTCGCCATCAGGCGCGCCGACCGCCATGCCGTGCGGATGGACGATCGAGCCGTGGATCGAACTCAGCGCCGCGAAATCCTGCCCGCCCCAGCTGCCGAAACCCAGTTCGATGAGCCGCCCATCATGCCGTGTTTCATGCCAGTCGAGCGCCAGATGCTCGGCGATCACCGCCAGCGTCTGCAGCGCGCGGCCCGTGGGCGAGGACCAGAGGGTCAGGGCAGGGGATTCGCCCAGCCGTTCGCGTAACGCTTCGCCGATCGCCTCGGCCTGCGCGAATCCCTTGCGGGTCAGCGGGGTGTGCAGATCGACCCGGTCGCCCTGGATGCGTCCGATCCGGTTGAACACCGTCTCGCCATGCCGGGCGATATAGTCGCGGCCTTTCCGGGCGGGCGGTGCGTGTAAGGGCGTCATGACCCGCCATCCCTGTCCCGGCTGTTGCCCCTATGCAACGCTTTTTCCTGTTTAGCTGAGGTTCATGCAACGCCTGGGCTTTCGCGTCATTAGTGCCGCAACCGCCGAATGTAACGGCGGCCGGTACAGTAATGGAGTATAGTGTATGCGTAAGCTCATGCTCGCCGCCCTGGCGACCTCGGCAGCCATCGCCGCCGCGGCCCCCGCCGCCGCCCAGACCGCACAGCCCTTCACGGGTTTCCGCGTCGAGGGCCTGATCGGCTATGACAGCCTCAACGATCGTCAGGGTCAGGATAAGAGTTCGAGCGACGGCGTGCTCTATGGCGCCGCGATCGGTTACGACCTTCCCGCAGGCCCCGTGGTCCTGGGCGCCGAGGGCGAGATTTCGGGGAGCAGCTCGGACACCCGCAGCAGCGGCATCCGCGTGCCCGGTGACGAGTTCCGCCTGGGCGCGGGCCGTGACCTCTATGCCGGTGCACGCGTCGGCTATGTCATCTCGCCGGTCGCGATGGGCTATCTGAAGGCCGGTTACACCAACGCCAAGTTCGATGCGCGCTACACCACCGCGGGCGTCACCACCGTCAATTCGCAGGAAGTCGGCGGCTATCGCCTGGGCGCCGGTCTGGAATATGCGATCAGCCCCAACACCTTCGTAAAGGGCGAATATCGCTATTCGCATTATGACGAACTGGACGGCGTCGGCATCAATCCGAACCGCCACCAGCTGATGGCAGGTCTGGGCCTGCGCTTCTAAGCCGGGATTCTTTTCCACATTAACGGTGGTTTTACTCCCAGTGTAAGAGGGGTCGGAGCCTTGCTTCGGCCCCTTCTTGGCGGGTAGGAACCAAGGCCATTTATCATTCGGACTCGGGGACCATGCGGTCGTTCCGGCGGGGGATCAGGAAATGAAGGCGACGATCGAACGCGCAACGCTGCTCAAGGGGTTGAGCCATGTCCAGTCGGTGGTGGAGCGGCGGAACACGATTCCGATCCTCTCCAACGTGCTGCTGGAGGCGACGGCCGAGGGCCAGCTGCGCATGATGGCGACCGACCTGGACCTGCAGATCAACGACAGCGTCGCCGCCGCCGTCGACCAGCCGGGTTCGACCACCGTGTCGGCGCACACGCTGTTCGACATCGCCCGCAAGCTGCCCGAGGGCGCGCAGGTCCAGCTGACCGCCGCCGAAGGCCGCATGACCATCGTGGCGGGCCGTGCCCGCTTTTCGCTCGGCACGCTGCCGCGCGACGACTTCCCCGTCATCGCCGAGGGCGAACTGCCGACCCAGTTCGAGCTGCCGGTCGAATTGCTCAAGCAGATCATCGACAAGACGCGCTTCGCCATCTCGACCGAAGAGACGCGCTATTATCTGAACGGCATCTTCCTGCACGTCGCCGAGGATAACGGTGCCCCCGTGCTGAAGGCCGCCGCCACCGACGGCCACCGTCTGGCGCGCGTCACCATCGAACGCCCGAACGGCGCCGAGGGCATGCCCGACGTGATCGTGCCGCGTAAGTGCGTGGGCGAGCTTCGCAAGCTGCTCGACGAAGTGGACGGCTCGGTCGGCGTGTCGCTGTCGGGCACCAAGATCCGCTTCGACCTGGGCCAGGCGATCCTGACCTCCAAGCTGATCGACGGCACCTTCCCCGATTACAGCCGCGTCATCCCGACCGCCAACGACAAGATCCTGAAGCTGGACCCCAAGGCGTTCATGCAGGGCGTCGACCGCGTGTCGACCATCGCGACCGAAAAGACCCGCGCGGTGAAGATGGCGCTGGACCGCGACCGGATCACCTTGTCGGTGACCAGCCCCGAGAACGGCACCGCGTCGGAAGAGGTGCCGGGCGAGTACACCTCGCTGGGCTTCGAGATCGGCTTCAACAGCCGCTATCTGCTCGACATCCTGGCGCAGATCGACAGCGACTTGGTCGAGGTCCACCTGGCCGATGCCGCCGCACCGACCCTGATCCGCGAAAATGACAAGGCACCGGCGCTGTACGTGCTGATGCCGATGCGGGTGTAAAACCCAAATCCTCCCTGCTTGTGGGGAGGGGGACCACCCGCAGGGTGGTGGAGGGGGATTGCCGCACGGCGCGTCCTTTGTGGATGCCCCCCTCCGTCAGGCCTTCGGCCTGCCACCTCCCCATGCTGGGGAGGATCGTTTAAGGCGGTCATGATGCTCACCCGCCTGGTCCTCACCGATTTCCGCAATCATGCCGACCTCGCGCTGTCACCGGCGGCGGGGTTCGTCGTGCTGACCGGCGAAAACGGCGCGGGGAAAACCAACGTGCTGGAGGCGGTGTCGCTGCTCGCGCCCGGTCGCGGCCTGCGCCGCGCCGCGTTGTCGGCGATGGCGCGGCAGGGGGGCAAGGGCGGATTCGGCGTCGCGGCGACGCTCGACGGCGATGTCGAGATCGCAACCGGCGCGCTGGCCTCCGCGCCCGAAAGGCGGGTCGTCAGGGTGCAGGGGGCGGCCACGAGCGCCAATGCGCTGGCCGACTGGTTGTCCGTCCTGTGGCTGACCCCGGCGATGGACCGGCTGTTCGTCGAGCCCGCGTCCGAGCGGCGGCGGTTTCTCGACCGGCTGGTGCTGGCGCTGGCCCCGGCGCACGGGATGCACGCGACCCGCTATGACGCCGCGATGCGTGAGCGCAACCGGCTGCTGGCAAGCGACGGTCCGGTCGATCCCGACTGGCTGAGCGCGCTGGAGGCACGGATGGTCGAGCATGGCGCGGCGCTCGATGCCGCGCGGGTGGCGGCGGTGGCCGCGCTCGACCAACGACTGGAGGAGGCGCCCGACAGCGTGTTCGCCCGGGCCGCGCTGGCGTTGGAGGGGGAGGCGGTCGACCCGGCGGCATTCGCCCATGCGCTGGCCATGGGGCGCAGGCGTGACGCGGCGGCGGGGCGGACGCTGGTCGGGCCGCACCGGGCCGACCTTTCCGTGACGCATGTGGCCAAGGGGCAGGCGGCGGCGCTGTGCTCCACGGGCGAGCAGAAGGCGCTGCTGCTCGGCATCGTCTTGGCTCATGCCGATCTGGTGACCGAGCAACGCGGGCTGCCCCCGGTGTTGCTGCTGGACGAGGTGGCGGCGCATCTCGATCCGTCGCGCCGCGCCGCGCTGTTCGAGCGGCTGGCGGGGCGGGGGCAGGTGTGGATGACCGGGACCGAGCCCGGGCTGTTCACCGATGTGCCGGGGGAGGCGACGCGGGTGGAGTTTTGAGGCAGGCGTTGGTCTCGGTGAGACATCTTGCCCTCCCCCATCCCCTCCCGCCTGCGGGAGGGGTGCGTTACCGGGCGACGTTCAGCATACTGAGAAACGGCATCCTACCGTAGCGCCAAGGCACGCCCCTCCCGCAGGCGGGAGGGGATGGGGGAGGGCTCGGGGTCTCATAGAGACCATCACCCGCGACAGACCCGCATCGCCACCCCATCCAGCGCCCGGTCATAGCTCGCCGTCTCGCCCGCGCTCAAAAATCCCTGTTTCGCCACGAAGCGGTTCACATCGTGCCGCACCCGTGCAACCGCATTCCACAAGGATTGGGCCTCACTCTGCGACAGGCGACGCGCCTTTCGCGCGGTGCCGATATCCGCCTGAAGGATATCGGCGCGCATCGCGATATGCGCCTGGCGCGGATCGCGGATCGTGCCGCCGACCGGCCCCTTGAGAGCGCGCTGCTGCGTCAGGTCGCAACTGGGATAGTCCCGCCGCAACGACTGCGCCGAAAGCGGGACGGCGGCGAGCGTCGCCAGCATGATGGGGAGGAGTAAGGCCTTGCCGGTCATCGCCATCTCCAATGCCAAAAAGCGGGAACGGGATACGCGCAAACGGGGTATCCGGCTCCCGATCGGGGCATGAAATCGGCGTCACGAACGACGTGTCGCCGCCGGGTTTTGCCGCCCGGCGCAAGGGCGGGCGAAAGGGCCGCCGCCCCTCCCATTTCGCTTTCCCTGAGGGCCTGTAATTCCTATATACTCGCTATGGCAGATACCCCCCAGACGAACGAATATGGCGCCTCCTCGATCAAGGTGCTGAAGGGCCTCGACGCGGTACGCAAGCGGCCGGGCATGTATATCGGCGACACCGACGACGGCTCGGGCCTCCACCACATGGTGTTCGAGGTTTCGGACAACGCGATCGACGAAGCGCTGGCGGGGCATTGCGACCGCATCGACATCCAGCTGAACGCCGACGGCTCGGTCAGCGTGACCGATAACGGCCGCGGCATCCCCACCGGCATCCACCCCGAAGAGGGCGTGTCGGCGGCCGAGGTCATCATGACCCAGCTGCACGCGGGCGGCAAGTTCGAGAACACGTCGGACGACAACGCCTACAAGGTGTCGGGCGGTCTGCACGGCGTCGGCGTGTCGGTGGTGAACGCGCTGTCCGAATTCCTGGACCTGACCATCTGGCGCGACGGCGAGGAGCATTACATGCGCTTCGCCCATGGCGACGCCGTCGCGCCGCTCAAGGTCGTCGGCAAGGCCGAGCCGGGGCAGAAGGGCACTCGCGTGACCTTCCTGCCGTCGCCCGCGACGTTCAAGATCACCGAGTTCGACTTCGCGAAGCTCGAGCATCGCTATCGCGAGCTGGCGTTCCTCAACTCGGGCGTGCGCCTGTTCCTGACCGATGCGCGGCACGAAGAGCCCAAGACGGTGGAATTATATTATGAGGGCGGGATCGCTGCGTTCGTGAAGTGGCTGGACCGCTCCAAGTCGCCGCTCTTCCCCGAACCCATCGCCATCCATGGCCAGCGCGATGCGATCGGCATGGACGTGGCGCTGGAGTGGAATGACTCTTACTACGAGAACGTCCTCGCCTTCACCAACAACATCCCGCAGCGCGACGGCGGCACCCATATCGCGGCGTTCCGCGCGGCGCTGACTCGTACGCTCAACAACTATGCCGACAAGTCGGGTCTCCTGAAGAAGGAGAAGGTCACGCTGACCGGCGACGACATGCGCGAAGGCCTGACCGCGATCGTCTCGGTCAAGCTGCCCGATCCGAAGTTCAGCAGCCAGACCAAGGACAAGCTGGTTTCCTCCGAAGTGCGCCAGCCGCTGGAATCGCTAATCGCCGACAAGCTGGCCGACTGGCTGGAGGAAAATCCGCAGAACGCTCGCGCGATCATCGCCAAGGTGATTGATGCGGCGGCGGCGCGCGAGGCGGCCAAGCGCGCCCGCGAGCTGACCCGTCGCAAGGGCGTGATGGACATCGCCTCGCTGCCCGGCAAGCTGGCCGATTGCCAGGAGCGCGATCCCGCCAAGTCCGAACTCTTCCTGGTCGAGGGTGACTCGGCCGGTGGTTCGGCCAAGCAGGGGCGCAACCGCCATTTCCAGGCGATCCTCCCCTTGCGCGGCAAGATCCTGAACACCGAGCGCGCGCGGTTCGACCGCATGATCTCGTCCAAGGAAATCGGCACGCTGATCCAGGCGATGGGCACCGGCATCGGCCGCGACGACTTCAACGCGGACAAGCTGCGTTACCACAAGATCGTCATCATGACCGACGCAGACGTCGACGGCGCGCATATCCGCACGCTGCTGCTGACCTTCTTCTATCGCCAGATGCCCGAGCTGATCGAGCGCGGGCACCTCTACATCGCCCAGCCGCCGCTCTACAAAGCGACCAAGGGGCGGTCGGAGGTCTACCTCAAGGACGATACGGCACTCGACGAATATCTGGTCGAGGCGGGCGTCTCCACGATGGTGCTGGAGGGTGCGGGCGGCGCGCGGTCGGGCAACGACCTGAAGACGCTGGTCGATCATGCGCGGCGGATGCGGACCCTGATGCGGTACGTGCCGCGCCGCTACGATGCCTCGATCATCGAGGTGCTGGCGCTGGCCGGCGCGCTCGACCCCGTGCTGACCCGCGAGCAGCGCATGGCGACGGTGGTCGAAACCACGCGGCGGCTGGAGTCGGGCGATCACGAGGCGCACTGGTCGGCGCGTCTTACGGAAGATGGCGGTGTGCATTTCGAGCGGCTGTGGCGCGGCGTGACCGACCACCATATCGTCGAGGCTAGCTTCATCGCCTCGGCCGAAGCGCGCAAGCTGCACACGCTGGCCGCCGAACAGGCGGAGAGCTTCGCCCATGCCGCCAAGCTGGTGCCGTTGCGCCATGCCGCGACCGAGCCGTCGGCCGATGTCGTGCCGACCGATGAGGACGGCAACGCCACGACGCTGGCACGCGGTGAAACCCGCGTCGCACGGCCGAGCCAACTGCTCGAAGCGATCCTGACCTCGGGCCGCAAGGGGCTGGCGATCCAGCGCTACAAGGGTTTGGGCGAGATGAATGCCGAGCAGCTTTGGGAAACCACGCTCGACCCGGCGGTCCGCTCGATGCTGCGCGTGACCTCCGACGATGTCGCGGCGGCGGACGAGGTGTTCAGCCGGTTGATGGGCGAAGTGGTCGAGCCGCGTCGCGAATTCATTCAGGACAATGCGCTGAACGTGGCGAATCTGGACGTGTAAGCCAAATTATCCCGCCCTCCGTTCGGGCTGAGCGAAGTCGAAGCCTAAGGGAATCGCGTGGCCTTCGACTGCGCTCAGGCCGAACGGAGCGGGGGAATGGACCCGTCAAGCAGGAGAGAGCAGGCATGAAGGCGATCGCACTGGGACTGATGCTTGCGGCGGGCACCGTCGCGGTGGCGCAGCAAAAGCCTGCCGCTCCGGCCAAGGTCCCGGCTTATGTCGCCGCCGCGCTGGCCGACCCCGCACGTGCCGATCAGGCGGGGGACGACGAACGGCGACAGGCCGCCGCCGTCCTCGCCTTTTCGGGTGTGAAGCCCGGCGACACGGTGATCGATTACCTGCCGGGCAAGGGCTATTGGACGCGTATCTTCTCGGGCGTCGTCGGGCCGAAGGGCCATGTCTATGCCTATTGGCCCGCCGCCGGGCAGAAATATGCCGAGAAGTCGCTGGGCACGATCCAGGGCTGGAACTTGCCCAATGCGACCGCGCAGGTGCAGGCGGTCAACTTGCCCGCCGCCGACAAGCCGGTCGACCTGTTCTGGACCGTCCAGAATTATCATGACGTCGCCAACAAGGATGCGGCCGAACCCGCGCTGCGCGCCTTCGACCAGGCGGTGTTCAAGCTGCTGAAGTCCGGCGGGACCTATGTCATCATCGACCATGCCGATACGGTGGGCAAGGGGCTGGCCAACACCAACACGACGCACCGGATCGACCCCGAGGCGGTGAAGCGGCAGGTCCAGTCGGTCGGCTTCCGCTTCGTCGGCGAGAGCAAGGTGCTGCGCAACTCCGAGGACGATCATTCGAAGAATGTGTTCGACCCCGCCATTCGCGGGCGGACGGACCAGTTCGTCTACAAGTTCCGCAAGCCTTGAGGTCGAAGACTTAAGCCCCTCCCGCAGGCGAGAGGGGTTTGGGGAGGGCGGGTGCCTCGTAGAGACGGTCGCTTGTGGCGTTCCCTCCCCCACCTCTCCCGTAAACGGGAGGGGCGTGATGCGCGGAGAGGGCAGGGCTTGGCCTTCGACTTCGCTCAGGCTGAACGGCTGTTGTGGAGGACCTGCTCCCTCGCTCCGTTCAGCCTGAGCGAAGTCGAAGGCCATGGACCACCCGCAACCGCGAGACCTAAAGCAGGATGACATTACGCTGAGTCAATGTGAGCCCCTCCCCTTCAGGGGAGGAGTTGGGGTGGGGCCTTTCCACGAACGCCGCGCTTGCCGAAGCGCCCCACCCCCGGCCCCTCCCCTGAAGGGGAGGGGTGGGTCCATTTCAGGTCTTCAGAGTCTAGACCGGCACCCGCAACACCGCCCGGACCCCGCGATGCGCCGGGTCATATTCCACCGCCGTCTGCAGGCTTTGCGCCATCACCCGGATCAGCTTCGCGCCCAGCCCCGTGCCTTGCGGCTTCTGGTCCGCCGCCATGCCGCAGCCGTCATCCTCGACGGTCAGCACGCAATGGCCGTCGGCCTCATTCACGAAAATCCGCACCTCGCCCCCGCCATCGGGATAGGCATATTTGCAGGCATTGGTGACGAGTTCGGTGATGATCACCCCGATCGACACCGCGCGGTCGGTCTTCACCCGGATCGGCTCGGCCGAGAGGGTCAGGGTGCGGGGCAGGGCATCGCTCGACCAGCTCTCACCCAGTTCCTCGATCAGCGAACCCAGATAGTCGCGCAGGTCGACCTGTTCCACGTCATTGGCGGTATAGAGGCGCCGGTGCACCTGCGCGATCGCGCGGATGCGACGCTGGGTGTCCTCCAGCATGTCGCGGGCGCGGGGGTCGGTCAGCACGCCCTTCTGCAACCCGATCATCGCCGAGACGAGTTGCAGCGAGTTGGCGACGCGGTGGTTCACCTCGCTCAGCATCGCCTCCAGCCGGGCATTGGTGGCGCGCAGCTCGGCTTCGGCGGCGGCCTTGGCGCGCTCCAGCCGGGCGCGGTCGAGCACCTGGGCAAAGCTGGCGGAGAGCAGGTCGAAGAAGTCCTCACCGACCGTCTTCACCACATAATCCGCCGCGCCGGCCTTCAGCGCGGCGACGGCGATGCGCCCCTCGTCCGATCCGGTGACATAGACCACGGGGGGAGGGTCGGGCAGCGCGGTGATCGCGGCGAGCGTCTCCAGGCCGTCCATCCCCGGCATATAATGATCGACCGCGACCAGATCGAAGCCGCCCTGCGCCGTCCCCGCACCAGCCATCGCGACGCCCTCCGCCCCCGATGCGGCGGACGCCACGTCATAGCCATGCCGCCCCAGCGCGCGCGACACCAGCCGCCGCAGCGCGTCGTCATCGTCGATATAGAGGATGCGGGGGGCCGCGCCGGTCGTCATGACGGGGCGTTCAGCCCTCGACCTCGGGCACCTGGATCACCGACAGGAACAGGCCCAGCTGGCGGATGGCCTGGGCGAAATTCTCATAGTTCACCGGCTTGGTGATATAGACGTTGCAGCCCAGATCGTAGCAGCGCTGGATCTCAACCTTGTCGTCGGTGGTGGTCAGCACGACGACCGGCGCGCGGCGCAGCGGGCTGTTCTCGTCCTTGATCCTGGCGAGAATGTCGGTGCCGCTCATGTCGGGCAGGTTCAGGTCGAGTAGGACGAGCGCCGGGCCGCTCTTGGCCGGGCCGTCGGGCGCATGGAACAGATATTCCAGCGCGGTGGTGCCGTCGGTGAAGTGACGAATGTCGTTCAGAATACCGGCGCGCCGGATATTCTTCTCGATCAGGCGGGCATGGCCCTCATCGTCCTCGATCATGACGATGCCCACGGAGCGATGGTCGTTCATTCAGGCACTTTCCTGGAGGGGAGGGGCAATGGAAAGGGCGGGGGGTAGCGACAGGAAGAAGGTCGCGCCTTGACCCAGTTGAGACTCGACGGAAATCGTACCGCCCAGGCGATAGGCGAGCGCACGGACATGGGCCAGGCCGATACCCTCGCCCGGCTGGTCCTGCTGGCCCGAACGGCGGAACAGATCGAAGATGCGCTGATGGTCGCGCGGGTCGATGCCCCGGCCATTGTCGCGCACCGCCACGATCACCCGACCCGGCGTCTCCTGCGCGGAGACATGCACCTCGGCGGGGCGCGACGGGTGGCGGTATTTGGTCGCATTCTCGATCAGGTTGGACAGAATCTGTTCCAGCGCGATGCGGTCGCTGACGACGACCGGCATCGGTCGCTCGATCGTCACGGTGACGCCGCGATCGTCGATGACGTGGCGGATTGCATCGGTGATCTGTTCGACCAGCTGGTCCAGCGCGATCATCTCGGGCGCAAGCACCCGGCGGCCTTCGCGGCTGAGTTTCAGGATGGCGTTGATCAGCCGGTCCATCTTGGCGGTCGAGGTGCGGATGAAGCCGATCGCCTCGGGCAGGTCTTCGCGCGCCGCCAGTCGGGCTTCCTCGGTCACGATCTGCGGTGCCTCCGACTCGGCGCGGTCGATCAGCTCCGCCAGGGGCTGGGTCGCGGCCGACAGTTCGGCGGTGAAGCCCATGACGTTGACCAGCGGCGAGCGCAGATCGTGGCTGACGATATAGGCGAAGCGCTGAATCTCCTCGTTCGCCAGGGCAAGGTCGGCGGTCCGCTCCTTGACCTGATCCTCCAGCGTGGCGTTGAGCACCGCCAGCGCGCTGCGCGAACGGTGGAGGTCGCGGGTGTAGCGGCGGATCGTCAGGAAGGAGACGGCGACGACCGCCAGGAACAGCAACGCGGCGATCGCCATGACGGTGGAGAAGGTCTGGCGGCTGGCGACCTGCTCGGCATCGCGAAGGGCCAACAGGCGGCGTTCCTCGCGCGCCATCGCATCGAACACGTGGCGCAGCTTCTGCATCCGCAGCAAACCGCTGTCGGCACGGAACTGCCGCAGGGCATCGGCACCGCGCCCCTGCTGGACCAGGGCGTTGGTCTGGCGCTGCGCGGCGTCGAGATCGGCGAGGCGCTGCTCCACCATCGCCATCGGCGCACGCTGGCGCGGATTGTCGGCGGTCAGGCGGCGGAGTTCGTCGACCTGCGGGGCCAGCTCGGCATGGGCGCGCTCGAAACTGTTCAGAAAGGCCGGGGTGCCCGCCAGCATGTAACCGCGCCGGGCAGTCTCCTGCTGCTCGGCCAGGCGGCGCACTTCGATCAGGACGCCTTCGACGCGGTAGGTGTGGATGACCCAGTCGCTGTGCCGGTTCGTCTGGCGCACGACATAACCGGCCGCGCCAGCCGCGACGAGCAGCGCCAAAAAGCCGATCGCCATGGCGGCGACCAGGATGCGGCCGATGGGATTTTCGGCCGGTGCGAGCGTGGGAGACCCCTGCATGGCACCATGCCTTATCGAAGGAAAAGCAGCGACGCCAGAGCCGTTACGTCAGCATTACGGTATCAATTAAACATGGCATTACAGCAGCAGTTCCTGGGGGCTGGGCCGCCCGACATGACCGCCACCACGCCGCCGCGCCATCTCGGTCTCGGCGGTGAATCGGACATCGGGGTCGCGGTCGCTGAGGAAGCCGATCAGCGAGTCCTCGTCGATCTCGCGCCAGTCCTTGCCGCGATCGGGGCCGTAGCGGACACGCGGCAACAGCCCCGGACTGCGTGACCATTCCAGCAGCTGCGCCAGGCTCGCCTCGTTCAGCTGGTCGCGTAGGTGATGCGCGGTGACATAGGCGTCCGGGAAGGCGCGGTGGATGGGCAGGCCGCGCTCATGAACCAGTCCGTGCGGCTTGCGCCAGTAACGCAGCACCTGGTTGGAGAAGCTGGGGCTGTCGGGCCACAGGCGCAGCGCGCATTTCCAGGTGCAGATCCAGTCGGCCGACTGGGTCATGGCCGGGGTGCAATATTGCTGCTCGAAATCCGCGCGATGCGCCGCCAGCGCCAGGCGGCGCGGCCAGGGATCGAGCACGCGACGCGCGACGTCATGCCACCAGGGGGCATCGGCGACCTGCTCGTCCAGGATATGGTGGATGGCCTGCGTGATTGGCGGGATAGGGCGGCCGGGATTGACCAGGATGCTGCCGCCTTCGCCCTCCAGCTCCCAGCGGCCGTCCTTGCCCAGTGCGACATCCTGCCAGCCGATCTCGCACACGCCGTGCGTGGGCGGGGCCTGTCCGGTGGTCTCCAGGTCGATGACGCGGATGATCTGGGGCTGGGGACGCTGCATCGCCCCTATGTGGGCGTTCGAGCCCCGAAAAGCGAGGGCTTATCCGATCAGCGCGCGGTCGCGCAGGCCCCGCCAGACATGCAGCGCCTGTACGGTTTCCGCCACGTCATGCACGCGGATCAGCTGGACTCCCGCTTCCGCGCCCTTGATCGCCAGCGCCAGCGATCCGCCGAGCCGCGCATCGACCGGGGCCTCGTTCGACAGCGCGCCGATCATCCGCTTGCGGCTGGCCCCCAGCATGATCGGGCAGCCCAGGCCGTGGAAGATGGCCAAGCCGTTGATGAGCGCCAGATTGTCGGCCAGCGACTTGCCGAAGCCGATGCCGGGATCGACCATGATCCGCGACCGGGGAACCCCCGCCGCCTCGACCGCCGCGATGCGTGCCTCCAGCCAGTCGAACACCTCGGTCACGACATCGGCATAACCGACCCGGCCATGGCCGCCCTTGTCGGGGTCGGGGGAGTGCATCAGGATGACGGGGCAGCCCGCCTTGGCCACCACCTCCAGCGCGCGGTCGTCCCATAGCAGGGCGGCAACATCGTTGACGATCCCCGCGCCCGCCGCCAGCGCGGCCTCCATCACGGCGGCCTTGCGCGTGTCGATCGAGACCAGCGCGCCGCCCTTGGCCAGCCGCTCGATGACGGGGGCGGTGCGGGCGATCTCGTCGCCTTCCCAGACGGTCGCCGCGCCGGGGCGGGTGGACTCGCCGCCCAGGTCGATGACCGCCGCGCCCATCGCCGCCATCGCCATGCCGCTGTCGGCGGCGGCGGCCGGGTCGCCGATATGCTTGCCGCCGTCCGAGAAGCTGTCGGGGGTGACGTTCAGGATCGCGGCGACCTGCGGCTGGTCGAAGCGCAGGGTGCGCGGACCCATGACCCAGGGCGCACGGGGCGACGTGAAGGCGGCATGCAGCGCCCGGGCGCGGGGGGAGCCGCCCAGTTCCTCCGCGAAGCGCGCGATGGGGACGATGCGGCGGCGCGCGCCTTCACGGACCTCATAGGCGGCGAACCACTGCATCCCGCCCGCCAGCCGGGCGACGCTGCCGTCTTCCAGTCCCACGGGGGTGTCGACGAATTGGACGGGGCGCAGGTGCATGGGATGGTTCCTAAAATCCTCCCAGGCACGGGGAGGGGGACCGCCGCGAAGCGGTGGTGGAGGGGGCGTGCCGCTAAGCAAGTCCCTTGTGGAAGCCCCCCTCCGTCAGCGCTGCGCGCTGCCACCTCCCCGTGCCGGGGAGGATCGTTTTACGGCTGCGTCGCCAACAGCCAGGTCTGGCGCATCGCGTCGATCGGCTTCAGCGCGCCTTCCAGCTCATAATGCCAGAAGGTCCAGCCATTGCAGGTCGGCCGGTTCTGCAACACCGAGCCCAGCCGGTGGATCGACCCCGCCTGACCGCATTCGGACAGCAGCGATCCGTCCGCGCGCACCGTCGCGCGCCATTTGCGCTTGGCATCCATCAACGGCATGCCGGGCAGCAGATAGCCATTCTCGACCAGCGTCCCGAACGCCACCTTGGGCTGCGCCTTGGGGCTCTGCATCGTCGCCAGCGCGCTTTCGTCGAGCGGCAGGGCGGCCTCGATCCGCTCGATCGCGGCGGCGCAATAGGTCGGCTCGCGTTCGATTCCGATCCAGCGGCGACCCAGCCGCTTGGCGACCGCCCCGGTCGTGCCGGTGCCGAAGAAGGGATCGGCGATCACGTCGCCGGGCCGGGTGCAGGCGAGCAGGATGCGATAGAGCAGCGCCTCGGGCTTCTGGGTCGGATGGACCTTGTGCCCGTCCTTCTTCAGCCGCTCTTGACCGCCGCAGATCGGGAACTCCCAGTCCGAGCGCATCTGGATCTCGTCGTTCAGTGTCTTCATCGAGCGATAGTTGAAGGTGTATTTCGCCTTCTCGCCCTTGGATGCCCAGATCAGCGTTTCATGCGCGTTGGTGAAGCGGGTACCCTTGAAATTGGGCATGGGGTTCGACTTGCGCCAGATGATGTCGTTGAGGATCCAGAAGCCCAGATCCTGCACCGCGGTCCCGACGCGGAAGATGTTGTGATAGCTGCCGATGACCCAGAGCGAGCCATTGTCCTTCAGGACGCGGTAGCATTCCGACAGCCAGGTGCGGGTGAAGGCGTCGTAAGCGGCGAAGGTGTCGAACTTGTCCCAGGCGTCGGTGACGGCATCGACATGGCTGCCATCGGGGCGGAACAGCTCGCCGCCGAGCTGGAGGTTATAGGGCGGATCGGCGAACACCATGTCGACCGACTTGTCGGGCAGCGAGCGGAGCGCCGCGATACAATCGCCCATCAGGATCTGGTCGAGCGGCAGGTCGCTTTCGCGGTGCGCCGATACCGGCCGCGTCCCGATCGGCTTTCCCACCGTCTGGATCACCCCCATGCTACCCGTTCCTTCTACCCTCGAACCCTCGCATCCACCCGGAACGAGTCGCACGTCAAGAGGCGATTCATGTCCGCGACTCGCGCGATTCCGCCAGATTAGATGACATGTTGCTATTTCGTGGCAGATGTTGGGGCTGTGGATAACTTCGCCCCCAAGGGAGTGGGGTGTGGCCGTTGCGACTCGCGGTTAACCTAAAATCCTCCCCAAGCTCGGCTTGGGGAGGGGGACCATCGCGTCAGCGATGGTGGAGGGGCTGACGGAGCGGCCACGCCCCTCCACCACGCCCTTCGGGCGCGGTCCCCCTCCCCATCTGACGATGGGGAGGAATTAGGGCGTCACAAATCCAGATAGCATTGCGCCACGGGCGCGAAACTGCGGCGGTGGAGCGGCGTCGGGCCATGTTCGCGCAGCGCTGCCAGATGGACGGCCGAGCCATAGCCCTTGTTGCTGTGCCAGCCATAAGCGGGCCACTCCGCCGCCGCCGCGATCATCATCTCGTCGCGGACATGCTTGGCGACGATCGAGGCCGCGCCGATCGCCAGCGACTTGGCATCGCCTCCGACGATCGCGGTGGCGCTATAACCCCATTTGGGCAGCTTGTTGCCGTCGACCAGCACATGGGCGGGATGGCATCCCAGCGCCTCGACCACCGCGTCGACCGCCAGCGTCATTGCCTTCATCGTCGCCCAATAGATGTTGAGCCGGTCGATTTCCTCGGGGTGGACGATCCCGACCCCGACGACCGCGCAGCCACGAATTTCGGCACACAGGCGCGCGCGCGTCTTTTCGGTCAGCTTCTTGGAATCGTTGATGCCGGGGGGGCAGTCCCGTTCGGGCAGGATGACGGCGGCGGCAACCACCGGCCCCGCCAGCGGTCCACGACCCGCCTCGTCCACGCCGCACAGGGGGGCGGGAAAATTGTGATCGACCATAAGCGCGCTCTATCGCGGGGTGGCGGGGAAGGGAAGATGATCCTCCCCGGCACGGGGAGGGGGACCAGCCGCAGGCTGGTGGAGGGGGTGTGCCGCAAAGGTCATCCTGTGTGGGAGCCCCCCTCCGTCAGGCCTGGCGGCCTGCCACCTCCCCGTGCCGGGGAGGATAAGGCTCACCCCCAGCGCGCGGCGAAGGCGGCGGCGTCCCAGCCTTCGCGGCTGATCGCGGCGAGCAGGTGGTAGAAAGGCACCATGCCCAGGCCGTGCCCCATCGGCCCATGCCCCCGGCCCAGCCCCGGCGCGGCGGCGAGCGCGGCCTGGACGAAGGCGATGGCGCGGTCGACCGCGTCGGCCAGCGGCAATCCCTGGCCCAGCCCCGTCGCGATGGCGCTGGCCAGCGTACAGCCGGTGCCATGGGTCGAGTTCGTCTCGCGACGGGGATGCTGCCAGCGTTGCTCGGCCCCGGACTCGACCAGCCGGTCCTCGATCACCGGGCCTTCGCCATGGCCGCCCTTGACCAGCAGGGCGCGTGTCTGGTGCCGCACCACCGCCTCGCCGCCCAGCGCCGCCAGTTCGGGAAGGTTGGGCGTGGTCAGTGCGGCCAGCCCGAGGAAACGCCGAAAGGCGGCGATCACGTCCGCATCGGCCAGCACCGACCCGCTGGTTGCGATCATCACCGGATCGAACACGACGGGCAGGTCCAGCGCCTCCAGCCGGTCGGCCAGCGCATGGGCGGTCTCGGCCGATCCGATCATGCCGATCTTGACGGCATCCGCGCCGATATCCGCCAGCACGCTGTCGATCTGCGCCATCACCATGTCGGTCGGGACGGGGTGCACCGCCTGTACGCCCAGCGTATTTTGCGCGGTGATCGCGGTGATCGCGGTCATCGGATAGCCACCCAGCATCGCGACCGTCTTGATATCCGCCTGTATCCCCGCACCTCCGCCTGAATCGGAACCGGCGACGATCAGGATGCGGGGCGGGGGCGTGGCGCTCATATTTTTGTCATGCCCGGCGGGCAGGTGCTGGGCAAGCGCGACCACGCGGACAGGGGCGGTGTCCATCAGCGACATGGCGCGGAAATGGTCGCGTAAAAAAGCACTTGGTCGCCAGAGAATGGACGGCGGCTATATGGCCTGTTCGTGACGTTTGATTTCCGGACCCCTCCGGCCCCTTCTCCTGCTGCACCGCGTCATTATTTCGGTCGCGCATCCATCGGCGTGCTTTCGCGTTGCTGCGCATCGTGGATGATGAGGGAGACCAGAGTTGATCGTCGATGCCGTACCCCGCACTCGAATCATCATCGCCGAGGTTTGGCGTCCGCTGCTGGCGCTGTTCATATGGGACGTGATCGTCACGGTCGCCTATTATGTCCTGCCCTTCAAGGCGCCCTCGCTGCCGCTGACGCTGTTCGGTACCGCACTGGCGCTGTTTCTGGGGTTCCGCACCAATTCGGCCTATCAGCGCTGGTGGGAGGGGCGGCAGCTCTGGGGCCTGATGATCAACGCCTCGCGCAACATCGCGCGCAGTGCGCGCAACTTCCTGCCCGAACCTGAAGGGCATGACCTAAAGCGGTCGATCGTGCTGCGCCAGATCGCTTATGTGAACGCGCTACGCTGCCAGTTGCGTAAGCAGCCGGTCGATGGCGAGGTGCTGCGTTTCCTGTCGCACGGCGAGGCCGAACCCGCGCTGGCACGGACCAACACCGCCAACGGCCTGCTCGACGGTACCGGCCGCCGCATCGCCGATGCGCAGCGCCGGGGCTGGATCGACACCATTCAGCAGGCGCAGATGGAATCGGTGCTGGTCGACATCGCCAACTCGCAAGGCGGCATGGAGCGGTTGAAGAACACGCCGCTGCCCAACCAGTATCGTTTCATCCCGGCCTTTTTCACCCGGCTGTTCTGCGTGCTGCTGCCCATCGGTCTGGTCGAGACGCTGGGTTTCGCGACGCCGGTCGGCTCGTCGATCGCGGGGCTGATGTTCCTGGCCGCGCTGCAGATCGGTGACGATCTGGTCGATCCCTTCTCGGATACCGTCCACGACCTGCCGCTCAGCGCCATGTGCCGGACGATCGAGATCGACCTGCTCCAGGCGATCGGCGACCCCGCGCCCGAGCCGATGAAGCCGGTCGACGGGGTGTTGTGGTAAGCTTGTCTTATTCCTCCCCTGCAAGGGGAGGTGGCAGCGCGAAGTGCTGACGGAGGGGTGTCCCGCTATCGAGATGGCGACACCCCTCCACCAGCTTCGCTGGTCCCCCTCCCCTTGCAGGGGAGGAATTAGCTCTCAAGCCGCGTTGTCGATGCCCAGTTCGCCGAGCTTGCGGTAAAGCGTCGAGCGGCCGATCCCCAGTCGCCGGGCGACCTCGGTCATGCGCCCGCGATAATGGCCGATGGCGAGGCGGATGACGTCGGCCTCGATATCCTCCAGCGGGCGAAGATGCCCGTCGGGGCGGAACAGGCTGACCCCGCCATTGGGGCTTCCCGCCGTCGCGCCCGTCGAGGCGGAGGGGCGATCCCCCAGCGAGGCGATCTGCGGGAAATCGGCGGTGGTCAGCGCATCGCCCTCGCACAGCACGGCGGCGCGGAAGAGCGCGTTCTGCAACTGGCGGACATTGCCCGGCCAGTCGTAACGGCGGAGCAGGTCGAGCGCGTCCTCGGTGATGTCGAGCTGGCGCAGGCCCGGCTGCTGCGCGATGCGGTCGAGCAGATGACGGGTCAGCGCGGCGATGTCGTCGGCGCGCTCGCGCAGCGGCGGCACGGCGACATGGGTGACGTTCAGCTTGTAATACAGGTCTTCACGGAAACGCCCGGCCTCGACCGCCTCGACCAGCCGCACGTCGCTGGCGGCGATGATCCGCACATCGACCTCGCGCGCATGGCGGGCGCCCAGCGGCAGGATCGCGCCGGTCTGGAGCATGTCGAGCAACCGCGCTTGGGTTTCGGGCGGCATTCCCGACACTTCGTCGAGAAACAGCGTCGAACCATGCGCCTCGACCATCTGGCCGATGCGTCGTTCGAACGCGCCCGCAAAGGCGCCTTCCTCATGGCCGAAAATCACGCTGTCGAGCAGATTGGCCGCGATCGTCGAGCAGTTGACGCCGATCATCGCCCGCTCGGCACGGGGCGAGGCGGCGTGGATCGCCATGGCGAGCGACTCCTTGCCGACGCCGCCTTCACCCTCGATCAGGACGGGGGCACGGGTGCGCGCGGCCTTTGCGGCGACGGCCAGCGCGGCGCGGAAGTCGGGGGCGTCGCCGACGATCTCGTCAAAGGCGAGAAGGGCGGGAATCTTCTCGGTCAGCGGGCGAAGCTCACCGCTGGTCTGGCCCGCGACACAGGCCTCCAGCGCGGCGAGCAGCCGTTCGGGGGCGAGCGGCTTGACCAGGAAGTCGGTCGCACCGGCGCGGATCGCCGCCACCGCCTGCGCCACCGAATCATTGGCGGTCAGCATCAGGATGGGCAGTTCGGGGCGAAGGGCGTGGCAGTCGGCGATCAGCGCGGTGGCATCGGTGCCCGGTGCCCAATGGTCGATCAGCACGGCGTCCAGCTCGCGCCCCTGCGCCGAACCCAGGACCGAGGCCGCCATGTCCGCATCCGTCGCGAACAGCGTGCGCCATCCGCCGCGCTGCGCCAGCGCCGCGATCAGGCGTTGCTGTGCCGGCTCGTCATCGATCAGCAGCAGCAAACGTTGGCCGTTGCGCGTCATAGCTTGTCCTGTAACCCCTATTCGCCACTGTATAGCGCAACTTTGTTAAAATCCGCGTTAATTCGGGACAATCCCTTTTACCATAGGCCGGGCCCCGGATCATTTTTGAGATGGTTGGCGGATCATGCCGAAAGCCGCAAGGATCCGCGCCGGTCGTTTCGGGGTTGATCCCGGCGGTCCGTCGAATAAGCTCCGACAGGTTCATGCGGCGCGGGTCACGGCGGCAGGACGATAGCGGAGGTGAGGATCATGGCGGGCAACGATACCGGCATCAACAACGGCCCCGGCGGCATGAAGGCGCATGTCGCCACCTATGACCTGATGATCGGCATGCTCAAATGGGGTGCGGTGGTCGCCGCCATCCTGGTGGCGATCGTCCTCTGGCTGATCGCCTGATCCGGTGGCCCTGCGCATCGCGGTGCTGCGCGAAACCGCAGCCGACGAGGCCCGCGTCGCCGCCACGCCGGAAACCGTCAAGAAGCTGACCGCGCTGGGCGCGACGCTGGCGGTGGAGCGGGGCGCCGGGCTGGGTGCGGGCATCGCCGACAGCGATTACGAGCAGGCGGGCGCGCAGCTCGGCGAACGCGCCGGGGTGCTGGCGGGGGCGGCGATCGTCCTGGCGGTGCAGGCGCCCGACCCCGCGACCCTGGCCGGGACCGCGCTGGGTGCCTGGGTGATCGCGGCGTTCGATCCCTTCCGTCGCGGTGACATGGTTGCGGCCTATGCGGCGGTGGGGCTGGAGGCGCTGGCGATGGACTGGATGCCGCGCATCACCCGTGCGCAGTCGATGGACATCCTGTCGTCCCAGTCGAATCTGGCGGGTTACAAGGCGGTGCTGGAGGCGGCGAGCGCCTATGGCCGCGCCTTTCCGATGATGATGACGGCGGCGGGGACGATCCCGGCAGCCCGCGTCTTCGTGATGGGCGTCGGCGTGGCGGGGCTCCAGGCGATCGCGACCGCCCGGCGACTGGGCGCGCAGGTGTCGGCCACCGATGTCCGCTCGGCCACGAAGGAGCAGATCCAGTCGCTCGGCGCCAAGCCGATCTTCGTCGAGGGCGTGGCAGGCATCGAGGGTGAGGGCACCGGCGGCTATGCGGGCGAGACGAGCGAGGAATATCGCCGCGCGCAAGCCGAACTGGTCGCCGGGCATATCGCCAAGCAGGATATCGTCATCACCACCGCGCTGATCCCCGGCCGCCCCGCGCCGAGGCTGGTGACGGATGCCCAGATCGCGACGATGCGGCCGGGCAGCGTCATCGTCGACCTGGCGGTCGAGGCGGGCGGCAATGTCGAGGGTGCGGTGCCGGGCGAGGTTGCCGAGCGACACGGCGTCAGGATCATCGGCCACCGCAACATGCCCAGCCGCCTGGCGGCGGATGCCTCGGCGCTGTTCGCGCGCAACCTGCACAATTTCCTTGCGGCCTTCTGGGACAAGGAGGCCGGGCGTCCCGTGCTGGACGCCGAGATCGGCGACGCGATCCGGCTGACCCGCAGTGGCCAGGTGGTGAACCCGAGGTTGTCGCAATGATCCTCCCCGGCACGGGGAGGGGGACCGGCGAAGCCGGTGGAGGGGGCGTTCGGCAAATGCCTCGGCCCGAAGTAGCGCTGGCACGCAAGCTGCGACGGACGATGACATTGCTCGAAGTCATGCTCTGGCAACACTTGCGCGGTTCGCCGGATGGTATGCGGTTCCGGCGACAGCATCCCATAGGCTGCTATGTAGCCGACTTCTTTTGCGCCAAGGCGCGCCTGATCGTCGAAGTCGACGGCGCCATACATGGCGTCGAGGCACGGCCTATTCGCGACACGGCGCGTGACCGATATTTGAACGAAAACGGGTACAGGGTCATGCGGATCGGAGCCGCCGATATCCTGCGCGATGCCGAGGCGGTGGCCGCCTCGATCGTCTCGCTGGCGGCGGCCCCCCTCCACCACTCGCCTGCGGCGAGCGGTCCCCCTCCCCGTGCCGGGGAGGAATAGCATGGACTTCATAGCAATCCTGTCGATCTTTGTGCTGGCGTGTTTCGTCGGCTATTATGTCGTCTGGTCGGTGACGCCCGCGCTGCATACGCCGTTGATGGCGGTCACCAACGCCATCTCCTCGGTCATCATCGTCGGCGCGCTGATCGCCGCTGCCGCGTCTTCGGGCGCGACGGGATCGGGCGTGGCCAAATGGCTGGGGCTGGCGGCGGTGGTGCTGGCCAGCATCAACATCTTCGGTGGCTTTGCAGTGACGCAGCGCATGCTCGCCATGTACCGCAAGAAGGAGAAGCGCTCGTGATCGCCCCAGTGTCACCTGCGCTGCCACCCGCGCCGCTCGCCCCTGCGGTCGAGGCCGTTGCCGCGAACCCCTTCGTCTCGCTCGCCTATCTGGTGGCGGGGGTGTGCTTCATCCTGGCGCTGCGTGGACTGTCGAGCCCGACGACCAGCCAGCGGGGCAATCGCTTCGGCATGATCGGCATGGCGATCGCGGTCGTGACGACGTTGGTGACGCATGTGCCCCTGCGGGCCGATGCTCTGCCACCGGGGAATCCCCATGATTTGATGATCGACTGGACGGCAGCCCTGGAAATCCTCGCCGCCATCGGCCTCGGCGCAGCAATCGGCATCGTCACCGCCCGCCGCATCGCGATGACCGCGATGCCGCAGCTGGTCGCCGCCTTCCACTCGCTGGTCGGCCTCGCCGCCGTCGCGGTCGCCTGTGCGGCCTTCCTCAACCCGGTCGCCTTCGACATCGCCGACATGGTGGTGCCGATGATCGGCCAGCCCTTTGCCAGCATCCATGTCGTCAGCCGGGTCGAGATGGTGCTGGGCGTCGCGATCGGTGCGATCACCTTTTCCGGCTCGGTCATCGCCTTCCTGAAGCTCAACGGCAATATGGGGGGCAAACCGATCCTGTTGCCCGGCCGCCATGCGCTGAACGCGGGGCTGTTGGGCGCGATCGTCATCCTGGTGGCGATGTTTACGCGCGACCAGTCGCCATGGATCTTCTGGACGATCACGATCCTGTCCTTCGTGATCGGCTTCCTGCTGATCATTCCCATCGGCGGCGCGGACATGCCGGTCGTGGTTTCGATGCTGAACAGCTATTCGGGCTGGGCCGCCGCCGCGATGGGCTTCACGCTCCACAACAGCGCGATGATCATCACCGGCGCGCTGGTCGGCAGCTCGGGCGCGATCCTGTCCTATATCATGTGCCGGGCGATGAACCGCAGCTTCATCAGCGTGATCGCGGGCGGCTTCGGTGCCAGCGATGCGGGGAGCAGCGGCGGCGGTGCGGCGGTCGACCGCCCGTGGAAGCGCGGCAGCGCCGAGGACGCGGCCTTCCTGATGAGCCAGGCCGAACAGGTCGTCATCGTCCCCGGCTACGGCATGGCGGTGGCTCAGGCGCAGCATGTCCTGCGCGAGATGGGCGACCTGCTCAAGAAGGAAGGCGTGCGGGTCAAATACGCCATCCACCCGGTCGCGGGGCGGATGCCCGGCCATATGAACGTGCTGCTGGCCGAGGCGAACGTGCCCTATGACGAGGTGTTCGAGCTGGAGGACATCAACGCCGAATTCGCGCAGACCGATGTCGCCTTCGTCATCGGCGCGAACGATGTGACCAACCCGGCGGCCAAGACCGACAAGTCCTCGCCCATCTACGGCATGCCGGTGCTCGACGTGGAAAAGGCCAAGACGGTGCTGTTCATCAAGCGTTCGATGGGCGGCGTCGGTTATGCGGGCGTCGATAACGAGCTATTTTATCGCGACAACACCATGATGCTTCTGGCGGACGCCAAGAAGATGGTCGAAGAGATCGTCAAGGCACTCGGCTGAGTGTCCGATTCGGACTGACGTCGACTCCCGGACGTCGGTCGGGGTTGCATCGGCGCATGGGCGAAGGGGCGGGGGCCCCGCGCCCGTTGCGCCGTTCGCGACCATGACGAGGGACCAGCCCGCAAGGCTGGCGGCGGGGGACGAGCGTGGACGAACAGGATCTTTACGGCACCGGCTTTGCGGTCGTGGTGATCGGCGCGCCCGCGCTGGCGCAGGCGGCTGGCGATCTGGTCGGGCAGGCGGGCGGCCGGGTGCTGCGTCATATCGCCTGGCCGGCGGTGGCGGAGGAGATCGGGCAACAGGCGGGGCGGCCGCTGCTGCTGGTCGACACGCACGGCGCGGAGGTGGCGACGATGGAGATCGCGCTCGCCCGCATCGACGCGGTCGCCACCGCGCTGGACCTGCCCATCGTGGTCAGCATGGCGACGGGCGATATCGATCTGGTCGCCGCGATGCTGATCGGCCCGCGCGTGGCGATGCTTTGCGACGCCAGCCCGCTGGAACTGGTCGCCGCGCTGGCGGTGGCGGGGGCCAGCCATGGCGGCGCGGCGCTGCTCCACGCCTATGTGCGCGAGGGCGAGTCCGAACGGCTGCGCAAGTTGAACGCCGAGGTCGCGCGTATCGCCGAGGCACTGACCAGGCTGTCGGTGCAGGAGGACGAGGACCGGCGCGGCAGCGTCGGCGACCGGCATCAGAGCTTCCACGCCGCCCCGCCGCGCGCCCAGCCGGGCGATGCCGAACGGGTCCGCCGGATGATCCGCGCCCGGCGGCTGCGCGACGGGTTTTTCGAGGGCGGGCTGTTCGAGGAACCGGCCTGGGACATGCTGCTCGACCTCTATGCCGCGCATCTGGAGGGGACGCGGGTGTCGGTGTCCAGCCTGTGCATCGCCGCCGCCGTCGCGCCGACCACCGCGCTGCGCTGGATCGGCAAGATGACCGAGGCGGGGCTGTTCGCGCGCCAGCCCGATCCCGCCGATCGCCGCCGCGCCTTCATGGTGCTGACCGATCGCGCGCAGGAGGGGATGCGGGGCTATTTGAACGCGCTGCATCGGATCGGCGGCGTCTAGGTCTATCCCGCCAGTGCCCAGCGGATCGCGCCGCCCAGTCCGCGCGTGCCCGCCCGGATCGCCGGTCTGACCGCGCCGTAACCGTCCAGCCCATGCAACCGCGCCGCCCAGTCGGGGAGCAGCGCGATACCCGCCTGGGTCAGCCAATTGCTGACCGGCGCGAGGGCAGGGGTGGGCGCGGGCTGGTTGAGCAGGGTGCGCGCCACCGCCCGTGTCCGCGCATCGACGCGCAGTTCGGGGCGGATCGAATCCAGGAAGCGCGCCAGCTGCTGCCGGGTCTCGGGCACCTGCTCGGCCCCCAGCCGCCGGGCAATCGTCGCCATTTCCGCCAGATAGCGATCCGCCTCGGCATCGGAGAAGTCGGGATCGCGATAGGTGCGATGCGCACGCAGGAAGCTGTCGACTTCGGCGGCGTGGACGAAGGTCAGCAGATGCGGATCGTTCGCCGCATAGGGCGTGCCGTCGGGCAGGGTGCCGCCAACCCGGTCGTGCACCGCCCGCACGCGCGCGATCATCCGCTCGGCGGCCTCGGTCGCGCCATAGGTGGTGACCGAGATGAACCCCGCCGTCCGCCGCAGCCGCCCAGGCATGTCGCGGCGGAAATCGCTATGGTCCCACACGCCTGCAAGGGCGGCGGGGTGCAGCATCTGGACCAGCAGCGAGGCGATCCCGCCCGCCATCATCGCGGTGAAGTCGCCATGCACGACCCAGGTCGCGGAGCCGGGGCCGAACAGCCCGTCATCTCCCGGTGGCCGGGTCAGGTCGAGCTGACGGCTCCCGACCACGTCGCGTATCTGGTCGGCGATCTGGCGGCGGACAGGAAGCATGGGGGGAGAACGCGCCGGGTGGCGGGGCGTTGCGTGGGGGCGGACGTTCTTAGCCCCCACGCCCGTTCGCACTGAGCGAAGTCGAAGTGCACGCCCCGCGCTTGCGGCGAGGCCGGTCCCGTGGCCTTCGACTTCGCTCAGGCTGAACGGGGCGGGGGGCGAGTGGGTGGCTCGCCGTCCATCCGCCGCTTACCCCCGCTTGGCGGCCTCCCAGGCGGCGATCTCCTCGGGGAAACGCTGCTCCACCACCAGGTCACTCGCCGTTTCGCTGGCCAGGTCGACCGTCACCGACCCCGCCCATTCATAGGTCGCATTGCCCGACAGCGTGACCATCCCGTCCTCGCCCGCAAAGGCGCGGACCAGGCCGCCGCGGTTGAACACCACGGTCGGCGCGTCCCAGGCGATCCGCCCGGTCAGGCATGCGGCATAGGTCGACGCCGCCATCGCGCTGCCGCAGCTGTCGGTCAGGCCCACGCCCCGCTCGAAGGTACGGACGAACAGCGAGTTCCCGCGCACTTCGACGAAGGACACATTGGCGCGGTTGGGCAGCCAGTCGGGCGCCGCCTCGCAGATTTCGCCCAGGCGGACGAGTTCGGCTTCGTCCACCGTCTCGACGAAATGGACGAGATGCGGGTTGGGCATGGTGACGGCGGTGAAGCACTTGTCCGCATCGAGCATCGGCAGCACCGCCTCGACCAGTCGCTCGGGGGCGCCATGGATCGGCCAGGCGGCGGTCGACAGACCAGCGGGGCCCGCCGTCTCGCGCACCGTATAGACGCCGGGCGCGAGGTCGGCGTCGTGGACCGCATCGGCGTGCGATGTCTTCAGCCGCACGGTGGCCGCCGCGATCCCCAAAGCCTCGAACCCCGCGCGCGCGACGCAGCGTACGCCGTTGAGGCAGGTTTCCGCCTCGCTGCCGTCGCTGTTGCGCATCACCATGCCGAAGGCCGCGCGTTCGTCGCCGGGGACCAGCAGCAGCAGCCCGTCGCCGCCCACCGGCCCCGCCCGGTCGGCCAGCGCACGCGCGACGCCCGCCCATTCGGCTTCGGTCAGCGACAGGTCGCGGGCGTCGATCATCGGGAAATCATTGCCCGATCCATGGCATTTGACGATCGCGAACCGCATGGCGATAACTCCGACAGGACAGGATGTGGCGCTTAGCCCAGCCAGACCGGGTTCGCCAGATGGGCGGGCTATATGGATGGGGCCGGGCCGTCGGGTCGAAAAACGGAAGGGGAAGAGGGGGATGATTACCGCGATCCGCGAGGTGCGCCGGGCCAAGGGCATGACCCTGGACGATGTCGCCCGCGCCTGCTCGCCCCCCACCACGCCGCAGACGATCGGGCGGCTGGAGATGGGGACACGCACCGTCTCGCTGCCTTGGCTGAACCGGATCGCCGCCGCCCTGGGCTGCACGCCCGCCGATCTGGTGACGTTGCCGATCCGCGAGACGCTGCCGGTCGCGGCGCTGCTGGGACCCCGTGGCGCCGTGGCGCCGCGCAGCGCCCGCTCGGTCTCGCCGCCCTGTGCGACGCCGGGGATGCTGGCGGTGACGGTCAGCGGCGCGGTCGGCGATTACCGCGCGGGCGATGAGCTCTGGTGCGAACCGCTGGCCCCCGATAGGTTCGCCGATGCCATGAATCGCGATATCCTCGTGCCCCGCGCCGCCGGTGGCTATGTCTTTGCCCGGCTGGCGGGCGTGATGCCCGACGCGCTGCGCCTGTTGCCGCTGGAGCCCGGGGCGGCGGGGGTGACAGTGTCCGCGCCCGCCTGGATCGCGCGCGTGGCGCGGCTGGTGCGCACGCTGTGATCCGCGCCATCCTGCCGTTGGTCCTTGCGCTAGCAGGGCCCGCCGCCGTGCCGCAACAGGCGACGCCCGCCCCCGCCGCGCCGACCCCGCCGCCGATCGAAAAGCCCGTGCTGGTCCATGCCTTCCCCCACGATCCGACGGCCTTCACCGAGGGGCTGCTGATCGCTGACGGCACGCTGTATGAAAGCACCGGGCGCGAGGGGGAGAGCTTTATCCGCCAGGTCGATCTGGCCACCGGCAAGACGCTGCGCCGCGCGACCGTGCCCGATGGCCTGTTCGGCGAGGGCATCGTCGCCTGGGGGGCGGAGCTGCGCAGCGTGACCTGGCATGGCGGACGCGGTTTCCGCTGGAGCCGCCCGGCGCTGAAGAAGCTGGGCGAGTGGCGCTATGACGGGGAAGGCTGGGCGATGACCGATGACGGGCATCACATCATCCTGTCGGACGGTACGCCGCGCCTGCGCTTCCTGGACCCCGCCACGATGAAGGTCGTCCGCACGCTGGACGTGACGGTGAACGGACGGCCGCTGCGCAATCTGAACGAGCTGGAATATATCGACGGGCAGGTCTGGGCCAATGTCTGGATGACGCCCTATATCGTGCGGATCGATCCGGCGACGGGCGTGGTCGCGGGTGTCGTCGACCTTAGCGATCTGGTCGCGCGGGTCGGGCTGACCGACCGGGATTCGGTGGCCAACGGCATCGCCTATGACCGGGCCAGGCACCGCATCTTCGTGACCGGCAAGAACTGGCCCGAACTGTTCGAGATCAGCCTGCCCAGGGCGGCGCGCTGATCCCGGCCAGTCGGTATCGTCCCGCCCGGTCAGCCGCCCATCAGCCACGCGATCGTGCAGCCCGGGGTCGTCACGCCCAAGGGCGATATCGTGGCAAGTCCGACGAAGCCCGTCGGGCTCCATGACATGTGCGTATCCCCCAATCCAACAGATAAAGTGTTGGATACTGCGGATGACTGGAGCGTTACCGTAGTATATTGGTATAAATATAACATGGATTATAGCGTTTAAGGCCGCCATGATCCGATCGTCATGCAATCCCGCCATGCCCCTCGTTCACGGGGTGATGCGCGGGTTAGGTGGATAAGGGAGCGCAGTTTCTTGCCGACCAGTACTCGTTTTGTCGTCTCGCTGCATATGCTCGCGCTGATGGCGGAGCATGGCGATACGCCGCTGCGCTCCGAGGATATCGCGGTCAGCGTCAATTCCAACGCGGCGGTGGTCCGTGCGCTGCTGCTGCGGCTGGCGGCGGCGGGGCTGACCCGGTCGCAACTGGGCAATCGCGGCGGGGCGATGCTCGCCAAGCCGTCGTCCGACATCAGGCTGGTCGATGTATACCAGGCGGTGGAGGACCGGAACTTCTTCGCCTTTCATCGCCAGCCGCCCGAAGGCGAGGGGATGATCGACCGGCATATCACGTCCAGCCTGGAATCGATCCTGACCCCGGTGCGCGAGGCCCTGGAGAACAAACTGGCCGGGCTGACGCTGGACGACGTGCTGGACGATATCCGTGCAAGGGCCGGTAGCGATGGGGCCGGGTCAGACGAGATTCAAATCGGCCGGGCGCGTGTCGGGGAACAACGTCGCGAGGCGGTCGCCTGACAGGCCGAACTGCCGCTGGACCAGCCCGCCGATCAGCGCGCGGTAATCGGTCAGCACAGGCAGATCGCGATCCTGGTTGAGCGTGGCGGCGGACAGGGCGACCTGTTCGCCCGCCATGCGTCCGCCCGACACGCCGCCGCCCAGCACCCAATAGATGCTGCCATGGCCATGATCGGTGCCCCGGTCGCCATTTTCGCGGAAGGTGCGGCCGAACTCCGACACGATAACGACCGTAGTGGTGCGCCATGCGTCGGGCCCGATCGCCTGGGCGAAGCTGGCGAGGCCCCGTCCCAGATCGCCGATCCGGTCGGCGAGATAGCCGGTCGCGCCGCCCTGGTTCACATGGGTGTCCCAGCCGCCGACATCGACGAACGCCAGGTTGAACCGGTCGCGCATCAGCGTGCCGATCCGCTGCGCCGATAGCGCAAAACCCTTGGCGGAGACCGCGCCGCGACTGGCGGCCTTCATCTCCTGATCCAGCGTCTTGTAGACGGTGTCGCGCACGGTGAAGCCTTCGCTGACCGAGCGGGCGAGGTCGGGGTGTCCGGCATACATGCTCTGGATCAGCGCGGCCTGGCGCTGGTCGATCGGCTTGCCGACATTGGCGAGTGCCAGATTGGGGATCGGGTCCTCGCCGCCCCGAAAGCATAGCGGCAGCTGGTCGGTAAAGGCGATCGGCCGCTCGCCCGTGCCGAGAATATCCGCCAGCCTCGCCATGAAGCCCGAGCCATAATCGCGGTGGCCGCCGACCGGCTGGCCCAGCTCGATCGTGTCCTGGGTCTCGAAATGGCTGCGGCTCATATCGTCGGTGCCCGCAAAGGGTATGAAGGCGATCTGCTTGGCCTGCCATAGCGGCAGGATCGAGTCCTTCAGCGCCGGGTGCAGCGTCCAGTCGGCATCGAGCGGCAACGGCGCGTCCGGGTTCGCCGGATCGGGCTTGGGCAGTGCGATGGTCGGGCGCGACTGGCGGTAGAAGTCGCTGGTGCTGGGCACGACGATGTTCACCGCGTCATAGGCGCCGCGCAGAAACACGACCAGCAACCGGCTGCCCGCCTGCGGCGCGGCAAAGGCCCGGCCCGCCATCACCATGGGGGCGAGCGCGGCGGCTCCGCGCAAGAGGTCACGGCGATGAAAATGGGGGAACATCATGCGATCCTCCTATCGGTGCATGAATTCGGGCGAGGAGAAATAGAGTGCGTTCCACTCCGCCGGGGACCGCGCCTGGCCGAGTGCCGCGAGTGTCGGCTTGCCCAGCATCGGCATCCGCGCGGCGAGGATGGGAGAATCCCTCAACATCGGCGGCGGGGAAGGCGGGGGCGGGGTGCCCGGCGCGGCATCGGCGGGCTGGAATAGCCGCGCCGCACCACTGCCCAGTTGCCGCGCAATGTCGAACCGCGTCGCCATCTGCCCCGGCGCTGCCCAAGCGGCAGTCGACAGGTCGTAACCATCGGGCGTCTCGTGATCGTACAGACCTTCGCCCATCTGGCGGATCCAGCCCACCACCGGCTGCGCATTGGTGATCGCCCGGTCGCCATAAGCCAGCCGCACCGCCGACAGCGTATAGCCGACCGGGTCCTTGAAGCCCTTGCCCAGCGAGCCCGAAAATTCGCGCGACCGGATCATGGTCTTCAGCACCTCGGCGATGTCGCCATGGCTCTGGCGGAATTTCGCCGCCATCCGGTCGACCAAAGCGGGCGGCGGATTGTCGCCCATGAAATAGGTCGCCAGCTTCAGGCTGACATGATGCGCGGTCGCCGGACTCTCGGCAATCAGGTCCAGCGCCTGCTCGACCTCGGCGAAGCCCGACCCGGTGATGGTATGGCCCAGGAAATGCTTGGTGCCGAAATCATGGCGGGCCGGATTGAACTCGAACAGGCCCGCGCGGATGTAGAGCGGCTGAAGCTCGGGCTTCAGTTTCGGCGCATCGGGTTTCTGGTCGACGCCGACGCCGGTCAGGATGCGCGCCAGTTCCTGTACATCCTGCTGGCTATAGCCCGAGCCGACGCCCATGGAGTGCAGCTCCATGATCTCGCGCGCATAATTCTCGTTGATCTTGCCCTTGGCGTTCTGGTCGTTGTCCAGATAGCGCAGCATCGCCGGGTGGCGCAGCGTCGCCTCCAGCAGGTCGCGATACCGGCCCAGCGCATGGGCGCGGATCGTTTCCTCATAATCGCCGACCATCGCGCGGATGTCGCGCTTGGCCGCCTGCACGTTGAAATGGTTGAACCAGAACCAGGTCATCCGCTCGCGCAGCTGGTCGGGCGCATAGAGCGCGCGCAGGACGAAACGTTGCCGCGCCTCGTCGGCCAGACCGTTCATCGCCTTCTGATAGGCTTCGCGGGCGGCCTTTTTCTGGTCGGGGTCGGCGATCGCCTTGAAATCGCGCTGCATCGCGTCGGTCTCAACGACGAGCGCGGCGACGCGCTCCCGGGAAATGCGCATCGCGTCGATCTGCGCCTGGACGGCGGGGGGCAGGGGGGCGGGCCGGTCGTCGAGCTGATGGCGCAGCCATGCGTCGCTGCCCGGTGCGGGGCCGGTATCAGGCGCGGCGGACGGTCCCCAGCCCAGCCGTTCCGCCCAGGCCGCGTCACGCGCGGGGTCGGCGGCATAGGCCGGAACCGGGGCCATCAGCGCCATCATGCCGATCCAGGAAGCGATCCGCGCCACGCCTCGCTCTCCATTTCCGCCTGCCGCCAACGGGTTGGGCGCAGGCTTCTTCGGACTGTAATGTGGCGGAGAGAGGCTGAACCCCGCCTTTCCCGGACATGAAAAGGACGTCAGCGGCCCTCCATCAATCCTCCCCGCTCGGCGGGGAGGGGGACCAGCGAAGCTGGTGGAGGGGGGAGTGCCATAGGGGATGTCCTATGAGGAAATCCCCCTCCGTCAGCGCTTGCGCGCTGCCACCTCCCCGTGCCGGGGAGGATTTTACTTCGGCAGCTTGCAGTCGACCGGCTGGGTCACCGGGTTGCAGCGTTCCATCACCCCGCCGGGCAGGGTCACGGTGAAGCCCTTGCTCCACCCCCGCGTCGGCGCGCCGGGATAATAGTCGGTCGATACCGCCTGCGCGCCGCTGTCGATCGCGGCCTGTTGGCGGGCATGATCGTTGGTGCGGGCTTCGACCGTGTCGGCGTCGCTGCGGGTGCGGACGATGAAGCCCTGTTTCACCCACTCCCTGATCTTGGCCCCGTCGGTGCGCGGATCGCCGACGATCTCGACCGAAGCCTCGGGCTGGTCGGTGTCGTACCAGCCGAAGACCGGGCGGCCTTTGAGCGAGGGATGCCCGGCGCGATAACGGTCTGACACGTCGCTGGGGGTATCGAGGACGAAGTAGATTTTCCCGCGCGCCTGCTCCAGCGTCGGCCAGCCCTTGGTCGTGACGGCTTCACGCAAGGTCTTCGCATTGCCGCGCACGTCATCGGGCGTGATGATCCGGTCGGGCGTCAGCACGTCGCGGATTTCCGCATCCAGCGCGTCGAGCAGCGGCCCGGTCAGCGGCAGCGGATCGGTGACGCCGGGCTTGTTGATCGGCCGGTCGGCGGCGTTGATCGTCACCATGATCGGCAAATGGCGCGGATGCGCGCGCGACCAGGCGTCGATCTGGCCGATGCACTGCTTGAACGTGCCGCAGGACCGGTAGTCGACTTCCGGAATGTGGAAGACCTTGAAGCCGGGCTTCATCATGGCGGCCTCGTCGAAGCCGGTCTGCTGGCCCACCGCCTTGGCCATCGCCTCGCCCTTGGGATGGGCGAAGCGCCCGCCTTCGGGATCGGCGAAGATGTCGATCTCCAGCTGGCGCACGCCCCGGTCGAGCTGCTGTGCGAGCGTCAGGTGATCGTAATCCAGCGCGGCGGCAAGCTTCGGGTCACGCCGCTCCAGTTCGGCGAAGACCGCAGGCGCGATCCGCTTCTTATAGCTGTTGTGCGATCCGACGACCTGAATGTCGTTCATCCGCAAGCCTGCTTGCGGCGCCGGAGCGGCGGCGGTCGCGAGGACCGCCGCCAGGGTGAGGAACGCCTTCATCAGAACTCCGCCCGGATGCCGAACAGGATCGTCCGGCCATAATAGTTGATCTCGCCGAAGCGCAGAGCATTGTCGTTATAGGTGTCCTGATGCGCGCCCGCGATGTTGATCGCCTCCAGGCTGAGCGTCAGATTGTCGGCGGCGCGCACCGAGAGCTGGCCGTCGAGCGAACCGAAGGCGGCGACGTAAGTGGGCGCCTGCACCGTGCTGCCCGTGCTCGACAGATATTTGTCGCGCCAGACATAGGAGAGTCGCGCCGACAGCGGCCCCTTGTCGTAGAAGCCGACCAGGTTGAAGCTGTTCTTCGACAGGCCGATCAGCTGGTCCTTGATGGTGCGCGACCCCGCCGTGTAATCGGCCTTCACCTCGGTATGGGTGTAGCTGCCCTGCACGCCGAAGCCGTCGAACGGCGCGGGCAGGAAGGTGAAGACTTGGCTGTATGCCGCTTCCGCGCCGTAGACCTTGGCATTGCCGCCATTGACCGAGCTGGACAGACGGACGGTGCCGCGACCCGGAATAGTGATCTCGGTATTCGACTGGGTGATGTAATTGTCCATCGCCTTGTAAAAGACCGCACCCGACAGCATGCCCGAGGGGGCGAAATACCATTCCAGCGACCCGTCGAACTGGGTGGCGAGGAACGGCACCAGCTGCGGGTTGCCGCCGCTGGCGGTCGGCGCGTCGGTCGACACTGTGATGCGCGGCGCGGTGTCGGTGACGTTGGGACGGGTCAGCACCCGGCTGGCGGCCAGGCGACCAACGAGCGACGGCGACAGGTCGGCGCGCAGGTTGAAGCTGGGCAGGACGTTGTTGAACGTCTTGGGGTAGCTGACCGGGGTGGCGACATTGCCGCTGGTCAGGGTGCCGCTCGCCACCTGATCGGTGTGGACATAGCGGACGCCCAGATTGCCGGTGACGGGCACCGCGCCCGCATCGAACTGGTAATCGGCGCGGACATAGGCCGCCGCGATCTTTTCCGACACGACGAAGGATGAACGGCGGTCGCCATTGGTGATCGGCTGCGCCTGGATGGCGGGGGTGAAGAAATTGCCGACATAGGCCTGGCTGACGGGCACCAGCCAGTTGCGGAAGCCGTTGCCCGACACGCCGGACAGGAAGTCGTCATAGGGAAGCTGCTGATACGCGCCCGCGCCCAGGTTGGTCAGCGGCTGGTTGGTCGCGGTGTCGATCAGGTAATCGCGACGGAAATAGTCGCGCTTGCGCCAGTGATATTCGCCACCCGCCTGCAGCTTCGACAGGAAACCGTCGAAATCATGACCGATATCGAGGCGCGAGTAGAAGTCCCAGTCCTTGCTGTCCTTCGGTGCGATGTTGAACTGGAACAGCTTGTAATTGGCCGGGTTGGTGACATCGACCGGCGTGGTGAAGGTCGGCACCGATTGGTAACCGGCGCTCGCGTCATAGGTCAGCGGCGCGACGAAATAGGCGCGGCTGCGCACCGTGCCGGTGCGGTAATCGGGGTGATAGCTGTGCGCCGCCGACCAGTTGACGTTGGCGGCGACATGCCAGCGGTCGGGGTTCCACGTCTGCTTCAGCCCGACGGTCAGCAGGTCGTGGCGGTTGAGGCTGTATTCACGCGTGCCCATGAAGCGGACATTGTTGATCGTCGCCTTGGTGATCGTATCGCCGACGACCGTATAGCCCGGCTGGATCTGCGCCGGGGGGCCGCCCGCCGTGCCGCCGTCATCGGGATAGATGTCGAGGCCGAACTCGTCATAGGCGACGTCGAGGCGCGTCGCGACCATGTCGAGCGTCGTCTGAAGCTCGGGCGTCGGCTGCCACTGCGCCGACACGATGCCCGAGATGCGCTTGCGATCCTCGGTCTCGACGGTCGGACGGGTGCGGGTCGGCGAGTAGAGACCGGCGGGAATGCCACCCTTGTTGGCCGCCGTGTAGCGGTCGGTCAGCCAGCCGAAATTCATGAAGCGGTCGTTGCGGACCGTCTTGCCCCAGTACTGCGCGCCCGCGAGGATGCCGAAGGTGCCGTCGCCGTTCTTCGCGCTGGTCAGCACGGTGACGTTGGGGCGGACATCCTTGGTCTGGGTCGTATAGGTGCCGCGAATGTTGACGGTCGTCTTGTTGCCGACCTCCAGCGGGCGGAAGGTCTTGACGTCGATATTGCCGCCCAGCGCGCCTTCGCTCATGTCGGCGGTCGGCGTCTTCACCACGTCGATGCTGGAGGTGAACTCGGCGGGCAGCATCTCGAAGCGGAACTGACGCCCGGCGGCACCGCCATTCTCGATCAGGTCGTTCAGCGCGACGGTGCGGCCGTTCATCAGCGTGTTCTGGAACTGCGGCCCCAGGCCACGGACGCTGACATACAGGCCCTCGCCGCGCGGGCGGGTGATCGCCACGCCGGGGACGAGCTGCAATGCTTCGGCGACGTTCTGGGTCGGGAACTTGCCGATATCGGTCGAGCTGATCGAGTCGACACCGTAAGCGGCGCGGCGCTTGGTCTCGATGCCCGCCGCCAGGCTGCGTGCATAGGTGCCGTTGACGACGATATCCTCGCCCATGGCGTCGGCATCGGTCGCCTGCGCGGCCTGCGGCGCGGTGGCGCCTGCCCCTGCACCTGCACTGTCCTGCGCATGGGCGGCGAGCGGGCCCGTCACTAGAATAAGCGAAACCGATGCCTTCAGCAGGCCGCGAAACGTCAGCATGTCTTGATCCCCCATCGGCTGTCTTGCCGGTTCGGCGGGGGCGTTAGGATCGGTCGGTGTCAGCTTGGCGTAAAATTGATGACGACTGTGTGAAACAGGCTGAACGGGTCAGAAAGTCATCAGAATGATGCGGGAATGGTGGGTGATAATCCGAACGGCTTGATTCCTCCCCGGCAAGGGGAGGAATTTTGCGCATCAGTCCACTCTCGCCTGCGGCATGGTCTGGGTGCCGGTCACCTGCGGGCTCAGCCGGCCGATGGTGCGCGCGGTGCGTTCGGGATCGCGGAGCAGGACGCGGCCCGATTTCCACATCAGGTCGCCGTCGCGCCGCGCCTGCTGGATCATCCGGTTGACGTGCACCGGGGTCAGGCCCAGCGCATCGGCCAGCATTTCCTGGGTCAGCGGCATCTCGAAACTGCCGCCCACGGTCAGCCCGGCGAGCGACAGCCGCTCATAGATTTCGAGCAGGAAATCGCTGATCCGCTCCTGCGCGTTCAGTCGGCCGAGCTGGACGACATGGCCCAGCAGATAGGCCTCGTCCAGCGCCTCGCCGACGGCATAGGCCTGGGCCAGGCCCGATCCGGCGGGGGCGGCGGGGGCGGGGCAGGCGACGCATTCGGTGATGGCCACCACCGTCGCGGAGGCGATGGGGTGCGCATGATGCGTCGAACCGATGACGTCGCCCGGCAGGTAGAAGCTCATGAACTGCCGCCGCCCGTCGGGCAGGATCCGCACCCGCGCGGCCCAGCCCTGCAACAGCAGCAGCGGGTCGGCCACCGGACGGCCGATCGTCTGGAAGGTGTGGCGCACCGGATAGGTCAGCGCCCGGTCGGCGGCGGTGTCGAGCAGCGTGAGGTCCGCGTCGGCCAGCGGCGTCAGCGCGGTCAACCGACGGATCGCGGCGGCGGCAATCCCCTCGGACGCGGCGGCCGAGGACGGGGAGGACGACAGGGCGGCGGAGGAAGAGGTCATGCGCATCCTTTGTCGGGTATCAGGGCGCCGATCGCGCGGATGATGCGGTCGGGCTGGAACGGCTTGGCGACGATCGAGGCCGATCGATAGGGGGCGGGCAGCGCCCATTCGTCATAGCCGGTCAGGAAGGTCCAGGGCACGTCGCGCGCCGACAGGCAGTCCGCGATTTCGAAAGCGCGTTCGCCCGCCAGATTGACGTCGAGCACCGCCGCGTCGAGCGGCTGGTTCTCGGCAAGGTCGAGCCCCTGTTCCAGCGTGGCGACGGGGCCGACCACGATGGCATCGGCGGCGCGCAACGCGCGCTCCAGGTCGCGCGCAATGAAATACTCGTCCTCGACCACGAGGATACGCTTGTCGGCCAGCGGCGATCGGCGGTTCATCCCTCGGTGCTCCGGTTCAACGCGTCGGCGTCATCTGCAGCCCATGGTAGCGTTATCACACATAGGACGCCGCCACCGCGAAATTCCAGTCTGGTCCGTGCGCCCAGCCCATAAGGCAAGGCCTCGCGGATCAACTCGGTCCCGAATCCCTGACGTACAGGCGGGACCGGCATTGCTGGTACACCCGTTTCATCCCATTTTACAATCAGTTCGCATTCGCTATTTGATTTAAGTTCGATCGCCCACGCGATCGACAACCGTCCGGCGGGATGGCGCAGCGCCCCATATTTCAGGGCATTGGTGGTCAGTTCGTGGATCGCCAGACCCATGGTTTCCGCCGTATCCGCGGGCAGCGAGATGTCCGGCCCTTCGATCGACAGCCGGTCGTCCTCGATAGCGCCCACACCCAATAGCTCGTCGCGGATCAGGTTTTCCAGGTCCACCCGGCCCGACCGTGTCTGCGTTGCGACCACCTGGGTACGCGCCAGCGAGTCGAGCCGTCCGCGGAAATGATCCGAAATCTCGTCGATCGGCCCGCCGCTCTCGACAGTGCGCGTGAAGATCGAACGGACGATGGTCAGGATGTTGCGGACCCGGTGCTGCAACTCGGCGACCAGCGTCTCCTGCCGCTCGCGAAGACGGCGCAGCGTGTCGATATCGGTCGAGGTGCCGAACCATTCGACGATGGTGCCGTGATCGTCGCGCACCGGCGTCGCGCGTGTCTTGAACCAGCGATATCGGCCGGTCTGGCCATGGCGCAACCGCCCCTCCATCGCCAGCTCGCCATGTTCGCCCGCGCCGTTCCAGAAACGCCGCGCGGCATCGCGGTCGTCGGGATGGACGGCGGCCAGCCAGCCATGGCCCAGGCTTTCCTCGACGCTGAGCCCCGTCATGGCGACCCATTGCGGGCTGACCCAGGTCCATTGCCCGTCGCGCATCGCGGTCCAGACCAGTTGCGGAATACCCTCGATCAGGCTCAGCAACCGCCGCTGGCTGGCGCGCGAGGCGACCTCGGCCCGCTTGCGCAACAGGGCCTGGACGATGGCGGGGGCCAGTTCCTCGGCGATGGCGCGTTCGCGCTCGGTAAAGCCTGTGGGATGGTTGCCCAGAGCGAACATCGCGAAGGTCTCGCCATCGCGGCGCAGCGGCACGCCCAGGAAGTTGCGCAACATGGGATGACCCTCCGGCGTGCCCACCCGGTCGGGGTGGTTGGCGGGGTCGTTCACAATCATGCTGCGATCCTGAAGGATCACCTGGCCGAAAATGCCGTGGATCTTCATGCCGTTGGGCAGCTGGCGCTGGCTGAAGTCGGGATCGTCGCCCGCATAGGCGGCCCAGCCGCGCTCGCTGATCGCGATATGATCCAGCCGGTCGTGCGAGTCCCGCCGCTCGCCGAAAAAGCTGAACGCCGCGCCGGTCAGGTCCTCGGCCACCGCCAGGCACAGCTGGCCCAACTCCTCTTCGGTCGAGGCGCGCAGGGCTTCCTGCAGGATGCGGTTGATCCCCGCCAGCACATGCGAGTCGTGCGGCAGCGGCCCCCTGGGGGGAGCGGACAAGGGCGTTTGCCCATGAAGGGAGGCGAGTTCAGTCATGCGAAAAATCGTCCGATCGGTGTCAACGATCCCGGCCGGTGCGGGCTCCCCGATACACACGATTTCGGATCAAGTGGCAAATGTCCGGGATGGACCGAATGGACGCGCGGAACCGTCAGCCTCTCGCCTGACCGGCGGCGGGGGGTTATGAGCATGCCCCATGTCCCGGTCCTCTTTCGCGCTGTCCTGTCCCGCGCCCTCCGCTGTCCTGCGCTTCCTGGTCCTGGCCTGCATCATGGTCGGGCTGGTCGGAACGGGCGTGCCGGTGTCGGCGCAGGGCAATCCGGCGACGGCCTCGGCCACCCGTATCGCCGAGGCCGAGGCGGAGGTGCGCGCGGTCGACCGGGCGCTCGACTCCAAGGTCGATGATGACGATCGGCGTGAACTGCGCGACCGGGCGCAGGGCGCCAAGGATTCGACCGACCAGGCGGTGTCCGACCTGACCGAGCAGCTGGCGCTGGTGAATGCGCGGATCACCGGGCTCGGCACGCCAACGCCCGGCGAGGCGGAGGCCCCCGAGCTGGTCGCGCAGCGCAAGGCGCTGTCACTGCTGCGCTCGACCATCGACGCGGCGATCAAGCGCGGGCGGCTGGCGGGGGTCGAGGCGGGGCAGCTGGTCGACGAGATCGATCAGAGCAAGGCCGCGCAGTTCAACGAGAAATTGTCGTCCAAGGCGCCGTCGCCGCTGAGCCCCGCCTTCTGGACCATCGTGCTGGAACAGGCCCCGCGCGACTGGCGGCGGGTCGGGCTGTTCCTGAAACAGGGCGGCGAACAGATCGCGCAGCAATGGCGCGGCGGCATCCCGTGGCAGGCGCTGCTGGGCTTTGCCCTGGCGGTCATCCTGATCGGCCCGGTACGGCTGGGCGGACACCGGCTGGCGCAGCGCCGTCTAATCGCCGAGGCGCCGCCCAGCCGGGTACGGCGCTCGGCCTATACCTTCTGGCGGGTGGCGGTGGGTACGCTCTGCCCGCTCGCCGCCGCCTTCGTCTTTGTCCAGGGGCTGCGCTGGGCGGGGTTGCTGCCGCAACGCTGGACGAGTTTTCTCGACGGTTTCGTCTTCGCCTCGGGCGTGGCGGGATTCACCGCGGCGGTGACCGGCGCGGTCCTGATGCGCAGCCAGCCCTCGTGGCGGATCGCGCCGCTTGACAATGAAACGGCGCAGCGGCTGCGGCCTTTGTCCTGGGGCCTGACCCTGCTGACCTTCATTACCACGATGGTGATGTCGTTCGAGGGCGCGATCGGCAGCAGCCGCAGCGCTGTGATCGCCAGCCAGGCGGTCGAGGCGCTGCTTCACCTGTTGCTGATCGTCGCGACCCTGGTGGTGCTGGGCCAGTTGCGCGCCCGGCGCGTCGCGCAGGAGGATGCCGCGACCCATGCCGGGGTCAGTGCGGGGCTAAGCGTCGCGACGCTCGTCGCCTGGATCGCGGTCGGCGTGGCCGGGCTGGCGCTGCTGGTCGGCTATATCTGGTTCAGCTGGTTCGTCGCGCTGATGATCGGGTGGACCGTGCTGCTCGGCTCGGCGCTCTATCTGATGCTGGTGGCCGCCGACGATATCGCGACCTCGGTCTTCGTGCGCGACAGCAAGGTCGGCGTCACCCTGACCCGCGCGCTGGGCGTGCGCGGCAGCATGATCGACCAGTTCGGGTTGGTCCTGTCGGGCATGATCCGGCTGGTCCTGGTGCTGCTGACGCTGGGTGTGCTGCTCCAGCCGTTCGGGGCGAGCGGCGATCCGGGGGCGGTGTTCGACCAGATCACCAGCGTCGCCGACGGGGTCAAGATCGGCAATGTCTGGATCTCGCCCGGTGCGATCCTGCGCGGGCTGGTGGTGCTGTTCGTCGGGCTGGGGCTGGTGCGCCTGTTCATGCGCTGGCTGGAGCAACGCTATCTGCCCGCGACCGATCTGGACGGGTCGGGGCGTAACTCGGTCAGTCTGGTCGCGCGCTATATCGGCATCGCGCTGGCGGTGATCTGGGCACTGGCGTCGCTGGGCATCGGGGTGGAGCGGATCGCGCTTCTGCTGTCCGCCTTGTCGGTCGGCATCGGTTTCGGCCTTCAGGCGATCACCCAGAATTTCGTGTCCGGCCTGATCCTGCTGGCCGAACGGCCGATCAAGATCGGCGACCTGATCCGGGTCGGCACCGATGAGGGCGACGTCAAGCGGATCAGCGTGCGCTCGACCGAGATCGAACTGGCCGACCATTCGACGCTGATCGTCCCCAATTCCGAGCTGATCACCAAATCGGTGCTCAACAAGACGCTCGCCGGGCCGCTGGGGCGCGTCCAGATCCAGTTTTCGGTCCCGATCGAGACGGATGCGGATATGGTGCGGGGCATCGTGCTCGACTGTTTCACCGCCGAGGAGGCGGTGCTGGCCGATCCGGCGCCCAAGGCGTTCATCGACTCGATCGTCGACGGGCGCATTCATTTCAACTGCTTCGCCCATGTCGAAAGCCCGCGTGCGGCCTATGGCACGCGCAGCGCGGTGCTGTTCGCGTTGCTCGCGGCGCTCCGGGACAGGGATATCGAGATCGGCACCCTGCCGCAGAAGATGGAACTGGTGCGCCATGGCGGGACGGCCAGCCCGGCTGCGTCTGCGCCGCCAGGCCAAGATGAAACCAAGATGAAATGAACAAGTTGGCATTGGTCATAGAAAGGTAACACCAGCTTCTTGCAGCATCCCTATCCGCGCGGCCAGCGACGACCGGAAGGTCGATCGGGGGATAGGGATAATAACCACCATGAACACCAATTTCGTTCGCGCCGCGCTGCTGGGCGGTTCCGCGCTTCTGGCACTCGCCGCCACGCCTGCTTTCGCCGCCAACACCAAGCCTGCCGCCGATCCGGCCCCCGCCGCCGCGGCGACCGATCCCGCCACCGATTCGGGTGAGCTGAAGGACATCGTCGTCACCGCGACCAAGCGCGAGACCAGCCTTCAGAAGACGCCGATCGCCATCTCGGTCATCGACCCGACCGTGCTGAAGGACCGCCATGTCCAGAGCCTGCTCGACCTGGCCGACGGCACGGTGCCGAGCTTGCGTGTCGCCACCTTCGAGGCGCGCCAGTCGGCGCTGACCGTCGGTATCCGCGGCATCGTGCCGTTCGATCAGAACCAGACCGCGCGCGACACCGGCGTCGGCGTCTATTTCGACGGCGTGTATCTGGGCCGTTCGCAGGGCCTGAACGCCGCGCTGTTCGACATCGAGCGCGTCGAAGTGCTGCGCGGGCCGCAGGGCACGCTGTTCGGCCGCAACACCGAGGGCGGCGCGCTGTCGATCGTCACCGCCAGGCCGACCGGTAAGTTCGGCGGCTCGCTGACCGCGGGCTTCGGCAATTACGGCGCGTACAACACCGCCGCGCACGTCAATCTGCCCCAGTTCAACAATATCTCGATCAAGCTGGACGGCGTGATCCAGCACCAGAACCCGTTCGTGAAGAACCCGCTGCCGGGCAGCGTGGGCTGGGGCGCGTACAACCGCGTGGGCGGCCATGTCGCCGCCGTGTGGAAGCCGGTCGACGGCTTCTCGGCCGAGCTGTCCTATGACCAGGCGAAGGACGAGAACTCGCCCTTCTACAGCCAGCTGCTGAACTACAACCCGCGCGGCCTGCCCGTCGCGACCATCGCGCAGATCAACGCCAATGGCGGCAAGCTGCCCTCCGGCACCATCGCGCCGCTGTCGCCTCTGGTCGTCGTGTCAGGCGACGATCGCATGAAGACCGCCGATATCGGCGTGCCGCAGCAGTACAGCGTCGACCGTACCCACGGCTTCTCGGCCAAGCTGAACTATGACGTGGCGCCGGGCCTGGAGCTGCGCTCGATCACCGCATGGCGCGGCGTGTCGACCGACCAGTGGGACAATTCGGGCGGTGCGCACCGCACCGTGTTCCTGCCCAACGGCAAGTTCAGCCGCTACAGCCTGTCCTTCATGCAGCAGCACCAGTTCAGCCAGGAATTCCAGGCGGTCGGCAGCCTGCCGCAGCTCGATTACGTGGCGGGCCTGTTCTACTTCACCGAAAACGCCCGCGAGCAGGCGGCGACCCCGTCGACCAACCAGTGGAATGCGGACGGCACCGGCTACACCATCCTGTCGCAGACCGCGCTGGGCACCATCGGTTCGGGCAACCAGGGCTGGGCACCGGGTTCGTTCTTCTTCCAGCGCGGCAGCTTCGCCCGCGCCTATAGCTATGCGGCCTTCGCGCAGGCGACCTATACCCCGGCGGGCTTCGACGCCTTCCACCTGACGCTGGGCGGCCGCTACACCCACGACAAGCGCAACGGCACGCTATATCTGGTGCAGGGCAAGTCGACCAACTTCCCCTTCACCTTCGACAACAGCCGGTTCGATCCGATGGTGACGGCGGCGTTCGACGCGACCGACACGGTCCATCTCTACGCGAAATATTCGACCGGCTACCGCGCGGGCGGTGCCAATGATCGGTCGCAGACCTTCGCCTCGTTCGGCGCCGAAGCGGTCAAGTCCTATGAGATCGGGTCGAAGATGGACCTGTTCGACAAGCGCGTCCGCCTGAACCTGGCGGGCTATATCATGGACCGCACCGGCACCCAGATCGACTTCGACAATGTCGACACCAACCCGGCCAGCCCGACCTACAACCTGCACACCGAGGAAACCCGCAACGCGCCGGGCACGTCCAAGATTCGCGGGGTCGAGGCCGACATCACGACCAGCCCGATCGAGGGGATGACGGTCGGCGCGTCCTATGCCTACACCTATACCAACGTGCCGCTGACGCCGAACCCGTTCCTGGGCAACGCGCTGACCCAGGTGTTCGTGGTCTATACGCCGCGCAACGCCGCCTCGGCCTATGCCGATTACGAGGTGCCGCTGGCGGGTTCGGAGGCCAAGGTCCGTTTCCACCTGGACGCCAACTATGCCGACCCGGCCTATAGCTTCCAGAACGAGACGACGCGCACCGACAAGACCTTCGTGATGAACGGCCGCATCGCGCTGGCCGACCTGCCGCTGACCGAGGGCGGCACGAAGATGACCCTGTCGCTGTGGAGCCGCAATCTGCTCAACAACAGCTTCGTCTATCGCCGCTCGGCCGCCAATGCCGCGACGCTGGGCGACTATGGCAACTTCAACCCGCCGCGCACCATCGGCCTGGAGGGCACGGTTCGCTTCTGATCCCGACCCGGATACCCAACTTCAGGGCCGCCCTTCGGGGTGGCCCTTTTTTGTTGTTGCCCCTGCATGGGCTCACTGCGAGCCCCTCCCCTTCAGGGGAGGGGTGAATTCATCTTATTCGTTTCATATTATCGACCGGGCAGGATCAGCGACACCACCAGCCCCGGCGCGGCATCGCCCAGTTCCAGCCGCCCGCGATGCAGTCGTGCGATCGCCTCGACCAGCGGAAGGCCCAGGCCATGGCCCCCCGCCGCCCCCCGCGCGGTGTCGAGCCGTCCGAAACGGCGCAGCGCATGGGCGCGATCCTCGGGCGCGATGCCGGGGCCGTTATCGGCGATGCTCAGGGTCACGCCCTCCTCGCCCGCGTCCAGCGACACCCGGATCGTGCCGCCCGCCGCACCATATTTGATCGCATTGCCGATCAGGTTGACCAGCGCCTGGGTCAGCAACTGCCGGTCCCCGACGAAATCCGGGAGCGCGGCATGGACCGCGATGCTCAGGGAATGGCCCGCATCCTCGGCGACGGGAATCATCATCGCGCCCGTGTCGCGGACCAGCGCGGACAGGTCGAAGGGGGCGAAGCCCGCCTGGCGATGCCCCGCCTCGATCTCGGCGATGCGGAGCAGGGCGGCGAACATGGCGAGCAGCGCGTCGCACTGGGCCAGTGCGGCGCCGGCGCGCTCGGCCTGGGCGGGGTCGCGGGCGTCCTCGACCATGCGTGCCAGCTGGCCGCGCAGCCGCGACAGGGGCGTGCGCAGGTCATGCGCGATGTCGTTCGACTGGCTGCGCATCGCGTCCATCAGCTCGGCGATGCGGTCGAGCATCCGGTTGAAGGCGGCGGCCTGGCGGTCGAACTCGTCACCCGATCCGGTCACCGGCACGCGGTGACGGATATTGCCTGCGATGATCGCCTCGACCGTGGCGCGCTGGTCGGCGATGCGGCGGCCGACCAGCATTGAAAAGGCGATGACGCCGCCGACCACGATCAGGATGATCGAGCCGAACCCGGTCAGATAGATGCGCGTCCGCATGGCACGGTGGCTGTCGAACGGTTCGGTTTCCGCCACCACCGCCAGCCGCCGCCCTTCACCCGCATCGCGAACCAGCGCGCGGCCATGCGACAGGCCGATGATCCCGTCGCGTTGGCGCAGGTCCGACCGGCCCATCGGCAGGGTGGAGCGCGGGGCGATATTGCCGCCCAGCCGCCGTCCGTCCGCCCCCAGCAGCAACAGGCCGATATCCCCGGTATCGCGCTGCCCCGACAAGGTGGCGATCCGCGCGAGCAGCAGCGGGGTGGGGAGCCGCGTCTCGCCCGCATCCCACTCCAGCACCAGATCGGCGATCGCCTCGATCCGGCGATCGACCGCGCGTGCGACCGTCACCCGGTTGGCGGCCAGGATCGAGATGCCGGTGGCGACCGTGGCGATCAGGAACAGGGCCAGGACGGCGATGGTCAGCCCGCGCAGCGACAGACGACGGATCGCGCGCTTGATCATGGTTTCAGCGAATAGCCGATCCCGCGCACCGTTTCGATGGGATCCTCGCCGCCATTCTCGGTCAGCTTGATGCGCAGGCGCCGGATATAGACGTCGACGATATTGGTCTCCGGCTCGAAATCATAACCCCAGACCCGCTCGATCAGCATGGCGCGGGTCAGCACCTCGCCTGCATGGCGTGCCAGTTCGGCCAGCAGCTTCAGCTCCAGATTGGCCAGCGTGATCGGCTGCCCGCTGCGCCAGGCGCGAAAGCTGGTCGGGCTGACCACGATGTTCCCTGCGCGGATGGTGTCGGTTTCGCTGACCGTCCAGCGGCGGCCCCGGATCACCGCCTGGATGCGCGCGACCAGTTCCTGCGGCTCGACCGGCTTGACGACATAATCGTCCGCGCCCGCTTCCAGCCCGTCGACCTTGTCCGTCGCCATGGACAGCGCGGTCAGCATAACGACGGGCAGGGTGATCCCGCGCGCGCGCAGCGTCTCGACCACCGACAGCCCGTCGAGGCGCGGCATCATCCGGTCGAGGATCACCGCGTCATATTGCTCGCGGTCGATCACGGCGAGTGCGAAGCGGCCATCGATGACATGTTCGACCCGGTGCCCCAGCCCCATCAGGTCGGCGGCGAGGCCATGGGCATAGGTGGCGTCGTCCTCGACCAGAAGCAAATGCAGGCTCATCGTCACTTTCCAAACCGTCTTCGCCTTCGCCCTACCGGGCAAAAGCGCGGTGGCAAGTCCTGCCCCGCCGATCCTAGCGGGCCAGCGGAGCCAGCCGCTCGCCGAACAGCCGCACGAAACGGTCGAGCGGGCAGGGCGCATGGGCGGGACAGCCGCGCACCGTCACGGACCGTGTCGAGACGGCGGCGGCATGGGCGCGGATCCCTTCGGGCGACTGGGTGCGATAATGGACGGTGACGAAGGCACGGTCCTTCGCATCATGCCAGCGCTCGATCAGGATCGCTCCGCCCGGCGCGGCATCGTTCACGGCATAGCCCGGCGCGACCAGATCGAAGCCGAGCAGGGCGGCCAGCGCGGTGACATTGGTGTCGTGCCCGACCAGCATGTCCAGCTTTGCGCCGTCCTTCGCGGTCAGCGCGTCGATCATGTGCCGCCCGAACGCCGCCGACTGGTGTGCGGCCATATAGGGCGAGCGCGAATAGACGTCGAACAGCGCGGCATGGACCGTGCCCAGCCGTGCCAGCATCTTGCCGTCGACCGGCGCGCCGCCGACCGAGGGCGACAGCCCTTCGGCATATTGCAGCAGCAGCACCTGCGCGGTGCCCGAGGCGGTGCGGATCGGCCCGGTGAGGTCGATGCCATGGCCATCGGCCGAAGGCGTCAGCCGTGCGGGGCCTGCCGGGTCGCAGCCCTTGGCATCGCCGCAGCCCAGCACCTGGTCCAGCAGCCGAAGTGCCGGACGGTGGCGCGCGGCCAACGCGTCCATGCCGCCGGTGAAGCGGTTGATATCCGCCACCGCCGCGTCGGCATCGAAACGGGTGGCACGGGCGCGCAACGGCTCGAACAGGGGATCGACCTGGCCCATCGGATTGTGCGCGACGGGCATCGCGCAACCCGGGGTCAGCGCCTTGGCATAGGCCTCCCCACTGGCGATCGTGCGGGACGGGCTGTTGGTGCGGATGCGGATGCTGCCCGGCGCGGGGCAGCCCTGCGGCAACAGGCCGCGCGCGACCCAGGCGGCGCGATCGGCCCGCGCCTCGGCGGCCAGCGCCTCGGCCCCGCGCGGGGTCAGTTCGCTTTCGGGCGTGGTCCAGATCGGCCAGGGCTTGGCGGTGCGCGTGCCGTGCGGCACCTCGCCGTCCAGCGGCGCGCGTACGCCATGCCGCATCAGCACCACCACCCGGTCGAGCGTCAGCCCCTTCGAGGCAGGGACATCCTGCGCCGCGACCGGCACGGCCAGCATGGACAGGGCATAGAGGGCGAGCGGCGCGATCAGGCGGCGGGAAAGGACGGTCATCGCGCAGCTTTGGACCGATTTCGGGTCAGGACTGTGACATTGGCCACGGCTTCGCGAGGCTGGGCCAGCGTCGTGGCAAGATTTTTTAGAAGTCATCAAAAGTCGGTCAATAAGTCATCGCGCTGTCACATGCCATCCCTAGCGGGGCCGTCGAAGGCGTCCTAGGGGGCGTCGCCATCAAATTGATCCAGGGGAAATTCCATGACCGCTTCGGCCAAGCGGGCGCATGTCGTGCGCCTGTTGTGCGGCACCGCCGCGACCTTCCTGATTGCCGCACCGGCTTTCGCCGCCGATCCGATCGTCGCGCCGGACGAACCGGCGGTCGCAGCCGCCGATCCGCAGGTCGGTGAGGACGTGGTGGTCAAGGGTCATCGCCAGGCGGTGGTCGATGCGCAGGACGAACAGCTGCGCAGCCAGTCGCTGGCCACCGTCGTCTCGGGCGAGGAACTGCGCCTTCAGCCGCAGCAGAACCTGGCCGACCTGCTGACCCGCCTGCCGGGCATCAGCTCCTCGGTCGACCAGTCGCGCAACGCGGCGGCGACGGGCGAGGCGCAATATGTCTCGATCCGCGGTCTCGACACTTCGTACAACGCCTATTCGCTGGACGGCGTGCGCCTGGCGCAAACCGATGCGCGCACCCGCGCCATCTCGATGAACCTGTTGTCGCCCTTCTCGCTCCAGACGGTGCGCGTCGACAAGGCGCCGACCGCCAAGTACGACGGCGACGCGATCGCGGGCATCATCGACATGGTGCCGATCACCGCCTTCGACCTGCCCAACCACCGCACCCAGATCCGCCTTCAGGGCCAGCTGGCGGGCCGTGCCGATGCGCGTCGCCAGGACCCCTGGGGCGGCACCGCGCAGGTCGAGACTGCCCAGCGCTTCGGCGATTTCGGCGTCTATGCCTCGGCCTATTACGGCCTGAAGCATGTGCTGGGCGAGTCGACGGCCGTGCAGCATGACTGGGAGAAGTATAACAACAACATCTCCGGCATGATCCGCGACAATCTCGACAATCTGTTCGCGCGCGGTGCCCAGTGGCAGTCGTTCCGCAACCGTATCGAGCGGATGGGCGGCACGCTGAACCTCGACTGGAAGGGCGAGGGCACCGACCTGTACCTGCACTCCACCTATGGCCGGTACAATCTGAAGAGCTGGATGGACCAGACCGCGCTGCGCCAGACCAGCCTGGCGCCCGACCAGATCAACCCGAACCCCAACAAGGGCTCGTACGACGCCGCCGGTTATCGCGCCGATTACGGCCTGACCGCGACGCATTATTTCCGCACCGAGCACAGCAACCAGGAGCTGGTGACGTCGAAGCTGGGCGGCCAGACCCGCTCGGGCGACTTCACCTTCGACTATCACGGCGCCTATTCGCGCGGGTCGCAGGACTATCCGCTGCGTATCCAGTCGGGCTTTGCGGGCCGTCCCTATATCGGCACCGCCGACAACACGGGCACGGCGGCCTATCGCATGGTCACCTCGATCGGCCAGCGCACCTTCCCGCAGGTCGTCCTGACCGACGCGGCGCGCGCGTATCTGACCGACCTCAGCAAGCTGCGCCAGTGGTACGTCACCCAGCAGTTCGAGAATACCTGGGAACGCCGCCTGGAGGGTCAGTTCGACACGACCTGGCACCATGCCGATCAGGGCCTCGTCTCGATCTCGGCGGGTGCCAAGGTCGAGGACGCCAAGCGCTATGCCAATGCGCTGGGCGACGACGGCGCGCTGCAATATACCTTCCCCAATGCGGACGGCAGCAACTCGCCGCGCTATGCCGCGACCGGCCCGGTCCTGACCTCGCTGCCCGGCCGTCTGCTCGGCGGGTTCATGAACAACGCCGCGCAGGTGCCGATCTTCCTGATCGACACCGACTATATCGAGAACCAGGTCCGCCAGCTCTCCAGCCCGAAGATCGCCGGACTGGACCCGGTGAAGTTGAAGGAAAACCGTCTCGACGGGCGCGAGAACCGGTTGTCGGGCTATGTCATGACGACGCTGCGGTTCGGCGACCTGGAGGTCGTGCCGGGCGTCCGCTACGAATATAACCGCTTCAAGGGCACCTATTTCCAGGAGCAGGGCAATAGCGGCGCGTTCGTGACCTCCGACCGCCATTACGACCAGTGGCTGCCGAGCGTCATCGCCAATTATCGCCCCAATGATGCGATGGTCGTCCGTGCCTCGATCCGGAAGAGCTATTCGCGGCCCGCTTTCGACTTGCTGCTCGGACCGACGCAGGTGACGCGTAACGACTTGGGCGAGGTGACGGGGGTGTTCATCCCCAACCCGAACCTCGATGCGCAGACCTCGTGGAACTACGACGCCTCGATCGAATATAAGGGCCAGGGCACCGACTTCTTCTCGATCAGCCCCTTCTACAAGGATCTGAATCACGTCCTGTTCGCGACCGGCACCACCAATGCCAGCGGCGACTATAACATTTGGGGCGCGCCCCAGTCGGAACAGCAGGGCGGGGTCGAGGTGTCGAAGCTGACCACCGACGCCACGGGCAAGATCTACGGCGTCGAACTGTTCGGCCGTTACTCGCTAAAGGGTCTGCCGGGGCTGCTCGACGGCTTGGGTCTCCAGGCCAATGTCACGGTGCAGCGCGCGCAGGCGCGGGTCTTCGTCAACGGCCAGATGCGCGACCAGCGCATGACCCAGGCGCCGAAGATCATGTACAATGCCGCGCTGTTCTATGCCCATGGCCCGCTGTCGGCGGAATGGAACTACAACTATACCGGCGACCGGCTGTACGATCTGCGCTCCAGCCGTCCGGACACCTATATCCAGCCGACCACCATCTCGAACCTGATCGTCAACTATGTCCTGCCCTCGGGCCTGACGATCGGGGCCTCGGTGCAGAACCTGTTTAACGAACACAGCTATTGGGCGACGACCAGCGAGCGCAAGGCGTACCTCTCGAACGACCGCAAGGGCGGTTATGTCGAGACGGGGCGCATCTACATGCTCAACCTGACCTACGCCTTCTGATCCTACCCTCTCCCCGATCCGGTGCCCGCCCCCATGGGCGCCGGAGCGCACCTACGCCGGCGGCGCATCTTTGTGCCGTCGGCGATTTTGTGTGGGGTTCCTGACCACATGGTCACACGCTAGCATGATCCCGAAGAGAGGACCTGCCAGACATGATGAAACGCCAACGCCGCCAGCATGAGATCGTGGCGTATCTTGCCGAGGGCGGGTTCCACGGAATCGGCGAACTGGCCGAGGCGCTGTCGGTGTCCGAGGAGACGGTGCGGCGCGAGCTGCGGGTGCTCGAGGCATCGGGCGCGGTTGTGCGCGCGCATGGCGCGGTGCGGATCGCCAAGGTCGAGACCGAGGGCTCCTTCGCCACGCGCCTGCAACGCCATGCCGAGGCCAAGCAGCGGATCGCCGCCGCCGTCGCCGAGGTCGTCGCGGACGGGCAGGCCATCTATATCGATGCCAGCACCACCGGCCATTATGTCGCGCGGGCGCTTCGGGATCATCAGGGGCTGACCGTGGTGACCAATGCGGTCGGAGTCGCCGCCGAGCTGGGCGGGCGCAACGACAATCGTATCATGCTGGCGGGCGGCGAGATGGATTACGAGTATCGCGCCTGTTTCGATGCCACCGCGCGCGAGTATCTAAGCATGTTCACGCCCGCGCTGGCGATCTTGTCCGTCGAGTCGGTCAATCTCGATCATGGTTTCGCCGACTATCATGCGGGCGAGGCGGCCTTGTGCCGGATGATGATCGCCCGCTCGCGCCGCACGCTGATCGCGGCCGACCAGAGCAAGTTCGACCGGCCCGGCACCATCCAGGTGGCGGCGCTGGATGCGGTGGCGATGCTGGTGACCGATGCGCCTTTGTCGCCCGCTTATGCCGAGGCGCTGGCCGGGGTGGAGGTGGTCGTCGCCTGACCCCGCGGGATCAGCAGCGCGATCGTAGCGCCCGCGATTCCGAAACCGGCATGGATCAGCCAGAAATGCGGCAGGTCCATGCGCGGATAGAGCGTGCCCAACTGCCCGACCACCAGATGCGCGACGAAGCCGTGGAGATAGAACAGCCCGGTCATCAGCCCGCGCCGTGACGGCGGCGCGGCGGCGGCGACGATCGCCAGCGCCGAGGGCCAGGACAGGACCACCCCGACCGACAGCAATGCGATGGCGCAGACCGGCCCGATCAGCCCGACCTGCGCCGCGCGCCCCGACAGCCCGGCGAGCAGGACATAGGCCATCGCCATCGCCATCCCTCCGGCGGCCAGCTTCATCGCCGGGCCCGGCTCACGCGGCAGGCACGGCCAGAGGCGATAGGCGAGCAGCGCCAGCGCGATGGTGAACAGCCCGTCCGCCGCCGCCAGCCAGCTTGGCGGGACCGTCAAGGTGCCGAGCGTCAGGTCGACGCGCTGTTCGGCCCAGAGCAGCACCATGTTGTTGAGTTGCTCATAGGCACAGAAGCACAGTGTCACGGCGATGATGGCTAGGATCACGCGCGGCCAGTCGGTGCGGTGACGGTCCGCCTCGCGCGCTTCGAGCAGGCGAACCGGCGGGGCGGTGCGCAGGGTCATCATTGCCGCGACCATGCTGGCGGCCATGACGACGAAGGCGGCGGCAAAGCCGAACCGCAGTGCCAGCCAGCCGCCGATCAGCGGCCCCAACAGTGCCCCGCCGTTCAGGAACGCCAGATAGGCCGCATAGAGCCGCTCGCCCGCCGCGCGTCCTCGCAACGCCCCAACCTCGGCGGCCAGATTGCCCTTGAGCAGCCCGATCCCGCCGATCAGCAGGGCCAGTCCCAGCAGCGCCCAGCTGCTGCTGGCCAGCGCGATCAGTCCCAGCGTCATCAGCGCCGCGCCGACATACATGGCGAACCGCCGCCGCCCGCTGCGATCCGCGATCCAGCCGCCCAGCGGCAGGACCAGATAGGTGAGCGCGCCGTACAGGCCGTAAAGCTGCGAGGCGAAGGCGATGTCGCCATGCGCGCCGGTCACGCCCTCGATCCCGCGGCGCAGGGCGGACAGTCCGATCACCCCCTGGCCGTGGACCAGCAGGTCGGTGACCAGGAACAGGGTCAGTAGCGACTTCGCGCCCTGAATCGCACAACGCTCCCATCCCTCGACGCTGGCGAGCGTCCAGAAACCGGGGGCGGGCGGGGCGGTGTCCCTTTCGCGCATGATGCTGATGTCGGTCCGTCTTGGGGCTTGGGGAAGAAGCGACGGCTCCCTAGCGTCGGTATGTGACGGGTTCGCGGCGCTCGACAAAGCGGCCCGCGCACGGCACCACGGGGCCATGGACCTGTCCGCGATCGTTGCCGATATCGCCGCCGAAATGGCCGAAGCCCCCGACCGGGGCACGCCCGCCGATTATATCCCCGCGCTGTCGGACATCGACCCGCAGCGTTTCGGCATTGCCATCGTCGAGGCGGACGGCCAGTGCCATCTGGCGGGCGATGCCGAGGAGAGCTTCTCGATCCAGAGCATTTCCAAGGTCTTCGCGCTGACCCTGGCGCTGGGCGCGGTCGGCGACCAGCTGTGGCGGCGGGTGGGGCGCGAGCCGTCGGGAACCGCGTTCAACTCGATCGTGCAGCTGGAAACCGAGCACGGCATCCCGCGCAATCCGTTCATCAATGCGGGTGCGATCGTCGTCGCCGATGTGATCCTAGGCAATCACGAACCGCGTGAGGCGATCGGCGAGTTGCTGCGCTTCGTGCGTGCGCTGGCGGGGGAGGACGACATCGTCATCGACGCCGCCGTGGCGCAAGCCGAGATGGAGACCGGCCACCGCAACCAGGCGCTGGCCCATTACATGCGCGCCTTCGGCAATCTGCATCACCCCGTCGAGCGCGTGCTGGGCGTCTATTTCCACTTCTGCGCGCTGGCCATGAGCTGTCGGCAGCTGGCGCTGGCGGGGCGTTACCTGATGGCGCGGGGCGTCAATCCGGGGGCGGGGCGCTCGGTCGTGTCACCGCAGCGCGCGCGGCGCATCAATGCGCTGATGATGAGCTGCGGCCATTATGACGGGTCGGGCGAGTTCGCCTTTCGCGTCGGCCTGCCGGGCAAGTCGGGGGTGGGCGGCGGCATATTGGCGATCGTGCCCGGCCGTGCCTCGATCGCCGTCTGGTCGCCCGGCCTTAACGCGCGCGGGAATTCACAGCTTGGTACGCTGGCGCTCGAACGGCTGGTGCAGCGGACGGGCTGGTCCGTGTTCGACCCGCAAGCCGGTTGACCGCCCGCAGGGGGGCAAAGGCCGCCTGCGCGCGCACCGACAGGATCAGGTTGAGCGCGACGCCCGCGATCGAGGCGGCACCGAACATGCGCACGATCCGCTCGCCCGTGACCGCCGTGCCGCAACCCGACAGCGCCAGCAGCATCACCGCACCACCGAGCAGCTTCAATCCGGTGCGCAGCCGTGCGTCATGCAGCGTCCCCGCCTCCTTGGCATGGCGATAGGACCCGGCGGCGAGCAGCCAGAAGCCGACGAAGCAAAGGGCGATCGTATCAAGCATGGGCAGGCTCCATGGTCCGGCGCGACCGGCCGGGGGTTTTGGGGGCGGGGCGGGCGCTGATCCGGGCGGCGGCGGCAAAGCCGATGCCGATGGCCAGACAGGACAGGTCGAAGGCGACGAACAGCTGGTCGCCGTCGAGCAGCGAAGGGATCAGCCAGCGCGCGGTGGTCAGCGCGTTGACCACGGGAATCGCGGTCCAGAAAGCGGCGGCGATGGCGAACAGCACGGTCCAGGCACGGCGTGCGGGCAGGCCGAGCTGCGCCAGTGCCAGCAGGCCCCAGGTCCAGAACATCGCCGACACTTCCATATCCGCGCGACCCTCGAGCGTGGCCGGGATCAGCCGGTTGGCGAGGAGATAGGCGGCCATGCCCGCCGGAAAGGCGGCGATCACCGCGATGTTCAGCCGCTCGGCCAGCTTCAGGCCGAAAAAGGGCGCGGTACCCGGCTTGCGTCGCTTGGCGGTCCACAGCAGCAGGCCGGTGCCGACCATCGCCGCGCCGGTCAGCCCCATCACGAAATAGGCCCAGCGCAGTGCCGGTCCGGCGAAGGTGGCGAGGTGCAGGCCCAGCATGACGCCCGCCGTGTCGATCGCGACGGCGGCATCGCCGCTGCGGCTGAGGAACCGGCCGGTCGCGCCGTCATAGGTGGCGATGGGGGTACGCGAATTGATCGCGCCGCGCTTGGCTTGGGCGATGGTGATACGCGCCGCCGCATCGCCGGGATTCTGGACGATGACGCGGGTGGCGGGGCCGCCCAGCCGCTGTTCGGCATCGCGCACCAGTGGCGCGATCGCGACCAGCGGACGCCGTATGCCGCTGGCGGGCACGTCGGCCGGGGTACCATAGGCGGTCTGCATGAACTGGGCGGGCGAGGCATAGTTCATCAGCACCGGCCAGGGCATGTACATCGTCACCAGCGTGATCAGCCCGGTATAGGTGATCATCGCATGATAGGGCAGGCCGAGCACCGCCGAGACATTGTGCGCGTCGAGCCAGCTGCGCTGCCCCTTGTTCCAGCGCAGCGTGAAGAAGTCGGCGAAGATGCGCTTATGCGTGATGACGCCCGAGATGATCGCGCCCAGCATCGCCATCGCGCACAGCCCCGCCAGCCAGCGACCCCAGGGGTGCGGCAGCTGGAGTTGGAAATGGAAGCGATAGAATTGCTCGCCGCCCTTGGTCTCGCGCGCGGTCAGGGGGGCGCCGCTGACCGGATCGAGGTCCAGTTCGTCGCCGCGCATCTTGGGATCGGGCTTGGCGGGGATGCGGAAGATGCGCGTCGCGACCGTACGCGCGTCGGGCAGGTAGATATACCATTGCAGATCGTCCGGCCCGACCCGCGACAGGTAGCGGACCGCTGAATCCGCCGCCTGCGCCGGCGGGGTGGCCTCAGCACGGATTTCGGGCTGCATCCAGCGGGTGATCTCGGGGCGGAAATAGGCCGAGGTGCCGGTCAGGAACATGGTGAACAGGATCCACCCGGCGATCAGGCCCAGCCAGCCATGCGCCCAGGCCATGGTCTGTCGCAGCCCGCGCCGCGCCGCCGCGGCGCTCACGGCCGCACGCCCAGCAGCTTGAGCGTCACCGCCATCACGATCGCCCCGCCCCAGATCACCGCGCTGACCCGGCCCAGCCGGACCTCGTGCAGCGCCCAGAGGCCGATCCCGGCATAGACCAGGAACGACAGGATCATCGGCCAGCCGGTCGCCTCGACCCGCGCCGTCGCATCGGGCGCGGGGAGCAGGCGCGCGGTCAGCATCGCGGCGGCGACGGCAAAGGCATAACCACCGAGAATCGCCGTGATCCAGCGCCAAGCCATGGCGACACCGCTCCGCCAACGGCCTCCGCCTTGTTCGTCAATGGCTTGGCCCGATGCCACCCGCGCTTTCCCCTTGTCATCCCGATCGCGTCGCTTTAGCAGCATTTGAGAGTCACTATCAATAGCAGGGAGTAAATTTATGCGCGCACTTCGCGGAGCGCTGCTGGCAGCGTGCGCCACCGGGGGAATGCTGGGCAGCGCGCTCCCGGCTCATGCGATGACGCTGCCCGACGAGGACCCGCAGCGGCTGCGCAATGAGGACATCGTGGTCGAGGGGCAGCGCGAGAAGAAGAGCGCATCCTCGGGCACCAAGACCGACGTGCCGCTGATCGCGACGGCGCAGAGCATCACCGTGATCGACCAGGAGGAACTGACCCGGCGCAACGCGCTGTCGATCAACCAGGCGCTCGGCTATGTCGCGGGCGTCGCGCCCAACCAGCGCGGCAATGTCGCCACCCGCTACGACCAGTTGTTCCTGCGCGGCTTTGCACCGGGCGTGTTCATGGACGGGATGCGGCTGATGGGCGGCGTCTATGCCAGCCCGCAGATCGATTTCCATCTGGTCGAGTCGGTCGATGTGGTGAAGGGCCCGGCGGGCGTCACCTATGGCTCGGGCACGCCCGGCGGCCTCGTCAACCTGACCAGCAAGCTGCCCTATGCGGGGGCAGGCGGGCGGATCGAGCTGGCGGCGGGCAATTATGCGCTGCTCCGCTCCAGCATCGACGTGAATCAGCCGCTCGATGAGAATGACCGCTGGCTGTTCCGGATGATCGCAGGCGCCGAGGAATCGGACGGCTTCATCCGCAACACCGCCAATCGCCGCTATTATGCGCGCCCCATGCTGACCTTCGCGCCCGACACGGCGACCAGCGTGACGCTGATCCTCAACTATCAGCGCGATCCCGAGTCGGGGTCGTATAGCGGCGTACCCGTCTATGGCTCGGCGCTGCCCAATCCGTTCGGCGTGCTGCCGGTGGATTTCAACACCTCGGAGCCGTCCTACGAGGCGTTCGACCGGACGCAGAAATCGGCGACGATCCTCTTCCGCCATGACCTGAACGACCGGCTGAGCTGGACCACCAACGCGCGTTACCTCGCAATCGGGCTGCATTACCGGCAGATCTATGGTTCGGGCTATGTCACGCGCGGCACGGGTGCCAACGCCAATAGCGACCTCTCGACCCTGCAACGCGGCGGCGGCGGATCGGATGAAGCGTTCCAGACCTTCACGATCGACAATCATCTGGTCGGCAAGCTCGATACCGGCCCGGTCAAGCACACCATATTGGGCGGCGTCGACTGGCAGCATAATCGCGGCGAGAACTACCAGGCCTTCTACACCGGGCAGAATGCGAACCCGGTGTTCAACATCCCCAATCTCAGCCTGTTCGCGCCAGTCTATGGCGTACCGCTGCCCAGCTTCCCGATCAATCAGACCCACAATTACACCAAGCGCGATCAGGTCGGCGTCTATCTGCAGGACCAGATCGCGATCGGCGGCCTGCAACTGATCGCCAGCGGGCGTTGGGACACCTACAATCAGACGACGCAGAATCTGAACACCAATGCCGTCACCCGTCTGAACCAGACGGCGTTCACCACCCGGCTGGGCGCGCTGTATGAAACGAAGATCGGCCTCTCGCCCTTCGTCAGCTATTCGGAAAGCTTCGAGCCGCAGGCGGGCAGCACCTGGGACGGCAGCAACTTCATCCCCGTCACGGGCCGCCAATATGAGGCGGGGCTGAAATACCAGCCGCGCGGCACGACCGCCTTGTTCACCCTGTCCGCCTTCGACCTGCGCCGCCGCAACGTGCCGGTTGCCGATCCGCGCGCGGGCACCGGCAATATCCCCAGCAATTCGCAGGTGCAGATCGGCGAGGTGTCGGTGCGCGGGATCGAACTGGACGGGCGCGGCACGGTCGCCCCCGGCTTCGACGTGGTCGTCGCCGCCACCTATAACGACCCCTATGTCCGGCAGGGCACGCCCGTGGTCGGCACCGGCGACCAGATGAGCGGCGTCACCGGCACGCGGCCCTTGGGCGTGCCGCAATGGAGCGCGTCGAGCTTCCTGTCCTATGATCTGGGTAAGGCGGGTATCGGCAGCGCGCTGGGCGGCCTGAGCCTGGGGGCGGGCGTGCGCTATGTCGGCGAATCGGATGGCACTGCGACCACCGTCGCCGCAGGCCGCACCGTCGTCCGCCGTTTCCAGTCGCCCGATTACTGGCTGGCCGACCTGATGCTGGGTTACGATCTCGGCCGGGTCAGCCCGGCGATGGAGGGACTGAGCCTCACCGCCAATGTCGCCAACCTGTTCGACAAGCGGCACATCACCAGCTGTTTTTTCAACAATGGCTGCTATTACGGGGCATCGCGGACCTTTGTAGGCAGCCTGCGCTATTCTTGGTAAGGCGCACCCGATTCATTCGCATTTGACGTATCCGCCCGTCCCGCCGACCGATCGGCGGGCAAGGGGCGCAAAGGAGTTTTGAGGTTTGTCGACCGATACTGCCCTGCCCGAACTGACCCCGACCACGGCGCTGAGCGTCGAGACGGTTCAGAGCGTCCATCACTGGAACGAGCATCTCTTCTCCTTCTCGGTGTCGCGCCCCGACAGCTTCCGTTTCCGTTCGGGCGAGTTCGTGATGATCGGCTTGCAGGGCGACAACGGCAAGCCGCTGCTCCGCGCCTATTCGGTCGCCAGCCCATCCTATGACGAGAAGCTGGATTTCCTGTCGATCAAGGTCGAGGACGGCCCGCTGACCAGCAAGCTGCAAAAGGTGCAGCCGGGCGACAACATCTATCTGGGCCGCAAGCCGACCGGCACGCTCGTCGCCGACGCGCTGCTGCCCGGCAAGCGGCTGTTCATGCTGTCGACCGGCACCGGCCTGGCGCCGTTCCTATCGGTGGCGCGAGACCCGGACATCTATGACATGTTCGACGAGGTCATCATCGTCCACTCGGTGCGCCGGGTCAGCGATCTGGCCTTCCATGACGAGCTGGCGGGCAAGCTGGCCGAGGATCCGCTGGTCGGCGACGTCGCGCAGGAGAAGTTCCACTATATCCCGACCGTCACGCGCGAACCGTTCCACACGACCGGCCGCATCGACGCGCTGATCGAGGATGGGCGCCTGTTCGCCGGGCTGCCCAGCGCGCATGGCTTCAACCCGGAAACCGACCGGATCATGATGTGCGGCAGCATGGAGATGATCAAGTCGCTGGGCGCCAAGTTCGAGGAAATGGGCTTCCCCGAAGGCTCCAACGCGCAGCCGGGCGCCTATGTGATCGAAAAGGCGTTCGCTGGGTAAATCCCGCCGCTTCTGTTCCCCGGCGAAAGCCGGGGCCCAGTTTCCGAAAGGCTGAAAGCGCGCGGAACATGGCGGGGGAGGCAAAGGCGAGTCGATCGCCAATGCCTCCCCCGCGTTGTTTGGCGCGCCACGGACTGCGCCGAAGCTGGGCCCCGGCCTTCGCCGGGGTCGACATCGTTTTATCTGGTTTTTCAGTCAGCGACATTTGTCATCGCGGGCGGCACATTTGTGCGACATTTGCGTCCTAACGCCCAAGCCTTGGACAAGGGAAAAGGGACGGACATGCGGCTTTGGGCGGGTTTGATGCTGGCGAGTGCGATGCCGGCGATCGCACAGGCGCAGGTCTCGACCGAGCCCGCCCCGCAGGCCCCGGCCCCTTCGACGGCTTCCACCCCCGCCGTCCCCGCGACCGCGACACCGCAAGCGCAGACGGCCAGCCTGCCCCGTACCCAGGCACAGCCCGAGGCCGAGGAGGAAGGCGAGGAGGCCGAACCCGACGTCGTCGTCACCGCGCGGCGCGAACCGGGCAAGGTGATCGGCGACATCCCGCCCGACCAGCAGCTCAGCCCTGCCGATATCCGCTCCTATGGCGTGTCGAGCGTCTCCGACCTGCTCACCGAACTCGCGCCGCAGACGACCAGCGGGCGTGGCGGATCGCCGGTGATCCTGCTCAACGGTCGCCGTATCGCGGGCTTCCAGGAGATCCGCGACCTCCCGACCGAGGCGATCCAGCGCGTCGATATCTTCCCCGAGGAAGTCGCGCTGAAATACGGCTATCGCGCCGACCAGAAGGTGGTGAACTTCGTCCTGCGCCCGCGCTTCCGCTCGCTGGCGGCCGAGGCGGTGGGCAAGGTGCCGACCGAGGGCGGCTCGGCGACGGGGCAGGGCAAGCTCGACTGGCTGCAGATCCGCCGCGACAAGCGGCTGAGCATCCATACCGATTATTCCGAAACCTCGCGCCTGACCGAGGCGGAGCGCGGCATCGTCGCACCCGCCTCGAATGCGTCGCTGGGCGGCAACATCGTCACCGCCGACCCTGGCCTCGCCGCGCTGACCGGCACGAGCCCCAGCGTGGTGGGCGTGCCCGGCGGGCTGACCGCCGCGCCGTCGCTGGCGCAGCTCGCGGGCAGCCCGGCGACCGGCACCGACGTCACCCCCTATCGCACGCTGCAATCGGCGCAGCGGCAATGGGACGCCAACATCGTCTATTCGCGCAACATCTTCGACAAGGTGTCCGCCTCGTTCAATGCCGAGGTGCAGACGACGCAGAGCAACAGCTGGAACGGTCTGCCCTCGGCCAATCTGGTGCTGCCTGCGGGCAATCCCTATTCGCCGTTCGGGACGACCGCGACGGTCAGCCGGTTGACCAATGCCTATGGCCCGCTGGTCCAGAACAATACCGGGCTGACCGCGCATCTGGGCACGGTGTTCAACGGCGATCTGGGCCGGTGGCGCTGGTCGGTGACGGGTGCCTATGACCGAGCCGAGAGCCGGGTGGCCACCGATACCGGACTGGACGTGGCGGGATTGCAGGCCAGGCTGAACGCGGGCGATCCGACCGCCAATCCTTACGGACCGCTCGACGGGCTGGGTCTGGCGGCGCGCAATTTCGCGCGGTCGACCTCTTCGTCGGGGCAGGTCGATGCGCTGCTCAACGGCCGGGTCTTCGCGCTGCCCGCGGGCGATGTGCAGGCCAGCGTGAAGGTCGGCGGGCAGACCAGCGATTTCTCCAGCAGCTCGACCCGGTTCGGCATTCCACAATCGGGTGACGTGTCGCGCGACATCGTCAACGGCCAGGCCAATCTGGACCTGCCGATCGCCAATCGTAACCGCCAGATCCTGAGCGCGATCGGCGACCTGTCGCTGAACCTGAATGTCGGGGCGGATCACCTGTCGGACTTCGGCACGCTGACCACGGTCGGCTATGGCGCCAACTGGTCGCCGCTGGAGGGCGTGCGCGTCATCGCCTCCTGGACCGATCAGGAGGATGCCCCGACCGCGCAGCAGCTCGGCAACCCGTCGATCACCACGCCCAATGTCCGCCTGTTCGACTATGTGCGCGGCACGACCGCGACGATCACGGCGGTGACGGGCGGCAATCCGAATCTGGTCGCGGACAATCGCCATGTCATGAAGCTCGGTCTGACGCTGAAGCCCTGGCGCGACCGCGACATCAACCTGACTGCCAATTATTACCGGATCGACACCGACGATCCGATCGCGTCCTTCCCGACGCCGACAGCCGCGATCGAGGCGGCGTTCCCCGACCGTTTCACGCGCGATGCCGCGGGCAACCTGCTGCGCGTCGATTCGCGCCCGATCAACTTTGCGAATACCGAGCGGTCGCAGCTGCGCTGGGGCTTCAACGTCTCCAGGCCGATCAAGTCGAAGATCCAGAAGGAGCTGGAGGCGTTCCGTGCCGGTACCGGCCCCAATCCCTTTGCCGGGCTGAACTTTCCCGGCCGTCGTGGCGACGGCGAAGGTCCGCGTCGCGAGGGGCAGGGCGGTCCCGATAGCCCGGGTGCGAATGGGCCTGGCGGTCCGGGTGGTCCCGGCGCGGGCGGACCCGGTGGCGGCCCGGGCGGCGGTGGTTTCCGGGGCGGCGGCTTTGGTGGCGGACGCGGCGGTGGCGGCGGGCGCGTGCAGTTCGCGCTCTATCACACCTGGACCTTTGCCGACCGGGTGACGGTGGCAGAGGGTGGCCCGGTCCTCGATCTGCTGCGCGGTGATGCGATCGGGTCGAGCGGCGGCACCTCGCGGCATCAGCTGGAAGCGCAGGCGGGCTATTCCAACAACGGCATCGGCGTGCGCCTGTCGGGCAATTGGCAGAGCGCGACGCGGGTCAATGGCGGCACCCCCGCCAATCCGCAGGCGCTCGATTTCGGCAGCCTGGCAACGGTCGACCTGCGCCTGTTCGCCGATCTGGGCCAGCGGCTGGACCTGTTAAAGGCGCATCCCTGGCTGCGCGGGACGCGGGTCAGCCTGTCCTTCGACAATCTGTTCAACCAGCGGCAGCGCGTGACCGATGCCAATGGTACCGTGCCGATCGGCTATCAGCCGGGCTATCTCGATCCGCTCGGCCGAACCGTCCGATTGTCGATCCGCAAGCTGTTCTTCTGAAAGCTCAGGCCCTTTGTCGGGAAAAGCACATCCGAAACGGGATCAAATTGGGATCGCTAGCGCAAGATTTTGGTTAACCTAGACTAATTTCGCTGGCATCCCGCCCCCTTAGGAATTGCGGCGCTGCTACGGAAACGGAATAAATCCGATGAAGTGATGTCGGCCGGCGTCGATAGCGGGGGGTACATGGATCGGGGCGGAGAGGTCATGAGTGACCGCTATCACGGGCAGGTCGACGATCTGGGGGATGCGATCGACGATCGCCTTCGCCGGATTCGGGACGAACTCGCCGCCGTGGAATCGATGGTCCGTCAGGATCATGAAAAGCGGATCAGTTCGGCTGATATCGGTTCGATCCTGCGCGCCGCGCGGGAGGGGATCGGGGGATTCTTCAACCCGGACCTGTTCGCCGATCCGGCCTTCGACATGCTGCTATTCGTCTTCCTGGAGGAAGAAGCGGGACGCAGCGTGGAAACCAGCGCCTGTTACCGCGCGTCGGGGGTGCCGCGCACCACGGCGGTCCGCTGGATCAACATGCTGGTATCGATGGGAATGTTCCACAGCACGCCGCATCCGACCGATCGTCGGCTGGCGTTGCTGAGCCTGAGCGAGGGGACGCGCGCCTCGGTCGGGCAATGGCTGGAGGGTCTGCGCCCACTGGTCGAGCGGATCGCGATGCGCCCGGCGATGGCCGCCAAACCGGTCGCCTGACGGATAAGAGCGTGGGCCGGGGCGGCGGTGTCAGGCCGCCTTGGCCATCCGCGTGCGCAGCCGGTCGGCCAGCGTCTCCAGCGTCACCCCGTCGATCCGCGCCGCGACCGGTGCGTCGGACCGCAGTATGTCGGCGATCGCCAGCTGCGACTGGGTGATCCGGTCGACCGCCTGGATGCTGACCATATGGCGGCGCAGCGTGTCGGGATCGCTGCCCAGTTCATAGGCCAGGTCGGCGAGCGAACGGGTCAGTTCGACCAGTTCGTCCGCCAGCGCCCGGGCAAGGGCCGGTTCCATGGCCCCCTCCGTCATTTGCTGCACAGTTTCACGATGTTGGCGAAGATCGCATCGCCCGCCACCGGCTGCGACACTGCGCCCTTGTTCAGCGTGAAGTCGGTGCCGTTGCGGCCGATGGCATAGGCGCCCCCCGCCAGCATCGCGCGCAGACCCGCCGAGCCGTCCTCGTCGTCCAGCGCCAGCAGCACGCCCAGGCCGTTGCCGCCCGCCGCCTTGGCGACCGAGGCGAAGAGCAGCGAGATGGACGGCCGCTCGCCCGCCACCGGCTCGCGGGCCAGCAGGCGCAATGTGCCGTTCGGCCAGGTATCGACGACCATATGCGTATCGCCCTGCGGCGCGAAATAGATGGTGCCCTGTTCCACCTTCATCCCGTCGGTCGCCTCGACGACCTTGGGGGCGATCTGCTCGCGCAGTTGCTCGATCATCGGGGTCAGCAGGCCCGGCGACATCTGCTGCACGACCAGGGTCGGCGGGCAGTTGGCGGGGAAGTTCTGGAACAGGTCGAACAGCGCCTGGGTATTGGCGGCATCCGCACCGATCGCCAGCAGGCGGCCGTTCCAATTGATGTCCGCGACCGGGCCCTTGCGGCTCTTGGCGGCCTTGCCGCGCTTCAGATCGGCATTGCGCGCCGACTTGATGCGCTTGCCCAGCTTGCCGATGATCGCGTCCAGTTCGGCCTGCACCGCGACCTTGGGCTTGGGGAAACAGTCGATCGCGCCGAGGCGCAGCGCCTCGACCGATTCCGCGGCGCCGGCAGCGGTCCGGGTCGAGAACATGATGACCGGCATCGGCCGCTCCTCCATGATCTCGGCCAGATATTCCAGGCCGCTCATGCCGGGCATCTCGACGTCCAGCGTCATGACCTCGGGGCGATACTGGTCGACCATCTTGCGCGCTTCGGCCGCACCGTCGGCGGCCCCCACCACCTGCACGCCCTTGATGCGTTCAAGTGCGCCCGAGATGAGGACCCGCATCGTCAGCGAGTCGTCCACGACCAGAACCTTAACGTCCGCCATTACTCAATACCTTCCAACGGAAACGCCGTTACGTCTTGAAAAACATGCGATTACGCGGCTTCGGCCGTCAATGTCACGCTATCGGTCAGGCGATCAAGCGCCAGGATCAGGATCAGCCGCTGTTCGATCGTGGCCAGCCCTTCCAGATAATGCGCCGCCGTCGCGTCGCCCATGTCGGGCAGCGGCTGCATCGCCTCGGGCGGGATGGTCACGATGTCGTTCACCGCATCGACGATCAGGCCCTGAAGCTGCTCGCCGATCCGCACCACGATGATGACATGGCGCGCGCTGGGATCGGTCACGCCCCAGCCCAGCCGGTGGCGCAGGTCGAGCACCGGCAGGACCACGCCGCGCAGATTCACCACGCCGCGCACATGGGCAGGGACGTTGGGCAGCGGGGTCGCGGGCGACCAGGCGCGGATCTCGCGGATGGCCATGATGTCGACGCCCAGAATCTGGTCGCCGAGCTGGAACGTGATGAGCTGACGCGACATGGTCGGGTTCCTCAGGAAAAGGGGATCAGTGCAGCACGCGACGGATGGCCGCGGCGAGCTTTTCGGGATTGAACGGCTTGACGATCCAGCCGGTGGCGCCCGCCTCGCGCGCACGCGCCTTCTTCTCGTCCGAGCTTTCGGTGGTCAGCACCAGGATGGGCAGGTTGCGGTGGCCGGGCTGGCGGCGCAGCGCCTCGATCAGGCCGAAACCATCCATGCGGGGCATGTTGATGTCGGTGATGACCAGGTCGGGCGCGGTGTCGGCCGTCACCGCGTCCAGCGTGTCGAGCGCATGGACGCCGTCCTCGGCCTCGAGCACCCGATATCCCATATCGGTGAGCGCGGCGCGCAGAAGCATTCTCATGCTGGGCGAATCGTCCACGGTCATGATGAGTTGGGACACGAACTGGCCTTTCCGGTGAGGATCGAGAGACATTAGAAGAATTCCACATCGCCGGTCGCGGCGGGTGGGGGTGGCGGAACGGGTCGCGCGGCGCGCGGCGGCGGCATGGCCGTGTCGGTCACGTGGCGGCACCGGGCCAGGCCAAGGGCCGGGCGGAACTCGACGCGGCGGGCGCTGACGCCGCCGACATCCTCACCGACCAGCGCGATCCGCTCGTCCGCCAGGAAGCGGCGGGCGAATTGCGCATTGGCGGTGCCGATGTCGCGAAAGCCGTCGCGCATCATCGCACCACCGAACAGCCTGGCCTTCAGGCTGTGCCGCTGTGCGCCGAGCGCCATCATCGCGTTGATCAGAACTTCCATCGCATACACACCATAGCGCTGCATGGATTTAGGATCGGTTTCCGCGACGCCCGGTTCTGCGAGCAAAAAGTGATTCAATCCGCCGATTCCGGCGATCGGATCGTACAGGCACGCCGAAATGCAGCTGCCGAGCACGGTCGTCAGCACCACGTCCTTGTCCTGGCTGACTCGCGTCTCGCCCTGGATGACGTTGATTCGGCGAAGCCCGTCGCGGTTCGCCAGCCGGGTCAGCGGGGAAGGCTGGGGCGGCGGGGCGAAGGGCGGCGGCTGATGGGGCATGGCCTGGATCACGCCCGGCACCGGTCGATCAGTGCGGGCGCGATCCGGGTCAGCGTCAGCTGCCTGGTCACCGCGCCGATATCCTGGGCGACGCCGGGCATGCCATAGACGACGCAGCTGTCGCGATCCTGGCCGATGGTCATGCATCCCTTGCCGCGCATGGCGAGCAGGCCGTCGGCCCCGTCCCGGCCCATGCCGGTCAGGATGGCGCCCACCGCCTTGGCCCCGACCGTCTTGGCGACGCTGTGGAACAGTCGGTCGACCGAGGGACGATGGCCGCTGACCGGATCGTCGGGGATCAGGCGCGCGCGATACTGGCCGTCGACGCCGCCCACCTCCATGTGATGCGTGCCGCCGGGCGCCAGATAGACATGGCCCGCCACCAGCGGCTGGCCATGACGCGCCTCGGTCACGGTCGGCTTGGACAGCCGGTCGAGCCGGGCGGCGAAGCTGGTCGTGAAGGTGGCGGGCATATGCTGGCAGATGACGGTCGGCGGGCAGTTGGCCGGAAAGCCGCTCAGCACCTGGATCAGCGCCTCGACGCCGCCGGTCGACGCGCCGATCGCGATCAGCGAGCCGGGGATCGGCTTGAAATCGGCCATCGGCGTGGGCGCGGCGGGCGCCATGTCGCGCACGCGAATCCGGCGGCTGCTGGCGGCGGCCTTCACGCTTTCGGCGATGCGCGGGTCGATGCAGTTGGTCGCGGGCTTGGCGCAGCATTCGACCGCGCCCAGCTCCAGCGCGCGGATCGTGGTGTCCGCACCCGCCTGGGTCAGGGTGGAGAGCATGACGACCGGCATCGGACGCAGCCGCATCACACGCTCGAGGAAGTCGAGGCCGTTCATGTCGGGCATCTCGACGTCCAGCGTGATGACATCGGGATCGAGCGCCTTGATCATCTCACGTGCCTGGTGCGGGCCGTTGGCGGCGCCGACCACTTCGATATCGGGGTCGCGACTCAGCATGCCCGCGATCAGCGCTCGCATGGTGGGGGAATCGTCGACAATCAGGGTACGTACGGCCATCAGGATACTTTCTGGAAAGCGGTGCGACCGATGCAGTGAAAGCGCGCCGATACTTCCGGCGGGATGCGCTCGGCATGACCAATATAAAGGGTGCCGCCGTCGACCAGCTGGTCGGCAAAGCGGGCGAGCAATTGGGCTTTGGTCGGGTCGTCGAAGTAGATCATGACGTTGCGGCAGAAGATCACATCGAAGGGCCGCCGCATTGGCCAGTTGCGAAGCAGGTTGAGTTCACGAAACGCAATCGGGTTGCGCAGCGCGGGGAGCAGTTCGTCCGTATCGCCGACGCGGCGACACCAGGTCGATCGCATCGCGGCGGGCATGGCGCGGGTGGTGTCCAGCGGATAGCGGCCCGCGCGTGCGGTCGCGATCACGCTGGGCGACAGGTCGGTCGCCAGCACGCGGAAATCCTGGGTCGCCAGCTTCTCGGCGGCGCGGACATCCTGGCCCGCGATCGTCATCATCAGCGAATAGGGTTCCTCGCCGCTGGAACAGGCGGCGGACCAGACCCGCACTCGCCCGCCGCTCGCCAGACGCTGCGAGAAGCCGGGCCAGAGCTGGTCGCGGAAATGTTCGAAATGATGATTTTCGCGGAAGAAGGAGGTGTGGTTGGTGGTCAGCGAGTCGACCGCTCGCGCCCGCTCGGCCGGATCGCTGGCGATCAGCGCGAGATAATCGGGGAAGTTGCTCAGCCCACAGGCGCGCAGGCGCCGGGCCAGCCGCCCATAGATCAGCTTCGCCTTGCTCTCGGGCAGCAGGATGCCCGATTCGGCGTAGATGATGTCGGCGATCGCGCGGTGGTCGGACGCCGAAAAAGCGAACTCCATCTCCCGCTGCGGTTCGCGCGACGCCAGGGCGGCGAGTGCGTTCACGCGGCCATGTCCTCGAGGAAGGCGCTCGGCCCGCGCCCGTCGCGGCGCCAGCGGCCGATCAGCGCATCGACATCGAGAATGAGCGCGACCCGGCCGTCGCCCAGGATGGTCGCACCGGCCAGACCGTGAATGGCGCGGTAGTTCGCCTCCAGGCTCTTCACGACCACCTGACGCTGGTCCTGGATCGAGTCGACCATCAGCACCGCCTGACCCTGGTCGCTTTCGACCACGATCAGCACCGCGTTTTCGGGCTTGGCGATCGCGCCGGTCACGCCCAGTTGCTCGCCGACGCGGTGGACGGGGACATAGGTGCCGCGCACATCGAGCAGCGGCGACTGGCCGCCCACGACATGCACCTCGTCGATGCCCGGACGCAGGCTCTCGACGATATGGGTCAGCGGGATGACGAAGGTCTGGTCGCCGACGGTGACGATCATGCCGTCGAGCACGGCGAGCGTCAGCGGCAGGCTGAGCGAGAAGCTCGACCCCTTGCCCAGTTCGGACTGGATGCCGATGCGGCCGCCCAGCGCCTGGATGTTCTTGCGCACCACGTCCATGCCGACGCCGCGGCCCGAAATGTTCGAGACGACGGCGGCGGTCGAGAAACCGGGGGCGAAGATCAGATTGTCGATCTCCTCCTCGGACAGCTGCGCATCGGGGGCGATGATGCCGCGCTCGATCGCCTTGGCCTTGACGCGCGCGCGGTCGATGCCGCGTCCGTCATCGGCCACCGTGATGACGATCCGGCCCGACTGGTGCGCGGCCGACAGGGTGACGACGCCCTCGCCGTCCTTACCCGCCGCCTTGCGATCGGCGGGGGTTTCCAGGCCATGGTCGACGGCATTGCGGATCAGATGGGTCAGCGGCTCGCCGATGCGCTCGACCACGGTCTTGTCGACCTCGGTCATCTCGCCCTCGACTTCCAGGCGGACACGCTTGCCGGTCTCGACCTCCAGTTCGCGGATGATGCGCGGCACGCGGCTGAAGACGGTCTTCATCGGCTGCGCACGGATCGCCATGGTCGAATCCTGAAGCTCGCGCGTCAGGTGGTCGAGGTCGGACAGCTCGGGGATCGAGCCCATCTCGTTTTCCGACAGGCGCTGTGCCAGCATCGCCTGGGTAATGACCAGCTCGCCGACCAGGTTGACCAACCGATCCAGCTTGTCGAGGTCGACCCGGATCGTCTGGGCGGCGGCGGCGGCGACACGCGGGCTGCTCGCCGCCTCGACCACCGACACGACCGGTGCGGGCGGAGCAGCCGGAGCGGGGGCGGGGGGCGCCGCCGGAGCAGGCGCGGCGATGACGGGCGCGGGCGTCGGTGCGGCGACCGGCGGCGCCACGGGCGCAGGGGCCGCGACCGGCAACGGGATCACATCGGCCATCGGCTCGGCAATGGCCGGTTCGACCACGATCTCGGGCTCGGCGAAGGCCATTGCGGGATCGGCGCGGGTGACGGTCAGACGGCATTGCGGATCGGCAAAATCGAAGACCGCGCGGATATCGTCCTCGTCCAGCATACCCGGCAGCGCCATGGTCACGCCGATATAGGCACGCTCGGCATCCAGCCCGTCGAGCTGCGGCAGCTCGGACAGGTCGGCCGCCAGCGTGCGGCCGCCCATGCGCGACAATTCGCGCAGCGCCAGCATCGGCTCGGCACCATGGTCGAAGGCACGCGGGCCGGGATACACCGAGACGATCCACTCGGCCGGGCCGGCGGGTTCGGCGGCGGGGGCCGGGTCCTCGAGCATCGCGAACAGCGCGTCGAAATCGTCCAGCGCGGCGGCGGCGACATCGGAGGTCGGGGCGGCGAAAGCGATATCGGCGACGGGTTCCGGCTCGGCGACGGCAGCCGCTGCGCCACCGATCTCGCCCTGGGCGGCGGCGGCCAGCCGGTCGAGCATCGCCTGGTCGGCGGGCATGCCGCCCTCGCCGCGTGCGGCGGCGACATGGTCGGCCAGCGTATCGAACGCCGCGACGATCAGGTCGATCAGCGGTTCGCTCAGCGGCAGCGTGCCGTTGCGAATCAGGTCCAGCAGGGTTTCGTAATGGTGCGAGAAATGCTGGAGCCGCTCATGTCCGAAGGCGCCCGCCCCGCCCTTGATCGAGTGGACCGACCGGAAGACCGTGTTGATCGTCTCGTCATCGTGGCGGTCACGCTTCAGGTCGGCAAAGGCGGTTTCGAGCGCGCCGAGACCTTCTTCGCATTCCTGGAAGAAAATCTGCTGAATCTCGTCGAGGTTCATCGGTCAGGCCTTTCAGGCGGCGGCGACGAGGCTGTCGAGCCCCGCCAGCGCGATCATCGAAGCCAGCGGCTCGGATGGGCTGTTCAGTTCGAAATCGGTCGGGATCGACGCTGCCATCGCCTGGGCGCTGGCCAGCACCTGGAGGCAGGCCTGGCCCGCCTGCGCCACCTGCGATCCGTCGAGCGTGATCGGGTCGCCCGATGCGATCAGGTCGAGCAGCGCCTGACGCAGCGGAACGGCGGCGGCGGTGTCAAGCACGGGGGCAAGGGACAGAGCGGTCACGGCGAGACTCCAGTCGCGGGTTTCGGGGGGCAGCATGGCGCGAAGGTCGTTAAGAAAGCGTGGGTTAACCGAATTTTACGCTTTGCCCCCGGCCGGGCCGCCTGCGCATGCCGGGGGCGAGCCGATCAGAATTCGGTCCAGTCGTCGTCGCTGACCGCCAGCGCGGCATTGCCCATCGATGCGGGCGGGGCCTGAATCGGCGCCGGAGCGGCGGTCGGACGCCCGCCTTGCGCAATCCGGCGGCTGGCGGCGGCCACGCGCTGCTGCAGCTGATGGACCGGCTGGACGGGGGCGGGGAAATGGCCGGGCTGGTTCTCGATGCGGAAGCGCGAGATCTCGCGTGCCAGGCCATCGGCCTCGACCGCCAGCGAGCGTGCGGCGGCGGTGGCCTGTTCGACCATCGCGGCGTTCTGCTGAGTCACGCCGTCCATCGCGGATACGGCGGTGTTGACCTCCTGCAGCCCGATCGCCTGCTTCTCGGCCGAGCTGGCGATGTTCTCGACCAGCGTGCTGATCTCGGCGATCTGGCCGATGATTCGCTCCAGCGCCTTGCCGGTTTCGCTGACCAGGCTGACGCCCGATTCGACCTGTTCGGAGCTGGCGAGGATTCGCGATTTCACATCCTTGGCGGCGTCGGCCGAACGCTGGGCCAGCGCCCGGACCTCGGAGGCGACGACCGCGAAGCCCTTGCCCGCGTCACCGGCACGCGCCGCCTCGACGCCCGCGTTGAGGGCAAGCAGATTGGTCTGGAAGGCGATGCCGTCGATGACGCTGATGATCTCGGAAATTTCGCTCGACGTGCGTTCGATCCCGGCCATGGCATCGACCGCGCGGCGGACGATCTCCCCCGATTGCTGCGCCTCGATCCGCGCATCGGCGACGGCGCGGTTGGCGCGATTGGCGCCCTCGGCGGTCTGGCGGACGGTCGAGGTGATCTCGTCCATCGCGGCGGCGGTTTCCTCCAGGCTGGCGGCCTGCTGCTCGGTGCGCTGCGACAGGTCGTCCGAGGCCTGGCGGATGTCGCTGGCCCCCGAATTGATGCCGTGCGTGGCGGCCGTGACGGCGCTCATGGCGCGGCCCATCGATTCCATCGCGCGGTTGAAGTCGACGCGCAGCTTGTCATATTCGGACGGGAAGGGGGTGAGGATGGTCTCGGTCAGGTTGCCGTCCGCCAGTTCGCCCAGGCCCTTGCCGAGCTCGTTGACGACGATCTTCTGCGCCTCGCCCGCCTTCTTCACCTCGGCGGCATTGCGACGGAAGACGTGCATCGCACGGGCCATCCGGCCGACACAGTCCCCATAGTCGTCATAGAGGATTTCGCGATGGACGTCGCCCGCAGCCAGCTGCTCCATGGTCACGACGCTGCTGACATAGGGGTCGCAGATCAGCTTGCGCGCGACCCGCATCGCAATCAGGGACACGACCAGCGCCATGGTGGCGAAGGCGACCGGCAGCGACAGCGAAAAGCCGCCTTGGGCAAGGATCGTCGCCATCAGTCCGACCGCGGCGAGCGTTCCGTAAAGACCGGTCAACACGTCGAATTTGAGACGAATCGGTGCCGTCTTGGCAAACCAGGACAACATAGCGGCGTAACCTCCAAAAACCTTTGAGCGAGCAGATGCACTCGCCGGGCGCAGCGGAGGGGTCAGACGGTCACCAAGGCCTCCGGCGTGTGACCATAATGGGCAGAAACGGTAAACATCCCGTTTCAGCTGCGTCACGACGCCGGAAGAACTTCGATGGATTATTGATTCACATTAAGATTCTCGGTCATGCCGGTTGCCGACAATATCTCGATCCAATAGCCATCGGGGTCGGTGATGAATGCGATGTCCTTCATCTTGCCGTCCTGGGGCCGCTTCTTGAACGTCACGCCCAGGGACTCGAACCGTTCGCAGGCGGCGGTGACATCGTCGACGCTGATCCCGATATGACCAAAGCCGCGCGGATCGCTGTTGCCGTCGTGATAGCCCTTGAAGTCGGGGTCCGACTCGGTACCCCAATTATGGGTGAGCTCGAGCGTCGTCTCCCGGTTGAAGATAAACCGGGCGCGCTCGGCGGGGTCCTCCGGGATGGTCTCGCCTTCGCCCAGATAGGCGAGGAAATAGAGCGAGAAGCGCATTTCCTCGAAGTCCAGCTTCTGGAGCAGGGTCATGCCCAGCACGTCCTGGTAGAAGGCGAGCGATGGCTTGGGATCGCGGATGCGCAGCATCGTCTGGTTGAGCGCGAAGCTCTCGGTTCCGGCGGGGCGGGTCGTCATCATGGGGTCCTTGGATAACGGCAAGGCCCTCCGCCGCTGGGGACGAAGGGCCTCGGAGTGCGCGAAGCGGGACCGCTCAGGCGAGCGTCAGGCCGACATCCACATTGTTACGGGTCGCGTTGGAATAGGGGCAGACCTCATGCGCGGCATGCATCAGCTTCTCGCCCTCGGCACGGTCGACGCCGGGCAGGTTCACGAGCAGGTCGACGGTGATGCCATAGCCGCCTTCCTCACGTGGGCCGAAGCCGACCTCGGCGGTGACGGTCGCATCCTGCGGGACCTTCACGCCTTCCTTGCCCGACACTGCCTTCATCGCGCCCAGGAAACAGGCCGAATAGCCCGCCGCGAACAGCTTTTCCGGGTTGGCACCGTCGCCGCCGGGGCCGCCCATTTCCTTCGGCACGACCAGCTTGACGTCGACCGAGCCGTCTTCCGACCGCGCCGCGCCGTCGCGACCGCCGGTCGCCGTCGCCTTGGTCTTGTAGATCACATTCACGCCCATGTTGCTCTCCTGTGGGTCATCGGGTCCAGAATCGGTTCGATGGCGTCAGCGCGTCAAGGCCCGGTGCGTTCCATCGCGACCCGATTAGCGCGCCGTCGCCTGAATGGCACCCGCCGACCAGCCGCCGCCCATCGCCTGATACAAGGTGATATAGGCGGTGAGCTGATTGGCCTGCGCTTCGGCCAGTGCCAGTTCGGCGTTCAGCAGACCGCGCTGCGCATCCAGTTGTTCGAGATAGGAGGAATAGCCTGCGCGGTAGCGGTTGGAGGCGATGCGAAGCGCATCCGCCTGCGCCGCGCGCTGCCCGGCCAGCGCCACCGCCTGTTCGCCCGAGCGGCGGACCGAGGCGAGGCTGTCGTCCACCTCGCGAAACGCGGTCAGCGTGGTGCGGCGATAGGCAAAGGCGGCCTGGTCCCGCCGTGCCGCGCTGGCATCGGCCTGCGCCCGCAAGCGCCCGGCGTCGAAGATCGGGGCCAGCACGCTGCCGCCGATCGAGAAGATGGTGATCGGATTCTTGAGCGCGCTGGACAGCACCACGCCCGCCGAACCGGTCAGCCCCAGGCTGGGCAGCATCGCCGCGCGCGCACTGTCGAGCGAGCGGTCGGCGGCGACCAGCGCCTGTTCGGCCTGGAACAGGTCGGGGCGACGGCGCAGCAGGTCGGACGGCAGGCCATCCGGGATCGCGGGGCGGACCAGCCGATCGATCGGCAGCCCGCGCGGGATCGCGCCGGGCGCGCCGCCGATCAGGACGCTCAGGGCATTCTCCTGCCGCGTGACGGCCAACCGGGCGGCGGCGACCAGCTGCTCGGTCGCGCGATACTCGCCCTCCGCCTGTCGCAGTTCCAGGTTGGAGGTATAGCCCGTCGTCGCCCGCCGCCGCGCGATGCGCAGCGCATCCGCGCGGGCCGCCAGCGTTTCCTCGGCGATGTGCAGCCGGTGGTCGAGCGCGCGCAACGTAACGTACCCGCTCGCCACCCCGGCGGCGAGCGCCAGGCGCACGGTGTCCCGCGCCGCCTCGGTTGCCAGCAACTGCGCGCGGGCGGCGGCACGGGCGTTGCGCAGCCGCCCGAACAGGTCGAAATCATAGCTCGCCTGGACCAGAGGCTGCGACCCGAACTGGTCGAGCCCGGTGCCGAAGGCGGTGACGGTGCGCCCCTCGGTCAGCGGCAGGCCGGCCGTGACGTTCGGCGACAGCTGCGCGCGGGCCAGCCGCTCCTGGGCGCGCGCCTCCTCGATCCGTGCCGCCGCGCTGCCCAGATCGGGGCTGTCGGCCAGCGCGCGGGTGACGAGCGCGGTCAGTTGCGGATCGCCGAACGCCTGCCACCAATCGGCCGCGATCGGGCTGCCCGGCCCAAGCGTGGTGCGCCAGGCGGGCGGCGGCACCACGGCGCTGGCCGCCGGGGCGGCGGGACGCGGCCCGATACACCCGGCGAGCAGCAGCGCGGCGGCGATGGGGAGAGCGGCGTGCCTCATCGCACCTGCGGCCCGCCCGCCGTGTCGACGCTCGCCTGCACCGACATGCCGGGGCGCAGGCGCGCGGCCAGGGGCTGGCCCGGATCGACGCGGATCCGCACCGCGATACGCTGCGGCACCTTGGTGAAGTTGCCGGTGGCGTTGTCGGACTTCAGCACCGCGAATTCGGACCCGGCGGCGGGCGATATCCGCTCGACATGGCCCTTCAGGCGGGCATTGCTCAGGCCGTCGACGGTGAAGCTGGCGGGCTGTCCCACCGCCATGCGCGCGGTCTGCGCTTCCTTGAAATTGGCGATGACCCAGGTTTCGGGCGGCACCAGGAACATCAGCTGCGAGCCCGCCGTGACATATTGCCCCAGCCGCACGCCGACTTCGGACAGGCGGCCATCCTCGGGCGCGCGGACGACGGTGTTGGCGAGGTCGATCTGCGCCAGCCGCCGTGCGGCCTCCGCGCCCGACACGCCCGCCTGCTGCCCGCCGCGTCCGACCTGGACGGTGCGCACATCCTGCTGGGCGATCTCCCGCGCCGCCTTGGCCTGACGCAGTTGCGCCTGGGCCTGGCGGAGCGCGGCAAGCGTCTGATCGCGTTCGCGCAAGGACACCGAGCCGTCGGTGACCAGGTCGTTGACCCGCGCCATGTCCGCCTGGGCGCGCATCAGCTGCGCCTCGGCATTGGCGACGGCGGCGTCCTGGGCGGCGAGACTGGCGGTGCGCGACGCCTGGGCCTGGCGGCTGTTGGCGAGCGTGGCGGCCTGCGCCTCCACCTGTGCGGTCGCCTGATCGACGCGCTGGCGATAGATGCGGTCGTCGATCCGCACCAGCGGCTGCCCGGCGCGTACCGTCTCGAAATCCTTGACCAGCACGGCGGTGACGTAACCGCTGACCTGCGGTGCGATCACCGTCGTCCGGCCGCGGACATAGGCGTTGTCGGTCGACTGGCGATCGCTGGAAAAGGGCGGCAGCCGCCACGCCGCCAGTACCGCCGCGATACCGCCGATGACCAGGAGCGCGATCAGCGCGCGCGACCGCCACCCGCCCGATGGCGGACGCCAGCCCGACGATGGAGCAGGTGGCGGCACCGGCGTCGGAGGGGGCGGGGGCACCCCCGCTTCGGCGGCGGCTTGCTCGGTCATCGGGGTGGGGGAGACGGGCGATCGTGTGTCGGTCATGACTGCACCTTGGCCGCCGCACGGGCGCGGCGCGCACGCCGCCAGGTCAGCAGCGCGAGGAAAAGGGTAACGGCCGCCGCCAGTGCGGCGACCAGTCGGAAGACGTCGTTATAGGCGCGGATATTCGCCTCACGCGTGGCGGCCTGTGACAGGAGCGCGGCACCCTCCGCCCGGGCCAGCGTCGGATCGCCGACCACGCCCGACACCCGCGCGCCGCCCGCCGCGATACGCTGCGTCACCTGCGGGTCGGTGGGATCGATATTCTGGACGATGGCGGCGCTGTGCGCCTTTTCGCGGACCACCTGATAGGTGCCGAGCAGGGCGGTGCCGCCCAGACTGCCGACCGAATTGAGCATCCCGAACAGCGCGATGAAGCTGATAACATGTCCGGCCCCCTGTTGCAGCGCGCGGGTCATGCCGAACAATAGCGACGGGCCGAGGAAGAAGGTGGTCGAAAAGGCGATCACCGCCTGGGTCGCGTACAGCTCGGGCGCACGGGTCAGGTTGGTCGAGAAGCTATCGGCATAGGCGGCGATGGCGACCAGTCCGATCGCATACATGATCGGGTGGGTCAGCTTGGTCGGGTTCAGCGTCACCGCGCTCATGACGACACCCGCGACCGAGGCGATGAAGGCGATGGTGAACAGCGTGCCGAACTGGTCGTTATTCTGACCCAGCGCGGTCAACAGGCCGACCGCGCCGAAATTCTGCTCGGAAAACACGATGCGCGCCATCAGCGTGACGATGGCGAAGCGCACGATGTCGATCGACCCCAGCCAGCGCGTGTTGAGCAGCGGATTGGCCCGGTGATGCTCGATCCACAGGGCGAGCGCCAGCAGCGGGATGGCGATGACCAGCGCCCATCCGATCCACGCGGCCTGCGTCCACCAGACCAGCCGCCCCTGGCCGAGCACGGCGCAGAACAGCCCGATGGCGGGCGCGTAAAGCACGAAGGTCAGGAAATCGAGCGGTTCGAACGCCTTGAGCTTCTGCGTCGGCGGCAGGCGCAGCGCGATGATCGAGGCCAGGCTGATCGCCGCCAGCCCGAACTCGAACAGATACAGCGTGCGCCACTGCGACATGGCGAGCAGCTCTGGCGAGAAGAGCCGGGCGAGCGGCGTCGCGCATTGCGGCACGCCGATGCCCAGCACGATCGCCTTCAGCCGCCATTTCGCCGGAAGCGCCTGCATCATGTAATAGAGGCCCAGCGACGACAGCGCCGCCGCCGCCATGCCGCTGGCCCCGCGCACCGCGATGGCGGTGGCGAAATCGCGCACGAACAGATGGGCAAAGGCCAGGATCGTATAAAGGCCGGAGAACAGCAGCGCGAACGGGCGAAGGCCGAATTGCTGGCGGAACTTGATCAACAGCAGGTTGATCGACGCGTTGGTCATCACATAGGCGATGGGCAGCCATGCGATTTCGGTCGGGTCGAGCCCCAGTGCGCCCTGGAGCTGGATGGTATTCACCTGGACCAGCGCGTTGCCCAGCCCGCCGGTCAGGCCGATCAGGACCGCGATCACGCCATATGCGATGCGCCGCCGGTTGGGATGATCGAAATTGCCGGGCGAGCCGGGAATGGTCGGCCGCTCATGGGGAGCGAAGGACCATTCCTCCTCGCTCCAGAATTGCCGAAACCGCGATGCCATCCCCGTCCTTTCGTCCCGTCGCGCTGAACGCGCAACCCGCCGACTCGGGTGCGTTCGGGAAAGCGCGCGGTCATCGGCCGGGAAGAGTGGAGGATTTTTAGAGTGTTGCGGGGCCGTTTGACGCCGATGGTTTGGCGGGCGGCCATCCGCCTTCACGCCCCGGCCTGGCTTATTGGCCGTCCAGCATCGCCCGGATCCGCGCCGCCAGGTCGGCAAAGTCGAACGGCTTGGTGATCAGCGCCACCCCGGCGTCGAGCCGTCCGCCATGGACGATCACGTCGCGGGCATAGCCGGTGGTGAACAGCACCTTCAGCTCGGGATGCAGCGACCGCGCGGCCGAGGCCAGGTCGGCTCCCGTCATTCCGCCGGGCAGCACCACGTCGGAAAACAGCAGCGCGATCCGCGACGCGTCGGGCGCATCGAGCAGGGCGAGCGCCGATGCCCCGTCCTCCGCCTCGATCACGTCATAGCCCAGTTCGCGCAGCGCCTCGGTCGAATAGCGGCGGACGTCGGCATCGTCCTCGACCACCAGGATCGTCTCCGACCCGCGAACGGGATGCGCGGCGACCTGGGGCAGGTCCAGCGGTGCGGTCACCTCGCCCTGGAAGCGCGGCAGGAACAGGGTGACGCAGGTGCCCTCGCCGGGGCGCGACTCGATCTGCACCTGCCCGCCCGACTGCTTGGCAAAGCCATAGACCATCGACAGGCCCAGGCCGGTGCCCTTGCCGACCTCCTTGGTGGTGAAGAACGGTTCGAACACGCGGCCCAGCGTCGCGCGGTCCATGCCGGTGCCGGTGTCGCTGACGTCGATGGCGACATAATCGCCCGGATCGGTGGGATAGGGCACCGGCCCCGCCGCCATCGTCGCCTGTCCATCCAGCGTGGCGTTGCGCATCGTGATCGACAGGGTGCCGCCATGCGGCATCGCGTCGCGCGCATTGACCGCCAGGTTCAGGATCGCGCTTTCCAACTGGTTGGGGTCGGCCTCCGTGACCCACAGATCGGGCGCGGATTCGACCGACAGGCGCACCTGCTCGCCCAGTGTCCGGGTCAGCAGGTCGGACAGGCCGTCGACCAGCCGCCGTGCATCGACCGATTGCGGGGCCAGCGGTTGCCGCCGCGAAAAGGCGAGCAGCCGCTGGGTCAATGTCGCGGCCCGCCGCGCGCCCGTCATCGCGTTGGTCGCGGACCGTCTGGCGCGCGGATGCTCGCCCTCCGGCAGGAACCGGTCGAGCATCTCCAAATTGCCGACCACGACCTGGAGCAGGTTGTTGAAGTCGTGCGCGATGCCGCCGGTCAGCTGGCCGACCGCCTCCATCTTCTGGCTTTGGCGCAGCTGCGCCTCCATGTCGTGCAGCCGTTCCTGCTGCGCCAGCCGTTCCGAAACATCGGTCGCGAACTGATAGGCGCCGATCGGCGTCCCCTCGGCCGAGACCAGCGGGCTGAAGCGCAGTTCGTAATGGTGCCGCGTGCCCGTCAGATCGTCGAGCGCCTGGATGACCGAAAATTCCTCGCCCGCCAGCGCGCGTGTCCAGTAATCGCGCATCACCGTCAGGATCTCGGGCCGATCGGCCATCGCCTCGGCCTTGTGGTGGCCGATCTGCGGGCGGGTGCCGAAGATACGCTCGAAATCCTCGGCGGCGGCGCGGTTGATCGCCAGATAACGATGGTCGAAGCCCAGCACCTGGACCAGCGTGCCGGTGGAATCGATGATGTCGGCGAACAGCTTGCGCTCGGCCAGCGCCTCCATCACCCGGCGCTCCAGCACCGCATTGACGTCGCGCAGCGTCGCCTCGGCCCGGCGGCGCTCGTCGATATCCACGACCGTTCCGATCATGCCCAGAAAGGCACCGTCATCATCGAAGCGCGGCACGGCGGACGCCATCACCCAGTGATAGCCGCCCTGCGCCTGCGCCAGCCGATATTCGGTCTGGAAGGCGCGCGGCCCGACCATCGCCTCGCGGAACGCCCGCTCCGCCGACGGGCGGTCGTCGGGGTGGAGCATCTCGGCCCAGCCGAAATGCAGCCCCTGTGCGACGTCCTGCCCGGTCTGCACCTGCCAGGCACTGTTGATATAGGTGCAATGGCCGTCGGTGTCGGTCACCCATATGACGATCGGCGCATGGTCGGCCACGTTGCGGAACCGCGCCTCGCTTTCGCGCGCGGCGGACAGTGCGATCTCGCGATCCTGTCGGTCGCGCATCCGGGCGCTGCTGTCGATCACGGTCGCCAGGATGCCCGCCGGGCGGCCGCTTTCGTCGGCGATGGGGGTATAGTCGAGGTCGAGCCAATGCTGTTCGGGCACGCCCTTGCGATCGAGCATCATCGCCTGGTCGCGATAGGCCAGCGTGCGGCCGGCCAGCCCCTCGGCGATGACCTGAGCATTGAACGCCGCCGCCTCGGGCCACACCCCGACCAGAGGAACACCCAGCATCGCCGGGTGCCGGTCGCCCGAAAATTCGGCATAGCCGGCATTGTAGATCAGGATGCCTTCGGGGCCCCAGATGGTGGCGATCGGGATCGAGGAGGCGAGCGCGATGGCGATCGCCGTCAACCGGCTCTGCGGCCAGGTGGCGATCGGCCCCAGCGGCGTCGCGGCCCAGTCATGCCCCGCGATCAGCCGACCCATCTCGCCGCTGCGCGCCAGAACAGCGGCAAAACCGGCGGGGATGTCGGCAGGGTCGTGGGCAGTCGCGATCATCCTCGGTCCGTCCCCCTCGAAACCTGGCATGTCTGCCGCTGTAGCGTTGCTTTGACGGGAGGAATAGAGGGGGTGGGCGGTATCTTGCTCTGGATGGATGCAAATGTTCCAGGCCCGCCCTTGGTCTTGCCGCAAACTCTCCGACATTATGATGAACGGTCGTCATCGCAGCGACATTTTGACCGGGCATCCGAACCCGATCGCAGGACGCACTTTGTCACGGAGCCGATAGGCAATTGTGATGTTGGACTGCTAAAGGTCGAACAAAGACAAAGGAGAGACAGGCATGAGCGCCCATGTTCACCCCGTTCCCGAATGGGCCGATAGCGCGTCCATGGATGCGGAACGCTACGCCCAGGCCTATGAGGCGGCGAAGACCGATCCGGACGGCTATTGGCGCGAACAGGCCGGGCGGCTGGACTGGATCACGCCCTTCACCAGCGTGAAGGACACCAGCTTCGACGAGGCGGATTTTCGCATCAACTGGTTCGCCGACGGACAGCTGAACGTCGCGGCCAACTGCATCGACCGGCATCTCGAAACGCGCGCCGATCAGGTCGCCATCCTATGGGAAGGCGATGCCCCCGGCACCGATCGCCGCATCACCTATCGCGAGTTGCACGAGCAGGTCTGTCGCCTCGCCAACGCGTTGAAGGGGCTGGGCGTCGCCAAGGGCGACCGCGTCACCATCTATCTGCCGATGATCCCCGAGGCCGCCTTTGCGATGCTGGCCTGTGCGCGGATCGGCGCGATCCATTCGATCGTATTCGGAGGTTTCTCGCCCGAAAGCCTCGCCAACCGTATCGTCGATTGCGATTCGCGCATCGTGATCACGGCGGACGGCGGCTGTCGCGGGGGCAAGGCGGTGCCGCTCAAGGCCAATGTCGACGCCGCGCTGGACCATGACGGCGTGACGGTCGACCATGTCGTCGTCGTCCGCCACAGCGGCGTGGACGTGACGATGAAGGACGGCCGCGACCAATGGTATGGCGATCTGGTCGACGCGGCCGCCACCGACTGCGCGCCCGTGGCCGTGGGGGCGGAGGACCCGCTGTTCATCCTCTATACCAGCGGCTCGACCGGCAAGCCAAAGGGCGTGCTGCACAGCAGCGGCGGCTATCTGCTCTGGGCGTCCTACACCCACCAGCACGTGTTCGATTATCGCGACGGCGAAATCTTCTGGTGCGCCGCGGATGTGGGCTGGGTCACGGGGCACAGCTATGTCGTCTATGGTGCGCTCGCCAACGGCGCGACGACGCTGATGTATGAGGGCGTGCCCAACTATCCGGATTTCAGCCGCTTCTGGCAGATCGTCGATAAGTACCAGGTCGCGACCTTCTATGCCGCGCCGACCGCGCTGCGCGCACTGATGCGCGAGGGCGACGAATGGGTGAAGAAGACCGACCGTTCGTCGCTTCGCGTGCTGGGCTCGGTCGGCGAGCCGATCAACCCGGAAGCCTGGGAATGGTATCACAAGGTGGTGGGCGAAGGGCGCTGCCCGATCGTCGACACCTGGTGGCAGACCGAGACCGGCGGCCACATGATCGCGCCGATCCCCGGCGCCGTGGCGCTCAAGCCCGGCTCGGCCACCTTGCCGCTGCCCGGCGTGCTGCCGCAGATCGTCGATGCCGAGGGTAAGGTGCTGGACGGCGCGGTCGAGGGCAATCTCGTCATCGCCGACAGCTGGCCGGGGCAGATGCGCACCGTCTGGGGCGATCATGACCGCTTCTTCCAGACCTATTTCACCACCTATCCGGGGAAATATTTCACCGGCGACGGATGCCGCCGCGACGAGGACGGCTATTACTGGATCACCGGCCGGGTCGATGACGTCATCAACGTCTCCGGCCACCGCATGGGCACCGCCGAGGTCGAATCCGCGCTGGTCGCCCATGCCAAGGTCGCCGAGGCGGCGGTGGTGGGCATGCCGCACGACGTGAAGGGGCAGGGCATCTATGCCTTCGTCACGCTGAACGCAGGCGTCGAAGAGGATGAGGCGTTGCGCGCCGAGCTGGTCCAGTGGGTGCGCCGCGAGATCGGCCCGATCGCCACGCCCGACGCGCTGCAATTCGCCCCCGGCCTGCCCAAGACCCGCTCGGGCAAGATCATGCGCCGCATCCTGCGCAAGATCGCCGAGAATCAGGTCGATGCACTGGGGGACACCTCCACGCTGGCCGATCCGGCGGTGGTGGATCATCTGGTCGCCAACCGGATCGAACCGGGCAAGAAGGCGGCGTGATGTGGGACGGGGCTGCTGGTTATCCAGCAGCCCCGCGATTCGCTTGGCATTCGGTTTTGCTCAATTCGAACTGAGCGAGGGGATATGGCCTCTCATACAGGCCTACGTTCAGCCTGAGCGAAGTCGAAGGCCACGCCCCAACGCCAACCTCAGGGCGTTTTCCGAACCGGCGGCAAGGCCGCGCAGATATCCACGCCCCCCGCAGGCACAGTGAAGAAGTCGTTCTTCCGATTCTCCCGCCCCTTGATCCACGCGGCGAAGCGTGGCGACACGGTTTCGCGATACTGGAAATGCGGCCGCTCGGCAGCGGGGATGTCGCTCGCCAGCCGCGCCGAGACGATTCCCAGCCGCTGCCCCTCATCCTTGTAGAAGCCTAGATCCCCCGTCCCGCGCGGCAGGGTGGAGAGCGCATCCATCCCGTCGACCACCCGGCCGACCACCGCGATGTTGCGGTCCAGCCCGCGCGGCGAGTGGCCGATGATCGTGTAGAGTTCGGCCCCCGACCCCGTGCTGGGCGCCAAATCGCGGGCGACGCCGACCATGCCATAGCAATGCGGCACCCACTCGCTGGTCGCATCCCCCGCCAGCGGCCAGCCGTCACGGCTATAGCCCGCCCAGGCGGCATAGGGATCGGGCTTGCTCAGCCGCGCCACCGCGTTGTTGCCGGAGCGGATATATTCGGCCGGCGGATTGGCGACGATGCCGGTCGGCAACGGCTTCTTCTCGGTCGCGTCCCCCCATTGCGCGACGTAATTCTCCTGCACGCGGTAGACGCTCGTCCCCGCATCCCACCAACGCGCCCGCGCCAGCGCCCGGATATTGGCGACATGGACCGGCGCCTGGGCAGGGGCCAGCCGCAGCGTCACCGTTCGCCCATTGGCCAGGGTGAAGACCAGCAGCTCGTCATCGGGCACCGCGATCCAATCGCCGGGCAGCGGATCGCCCACCTGCGCGGCAGGGGCAAGAGCGGGGGCGGGGGAGGGCGAAGCCTGCGCCAGAAGCGCGGCGAGCAGAAGCGCGATCGTCATCAAGCAATAGACTGCCCCAGCCGACCGATACACGCAATCGCTTGCGCGCCGCGAGGAAGCGCATTAGGGCCGCGTCTTCCAGGCATGGACTCATGCGGAGCGGTGGCCGAGTGGTCGAAGGCGCTCGCCTGGAAAGTGAGTATACGGCAAAACCGTATCGAGGGTTCGAATCCCTCCCGCTCCGCCATTATCCCCGAAGTTTCGCCTCAGCGCTCGACCTTGTGGCTCTGCCCCAGGCGCAGCGTCATGCCCCACAGGGCCTGGACCGCAGGGCCCCCATCCTCCGTCTGGCCGGGCAGCATCGCGACCAGTCCGCGCGCCAGAGCCAGTCCCAGATCGCCCAGGTCCAGCGAGAAGCAGGTGAGGTCGGGGGAAAGGGCGCGGCAGGCGGGGTTGTCGCGCAGGCCGATCACCGCGACGTCCCGCCCCGGCTCCAGGCCCAGGCGGCGCAGCGCGCGATAGGCTCCGACGGGCGCGGTCTCACCCATCAGCAGCAGCGCGGTCGGGCGGTCGGGCATGGCCATCAATTCGCTGGCCGTCGCCTCGCCGTCGCTTTCGTCGGTTTCGCCATGATGGACGAGCGCAGGGTCGAAGGGAATGTCCGCGCGGGCCAGCGCATCGCGATAGCGTTCGACCACGATATGGCTGTTGTTGATCGTCGCGGGCGGCGCGACCAGGCCGATGCGGCGATGCCCGGCCTTGGTCAGCAGCGTCATCGCATCGGCCATGACGCCCTCGAAATCCAGATCGATCCAGGCATAGTCCCGCGCGATCGCGGTACGGCCCAGCGCGATGAAGGGGATGTTGCGGTCGAGCAGGAAGGGGATACGCGGATCGTCATGCTGCGTCCCCGACAGCACCCAGCCATCGACCGTTCCGCGCGAGACATGGCGGCGCAGGAAGGTCAGCGCGTCCTCGCCCTTGCGCGCCAGCAGCACGACGAGATCGAGGTCATGCTCGCTCAGGCCGTTCTGCAATCCTTCGAGCAGCGCCATGAAGAAGGGGTCGCCATGGATCGCGCTGTCATGCTCCAGCGTCAGCATGAAGCCGACCGTGCCGGTGCGCCCGCTGCGCAACGTCCGCCCCGACTGGTTGGGGATATAGCCATGCTTGGCCGCCGCCTCGACCACCCGCTGGCGGGTCGCGGGGCTTACGTCCTTGCGATCGTTCAGCGCCCGCGACACCGTGCCGATCGATAGCCCCAGGTGACGGGCAAGTTCGCGTATATCCATGCGCCCTTTGATCGCGGCGCGCCTCGTTTCGCACAAGCCCTCCAAATGCTCCTCCTGCGGGGCGGGGTCGAGCGGGCTGCAAACAGATCATTGACAAGGGAACCGAATGGGGCGATACCCGTAAACGTTTACGGCCATCGAAGAATGGCGGCAAGAGGATCGGGTCGCTTTGGACACGCTTGTTCTGGAAGCCCGCGCGATCGCGTGGAGCTATAATGGGGGGTGGTTGCGGATCGAGGCGCATGGGCTGCACGGCCTGCGCCTGCGCGCATCGCCCTTTCCCGATTCCGGGGCACGCGCCGGGGCGCTGCTCGATGACGGTGCCGCTGCGGGCGCCGATCCGATCGTCACGCGGGACGGCGCGACCGCGCGGATCACCCAAGGACGGATCACCGCCGAAGTCGATCTGCAGGGGCGTGTCCGTTTCCTGAACGTGGAAGGCGAGTTGCTGCTGGAGGAAAAGTGGCGGCAGCGCGACACGATCAGCAAATTCTGGACCGTCGGCACCGAGGAAATCCGCACGATCAGCGCGCTGGGGCTGGCCGGGCGCGAATTCAAGCCGCTGACCGGCGACACCGCGCGCATCACCGTCCGGTTCGAGGCCAAGAGCAGCGAGCGACTGTACGGCATGGGCCAGTACCAGCAGCCCAATCTGGATCTCGCCGGATGTACGCTCGAACTGGCGCAGCGCAATTCGCAGGCCAGCGTGCCCTTCGTGGTGTCGAGCCATGGCTATGGCCTGTTGTGGAACATGCCCGCGGTCGGCGCGGTGCATTTCGCCGCCAATGGCGCGACCTGGACGGCCGAGGCCGCGCGCGAGATCGATTACTGGATCACCGCCGGCGACACGCCCGCCGACATCGTGCGCAACTATGCCCAGGTGACGGGCACGGTGCCGATGATGCCCGACTATGCGCTGGGGCTGTGGCAGAGCAAGCTGCGCTACCGCACCCAGGACGAGTTGCTGGCAGTGGCGCGCGACTATCATGCGCGCGGGATCCCGCTGGCGGTGATCGTCGCCGACTTCTTCCACTGGCCGGTGCAGGGCGACTGGCGGTTCGATCCGCGCGAATGGCCCGATCCCGCCGCGATGACCGCCGAGCTGAAGGCGATGGGCACCGAGTTGCTCGTCTCGATCTGGCCGACGGTGGATCATCGGTCGGAAAATTATCCCGAGATGATCGAGAAGGGCTATCTGGTGCGCTCCGCGCGCGGGCTGGACGTGCAGCAGGAGTTTCTGGGCAATACCCGCTTCATCGACGTCACCCATCCCGGCGCGCGTGCCTTTTTGTGGGACCGGGCGAAGCGCAATTACCGTGACAAGGGCGTGGCGCTGTTCTGGCTGGACGAGGCCGAGCCCGAATATAGCGCCTATGACTTCGACAATTATCGTTATCACAGCGGCAGCGTGCTGGAGGTCGGCAACGCCTATCCACTCCATTACGCCCAGGCCTTTTACGATGGCCTGGCGGCCGAGGGCGAGCGCGAGATCGTCAGCCTGATCCGTTGCGCCTGGGCGGGCAGCCAGCGTTACGGCGCGCTCGTCTGGTCGGGCGATATCCATTCCTCGTTCGAGGCGATGCGCAACCAACTGAGCGCCGGGCTGAACATGGGGATGGCGGGTATCCCGTGGTGGACGACCGATATTGGCGGCTTCCATGGCGGCCATGTCGACGACCCGGCTTTTCACGAACTGATGATCCGCTGGTTCCAATGGGCGGTGTTCACGCCCGTCCTGCGGATGCACGGCCACCGCGATCCCGTGACCCCGCCGCCCGAGCCGTTCCGCGACGGCGTGGCGCAATGCGACACGGGCGCGGGCAATGAGCTGTGGAGCTTCGGAGAGCGGGTGTATGAGGTGCTGCGCTGCTATGCGGGGCTTCGCGAGCGTTTGCGGCCCTATATCGCCGGACTGATGCGGGCGGCCCATGAACAGGGCGATCCGCTGATGCGGCCGATGTTCTATCACTATCCCGACGACCCGCGCTGCTGGGCGGTGGACGACCAGTATATGTTCGGCCCCGACCTGCTCGTCGCGCCGGTGACGGCGGCGGGCGTCGGCGAGCGGTGCGTCTATCTGCCCGACGGGATATGGCTGGACGCCTGGACCAAGGAGCGGGTCGAGGGCGGCGGCCATATCTGTTGCGCGGCACCGCTGCACCGGATTCCGGTCTTCATCCGCGACAGCGCGGAGGTGATGGCGGCGTTCGACAAGAAACAGTGATCGGCCAAGCATCGGTCATTTCATCGGAGCCGTCAAAAGACGGACCAGAACGGGAGGGTATAGGGCATGGCGGCATCGATGGCGGATCGCGCCATGGCGGCGGACAGCGGGCAGCGACACGGCACCCCCGCGCCGATCCCCCTTGCTTCCATCCCGTTCGTCGAGAAGATCTGTTACGGCTTCGGCGATGCGGGCGGCACCATCGTCACCGGGCTGATCGCCAATTTCCTCACCTTCTACTATACCGATGTCTTCGGGCTGGCGCCGGGCATCGTCGGCGTCCTGTTCCTGTCGCTGCGCATTTTCGACGCGGTATCCGATCCCCTGATCGGGATCATGGCCGACCGCACCACCACCCGCTGGGGGCGGTTCCGGCCCTATCTGCTCTGGACCGCGATTCCGGTGGGGCTCAGCTGCTTCCTGACCTTTCAGGCCCCCGACTTCAGCTATGACGGCAAGGTCGCCTATGCCGCGATCACCTATTTCCTGCTCGCGCTGTCCTATTCGCTCAACAACGTGCCGTACTGCGCACTGATCACCCGGATGACCGATAGCGAGCGCGAGGGGGTGTCGTGCCAGTCGGTGCGCTTCGCGATGGTGGCGATCGCGTCCTTCTGCGTCTCGGTCGGGTTGCCGATCCTGGTGCGCCATCTGGGGGGCGCGGACATCGCGCGCGGTTACCGCGACGGGGTCGCGATCCTGAGCGCCGCCGCCGTCGTCATGTTCCTGATCTGCTTCCTGTTCGTGCGCGAGCGGGTGGTGGCCGCCGATACCGCGGACGTGCCGCTCAAGGTCGCGATCGCCAACACGCTGAAGAACGACCAGCTGCGCTGGACCTTCCTGATGACGCTGCTGCTGATCGCGATCTTCAATACCAAGGGCGGCGCGGCGCTCTATTTCATCACCTATGTGCTGAAGGGCGATGCGACCTATCAGGCGCTGTTCTTCGGCACCGCGACGGCGGGCGGGTTCCTGGGTTCGATCGTGGTGCAGGCCTTCACCCGGCGATACGACGTGCGCAGCATCTATATCTGGGTGAATCTGATCCTGGTCGCTGGACACTTCGCCGCCTTTTTCGTGCCGGGCGAGTATCCGACCCTGTGGCTGGTGCTGGTCGGGCTGTGCTGCATCGTGCTGGGCTGCACCCTGCCGCTGCACTTCACCCTGATCCAGCTGGCCGACCAATATGGCGAGTGGAAGCTGGGGATGCGCTCCTCGGGCATGAGCTTTGCCTTCAACCAGTTCTTCGTGAAGCTGGCCTGGGCGGTGGCGGGCGCGTTGATCAGCGGGGTGCTGGTCCTTGTCTCCTACAAGGCGGGGGCGGGCAACCAGACGCCGCTGTCGCTGACCGGCATCCGCCTGTTGTCGACGATCATCCCCGGCCTGATGCACCTGGCGCTGGCCCTTGCGATTTCCCGCCTGATCCTGAACCGCGACACGATTGCGCGCATGACCGCCGCCCGCGCCCTATGACCCCTATTCCGGAGCCCCGCCTCATGACCCAGCCGCTTCGCCGTTCCGCCTCCGTCCTGATCGCTGCGCTGCTCGGCTCGGTCGCCATGCCCGCACTCGCGCAGGAGAGGATGACGGTCGATCTGGCCAGCGACACCGGCGCCTTTCACGGCGGCGCGTCGGGCACGCTTTACGGCCTCTACGATGCGCGGCTGCCGCATCCCAATCTGGTCGAGGGCATCGGGCTGCGGACCGTTTCGACCAAGGCGCAGGACGGGCCGCAGCATCCCGGCGCCGATGCGCTGGAGGTGTCGACGCTGCTGACCGATGCGTCGGGCGGCGACACCTATATCTACATGACCGACATCAACCGCGAATTTCCCTATGACTGGAAGACCGGCGACTGCGCCCAGTCGGTGACGAACTATATCGAAAAGCTGCGCGCGCAGGTGCGTCAGGTAAAGGGCATGGCGCCGCGCTACCGCGACCGGATCGTCTTCGTCCCCTTCAACGAGCCCGACGGCAACATGTTCGCCGAAGGGCCCAAGAGCTGCAACAATGTACGCTGGCAGAAGGACCCGACCGCGTTCAACGACGCCTGGGACCGGGCGGTGCGGATGATCCGCCAGGAATTGCCCGGCGCGCGGATTGCCGGGCCGAACACCAGCATCCTCTATCCGGAGGTCGAGGGTTTCCTGCGCCACGCCATCGCGGCCGACACCATGCCCGACATCGTGACCTGGCACGAACTCAGCAACCCGGCGGCGGTGCGGACCAGCGTACGCAAATATCGCGAATGGGAGGACCGGCTGTTCAAGGGTACGAAGTGGCAGGGCCGCCATCTGCCGGTGAACATCAACGAATATGCCTATAACTACCACACCTCGGTCCCCGGCCAGATGGTGCAATGGGTCGCCGCGATCGAGGATTCCAAGGTCGATGCCGATATCGCCTATTGGAATATCGACGGCAATCTCAGCGACTCCGCCGTCCAGGCCAATCGCGGCAACGGGCAATGGTGGCTACTGAACGCCTATGCGACGATGAGCGGCCACACCCTGGCCGTCACCCCACCGCATCCCGACCGGAGCTATACCTTGCAAGGTGTCGCGACGCTCGATTCCGCGCGCCGCCAGATGCGCCTGCTGTTCGGCGGCAAGTCGGGTGACGCCACCATCGCGCTGATGCATGTGCCCGCCAGCTTCGGCGACACGGTGCGCGTCCGCGTGCGCGAGATCGACTGGACCGGCCAGCTGGGCGATTCTCCGCCGCCGGTGGTGGTCGGCGACCGCGTGATGCCGGTGAAGGACGGACAGATCGACCTGACCTTCGGCCGCGATGGCTGGCCCGCTTTGCGCGAGGAAGCGGCCTATGAACTGGTCCTGTCCCCCGGACAGGGCGTACGCCCCGCCGCCGTCGCCCCCCGCTGGCGGCAGGATTACGAAGCGGAAAAGGCGACCCGGCAGGGGCAGGGCCTGACCGTGCGCGGGCCGGAGGGTTCGCCCGATCATGTCGACCGCTTCCATGTCTCGAACGGCTATCTGGTCGAGGGGTTCAAGACCGGGGCCGACGCCGCGCTCGACTTCGCGGTCGATGTGCCGCGCGACGGCCGCTACGACCTGCGCGTCCTCGCCAATAGCTTCAACAAGGATCCGCTGGTCGAGCCGCAGGGGGCAACCAACGTCTTCCTGCGCATCGACGGCAAGCCGGGAGGCGAGACCGAGCTGTTCCTGCCGCTGGGCTACAAGCCCGCTGTGCTCGACCATGCCGATACGGTCGTCAACCTGACGCGCGGTCGCCATGTCCTGACGCTCGCCACCCGCACTCTGGACGGCACGCGTAGGACGCAGGGCAATGCGATGGTCGACCGCATCACCCTGACCGCCGCCGATCCCGCCGTGACCGCCACGCGCTATGACGTGGCGGATGCGGTGGTGAAGGGCGGCAGCGCGACCTTCTGGGTCTATGCCGCGAAGGACGGACTGGCGCGCCTGAGCCCGGACGCCAGCGGCGGCGGCGCGGTGCGCATGGCGGTCAACGGCCGTGAGACGAAGGGCCGCGCCTTCCTGCTCGGCGGGATCAACAAGGTGGTGCTGACCACCACGGGATCGGCGGCTGTTCGTGGCCTGTCGGTGACGCCGGAGAACGGATCCGCGCCCTATCTCTACGAGGCGGAGGATGCGCAGGTCGCCGGGACCGCACGGATCGGCACGGCCTCGCGCGCGAGCGGCGGCCGGGCGGTGTTCGCCATCGGCGGCGCGCCGGGCAACGGCAACACGCTGACCTTCCCCAGGGTGATGGCGCCGCGCGCAGGGACCTATGCGCTGACGCTACGCTTCTCGAACGAGGAACAGGCCAAGGCGACGCACTACAATCCCGATCCGCTCGCCCGCATCGCGCGCATTTCGGTGAACGGCGGCAAGCCGATGCTGGTCAGCGCGCCGCACAGCTTCAACGCCAACAACTGGTGGGAGATGACCGTGCCGGTGGCGCTGAAGGCGGGGGCCAACACCATCCGCATCGCGGGCGAGGAACAGCCCAATTGGGACGGCCGCACCTATGCCTCGCAGAGCTGGCCGGGTGTCCAGCTCCGCTCGGCCTATGCGCCCAATATCGACCGGATCGCTGTTACGCCGATGCCCTGAGGGCGGACCTGCCATGACGGGATGTGGCGGGAGGAGAGGGGTTTGGAAAAGGGGAGTGACATGAAAAAGGGATGGCGTGCGGGACTGGCGGCACTGGCCGTGATGGCGACGGGGGTCGTGCCCGATGGCGCGCAGGCGGACAATCCGATCATCCAGACGCGTTTCACCGCCGACCCGGCGCCGCTCGTCCATGACGGCGTCGTCTATCTCTATACCGGCCATGACGAGGACGATGCCGAAGGGTTCTGGATGCTCGACTGGCGGCTCTACAGTTCGACCGACATGGTCAACTGGACCGACCGGGGCTCGCCCGCCTCGCTCAAGACCTTTCCCTGGGCGCGGCAGGACAATGACGCCTGGGCGCCGCAGGTGATCGCGCGCGACGGCAAATTCTATCTCTACGCCCCGATCAGCGTCGCGGGCGATCCAAAGACGGCGATCGCGGTGGCGGTCGCCGACCGGCCCGAGGGACCGTTTCGCGACGTGCTGGGCAAGCCGCTGATCGCCGCGCGGCGCGGGGCGATCGATCCGACCGTGGCGATCGACGATGACGGGCAGGCCTATCTCTACTGGGGCAATCCCGACCTGTGGTATGTCAGGCTGAACCGCGACATGACCAGCTATGCCGGAGAGATTACCAAGGTCGCCAAGCCGATCGACTATCAGGAGGGCCCCTGGTTCTACAAGCGCGGGCCGCATTACTACATGGCCTATGCCTCCAGCTGCTGTCCCGAGGGGATCGGCTATGCGATGAGCGACCGGGCGACCGGCCCCTGGGTCCACAAGGGGCCGATCATGGACCCCAATGCCGCCTCGACCGGCAATCACCCCGGCATCATCGACTATAAGGGGCATTCCTATCTGTTCGGCTTTCACTACGAGCTGAACTTCGCCCTGACGCCGATCCATCACGAGCGCCGATCGGTGACGTTGCGCGAGTTCCGCTACAATCCGGACGGCACCATTCCGCGCCTGCCCTGGTGGACCGACGAGGGCGTGGCGCAGATCGCAACCCTCGATCCCTATCGCTGGGTGGAGGCGGAGACGATCGCCTGGACCTCACGCATCGGGCGCGACCGCGACCGGCCCTATCGCTGGGCACCGGGCGTCACGACCACGAGCGGGGCGGACGGGCGGGTTCACGTCACCCGCATCGCCGATCGCAGCTATATCAAGATCGGCGGCGTCGACTTCGGACGCGGCGCGGCCAGCTTCGCCGCCAGCGTGGCGAGGGTGCGCGGTCGCCCGACGATCACGCTGCATCTCGACCGGGTCGACGGGCCGCAGATCGGGACACTGGCCCTGACCGGCGGCGACGGCCCGGATTGGGGGACGCAAACCACGGCGGTAACCGGGGCGAACGGCGTGCACGACCTGTTCCTGGTCTTCCACGGCGATGGCGGCGGACTGTTCGACTTCGACCGCTGGCAGTTCCGCCGCCAGTAAGGGGCCGCGCTCAGGCGGCGCCGATGGTCAATGCGATCCGGTCCCCCGCGCGGGTGGCGATGCGCATGCCGTCCTTGGTCGTACGGATCGCTACGGCCCGGCCGCCACGCATGGCCGCGCGGACCCGGCGACCGGCGGGCAGGCGAACGACCAGTTCGCCGCCCAGCGCCGACAGCAGCTCGGCCTGTTCCAGTTGCCCCGCCGCCCAGCGCTGATCGACGGTCACGCCGCCGCGTGCGCGCAGGCCGTGGACGCGGCCGTCGCGCCACGCCGGGGGCAGGGCAGGCAGCAGGGCGATCGCACCGTCATGGCTTTGCAGCAGCATCTCGGCGATGGCGGCGGTGATCCCGAAATTGCCGTCGATCTGGAAGATCGGCCCCTTGTCGGACGGATGCGTGTCGAACAGATTGTCGAGCGTGCTGCCCTGGAAGAAGGCGTCGATCGAACGGCCCGATCGCGCGGCATCGCCCATCCGCGCCCAGATGCAGGTCGCCCAGGCCCGGCTCCATCCGGTCTGCGCCCCGCCATTGTCTTCGCGCCGCTGCATCGATGTCGCCGCCGCCCTGGCCCATGCGGGCGTGCGGCGGGGCGTGAATTCGTCGCCGGGATAAAGTGGGTAGAGGTGCGAGATATGGCGATGGCCTGGCTCCGCCTCGGCAAAGTCGCGCGACCATTCCTGCAATTGGCCGTGGCTGCCGATCCGATACGGCTCCAGCCGCTCGACCAGTCCGTGCAGCTTAGTCGCGAAGGCTGCATCGGTGTTCAACAGGGCGCTGGCGGCGATACAGTTGGCGAACAGTTCGCGGATCAGCGCCAGGTCCATGGTGCAGCCCGTGCTGATCGAGGCGGGCTTGCCGTCGGGGGCGAGGAACTCGTTCTCGGGCGAAATGGAGGGCGCGGTGGTCAGCCGCCCGTCCGTGCCGTTCGCCACCAGCCATGCCGCGCAGAACTCGGCCGCACCGCGCATCAGCGGCCACGCCCGATCGCGCAGGAACGCCCGGTCGCCGCCGAAGGTGTAATGCTGCCACAGATGCTGCATCAGCCAGGGTCCGCCCATCGGCCAATTGGCCCAGATCGGCGCGGCGCTGCCTTCGCCGACCGGATTGGCCATCGCCCAGATGTCGCTATTGTGATGCAGGCACCAGCCGGGCATCCCGTAATAGCTTTGCGCGACCCGTCTCCCGCGCACCGCCACCCGCTCCAGCCAGTCGAACAGCGGGGTATGGCAATCGGCGAGATTGGCGACCTCGGCGGGCCAGTAGTTCATCTCGGTATTGATGTTGGTGGTGTGGTTGCTGCTCCAGGGTGGCCGCACCTCGGCATTCCAGATGCCCTGGAGATTGGCGGGCTGGGTCCCGGCGCGTGAGCTGGCGATCAGCAGATAGCGGCCGAAGTGGAACAGCAGCGCGGCCAGACCCGGATCGCTGGCCCGCGCATTGCCCGCGCGGCGCTCCGCCGTCGTGCCCGTCATGCCGCCCGCCAGCTGCAATCCGGCCCGGCGATAGAGTGTCCGGTGGTCGGCGACATGCGCCGCCCGCAACGCCGCATAGCCGGTCCCCCGCGCCGCCGACAGCGCCGCCACCGCCTTGGCCTCGATCGCCTCGATCGGCAGGTCGGGCGACTGGTCGAAACCGCGAAAGCCGGTGGCGGCGTTGAGGCGGATCTCGATGCTCCGGGCACCGCGCACCACGATCCGGTCGCCCGATACCGTGGCCCGCCCGCCCTCGTTCATGACGTCTGCCACGGCGGCGAACATCATGCCGCGTCCGGCGGCATCGTCATAACGGACCGGATCGGCGACCGAATGATAGTTGGGCGCGGCATAGGAGGGGGCCTTGCCGTGCAGGATCAGCCGGTTGCCCTCCGCCCGTACCGATCCCTTCAGCAGCGTGGCCAGCGAGACGTCGGCGTCGATCGCCCCGCCTTCCGCCGTCATCCGCACCACGACCAGCTGCGCCGGGTGCGACACGAACACCTCGCGCCGGTAACGCGTCCGCCCTGCGGTATAGGCAATGTCGACCACCGCCTGGTCCAGGTCGAGCGCCCGGCGATAGGCGTCGTGCGTCGCGCCGTCATGGGGCAGTTCGATCACCAGATCGCCGATCGGCGCATAGCTGTTGGAATAGGCGCCTTGCAGCTTCTTCGCGCGCGTGTCGGCGGCGTGGTAATCGCCCGCCAGCGCGGCCTGCCGCACTCCCGCCAGCGATCCTTGCGCCTCCGGCTTGGCATCGCTGCCCGGATAGCCGGACCACAGGCTGTCCTCGTTCAGGGATATGATCTCGCGCGCGGGGCCGCCGCGCACCATCGCGCCCAGTCGCCCATTGCCGACCGGCAATCCGTCGACCCAGCGGGCCGCGGGCGCATCGAACCAGAGGCGGTGGGAATCATCGGCCGCAACCGGCTGCGCCCGCAGGGGCAGGGCGCCGATCCCGCCCGCCGCCATGGCGAAGGCACCCGCTTCCAATACGCCGCGTCGCGTTAGATCGGTCATGCATTCCCCTTCCGTCTCATCCCTGGTTCCGGGACGGTGGCGTATTCAAATGCATGAAGAAAGGACAAAATAACGGATCGGTGCGGGAGCATCGAAACCCTCCCGCACCGCCCGCGCATCAGAATGAGAAGCGCACGCCCGCGTCATAGCGCGGCCCGAAATTCTGGTAGCGCAGCAGCTGATTGTCGAACCGCCCGGTCGCAAAATACTTCGCGTTGAACAGGTTGGTGCCCTCGACAAAGACCTGGGCGAAGGGGGTGATGTTCACCGCCACGCTGCCGTCGAACTGGCCGTAGTCGCGCACGAACACCGGCTCGTTGCCCGGACCGCCCGCCAGCTGCTGCAGGAAGCGCTCGCGGCGGTTGTAGGCGATGCGCGCCGACACGCCGAACTTTTCGTAGAACAGGGTGGCGTTCTGCGAATTGCCGATGCCTTCCGCCGCGAAGGACTGGCCGACCTGGCTGACGTCGAACTCGCGATTGGTGGTCACGAAGGTCGCGTTGGCCTGCACGCCGAAGCCGCTCAGCACGCCGGGCAGCCAGTCGAGCGTATGGACCAGGTTCAGCTCCAGCCCCTTGATCTTCAGCGATTCCGCGTTGCGCGGGCGCCGGACGCTGAACTTCGCGGTATTCTGCCCGACGATCAGCCCGCCGACCGGCAAATTGCCCGCATTGGCGATGGTGAACAGTTCCTCGCCAAAGGTCTGGACGATGAAGTCGTCGACCGTCTTGTGGAACACCGCCGCCGACAGGGTGGTGGTCGACGTCGGATACCATTCGAGCGACAGGTCGAAATTGGTCGCGCGGTAAGGCTTCAGCGCCGGGTTGCCGCCGCTGGCGGTCAGTGTGGCGGGGCGCAGCGTGCCGATGTCCAGGCTGGGCGCCAGATCGCCGATGGCGGGGCGCGTCAGCGTCTTGTAGGCGGCGAAGCGCGCCTGCAGCTTGGGCGTCAGGTTCAGCTTGGCGTTCAGGTTGGGCAGGAAGTTGCTGTAGGACGAACGCCGGTCGACCGACACCGCCGCGCGGTTGTTGGCGAAGACGCCCGTATAGGTGGTCGGATCGCCCGGCACCGGCAGCAGGTCGGTCAGCTGCAATTGCTGCCCGGCCGAAACCAGTTCGGTATATTCGTAACGCCCGCCGACATTGATGAACCAGGGAAGCCCGGCGACCGTGCCCTCCAGATCGACATCGGCATAACTGGCGAAGACCTTCTCGCGCACCCGGGCCGAGGGCTGCTCGGTGACCGCATAGCCGTTGGTGCGTGCGAAGATCGCCGCCGTCGTGCCCACCGGCTGGCCGCGCGCCAGATCGAGCGCGGTCGTGGCGGCGGTGCTGGTCAGATAGTTGAAATAGGCCTGTGGATTATAGGTCAGGAAGGTGGTCGGCACGCTGCCGCCCTTCTGCCCCAGCGACCCCAGGGTGAAGGGCGAGAGCAGCGACGGATCGGCCAGCGTCGGATAACCGCAATAGAGGCAGCCGATATTGGGGTCGGATGAGAAGGGCACGTTGCGCTTGTCGCGCGAGGTGCCGGTCAGGCCGAAGCGCAGCGCGGTGACGATGTCCCAGCCGGGCTTCCATTCGGTGTTCCAGCGATATTCCTGGACCTTCTCGGTCACGTCGTTGCCGCTGCGCCCGGCGATATGGGTGCGGCCCAGCGCCGGGTTGGTCAGCACGCCGTTCGCATAACCCGAGGTCGAGGGGATGCCGTTCCCTTGCGCCGCGTTGAACGAATACTGCGTCGGCACGCCGATGACGGTGAAATAGGATTTGCCGCCGCCCGCATTCTTGGCCTGCGAATAGGTGGCGTCGAAGACCATGCGGACATTGTCGGCCGGACGCCATTCGGCGTTGAATCCGGCCTCATAGGTCGTCGTCTCGCGCACCCCGCCCGAGGCGATGAAGTCGGCATTGCCGTTTGTGGTCAGCGAGGTGACGGTGCGGTTCGAATCGATGCCCGCCGCCGTATAGCTGGTCGGCTCGAACCAGCTGCCCAGGCCGCGCGTCGTCGTGTCGCTCTTGAAGCGGTTGTAGAGGCCGTCGACGGTGAAGGTCAGTTCGTCGGTCGGCGCATATTGCGCGACCAGCGTCGCGCCCAGGCGGGTGCGATCGTCGCGCGTCTCGTTCACGTCCTGATTACGCGGCGCATAGACATTGGTGTAGAGCGGCGCGTTGTTGGGCCCGACCGAGGTGCCGGGGATATAGCCGTCGGTGCTGATCGCCCGGATCGAGGCGATACGCTTCTGATAGGACAGCGAGGCGAGCAGCCCCAGCTTGCCGTCGGCGAAGGTGTCGCTGAGCAGGCCGAAGAGCTGCGGCGTGACCTTCTTGCTGTTGCCCTCGTACAGCGCCTTGGCGGTGAAGACGCCCTTGAATTCCTTGAGGGCGAGCGGGCGCGGCGTCTGGACGTTGATCGTCGCGCCGATGCCGCCGCCCTGAAGCGGGGCCTGCGAGCTCTTATAGACCTGCGCGCCGCTGATCAATTCGGCCGGGATCAGGTCGAAGGAGAAGGCGCGGTTGTAATTGTCCGAGGCGAAGCTGCGACCGTTGAACAACACCGTGTTGAAGGCGGGCCCCAGGCCGCGCACGCTGACCGAGGCACCCTCGCCGTTGCTGCGGTCGATCGCGACGCCCGGAATACGCTGGAGCGACTCGGCGACATTGGCGTCGGGGAACTTGCCCAGGTCTTCGGAGGAGATCGCATCGAGGATACCGGCCGCGTCGCGCTTGATCGCGGCGGCCGATTCGATGCTGCGGCGGATGCCGGTGACGATGATGTCGGCCGAGGTGCCGTCGGCTTCGCTCTGGCTGGGCAGGGTGGCGGTCTGGTCCGCCGGTGGCGTCTGGCTCTGCGCCAGGGCCGGAGTGGCCACGATAAGTGCGACAAGTGCGCTGGCCAGCCCTTGGGCGGCGTAGCGGGCGCTGGTCTTTGGATTCCGGGCTTTCTTCAGCATAGCTCTCCCCTATGAAACCGGTGTTCGATGCTTCTTGGCGAGCATCTATGCTGCTCTTGTTAGAAGCTATGTCTGACAAGTACAAGGGTGGGCAGTTCTTCTAGGTATCGGAAGTTTTGGTATAAAAGGCGAAGAGCGGAGCGGGAGAGGCATAGGTGGGCGAGACGGAAGTTCGGCGCGTCGTCGTGGTCGGCGGCGGATCGGCAGGGTGGATCGCGGCCTGTCGACTGGCGGCGCAGGCCCGTCGAATCGGAAGCGGGGTGCAGGTCACGCTTGTCGAGTCGCGCCATGTGCCGACGGTCGGGGTGGGCGAGGGGACCTGGCCGACGATGCGCAACACGCTGGCGAAGATCGGCATCACCGAAACCGACTTCATCCGCTCTTGCGACGCCGCGTTCAAACAGGGTGCGCGGTTCGTCGGCTGGACCGACGGGACGCCGCAGGACGGCTATTACCATCCGCTCAACCCGCCTGCGGGCGCGACCGAGATCGATCTGGCGCCGCACTGGCTGCACGGGGCGGCGGAGAATGCCAGCTTCGCCGACTGGGTGGATTACCAAGCGATGCTGTGCGACGCGGGGCTGGGCCCCAAGACGATCGTGATGCCCGAATATGCGGGTCATGCGAATTACGCCTATCATCTGGATGCGGGCAAGTTCGCCACGCTGCTGCGCGAACATGGCGTCGGCACGCTGGGCATCGACCATGTGCTGGGCGATGTGGTGCGCCCGCAGATGAGCGACCATGGCGATATCGTGCATCTGGAACTGGCCGATGGGCGGACGGTCGCGGGCGACCTGTTCATCGACTGCACCGGCTTTGCCGCGCGGCTGATCGGCGGCGTCTATCAGGTGCCGTTCCGCCGTTGTGGCGATGTGCTGTTCGCCGACCGGGCGATGGCGCTTCAGCTGCCCTATGCGGATGAGGATGCGCCGATCACCTGCCATACGGTGTCGACCGCGCAAGACGCGGGCTGGATCTGGGACATCGGGTTGTGGACCCGGCGCGGCGTCGGCCATGTCTATAGCAGCGCCCACACCAGCGACGATGCGGCCGAGGCGGCATTGCGCGCCTATGTCGGTCCCGCCGCCGAGGGGCTGAGCGCGCGCCGGATCACCATCGATGCCGGACACCGAACGCGCTTCTGGCAGAATAACTGCGTGGCGGTCGGCTTGTCCGCCGGGTTCATCGAGCCGCTGGAGGCGTCGGCGCTGATGCTGATCGAGGTGTCGATGGATGCGATCGCCGACCGCCTGCCGCGCACCCGCGCCGCGATGGATGTGATGGCGCGCCAGTTCAACGCGACCTTCACCCATCACTGGATGCGGATCATCGAGTTCCTGAAGCTGCATTATGTGCTGACCCGGCGCACCGACACCGATTTCTGGCGCGACAATGTGGCGGCGTCGTCCATCCCCGACAGCCTGGCCGAGCGGCTGGAGCTGTGGCGGCACCATTCGCCCGGCCCGCAGGATTTCGATCATGCCCGCGAGGTCTTTTCCTGGCCCAGCTATCAATATGTCCTGCACGGCATGGGTTTCGACAGCCGCCAGCCGCGCATCGACGCGGCCGCTCCCGACACGGCGCTGGCGCAGCGTTTCGTCACGCGGATGGCGCGCGCCAAGGACGATCTGCGCACCCGCGCGCCTCGCCACCGCGAGCTGTTGCGCGCGATCCGCGAACATGGTCTGCAACGGGTATGACCGGCATCACCCCGCTTTCCCCGGCCGCGCATCGCGGGCTGCGCTATAACCGCCATGCCGCAGGAGGCATGCGCCGCTTCGCCCGGATCGGCCTGTCGGAGATTGCGGTCGCGGCCGCCGACATGCCCCTGTGCCTCGCCAAGGACGGCCAGACCGGGCGCTTCAACCTGATCGCGCTGATGAGCCTGGTCGAGCCCGCCAATCTCTTCGTCTTCGGCGGCGGGTTCCAGGCCACCTATGTGCCGCGCGCGGTGATGCTGGGCGGGTTCCGGCTCGACGCGCGCGGGGCGGCGGGGCTGGCCATCGATTCGGCCGACCCCAGCCTGGGCGATGCGGGTGGGCCGCTGTTCGCGGGGGAACAGCCGACGCCGCTGGCGCATGACATCGCCCGCGCGCTCGAACGGCTGGTGGCGGATGTCGAGGCCGCACAGGCGCTGGTCGATGCCTGGGCCGCGCATGGCCTGATCCGCCCGCTGGGCCTCTCGCTGGCCAAGGCAGATGGGGGCGCGCATGATCTGGCGGGGCTCTACACGATCGATGAGGCGGCGGTGCAGGCGCTGCCCGATGCCGATGTGATCGCGCTCCACCGGGCGGACCGGCTGGCCCCCGCCGCCGTCCTGACCGGCTCGCTGGCGCAGGTCGAGCGGTTGCGCCAGTTGCACAATGCCCGCTTCGCGCCCGCCCTGACCGGCTATTCGCTGGATTAGCTTGTTCGGGGCCCGGCGGCGGGGACTCGTGGTGCCGGGGCTTACCCTGATGACGGGGCAGGGGGGACGCAGACCACCAACCCCATGCTGAAGGCCCATGCGGCAGGCATTCGCGACGCCGCGATCACTCCGCGTTGCCCGCGGGGTGTGGTCGGCAGCGCTGGAGACGACGACCGCGCGTGGCTGGGGCATCCGGCGCGCGGATGATCGGCCGCATCGTCGTGCCGGGCAAACCGGTGTCGAGCAGGATACCGGCGAAGGACGCGGTGCCGCTGCCCTGATCGGGGGGCGCGCTATGGCTGGTTTTACGAAGCGATAAGGGTGTAGGGGCGGACCATGGCCGAGCAGAGTCCGCCCTTCCCGTCATTTCGCAAATGGACGCCCGCGCGTTATCGTGCGCTGCTGCGGGCGCAGGGGCCGGGATCGGTCAAGTTCCGCACCCGGCTGGCGATCCTGATCGGCGCGGTCGCGATCGGTCTGGCCGCGACGGTCTTTGCCGAGGCGGCGGATGCGGCGGGCGAGATCTTCAATCACTTCGCGCATCGTTATCACTGGGCGCCGCTGGTCGTGACGCCGCTGTTGTTCGCGGGGCTGGTCTGGATCACGCGCCGGTTCGCGCCGCTCGCGCGCGGGTCGGGCATTCCGCAGGTCATGGCCGCTCAGGCCGATCCCGAGCGGGCGACCGGCGGGTTGGTGTCGATCCGCACCGTCGTCGCCAAGGCCGGGCTGACGCTGGCGGCGGTGCTGGGCGGCGCTTCGATCGGGCGCGAGGGGCCGACGGTGCAGATCGCCGCTGCCATCATGGGGCTGACCCACCGCCTGTTGGGCGTGCCGCTTCGCGGTGCGGTGCTGATCGCGGGCGGCGCGGCGGGTGTGGCGGCGGCGTTCAACACGCCGCTGGCCGGGCTGCTCTTCGCGATCGAGGAATTGGCGTCTGCCTATGAGCAGAAGGTTACGCTGCTGGTCATCGCCGCCATCGCGATCGCGGGCATGGTCGCCCAGTCGGCGCAGGGGGATTATGTCTATTTCGGGCTGATCGGCGCGCATATGCCGATCGTCACCGCACTGGTCGCCGCGCCGGTCGCCGGGATCGTCGGCGGGCTGGCGGGCGGCGGCTTTGCCCGGCTGATGCTGATGATGGCGACCGGCACCAACCGCGTGACCCTGTGGAGCAAGCGGCGTCCCATTCTGTTCGCCGCGCTGTGCGGCGTCGCGGTCGCCGGGCTGGGCGTCGGCACCGGCCTGACCTGGGGTACCGGTTACGGCGCGGCGCGGGCGATGATCGTCGGGGTGGATGCGCCGCTCTGGTACGGCCCGGCCAAGTTCCTCGCGACCCTGTCGACCGCCGTCGCCGGGCTGCCCGGCGGTATCTTCGCGCCGTCGCTGTCGGTGGGCGCGGGGCTGGGCAATCTGTTGCGCTCGGTCTTTCCAGGCTCGCCCGCCTCGGCGATCGTGATCCTCGGCATGGTCGGCTATTTCGCGGGTGTCGTCCGCGCGCCGCTGACCGCCGTCATCATCCTGTCCGAGACGACCGCCAGCCGCGGCCTGATGCTGCCGATGTTCGCCACCGCCTTCATCGCCGACGGGGTCAGCCAGCTGGTGTGCCGCGAGAAGCTGTATCACGGCCTGTCGCGGACCTTCGCGATGCGGTGATCCGCTATTCCTCTCCTACAGGGGAGGGAGGCCTTGATGGACCCGACTGAGCGCGATGCCTGCCAAATTCTGCGTCCGCTTGATATGGCGCAGCCGGAAGCGGGGCGGGCGGGGGAGGGCCGACCACTCGGCGAAATGCGCGATATGCGCGGGGGGCACCCGTATCTTTCCGGTCGCTTGCGCCACCACCGCCGCCGCATCGCCCAGCAACAGCGCATCGGTCAGCCCCGCCTCATGCGCCGCCTGGGTCGCGGCGATCAGGGCCAGCCATTCGGCGGTCATGCTGGTGCCGGGCCCCAGGTCTCGGACGATGCGAGCCTGTCCGCCCATCACCACGGCATATTCCATGCCGCCGGGGCGAAGCCCGCCGTCGAAGAAAATCTTCAAGGCGTACCGATGCTGCGCGCGACCGCCTCGGCCGTCTTGATGCCGTCGACCGCCGCCGACAGGATGCCGCCCGCATAGCCAGCGCCTTCGCCCGCCGGGTAGAGGCCATAGGTGTTCAGGCTATGCCCATCCTCGCCACGCGTGAAGCGGACCGGCGAGGAGGTGCGCGTCTCGACGCCGGTCATCACCACGTCCGGGTGGTCGTAACCGGCGATCTGGCGGCCGAAGACCGGGATCGCTTCGCGCATCGCCTCGACCACGAAGTCGGGCAGGCATTCGGACAGGTCGGTGGGCGTCACGCCGGGGCGATAGGAGGGGGTGACCGAACCCAGGCTGGTCGAGGGCCGCTTGGCGAGGAAGTCGCCGACCCGCTGCGCCGGGGCCTTGTAGTTGGAGCCGCCCGCGACATAGGCGCGCTCCTCCCAATGGCGTTGCAGCGCCAGCCCCGCCAGCGGATCGCCGGGGAAGTCGCGTTCGGGATCGATCGCGACGACGAAGCCCGAATTGGCATTGCGCTCGTTACGCGAATATTGGCTCATGCCGTTGGTCGCGACGCGGCCCTCTTCGGACGTGGCGGCGACCACCGTGCCGCCCGGACACATGCAGAAGCTGTAGACCGTCCGCCCGTTCTGGCAGTGGTGCGAGATGTGATATTCGGCCGCACCCAGGATCGGATGCCCCGCCTGATGCCCGAAGCGCGCGCGGTCGATCCACCCTTGCGGATGTTCGATGCGCACCCCGATCGAAAAGGGCTTGGCCTCCACATAGACGCCCGCCGACTGGAGCATCGCAAAGCTGTCGCGTGCGCTGTGGCCGATGGCGAGGACGACGTGATCGGCCTCCAGATAGCCGCCGCCGTTCAGGTGCAGCCCGCGCACCCGGCGCGTGCCCGACCCGTCGGTCTCGACGTCCAGTCCGTCGACCCGGGTGGAGAAACGATATTCGCCACCCAGTTCCTCGATGGTCGCGCGCATGCTCTCGACCATCGTGACTAGGCGGAAGGTGCCGATATGCGGATGCGCCTCGGTCAGGATTTCGGGCGGCGCGCCCGCCTTGACGAACTCGGTCAGCACCTTGCGGTTCAGGTGGCGCGGGTCCTTGATCCGGCTGTAGAGCTTGCCGTCCGAAAAGGTGCCTGCGCCGCCCTCACCATATTGCACGTTGGATTCGGGATTGAGCACGCTGCGCCGCCACAGGCCCCAGGTGTCCTGAGTCCGCTCGCGCACCACCTTGCCGCGCTCCAGGATGATCGGCCGGTATCCCGCCTGCGCCAGCACCAGCGCGGCGAACAGGCCGCAGGGGCCCGCGCCGATCACGACCGGGCGCTTGGTGCCCGGCGGCGGCGCGCTGGGCAGGTGATAGCGGGTGTCGGGCGTGCGCTGGACATCGCGGTCGCGGCGGAACCGCTCCAGCACGGCTGCCTCGTTCTTCAGGTTCACATCGACCGAATAGACGAGCTGGATATTGTTCTTGTCGCGCGCATCATGCCCGCGCCGGGCGATCACGAAGCGGACCAGCTCGCGCGGCGTCACGCGCAACCGGCGACAGATGGCGGCGGGCAGGGCCTCGTCCGCATGGTGGAGAGGCAGTTTCAATTCACTGAGGCGGATCATCCCGCGCGCCATACAAAATTGCACGGGCTCCCGCCATCGCGCTGTGTGGCGGCAGATCAGTCGCCGGGTGGCATCTCGAACAGCTTCTGGATGATGCCGTCGCTTTCGCGATAGGTTCGGAAACCCATGGCTTCGTAATAGCGTAGCCCCATCGGATTGTCCGCCCCGATCGCAGCGTCGATACAGGCCAACCCTGCCTCGCTTGCAGCTTTTCGACTGCTGGCGAAAAGGGCTGTGCCAACGCCGCGTCGATGGGCGCGTGGACTGATATGGGTGCCGATGATGCCCCAGCCTTCCGGCACGTCATAGCGGTTGTTCGCCGCCGCGCGCTTCAGCGACTGGAACCCCATGACCCGGTTGTCCTCATCGACCGCGACGCTACACAAAATGCCATGGCGTGCCTCGATGTAATGGGAAAGCGTGAAAACGGGGTCATGCGGCCGGGTCCGGCCGGTGAGCGCAATGATCTCGATCAGGACGTCGCTCATAGCCTGGGCGTCGTCTCCCGTGGCGCGTCGGATCAGCATCGTGATATCCTGTGCATGATGATCGAGACGACCATCCTATCACGCGGCGATCCCGACACCAGCCGGCGAATCTACCGCCCGCCGACGGCGCGGCTCAGCGGGGTTTCGGGGAAGGTGGGTTCCGCCAGGATTTCGGCCTGGAGTGCGGGCCAGCGTTCGCCGAACCAGTAATCGCCGCGTTCGGCGCGCTGGATCGGGTCGTGTGCGGTCGCGACATCCTCGATCGCGACCGGCCCGTGGCTGGGAATGTCGAAGAAGACGCGCACGACCGGCATGGTCGGACATTCCCCTTCGCGAACCACGATGCCCAGCCGATTGGACCGCAGCCGGACCAGCGCGGCAAAGGGCTGGATGCCCAGATTGGCGATGAAGGCGCGCAGGGTCTCGGCATCGAAATGGCCGTCCCATTCCAGCATCTGCGCCAGCGCCTCGTGCGGTGACCAGGCGCGCTTGTACGGGCGGATCGAGGTCACGGCGTCATAGACGTCGCAGACGGACGAGATACGGACGAACTGGCTGATCTCGTCGCCGCGCAAGCCGTCGGGATAACCGGCGCCATCCATCCGCTCGTGATGATGGCGGCACACGTCCAAGATGCGCGGGTCGAGGTCGTTCATGTCGCCCAGGATCCGATGGCCCAGACCCGGGTGGCGGCGGATCTCCACCATTTCCTCGGCGGTCAGGCGACCGGGCTTGTCGAGGACATCGGCGTCGATCTGCATCTTGCCGATGTCGTGCAGCAGTCCGGCCATACCGGCGACGTGCACATCCTCTTCGCTGAGGCCCAGATGACGCGCGAGATTCATCATCAACGTGCCGACTGCGACCGAGTGGATATAGATATACTGGTCCCGGTCCTTCAGCCGCGTGACCGCGATCATCGCGGCGGCGGACTTGGCGGTCGTCTCGGCAATGTCCTCGACGATCGGGACCAGGTCGCGGGTGCGGATGGTGCGCCCGAGCCGGGCCTCGCCGAACAGCTGGGCCACGGCGGCGGCGGCGCGCGCGGATACGGCGCTGGCCCGCTCCACCTCGGTCGCGGGCTTGGCGCGACGCGGACGCAGGGCCGTGACGATCGGCTTGGTGATCGACTCGACGACGGGCGCGAGGACAGGCTCTGGCGTATCGGTGGCAGCGATCATCATGGGGCCGCGCCCCTTGGTCAGGTCGATGGTGACGGACGGCACCGATGCGCGAATCTTCTCCAGATCGTCCGGCTCGGTCAGGAGGAAGGACTTTCGCCAAAATGGATTGTGGATCCACGAGCAGTGCAACGCATGGACGTACATGCCGAGCGCGACCTGTCGGCTCTCGATCTGGAGGTATCGATTCGTGGTCGGCTGCTCTTTCATCCCGAAAATCTTACCGTTGTGTCGTAAAATTTTCGTTTCGGGAGAAGCGAAATCCGGATGCGGAAGGCGCCATGGAGCGACCCAGCCGATTGTCCATTTTCGGCAGTTCCGTCGGGTCTGCCCGACCGGGAGCGGATCGGTATGCTCAGCGGGCCGACTATAACATCAGCATGATAATCATTAGCAATCGCATTGACAGTGCGAATGTTTCGCAATAGCCGGTGCCCTCGAAGGGGAAACATTCATGTCGCATTCGTTCATCGCATTGTCGTGCGTGGGCTTTCTGGCCACCGCGCCGCATGTCGCCGCCGCAGAGACCGGCCCCCGCGCCGACAGCGCGCCGCCGCCCGCCGCTGTGGCCAAGCCCCAGGATTCGACCGGCGCGCGCGACGTGATCGTCACTGGCCAGCGCGGCACCGGCGCCGCAGTTCTGGAGAGCCCGAAGGCCACCGCCGCGCTGCTCGACACGCCGCAGACGATCACCGTGGTCAGCGAGCAGACCATCCGGAAGCAGAATCTCCAGACGCTTCGCGACGTGCTCCAGACGCTGCCGGGGATCACCTTCGGCGCGGGCGAGGGCGGGGGCGGTTACGGCGACTCTATCAACCTGCGCGGCTATTCGGCCAGCAACGACATCACCATCGACGGCGTCCGCGACAGCGCCCAGTATAGCCGCACCGATCCGTTCAACCTGCAACAGGTCGAGGTCTATAACGGCGCAAACAGCGTCTTCAACGGATCGGGTTCGGTCGGCGGCACGATCAACCTGGTTTCCAAGGTGCCGACGCCCGAGACGCTGACGATCATGCAGGGCTCGGTCGGCACCGACAATTATTATCGCGGCGCGATCGACAGCAATGTCCGCGTGTCGGACCTGGTCGCGGTGCGCCTGAACGGCGCATACCACCATAACGACGTGCCCGGCCGCGATGTCGAGAAGATGCAGCGCTGGGGCATCGCGCCCTCGGTCACGATCGGCATCGGCGGGCCGACCAGCCTGACTCTGGCCTATGTCCATCAGGAGGATCGCAACACGCCGGTTTACGGCATCCCCTGGTTCGACAATGGCCTGGTCGATGGCTTCGTGCCGGGGGCCAAGCGCTCCAGCTATTTCGGGATCGCCAATCTCGACCGGCAGGACAGCATTGTCGACCGCTTCACCGCGACCTTCCGCCACCAGATCGACGAGCATTGGAGCGTGCGCAACCTGACCCGCTGGCAGCAGGTGACGCAGGATAGCGTCACCTCCGCGCCGCAGGGGACCTTCTGTCTCGCCGCGACCAACCGCCAGCCGGTGACGGCGACGCCGGGCGCCACGATCGGTGCGGCATGCCCGGCCAATGTTCCGGCGGGCTTCTACCAGCCTTCGGGCCCGCGCGGACTGGTGCGCGATCAGCAGAACCAGATGCTGACCAACCAGATCGACCTGCGCCATGAGGCAGGCGCGAAGGGCGGCCTCCACAATGTCCTGAACATCGGCATGTCGGGCATGATCGAGAATTACCGGATCACCCAAGGCTCGCTGCTGCGCAATGCCGATGGCAGCGTGGTGGTACAGCCCGCGATCGAGATCGCCAACCCGAACACCAACTATACCGGCCCGATCAACTTCGTGGCCACCGCCCAGTCGCGCAGCGAGACGCGCAACCTGGCCGTCTATGCCTTCGACACGCTGGCGCTGAACCGCTTCTTCGAGCTGAACGGCGGCGTGCGTTGGGAATATCAGGAAGCGAATTTCCGTGCCCTGCCGCTGGCGGCGGCCAATGCGGGTCAGCTCGCCTATCAGCCGCAGGTCAGCCGGGAGAAGCTGTTCTCCTGGCGGGCGGGCGCGGTGTTCCACCCGGTCGAGAATGTCAGCGTCTATGCGGGCTATGGCAATGCCAAGACGCCGTCCTCGACGACCGTCCGGCTGGGCTGCGGCGTGCCGTCGACCGCGACCGCCGCCAACCCCTGCGCCGTGGCACCGGAAACCGCGAAGAACTATGAGGCGGGGGTGAAGGCCGGGCTGTTCGGCCGTCGCCTGGAGCTGACCGCCGCCGTCTTCCGCAACGAGCGGACCAATTACCGCGTGCCCTCCAACGATCCGGCGCTGCCGGTGGGCCTGCAGGTGCTGGACGGGCGCAGCCGGGTGGACGGCATCGCGCTGGGTGCGTCGGGATCGATCACCCCGGCCTGGACGATCTTCGCCAACTATACCTATCTCGACGGCAAGGTGCTGCAGAGCATCTCGAACCGCGACAAGGCGGCGGGCGTGCTCGATCCGCAGGCAGGCGCCGAGCTGGTCCAGACGCCCGAGCATTCGGGCAGCCTGTTCACCACCTACAAGCTGCCTTTCGGCCTGGAGGTCGGTTACGGCCTGACCTATCAGGGATCGTTCGCAACCAACTTCCCCGTCGCGGGGAATCGGGTGCAGTTCCATGTGGACGATTATCTGATCCACCGCGCCTTCCTGGCCTATACCATCGCCCAGCGCTGGACGATGCAGCTCAACGTCCAGAACTTCACCGACGAGAAATACGTCACGGGCGTGCGCAACAATATCAACGGCACGACGGGCAACATCACCGGCGGCTGGGCGATCCCCGGCGACCGGCGTCAGGCGACGCTGAGCCTGTTCTACAATTTCTGATCGGGCTAGCCTTCGTCCATGCTGATCGTCCTTCCCGATATCCTCGATCCCGCCGGGGTCGCCCAGGTCCGCCGCGTCATCGATGCGGGAGCCTGGGCGGACGGCAACGCCACCTCCGGCCCGCAGGCGGCGCTCGCCAAGCGCAACGAGCAGTTGCCGGAGGATTCGGGGGCGGCGGTCGAGGCGGGGCGGATGGTTCTCGATGCGATGGGGCGGTCGCCGCTGTTCGTGGCGGCGGCCCTGCCGCTCAAGGTCTATCCGCCGCTGTTCAACCGTTATGCGGGCGGACAGGCGTTCGACGTGCATGTCGACAATGCCGTGCGGCTGAAGCGGGGCAGCGATTTCCGGATGCGCTCCGACCTGTCGCTGACCCTCTTCCTCGAGGACCCGGACGCCTATGACGGCGGCGAGCTGGTGGTCGAGGATCTGTATGGCGAACAGCGGGTGAAGCTGTCCGCCGGAAGCGCGGTCCTCTACCCCGCCTCCAGCCTCCACCGGGTCGAGCCCGTCACGAAGGGCACGCGCGTGGCGTCCTTCCTGTGGATTCAGTCGATGGTCCGCGACGATGGCGAACGGCGCATCCTGTTCGACCTGGACCGCGCGGTGCAGCGGGTCGGCGCAGACAAGGGGCAGGGGGATCGTTCGGTCGTCGAGCTGACCGGCGTCTACCACAATCTGCTGCGCCGCTGGGCCGACGCATGACCGCCGCGACCCTTCCCAAGCCCAAGAAGCGCAAATGGCGCAGCTGGTGGTTGAAGCAGTTCCATACCTGGCACTGGATCAGCGCGGCGGTGTCGCTGGTCGGCATGATGTTGTTCGCGATCACCGGGCTGACGCTGAATCACGCTGCCAGCATCTCGGCCAGCCCGAAGACGGTGCAGAAGAGCGGGCTGCTCGCCCCCGGCCTGCGCCCGTTGCTGGCCAACCCGAAAACGAATGATGCCCCTCTGCCGCCCCGCGTCGCGGAAGCGGTCGAGCGTGCGGTCGATCTCGACCCCGCCGGACGGCCGGGGGAATGGTCGGACGGTGAGGTCTATGTCGCCATGCCCCGCCCCGGCGGCGATGCCTGGGTCAGCATCGACCGGGCAAGCGGCGCCATCACCTCGGAGCGGACCGATCGCGGTTGGATCTCCTACCTCAACGACCTGCACAAGGGGCGCAATGCCGGGACCGCCTGGTTCTGGTTTATCGACGTCTTCGCGGTCGCGTGCATCGTCTTCACCCTGACCGGGCTGCTGCTGCTCCAGATGCACGCGCGGCACCGGCCCTCGACCTGGCCGCTGGTGGCGGCGGGGTTCCTGATCCCGGCGGCGATCGCCGTCTTTGTCCTGCACTGATGGAGAATATCACGATGCGATCGACCGCTATTCTGGCGCTGGGCGCGGTGGCACTGCCGGGGGCGGCGAGCGCCGCGACGGTGAACGTCACCATTCCGCGCCTCAACGTCGCCGAATATCACAAGCCCTATGTCGCGATCTGGCTAGAGCCCGCCAACGGCGGCCCGGCGCGCACGCTTGCCATCTGGTACGACGTCAAGAAGACCGGCGGCGAGCCGGGCACCAAATGGCTGTCCGACCTGCGCGCTTGGTGGCGGAAAGGTGGACGCAGCATGGCAATGCCCGCCAGCGGCATCAGCGGCGCGACCCGTGCGCCCGGCACCCATGCCATTCCGCTGCCCGCCGATCTGAAGCCCGGCCAGTATGTCCTGAACGTCGAGGCCGCACGCGAAACCGGCGGGCGCGAACTGGTGCAGGTGCCGCTGACCGTACCCAATCCGAACGCGCGGGCGAGCGGCAGCCATGAACTGGGTGCCGTGACCGTTTCGGCACGCTGACACAGGGGAGGATCACCATGAAGAACCATCATATCAAGCTGCTCGCCGCCGCCGCGCTGCTGGCGATCCCCGGCCTCGCCTCGGCGCATCGTATGTGGCTGCTGCCCTCGGGGACGATCTTTTCGGGGACAGATAGCTGGGTGACGGTCGACAGTGCCGTCTCCAACGACCTGTTCTATGCCGACCACCAGCCCGGCCGGACCGAATGGGTGAAGGTATGGCAGCCCGATGGCACGCCCGGGCGGATCCAGAACGGCTCGACGGGACGCTATCGCTCGGTCTTCGACGTGCAACTCGACAAGCCCGGCACCTGGAAGATCGGCAGCGCCATGTCGGGCATCATGGGCAGCTTCAAGGTCGACGGCGTCGAGAAGCGAGTCGGCGGTCGCGGGGGGCCGCCGGGACCTAACGGCGTGCGCCAGCCGCCGCTGACCGTCGCCGACATCCCCGCCAATGCGACCGATGTGACGCTGACCGAGACGAGCGCGCGCAACGAGATTTTCGTGACCGCAGGCGAGCCGACCCGCACCGTTCTGAAACCCGAGGGCAAGGGGCTGGAGTTCGATCCCGTCACCCATCCGGACGAACTGGTCGCGGGCGAGACGGCGAAGTTCCGCTTCCTGGTCGATGGCAAGCCCGCGCCGAACCTGAAGGTCACGATCGTCCCCGGGGGCAAGCGCTACCGCGACGCCGAAGGGGCCAAGGAGGTGACCACCGACGCGCAAGGCGTGCTGTCCTACGCCTGGCCGGCAGCGGGCATGTACTGGTTGAACGCGACGCTGACCGACGACAAGCCCACGGCCCCGCGCGCGACGCAACGGCGGATGAGCTACACCACCACCCTCGAAGTCATGACGCCGTAACCATGCGCATCGTCCTGCCGCCCCGGATCGACCCGAACGCCGTGGCGAACGGCGATCCGGCGGCCATCGTCACGCTGGGCGGCGAGACGATGGGGACGATGTGGCGGGTGCTCTATGCCACTTGCGACGTGCCCGGCGCGCAAGGCGTCGGCGCGACCGTCCAGGCACGGCTCGATGATCTGGTCGCGCAGATGAGTCACTGGGCACCGGATTCCGTGCTTTCGCGATTCAACCGTTCGGCACCGGATAGCTGGTGCAGGCTGCCACCCGATTTCGCGGCGGTCATCGACACGGGGTTGCGCGTCGCGGCGCTGAGCGGCGGTGCCTTCGATCCGGCGATCGGCCATCTGGTCGATCTCTGGGGCCATGGGCCGAAGGGCCCGCAACCCGAGCCCGATGCGGCGGCGATCAAGCAGGCCCGGTCCAGCAGCGGCTGGCGGCATCTGCGCTGGAATGCCGAAGGGGCGACGCTGTGGCAGCCGGGCGGCGTCGCGCTCGACCTGTCGGGCATCGCCAAGGGCTATGCCGCCGATGCGGTCGCCGACATGCTGGCGGGGCTGGGCTTTCGGCATTGTCTGGTCGAGGTGGGCGGCGAACTGGTCGGGCGCGGCATGCGGCCCGATGGCGATCCCTGGTGGGTCGACCTCGAAACCCCGCCGGGCGTCGATCTGCCGCCGATGCGCGTGGCGCTGCACCAGATGGCGGTGGCGGGCAGCGGGACCTATCGCAAGGGCGAACATGGCCTGGACCCCCGCACCGGCCGTCCGCCGACCAACGGCGTGATCGCGGTCCATGTCATCGCCGAGACCGCGATGCTCGCCGATGCGCTGGCGACCGCCGTCGCGGTGTTGTTCCCCGACCTGTCGGCGCTGGCCCCGATGCAGGTCGCGGCACGCATCCTGGTTCGTCGGGGTGACGGGGTGGAAGAGGTTCTGACCGAGCCTCTTCAGGCGCTGATCGCCTAATTTTCCTCCCCTGCAAGGGGAGGAACAGGATCAGTTCAGAACCGCCCCCTGAGCGTCACGCGAACGTTGCGCGGCGCGCCCGGCATCGTCCACACATCGGCATAGCTGCTGGCGATGTAATAGGTGTCGAACAGGTTCTCGAGGTCGAGCCGCACATCGAAGCGCGGGTTCACCGCCCAGCTCGCATCCAGCCGCGCGATGGTATAGGCGGGCAGGCGATAGCCGCTGGCGAACGGATCGCCGTTGCGCGCACCCACATGCGTCACGCCGCCGCCCAGCGTCACCGTGCCCAGCCGCTGATGCAGGTCGAGCGCCGCCAGATGCTTGGGCACGTTGGACAGCATCGTGCCGATCAGCGCGGCATTCTTGTCGTTGCGCACGGTCGCATCGGTATAGGTATAGGTGGCGGTGCCGGTCAGCCCGCCGGTCAGGTGCAGGTCGGCGACCGTCTCGACGCCCCGCGACCGCTGGCGGCCGATCTGCGTTTTGACGAAGACGTCGATGGCATTGGGGTTCAGCACGTTGCGCTTGGTCATGGTGAACAGCGCGGTCTGGCCGGTCAGCGCGCCGCCGAAGAGGCTGTACTTGGCGCCGACCTCGGTCGAGCTGCTGCGCTCGGCATCGAAGCTGCTGACCCCGTCCGAGGGGTTGAGGCGCAGCGACTGGCCCCAGCTGGTGAACAGCGAAAATTGCGGACTCGCCGCCCAGGTCAGCGCGGCGCGCGGCGTGATGCCGCGATCGACGGTGTCGAGGACCAGATTGCCGCGCACATAATTGGTCATCGTCTCGCGGAAATTGTTCCAGCGCGCGCCGACCAGCGCGGTGAAGTCGCCGAAGCGGATCAGGTCCTGCGCATAGATGCTTTCGCTGCGGAAGGCGTGGTGACGGTCCTGAAACGCCGTGGGTACCGGCAGCGGCTGGCCATAGACAGGGTTGAAGGCGTCGATGGTCAGGATCGGCGCGCCCGGCCGGCCGCGCGCCTGGTCCATGCGGAAGTCCAGGCCGTGGCGCACCCGGTCCACCCCGACGCGGATGTCGTGCGACAGGCCCAGCCAGTCGACTTTGGCGGTCAGCTCCGCCCGCGCCGTCAGGTCCTGCCAGCGAAAGTCGTGGAAGCGCCGCGACCGGCCGATCGTCCGGCCATCGGCCTGCACCCCCCGCGCGCCGAAATCGATCTGGGTCGCATAGCCGGTCAGGAAGCCGTCGCGGCTCGACAGCCCGGCTTCCAGCGAGATGCGGTCGCTCAGCGCGGCGAAGACGCTGCCCTGCTGCCACAGCATACGCTGGGTCATGCGGCCATCGGCGGGCTCGCCCAGGAAGGTGTCCCGGTCCATCGCACGCGCATTGCCCCTGATCGCCGCCACGCCGCGGTCGATCGGCGCGCGGTTGCGCATGAACTCGCCCTGATAGAGGAAGCGCAGATCCTGGCTCGGCGTGAACGACAAGGACGGCGCGATCAGCAGGCGGTCGGTGTGGACGGTATCACGAAAGCTGTCGCCTTCCTCCGCCACGCCGATCAGTCGCGCCGACAGGGTGCTCGTCACCGGGCCGCTGATATCGCCGGTCGCCCGCACCCGGTTCCAGCTGCCATAGCTGAGCGAGGCCTCGCCCTGGCGGGTGGGCGTAGGCGCCTTGGTAACGATGTTCAGCGACCCGCCCGGCTCGCCCAGGCCCGACAGCGCGGCGGCGGCGCCCTTCAGGAATTCGAAGCGTTCGACCGTGGCGACATCGACCGGCGCGTTGAAGCCCAGATTGCTGCTGAAGCGGTTGATGAGGATATCGGGGCCGCTATTCTCGTTGCCGGCAAAGCCGCGAATGGCATATTTGTCCCACAGCCCGCCAAAGTCGTTCTGCCGCGATACGCCGCCCGCCAGGTCGATCGTATCGTCCAGTCGCGTCGCGCCGGTCCGGTCGATGATCGCACGGTCGATGACGCGCAGGGACTGGGGATAGCGGTTGGGCGCGGTGTCGGTGCCGGTGATGCTGGCATTGGCGTCACGCAAGGCCGTGACGACGATATCCTTCTGATCGTCGCTGCCGCCATCGACCGGGGCGGCCAGCGTCTGCGCCACCGCACCCTGGCTGATCGCCACTCCGGCCAGCAGAATCGCGCGCCAGATTACCTTCGACATATACGGCCCCCCAATCGATTTCGGCGCGGCCAATATCGATAATGCTAATAACTCTCAATCAGAAATTGGACCTGTTTTGGTTTTGGCGGCGTGATGACGAAGCGTGTCACGCGCATGCCATGTGATGCAGCCATGACCCGCGGGCGGCGTTGCGCCATGGTGTAAGTCTATGAGGGGTAATGGGAATGACGGTGGTGCGGCGGACGATTTGGGGTGTGGCGATGGCGGCGGCGGGGCTGTTCGCGGCGACGGGGGCGATGGCCGAACCGATCCCCGAACCGATCCCCGAACCGATCAGGGTCATGACCTTTAACATACGCTATGCCTCGGACGAGGGTGCGACGCGCTGGGCAGTGCGGCGGCCGGTGATGGTCGAACTGATCCGCCGCGCCGCGCCCGATGTGATCGGCACGCAGGAACTGCTCCAGCGGCAGGGCGACGACCTGACCCATGCGCTGCCCGGCTATCGCTGGTTCGGGCGCGACCGGCGGGGCGGGCATGACAATGAGCATATGGGCATCCTCTATCGCCCAGACCGGCTGACCCTGGTCGAGCATGGCGATTTCTGGCTGTCCGAAACGCCGGACGTCGTCGGCAGCCAGAGCTGGGGCACCGACCTGCCGCGCATGGCGAACTGGGCGGTGTTCGAGACCAAGGGGGAGAAGCCGCATCGCTTCCTGTTCCTCGACACGCATCTGGCCCACCGCGACGAGGATGCCGAAGCGCGCGACAAGGCGGCGGCGCTGATCCTGGCGCGGTTGCCCGCGCTGGCAAAGGACCTGCCGGTGGTGGTGGCGGGCGACATGAACGCTCGGCCGGATACGGCCGCCTATCGCCGTTTTGCGGCGACGCTGACCGACGCCTGGCCCGCCGCCGCGCGGCGCGAGGGGCCGGAGATGACCTTTCACGACTTCACCGGCACGCCCGACCGGCGCATCGACTATCTGTTCGTGAGCGGCTTCCGCACGCAGGCGATCGCGACCGATAGCTATCACCGGGGCAAGACCTATCCCTCGGATCATTTCCCGGTCGCAGCGACGCTGACGTTCGAGGATGAGACGCGCTGACCAAATCCGTTCCTCCCCTTCCAGGGGAGGAATGGTGAACATCGTTTCCCGATAGCGTTATCATTTGCCCGCTCCTATGATCGCGATACGAGCCTTGGCGGCACGGAATGGTGGTTTCGCCGGGCATAGGAGAGGGATGACATGCGGATGGGGCATTCATGGTCCGGCGCCGGGCGGCGTGTGGGTTTGGCGTTGCTGCTGGGCACGGCGGCGGCCTGGCCCGTCATGGCGGAGGCGCGACCGCGCATCCTGACCCCGATGAGCGCCCATGCCGTCCTCCAGCGCGACCGCCCGATCGTCGTCGAGGGCGCGGCCGATGCGGGCGAGGGCGTCACCGTGACGCTGGGTGGTGCCAGCGCCACCGCGACCGCCGATGCCAAGGGCCGTTGGCGCGCGACCCTGCCCGCCATGGCGGCGACCGCCACCCCGCTGACGCTGACCGCGACGGGCAAGGACGGCGCTGTCGACACGATGGACGACCTGCTGGTCGGCGATGTCTGGCTGTGTTCGGGCCAGTCCAACATGGAATATCCGACCAAGCAGGCGCTGAACGGCGAGGGGCTGGTCAAGGGCGCGGCCAATGACCGTATCCGCCTGCTCGATATCGCGCATCATGTCGGCCTGTCCGCCGACGAACCGCTCGAGAAGCGCCCGGTCTGGGCCGCCGTCTCGCCCGCCAGTGTCGCCGACTTTTCGGCCGCCTGCTATCTGATGGTCAAGGATCTGGCGGCCAAGGCGAATGTGCCGATGGGCGCGATCGATTCGAGCTGGGGTGGGACCAAGATCCTGCCCTGGATCGCCGCGACCGACGCGCGCAAGCTGCCCGGCCTGTCCGCCGATGCCGACCTGCTGGCGCTCTATGCCCGCGACCATGCGGCGGGCTTGCGCGCGTTCGGCGACCGCTGGGGCGAATGGTGGCGCAAGGCGAGCGGGACGAAACGCGGGCAAGAGCCGTGGAATGCCCCCGACCGGCTGAACTGGACCCCGGTGCCCAAATTCGGCCCGTGGGAGGAATGGGGCGTGCCCGAACTCGCCGACTATAACGGGCTGGTGTGGTTCCGGCAGGGTTTCGACTTGGCCCAAGCCCCGACCGGTGACGGCGTGATCGAACTGGCCGGGATCGACGAGCTCGACACCGTCTGGGTCAATGGCGTGGTCGTCGGCGCGACCTTCGGCTGGGGCGACTGGCGGCGCTACACCGTGCCGCGCTCGGCATTGAAGAAGGGCCGCAACGAGATCCTCGTCGGGCTGGGCGACACCTATGGCCCGGGCGGCATGTTCGGCCCCGGTGACAGGATCCAGTTCACGCCTGCGGGCGGCCAGCCGATCCCGCTCGGCACCGGCTGGCGCTATTCGGTCTATAAGGCGAATGACCAGAGTTATCCGCGCAGCCCCTGGGAAAGCCATGCGGGGCTGGGAACGCTATACAATGGCATGATCGCCCCTTTGGGACCGATCGGGTTGAAGGGCGTCGCCTGGTATCAGGGCGAATCCGATGTCGGCCGCGCCGATTATGGCGACCGGCTGGCGGCGTTGATGACCGGCTGGCGACGGCAGTTCCAGAGCCCCGAACTGCCGTTCCTGATCGTCCAGCTCGCCAATTTCGGTGCGCCGCCGGTGAAGATCGAGAACAGCGCCTGGGCGGCCCTGCGCGAGACGCAGCGTCTGGCGGTGCTGCGTGATGCGCATGCGGCGCTCGCGACGACGATCGACATCGGCGTGCGCAACGACATCCACCCGGCGGACAAGAACGAACTCGCCAAGCGGCTGGTCTTTGCCCAAGGCCGCCTGGAGGCGGGCGATCGCGCCAATGCGTCCGGGCCCATGATCGCCTCGGCCACCCGCGCGGGGGGCGAGGTCGTGCTGCGCTTCAACGGGGTGCAGGGCGCACTTCATGCGTGGAGCGCAGGCTCGCCGATCGGGTTCGAGCTGTGCGATGCGAGCGCATGTCGTTATGCGAATGCAAGCGTGAACGGGGCGGAGGTTCGGCTGGCCGATGCGCGGCCAGGCGATGTCCGCGTGCGCTATGCCTGGGCCGATGCGCCGGTGGTCAATTTCTATGACGAAGCGCCGCATCCGGTGGTGCCGTTCGAGGCGGTGATTACGGGGAATTGATCTGAAACACCCTCACCCTTCCCACCCGCTTGCGGCGGGCGGGCCCCTTCCCTCTCCCGGTGGGAGAGGGAGGGGGCGCGAAGTGCCGGAAGGGTGAGGGTGATTGAGGTGGACGAGGAAAAACACCACAACTCGACGCGTTACGCCGGACGAAGCGCCCAAAAGGCGCTTGAAATAAAATGTCATCCGGTTGAAAGATAGCAACGACCCGACATGAATCGGGCGAAGCGTTGAGGAGAGAGCATGGCCGTGCCGCCAGAAGGCATTTCGCGCGCCAACCTGGCCCCGTTGCAGCTGCATGTCCCTGAGCCGAAATTCCGGCCGGGCGATGCGGTCGACTTCGCCAGTGTCGAGGTTCCGCCCGCCGGTGCCCAGCGCCGCCCGGACACCGCCGCGCCCGCCGACAGCTTCCACGAACTCGCCTATACGCTCGTGCGCGTGCTGGATGACGAGGGGCGCGCCGTCGGCCCCTGGGACCCCCGGCTCTCGCCCGATCGCCTCCGCCGCATGCTGCGCCACATGGTGCTGCTCCGCGCCTTTGACGAGCGCATGTTCCGTGCCCAGCGTCAGGGCAAGACCAGCTTCTACATGAAGGCGCTGGGCGAGGAGGCGGTCGCGGTCGCCGCCGCCCATGCGCTGGATTATGAGGATATGTGCTTCCCCTCCTATCGCCAGCAGGGGTTGTTGATCGCGCGCGACTGGCCGCTGGTCGACATGATGAACCAGATCTATTCCAACAGCGCGGATCGGCTGGGCGGCAAGCAGTTGCCCATCATGTATTCGGCGAAGGAAGCCGGGTTCTTCTCGATCTCGGGCAATCTGACGACGCAATATCCGCAGGCGGTGGGCTGGGCGATGGCCTCGGCCGCCAAGGGCGACACCCGCATCGCCGCCGTATGGTGCGGCGAGGGCTCGACGGCGGAGGGCGACTTCCACTCGGCCTGCACCTTCGCCGCCGTCTACCGGGCGCCGGTGGTCATGAACGTCGTCAACAACCAGTGGGCGATCTCCAGCTTTTCGGGTTTCGCGGGGGCGGAGGCGACGACCTTCGCCGCGCGGGCGATCGGCTATGGCATTGCGGGCCTTCGGGTCGACGGCAACGACGCGCTGGCGGTCTATGCCGCCACCCAATGGGCCGCCGAGCGCGCGCGAACCAATCAGGGCGCGACGCTGATCGAGCATTTCACCTATCGGACCGAGGGGCACTCCACCTCGGACGATCCGACCCAGTATCGCTCGGCAGGCGAGCCGACGGCCTGGCCGCTCGGCGATCCGATCCGGCGGTTGAAGGATCACCTGATCGGCATGGGCGAATGGGACGAAGAGCGCCACGCCGCGCAAGACCGCGAAGTCGCCGAGGAGGTCCGCACCGCGCAAAAGGCGGCCGAGGCGAACGGTATCCTCGGCCACGGCCTGCACCAGCCGCTCGACAGTCTGTTCGACGGTGTCTTCGAAGAGATGCCCTGGCACTTACGCGAGCAGCGCCAGCAGATGCTCGACGAGGAAGAAGCGAGCGGACGGCCATGGGCGCGGAAATAATGGCCGCCCCCTGTTCCCCGGCGAAGGCCGGGGCCCAGTCGCCTCGCAGCCTGTGGCGCGCCAAGCCATCGCGTGGGAGGCAAACCGCCGCGCACCGCCGCGATGACACCGCAACTGGACCCCGGCCTTCGCCGGGGAACGGTGCTGGTAAGGGTTTTGTCCAGTGAACGAAGTCACCGAAACCGCGCCCGAAACGGGCGAAACCACCCGCATGAACATGATTCAGGCGATCAACTCCGCCATGGACGTGGTCATGGCGCGCGACCCCGATGTGGTCGTGATGGGCGAGGATGTCGGCTATTTCGGCGGCGTCTTCCGCGCCACCGCTGGCCTGCAGAAGAAATATGGCAAGACCCGCGTGTTCGACACGCCGATCACCGAATGCGGCATCATCGGCGTCGCGGTCGGCATGGGTGCCTATGGCCTGCGCCCGGTGCCGGAAATCCAGTTCGCCGACTATATCTACCCCGCGCTCGACCAGCTGGTCAGCGAGGCAGCACGGCTGCGCTATCGCTCGGCGGGCGAGTTCACCGCGCCGATCACCGTGCGCTCGCCCTTTGGTGGCGGAATCTTCGGCGGCCAGACGCACAGCCAGTCGCCCGAGGGCATCTTCACGCACGTTTCCGGCATCAAGACGGTGATCCCGGCGACCCCCTATGACGCCAAGGGGCTGCTGATCGCCGCGATCGAGGACAATGACCCCGTCCTCTTCTTCGAACCCAAGCGCATCTATAACGGTCCGTTCAACGGCCATTGGGATCGCCCGGCGGAGAACTGGTCCAAGCATCCCGGCGGTGAGGTGCCGACCGGCTATTACCGCATCCCGCTAGGCAAGGCGGCGACGGTGCGCGCCGGCGAGGCGGTGACGATCCTGTGCTACGGCACGATGGTCCATGTCTGCGCCGCCGTGGTCGCCGATATGGGCGTGGATGCCGAGATTATCGACCTGCGCACGCTCGTCCCCCTCGACATCGAAGCCATCGAGGCGTCGGTGAAGAAGACCGGCCGCTGCATGATCGTGCACGAGGCGACGCGGACCGGCGGGTACGGCGCGGAGCTGTCCGCGCTGGTCCAGGAACGCTGTTTCTATCACCTCGAAGCGCCGATCGCGCGCGTGACCGGCTTCGACACGCCCTATCCGCACAGCCTGGAATGGGCCTATTTCCCCGGCCCGGTCCGTATCGGCCAGGCGCTCAAGAACTTGCTGAAGGACGCCTGACATGGCTCGTTTCACCTTCCGCCTGCCCGATATCGGCGAAGGCATCTCCGAGGCCGAGATCGTTGCCTGGCACGTCAAGCTCGGCGACCGGGTCGAGGAAGACCAGTCGGTCGCCGACATGATGACCGACAAGGCGACCGTCGAGATGGAATCGCCCGTGTCGGGCACGATCGTCGAACTGGCGGGCGAGGTCGGCGATCAGGTGCCGATCGGATCGGCGCTGATGGTGATCGAGACCGATGCGGTGGAGGAAGCCGCCTCGCCCGCGACGGAAGAGGCCGTGCTGGAAGCCGAAAACCCCGGCGTCGAAGAAGCGCAACCTCCCTCTCCCCTCCGGGGTGAGGGGATGCCGCAAGCGGAAACCTCCGACGGATCGCCCGTGGCTGCCCCTCACCCCGACCCTCTCCCCGGAGGGGAGAGGGAGCAGGAGAAGAAGGTCTTGGCCTCGCCCGCCGTTCGGGCGCGGGCGCTAGATCTGGGCGTCGATCTCGCCAGCGTGAAGCCCGCCGAGGGCGACCGGGTGCGCCATTCGGACCTGGACGCGTTCCTGCGTTATGGTTCGGGGCAGGGCTATACCCCCGCCCGCGCCCCCCGCGCCGACGAAGCCGTGCGCGTCATCGGCATGCGCCGCCGCATCGCCGAGAACATGGCCGCGTCCAAGCGCGCCATTCCGCACTTCACCTATGTCGAGGAAATCGACGTCACCGCGCTGGAGGAGACGCGCGCGCAGCTCAACGCCGGGCGAGGCAATCGGCCGAAGCTGACCATGTTGCCGCTGCTGATCGTCGCGATCTGCAAGACGCTGCCCGATTTTCCGATGCTCAACGCGCGTTATGATGACGAGGCGGGCGTGGTGAACCGTTCGGGTGCGGTGCATATGGGCATGGCGACGCAGACCCCCGCCGGGCTGATGGTCCCCGTCATCCGCAATGCCGACAGCCGCAATGTCTGGCAACTGGCGACGGAGATCGGCCGCCTTGCCGAGGCGGCCCGCGCGGGCAGCATCGCCAGCACCGACATGGGTGGCGGCACGATCACCCTGACCTCGCTCGGGCCGCTGGGCGGCATCGCGACGACGCCGGTCATCAACCGCCCCGAGGTCGCGATCATCGGCCCGAACCGCATCGTCGAGCGCCCGGTCTTCCGCTCCGACGGGCGCGGCGGCGAGACGATCGCGCGGGCCAAGCTGATGAACCTGTCGATCAGTTGCGACCACCGGGTCGTCGATGGCTATGATGCGGCAAGCTATGTGCAGGCGTTGAAGCGGCTGCTGGAAACCCCGGTGATGCTGTTCGCCGATTGATCCTATGCGCTGGGCGGGGGCGGGGGCGGGGCATGCGCTTCGACTTCGCCCAGGCTGAACGGATGGGCGAAATCGAAACCAGCGACCGTTCACGCTGAGCGAAGTCGAAGCGCACGCGTGAACCTATCTGCCGGGCGCGCGTCCTGTCCCCGACACAGGAGGATGCCATGCGCGGAATGACGGCGGGTTCGCTGGAAGTGACGTCGGACGGGACGGTGCGCGGAATGGTCGGTGGTGACGTCCTCGTCGCCTCCGGTGTCCATGCGACCATCAAGGGCATGGTGGCGGGCGATGTCATCGTAGAGCGCGGGGCATCGGTGCGGATCACCGGCATGGTATCGGGCCGGGTCGTCAATCTGGGTGGCGCGGTCGAGGTGAGGGGCATGGTCGCCGGGTGACACCTGGCTTGCCATCCGCACCCCAAGCGTGAACAGGGGGCGGCATGACGACCGCTTCATCTGCTCGCACCGGCCTGCTGCTCGGCATCGGGGCCTATATCAGCTGGGGCATATTGCCGCTCTATCTCAAGCTGTTGAAAGGCGTGCCCGCGCTTCAGGTGCTGGCGCACCGCATCCTCTGGTCGCTCCTCCTGCTCATAGTCGTGGTGCTCGTCGCGCGGCGGGGCAAGGCTATTATCGCGGCAGCGCGAGGCCGCACCTTGCTGCTGCTCTGCGCCAGCGCGGCGCTGATCGGGGTCAACTGGCTGGTCTATATCTGGTCGGTCCAGAACAACCATGTGCTGGAGGCGAGCCTCGGCTATTTCATCAACCCGCTGGTCAATGTCGGGCTGGGCGTCGCGCTTCTAGGCGAGCGGATTCGCCGGATGCAGGCGGTGGCGGTGGGAATCGCCGCCATCGGCGTGGTCGTGCTGGCGATCAATGGCGGCGGGGCGATCGGCATTTCGCTGGCGCTGGCGCTATCCTTCGGTTTCTATGGTTTCGTGCGCAAGATCGCGGCGATCGATGCGCTGGGCGGCCTGACGGTCGAGACGTTGCTGCTCGCCGCCCCCGCGCTGTTCGTGCTGTTCCAGGCGAGCGGCAATGGCACGGCAGCGTTCGGGGCGGACCGGCATCTCGACATGCTGCTGATCCTGGCGGGCGCGGTGACGGCGGCGCCGCTCCTGATGTTCGCGGCGGCGGCGCGGCGGATGCGGTACGCGACGCTGGGCCTGCTGCAATATATCGCCCCGACCCTGCAATTTGCGCAGGCCGTGCTGCTGTTCGGCGAGCCGCTCAAGCCCGCCCACATCGTCACCTTCGTGCTGATCTGGGCCGGTTGCGCGCTCTACGCCTTCGACAGCGTGCGGGGGAGCCGGACGCCGGTGACGGCGGAATAGGTTCGCGCGGAGACGCGGAGACGCGGAGGGGGATCGCCCAGCCGCAGGCTGCCTGTTTTCGCCACAGCACGGCTTTGTCTGCCGATCGAAAGGAAGGAGGCCAGTGCGGCACGTCCAGACACCTCCGCGTCTCCGCGCCTCCGCGCGAACAAAACCTATCGCCGCCCGCTCTGAAGCTTGGCGACCGCCCGCCGCAGCACCCCGCGCGGTGCCACCCGCGTGCTGGCGGCGGTCAGCCGGTTGAGCAGTCCCGACACCATCACGGCCTGTCCCCGCTCCAGCGCGGCAAGGCCATCGCGCACCACCTGTTCCGACCCGGAGGCAAAGCGCTCGAACAAAGGCGTCTCGGCCATGCCCGCAACGTCGGCGAACTCGGTCCTGGTTGGCCCCGGGCACAGCGCCGTTACCGTCACGCCGCGTCCTTTCACCTCCTCGTGCAAAGCCTCGGAGAAGTGCAGAACGAACGCCTTACTGGCATAATAGACCGCCATATACGGCCCCGGCTGGAAGGCGGCGGTCGAGGCGACGTTCAGCACGCGCCCGCGCCCGCGCGCCAGCATCGGCGGCAGCAGCGCATGGGTCAGCGTCACCAGCGCCCGCATATTGAGGTCGATCATCCCCGTCTGCGTCGCCAGATCGCTGTCGGCAAAGTCACCCAGCGCGCCATAGCCGGCATTGTTGATGAGCGTGTCGATCCGCAGACCCCGGTCGGTGATCCCGTCGAGCAACGTCTTCACGCCCTCGGGGCGCCCGAGATCGGCGGAGATGACATGCACCTCGACATCCGGCCGCGTTCCCAACTCCTCCGCCAGCGCCGCCAGCCGGTCGGTGCGCCGCGCGGTCAGCACCAGCGTCACCGGCTTGTTGGCCAGCGCCCGCGCAAAATCCGCGCCCAGCCCGGCGGAGGCTCCGGTGATCAGGATGGTGTCGGGCATCGCCATATCCCCAAAAAGGGGCGGCCATCCCTTCGGCCAGCCGCCGTTCGATCCAGGTCTTTAGCAATCCGCGTGGAGCGGACGGGTTCCACCGGATCGCATGGGGGAGATTGGGCGGGGTGATGAAGGGGAAAAGGGCGGCCCGTTTTCCAGGCCGCCCGGCATCCCCTCCCGGCACGGAGCCCTTGGGCTCCCGATGCCTAGGCGTCGTCCCGTTATCGGCCGATCACCTGACATGGCCATTGTCTAGTCCGGTCGGGGTAACGGGCTCAAGCACCTGTTTGCGCTCGGCCGCTTTATGCCTTGCCGCTGTGTCTTTCGAGCAACGGGTATGGGTGCTGGCCACTGGTATCGAAGCCGGGTTAATAGGAGGGCATGACTATCGAAATCCGCCATGACGGGGCCGTCGCTATCCTGACCCTACGGAATCCCCCAAATAATCATCTGGGGCTGGGAACCATTTCGCAATTGGCCGAAGCGTTCGACGATGCGGATTCGGACCCCGCGATTCGCGCCATCCTGCTTCGATCCGAGGGTCGGGTATTCTGTGCGGGCGCCGACCTGGTCCATGCGAACCCGGTCGCCGAGCCGCTGCCGCCGGGCGAGCGCAGCCCATTCTACATGGCGGCGGCACGGCTGTTCGGGGTGGCGACGCCGGTGGTCGCGGCGGTGCAGGGTGCGGCGGTCGGTGCCGGACTGGGGCTGGCGCTGGTCGCTGATTTCCGCATCGCGACGCCGGAGGCGCGGTTCGTGGCGAACTTCGTCCAACTGGGGCTGCATCCGGGCTTCGGCATCTCGGCAGTGCTGGAGCGGGTGATCGGGCGCCAGCGTGCGGCGATGATGCTGCTGACCGGGCGGCGCATCCGGGGCGACGAAGCGGAGCGCTGGGGGCTGGTCGACCAGCTGGTGTCGCCCGATGCGTTGGAGGCGACCGCACTGGCCTTGGCACATGAGATCGCAGCCGCCGCGCCGTTGGCGGTGGCATCGACGCGGCGCACGATCCGGGGGGATTTGCGCGCGCTGGTCGAGACGGCGACCGATCACGAACTGGCCGAGCAGGCGAAGCTGATGCGGACCGAGGATTTTGCCGAAGGGGTGCGTGCGGTCACCGAGCGGCGGCCGGGGCGCTTTGTGGGGCGGTAAAGCCACCTCGCACCCGATCCCGCCCTCCGTTCAGCCTGAACGAAGGGCGGGAAGGCCTCAGCCCTTGCGGGCCGCCAGTTCGGCCTGACGCGCGGGCAGGGCCGCCAGGATCGCGCGGCGTTCCTCGGCGGGCTTGGCGCTCCAGTTGGAAATCTCGCGGATGGTGCGCGCGCAGCCCAGGCACCAGCCGGTCGCCTTGTCCATGGTGCAGACCAGGACGCATGGGCTGGCGAGACTTGCCGGCTGGGGTTCGACAAAGCTGATGATGTCGAGCGACATGGGCGGCGTCAGATCCCGAACGAGACCTTCAGGAAGTCCGGGATCGGGCCGTTCCAGCCGCCGTCATCGGGCGTCTCGTCGGTGTGCGAGCGGCGGCGGTCGCGACGACGATCGTCGCTGCGTGTCTCGCGCGGTTCCTCGCGACGCGCCTGTTCGCGCTGGGGCTGTTCGCGACGGGTTTCCTCGCGACGCGGACGGGCGCGGGGCGCTTCCTCGACCGTTTCCGCCATGGGGGCGTTCGCCTCGACCTCGACCTCGGCCGTGCGGGGCGCGCGGTCGCGGCGCGTGCGGCGGGCGGGGCGCTCCTCTTCCGCCGGGGCGGGGAGTTCGAGACGGTCGATCTTCTGGCCGGTCAGCTTCTCGATATTCTCGAGATTCTCGGCGTCATCGGGCGCGACGAAGGTATAGGCGGTGCCGGTGGCGCCGCCACGCCCCGTCCGGCCGATGCGGTGGACATAATCGTCCGGATGCCAGGGCGCGTCGAAGTTGAAGACGTGGCTGACGCCCTTGATGTCCAGCCCGCGCGCCGCGACGTCCGAGGCGACCAGGATGTTGATATCGCCGCGCTTGAACAGCTCCAGTTCGGCCAGGCGCTGCGGCTGTTCCATGTCGCCATGAATCTCGCCCGAGCGGAAACCGTGCTGCTTGAGCGACTTGTTCAGCTCGCGCACCGTCGTCTTGCGGTTGCAGAAGATGATCGCATTGCGCACCTCTTCCTGCCCCAGCAGCTGGCGCAGGCGCTTGCGCTTCTCGAACGACTGGGGCGCGACCGGCACCACGAACTGGGTGATGTTGGTGTTGGTCGAGGCGGGACGTGCGACCTCGATCGTCTTGGGATTTTGCAGGAACTTGTCGGCCAGCTTCTTGATCGGCGGCGGCATGGTCGCGGAGAACAACAGCGTCTGGCGCTGCGCGGGCAGCTTGGTGCAGATTTCCTCGATATCGGGGATGAACCCCATGTCGAGCATCCGGTCCGCCTCGTCGATGACCAGCATCGAACAGCCGGTCAGCAGGATGTTGCCGCGCTGGAACAGGTCCATCAACCGGCCCGGCGTCGCGATCAGCACGTCGACGCCCTTTTCCAGCGCCTTGATCTGATCGCCCATCGACACGCCGCCAATGAGGAGGGCCATGGAGAGCTTTTGACCAGCGCCGTATTTTTCGAAATTCTCGGCGACCTGCGCGGCGAGTTCGCGCGTCGGCTCCAGGATCAGGCTGCGCGGCATCCGGGCGCGGCTGCGGCCATGCGCCAGGATGTCGATCATCGGCAGCACGAAGGCGGCGGTCTTGCCCGTGCCCGTCTGCGCGATGCCGATGATGTCGCGCATCATCAGCACGGAGGGGATGGCGGAGGCCTGAATCGGCGTCGGCTCGGTATAGCCGGCGTCGGTGACCGTCTTGAGAAGTTCGTCGGAGAGGCCGAGATCGGCAAAGCTCATGCAATTTTCCGGAATTTGGTGCGGAATGGGAATCGCCCCGCACTCGCCCAGCAGCCTATGCCGCTTGCGGATTTGGTGGCGAATGTCAAGTTTTCCACATGGCGGAGGGGGTGGCGGTCGTGGAAATTCCCGTCTTCTTCTCCGTTTCTTCCTCCCCTCCCGCAGGCGGGAGGGGCCGGGGGAGGGCAGGGGGTCTCACCGAGATCGTCGCCTGTGGCGCTCCCTCCCCCATCCCCTCCCGCCTGCGGGAGGGGCGTGCCCGTGGAGTGGGCATGGCGATTTCGATGGCGTCTCGGCTGGCAGAATCGGTTCAGCGCGCCGGGACCAGGGATCGGAACCGCTCGATCTCGCATGTGCGGCCTGCACGGGTGCGGATCGGGTCGCGGTCGGCGCAAATCTGGCCGTCGGGACCGGGGCGGATATAGAAGCTGGAATAATAGTCGAGCTGGCGACAGGCACGCACCAGTCGCGCGCGTACCCGCTTGCCGCCGGTCAGCACGATATCGACCGCACCTTCCTCGGCGGGCAGCGCACCCGCCAGATCCTGGGCGGGGATGCAGCGGGGGCCCTTGCGTTCCTTCCACCGGATCGGAGTGACGGGTGCTGGCGCGGCGCGGGGGACGCGGATGACGACACGCTCGCGGATGACGACCTGCGCATAATGCACGGGTTCACGCCGATCGGCCGCACCCAGCAGGGCGGGCGTCATCAGGGCGATGGCGGCAAGGTTTCGATGGCGGCGCAGCATGTCAGCAGGATCCCTTCATAGGGCCGATGATTGAACGCTTTATGAACCTGGCCTAGGCGATCCCCGTCATGACTCCTGCCCAGACCGCTTTGCTTCAGGCCCTGACCCCCATTTTGGGCGACAAGGGCATCGTCACCGACCCCGCGCTGATCGCGCCATGGGAAGTGGACTGGCGGCGGCGCTTTTCCGGCCATGCCCCCGCGATCCTCGCCCCCGCCGATACGGGACAGGTGCAGGCGGTGCTGCGCGCGGCGACGGAACACCGGGTGAGGCTGGTGCCGCAGGGGGGGAACAGCTCGATGGTCGGGGGGGCGACACCGCCTGACGACGGATCGGCGCTGATCCTGTCCATGCGCCGGATGAATCGTATCCGGCGCATGGACGCGGACGCAGGCATGGTCGTCGCCGAGGCGGGGGTAATCCTGGCCGACCTTCACGCCGCTGCCGAGGCGGAGGGCGTACGCTTTCCGCTGACGCTGGGGGCCAAGGGCAATGCGACGGTCGGCGGTCTCGTCTCGACCAATGCGGGGGGTACGCAGGTGCTGCGTTTCGGTACGATGCGCGGCCTGACGTTGGGTGTGGAGGCGGTGCTGCCCGACGGATCGCTCCATGACGGGCTGTCGGCGTTGAAGAAGGACAATCGCGGTTACGATCTGGGCCAGTTGCTGATCGGCGCGGAGGGGACTTTGGGCATCGTCACCGCCGCCGCGCTGCGGCTGGCACCGGGGATCGCACGCTCGGCGACTGCCTGGGTCGGACTGTCCGATCCCGCCGCCGGTCTGACCCTGCTGCGCCGGTTGCAGGCGGCGACCGACATGATCGAGAGTTTCGAGATCATGCCCGCCGAAAGCCTGGCCGCCGCCGTCGCGCATCTGCCCGGCGCACGCGCGCCGCTAGAGGGCACGCATCCCTGGCATGTCCTGATCGAGGCGGTGACCGGCGATGCACAAGCCGATCCGACCGCGATGCTGGAGACGCAACTGGCCCGTGCGCTGGAGGATGGAGTCGTCGCCGACGCAGTGATCGCCGCCTCGGATTCGCAAGCCGAGGCCTTCTGGCTGCTCCGCCACTCGCTGTCCGATGCCGAGCGCGCGCTGGGTCCGGCGGTGCAGCATGATATCGCCGTGCCGGTCGATGCCATGCCGCGCTTCATGGTCGAGGCGGCGGCGGCGTGCGACGCGCGCTTCCCCGGTACCCACGCCTCGGGCTTCGGCCATCTGGGCGACGGTAACATTCATTTCCATGTCCGCGCCGCGCCCGGCACCGATCGCGACCGTTTCTATGCCGAGGATGCCGCGACCATAACCCGCTTCGTCCATGATCTGGTCATGGCGGCAGGCGGCACCATTTCGGCCGAGCACGGCATCGGCCAGATGAAGCGCGACGAACTCGCCCGCCTGTCGCCCGAACGGGTCGCGGCGATCCGCGCCATCAAGACGGCGCTCGATCCGCACGGTCTGTTCAATCCGGGCAAGCTCGTCGCTTGCGCATGAGGCGCTAGGCCCATAGACACGGACGCAGGACACGCGGCCGGGGGGCTCGCGTGGATCGAGTTTTTTGGAGAATATCATGGCGAGCGCGCCGTCCCTTCCGCTTTTCTACAACGGCCTGGAGCCGCTTTCGAGCGAGGCTCATGCGAACTACAAGGTTCGCCCGCAGGAGACCGCGCCCTTCCTGGTCGGCCAGCACGCCATCCCCGTGACCGTGGACGAATTCCCGCTGGTGCAGCGTTTCATGCCGATCGTCTTCTCGGTCGGCGACCAGCCGATCCCGCTGGCGCTGATGGGCCTGAACGAGGGCGTGAACGTCTTCGTCGATGACGAAGGCCGCCTGACCGAGACGAACTTCTACGTTCCCGCCTATATCCGCCGCTATCCGTACATGCTGGCGCGCCTGCGTCCGGAATCGGAAGAGCTGTCGCTGTGCTTCGATCCGACCTCGCCGACCATCGGCGCGTTCGACGACGGCGAGTCGCTGTTCGACGGCAACCAGCCGAGCGAGCTGACCAAGAATATCCTCCAGTTCAACGAATCGTTCGAACAGGCGGGCGCCCGTACCCAGAACTTCATGAAGGAACTGGGCGAAATGGGTCTGCTGATGGACGGCGAAGTCTCGATCCAGCCGGACGGCGCGGATCAGCCCTTCGTCTATCGCGGCTTCCAGATGATCAACGAGGAAAAGCTGGTCGACCTGCGCGGGGACCAGCTGCGCAAGATGAGCCAGTCGGGCATGCTCCCGCTGCTCTATGCGCACCTCTTCTCGCTCTCGCTGATGCGCGACATCTTCGCCCGTCAGGCGCAGCTGGGCAAGATGCCGCAGCCGCAGCTTCAGCCGGTCGGCTGATCCGATGCGCGGGCCGGTCGTTTCCGCCAGTCCGCGCTACAGCCAGGTCGCGATCGTCTTTCACTGGACGATCGCGGCGCTGGTCGTGGCGAACCTCGCCATCGGGCTGCTCCATGAGAGCCTGTTGCCCGGCACCATTCCGCTGCACAAGGCGATCGGCCTGACCGTGCTGGCGCTGACGGCGGCACGGATCGCCTGGCGCCTGAGCCATCGCCCGCCGCCGCTGCCCGCCGAAATCCCGGTCTGGGCGCGCGGAAGTGCCCATGCGCTCCACGCCACGCTCTATGCTCTGATGATCGCCATGCCGATGACCGGCTGGGCGATGGGCTCCGGCCGCGACGTGCCGCGTCCCGTCAGCTGGTTCGGCCTGTTCGACGTACCGCCACTCCCCATCGGCAAGGCCGCCGCCGGTGTCGGGCACGAGGCGCATGAGATTCTCGGCTGGGCGATGCTGGTGCTGGTGGCGATCCATGTCGCCGCAGCGCTGCGCCACCATTTCCTGCTGCGCGACGGCCTGCTCGCGCGGATGAGTTTCCGGCGGGGGTAAGCCCGTTTGTGGGGTCCCCGATAAAAGGTGCTTGGCTGATTGCTCGCAGCTTGGTTTTTTGCGCATATTGGTGCGCTTCGGAACCAGCATAGGCGGCCGGCGTCGGTGGAAAGCTGTCTTTTCGGTGCCGCTAGACCGTGATCATGCCGCTCGCCCGCAAAATCATCCTGCACGCGCCCATTTCTGACGAGGCGCTTCTCGACGCCTTCGTTGAGCAATGCCTTCGCGATGACGTTTCTCTGGTTGCGGTTGTCGGGCCCGGCTGCTCGCGGATCGAGGACGTTATCGACGAGATTGTCGTCGGCGACGGTAAGGATCCAACGCGTTTTCTCTGCACCACGTCTCATCCCGACCAACCGTTTGAAGACGTAATGAACATGGCGATCATCTGGGAATACGAACAAGGTGATCCAGTGGAAGAAGTGCGGCTGTAGCGAAGTTCACAAGTGGGCGACCACAGATAGCGCGTGTATTGCGTGCCATCGCCTGACGCTCCCGGCGAGGCCGCACGCCCGCTCCGCCACCACCCGTTACGAAAAAATGACGAATTGTGGGGCGGGGGGTTGAACCAAATAGGCCCCTTCTTATTTATATCCTGTACGACGTCGTGTCCCCCCTTTCGCGATGTCGTATGACACGCTTTCAGCGTGTCTCCTCCCTGAACCTTGGCCGCCTCGCGCTCTTCCCCCTTGCGCGAGGCGGTTTTTTATTCGGCGGCCATCGCGGCCGGCTGGCCCAGCGCTTCGGCCGCCAGCGCAGACAGGATGCGGCGGACCAGCATGACCGTGGCGTCGAAACCCGGCCCCGGCGCCTCCAGCGCGGCATCGAGATAGAGCGAGCGGTCGAGCTCCAGCTGGATGGCGTGAATGCCGCGTCGCGGATCGCCATGCCGCTCGACGATATGGCCCCCGGCATAAGGCGCATTGCGGGTGACGGCGAAACCGGCCCCGCGCGTCTCCGCCTCGATCCGGCGGACGAAGCGGGTGGCGGCCGTCATGCCATGCCGGTCGCCGATGACGATGCGTGGTACCAGCCCCGGTGCCCCCAGCGGCGGCATCGAATGCAGGTCGAGCAGAACCGCCACCCCGAACCGCGCCCGCGCCGCCGCCAGTCGTTCCGCCAGCGCGCGATGATAGGGGCGGTGGTCGTTCTCGATCCGCGCGACGATCTCCGCATCGGTGAAGCGTCGGGTCCAGATATCGCCATGCCCCGCCACCCGGCGCGGCACCAGGCCCAGCCCGCTGCGCAGTTTGGCCGAAGCACGGGGCGCCATCCGCGCGCCCTCGTCGATCAGCGGATCACGCTCACGCTCGTCACGGTTCAGGTCGATCCATGCGCGCGGCATATCCTGCACCAGCATCGGCTCGTCGCCGCGCGCCGCCATGCCGACCAGATCGATCAGCCGGTCCTCCAGCGCCATCACGGCGGCGACCGGCACCCGCAGCGCCGCGACCAGCTCCGGCGGATAGGCGCGCCCGCCATGCGAAACCGAGAGGACCACCGGCCCCGAGGGCACCGGATCGCCAAAGCTCTGAAAGGATGCGCCGAAGCTCGGGCTGGCCATTGGCGGCGATCCTATGGCGGCAATCCAATATGGGCAATGGTCTGGAAATCTTAACCGCGCCGCCGCTAAGCTGACCGCCAACATGAATCGGGATGACGCGATGTTCCATATCCTGCTGGCCGAAGACGACGAGGTCATGCGCGAATATCTGACACGGGCGCTGACGCGGTCCGGCTACCGGGTGACGGCGGTCGATCGCGGCACGGCGGCGCTGCCTTTGCTGGAAAGCGAGCGGTTCGACCTGCTGCTGACCGATATCGTCATGCCCGAAATGGACGGCATCGAACTGGCTCAGCGCGCCGCCTCGCTGGTCCCCGACCTGCGGGTGATGTTCATCACCGGCTTCGCGGCGGTCACGCTGAAGGCGGGGCAGGCGGTTCCCAATGCCCGTGTCCTGTCCAAACCCTTCCACCTGCGCGACCTGGTGATGGAGGTGGACCGACTTTTTGCAAAAGAATCGGCGGATGGTGCGATTTAGGGCTTGCCAGCCCCGCCGAAACTGCTAATTGCCCGGCCTCCGGCGGGCGTGTAGCTCAGTGGTAGAGCACTGTGTTGACATCGCAGGGGTCGCAAGTTCAATCCTTGCCACGCCCACCACCCTAAAACGTTGCTATCCGGTCATAAAAACCTCCCACCCCGGAGGGACCGGATAGCGATGTTTTTGGCGCACTTTCGGCGCATCGCGCCGTCAGAGCGCACATCGATTTCCCCGGTAATGTCCTCGAGAGCCTTCGCCACCGAGCCGAACCGACCGACCGCATAGATTTCGGTCGTGCTGTTGGCGTCGTGGCCGAGGAAGCCCTCCAGATCCCATTTGTGCACGCCGCGATCGCGCAGCAGCGTCGCGAGGCTGTGCCGAATCACATACGGCTTCCATTCCCGCGTCGTCGGGAGCTTCAGCTCGCGCAGCATGGTCCGCCAGGACGTGTCGACGTCCAGGATCGACCGGCCGTAGTAATTGACCAGGAAGCCCGCGCCCTTGCGCTTGTCGGCGTCGAGGCGCTGATAAGCGTCCAGCTCGGCCGCCAGCCATTCCTGGAGGATGGGCACGACGGGTATGACGGGGCGGTGCTTGTTGGTCTGCTCGCGGCCGAAAGGATTCAGGTCGAGCGTCGCAGATCCGCGATACCATTGCTCCCGCTCGGGGGCGACGCAGATGTCCACGACGCTATCGGGGCGGGCCAGCGTGCAGATCGAGGCGACGAGGAACGAATGGAGCGAAGCACGCTTCTTCTCCGGCTCGGCCGCATAGGCGACCATGTCGGCGATCGCAGCGACATCGATACGCACCTTACGCGGGCGCGATACCTGTTTGCGGGGCTTCGGCTTGTAGACCGGCCTGCGCTCCGACCTGGGCGGATCGGCGTCGGCCGCGTGATTCAGAGCGGCCGCGATCTGCAACACAGATTCCTCGGTCGTCGCGGCCGCCCGGGGCCGCGATGCCGTTATGTCACCGTCCTTGTTGCGCCAGACGACCGGCTGGTCTTTCGACCAGGCCCTGAACGCTTCGATGAACGGCGTGCCGCATGCGACGGCGCAGGTCGTCTCGATGCCGAACATGCCGCCGGACGCCTCCTGGGCGTCGAGGAAGTCCGCGATGTGCTTCAGCCGTGCGGAAATGCTGCTCGCCGAATCCTTCAGCGCGCCGTGCTCAATCTCATAATCGGCCATCGCGTCGGTCAGCAGGTAGGCAGCGGCCGATGCCAGCGGCTGGCCGCAGGCATGACAATAGGCGGCGGCCTCCCCGCGATCGGCGAGGTAGCGCTGGTCTAGCGCGCAGATTGCAGCTTCGTCTTCCGCTGTACGCGTTGACGCGCTTGCTTCGCGTCGCGCGTCGGGATCGTACCAGAAGATGTACCAGCTGCGCGAACGCTCCGATCCGTCTTCCCGGCGGAGCTTGTCGAGCCAGTATTTGCCTCTGCGATAGAGTGGGCCCGGGCGTGGCGGCATCGTGCTTGTTCCCCCAGATATTCAGTTTTTGCCGTGTGGAGCATGGCGATCAGCCCGAGGCTGACCAGCAAGTCCAGATCGGTCGCAGTCAGGTCGACACCACGGCCGTTCATCGACGCGCGCGAAACGCGTCGGTCGAGTTCGACAATGTGCATCAGATCCTTCTCCTGGGGTTGGGGGTGACACCGGCGGCGCGTTCGAGACGCCGCCATAATCGGTTGAAGTGGGCTTGGCCGATCGCCGGTCCGGGCGAGCAGCAGGCCAACCGGCGCAGGCGCGCCCAGGCGGGCCGCGTCGCCGGGGCGACCAGCTTGCGATGCGGGAAGCAGATCCAGATCGTGAATCGCCCAGCCGGGGTAGTGCGACGGCAACCAGGTACGCGGCAGTTTAGGCGTTCGGTCACCCACGCCCTCCGACCGTGTCCTGCACCTTTTCGGGCGCAATCCCGAGCCGCTGGCGCAGCACCTGGTTGAATTCGCCGTATAGACCAGCCGTCCAATGGACGTTGTCCCAATCGATCGGCCGCACGATCCGAGGGGCGTGCTGATATTCGATGATGAAGGGACGCGGTGCCGCGTGCCGGGTGAAGTGAAAGCCCGCCAGGAGATCGCCGAGCGTCGTGCCCTGCCCGGGCAGCGCGAAGCGATCGAGCGCGAAGATCATTTCTTCGGCACCCTGGTGCCACAGCTTCAGCATGACGGCATAGGCCTCGGTAGGCGGCACCGCCAAGGCGACCACGGTCAGCGTGCCCTCTCGATTGCGGACCAGGGCATGCGGCACCGGGAAGCCCTCCGGATCGACGGTCGAGGCAACCCATTCGTGGAAGACTTCCGTCAGGGCTTTTTCAGCTTGGGTGTTCGACGTCATGCGCGGGCCTCTTCCATGTGGCGATGATGGGCACGCATCAGGTCGCCAATCTCGTCGACGCTGTAGTCGTCGGGCGCTGGCTGGGACCGGAATCCCATCGGGTGGTGCTTCGGCGCGGCCGGGGGGCGGCCGGGGATGTCGAAGCGATCAAGGTCGATCCCCGCCGCCTCTGCGATGGTGATGCCGTGTGCGATCGCCGTGTCCCGCTCGGCCGGGAAGGTGGTCGAGCGTGCCAGGGCGAAGCAGCGCTCGGCGCGGGCGATGTCGCGCGCGGTGCGGGGATTGCCAGCGCTGGTCATGTCCGGGCTTCCAATGCTGCGCAGGCCTTGGACCACATGGTATCGGCCACTGGACCATGACGCGACATTGCCAGCTTGCTGCGGGATGCGCCGGGGATTTCCGCCCAATGCGCCTGGCATACGCGCTGGCCACGCCGGATGATCGTGGAGCAGCTGGCGACCTGACATATCTTCGGCGCCGTTGCCCGGTCGTCAGCCAAGGGTCTTGCCCTCCGCCTTCAGGGCCTCGTACTTCGCGAGGATAGCCGGTCGCGACTCCAGAAGCATGGCCGAGAGGCTTGCGATCCACATGTCGCACATCTGCTCAGGCGTCCGGTCATCACGCTTCACCTGAAGCGAATAGAGCGTGCCAGCTCGGCCGAGATTGGCCGTCACCCGCATCAGGACATAGGCCACCTTATGCGGCTGCAAGGCCAGCTGGGCCGGACCCAAGATGCTATTCACGACCCCCTCGACTTCCTGACTGATGAGGCGATGCAGCGCATCGACGGCATCGGGGACCTGGTCGGACTGATCAACCACGGGTCGGCTCCTTGTTCGCATGGTCGGCGGCGGCGCGGGCGGCGAGGATGCGTTCCTCGGCTGCGAGCTGCTTCAGCAGCTTCGCTGCGTCCTTTGCGGCCGCGATCTGAAGATCGGCGGCGGGGAGCTTTGCTTTCCAAGCCTCCACATAGGCCCGCTTAGAGGCGGGGATCAGCTCGGGTGGCAGCTTGACCACCTCTGCCGCCGCGCGAAGGCCCATCGCCATGTCGATGCTCATGTCTGCGAAGTGCGCAAGCACGTCCGCTTTCGTCACAAGGACCGGGATCTTATCGACGGGGAGTAGGATGAAGCTCACAGGCCCAGCTCCGGGATGACGCCGGGGCCAGCGATCATCCAGTCGACCAGCTCGGCGAGGATCAGGCCGACGATCACGCCGGCGATCGCCAGCAGGGCGATGTCATTCGGGCGGAGGTAACTGTCGGCGGGAGTTTCGACGGGGCGGCAGTCGGTGCAGCGGCACGTCATCGGGTGCAGCGAGGTGGGCGCGGTCGGCTTCATCAGCGTGGGTCCCGTGAATGGAGGGCGGCGAAGGCGCGCAGCGTCTCGATGGCGATGACTTGCGCGAAGATGATGGCGATGACGGCGGCCAGCGCGATGTGCGGGTGCCCCATCAACAGAAAGGCCAGGGCGATACCGGCGGCGATCGCCGTGCCGATGGTCAGGGAGCGCAGCGTAATCGTGACGCGGCGGTGCAGCTCAGCGCTCATGCGGTGGCACCGGCGGACTTGGGTGGCGCGGTCCAGCGGCACGCGGCCTCATGGCCAGCCGTGCATTTGGTCCGGTCCGTCTTGCCGCACAGGATGCAGAGCGGCGTGGTTGCCTCCTCGATGCCGCTGCGATGCCGCTCCAGCTCGAAGATGACCGCGATGTCGAACGGATAGACGCGGCTCAGGACGGCCAGCGTGCTGAGGTCCATCGGCACGATATCAGCCTCAATCCGCTCCAGCCATCCGGCCCGCTCGAAATCGGTCAGGTGGGGCACCGTGTCGATGCGTGCCGCCATGTCATTCAGGGACAGGCGGGCGCCGCGACGCAGGGCCTTCAGATAAGCGCCTGGCGTAATCACCAGCGCCGCTCCGGGGTGATGTCGACGACGATCGGCCGCTGAGGCTGCTGGCTGTCCAGCAGGGTACGCAGATCGAACGTCAGCCGCGATACCTTGAGGAACAGCTCATTCAGCTGCGGCAGCAGAACGGTCTGCTCGGGCGTGTCCAGCACGCAGCCTTCCGGCAACTGCCGTGCGATGCGGTCGCGTGCGACCCGCAGTTCCCCGAATGCGACGTATAGCTCATCGAGATCACACAGCATGGGACGGCCAAGGCTCCGGGCAAAAATTCACCGCTCCGCCGATCGCGTGGGATCGGCGGGGGCGGCTTCGGGTGGGGTGGTCGTAGGGAGTACGATCGGTGGGAGTACGGTCGGCGGCGGCGGTCATGGGGGCTGCTGCACGATCAGGTGCGGCAACGTTGCCTCCAGTACCGCGATGTTTTCGGCTACTTCCCGAGACGCCTCGCGGCGCTGAAGATCAGTCGCGCCCGGCAGCATCGCGATGACGAGGGCGGCTTCTGCCTCCGCTCCCTCATGGATGCACTGGACGGTCAGGTCGGACAGGCTGCCAAAATTGCCGCCCATCACGATTGACGCCGACGCCTCAAAGAGACGCCGATAGGTGTCGAGCATCGGCGCGCCTGCCCCACCGGCGGCGCGCCAGGCGCAGTCGAGCGCCAACGCGGTCTCGATCGGCGGCGTGCGTCGCGTTTCCGGATGACGCCAATCGTCGATGGTCCGCTGCGCCCGGCTGGCAATCTGTCGCACGGTATGGCTGCCGAGATGCTTCTCGATCACCGCCAGCGCTCCGGCGAAGGATGTGGGATCGCGGGGGAGGGTCATCGCGCCGATTCCCCAAATGGTCGGCGGCGCGCAGCCCCGGATGAATTTACCCACCGCCGACCCACGACGGTCCGTCGACCGCCGAGACGATTTGCGGAAACGCTGGACGACCGCAAACGCATTTCACCGCGATCGGCGGTATCGCCGTGCGATGCGGAACAGGTCGCCAGCAGCATCAACCCCCGAGGAAGGCGCTGCTGGCGCTCGCCACCCGACTGGCGGACGAGATCGGAATGGATTCGGCGCATCACGACCGCGCCTGCTCGATCAGCGGCGGGGCGGCTGGCGTCGGGGTCGCATCTTCGCGCGGATACAGGTCCGGGCGAAGGTCGTGGCGAGACACTTCGCTGGCGGCTTCCATTCCCAGCACATGCTCTGGAGGGCACTTCTTCGCTTTGCGAAGCCAGTTGTGCACTGTGGGCTGCGACACCCCGCGACACCGCGCGGTGGCCGACTGTCCGCCTATCCGGCGGACAGCCAGCTCAAGCGCTGCGAGCATCGTGAGATTCGAGTCCATGCACGCAACTATAAGGTTGCTTATAGGTGAGTCAACACGAGACTGATGTGGCACCCTATAATTTCGTTTATAGGGTGTGTAGCCGATGATCGGCGAACGCATCCTCTTACGCCTTAGCGCCCTAGGGAAAAGTCAGTCCTGGCTGGCACGGCAGGTCGGTATTACCCAACCAGCTATCAACGGATTGATCCGCGGGACATCCCGTTCATCGGCGCACTTGCACAAGATCGCACGGGCGCTGCTGACCTCGCCGGAGTATCTGACCGGCGAAATCGACGACCCGGATGAAAATGCGGCACCTCCGCTTCCGGAGCCTCAGTTTCAGCCAGTGACCTTCGAAGTCATGTTCCCGAGCCAGCCAGCGCTGGAGCAGATGTTTGCGGGGCTTCTTCTGGCGTCGGAGGGGATGTCGACGGACGAACTCGCTCACGAGTTATCAGTGCAGCTTCCCAAAGCGCTCGCGCTCGCGCGATCCGCTCGGCCGTCGCATCGGGCCTACCAGCCCGTGCATCGTGAAGAAGATTCTGAAGCGTCGCATGACGCTCGCTCAGCGCCTTTGCGATAGTGGCGCATCTCAGGGGGCATTGGGGGCAAGCCAGGGGGCAGGCGGGATTCGACAACAGGTACTCATTCACGAATTTGCAGGCCTCCAGAGGGTGGCCGGATGGGAGGGGGCGGCGGACTAATTTTGGTTAGTTAACCGTCGAAGACAGTCAGGGGGGACGATGGCACAGGGGCAATCGAACATTCCGAATTTGCTCGGGATGGCACGCACGGCAGTCGAGGCCGGGAATGACGAGGAGGCGATCGCCTACTTCAACCGGGTATTGGAAGCGGATCCAACCGTTTCCGAGGCATGGTGGGGCAAGGGTCTGGCCGTTGCCCGGCTGTCCAGCCTGAAGAACATCAGACTACGTGAAACGGCGGTGGCGTTCGGTCATGCGATCGGCACTGCCGCCGATGACGAAAAGCCGGGTATAGCTTCCCAAGCTGCTGCCGAGCTGACCAAGCTCGGGTCCACGATTTTTACGAACGCTCAGCTCCATTGGCGCGAGTTTCGCACGACGGATGGGGCCTGGTCGACTTGCGTCAATGCGGGGCTGGAGGTCATCGAGGCGCTTCAGACCATCCAGAAATGGCAGCCGGGCTATGTTCCGGCGCAGCTCGAGATCGTGACGATCTGTGTCACCCTGCTTAATCAGGGCGTCGGGCCGAAGCTGGATGCGCAGTGTCGGGAAACGCTGGATCAGACGGTCGCGGACATCCAGGTGCAGGACCCGGAATATGTCCCGCCTGCGCTGGCGGCTGAAAGCGCGGCCGCCAAGGAGGCGCGTGCCGTTGAGGCGAAGGCCAATTCGGACGCCATCGGTTACGTCGTGCTGTTCATCGTTCTCATCGTTGGCGGCATCATCACTGCGATGGCGCGTGCGAAGGGCTGAACTGATCCTTGCCGCTGCGTTTTTAAGCGTCGCATCATCGCCAGCAATGTCGAGGTCTGTTGCCTGTTACGCGATTGATGGCGACACACTGCGTTGCGGTCAGGAGCGCATCCGCCTGATCGGCATCGACGCGCCCGAGATGCCGGGTCATTGCAGGCGAGGGCGGTGGTGCGTTGCGGGGGATCCCTTTGCCGCGCAGGCAAGCCTGCAGCGTGCACTCGTCGGGCCGATCGCCATCGAGCGCGTCGGCCGCGATCGATACGGCCGGACGCTTGCATTCGTCACCGGCGCTGGCGTAAATTTATCGTGTCACCAGCTCCGACGCGAACAGGCGGCCTATCGGCGCGATTGGGATGTAGATGAACGCATCGGTCGATGTCTAAAGGGTGGCCTACAGACGGCGCCCAAGGGGAGGCCATAATAGCGGCAAACCCCAGGGTGACGTAAGCTACAGCTTGTCCGTGACATCCCAGCCCATATGGTTTGCCATGCGCTTTGCTAGGGCACTCCAGCGCAAGATTTCCATGAGATGGGCTATCATCCTGTCTTTTGCATCGGACTCGGTTGGCACAGGTCGGATACCACCTAGGCCTGAGTCATCCAGCTTTCGGGAGATTGCGAGGGGGTTTGGTATGTAGACGGCATCACCCACCGGACCAGTCCAATTGCTTGCACTGCGTTGCATCACAATGATCCAAGCGCCGTCGTCCTGTTCCAGCAGAGTTAAGTCCGACCAAGTATCACCTTCTGGGACCTCATCGTGCTTAGCGGTTATTACCGATAAAACCCGCCCCTCAACACGAACATCTGGCTTACCGAGACGCTGAACAACCAATTTGACCTTAGGATATGCCATAATTTTCCTCCCAATGTGGTGTTTCAGCGAAAGATGGTCAGCTTGTTTTATACACTTGCGAGTGAGATTCATAGCGAAGTGGTGTGACGTACCGCTTAGTCCAGCAAGGCTGGCAGCATTTTAATACACACTATACACATTATCCCCTTGCCCTCCTATGACGCAGTGTGTATATACACACTTATGAAGGGGGAAGGAGATGACGAGTAGGGAAGTTATAAAGCGGATCGGAGCCGACGGATGGTACGAGGTCCGGCAGAGTGGAAGCCACAAGCACTTCAGGCACCCCACGAAGCCCGGAACAGCCACCGTCCCCCACCCGAAACGTGAGATGCCAATCGGGACTTTAAAGAGCATCGAGAGGCAAACGGGGGTGAAGCTGACCTAAGGGTCAGCGGATCCCCCCGACTCCCAACCATCTCTCCACCCAAGGCGTAGAAAGGATGTGTCATGGCCATCGCATATTATCCCGCGATCATCGAACGCGCCCCGGACGGGTATGGCGTTTTCTTCCCGGACGTTCCGGGATGCACCTCGCACGGCAGCACGCTGCAACAGGCGGCGCGTAACGCCGAAGTCGCGCTGAACGGGCATATCAAGGTGTCCGTCGAATATGGCGACGAAATCCCGGCTCCGTCCGATCTGGATGCGGTTGCCCGCGATCCGGATGTGGACGAGGCGGCACGCATCCTGGTGCGGGCCGATCTGCCCGGCAAGCAACGTCGGATCAACGTCACGATGGACGAGGGCCTGCTGGCCGCAATCGACCGGGCTTCGACCAACCGTTCGGGGTTCCTGGCGGAAGGGGCGCGGATGCTCCTGGCGGCGCGCGGCTGAGCCGAACGCGAGGGCGCATGACCATCCAAACCATCCCCTTCGACGCGGCGGAATATCTGACCGGCGACGACGACCAGGCCGAGTTGCTGGCCGACGCACTGGCGGAAGGCGACCCGGCCTACATCGCGGCCGCGCTCGCTACTATCGCGCGTGCAAATGCCCGCCAGCCCAAGGGAGTGACGTATGAGTAAGCCCGAGGTCTGGCACTTTTGTAACCCTCTCGGCGTGCAATGCGCGCTAGAGACTCTGTACGTCTGGCAGACCATGATTACGGGTGTTCTGGCTGTCACCGCCGCCTTGATTGCAGCCGGTCTTGCGAACAAGCAACTGCGCATAGGCAGGGATCAGGTTCAGGCTGCGCGAGACCAAATCAAGGCGCAGATTGACGATGAGGAGGACCGGCGGCGGCGAGCGCTGCGCGCAGCCCGAGCATCATTGCCCGGTGTTTTGACAGCAATCTGTGACCATGCAGAGGACGTCTTGACGGCGCTTACTGACGCATGGAACGTTAGGTCGCGCCGGGCTGGTGGTGGGCCGGTGCGCGATCTTGACGTTGTTACTGTTGATGTGGCGCGCTTTCCTGAAAGCCTAGTGAAGCCCTTGCAGGAAATCCTGTTGCACGTCGATGACGATGCCGTCCACGACCGGATCGCGAGCATATTCCGAGAGGCGCAAGTTTTAGATGCGCGCACCCGGCCTCTTGCCGCAGGAAGAGACATAACTGCTTCTTGGCACAAGGAAATGCTAATTCAGGCGCTCGCGCTACACGCGCGCGCAACATCTCTCTTCGCCTTTGCGAGGGGTAGCAGCGACACGGTCGAGGATGACCTATGGGATCGCGTTCATTCGGCGGTGAGTGTTACGCATCTCGACCTGCATTTTCTGATCGATCAGATCGAACGAGACAGGGATCAGGGGCTGTCGCCTGGGGAAGGCGATATCAAATCCATAGCCCAGATTTTACAGCAGCGACGTGGCAGGATGGTTGCCAACCGATAGAAATATTGGACTTGCCTTAATAAGTTTGTTCCGTTTTCGTTCTGCCATGAACGATCCTGTGATTGTGCAAGCGCCGCGCCATTACTCGATCACGATCGTCGGAAGCGTGGACGCGGTCCGTTCGCGAAACGCCGTCAATCGCCACGCGCTGGCCTATCTGCTTGATCGCCTTTTCTGTAAGCGTCCGGTGTTCCCCGCCTTGCTGACGAGGTGATGCGCAAGCCACAGGTGCGGCACTGTGGCAGGCACCGGTGCGGCATTATGGCGACGC
>NZ_JACHNX010000005.1 GCF_014199595.1 Sphingomonas yabuuchiae | reverse complement strand
CCACCGCCCGCTGGTCAGCGGGCGGGGCCGCTGACACCCAGCCAATCCGAAATACCCGCCCAGTTCACTGCAATCGGGTTTTGCAATGATCTCCTACAGGGGAGGAAAAATCAGCCGATCGTGTCGATCCATGCGGGCAGGTCGCCCAAGCGGTCCAACTGGCGGAAGCGGGGATGGTCGACCGGCGCGTCGCCTGCTTCATGGCTCCATGCCAGCGGTTGCGGGATGAACGCGGCCCAGGCGCCCGCCGCCAGCACGGGCAGTATGTCGGAACGCATCGAGTCCCCGGCCATCACCGCCTGTTCGGGCGCGACACCGTGGCGGGCGAAGATGCCGCGAAAGGTATCCGGCGTCTTGTCGCTGACGATCGCCACGTCATCGAAATGCGAACCCAATCCGGACGCCGCCAGCTTCGCTTCCTGATGCAGAAGGTCGCCCTTCGTCACCAGCACCAGCTTACCCCGCTCGCGCAACGCCTCGATCGTGTCGGCGATACCGTCGAGCAGTTCGACCGGATGCGCCAGCAACTGCCGCCCCGCTTCCAGCACGCGTGCGATCAGGTCGGTGGGCAGGGACGGCCCCGCCAATTCCACCGCCGTCTCGATCATCGACAGGGTGAAACCCTTGGCCCCATAGCCATAGAGCCGCAGGTTGCGCGCCTCGCACGCCTCCAGCGTGGCGCGGGCGACGCGCGCCTCGGCAAAGGGAGCGAGCAGGCCGACCAAAGCCTCCTCGGTCGCCGCAAAGTGGCGCATATTGTGCCAGAGCGTATCGTCCGCATCGAGGCAGATCAGCGCGATGGTCATGCCGTGTCTCCCATTTTGCCCCACGTTCTTGGCAGGGTTTTTCCATCACAGCTCGCGGATCAGGCGCAAGCCCAAACGCGGCCGGAACCGCTCGCCACGTGCCTTTTCCGCGCCGACGCCGCCCTGCACCCCCAGCTTGCCGATCGCGCGGTGGACCTGCGGCATCAGCAGCCAATAGGCGCCCTGCCCATTCTGCCGGTTCATCTCCAGGCCCAGCACCGTGTCGGGATCCACGTCGTAGAAGGTCGAGTGGTTGATGATCGTCCCCGTCTCGTTGCCCTCGCGTAAGGTCACGTCGCCGACGCCCAGCATCGTCATCGTGCTCCACCGCTCGCCGAAGCGATTGCCGAGCAACCATAGCAGGGTCGAGGTCCAGCCGCCCTCTTCCCGGTCGTGCAGCCCCAGATACTGGACGCCGTGCACGCTGCGCCCGCCCCGGAAGCTGCCCAGCCGCTTCTGAAGCCCCATCTTGTATTGGACCACGCGGCTATCGATGAGCGGCAGTTCGAGTTCGACCGCAAAGCCGTCCGCCACCGCCAGTTCGACCTCGGGTGCCCATTCCAGTTCGCCGCGCGGCCCGGTCAGGTCGCGCTGCGCCAGCGCGTTGACCTCGATCTCGCCCGCCTTGGCGGTCAGCGGGCGGATCATGTCGAACACCATTGGCTCCGGGATATCGGGGCCGCTCTGGGCGGCGGCGGGAATGCCGAAGAGCAGAAGGGCCAGGGTGGAAAAAGCCAGGCGGCCGGTCATGAACATCGTGAAACTCCCAGGCATTACGCAGTACCGCGGTGCCGGGGGCCATCGCCGCCGGGCGTATCAGGGCGCGTGGGGTTCGTACCGCCGCGCGCCCGCGCCCATCGCCGCCTGTATTCCCGTGACCAGCGCATCCACCGTGAAGGGCTTGGTCAGCAACTGCATGCCCGGCGACAGATGCCCGCTGTTCAGCACCGCATTCTCCGCATAGCCCGTGACGAACATGACATTCAATTCATGTCGTAATTCCCGAGCTGCTTCGGCGAGCTGCCGCCCGTTCATGCCGCCGGGGAGGCCGACATCGGTGACGAGCAGGTCGATGCGCTCGGCCGAGCGCAGCACGGCCATCCCCTCGACGCTGTCCGCCGCCTCGATCACCCGGTATCCCATGTCGCGCAGCACGTCGGCGATCATCATCCGCACCGTCGCCTCGTCATCGACGACCAGCACGGTCTCGCCCGCCCCCGATGCGTTGGCGGGGGCACCGGCGGCATTTTCGCCGTCCCGCTCGGCGGGGCCGTGATGGCGCGGCAGATAGAGGAACACCGTCGTACCCTCGCCCGGCGCCGAACGGATGCGGACCTGACCGCCCGATTGCTGGGCAAAGCCATAGATCATGCTCAGCCCCAGCCCGGTCCCCTGCCCCAGCGGCTTGGTGGTGAAGAAGGGGTCGAACGCCTTTTCCATCACCTCGGGCGTCATGCCCGTGCCGGTATCGGTGACGCACAGCGCCAGATATTCGCCGTCCGGTATATCGGCGAAGCGGGCATTGTCCTGGTCCAGGCGGCGATTGACCATTTTGATCGTGATCCGCCCGCCGCCCGGCATCGCGTCGCGCGCGTTGATGCACAGGTTCAGCAGCGCGTTCTCCAGCTGCGGCGCATCGACCAGCACGGTCCACAGATCGTCCGCTCCGTGCGTCTCCAGCGCGATGCCGGGCCCCACCGTCCGGCGGATCAGGTCGGTCATGCCCGCGACCAGCGCGGCGATATCGGTCGGCTTGGGCGCCAAAGTCTGCCGCCGGGAAAAGGCGAGCAGCCGATGGGTCAGCGCCGCCGCGCGCCGCGTCGCCCCCTGTGCGGCGTCCATATAGCGGTCGACGTCGCTCACCCGCCCCTGCGCCAGCCGGAGCGCCATCAGCTCCAACGACCCCGAAATCCCGGCGAGCAGATTGTTGAAGTCATGCGCCAGACCGCCGGTCAGCTGGCCCACCGCCTCCATCTTCTGGCTCTGGCGCAACGCCTCCTCGGCCCGCATCAGTTCGGCGGTGCGGTCGGCGACACGCTGTTCCAGCTGGTCGGTCAGCGCGCGGAGTTCGGCGATGGCGGTGTCGCGCTCTACTTCCAGCGCACGGCGCAGGCCGACATCGATCAGGACGCCGGGAAACTGGATCGGCATACCCTCGGCCGAGTGATCGACCCGGCCAATGGCTTCCAGCCAATGGTAATGGCCGTCATGGCGGCGGACGCGATATTGGTGCGCATAGGCACCACCCCGCGTGATCGCCTCCTGCACCGCCTCCGACAGACCGGCGCGGTCGTCGGGATGGACCAGTTCGACCACCTGCTCCAGTTGCACCCCTTCATGACCATGGGCGGGATCCAGCCCGAAATGCCGCGCGAACGGCTCGTCGCAGGTGAAGCGGTTGGTCACCAGATCCCAGAACCAGGTACCGATGATGGCCCCGGCCTCCTGGGCCAGTTGCACCCGCTCGGCATTCAGCCGGGCCCGCGCCTCGCTCTCGCGCAATTGCTGTTCGACGCAGACGCGGTCGGTGATGTCGAAGCTGACGCCCGGAAATCGCACGCAACGCCCATTCTCATCGGCGATGCAACGGCCCCGCGCCGACACCCAATGAATGGTGCCATCGGCCTGGACCAGCCGATATTCGGAGGCGAAGCGGCCTGCGGCATCATCGGTGTCCGCCCCCAGCCCCGTCCCCAGCCTCGCCCCCAGCCCCGCCATCGCCTCCGCGACTTCGCGCTCGACGCGCTCCCGGTCATCAGGGTGAATGCCCTTGAAGAATTCGGCGATCGGCAAGCCCGCCTTGGCCGCCGCCGGATCGACGCCGTACATGGTCGCGAAGCGCGGGTCCGTACGGATCGAATCGTTCACCACGTCCCAGTCCCACATGCCGACATGCGCGCCGGAGCTGAGGGCGAGTTCCAGCCGCTCATCCGCCTCCCGCTGGTGCCGCTCGGCCAACACCCGCGCGGTCGTCTCGCCGGTGACGCAGATCATGCCCGAAATCTGCCCCCGGTCATCGAAAACCGGCGAGTAGGAAAAGGACCAATAGGCCTCTTCGGGCTTGCCCTCGCGTGCCAAGTCCAGCCGCATGTCGGTGACCTGCGCGACCTTGCCCGACAACGCGACGTCGACAAGTGGCGCGATATCGTCCCAGATGCTGCCCCACAGGATACGAAAGGGCGTCCCCATGGCGGTGGCGGCGCGATAGCCCAGCATCGGGCGATAGGCATCGTTGTAGAAGGACACCAGATCCGGCCCCCAGACCAGATACATGGGCGCCGGGCACGCGATCATCGTCGCGATCTGGGCCTTCAGCGCGGCGGGCCATGTGTCGGGGGACCCGAGGCTGGTCGTCGTCCAGTCGAACGCGATCATCTCGTCGACGATACGGCCCGATACGCCGTTGAGAAAAGCAAAGGCGGGGGAGTGCACCATGATGCGACCCTGCAACAGACTGTGGTCCAGCGCCAGCATTGAGAGCGGGCAGGCCAGGGCATTGTGGCGGATCCGCCTGCATGTCGGCCATTTTGTCCCTGGGTTGATCTGTCCGAGTGACAGTGGCGACCCGCTCGACTACCCCATGCGCCGTGACGGCCATCCGCAGCCTGTTCGCGCAACGCCATCTCGCCGTGCTGATCTGCGCGGCCGCGCTGCTGCTCAAGCTGTCGATCCCGGCGGGCTATATGATCGGGCAGGTCGATGGTCGGGCGGCGATCATCCTGTGCCCCGGCAGCGCGCCAGTGCCAGCCCCTGCCCCGGTTCCGATGGCGCATGACGGGGCCATGGCGATGGACCATGCCGCCATGAGCCACGCCCGGAGCGACCACGGTTCGGGCCATTCGGGCCAGGATCATGGCCGCGACATGCCCTGCGCCTTTGCCGGGCTGACCGCCCCCGGTCTGGCGGCGACCGATCCGATCCAGCTGGCCCTGCTCATCGCCTTCGTCATGGCGGTCGGCTTGGCCATGCCGGTCCTGCCTCGGCCCGTCGCCGCGCTCCATCTGCGGCCGCCCTTGCGGGGACCGCCCGCGCTTTCCTGACCCGTCTCATCCGACGTCGCCGCTCACCGCCCGCGACGTTTCCATGATGCTGCCCCCGTCCCTGGCGAGGGTTGGTCGAAAGCCTTGTCATGCCTCATAATCCTTTCGGAGCCGGACGCGCCATTGTTCGGCCGAACGCCTCCGCCGCCTTTCACCGGACCATCTGGCGCTGGCATTTCTGGGCCGGGCTGCTCGTCGCGCCGATCCTGCTGATGCTGAGCCTGACGGGCGCCATCTATCTGTTCAACGACGAGTTGAACGATGCCTTCTACCCCGAGCTTCGCTTCGTCGCGCCGCACGACACGAACGTGCCGATGTCGCGCATGATCGAGGCCGCGCTCACCGCCTATCCGGGCAGCGCCTCGCGGGTCGACATGCCCGACACCGCCGACCGTTCGGCGGTGGTCTTCGTCCAGCCGATCGAGGGGCCGCCACGTCGCGTCGCGGTCGATCCCGGCACCGGCCACGTGCTGGGCAGCGTCGTCTATGACCGGACGCTGGTCGGCTGGGCGGATGCCATGCACCGTTCCATATTGATGGGCGTGTTCGGCGAGCGGCTGGTCGAACTGGCCGTCAGTTGGGCGCTGGTCCTGCTCGTCACCGGCGTCATCCTGTGGTGGCCGCGCGGACGGTTCACCGCGGCGGGGACGCTCTGGCCACGAACGAGCGGGCGGGGACGGCGCTTCTGGCGGGACCTGCATGGACCGGTAGGGGTATGGACGGTCGCGTTGATCGGCTTCCTGATCGTCACCGGGCTGCCCTGGGCCGGCGTCAGCGGGCCGTTGATCCACCGGGCCAGCGCGGCGCTGGGCGTGGGTTATCCGCCTTCCTTCCGCCAGTACAACATACCCCATAGCATGCCGATGAAGGCCGCATTGGGCGATGCGCCCTGGACGCTGGAGGATGCTCCCCTTCCCCGATCCAAGAGGCCGCACTCGGCGATGCCCACCATGGGCGGCGAACATGCCGATCACGGCCCGGAGATGCCCGGCGCCACCCACGACCCTGCCGTCATTCGCGGCACCGACCGGGTGACGGGCATCCTGCGCGCGCATGGCTGGTCGGGCAGCTACCGGCTGTTCCTGCCCAAGGGCGCGGACGGGGTCTATACCGTCTTCACCTATCCCGACCGGCCGGTGGGGCAGAAGACGCTCTATATCGACCGCTACAGCTTCAAGCCGGTGGGGCCGGAGGTGCATTATGCCAAATATGGCATCGTCGGCCGCGCGGTAGAGTCGGGTGTCCAGCTTCACATGGGAAATTATTTCGGCCGCGCGAACCAGTTGCTGATGCTGATCCCCTGCATCGCCATCTGGGTCCTGACGTTCAGCGGCGTGGCGATGTGGTGGAAACGTCGCCCGGCCGGACGGGTCGGTGCGCCGCCTGCGCTGTCGGGCGCGCGGGTCGGCGGGCTGCTTCTGTCGCTGGTGGTGGCGGGGATCGCCTTGCCGCTGTTCGGTATGTCGCTGATCGTCATCGGCCTGCTCGACCGGGCCTTACTGTGGAGCCGCCGCCGCATCGCGATTGAACAGGCTTGAAGGAAAGCCGTTATCCCACCGACCTTCGCAAAGGGATGACGGCCATGAAGAACAAGGGATTATCGCCATTGGTGGCGGGCGGTATCGCGGCGGGTGTGCTCGGACTGAGCGCGCTGGTCGGGCGGCGTAACGCCCCCGATCCGTCGCACCCGCGCATCCGCTGCTGGTATGCGCGGCTCGACAAGCCCGGCTTCACCCCGCCCGATGCGGTGTTCGGCGCGGTCTGGCCGGTGCTGGAGACGATGGCGGCGGTCGGCGGCTATCGCCTGCTTCGCCAGCCTGCCTCCCCCGCCCGCAACGCCTCGGTCGCGCTGTGGCTGGGCAACAGCGCGATGATCGGCGGCTGGACCGAGCTGTTTTTCCGCGAACGGCGCACCGGCGCCAGCACCGCCGCCGCTGGCGCCATGGCGATCGGCACCACCGCCCTCGCCGCCACCGCCTGGAAAGTCGATCGCCCCGCCTCGGTCAGCGTGATGCCGCTGGCGGCGTGGCTGGGCTTTGCGACCCTGCTGGCGGGAGAAGTGTGGCGCCGCAACGACAATCGATAGCAGAAATACCCCGAACATGAACTTTAGATGAAGCCGACATGAACTATTCCGCCAGGGAAACGTTCGGGGGCGATGCGGGGGAAAAGCAGCGCCATCTCGATTCTGACAGCCGGTTTCCTGGCGGGATGCAACACGCATCAATCCACGCTGGCGCCCTTCGGGGCGGATGCGGCCGATATCCGCCATCTTTTCATTATGATGCTGGTGGGCGCGGTGCTGATCGCGGGCGGTGTCGCGCTGCTGATGCGCCATGCCGTCCGGGCGCCCGAGGGATCGATCGACCACCGCAAGGGGATGCGGATCGTCCTGTGGCTGGGCGGGATCATCCCGACCGTCGTGCTGCTCGGGCTGCTCGCCTATTCGCTACCCTATATGAAGCCGCGCCCGGCCTCGCCCGCCGACCTGACCATCGCGGTGGATGGCGAGCAATTCTGGTGGCGTGTCGCCTATGCGCCGCCGGGCCGTCCCCCGATCCTCAGCGCCAATGAAATCCGCATTCCCACCGGACGCACCGTCGCCTTCCGCCTGAGCGGCGGCGATGTAGTGCACAGCTTCTGGATACCGGGGCTGGCGGGCAAGATGGACATGATCCCCGGCCGCATCAACAGCCTGGTCGTGCGCGCCGACAAGCCCGGCCGCTATCGCGGGCAATGCGCCGAATTCTGCGGGCTGTCCCATGCGCTGATGGCGTTCGACGTCATCGCGATGCCGCCCGCCGCCTTCGACGCGTGGCTGGCCGAGCAGGCGCGTCCCGCCCGGCCGGGCGACGCGGCCGGAGCGCGCCTGTTCGCCGAGAATGGATGTGGCGGCTGCCACGGCATCGCGGGCGTCAACGCGCCCAGCCGGATCGGTCCCGACCTCACCCATTTCGGATCGCGCCGGACGCTGGCGGCAGGCATCCTGCCGATGACGGAGGCGAACGTCGCCGCTTTCATCCGCCATCCCGAAAAGACCAAGCCCGGCGTCCGAATGCCGTCCTTCCCCCAATTGTCGGATGACGAGGCCATTGCCCTCGCCCGCTATCTTCAGGGCCTGAAATGAGCCTCCACGCGCAGGACGATCCCCAGCTTCGCGCCGAACAGGAAGAGCGGCTGCGCGCGGTGTGGAAACCACCCAGCGGCCTGTTCCTGCGCTGGACCGACACCAACAACAACCGGGTCGGCGTCTGGTACACGCTGACCGCGTTCGGCTTCATGCTGTTCGCGGGCGTGCTGGCGCTGATCATGCGCACCCAGCTGGCGGTGCCCGACAACGACCTCGTCTCGGCGAACACCTTCAACCAGCTGTTCACGCTGCACGGCTCGATGATGATGTTCCTGTTCGCCGTCCCGATGTTCGAGGCGGTGTCGATCATCCTGCTGCCCCAGCTGCTGGGCGCACGCGACCTGCCCTTCCCGCGCCTGTCGGCCTTCGGTTACTGGAGCTTCCTGATCGGCGGCGTGTTCGTCGGCGGCTCGATCTTCTTCAACGCCGCGCCCGATGGCGGCTGGTTCATGTATCCGCCGCTGACCACCCGCACCGACCTCTCGGGGCTGGGCGCCGATATCTGGATGCTGGGCCTGTCCTTCATCGAGGTGTCGTCGGTGGCCGCCGCGGTCGAGCTGATCGTCGGCGTGCTGAAATGCCGCCCGCCCGGCATGCGGCTGAACCTGATGCCGCTCTATGCCTGGTACATCCTGGTCGTGGCGGTGATGATCCTGTTCGCCTTCCCGCCGCTGATCGCGGGCGACCTGTTGTTCGAGATGGAGCGGCTGCTCAACTGGCCCTTCTTCGACGCTGCGCGCGGCGGCGATCCGCTGCTGTGGCAGCACCTGTTCTGGATCTTCGGCCATCCGGAAGTCTATATCGTCTTCCTGCCCTCCATCGCGCTGTTCGCGATGATGATCCCGACCTTCGCGCAGCGCCATCTGCTCGGCTATCCGTGGATCGTGCTGGCTGCCGTCGGCACCGCCTTCCTGTCGTTCGGACTGTGGGTCCACCACATGTTCGCGACCGGCCTGCCCAAGATCAGCCTGGCCTTCTTCTCCGCCGCCTCCGAAGCCGTCGCCATCCCGACCGGCGTTCAGATTTTCGCCTTCATCGCCACGCTCTGGGCGGGCAAGGTGAAGTGGTCGACGCCGCTGCTCTATGCCTCGGGCAGCCTGGCGGTGTTCGTCATCGGCGGCCTGACCGGCGTGATGGTCGCGGTGGCGCCGTTCGACTGGCAGGCGCACGACACCTATTTCGTGGTCGCGCACCTCCACTATGTGCTGATCGGCGGCACGCTGCTGCCGTTGTTCGGCGGGCTTTATTATTACTGGCCGCTGATCACCGGCAAGAAGCTGTCGGACCGGCTGGGGCGCATCGCCTTCTGGATCATGTTCGTCGGCATCAACCTGACCTTCTTCCCGATGCACCTGTCGGGGCTGGAGGGCATGCCGCGTCGTGTCTTCACCTATCCGGAAGAACTGGGCATCGGCTGGCTCAACCTCGCCTCGACCGCCGGTTCCTATATGTTCGCGGCCGGTGTTGCGGTGCTGGTCGTCGACCTGATGCTCTCGCCGACGCGCGCCAAGTCGTCGCGCAACCCGTGGAATGCGGGGACGCTGGAATGGCTGGCGCATCCGGATGACGAGGATTGGGGCATCCGCTCGGTGCCTTTGGTCGAAAGCCGCTATCCGATCTGGGACCAGAAGAACTTCGTCGCCAAGGTCGATGAGGGCCGCTTCTTCCTGCCCGATGCCGAGGAAGGCCGCCGCGAGACGATCATCACCTCGGTCCTCGACGCCAAGCCCGTTTCGGTGATCCGGCTGGGCACGCCCAGCGTCAAGCCGATGATGACCGCCGTGGCACTGGGCAGCGTGTTCATCCTGACCACCTATCACCTCTACCTCATCGCCGCGCTGGGCGGTGTGGTCACGCTGGGCTGCATATTGTGGTGGCTGTGGGACACTGCCGAGATTCCGGAAAAGCCGGAAAAGCCGATCGGTCACGGCATGCGCCTGCCGCTCTATATTTCCGGCCCGGCCGCGCCCGGCTGGTGGGCGATGTTCATCACGATGATGGCGGATGCGACCGCCTTTTCGGGGCTGGTCTTCGGCTATTATTTCTACTGGACGATCCATCCCGATTTCGGCGCAGGCTTTGACGGACCGGGCAGCGGCGGGCCGCTGACCGCACTGGCGCTGTCGCTGGCCAGCTGGGCCGCGACGCTGATCGCGCGGGAGGTTCATCACCGGGGTTCGGTCAATGCCGCACGCGGGCTGCTGGTCGCGGGCGCCGTCACCGCCATCGCCAGCCTGTTCGCCGGGATAGGGTGCCTGGACGGGCTGGACCCGGAGGCCAATGTCTATCCGGCCATCGTCTGGGTGCTGGTCGTCTGGACCGTCGTCCATGCCGCCGTCGCGGTGATCATGCAGCTTTATACGCTGGCGCGCAGCATCGCGGGCAGGATGACGCCGACCCATGACGCCGATATCCGCAACATCACCGTCTATATGCATTTCTTCGCGCTGACCGCGATCGTAACCTATCTGACCATCGGCCTGTTTCCGGAGACGGGGCTATGAAGCGCTGGCTGAAAGGCGCGCACCGGCTGCGCGTCACCCTCTGGACGCTGATCGTGCCGCCGACGACCTGGGCGGTGCATTTCCTCTTCTCCTATCTCTGGGTCGCGATCTCGTGCGAGCGGATCGGCCGATGGGCGCTGTTCCCCACCGCATTCGCGATCGGGACGGTCGTCGCGCTGATCGTCATCCTCGCCTCGGGTGTGATCGCGTGGCAGCAGTCGCGCACGCCGGGGGATCCGCCGCCGCATAACGAGGGCACCGATATCGATCGGCTGCGCTTCCTGGCCTATTCGACGATGTTGCTGGCGGGATTGAGCTTCGTCGCGGTGATCTTCACCGCCATGCCCGTCCTGATGCTGGGCGATTGCCGATGAGGCGTAGCTGGTTGATGCTGGGTCTGGCGCTGTTGTCGGTCGGCTGGGCCTTCAGCACCTGGGGCATGACCGGGCATATGGTCGCGCACATGATCGCCGTGGCGGTCGCCGCGCCGCCGATCGCGCTGGGGCTTCAGGGCACACGTTTCGATCCGGCGGTCCGCCTGCCCCGGCTCGCCACCCCGCTGGCCGCCGCCATGATCGAGGCGGTCGTGGTATGGGGCTGGCACGTCCCGGCGCTGCGGCGGCTGGCGGATCATGGGTTACCCTGGCTGATCGCCGAGCAGGTCAGCTTCCTGGCGGTCGGCCTGCTGCTCTGGGCCGCCGTGCTCGCGCCGCGTCACCGGGCCGCCGGCGTTGCCGCCCTGCTCGTCACCTCGATGCACATGACCCTGTTGGGCGCGCTGATCGGCCTCGCCCCGCGGCCGCTCTACAGCCATCATGACATGGGGGCGCTGGCGGATCAGCAGATGGCGGGCGTCGTGATGCTGCTGGTCGGCGGAGTCGCCTATCTGTGCGGCGGGCTGGCGATGCTCGCGCGCCTGCTCCAGACCAAAGAAGAGGCGCACGCATGACGATCCGCATCACCTGGAAGCGGGCGCTGGCGACGCTGTTGGGCCTAGCGCTGCTCGGCATGGGCCTGGCCTGGTCGGGCGTCATCAATCTGGCCGCCTCCAGCGGGCATTGGGCGATCACCGACTGGTTCCTTCACTGGGCGATGCGCAATTCGGTGCGCACCCATGCCGCCTTCACCGCACCCAAGGACCCCGCCGATGCTAGCGGGCTGGTGAGCGCGGCCGGGCATTTCGCCAATAGCTGTGCCGTCTGTCACGGAGCCCCAGGCCAGAAGCCCGCCCCCGTGATGCAGGCCGCGACCCCGCCCGCGCCCGACCTGTCGGTCAATGCGCGTGAATGGACCGACAAGCAGCTGTTCTGGATCCTCCAGCACGGCGTCAAATATACCGGTATGCCCGCCTGGGCCGTGCAGGACCGCCAGGACGAAGTGCGCCGCATGGTCGCATTCGTCCGTCGCCTGCCCGACATGACGCCCGCCCAATATCGCGCGCTGGTCGCCGAGGCGTCGCCCGCTGTCGATCCCGACAATTGCACCGGATGCCATGGCACCGACGGCCGGGGTCGCGGCGCGCCCGACATTCCGGTTCTGGGCGGCCAGAGCCCCGAATATCTGCTCGCGGCACTCAAGGGCTATGCCAACGGCACCCGGTCGAGCGCGGTGATGCAGCAGGTCGCGATGCGCATGGAGCCCGCCGACATGGAGGCCGCCGCGCGCCGCTTCGCCGCGATGCCGGGGCTGGGTGCGAAGCCCGCGGGCGATCCGGCGGCGGCGCGGATCGTCGAGCGCGGGCTGCCCGACAAACAGCTTCCCGCCTGTGTCAGCTGCCACACCCCCGGCAAGCCCTATCCCGTCCTCGCCGGACAGCGGGCCAGCTATATCGCCGCGCGCCTGCGCCATTGGCAGGGCGACAAGAATGTCGTCGACGCGCGCAAGAGCCACGCGACCATGCCCGTCATCGCGCGGCGTATACCGAAGGACATGATCGATCCGATCGCCCGTTATCTGGCGGGGGATGTGGGTTCGGTGCGCTGACGGCTGACGCCTTTGAGGCACGGTATGAAAAGGCATTCCTCCCGATAAGGGGAGGAATGCCGAAACGCTGATCTCCGTGCCTTCAGGCGCTCGCCACCCAGGCCAGGTCCTCTGGCAAATGTCCCGGCGGCAGACAGCGGAAGCCGGGTCGTGCGATCAGATAGCCCTGCATGTACCGCACGCCCAGCGCCCGGAGCGCGTTATATTCGTGGATCGTCTCCACGCCCTCGGCGATGATCGCGATGCCCATCTTTTCGGCGATCCGGATCACGCCCTCGACGATCATGCGCCGGGGCATGGTCTGGTCGATGCCCCGGATCAGCGCCATGTCGAGCTTGATATAGTCTGTCCTGACCTGCCCCAGCAGGGTCAGCCCGGCATGGCCCGCACCGAAATCGTCGATCGCGGTTCCGAAGCCCATGCAGTGATAGGTGTCCAGGATGGTCTTCAGATGCGCGCCGTCGCCGATCTCCGCCTGTTCGGAGAATTCGAAGATCAGCCGCTCATGAGGGACATTCAGCCGTCGCATGGTGTCCAGCGTCGGCTCCAGGCAGGCGAGCGGCGAATAAACGGTGTCGGGAAAAAAGTTGATCGACAGCCGCGCACCGCCGTCGAGCAGCCCCGCCGCCACCGCGCCCTCGATCGCGGCGACCCGGCATTGCTGGTCGAAGTCGTAGCGCTCCTCGGGTCTGATCCGCGTCAGGATATCGCCCGCGCCCTCGCCCTTGCTGCCCCGGACCAGCGCTTCATAGGCGATGGGTCGTCCCGTCTCGACATCCATGATCGGCTGGAACGCCATCGCGATGGCGAAGGCCGGATGATCGGGACAAAAGCTGCGATACCCCTGCTGCATGACAGTCTCCTTTGGCCATGAGCATAAGGAGAGGCCGCTAAAGGCACGTTAAATTGTCGGGCAACCGGCATCATATTGCCGAATCTTGCCGAACGACCGCCGAAAAGGAGGGAAAGCCTGGCCGATCAGGCGGATCACCATTCCTTCCGGACCACTAAGTCATTGGAAAGAATGGTGGGCGCGACAGGGATTGAACCTGTGACCCCACCCGTGTGAAGGGTGTGCTCTACCGCTGAGCTACGCGCCCGTAACCGGGAGACGGGCCTTTAGGCGGCGACTCGCCGCCTGTCCAGCCCAAAATTTCGGATTTAGTTGACCGAGTCCTTCAGCAGCTTGCCCGGCTTGAACTTGGGCTGCGACGAGGCCTTGATGGTCATCGGCTCGCCGGTGCGCGGGTTACGGCCGGTCGAGGCCTTGCGCTTGGAAACCGAGAAAGTGCCGAAGCCAACGAGGCGAACTTCATCACCCTTTTTCAGGGCAGCGGTGATCGATTCAAACACGGCATCGACCGCCTTGACCGCATCGCCGCGGGCCAGGCCCGAGGAGTCGGCGACGGTGGCGATCAGCTCCTGCTTGTTCATTCCATAACCCCCTATGATTTCGACGAATAACCAGACGGACTCGGTGCCGCCCAAATATTAAAGGACCGATAATGACGCGGCAGGCGGTGCTGTCAAACCCCACCCTTATCCCCCATCCTTATCCAAAGCGAAGGATGGCGCAAACAGAAGCGCATGTCATCCTTATGACATCGTTTGAAAACGGCCGCCGATCCTTCGACCGGCGGCCCCGTCCTTGCGACGATCAGTGCACGACGATCAGTGGTGACGTTCGCCGCCGACCGCCGGGATCGCGGCGGGCGGCAGCGCCGCCAATTCATCCGCATCGGTCCAGTCGATCGCCTCCAGCGGCTCGACCAGCGCCAGGCGAAGCACCTCATCGACATGCGCCACCGGCACGATCTTCAGCCCGTTCAGGATGTTGGCGGGGATATCCGCCAGATCCTTCTCATTCTCCTGCGGGATGAGCACGGTGGTGATCCCGCCACGCAGCGCCGCCAGCAGCTTTTCCTTCAGGCCACCGATCGGCAACACCCGGCCGCGGAGCGTGACCTCGCCGGTCATCGCCACATCCTTGCGCACCGCGATGCCGGTCAGCGTCGACACGATCGAGGTGACGAGGCCGATACCCGCCGACGGACCGTCCTTGGGCACCGCGCCCTCGGGCAGGTGGATATGGATGTCCTTACGGTGGAACAGCGACGGCTTGATCCCGAAGCTGGGGCTGCGCGCCTGGACGAAGCTGAAGGCGGCCTGGACCGATTCCTTCATCACATCGCCCAGCTTGCCGGTGGTCTTCACTTGGCCCTTGCCCGGCACCGTCACCGATTCGATGGTCAGCAACTCGCCACCCACCTCGGTCCAGGCGAGGCCCGTGACCGCACCGATCTGGTCTTCCTGCTCGGACAGGCCGTGGCGGTATTTCTGGACGCCTGCGAACTCATGCAGGTTCTCCGGCGTGATCGTCACCGACGTCGCCTTGCCCTCCAGGATCTGGCGCAGAGCCTTGCGGGCGAGGCGCGCAATCTCGCGCTCCAGCGTGCGCACGCCCGCCTCGCGGGTGTAGCGTTGGATCAGGGCACGCAGGCCCTCCTGGGTCAGGGTGAACTCGCCGTCCTTCAGGCCATGCGTCTCGACCTGCTTGGCAACCAGGTGACGCTCGGCGATCTCGACCTTCTCGTCCTCGGTATAGCCCTCCAGACGGATGATCTCCATGCGGTCGAGCAAGGGCTGCGGCAGGTTCAGCGTGTTCGCGGTGCACACAAACATCACGTCCGACAGATCGATATCGATCTCCAGATAGTGGTCGTTGAACTTGGCGTTCTGCTCCGGATCGAGCACTTCCAGCAGCGCCGAGGCAGGATCGCCGCGGAAATCCTGGCCCAGCTTGTCGATCTCGTCGAGCAGGAACAGCGGGTTGCCGGTGCCCGCCTTTTTCAGGTTGGTCACGATCTTGCCCGGCAGCGAGCCGATGTACGTCCGGCGGTGGCCGCGAATCTCGGCCTCGTCGCGCACGCCGCCCAGCGACTGGCGGATGAACTCGCGCCCGCATGCCTTGGCGATCGACTGGCCCAAAGAGGTCTTGCCGACGCCCGGCGGGCCGACGAGGCACAGGATCGGCCCCTTCAACTTGTTGGTGCGCGCCTGGACGCCGAGATATTCGACGATCCGGTCCTTCACCTTTTCCAGCGCATAGTGATCCTGGTCCAGGATCGCCTGCGCCGCCGCGATGTCCTTCTTCACCTTGGACTTCTTGCCCCAGGGCAAGCCGAGCAGCACGTCGAGGTAATTGCGCACGACCGTCGCCTCGGCGCTCATCGGCGCCATGGTCTTCAGCTTCTTCAGCTCGGCGGTCGCCTTGGTCCGCGCTTCCTTGGACAGCTTGAGCGTGGCGATCTTCTGGGTCAGCTCGGCGATCTCGTCGCCGTCGCCGTCCTCGCTCTCATTGCCCAGCTCGCGCTGGATCGCCTTGAGCTGTTCGTTGAGATAATATTCGCGCTGCGTCTTCTCCATCTGGCGCTTGACGCGGCTCTTGATCTTCTTCTCGACCTGAAGGACGCCGAGTTCGCCTTCCATCAGGGCATAGGCCATCTCCAGCCGCTTGGCCGGATCGGTTTCCACCAACAATGCCTGCTTGTCGGCGACCTTGACCGAAATGTTCGCGGCGACCGCATCGGCCAGCTGCGACGCATCCTCGATCTCCGCCAGCTGCACGGCCGTTTCGGCGGGCAGCTTGCGGTTGAGCTTGGCATAATTCTCGAACTGGTCGACCACCGAACGCATCAGCGCGGCGACCTGCGCCTTGACGTCATGCTCCTGCTCTTCAAGCGCGGTTTCGTCGCTCTCGACCACGGTCGTGTCGATGGTGGAGGTCAGGTGGGTGCCCGACTCGTCCAGCTCGACGAGGCGGCCGCGTGTCTTGCCCTCGACCAGCACGCGTACCGTGCCGTCGGGCAGCTTCAGCAGTTGCAGGACGCTGGCGGTCACGCCGATCTCGTACAGATCCTCACGCGAGGGATCGTCCTCGGCGGGATCCAACTGGGCGACCAGGAAAATTTCCTTGTCCGCCGCCATCGCCGCTTCCAGTGCCGCGACCGATTTGTCGCGGCCGACGAACAGAGGCACGATCATGTGCGGGAAGACGACGATGTCACGCAGCGGGAGGACGGGATAGGTCTGGTTCATGCAAACTCCGGTCGGCCCGATCAGGGCCTCTTCGTATCTATATATGGGGAGGGTTGCCGATCCATCAATTCCCGCTGCGACGAGACGCTGCGGCACGGCTTGCCAAGCCGCATCGCTTGGGCGAAACCAGACACCATGAATCGTATACGGAATGCCGCTCTCGCGCTGCTCGCCTCCTCGTTTCTCTGCGCCGCCCCGTCCGGTGCCCAAGCGCCCAAGGCGCTTCCCGCCAAAGGTGAGCCGCCGCTGACCGCGCAGACCATGATCTCCGGCGGCGTCCGTCCACCCGAGCAGCTCGCCGTCCGCTTCGACCGTGCCGACCTGTCGTTCGAGATACTGCCCGATACACGGGAGTTGAACGGCATTGCGGTGCTGGACTTTACCGCAAAGGCGCCGCTGGCGCGGCTGGTGATCGATCTCGACCGGAATTTGCCGGTCAAGGCGATCGCCATCGACGGAAAGCCCCTCAAGCCCGCCGCATGGTCCAACCCGGAAGGGCGGCTGGTCATCGCCCTGCCCCGTGCGCTGCGTGCCGGGCAGACGATCAGCGCGAAGATCACCTATGGCGGCACGCCGCATGTCGCGGTGCGGGCACCCTGGGATACCGGCGTCGTCTGGGCCAAGACGCCGGACGGGCGGCCCTGGTTCGCCACGACCGATCAGGGCTATGGCTGCGACCTGCTCTGGCCGTGCCTCGACTATCCGATGGGCGAGCCGGGCCTGGTCACGCTGCACATCACGGTGCCGAAGGGGCTGAAGGCCCCGTCGAACGGCGTGCTGCTGGGCGTCGATACACTGCCCGATGGGCGGACCCGGTGGAACTGGCGGACCAAGCATCCCAACACCTATGCCATCGCGCTGAACGTCGGGCCGTACGAGGTGGTCGAGGGGAAATATAAGAGCCGCTTCGGCAACACGATCCCGATGTTCTACTGGTATCTGCCCGGCGAGAAGGAGAAGGCGGAAGGGCTGTTTGCGGAGTTCGCGCCGACGCTGGACTTTTTCGAGTCGACCGTCGGCCCCTTCCCCTTCGGCGATGAAAAGCTGGGCGTGGTCGAGACGCCGCACAAGGGCATGGAGCATCAGACGATCAACGCCTACGGCAATGAATATGCCAAGGCGCCCGAGGGTTTCGACTGGCTGTTCCAGCATGAGTTCAGCCATGAATGGTTCGGCAACCAGCTGACCAATGTCGACTGGGACGATTTCTGGCTGCACGAGGGTTATGGCAGCTATATGCAGCCCAGCTATGGCCGCTGGCGCGAGGGCGAGGCGCGCTATGCGGTGATGATGGACGCGCAGCGCGGGCAGATCGCCAACAAGGCCCCCATCGTCCACGACCGAAGCATGACCGAGCAGGATGTCTATGAAGAGTCCAAGGGCGGTCCCGGCCTCGACATCTATATGAAGGGGTCGTGGATGCTGCACACGCTCCACAATCTGATCGGGGACAAGGCGTTCTGGGACGTGACGCGGCTGGCCGTCTATGGCCGGACCGATCCCAGGCCGGGGAATTTCACGCCCCGCTATGGCTCGACCAAGGAATATGAGGGCTTTGTCCGGCAGGTGACGGGCAAGGACTATGGCTGGTTCTTCAACGTCTATCTGCGCCAGGCGGCACTGCCCGAGATCGTCGAGACGCGCAGCGGCGATCAGCTCACCCTGACCTGGAAGGTGCCGGGCGGTGGGCCCTTCCCGATGCCGGTCGATGTCCAGGTCGGCGACCGGGTCGAGACGCTGCCGATGACGGACGGCACCGGCACGCTGACCGTGCCCGCCGACGCGCATGTCGTGGTCGATCCCTGGGAGAAGGTGCTGAAGCGCTCGGTCGCGATCGAGCAGTTCCGGGCGTGGAAGGCGGAACAGGCGGCGAAGAAGAAATAGGGCCGGTCATCCCCCTGCGCTTCGACTGCGCTCGACGCGAACGGAAACGGGATAGCGCCCCTCCCTCCGTTCAGCCTAAGCGAAGAAGGCCACGGGCAGACTTCGAACCCAGCCTGTTCCCCGGCGAAGGCCGGGGTCCAGTTGCGGCGCCATTGTGATGACGCGGTGAAAGGCGTGGGAGGCCGTTGCCACTGATCGCCATGCCCCCCCAACGCAATGCCCCTATTATCTCTCTCGACTTCATGGAAACTGGACCCCGGCCTTCGCCGGAGAACACCAAGTGGACCACCCTTGGCCTTCGACTTCGCTCAGGCTGAACGGGCATTGGGGATCAAGGCACGACCGTCACGAACAGATACGCCGCGAAGATCACCAGATGCACCGCGCCGCCCAGCACGGTCGTCCGCCCATTGCCCAGCGTCAGCGTGATGGTGAACAGCGACAGGACCAGCAGGATCATCTGCTTGGCCCCGATCCCCAGCGCCAGCGGCAGGCCCAGCATCAGCGAGACGATCGCCACCGCCGGAATGGTCAGCCCGATCGTCGCCAGCGCCGAGCCGAGCGCGAGGTTGAGGCTGGTCTGAAGCCGGTTGCGCTTGGCCGCCCGGTACGCCGCCAGGCTCTCGGGCGCCAGCACCAGCGCCGCGATCACCACACCGACGATGGCAAGCGGCAGGCCCGCTCCCAGGATCGCCGCCTCGACGATGCCCGAAAGCCCCTTGGCCAGCAGGACCACCCCGACCAGCGCGACCAGCAACATGCCCAATGCCGCCCAGGCCGCCGCATTGGTCGGCGGCTCGGCATGGGCATCGGCGGGCATGTCCTCGTCGGCGGGCAGGAAATAGTCGCGGTGCCGCACCGTCTGCACCATGACGAAGGTGCCGTAGAGGATGACGCTGACGATCGCGACGAAGACCAGTTGCGAGGTCGCATAGGTCGGCCCCGGCGCGGACGAGACATAATTGGGCAGGACCAGCGACAGCACGACCATCGCAGTCAGCACGTTGAGCGACGAACTCGCGCCCCGCAGCGAAAAGCGCTGTTCGCCATGCTGGAATCCCCCGGCGAGCAGGCACAGGCCGACGATACCGTTCAGGATGATCATGATCGCCGCGAACACGGTGTCGCGTGCCAGGCTGGACGCGTCGCCCGCATCGGACAGCATCAGGCTGACGATCAGCGACACCTCGATCACCGTGACCGCAACCGCCAGGACCAAGGTGCCGAAGGGCTCGCCGACCCGGTGCGCTACGACCTCCGCCTGATGGACCGCCGACAGTACGCAGCCGAACAGGATGATCGCCGCGACGACCACCCCAACCGTTCCCATCTTGTAGAGCGACACCGCGATGGCGAGCAGGCCCAGGATGGGGAACACCAGGGTCCACCAGGGCATCAGCAGACGCTGGAGCAGCGCGCGCTTCTGTCCGGCGGTGACGATGGCGTCGGGTTCGCTCATGGCTGGTCTCTTCTCCTCAACATGACGGGGATGATGACATCCCTGTCATGCCAATGCGCCAACCGCCCTGTTGGGTCCCAACGCGCGCAAGATTCATTGCGATTACGAAACCATATGTAGCCCCTTCTGGGGCCAAACGCGTGTCGAACTCCGTTGTGGAGCGGCAGTTCACCAAGCGCTGTAAGTCTGAGGGGCAGTGGCGCCTCAACCCGCGTCATTCTCCACCCTGTAACGCAACCAGATTTCACCATCCGGCAATACCTCATGATGGGTCAGCGTCAGCCCGGTCAGCGGTGCGGGCGTATCTGCGTCCTCCTTACCCGAATGAAACAGGCTGGGCGCCCCCGCCGCGCCGTCGATCGCGGGGCAGAGCGCCATACTGATCTCGTCGATCAACCCGGCGCGCAGGAATTCGCCATTGGCCGTGCCGCCACCCTCGACCAGCAGCGTCTCGACGCCCAGTTCCCGGTTGAGGATGTCGGGCACGGCGCACAGGTCGATCATATCCGTTCCGGCAAAGATATAGGAAACCCCGTCGCTCCGCAGCCCGGCCAGATGCGAATTCGGCACCGCCTCGGTCAGCACGACGACGATCGGATCGCCGCCAATGTCGCTCCGGCCCCAGACGATCTTGCCCTGTTCGTCCAGCACCACGCCGAACGCGTCGGCCTCACGGGTCGCGAACCAGTTTTCGCGCGGGAGGGTCTCGTTCGTATCGGGATAACGGTCGCCCTTGGCGAATTCCTGCCCCGTCACCCGCCCGACGATCCACGCGTCGCCGCCGATCCGGTCGTGCAGATCCTCGAAGAGTTCACCGGGCTTGTAGCTCTCGGGCCGCCAGCGGCTTTGCAGGATGCGCCCGTCCAGGCTGCAAATCATGTGGCAGATCATATGAGGTTTCATCGCGGCATCTCCTGTTCGGAGCGGCAACGCGTGGTAAAGCAGAGGGGTTCGGCAGTTGTCCCATCCCCCCCTGTAAGGGGAGGAATGTTTATAGTCCGCCGACCGGCCGGATCATCGACCAGAAGCGCGGGCCGCCCCTGGGCACCGACCATTCCCCGGTCATTTGGAAGCCCAGCCGCGTATAAAGCCCGACATTGCTCTCGGTCGCCGTCTCCAGATAGGCGGGTACGCCATCGGCATCGCACCGGGCCAGCCCCGCCCGTATCGATGCACCGCCCAACCCCCGCCCCTGCCGCGCCGGATCGACGCCGGCGATATGTAGATACCAGAAGGGCTCGCGCGGAAAATGCGCCTCGATCGCATCGCCCAGCCGCATCGCGCGCGGCAGCGATGCGCCCAGCGCGTGCAGCACCAAGATCAGCCGCCGGACATAGGCCGCCATAGGCACATGCGCCTGCCCCGGCGGCCGCCAGAAGGTCCCCGCATCCGCCGCTTCGCTGACCAACCGCATCCCCACCGCGTCACTGTCGAACAACAGCGCAAACAGGCGCGGCAGGCGTTTCGCCCGGTCGGCGGCGTCGGGGAAGATATAGGACATGGCCGGATCATCGGCAAAGGCACGTCCCAGCATCGTCGCCACTGCCGCCCGGTCGCCCGCCCCCGCCTCTCGGATCGTCACCATCGCATTCCCCATAGGAAAACGGGCGCCTCCCCCAGGGGAAGCGCCCGTCATCCATTCCACTACGTCACGGCCCCGTTCAGGCTGCCGCGCCGTCCGTCTTCTTGGCCTTTTCGGCATAGACGCGGATCGGTTCCTTGCGGCCCTCGACCACGTCCTTGTCGACCATCACTTCGTCGACGCCGTCCATGCCGGGCAGGTCGAACATGGTGTCGAGCAATATGCCCTCCAGGATCGAACGAAGCCCGCGTGCACCGGTCTTGCGCTCGATCGCCTTTTTGGCGACCGTGGTCAGCGCGTCGTCGGTGAAGTCGAGTTCGACATTCTCCATCTCGAACAGCTTCTGATACTGCTTGACCAGCGCGTTCTTCGGCTCGGACAGAATCTTAACCAGCGCCGCGATGTCGAGGTCTTCGAGCGTGGCGATGACCGGCAGACGGCCGACGAATTCGGGGATCAGGCCGAACTTCAGCAGATCCTCCGGCTCGGTCTGGCGCAGATATTCGCCGGTCCGCTTTTCCTCAGGCGCCGCGACATAGGCGCCGAAGCCGATCGACTTGCCCTGCAGACGGTCACCGATGATCTTTTCCAGACCCGCGAACGCGCCGCCGCAGATGAACAGGATGTTCGTCGTGTCGACCTGCAGGAATTCCTGCTGCGGATGCTTGCGCCCGCCCTGCGGGGGAACGCTGGCGGTCGTGCCTTCCATCAGCTTGAGCAGCGCCTGCTGAACGCCCTCGCCCGACACGTCGCGGGTGATCGAGGGATTCTCCGCCTTGCGGCTGATCTTGTCGATCTCGTCGATATAGACGATGCCGCGCTGCGCCCGCTCGACATTGTAATCCGACGCCTGAAGCAGCTTCAGAATGATGTTCTCGACATCCTCGCCGACATAACCGGCCTCGGTCAGCGTCGTCGCGTCCGCCATGGTGAACGGCACGTCGAGAATGCGCGCCAGCGTCTGCGCCAGCAGCGTCTTGCCGCAGCCGGTCGGGCCGACGAGCAGGATGTTCGACTTGGCCAGTTCGACATCGGCGCCCTTCGCACCGTGGTTCAGCCGCTTATAGTGGTTGTGCACCGCGACCGACAGGACACGCTTGGCCTGCTTCTGCCCGATGACATAATCGTCGAGCACGTTGCAGATTTCCTGCGGCGTCGGGACGCCACCATCCTTCTTGGAGACCAGCGCGGACTTGGTCTCCTCACGGATGATGTCGTTGCACAGCTCCACGCACTCGTCGCAAATGAAGACGGTCGGCCCCGCGATCAGCTTGCGCACCTCGTGCTGCGACTTGCCGCAGAACGAGCAATAGAGGGTGCTTTTCGAGTTGCCACCGCTCACCTTGTCCATCAATCACCTCTCGCACCCATGAAGCGGTGCGCTACCGTTGCCGGGGTGCGCATCGTACCGCACCCCGATAAAGTCACAATCGAAATAAACCGTTCACGCTGAACGACCCGTCTTATGCCGCGGTCGACGCGTCGTCGGCCGGGGTCGGACGCTTGTCGAACACCTGGTCGATCAGGCCGAACTCCTTGGCCTCCTCGGCGCTCATGAACTTGTCGCGGTCCATCGCGCGCTCGATCTCTTCCAGCGGCTTGCCGGTGTACTTGGCGTACAACGTGTTCAGGAAGTGCCGCATGCGCAGGATCTCGCGCGCCTGGATCTCGATATCGGCCGCCATGCCCTGCGCCCCGCCCGAAGGCTGGTGGATCATGATGCGGCTGTTCGTGGTCGCCACGCGCATGCCAGGCTCACCGGCCGACAGCAGGAAGCTGCCCATCGAGGCGGCCTGGCCGATGCACAGCGTGCCGACGCGCGGACGGATATACTGCATCGTGTCATGGATCGCCATGCCCGCCGTGACGACACCGCCCGGCGAGTTGATGTACATATAGATGTCCTTCTTCGGATTTTCCGACTCAAGGAACAGCAGCTGCGCACAGATCAGCGAGGCCATGCCGTCCTCGACACCCCCGGTGACGAAGATGATGCGCTCGCGGAGCAGGCGGCTGAAGATATCGAACGACCGTTCGCCGCGGTTCGACTGTTCGATGACGATCGGAACCAGCCCGGCCTGCGTCTGCCGCAGCCCGACGCCAGCATGTGCCAGCGGGCTCGCGAAATCGCCGGTCTCGAACGGATTGTGCATGGAAATCTCTCTTATGCCCAGAAGAGCCCCTATGTCGCGTGGTGGCCGCGCATATTCAAGCCCCGGCGGCATCCCGTGATGCTGCCGTGCAGCGTTTATGGCTTTCAGGGGTGAAAATCCGATTAGCGCGGGTTTCCGGGCGCGGGCAGCGCCAGATAGGCCAGTCGCCGAACCTCCTGCCGTCCACGCACCACGGTATCGAGGATCAGCCCGGTGAAGACGTTCAGCGCGGCGAGCAGCATCAACCCGGTTGACAGGATCGCGGTCGGGAAGCGCGGCACCTGATGCGTCTCAAGATAGGTCAGGATGATCGGCACGGCGAGCAGGATGGAAAGCGCCGCGAGCAGCGCCGCGACCGCGCCGAAGAACCACATCGGCCGCTCGATCCGGTACAGCTTCAGAATGGTGCGCAGGATGCGCCAGCCGTCCGAATAGGTGGACAGCTTCGACGCCGACCCCTCGGGCCGCGCATAATAGGGCGTGGCGATCTCGGCACAGGGCATTTTCAGCTCCAGGGCGTGAACGCTGATCTCAGTCTCGATCTCGAAGCCGACCGACAGGACCGGGAAGCTCTTGACGAAGCGACGCGAGAAGACGCGATACCCCGACAGGATGTCGGTGAAGCTGCGCCCGAACAGCTTGGCGAGCATGCCCGTCAGCATCGCGTTGCCGAAGCGGTGCCCGCGACGATAGGCAAGTTCCGCCTCGCTAACCCGCTGGCCGACCACCATGTCGAGCTGTTCCTCGACCATGCGCGCGACCAGGTCGGGTGCCGAAGCCGCATCATAGGTGGCGTCGCCGTCCGCCATGACATAGATGTCAGCGTCGATATCGGCGAACATGCGCCGCACGACCGCGCCCTTGCCCTGGATCCGCTCCGACCGGACCACGGCGCCCGCCGCGCGCGCGACCTCGACCGTGCGGTCCTTGCTGTTATTGTCATAGACATAGATGGTCGCGGTCGGCAGCGCCTCGCGGAAGCCCGCAATCGTCTGGGCGATCGCCGCTTCCTCGTTATAGCATGGCAACAGCACCGCAATGCTTGGCGCGGCCCCCTGATAGTCCATCATTCTTCCCTCGTGCGGCTTTACGGTCAGCCGAAGCGGTGCCCCTTATGGCGGATCGCAAGCTAAAGCGAGACGGCGCCGGTCAGGCTTGCCCCCGGATCGGGCATATCCCTAAGCTGCGCCATGAACGAGTCAAAGCCGGATCGACGGCGTTTCGGAATATCATGGCCGATGGCCGTGGCGATCCTGGCAGGGGCGGCGATCCTGTGCTGGGTTGCGGTCGCCAACGGCTTTCCGTTGGTCTTCGCCGACTCGGGCACCTATTTGCGGATCCCGCTCGAACTCTTCTATCCGACCGATCGGCCGCCCGTTTATGGCCTCGCCATCGGATTGCCGCTGTGGACCACGGGGGTCTGGGGGATCGTCGCGGTCCAGGCGATCGGCAGCGTGTTGATGATCGCGATGACGCTCGCCATCGGTGGCGGCCGCCTTCACGCGCGGGATGTGGTCGCCACCTGTGCCCTTCTGGGCCTGGGGAGCAGCCTGCCCTGGTTCGTCGGACAGATCATGCCCGATATCGCCACCGGCTTCGTGCCGCTGGCCCTGTTCGCGATGCTCGCCCGCCCCTCGGATACGCCCCTATGGCAGCGCGCCGGACTGGCAGTGTTACTGGCCCTGTTGATCGCGGTGCATTTCAGCCATGTGCTGCTGACAGTTGGGCTGCTGGTGCTGGCGGCGGTCGCGATGCTGGTGAGCGGCACGGGGTGGCGGGAGACGATCCGGCGATCCCTGCCCGCCGCACTGGCCATCGCATTGACGCTGCTGGGTCTGAGCGGCCTGAACCGCGTGGCGGGTTATGAGTTCAGGCCTGCCTTGTCGTCCGACACCTTCCTGCTCGCACGGCTATTCGACGGGCATGTGGCGCAACCGACGCTGGCGCGGCTGTGTCGCGAGGGCACGCTTGCCCATTGTGCAGTGCGCCCCCTGGTTGACGATCCTCTGGTCGCCAAGCCGGGCCAGGCCTATCTCTGGGATCGGCGTTCGCCGCTCGGCGCGATGCTCCACCGCGACCGGCCGGGCGTGATCGCCGAGCAGCGGATGATCATCCGCGACGTGCTGCACGACGATCCCGGCGGCGTCGCGACATTGGCGTGGCAGGGCTTTGCCGAGCAACTGTCGACCGTCCGCAAGGGCGTGCTGCCGCCCTATGCCGCCGACATGCAGATTGTGCGTATCCTGAAGACCCGGCTGCCGGACGCCTACCAGGCGTTTGCGGTATCGCGGCAGCAGCGCGGGGCGCTCGATCCGCTGAAGTTCGCGCCCGATGTCGCGGTGGCGGTGGCGGTCGTCCTGCTGCTGCCCCTGATGCTGGTCTGGGCGGTACGCCAGCGGCGGTGGCCGTTGCTGGGACTGACGGGGTTGGTCGTCGCGACGCTGTTGCTCAACGCGGCTATCACCGGCGATCTGTCCGGCCCCGACGATCGTTATCAGAGCCGGGTGCTGTGGCTGTTGCCGCTGCTCGCGGCGTGCTTTGTCATTGGCACCCAGCGACGCCCGGTTCTTGACCGTTCTGATATTGCCTTGAACTAACGCGAGCCCCTCCCCTGAAGGGGAGGGGTGAGTCCATATCATATCGTCTTGTTTTAAAGGCGCGGCGGGCCTGAACGCAAAAAGGGCGACCGCTTTCGCGGCCGCCCTTTTTACCAGCTGGCGGGCCGAAGCCCGCTCAGGCCATCCTTACTCGGTCGGCGCAGCCTTCTTGGCGCGCGGCTTCTTGGCAGGGGCCTCGGCGGCTTCCGCTTCGCCTTCCGCCGGAGCAGCGGCCTTCTTGGCACGCGGCTTCTTGGCGGGGGCTTCGTCGGTCGCCTCGGCGGCTTCCGCCTCGCCCTCGGCCGGAGCGGCCTTCTTGGCGCGGGTCGCCTTCTTCGGCGCGTCCGCGGCGTCCTCTTCGGCCGCGTCCTCGGTCACGTCGGCCTTCTTGGCCTTCGCCTTCTTGGCGCCGTGGTCATGGTCATGATCGTGATTGTGGACATGCGTGCCGGTCGCGAAACCGTCTTCGCTCTCGATCGCGGCTTCCAGCTCCTCACGGGTGGTTTCGCGGTCGGTGATCTCGGCCTTGCCGAACAGGAAGTCGACGACCTTGTCCTCATAGAGCGGGGCGCGCAGCTGGGCGGCGGCCATCGGCTCCTGCTGGACATACTGGATGAAACGCTGGCGATCTTCCGGGCCGTACTGCTGCGCGGCCTGCGCGATCAGGCGGTTCATTTCCTGCGCGGTCACTTCGACGCCGTTCGCCTGACCGATCTCCGAGAGGAGCAGGCCCAGACGGACGCGGCGCTCGGCGATCTTCTCATAATCGTCGCGCTCCTTCTCCATCTCGGCCTTGGCGGCCTCGGGATCTTCCTCATGGGTCGCTTCATGCTCGAGCTGCGCCCAGATCTGCGAGAACTCGGCCTCGACCATCGAAGGCGGCACTTCGAAGTCATGACCATCGGCCAGCTGGTCGAGCAGCTTGCGCTTCATGTACGTGCGGGTCAGGCCGTTATGCTCCTGCTCGATCTGCCCCTTCAGCAGACCGCGCAGCTGCTCCAGGCTCTCGAGGCCCAGATTCTTGGCCATCTCGTCATCGACCTTGGCTTCGCCGGCGGTCTTCACCGACTTGATCGTCAGATCGAAGGTCGCGGGCTGACCGGCCAGGTCCTTGGCAGGATAGTCCTCGGGGAAGGTGACCGAGATCTGCTTCTCTTCACCGGCCTTCACGCCGACCAGTTGGTCCTCGAAACCGGGGATCAGGCGACCGCCGCCGATCTCAACGGCCATGTCCTCGCCCGAGCCGCCCTCGAAGGCGACGCCGTCCATGGTCTTGCCGACGAAGTCGACGGTGACCTGGTCACCCTGCTCGGCGGCCTTGTCGCCCGCATCGTCCCAGCGCTTCTGCTGGTCGGCGAACTTCTGCAGCTGCTCGTCAATCGCCTCGTCGGCGACCGGCACGGTCAGACGCTCGAGCTTCAGCGCGTCGATCGCCGGGGTCGGGACCTGCGGCAGGACTTCAAGCGTGACGCTCAGCGTCGCGTCCTGGCCCTGCTCATACTCGCCGACCAGTTCGACCTGGGGCTGCATCGCGGGACGCAGGTTCTGCTCGGCGATCAGCGACCGCACGCCTTCCTGCAGCGCGGTGTTCAGCGCGTCCTGAAGCAGCGCCGGGCCGTGCATCTTGCGAACCAGGTTCGTCGGCACCTTGCCGGGGCGGAAGCCGGGCATCTTCATCTGCGGAGCGATCCGCTTCAGCTCGGCATCGACCTTACCCTCGATGTCCTTGGCAGTGATGGTGAGCGTGTAGGCGCGCTTCAGCCCCTCGTTCAGCGTCTCGACAGTCTGCATCTAAAGGCCTTCAATCTGGAGAAATTCCGTGTGGCTGTCGCCCCGTTGTGACCGGGGACTGGTGCGGGCGAAGGGACTCGAACCCCCACATCTTACGATACTGGAACCTAAATCCAGCGCGTCTACCAGTTCCGCCACGCCCGCACGAGGACACCGCCGATGGGCGCGCGTCTATATCACCCTGGGCGGCTTCGGCAAGGGACAACAGGCAACATCGGCGTGTCCGATGCGTTTATGCCCTCCCCAGCCGGAAAAACGGCCACATTTACGGAGAGCGAGAATGGCAACCCAGCCCCCGCCCGAAAGCCCGCAGCCGACCCAGCCGGCCCAGCCCGATACGCCGCCGCCCGAAATCGTGCCGCCCGGTCCGGACATCGACCAGCCCGCCCCCGGCGTCGGCCCCGGCGATCCCGGCACGGCCCAGCCGCCCCAGATTTGAAAGGAGCCGATCATGGCGACCAATCCCGAAAACCATCCCGACAGCCCGCCCAGCGAGGCGCCCGAGAACAACCCCGACAGCCCGCCGCGCGAGGACCCGCGCAGCGACATCGAACAGGCGGTCGAGGCGCGTTCGGACGCGGTTGCGCGTGGCGAGGGCGGTGAAGAGCCGGTGACGTTTACCGATACCGGCGAGCATGACGGCGTCGGCGGGACCGGCGGCGTGGTGCGCAACCAGGATCTGGATGCGCAGTAATTGAGGGGGTGGGCTAGGTGAGACACCGTTGCCCTCCCCCAGCCCCTCCCGCTTGCGGGAGGGGAGAGGCTTGTGGTGAGGCGGGAAAATTATCGCAGGTCGTTCGCTAGAGCTAACGTCACGATAGCGCACACCGCTAGCCTAGAGCACGCCCCTCCCGCAGGCGGGAGGGGATGGGGGAGGGAAAGCCACAAGCGGCGATCTCTGCGAGGCTCCCTGCCCTCCCCCCTAGCCCCCTCCCGCAGGCGGGAGGGGGAGCGCTAGATCACCCCGCCAGCGCCTTCTTCAGCAAATCATTCACGACCGCCGGGTTCGCCTTGCCGCCCATCGCCTTCATCGTCTGCCCGACGAAGAAGCCGAACAGGGCCTCCTTGCCCGCGCGATACTGGCCCAGCTGGTTCGGATTCTTCTCCAGAACCTCGGCGATCACCGCCTCGATCGCGCCGGTGTCGCTGGTCTGCTTGAGACCGCGTTCCTCGACGATCTTGGACGGACCATCGCCCGTCTCCAGCATGATCTCGAACACCTGCTTCGACAGGCTCCCCGACAGCGTGCCGTCGGCGACCAGGGCCAGCAATTCCGCCGCCTGCGCAGGCGAAACCGGGCTCTCGGTGATGTCCTTGCCCAGCCGGTTGAGCGCGCCGAACAGCTCGGCCGCGACCCAGTTGGCCGCCTGTGCGGGCTTGGCGCTCGTGCCCTCCAGCGCGTCCAGCAGCCCGTCGAACCAGCGCGCCGTCTCGACCTCGGCGGTCAGCACGCCCGCATTATACGCGGTCAGGCCCAGAGCCTCATAGCGGCGACGCTTGGCGTCGGGCAGTTCGGGCAGGCTGGCACGGCATTCCTCCAGGAACGCGTCGGTCAGTTCCAGCGGCAGCAGGTCGGGATCGGGGAAGTAGCGATAATCATGCGCATCTTCCTTCGACCGCATTGAGCGGGTGGTGCCGCTCTCGACGTTGAAGAGGCGCGTCTCCTGGACGATCTTGCCGCCATCCTCCAGTACCGCGACCTGGCGCTTGGCCTCATATTCGATCGCGGCCATGACGAAGCGGACCGAGTTGACGTTCTTCGTCTCGGTCCGCGTGCCGAATTCGTCGCCGGGCTTGCGCACCGACACGTTCACGTCGGCACGCATCGAGCCTTCTTCCATATTGCCGTCGCAACTACCGACATAGCGGAGAATGGCGCGCAGCTTGCGGAGATAAGCCCCTGCTTCGGCGGGCGAACGCATGTCGGGGCGGCTGACGATCTCCATCAGCGCCACGCCCGAACGGTTGAGGTCGACATAGGAGCGCGTCGGATGCTGGTCGTGCATCAGCTTGCCCGCATCCTGCTCTACATGGATACGCTCGACGCCGATGGACTTGGTCGGGCCGTCAGGGTTCTTCTCGTCCAGGCTGATCTCGATCGCGCCCTCACCCACCAGCGGGTGGTAGAGCTGGCTGATCTGATAGCCCTGCGGCAGATCGGCGTAGAAGTAATTCTTCCGGTCGAAACGCGACCACTTGTTGATCTGCGCATCGATCGCCATGCCGGTGCGCACCGCCTGGCGGATGCACTCCATATTGGGCACGGGCAGCATCCCCGGCATCGCGGCGTCGACCAGCGAGACCTGGGTGTTGGGCTCCGCGCCGAACGCGGTCGCCGCGCCGGAGAACAGCTTGGCGTTGGTGGTGACCTGGGCATGGACTTCCAGGCCGATCACGACCTCCCATTCTCCGCTCGCGCCCTGGATGCGATATTCGCTCATGTTCGATCTCGATGATGAAGATAGTTGATCGCCGTCAGGACGGCGTTGCTGCCCAGCAGGGCGACGATCCAGCAGGTCGACAGAATGCGCAGGACGGACGTCTCGAAGCCGAGACTCCTTGCTTCCCGCAACCCGATATAGGCCGCGCCCGCGCCCAGCAGCAGGAACAGGATGCCCAGCCGCACCTCACCGCGCAGGATCACGCTGTTGCCCACGCACAGGCACAGGATGAAGCCCGCCACGCCCAGAAAGAAGCGCGCCAGCGTGTGATGGTCGAAGGGCTGGCTTTCCATATGGCTCAGCGACACGCCGACATAGGCGCTGAGAATCGCCCCGAACGCGACGTTCAGGGCGCCCTGCGCCTCCCGCAACACGGCGGTGTTGCGGGCCGAAAAGGCTCGGTCGCTTACCACCAGGCCTGCGGACGGGCGGTGAAGCCCGCGCGCTGCTCGATGGCGAGGCCAGCGTTCAGCACGCCCTGCTCGTCCAGCGGCTTGCCGATGATCTGAAGGCCAAGCGGCAGCCCGTCCTTGTCCAACCCGCCCGGCACCGACATGGCGGGCAGCCCGGCCAGCGAGGCGGGCACCGTGAATACGTCGTTGAGATACATGGCCAGCGGATCGGCCTGCTTCTCGCCCAGCGCGAACGCCGCCGAGGGCGCGGTCGGGGTGAGGAGCACGTCGCACTCACCGAACGCGCGCTCGAAATCGCGGGCGATCAGCGTGCGGACCTTCTGCGCCTGGGTATAATAGGCATCGTAGAAGCCCGCCGACAGCACATAGGTACCGATCAGGATACGGCGCTTGACCTCGTCGCCGAACCCGGCGGCGCGGGTGGCGGCGTACATGTCCTGAAGGCCAGCCCCTTCGGGCAGGTCGCGCAGGCCGTAGCGCACGCCGTCATAGCGGGCGAGGTTGGACGACGCCTCGGCCGGCGCGATGATGTAATAGGCGGGCAGCGCGTATTTGGTGTGCGGCAGCGAAACCTCGACGATCTCCGCGCCTGCATCGCGCAGCCAGTCGATGCCCTGCTGCCACAGCGCCTCGATCTCCGCGGGCATGCCGTCGACGCGATATTCCTTGGGCACGCCGACCTTCTTGCCCTTCAGGTCGGTCGACAGCGCGGCTTCCCAATTGGGGACGTCGAGCTTCAGCGAGGTCGCGTCCTTGGCGTCGAAGCCCGCCATCGCCTCCAGCATGATCGCGCAGTCGCGCACGTCGCGCGCCATCGGCCCCGCCTGGTCGAGCGAGGAGGCGAAGGCGATCGTGCCCCAGCGCGAGCAGCGGCCATAGGTCGGCTTGATGCCCGAAATGCCGGTGAAGGCGGCGGGCTGGCGGATCGAGCCGCCGGTGTCGGTGCCGGTCGCGCCCGGCGCCAGCCCCGCCGACACCGCCGTCGACGACCCGCCCGACGACCCGCCGGGGGCGAGCGGGGCGGTGTCGTTCGGGCGACGCCAGGGCGAGACGACGTTGCCGAACGCGCTGGTCTCGTTGGAAGAGCCCATGGCGAACTGGTCGAGGTTCAGCTTGCCCAGCATGCCTGCGCCCGCATTCCACAGATTCTGCGAAACCGTCGACTCATAAGGCGGCACGAAGCCTTCGAGGATTTTGCTGGCGGCGGTGGTCGCGACGCCCTTGGTCGCGAACAGGTCCTTCATGCCGATCGGCACGCCTGCCAGCGGCTTGAGCGTCTCACCAGCGGCACGCGCCGCGTCGGCCGCATCGGCGGCGGCGAGCGCATGCTCCGGTGTCTTGACCAGAAAGGCGTTGAGCGCGTCAGCCCCCGCGACCTTGGCGTTGAACGCCTCGGCGACTTCGCGCGCCTTGAACTGGCCGTCGCGCACGCCGTCGCGGATGGCGGCAATGCCGAATGTGGTGAGATCAGTCATTATTCGATCACCTTGGGCACCGTGAAGAAGCCATGTTCGGCCTGCGGCGCATTCTGCATGAGGAGGTCGCGGATGCCGCCGTCATTGACGACGTCGTCGCGCAGGCGAAGCTGGTTCGGGATCACCGCGGTCATCGGCTCGACCCCTTGGGTATCGACCTCGCCGAGCTGCTCGATCCAGCCCAGGATGTTCCCAAGCTCGGGGGCGAGGCGCGTCGCGTCCTCCTCGGTGATCGCGATGCGGGCGAGGCTCGCGATCTTCTTCACGGTTGCGGTATCTACGGACATGGATTTGCGGCTAGCATCGCCGCGCGGCTTCGCGCAACGCTTTTGCCGCCTCGGCGATTGCAATGGGGGCAAGTGGGGCATCATGGATAGCAATTGCGGGCCGTCCGATTTTGTTGCACCGCACAACGGAGTGATGATTTGGCGCGCAAATTCCTCTATGTCGTGGCGGCACTCATCGTGCTGACGATCGCCGCCGCCTTTGCTTACCGCCTGTTCGGCAACCAGCTACTCCGCTGGTCGACGGTGCCGTCCGAGTCGTTCCAGACCCAGGCGGTGACGCGCGCCGAGGAATATCGCGACCGCAAGATGTGGCTGGCGCGGCCCGACCTGCCCGGCAATCCGGCGCTATGGGTGCCGACCGGCTATACGCCCGGCCAGCCGGGTCAGGGTGCGGCGGTCTTCTTTATCCACCCGACCTCTTATATCAGCAAGGCGCATTGGAACGCGCCGCTCGACGATCCCGAGACCAATGGCCGGGCCGAGCTGTTCCTGCGCGGACAGGCCAGCGCTTTCAACGGAGCGGGCGACATCTGGGCGCCGCGCTATCGCCAGGCGACCTTCGGCGCGTTCCTGACCAGCATGGCGGATGCCGAGCGCGCGTTCGACCTTGCCTATAGGGACGTGGACGCCGCCTTTACCGCCTTCCTGGCCGATGTCGATCCCAAGCGCCCGTTGATCCTGGCGGGGCATAGCCAGGGCGCGCTGCATCTGTCGCGGCTGCTGACCGACCGGGTGGCGAAGACCCCTGCCCTCAAGCGACGGATCGTCGCTGCCTATGTCGTCGGCTGGCCGATCTCGATGACTGCCGACCTGCCCGCCATGGGGTTGCCCGCTTGTGCGACGCCCGACCAGACGGGGTGCATCCTCAGTTGGCAGAGCTTTGGCGAGCCTGCCGATCCGTCGTTGATCCTCGACGTGTTCGACCAGACCAACGGCTATACGGGCGCGCCGCGCAAGGGCACTCAGATGCTGTGCACCAACCCGCTGACCGGCACGCCCGGCGTCGCCGCGCCCGCCACCGCCAATCTGGGCACCCTCTACCCGTCCGCCGACCTGAAGACCGCCGCCATCGCCGCGGGCAAGGTCCCCGCCAAGTGCGAGGGGCGCGGCATCCTGACCATCGGCGAGGGGCCGAGCGTCGGCCCTTATGTGCTGCCGGGCAACAACTACCACGTATACGACTATAGCCTGTTCTGGGCGAATGTCCGCGCCGATGCGGAGCGCCGTTTGAAAGCCTTTCGATGAGCCTGATCACCACCGACCGTAGCGAATTCAGCGCCGCCCTCCCCTCTGGCGGGCGGCTGATCGGGCTGGACGTCGGCACCAAGACCGTGGGCACCGCCTTGTGCGACGCCGGATGGAGCTTCGCCAGCCCCGCCACCCTGATCCGCCGGACCAAGTTCACCAAGGACAAGGAACAGCTGATCGCGATGATCGCGCAGCAGGGCGTGCAGGGCCTGGTCATCGGCCTGCCGCTGAACCTGGACGGCAGCGAAAGCCCACGCTCGCAGTCGACACGCAGCTTCGCCCGCAACTGCGCCGATCTGGGCCCGATATTGCTGTGGGACGAACGCTGGTCGACCGTGGCGGTCGAACGGACGATGATCGAACAGGATATGAGCCGCGCCAAGCGGGCCGAGCGGATCGACAACCTCGCCGCTGCACATATCCTCCAGGCGGCGATCGACGCGTTGGTGATGGCGTAAGACTATTCCTCTCCTTGCAGGGGAGGAATAAGTTGCCGCCAAACCGTTGACCGCAAAACGACCGATTTCGACAGAAATGTCATATATTGGTCTTTAACCAGTCGTTAACCCGTCACGCGAGCCCCCTAGGTGCGCCGCTTCGTACGAAGCCTTGGGGGGCACAGCCGTGAAGCGTTTTTCCGTTCTTTCCCGTTCGATGCTGATGATCGGCGCCGCCGTCGTCGCCGTGCCCGCCTGGGCGCAACAGCAGTCCGAACCGTCCTCGCCCGAAGCCGCGACAAACGGCGACCAGATCGTCGTCACCGCGACCCGCACCACCCGCTCCTCGGTAGAGCTGGGCGCGGCGGAGATTCAGAAAGTGCTGCCCGGCGCGAACCCGGTGAAGGCGATCCAGACGCTGCCCGGCGTACAGTTCGAGACGGCCGATCCCTGGGGCAATAACGAACAGAATATCGCGTTGTTCGTCCATGGCTTCAACCAGAACCAGCTGGGCTTCACGCTCGACGGCGTGCCGCTGGGCGACCAGTCCTATGGCAATTACAACGGCCTGAGCCCGCAGCGCGCGGTCATCTCCGAAAACGTCGCGCGCGTCCGCCTGACCGCCGGGGCCGCCGACCTGGGCACCGCCTCGGCCAGCAATCTGGGCGGCGGGATCGAGACCTATTCGAGTGATCCGACCGCGACCATGGGCGTCCGCTTCGCCCAGACGCTGGGCAGCTATGACGCCAGCCGCACCTTCCTGCGCATCGATAGCGGCGAGGTCGACGGGCTGGGCGGCACCAACAGCGGCTATCTCTCGGTCGTCCGGCAAAAGGCGCGCGCCTGGGAATTCAACGCCAAGCAGGGCGGGTGGCAGGGCAATGCCAAGTTCGTCCACAAGGGCGAGAACGGCACGCTGACCGGCTATTTCAATATTTCCGACAAGGTCGAGCCCAACCAGGATTCGGTCGCGCATAATGCGGGCGGCCTGGAGCCCTATTATCGCTCGCTGCTCTATCCGAACTGGCAGGCGGCGCTGGCCTATGTCGACGCGAACGGCGCGCCGCCGTCGAACAACCCCAACAACTACATGAACTATTTCGGCGACGCGCAGCGCACCGACTATCTGGGCTATATCAAGTATGAGCATCGCTTCGGCGATGCGGTGACATGGACCAACCAGGTCTATTACCATCATGACGAGGGCCAGGGGCAGATCACTGGGCCGATCGCGGCGGCGGGCCTGCCGGGCCTGTTCCGCATCTATTATCCGGGGCAGAATCTGAAGACCGTCTTCGGCGGCTCGGGCTATGCGCTGCGCACCACCGAATATGGCATCGACCGGAAAGGCGCGATCTCGACGCTGGCGATCCATGCGGGCGACCATGAGATCGAGCTGGGCGGCTGGTACGAGCATAACCGCAACACGATCTTCCGCCGCTGGTATGCCGCCCCCATCGACAACCCGCCCTCGCCCTATGAATGGGCCGATCCGGCGCTTCGCCGCCTGACCCAATATGCCGCGATCACCAAATACGACCTGATCCAGACGCATATCCAGGATCGCTGGCACGTCACCCCGACGGTGACGGTCGAGGCGGGCTTCAAGTCCAGCCTGCAATTCGCCGATGGCCGCGTGCCGACCCAGCCGCTGCCCGGCGCGCTGCCCGGCACCTCGACCGGCTATCCGGAGGGGCGGCTGAACACGAAGAAGTGGTTCCTGCCCGCGATCGGTGCGATCTGGGACATCACCACCAACGACCAGCTGTTCGGCCATATCCAGAAGAATGTCCGCCAGTTCCAGGCCTCGGTCGCGGCGGGCCTGTCGCCCTTCGCGGTCGGCAGCCAGCAGGCGTTCGACCAGATCAAGGCGAACACATCGCCCGAGACTTCCTGGACCTATGAGGCGGGCCTGCGCTCGCACCACGCGCTCGACCTCGGCCCGCTGACCGCGATCGAGGCGCAGGTCAGCGCCTATCATGTCGATTTCGACAACCGCCTGCTCCAGATCAGCGCGACGCCGGTGATCGCCTCGGTCATCGGCGGCGTGTCGATCCTGCAGAATGTCGGCCGCGTGCGCACCAACGGCGTCGATGCGGCGGCGACCTTGCGCTTCGGCCCGCACCTGTCGGTCTATAACGCGCTGTCCTATAACAGCTCGGAATACCGCGACAATTATGTCAGCGGCACCACCACCATCGCGACCGCGGGCAAATATGTGCCCAACACCGCCCGCTGGCTGAACAAGACCGTCGTGTCGATCAATGACGGCCCGTTCGAGATCCAGGCGATCGGCGACTATGTCGGCCCGCGCTTTGCCACCTATACCAATGATCAAGGGATCGGCGGGCGTTACCTGCTGAACCTCCAGGCGGGGTACAGCCTGCCGCAGATCGACGGGTTCGGCGTCAAGGACCTAAAGCTGTCGGTCAACGTCACCAACGTGACCAACCGCAAGGGCATTTACGAACTGGTCGTCGGTGCGGCGTCCAAGACCTGGAACAGCTATGCCCAGCCGCCGCGCATGGGCTTCATCACCCTGTCGGGCGCGTTCTGATCCAATCCTCCCCAAGCTCGCTTGGGGAGGGGGACCGCCGCGTAGCGGTGGTGGAGGGGCAAAGCCTGACCCTCTCCACCCCGCCCCTCCACCACGCCCTGCGGGCGCGGTCCCCCTCCCCATCTGACGATGGGGAGGATTGAGGAATGGGAGGATTCACTTGCCCATCGTGCCGCCGCTCGCTACCCGGCGGCTTTAATGCAGACCTCGGATCATCGCCCCGGCACACTCATTCAGGGTGGCGCCGTTTTCCCGCACCGGCATCTGACCGGAATCGACGGCCTTCAACCGCATGAGATCATGTTCCTGCTCGACGAGGCGGAACATTGGCTCGATCGCGGCGCGACCGACACGCCCGACACGCGGCTGGCGGGCCTGACCCAGATCAACGCTTTCTTCGAGAACTCGACCCGGACGCTGTTGTCCTTCGAGATCGCCGGAAAGCGCCTCGGCGCGGACGTGGTCAACATGCACGCCGCCCAGTCGAGCGTGAAGAAGGGCGAGACGCTGATCGACACGGCGATGACGCTGAACGCGATGCGCGCCGACGTCATCGTGATCCGCCACATGGCGAGCGGTGCGGTGCGCCTGATCGCCGACAAGGTCGACTGCCCCGTCCTGAACGCGGGCGATGGACGGCATGAGCATCCGACGCAAGCCTTGCTCGACATGCTGACCATCCGCCGCCGCCGCGGCAGCGTCGCGGGGCAGAAGGTCGTCATCTGCGGCGACATCCTGCACAGCCGCGTCGCGCGCTCGGACATCCTCGCGCTGACCGCGCTCGCCGCCGAAGTGCGGGTCTGCGCGCCCTCGACGCTGATGCCCAAGGGGATCGAGCGGATGTTCGTCACCCCCTTCACCGATTTCGACGAAGCGATCGAGGATGCCGATGTCGTCATGATGCTGCGTGTCCAGAACGAGCGGATGGCGGGCGGATACATCCCCTCTACCCGCGAATACCGGATGCGCTATGGCCTGACCGCCGAGCGCCTGAAGCGCGCCAAGCCCGGTGCGCTGGTCATGCACCCCGGCCCGATGAACCGGGGCGTAGAGATCGACTCGGAGGTGGCGGACGGTCCGCAATCGGCGATTACCGAGCAGGTGGCGATGGGTGTCGCGGTGCGCATGGCGTGCCTTGACGTACTGACCCGCCGCGCCCGCAAGCTGGAGGGCTGGGCATGAGCGTCACCGCCTTTACCAACGCCACGCTGATCTGCCCGGTCGGCGGTGAGATCAAGGGCCAGACCCTGCTGGTCGAGGACGGCGTCATTACGGGCACCGGCGACGTGCCGGAGGGTGCGACGGTCATCGACTGCGGCGGCAAGATGCTCGCCCCCGGCATCGTCGATCTGGGCGTGTTCAAGGTCGACCGTGCCGCCTGCCGTGCGGGTGGGATCGTGCGCATCGGGCTGATGCCCGACCAGTCGCCCGTCCTCGACGACCCCGGTGTGGTGCAGCGTGCCGCGCTGATCGGGCGCCCCGATTTGTGGATTCACCCCATCGCGGCGGCGACCCGCTCGCTGGCGGGAACCGATCTGGCCGAGATGGCCGTGTGCATCTCGGCTGGCGCAAAGGCAGTCGGCACCGGGCGGGGCTGGATCGCCGATACGGGCGTGATGCACCGGGTGCTCGCTTATGCGGGCGACCTGGGGCTGACCGTAATTTCCCATGCCGAAGACGGCGGCCTGGCCGCCGATGCGGTTGCGACCGAGGGCGAGACGGCCAGCCGCCTGGGCCTGCCATCGGCCCCCGCCATCGCCGAGTCGCTCGCCATCGCGCGCGACCTGATGCTGGCGGAAGAGACGGGCGCGAAGCTGCACATCCGCCAGGTGACGACCGCTTCGGGCTTCGACCTGATCCGCGCGGCCAAGCGGCGGGGGGTCAAGGTGACGTGCGGCATCACGCCCGCGCATCTCCACCTGTCCGACATCGCCGTCACTGATTTCCGCACCTATGCCCGCCTCTCGCCGCCCTTGCGCGACGAGAGCGACCGGCAGGCAGCGCTCGCGGCGGTCGCGGACGGGACGGTCGACGTCATCGGATCGGGCCATGACCCGCACGGACCCGAGTCCAAGCGCCTGCCCTTCGTCGATGCCGAGGCGGGCATGGCGGGGGCGGAGACGCTCCTCCCGCTGGCGCTGATGCTGGTCCGCGACGAGCGGATCACCCTGCCCCGGCTGTTCGCACTGTTGGCCCTCAATCCATCGAAGGTCCTGGGTCTCGACACTGGCACGCTGGAGCCGGGCAAGCCCGCCGACCTGATGCTGTTCGATGCCGACAAGCCCTGGATGGTGTCGGGCGATGCCTTCGCCTCGGCGGGGAATACGCCGTTCGACGGCTTCCCGGTCCAGGGCCGCGCGCTGCGGCTGTGGAAGGCCGGACGGGAGATCCACTAAAAAATCCTCCCCATCTCCGATGGGGAGGGGGACCGCTCGCATCAGCGAGGGGTGGAGGGGCATGGCCGGTCCGTCACGCCCCTCCACCACCACGCCCCCCCCAAGCGAGCTTGGGGAGGAATAAAAAAGCCCTCCCCGAGACGTCTCGGGGAGGGCTTTTTGCTTACCCGTTTTCCAGTTCAGCCGCGACGCGGACCGCGCGGGCCGCCCTGGGTGGGACGCGGCGAGTAGCGGCGCGGGCCGCCGGGGCCACCGGCGGGGCGGCCGCCCATCGGACGGTTGCCGCCCGGACCACCACGACGCGCACCGCCATGGCCCGAACCACCGGCGGGGGGACCATCGGCCTGCTCGATCGCGATATCGTCCTCGGCATGATCCGCCTCGGTCCGCTTCAGCGCGGCGATGAAGCGCGACGCCAGCGCCGACGGGATTTCGAACAGCGTCTCGTTCGGCTGGATGCGGATCGCACCGATCTCGTTGCGGGTGATGTGCCCGCGACGGCAGATCAGCGGCAGCAGCCAGCGCGGATCGGCATTCTGGCTGCGGCCGACGCTCATGCGGAACCAGGCGGTGTCATCGAACCCTTCGCGACGCTCGCGGGGTGCCGGAGCATCACCCTCGACCAGTTCCTCGGCCTGGGGCAGCGCCGCACGGTGCGCGCGGACCAGCGCGGCGGCGATGTCCTCGGGCGACTTTTCGGCGAGCAGGCGGGTGGCCAGCTCACGATCGCCCTCGTCCACCTCGACCGGCGCCAGAAGGGCCGCCAGCAGACGCTCGCGATCCTGTGCGCGGATTTCCTCGAGCGTCGGCGCACGGCGCCATTCGGCATCGATCCGTGCACCGCGCAGCATGCCCTCGACCCGGCGACGGCGCGGATAGGGGACGATCAGGATCGCGGTGCCCTTGCGACCCGCGCGGCCGGTGCGGCCCGAACGATGCTGAAGCGCCTCGGCATCGCGCGGGATTTCGACGTGGATGACGAGCGTCAGGCCCGGAAGGTCGATGCCGCGTGCCGCCACGTCGGTCGCGACGCAGACGCGCGCGCGACCGTCACGCAGCGCCTGGAGCGCATGGTTGCGCTCGTTCTGCGAATGCTCGCCCGACAGCGCGACCGCGGAGAAACCACGTTCGACCAGGCTGGAATGGAGATGGCGGACATTGTCGCGCGTGGCGCAGAACAGGATCGCGACCTCGGCCTCGTGCAGGCGCAGCAGGTTGACGACCGCCGCCTCGATATCGGCAGGCGCCACGGTCACCGCCTGATAGGCGATGTCGGCATGGCCCTTGTCCTCGCTGATCGTCTCGATCCGCTTGGCATTGGTCTGATACCGCTTGGCGAGCTGCACGATCGGGCGCGGCATGGTCGCCGAGAAGAGGAGCGTGCGGCGCTCGGACGGCGTGCCGTCGAGGATCTGCTCCAGGTCCTCGCGGAAGCCCATGTCGAGCATCTCGTCGGCTTCGTCGAGGACGACGAACTTCAGCGACGACAGGTCGAGCGCGCCGCGCTCCAGATGGTCACGCAGGCGGCCCGGCGTGCCGACGACGATGTGGGTGCCATGGCTGAGCGCGCGACGTTCGCGCGAGGCGTCCATGCCGCCGACGCAAGTCGCGATGCGCGCACGCGCTCCGGCATAGAGCCATTCCAGCTCGCGGCTGACCTGCAGCGCCAGCTCGCGCGTCGGCGCGATGACCAGCGCCATCGGCGCGCCCGGCTGGGGCAGGTGATCGCCGCCGTTCAGCAGCTCGCTCGCCATGGCGAGGCCGAAGGCGACGGTCTTGCCCGAACCGGTCTGGGCAGACACGATCAGGTCGCGGCCCTGGGCGTCATCCTCGATGACGGCGGCCTGGACCGGGGTCGGCGCGGTATAGCCACGCGCGGAAAGGGCAGCCGACAATACCGGCGGCAAGGCAGAAAAAGGCATGGGGACTCCAACAGAAAAAGGAGCGCGTACCGCCGAACCAAGGGACCCATCCCTCTCGGTTGGCGGATACACCCATGCGGCACGGGTGATTGTTTGCGTTCCGTGAAAGCGTGGCCCTTTACACCAATTGAAGAGAAACTCAAGCCGTGCTTGCGGTGAACCGAACGGCCCGCCATGGAGCCGTGCCATGACCTTGCGCGTTGATCCCCGATGAGTGTCGCCTTTCGCCGCGAATCCGATGAGGAACATCTCGAACCCAAATTCGAGCTGCCCATTCCGCCCGGCCCCAATCTGGTCACGCCGCGCGGGCTGGAGCTGACCCGCGCCAAGGTGACGGAGGTCGAGGCCGCCGTCGCCGCCGCGACCGACGACGAGGAACGCACCCGCCTCCAGCGCGAACTACGCTATTGGAATACCCGCGCCGCCACCGCGGAACTGGCGCCCGCTCCCGCCGAGGATGAAGTGGGGATCGGCAGCATGGTGACGATCCGGCTCAACGGCCGGACCAGAACGCTGACCATCGTCGGCCATGACGAGGCTGATCCCGCGCACGACCGCATCGCCTATGCCGCGCCGCTCGCGCGCGCGCTGATGGGGGCGATGGCGGGGGAAATGGTGGCGTTCGGCGGTAAGGCGGATGCGGTGGAGGTGGTGGAGGTAGGCTAGTCCCCCCCGACCTTCTGTTTCTGCATCCCCTCCCGCAGGCGGGAGGGAACCGAGGGGAGGGAAAGGAGTCTCACCGAGACCATCGCCCGTGGCGCGGCCCTCCCCCATCCCCTCCCGCCTGCGGGAGGGGCGTGCCAAGTATCGACGGCAAGCGTAACCACCCACCCTATCGCCCCCCGCCAAATCCCCCTAAACCCCCGCCATGCAACACTATGACGCGATCATTCTCGGCGCGGGCGCGGCGGGGCTTATGGCTGCCGCCACCGCCGGGCAGCGGGGGCGGCGGGTGCTGGTCGTCGACCATGCCGACGCGCCGGGCAAGAAGATCCTGATCTCGGGCGGCGGGCGGTGCAACTTCACCAATATCGGGACCGTGCCCGACCGCTTCCTGTCGGCGAACCCGCATTTCGCCAAGTCCGCGCTGGGCCGCTACACGCCCACCGACTTTCTGGACCTAGTCGAGGCGCATGGCATCGCCTGGCATGAAAAGACGCTGGGCCAGCTGTTCTGCGACGGATCGGCGCGGCAGATCGTGGCGATGCTGCTCGACGAATGCGACCGGGCGGCGCGGTCCGGCGGCGTGGTCGACATCGCGCTCGGCCAGCCGGTCGAGGCGGTCGCACATGACGGCACGCAGTTCCGCGTGACGCGCGGCAGTCAGGCCTTCACCGCCCCCCGCCTGATCGTCGCGACCGGGGGGCCGAGCATCCCGAAGATGGGTGCGACCGGCTATGCCTATGACCTGGCCCGCCAGTTCGCGCTGAAGGTGGTCGAGCCGCGCCCTGCCCTCGTCCCCCTGACGCTGGGCGGCGAGGAGACGCTGTTCCGCTCGCTTTCGGGTGTCGCATCCGAGGTCGTCGCCCGCGCGGGCAAGACCCGCTTCCGCGAGGCGGCGCTGTTTACCCATCGCGGCCTGTCCGGCCCGGCGATCCTGCAAGTGTCGTCCTATTGGCGGCATGGCGAGGCTATAGGCATCGACTTCCTGCCCGACTGCGCGCCCGACTGGCTGGTCGCCTTGAAGCGCAGCGCCCCACGCACCAGCGTACGCCGGGCACTCGGCCAGCATCTGCCCGACCGACTGGCCGAGACGCTGGCGGAGCGGTTGGCGCTTCCCGCGGAACTGGGCGCGGCCACCGACAAGCTGCTGGCGGCGGCACAGGGACGGCTCGCCGACTGGACCTTCCATCCCAATGGCAGCGAGGGTTATGCCAAGGCGGAGGTGACGGTCGGCGGTGTCTCCACCGCCGGGCTGTCGTCACGGACGATGGAGGCCAAGGCGGTGCCGGGGCTGCATTTCGTAGGCGAGGCGGTGGACGTCACCGGCTGGCTGGGCGGGTACAACTTCCAATGGGCCTGGGCGAGCGGCCGCGCGGCGGGCGAGGCGGTTTGATTTGGAAACTCGCTGAACGCGAGTTTCGGCGGCACCGGAAAAAAGGTGCCACTCCACGTTTTTGAAAAACGCTCAGAGCGAGGCGATGCCGATCCCCGGCCGCGCCCATTGCGCCATATGGTCGTCGGCCTGACGCCGGACAAAGCAGGCGCCCCCCGCCGCGCGATAGCGAAGACAGAGTGAGTCGGCATCGGCGCGGCTGAGCCCGCCGACCGAAAGGCGGTAAAGCTGCTCGCCCGACAGGCGCACCGTGCCGCTTTGCGGGGCATAGCCCGACAGGCCGTCGAAACGGCGAGTGAGTTGGTCCCACGCCCTTTGCGCGCCGTCCGCCTTGCCGAAGGCACCGATCTGGACATTCCAGTCGCCATGACGCCGCGTGACGACGCGCCGTTCCTCGGCCCGGCGAAGCAGGGCGGGCGCGGTGACAGGGCCTGCCGCGATACGTTGAATGCTGGCTTGCGGCTCGTCACCCCGCCGGGCCAGCAACAGGCTCGACGGTGCAGTCCGCGCGGTGCGCTCGGGGGTCATGGGCAGCGGCTGGACGATCTCCTGCTGCGCGGCGAAGACGGTCCGCGCCGCCGCCGGTTCAGCGGCGTCAGGCGTGGGCTCTGCGACGACCGGCTGGGGCAGCGCATGGACCATGTCCTGCATCACCGCTGCCGAGGGAGCGGCGTTCAGCGCCAGCATGATCGGCTGGCCGGTGTCGATTGACGGCTTCACGCCCAGCAGGGACGAAACCATGTCGGCCGGGCTGGCATTGGCGAAGTCCGCCCATTCACGCATCCGCACCTCGACATCCGCCGGAGCCATGTCGGCCGACGCCGCCATTCGCGCCATATCCCACTGTCCCGACAGCGCCAGCGCCAGCGCGAGGTTCTGCCGCGCCTTGACGCTCGCCCCCGGCTCCCGCGTGGCGGCCGTCAGCAGGCGGACACCCTCGCCCGGTGCTCCGGCCAGCGCCAGCGCCAGCCCCAGATCGGCGGTCGGAATGGCGGCGGCATGCTGGTCCAGCAATGCCTTTGCGCCCGCCCCATTGCCGCCCGCGATCATCGCCAGGGCCAGGTTCAGTGCGGCGCGGCCATCCGCCGGATCGAGCTGCAACGCGTCGGTAAAGGCCTGCCGCGCCGAGGCGAAACGCCCGGCCTGAAGATAGCTCTGCCCTAAAAGCGAACGATAGCCCGCATCCTTTGGTTCGGCCGCGACCAGCCGCTCGGCCAGCGCCACGGCGGCGTCGCCATCGCGCTGCGCCAGCACCCGGCGGGTCTGGTCGGCGAGCACGGCGCTCGCCCGTGCCGGGCTGGCCTGCGCGTTCAGCCGCGCGGTGCGCGGGCCGGTCGCGGTGCAGCCCCCCAGAATCAACACGCCAACGCTGCAGGACAGGAGAGTGCGGAACGTGGTCATCTTGGTCATCCGGTTCAGCCCAGGGGGAAGGCGGTCGATACGCCCGGCGCATGACCCGTTTCCCCGATCGGCCGCCACGCTAGCCCCCCAGCCTATAAGGAACGGTTAACCCCTTCATTGAACGCTTTACCCTTGCCCGGCAGCGCGGCATGGATGGCTTGCAACAAGGGCGGAAGGACGAAGGATAATGCGCAGATTCCCGATCGGCGGCATGGTCGCGCCCGCCGCTCTTCTGGCCGCATTTCTGGTCGCCACCCCTGTGCTGGCGGTGCCGGATGTGAAGGCCGGGGTCGATGCCTGGGCGCAGGGCGATTATCGCAAGGCGGTCGAGGAATGGCGCGGTCCCGCCGTGGCGGGGGATGCCGACGCGCAGTTCAACCTGGCCCAGGCCTATAAGCTGGGTCGTGGCGTGCCGCTCGATCCCACGCTTGCCGAAAGCTGGTTCCGCAAGGCCGCCGTTCAGGGCCATATCCAGGCCACCGACAATTACGGCCTCGCGCTGTTCCAGTCGGGCAAGAAGGCCGACGCCGCGCCCTGGCTGGAAAAGTCCGTCGCGCATGGCGAGCCGCGCGCGCAGCTGGTGCTGGGCACGATGCTGTTCAACGGCGATGGCGTGCCGCGCGACTATTCGCGCGCCTATGCGCTAATGACGCTGGCGTCGCAGGCGGGGCTGCAAGCTGCGTCGCAGACGCTGGCGCAGATGGACCAGTATATCACCCCGCCCGACCGCCAGCACGGCGTCGAGCTGGCCCAGCAATATCGCGCCCGCCTGGCCGCCTTGCCCACCCCCGCCGCCAGCGGGCCGAAGCGGGTGACGGTGGGCACCGAACCGACTCCGGTCAAGGCGGCCGATACTCCGGCCCGTACCGCTGCGCAGACCCGCCCGACGGTACAGCCGGTGCCGGTCACGCCGTCACGCCCGGCGACGTCCGGCTATGGCGCGAGCTATCCGGCGCCCGGCACGCCCGCAAGCCACACGCCGCCGGTCCGCGAGGAGGCGTCCGACCTGACCGACCGGCGCAAGCCCGTTGCACCGCCGCCCGCGCCGCGTCCCGCCAAGCCGACCCCGGCTCGCGCGACCAGCGGGCCATGGCGTATCCAGCTCGGCGCCTTCCGCGATCGCGGCAATGCCGACGCGCTCTGGCAGCGGGTGCGGGGTCGCCTTAGCGGTGCGCAGCCCTATTTCGTGACGGCGGGCGGCGTCACCCGGCTTCAGGCAGGCGGCTATGCCAATCGCTCCGCCGCGCAAGCCGCGTGCAGCCGCTCGGGCCAGCCTTGCGTGGTGGTCGCGCCGTAAGGCCCAAAGGCCTCCGCCATTTACGGGGGCCTGGTTGCCAAGGCCGACCACACCCTCCATCGAACCGCCCCTGCGAAGGCCGGGGTCCAGTTTCGGCCCGATCGGATGAAAGGGCTGACACTGGGCAACTGGATCCCGGCCTCCGTCGGGACGGTGCTCGGAATGTCTCGAAGCCCCCCCCCTCCAATGGGATAGGGGAAGCCTCGCGGGACCGTTAACCGACCACCCACTCCGCGCTCGGAATGCCCTGCGCATACAGCAGCGCAGTCAGGTCGCCATGGTCGATCCGCGCCGCCGCCGCGCCCGCGACGATCGGCTTGGCGCGATAGGCGACGCCCAGGCCTGCCCGGCGGATCATCGCCAGGTCGTTGGCCCCGTCGCCCACCGCCATGCTGTCCGCCGCATCGATGCGCAGTTCGTCCAGCGCGGCGAGCAGCGTCTTTTCCTTGGTGTCCGAGCCGACGATGGGCTTGCGCACCGTGCCGGTCAGCTTGCCGTGCGCGATCTCAAGATAATTGGCGATGGCGCGGTCGAAACCGATCTCGGCCGCGACCGGCTCGGCGAAGCGGGTGAAGCCTCCCGACACGAGGAGCGCATGGCCGCCGCGTGCCTTCATCGTGCGGACCAGCGCACGGGCACCCGCCATCAGCGTGACCCGCTCGGCCAGACATTGTTCGATGACGCTCTCGTCCAACCCTTCGAGCAGTGCAACGCGGGCATCGAGTGCCGCGGCGAAGTCCAGTTCGCCGCGCATCGCGCGCTCGGTGACTTCGGCGACCTGCTCCTTGATCCCGGCATAATCGGCCAGTTCGTCGATGCACTCGACGGTGATCATGGTCGAATCCATGTCGGCGACCAGCAGCCGCTTTTCGCGGTGCGCGGCAGGCTGCACGACCACGTCGGTCGCGTCGAACCGGCCCTCCAACACCTCGCGCGCTACCAACGGATCGCCGGTGAAGTCGAGGTCCGCCGCGATGCCCTCATCAATCCAGCGCGTGGCGGACATGGTGCAGCCCGCCGCCGCCATTTTCTCCTGCGCAACCGACAAATCCGCATCGGCCAGTCGGCCCTTGGCTGCTATCAGCGTGGCGATGAACATGGCGAACTCCTCTGACCGACCCAGGGTCGCGCTCATCGCAGGGCCGACCGCCAGCGGCAAGTCCGCATTGGCGCTCGATCTGGCCAAGGCGACCGGCGGCACGATTATTAATGCCGATTCGGCGCAGGTGTATCGGGACCTCTCGATCCTGACCGCCCGCCCCTCGGCGTCGGAGGAAGCGCAGGCGCCGCACCGGCTGTTCGGCCATGTCGACGGGGCGGACACCGGCTATTCGGCGGCGCGCTGGGCCGTCGAAGCACGCGGGGCGATAGACGACAGCGTGGCGGCGGGATCGCTGCCGATCGTCGTCGGCGGCACCGGCCTTTATATGCGCACCCTGCTCGACGGCATCGCGCCCGTGCCAGAGATCGCCCCCGCCATCCGCGCCGAGGTTCGCGCCCTGCCCGTCGCCGAAGCCCATGAAGCCCTGTCTCGCGAAGACCCCATCGCCGCCGCCCGGCTCAACCCCGCCGACACCACCCGCGTTGCCCGCGCGCTGGAGGTGGTGCGTTCGACCGGCCGCCCGCTGCACGAATGGCAGGCGCGCAAGGAAGGCGGCATCGGCGGCCGCATCACCCTGTCCGCCGTGATCCTGCTGCCCGACCGCGACTGGCTGAACGCGCGGATCAACCGGCGTTTCGGCGAGATGCTGGACGAAGGAATGGACGAAGCCGCCGCGCTCCTCGCCCGCCCTGACCTGCTCGCCGACGCCCCCATCCGCCGCGCGATCGGCGTGCCGGAGGCCGCCGCGCTGCTGGCGGGCACCATGACCCGCGCCGAGGCGGAGGCTGCGGGCGCGCTCGCGACAAGGCGTTATGCCAAAAGGCAATTTACCTGGTTCCGTCACCAGCCCGGCCCCGGCTGGACCGCGATTTCCGATACGGCTCCCGATGTGCGTCGCAGCATAATAGAAACTTTATTGCGCAATTGACGGTTGACGCGCACTTTTTAAACTTGTAGCCGCGCCATTCCCGACACGCCCCGTCAGCGGGCACGGATGCAGAAGGACGAAGATGATGACCGAGAAAAGCGGAGCCGATATCCTGGTCGAGGCGCTGTGCGATCTCGGCGTGGAGGTCGTCTTCGGCTATCCGGGTGGTGCGGTGCTGCCGATCTATGACGCCATGTTTCGATCGAAGCGCATCCGCCACATTCTCGTCCGCCACGAACAGGCGGCGACCCATGCGGCGGAGGGCTATGCCCGCTCGACCGGCAAGCCCGGCGTGGTGCTCGTCACCTCCGGCCCCGGCGCAACCAATGCGGTCACCGGCATCACCGACGCGCTGCTCGATTCGATCCCGATGGTGGTCATCACCGGCCAGGTGCCGACCGCGCTGATCGGCACCGACGCGTTCCAAGAGGCCGACACCGTCGGCATCACGCGCCACTGCTCCAAGCACAATTACCTGGTGAAGGACCCCGCGCGTCTGGGCGAGGTGGTGCATGAGGCGTTCCACATCGCGACCTCGGGTCGCCCCGGTCCGGTCGTGATCGACATTCCCAAGGACGTGCAGGTCGCTACCGCCCGCTATCAGAAGCCGGGTCCGATCCGTCACAAGACCTATCGCCCGCAGGTGAAGGCCGACCAAGCCCAAGTCGAGCAGTTGGTCGACATGCTGGCGGCCGCCGAACGCCCGATCCTCTATACCGGCGGCGGCATCATCAATTCGGGTCCCGCCGCGTCGCAACTGCTGCGCGAACTGGCCCGCATCACCGGCGCGCCCGTGACCTCGACCCTGATGGGCCTGGGCGCCTTCCCGGCCAGCGACCCGCAATGGCTGGGCATGCTGGGGATGCACGGCACCTACGAAGCCAATATGGCGATGAACCAGGCCGACCTGGTGGTGGCGCTGGGCAGCCGGTTCGACGACCGCGTGACCGGCCGTCTGGACGCGTTCAGCCCGAACAGCCGCAAGGTTCATGTCGATATCGACCGGTCGAGCGTGAACAAGAATGTTCGCGTCGACCTGGCCATCATCGCCGATGTCGGCCACGCGCTGGAGGATGCGGTGCGCATCTGGAAGTCGCGCCAGCATCCCAAGCCCGACACGACCGAGTGGCAGCGCCGCATCGCGGGCTGGCGTGCGGTCGGCTGCCTGTCCTTCCCCGAGGCGGGCGACGCGATCATGCCGCAGCGCGCGATCCGGGCGCTCTACGACGCGACCAAGGCGCGCCAGCCGATCATCACGACCGAGGTCGGCCAGCACCAGATGTGGGCCGCGCAGCATTTCGGCTTCGAAAAGCCCAACAAGTGGCTGACGTCGGGTGGCCTGGGCACCATGGGTTACGGCCTGCCCGCCGCGATCGGTGCGCAACTCGGCAATCCGGGCGCGCTGGTGATCGACATTGCCGGTGAAGCCTCGATCCAGATGAACATCCAGGAACTGGCGACGGCGACGCAATATCGCCTGCCGGTCAAGATCTTCATCCTGAACAACGAATATATGGGGATGGTCCGCCAGTGGCAGGAACTAACCTATGAGAGCCGCTATGCCGAAAGCTATTCGGACTCTCTGCCCGATTTCGTAAAGCTGGGTGAGGCCTATGGCTGGAAGGGCATATTGATCGAGCATCGTCACGAGCTGGAGGACGGCATCGCCGCGATGCTGGACCATGACGGGCCGGTGATCGTCGATTGCCGCGTGGCCAAGCTGGCCAACTGCTTCCCGATGATCCCGAGCGGAGCGGCTCATACCGACATGATTCTGCAGGCCAATGAGGTATCGGGCACCATGGACGACGAGGCCAAGGCGCTGGTTTGACCTTGAAGCTCCTCCCCGGCACGGGGAGGGGGACCGTGACGCGAAGCGGCACGGTGGAGGGGGATCGCCGCGCAGGACAGCATGAGTGGAGAGCCCCCTCCACCATGCTCCGCATGGTCCCAGTGACAGGTCGATCATGCCCCCGGCATGATCTGGATTGCCTGGGAGGCAATCCACCTGCCACTCCGTTCCGGGGAGGAAGAGATTAGAGATGCACATCAAGACCGAACAGGTGGAACGCCACACGCTGGCGGTGATCGTCGACAACGAACCGGGCATTCTCGCGCGGATCGCCGGACTGTTCACCGCGCGCGGCTATAACATCGAGAGCCTGACCGTGTCGGAGATCACCGCCGACAAGGCCGTCAGCCGCATCACCATCGTCACCAGCGCCTCGCCGCCGGTGATGGAGCAGATCATCGCCCAGCTCGACCGGCTGGTCCCCGTCCACAAGGTCGCCGACCTGACCGTGCTGGGCGACCATGTCGAGCGCGAGCTGGCGCTGGTGAAGGTGTCGGGCACCGGCGACCGCCGGATCGAGGCGCTGCGCCTCGCCGAAGTCTATCGCGCCCGCGTGGTCGACGCGACGATCTCCAGCTTCGTGTTCGAAGTCACCGGCGGCATCGCCAAGATCGACAAGTTCGTCGAGCTGATGGGCGAAGTCGGCCTGGTCGAGGTCGCCCGCACCGGCATCGCCGCCATCTCGCGCGGCGCCGAAGCGGCCTGAGCCGCCTCCTAATCTCCAGACTATCATGAGGCCGCAAGCGGCCCAGCCATTTCGAAAGGGAAGTCCAATGCGTGTGTATTACGATCGCGACGCCGATCTGAACCTGATCTCCGAGAAGAACATCGCCATCCTGGGTTACGGCTCGCAGGGCCATGCCCATGCGCAGAACCTGCGCGATTCGGGCGTCAAGAATGTCGCGATCGCGCTGCGCCCCGGTTCGGCCTCGGCCGCCAAGGCGGAAGCGGCGGGCTTCAAGGTCCTGTCGAACAAGGAAGCGGCCGGCTGGGCCGACATCCTGATGATCCTGGCCCCCGACGAGCATCAGGCCGCGATCTATGACGCCGACCTGAAGGGCAATATGAAGCCCGGTGCCGCCCTCGCCTTCGCGCACGGCCTGAACGTGCATTTCGGCCTGATCGAGCCGCCCGCGGACATCGACGTCATCATGATCGCCCCCAAGGGCCCCGGCCACACCGTGCGCAGCGAATATGTGCGCGGCGGCGGCGTGCCCTGCCTGATCGCGATCCATCAGGACGCCAGCGGCAATGCGCATGACGTGGCGCTGGCCTATGCGAGCGGAGTCGGCGGCGGCCGTTCGGGCATCATCGAGACGAACTTCCGCGAAGAGTGCGAAACCGATCTGTTCGGCGAGCAGGCCGTGCTGTGCGGCGGCGCGACCGCGCTGGTCCAGGCGGGCTTCGAGACGCTGGTCGAGGCAGGCTATGCCCCCGAAATGGCCTATTTCGAGTGCCTTCACGAGCTGAAGCTGATCGTCGACCTGATGTATGAGGGCGGTATCGCCAACATGCGCTACTCGATCTCGAACACCGCCGAATATGGCGACATCAAGACCGGCCCGCGCATCATCACCGAAGAGACCAAGAAGGAGATGAAGCGCGTTCTCGCCGACATCCAGTCGGGCCGCTTCGTGAAGGACTTCGTGCTCGACAACCGCGCCGGCCAGCCCGAACTGAAGGCCAGCCGCATCGCCGCCAAGCGCCACCCGATCGAGCAGGTCGGCAGCGAACTGCGTGCGATGATGCCGTGGATCGGTGCGAACAAGCTGGTGGACAAGGCGAAGAACTGATTTGTTTTGGAGGTGGGCTCGGTGAGACACCGTGGCCCTCCCCCACCCCAGTTTCAGGTAAACGATGCCCCGCATCGTTTTGGTCATGCCGGGGGCATGACCGACCTGAAACTCGCTTGCGGGAGGGGCGTGCCAAGCGGACGCCGCAAGCGCTTTAACGAGCCCATAGTTTGCGGAAATGGCCGAACGCCCGCCCAAAACCTCTCCCCTCCCGCAGGCGGGAGGGGCTGGGGGAGGGAAAGGGGCCTCGCAGAGACCAACCTAGAAACGCATCGTTGCGACCTTGGCCTTTGACGTGCGTTCACCGCACGGCCCAGAAAGGCCACCGTTCAACAGGGAGTCTACCCATGCGTTTCGTCCTTCCCGTCGCTCTGGCGCTCGCCACCATCGCCGCGCCCGCCATGGCCCAGACCGGCACGCCCGGTGCCGCCGTCGCCTCGCGCGTCGTCGCGGGCACCTATGCCGTCGACCCCGCCCACACCCAGGTCACCTGGTCGCTGAACCATATGGGCTTTTCGATGCTCGAGGGGCAGTTCGGCGCGTCCGAAGGCACGCTGACCCTCGATCCCGCCAAGCCGCAGGCCGCCAAGGTCGATGTGACCTTCAAGATCGACAATCTGTCGGTCACCGCCGCGCCCTTCGCCAATCACCTGAAGTCGAAGGACTTCTTTGATGCCGCGACCTATCCCACCGCGCGCTTCGTCTCGACGGGCGTGAAGGTCATGGGCAACAAGGCCATCATCACCGGCAACCTGACCATCAAGGATCAGACCAAGCCGGTCACGCTGAACGCGACCTTCTTCGGTGCGGGCACCAATCCGATGTCGAAGAAGCTGAACATCGGCTTCCGCGCGACGGGCAAGATCAAGCGTTCGGACTTCGGCGTCGGCGCCTATGTGCCCGTCGTCGGTGACGAGGTCGACCTGACGATCAACGCCGCCTTCACCGCCCAGTAAGCGGTCGTTGCCCTGCCCCGGTCGCCCGATCCCAGGGGCGGCCGGGGCCGGATCAGAATAACCGCTTCAACCCGGCGAAACTCTCGAACGTCGCGCGCACCTCCGGCGCGGCCGACGCCGCCAGCCTGGCGATCCGCTCGATCAGTGCGGCCTTGTCCTCGCCCTTGATCGCATAGCCCATCGCCCAGTCGCCGAACTCGCGCGCCTCGACATGGCGATCCGACAGGACGACCAGGGCGCGATGCCGCGGGTCCGCCGCGATATGGCGATACAGGCGTTCCACCGCCTCCGCCTCGCCCTCCAGCGCCTGGAGAAAACGTCGCCCGTCGAAATAGAGCAGGCCGGTGACTCCCGCCTGCGCATTGTTGCGGCGCGATGCGATCAGGATCGCCTCTGGATCAATGGCCGCCGCCGAACCCTTCACGCTGCTGATATAGACGAGTTGGCGCAACATCCGTGTATCCCGCTGCCCGGCCCCCCTGCCGGTCTTCGCTGCCGTCGATGGCGGGTGGCGCTTTAACAAAGCGTTCACGCGGTGCGGCGGGATATGGACAAGCCCGCCCCTACGCGGCATGAACCCCTGCATCATGATCGCCGCGCTGCTGCTCCGTTCGCTTCGACTTATCCGCCCTTAGGGGAGGATCGGCGTGGCCATGCGCGACTTCCCTAAGGGCGGAATGAAACGATAAGCCTGTCCCCGCCGCGCCCTGGCCTGACGCGGCCGAGAATGCTGGAAGACCCGATCATGTTGCGCGATCCCTCGACCAAATACCGCCCCTTCCCGACCATCGCCCTGCCCGACCGGCAATGGCCGAACCGCACGATCACGAGCGCGCCGCGCTGGCTGTCGACCGACCTGCGCGACGGCAACCAGGCGCTGATCGACCCGATGGACGCCGAGAAGAAGACGCGGATGTTCGACCTGCTGGTCAAGGTCGGGCTGAAGGAGATCGAGGTCGGCTTCCCGAGCGCGGGCGCGACCGAGTTCGATTTCATCTCCGGCCTGATCCGGGACGACCGCATCCCCGACGACGTGACGATCCAGGTCCTCACCCAGTCGCGCCGCGACCTGATCGAGCGCAGCTTCGAAAGCCTGGAGGGCGCGCGCACTGCGATCGTCCACCTTTACAACGCGGTCAGCCCGGCCTGGCGCAAGATCGTCTTCGGCATGACCCGCGACGAGGTCCGCAAGATTGCGGTCGAGGGCGCCAAGATACTGCGCGACGAGGCGGCCAAGCGCCCCAACACCGACTGGTTCTTCGAATACAGCCCCGAAACCTTCTCGACCGCCGAGCTGGATTTCTCGGTCGAGGTGTGCGCCGCCGTCATGGACGTGCTGAAGCCGACGCCCGACCATCCGTTGATCCTGAACCTGCCCGCCACGGTCGAATGCGCGACGCCCAACGTCTATGCCGACCAGATCGAGTGGTTCGGACGCAACATCCCGAACCGCGATTCGGTGGTCATCTCGCTCCACACGCATAACGACCGGGGCACCGGCGTCGCCGCCGCCGAGCTGGGCGTGATGGCGGGCGCGGACCGGGTCGAGGGCTGCCTGCTCGGCAATGGCGAGCGGACCGGCAACTGCGATCTCGTGACCGTCGCGCTCAACATGTACACCCAAGGCGTCGACCCGAAACTCGACCTGTCGGACATCGACGAGGTGGTGAACACGGTCAATTACTGCACCAACCTGCCCGTCCATCCGCGCACGCCCTATGCGGGCGACCTGGTCTTCACCGCCTTTTCGGGCAGCCACCAGGACGCGATCAAGAAGGGCTTTGCGGCGCAATCGGCGCGCAACGACGATCTGTGGGAAGTGCCCTATCTGCCCATCGATCCCGCCGATCTGGGTCGCAGCTACGAAGCGGTCATCCGCGTCAATTCTCAGTCGGGCAAGGGCGGTGTCGCCTGGGTGATCGAGCAGGACAAGGGGCTGAAGCTGCCCAAGCGGCTCCAGGCCGATTTCAGCCGCCATGTCCAGGCGATGGCCGACGCCACCAGCCGCGAACTCAACGCCGCCGATATCTGGGGCGGGTTCGAGGCGACCTATCTGCCGCGCGAAGGCGATCGTTTCGTGCTGCGTGACTATGAGGAAAGCGGCTCGACGGGGCAGCGGACCTTTATCGGCCGCGTGCAGGTGGACGGCGAGGAGCGTTCGATCTCGGGACGTGGCAATGGCCTGATTTCCAGCGTCATCGCGGCGCTTGCCGACACGACCGGCCCGAACCTGGAAGTCATCGACTATAACGAGCATGCCATCGGGCACGGCGCGGACGCGCAGGCGGCTGCCTATGTCGAGGCGCGTACCCCCGATGGGCGGGTCGTCTTCGGCGTTGGCCTCGACACCGACATTGCGACTGCCAGCGTCCGGGCGGTGCTTTCCGCCGCCAACCGGGCCTGATGCGCCCTGCCCTTCTCGGCTAAGACGACGCGCCATGCGGGCCATCGGAGCGTCGTCTTTTCGTCTCCTGCAAGGGGCAGTGGCAGACCAAAGATCTGACGGAGGGGCATCTCCATCATGAGCGCGGCCGTCCCTCCGTCATCGCGCTGGGCGTTCATTCCCGAACGCTACCGCGAGAAACTGCGCGAGCGGGGTGCGTCGATCACGCTCACCGTGCTCGCACATCTGCTGCTGGCCTGGCTGCTGTTCCATCTGGCGCCCAAGCTGATCGACCCGGAGAAATCCTCGGTCCTCAACACCTTCTCCGTCTCGCCCGACGATCAGCAATCGGGCGCGCCGGTGCCCAGAACCCGCACGGCGACACGCAAGCCTGCCGCGGCGGGCGGCTCCAAGGCGCCGGTCACGGAGAAGCAGCCCGACACGCCCAAGCCCCCGACCGAAAAGCCCGTCGACACCTCCACCCCGACGCCGTGGCAATGGGGCGACAAGTCGCTGTTCGTGGCCGGTGATATCGGCGCCCTGCCCAAGGGCGAGGGCAAGGGCGTCGGTTCCAGCAACGGCGACGATCGGGGCGAGGACAGCGCGTCGGCCTATGGCCCCGGCGAAGGGCCGGGCGGTCGGCGGCTCTACAATGCCGAGTGGTTCCCCCGCCGCCCGAGCGATGCGGAATTGAACGGCTATCTGCGCAGCCCGCCGCCGCCGGGCGGCTGGGCACTGATCGCGTGTCGCACCATCCCCGGCTACCGCGTCGAGAATTGCCAAATCCTGGGCGAGTCGCCCGTCGGCTCCGGGCTGGCCCGCTCGATGCGCGAGGCCGCCTGGCAGTTCCGCGTCCGTGCGCCGCGCGTCAACGGCAAGGAAATGATCGGCGAATGGGTCCGTATCCGGATCGACTTCACCACCAAGGGCGGTGGTTGACGCGTCGGTCGGTGATGGCGTCGCATTACATCAGAGCGTGCCCTACCCTTTAGGGGAGGGGTTGGGGTGGGGCCTCGCCACGAACCCGACGCTTGTGGACGCGCCCCACCCCCGGCCCCTCCCCTGAAGGGGAGGGGTGTGGATGAATTCCTCGTCCAACTCTAATACGTGAATTGCAGCTGGGTCCGGATCAGGTCGCCCGTCGCGCGGCCTGTCCGTCGAGAATCCGCCTCGCGCCGCTCCATCCGGGCATAGGCGATGGTCAATTCCAGCGCCTCCACCAGCTGGATCTCGGTACCCAGTTCCCACTCGTCGGTTTCCAGCCGGGGGGCGTCGACATTGGCCTTCCACCCGCCGCGATAATGCTGCCACCGGACATAGGGGATGGCGCGGCCGACCGGCGTCTTGCCGACATTCGCCATCAGCTGGACATAGCCGCCACCCAGGCGGCTGGAGCGGATTGCCCCCGATGCGTTGTCATATTGCGGCCCCCAGCCGGTCGTCCATTCGGTCTGGATACCAAAGGGCTGCGGATAGAGGATGGCGTGGACGGCGACGCGATCGTCGCGATAATCGACCGAACTGACCCCGCCGCTGCGCAGCTCTGGCCGGAAACGGTTGAACATCGCCGAGCCGCCGACCTCCAACACCTGGTCGCGGAACAGCGGCCCCAACCCGTCGAGCGCGAAGGGCCAGGTCGCCATCGCGACCTTCATCAGATTGTCGGTCCGCTCGGTCCGGTTGGTCCCCTGCCCGTTATAGACGGCCAGACCAAAGGCGCCGTAATTGCCGAACAGCTTCTGCTTGTTCTTGGTCAGCCGGTCCCAGATCGCCTGAACCGGCGCAGGCGTGTAATAGACGTTGACCCCGACATCGCGCTCGCCGGGCACGCCGCTGTTGATTGCATCCGATCGATCGAGCGGCAGGCGGTTGGACGAGGATTGCAGATTCTCCCAGCCGAACGGCACCTTGGACTGGCCGAAGCGCAGGCGCAGGCGGCGCTCGGGGTCGAGAAACCAGTCGGCATAGACATCGCGCAACTGGCCGAAATTCTCGCGCCGCTCGGTGCTCGACTGGTTGTTCACCGCCGCGCCGAAGTCATGCTGGAAATAGAGTTGCAGCCGGTCGGTGATGTCGCCCTGCAGCACCAGCCGGACCCGCCGCAGCAGGAAGCCGCCGTCATCGTTGATCGAGGCATCATGTACCGAGCGCAGCCGCGAGCCGTTGGTCCCCGGCGCGTTTTCGCTGTCCAGCAGGGCGTTGTAGCGAAGCTGCGTATAACCGCGCAGACGCATACGCTCATACCAGGGCGTCCGTGACGATACCGGCTTGGGTGTGCTCGCCACCCGCTGCGGCACAGGGGCCGGAATAGGCAGGGGTGCGACCGGCACCGCAGCCACGACCGGCGGGGCGGATGCGGCGACGGGGGCAGTCGGAACGGCCGCCGTCGCGCCCTTCTGCGCATCGGTCAACGCCTTGATCTGCGCCTTCAGTTCGTCAATCTGGCTCTGTAATTCCTGCACGGTCTGCGCTGCGGCGGGTGCCGGGCAGAGGGCCAGCATCATCGCGGCGGCGATCCCGGTACCGGCCCGCTGGGGTGTCGAGTTGATCGCCATGCTATTCCGCCCTTTTTGCGGCGGCGACTTAGGACGGCTCCGGGCCCTTTCGCAACAGATTGATGACAGCTGCGTGATATTATCGTGACAAGCCGTCCGACGTCAGCGGCTCCGCTCTATCTCGCAGCCGATGCGGGCATCGGGATAGATGTCGGTCTTGGTCGACCGCACCGTCACCGCCGTCACGCGCGGGTCGGCAAGACATAGTGCCGCCACCGCCTCGCACAGGCTTTCCTGCAATGCGAAACCGGGGCCGCGCGCCATCGCCAATATGCCTTCGCGCAGGAAGTCATAGTCCAGCACCTCCTCGATCCGGTCGGCGCTGGGCGCGGCGGGATAGGTGACGGTCATCGCGACCGACAGGCGGACCGGTTGGGGCGCGACCTCATGCGGGTAGATGCCCAGATGCATCGCAACCGTCATTTCATCGAGCAGGATCCGATAGGTCGCCGTCATGCCCGTCCCTCGAACATCACATCGCCGTCGCGGCGGCAGAAACGCTGGCCGCAATCGACATACAGGGTCTGTCCGCGAAGCCCCCGCGCGCCGAGGAGAAAGGACACCGCCTCCGCCACCGCCCCCGCGCCGATCGGGCGGCCGAGCAGGTTCTTCGTCGCCGCCTCGGCGAATTCGGCATCGCTCTGGTCGCCGCTTTGCAGGGTCAGGCCGGGGGCCACCGCGTTCACCGCGATGCGGGGCCCGAGCGCCTGGGCCAGCATCGTGTTCGCACCCGCCAAGGCGAATTTGGCGCAGCTATAGGCGAAGAAGTCGGGATTGGGGTTGGCCAGCTTCTGGTCGAGAATGTCGACCACCGCGCCATCTACCACGTCATCCTGTCGCGCCAGCGCCGAGGCGAGCAGCGCGGGCGCAGCGGCGTTGATCGCATAGAGTTTCGCCATCAGGCCCGCATCCGTCTCCGGCGGCCGGTCGAACTCGAAGGCCGAGGCGCTGTTGACCAGCCCGTCGATGGGCCCACCCGCCGCTTTCCGCGCACGGGCGAACAGGGCGTCGATCGCGTCGATCCGTGACAGGTCGCCCTGCACCATCGGCGCATCCAGTTCCGCCGCCAGCGCCGCCGCATCCTCGCCCGAGCCGTTATAATGGATCACCGGTCGATGCCCGTCCGCCGCCAGCCGCCGGGCGATGCTCGCGCCCAGCCGCCTGGCCGCGCCGGTCACCAGCACGGTACGCCTGATCATCCGGCCATGCCCATGAGCGAAAGCACTTCCTTGCGGCTGCGATCGTCGTCGCGGAACACGCCCATCATCCGGCTCGTCACCATCGACACGCCCGGCGTGCGTACCCCGCGTGAGGTCATGCAGCCATGCGTCGCCTCGATCACCACCGCGACGCCCAGCGGCTTGAGATTCTCCCAGATGCAGTCGGCGACCTCCGCGGTCAGCCGCTCCTGCACCTGCAACCGGCGGGCGAAGCCATGCAGCACGCGCGCCAGCTTGGAGATGCCGACGACATGGTTGCGCGGCAGATAGGCGATATGCGCGCGCCCGATGATCGGCGCCATGTGATGCTCGCAATGGGACTGGAAGGGAATGTCCTTCAGCAGCACGATCTCGTCATAGCCGCCAACCTCCTCGAACACGCGAGACAGGTGCACGGCGGGGTCGTCGCCATAGCCGCCGCAATATTCGCGCCACGCCCGCGCGACGCGCTTCGGGGTATCGATCAGCCCCTCGCGCGTGGGATCGTCGCCCGCCCAGGCGATCAGCGTGCGGATGGCGTCGGCGACATGATCGGGCACGGCGATCTTGCCGTCCGCGCCCATCAGGTCGCCATCCTCCGGATCGCCATGCGCGCAGCTCATATTCTGTCCTTTACGTCAAAGCCGGTGCGATAGCGTATCGATTGCGCGGGTGCAAAACTCATGGGGACGCCGGACGATCCTCGCCATCACGCCCGTTCGGCCTGAGCGAAGTCGAAGGCCACGCGACAACGACTGAACCCAAGCGGATTCCCTTGGCCTTCGACTTCGCTCAGGCTGAACGGCGGTTGGGGGATTACCCGCGCAGCCGCTCGGCCGCCCAAGCGACATGATCCGCCATGAACGTCGAAATAAAATTATAGCTGTGGTCGTACCCCGGCTGCATCCGCAGCGTCAGGGCGATCCCCGCCTTGTCACACGCCTCGGCCAGCAATTCGGGACGCAACTGCTCGGTCAGGAACTGGTCGGCATCGCCCTGATCGACCAGCAGGTCGGGCAGTCGCGCGCCGTCCTCGATCAAGGCGACGGCATCCGCCTGTCGCCACGCGGCGCGGTCCTGCCCCAGATAGCCACCCAGAGCCTTCTCACCCCATGGCACCTGGCCCGGCGCGACGATCGGGGCGAAGGCAGACACGCTGCGGAAGCGATCCGGATGGCGAAGGCCGATGGTCAGCGCGCCGTGGCCGCCCATCGAGTGGCCGGTGATCGCTTGCGCGCCCATATCGGCAACCGGGAAATGCTCGGCGATCAGCGCGGGCAGTTCCTGCTCGATATAGGTTCGCATTTGGAAATGCGGTGCCCAGGGTTCCTGCGTCGCATCGACGTAGAAGCCAGCCCCCTGCCCCATGTCATAGGCATCGTCATTCGCGACGCCTTCCCCACGCGGCGAGGTGTCGGGCGCGATGAAGATCACGCGGTGCTCGGCGCAAGCGGCTCGATACTCGCCCTTGTCCGTGACATTGGCATGGGTGCAGGTCAGCCCTGACAGATACCAGAGGACGGGCAGCTTCTCCCCCTCCTCATGCTCCGGCACGAAGACCGAGAAGGTCATGCGCGTACCCGTCGCTTCGCTGTCATGCGCGTACACACCCTGCACGCCGCCATGCGCCTTCGAGGTCGACATCGTCTCGATCGTCATCGGAACACCACCGTCCGGTTGTCATTGAGGAACACCCGCCGCTCGCCCACCCAGGCGACCGCGCGGGCCAGCACCTGCGCCTCGATATCGCGGCCGATGCGGATCAGGTCGTCGACGCTGGCGCGGTGATCGACCCGCTCGACCGCCTGTTCGATGATCGGCCCTTCGTCCAGGTCCGCCGTCACGAAATGCGCGGTTGCGCCGATCAGCTTCACGCCGCGCGCATGGGCGCGGTGATAGGGCTGTGCGCCCTTGAAGCCGGGCAGGAAGCTGTGATGGATGTTGATGCACCGCCCCGGAAGGGCGGCGACCAGCCGCTCGCCCAGCACCTGCATATAGCGGGCGAGGACGAGATAATCGGCGCCGCTTTCCTCCATCAACGCCAGCATCGCCGCTTCCTGCTCCGCGCGATTGCCATTGTCGACCGGCAGATGGTGCCAGGGCAGGCCATGCCATTCGACCAGCGGGCGCAAAGAGTCGTGGTTGGATACGACGCCGACGATCTCGACCGGCAGCGTGTTGGTCCGCCAGCGATGGAGCAGGTCGTTCAGGCAGTGCGAGCCCTTCGACACCGCGATCAGCATCCGGGGTCGCTCGGTGGCGGGCGCGACATGCCAGTCGAAGCCGAACCGTGCGGCGGGTTCGGCCAGCGCCGCGCGCACCCCCTCGACCGAGGTCGGGAAACGCTCTCCCTGGCCGGTGAAGACGATGCGCAGGAAGAAGCGCCCCGTCTCCAGATCGGCATATTGCTGGCTGTCGAGGATGAAGCCATCGATCCCCGCCAGCGCACCCGACACGGCGGCGACGATGCCGACCCGGTCCTGGCACGCCAACGTCAGGATATAGTCGCTCATGCGGCAGGTGCGGGGGCTGGCAGGCGGCAGCCCAGGCAGAGCTTGTTGCCGTCCGGATCGCGCAGATAGCCGAGATAGGCCGGACCCATCGGCGTCTGGCGCTCGCCCACCGGCGCCTCGATCGCGGTGCCGCCATTCGCCACGGCCGCCGCATGGGCGGCGTCGAGCTGTGCCGGATCCGCCGCGCCCAGCCCGATGGTCCCGCCATTGGCAAAGGTCGCGGCCTCTCCGTCGATGGGGCGCGTCACCATGAAGGCCGCGCCGTTATGCCGATAAAGCAGGCGTTCGCCCATCTGCATCCCCGGCTGGCCACCCAACGCGCCGAACAGCGCATCGTAAAAGGCCTTGGAACGCGCGATGTCGTTCGATCCGACCATGACATGCGTATACATCAGGCCGCCTCCACCAGATGCCGGGCGCACAGCTTGTTGCCGGTCGGATCGCGCAAATAAGCCAGATAGACCTTGCCGACAGGTACGTTGCGAATGCCGGGCGGATCCTCGATCGCGGTGCCGCCATTCGCGAGCCCTGCCGCGTACCAGGCATCGGCCTGCTCCGGCGAGTCCATCGCGAAACCCAGCGTCGCGCCATTGGCATAGGTCGCAGGCTCGCCATTGATCGGCTTCGAGATCAGGAAGCGGCCGCCATTATGGCTGTAGACCAGCCGTCCCGCCGCATCGACCACACCCTCGGGTGCGCCCAGCACGCCCAACGTCGCATCGTAGAAGCGCTTGGCCGCCGCAATGTCGTCGGCGCCCAGCATGACATGGCTGAACATCAGAAGATCACCACGCTGCGGATGCTCTCACCCGCGTGCATCAGGTCGAAGCCCTTGTTGATCTCCTCCAGCGTCAGGCGGTGGGTGATCATCGGGTCGATCTCGATCATGCCGTTCATATACCAGTCGACGATCTTGGGCGTGTCGGTCCGCCCCCGCGCGCCGCCGAATGCCGTGCCGCGCCAGTTGCGCCCCGTCACCAGCTGGAACGGCCGCGTGCTGATCTCCTTGCCCGCCTCGGCCACGCCGATGATGATCGAGGTGCCCCAGCCGCGATGGCAGGACTCCAGCGCGGTACGCATCACCTCGGTATTGCCGGTCGCATCGAAGCTGTAGTCCGCACCGCCATCGGTCAGTTCCAGCACCTTGGCGATCGTCTCCTCGCGGCTCAGCCCCTTGGAGTTGAGGAAGTGGGTCATGCCGAAGCGGCGGCCCCATTCCTCACGGTCGGGGTTGATGTCGACGCCGATGATCCGCCCGGCGCCCGCCAGCTTCGCGCCCTGGATCACGTTCAGGCCGATGCCGCCCAGGCCGAAGACGACGATATTCTCGCCCGGCTGCACCTTGGCGGTGTTGACCACCGCGCCCACGCCCGTCGTCACGCCGCAGCCGATATAGCAGCTGGTGTCGAACGGCGCGTCCTCGCGGATCTTCGCCACCGCGATCTCGGGCAGGACGGTGAAGTTCGAGAAGGTCGAGCAGCCCATATAATGGAAGATCGGCTGGCCCTTATAGCTGAACCGCGTCGTGCCGTCGGGCATCAGGCCCTTGCCTTGCGTGGCGCGGATCGCGGTGCACAGGTTGGTCTTGCCCGACAGGCACGACTTACACTGGCGGCATTCGGGGGTGTAGAGCGGGATGACATGGTCGCCCGGCACCACGGAGGTGACGCCCGCGCCCACCTCGCGCACGATGCCGCAGCCCTCATGGCCCAGCACGCTGGGGAAGATGCCCTCGCTGTCGAACCCGTCGAGCGTATAGGCGTCGGTGTGGCAGATGCCGGTCGCCATGATCTCGACCAGGACCTCACCGGCCTTGGGGCCTTCCAGATCGAGTTCGACGATTTCGAGCGGCTTCTTGGCTTCGAAGGCGACGGCTGCGCGGGTCTTCATGGGGTTCCTGTCTCCTTGGCTGGCCGCCCTGATGCCCCGTGGCGCGCGCCGGTGCAACCAACGAAAGCCTCGAGGGATTGATGCCGATCACAACCCCAGGAGAGCGACGATGACCGAGTTCAAAAAAGGCGATCATGTCGAATGGAACAGCCATGGCGGCACGGCCGAGGGCAAGGTCGTCAAGAAGCAGACCAGCGACACGACCATCAAGGGCCATACCGTCCGTGCGTCGAAGGACGAACCGCAATACATAGTAGAGAGTGACAATGGCGGAAAGGCAGCGCACAAGGCGGACGCGCTGAAGAAAGCGTGATTCACGCGCGTCCCGCCAAAGGGCTGGGACGCTGAAGGATTATAGGAAGGAACATCATGGCCACCGCAACCACGGGCACCGGCATCCACGCCCCGGTCCAGCCGTCCGAGGAACTGGGCGCGATCGTCGGCAACGAGAAGCTGCCGCGCAGCCAGGTCATCAGCAAGGTGTGGGACTATATCAAGGCCAACAACCTGCAGAATCCCGAAAACAAGCGGGAAATCCTGGCCGACGACAAGCTGAAGAAGGTCTTCGGCAAGGACAAGTGCACCATGTTCGAGATGAACAAGTTCATCTCGGCGCACCTGAAGAAGTAAGCCTTCGGCAACGCCCCGGCCACCGCGCCGGGGCGTAACCCCTCACCGCCCGCGCCGCTATCGCAGGTCCAGGACCAGCGGCTTGCGCGCGGGCGGTGGCTGGGACGGAGTTTGGGCCGCCGGTGCGCGACCCTGGCCACGTGTCGCTGCGGGCGTCGGCGTCGCCGCAGGTACCGGATCGTCCGCCCCCACACGCCCCGCCTCGATCTGGTTCAGCCTCTGCTCGACCAGTTGCGCATCCAGCAGCTTGCGATCCCCCTGCATCGCCGCCACCTGCGCCTCCAGCGCCGCCACACGCTGTTCCAGCATCTTGACCCGCACCTGATCCTCGGTCTGCGCGACCATGTCCTTCGCGACCTTCTCCTGGCGGGAGCGCTCCTGCGCGTCGGCGTTGGCGAGACGATCGTCGGCACTTCCGCGCTGATCGCAGGCGGTGATGGCGAGGGTCAGCAGCAAGAGGGAAACGGCACGGCGCATGGGTGGTCTCTGTTCGAACTATTCCTCCCCTGCAAGGGGAGGGGGACCGCCGCGAAGCGGTGGTGGAGGGGTGTAACCGCCAGCGATGGGTCACGCCATCGGCCGTGACACCCCTCCGTCAGGCCTTTGGCCTGCCACCTCCCCTTGCAGGGGAGGAATTATTTATCGCGCAACTTCACCCAGGTCGGGGCATGGTCGCTCGCCTTTTCCCGGCCGCGATAGCTCTTGTCGACGCCCGCATCGACCAGCCGGTCGGCGGCCTGCGGGCTGAGCAGCAAATGGTCGATACGGAACCCCGCATCACGCTGCCACGACCCGGCCTGATAGTCCCAGAAGGTCCATACCCCGCCCTTGGGCGCGCGCGTCCGCAGCGAGTCCGTCCACCCCTGCGCCAGCAACCGGCGATAGGCCTGACGGCTTTCCGGCTGCATCAGCGCGTCGCTCGCCATGGCGGGGACGGAGAAGGTGTCGTCGTCATGGGGGATGACGTTATAGTCCCCGGCCAGCACGGCGGGAACTTCCTCCGCGAGCAACGCCCGCGCGCGGCTCGCCAGCCGTTCCATCCAGCGCAGCTTGTAATCGAATTTCGGTCCCGGCTGGGGATTGCCGTTGGGCAGATAGAGCGAGGCGACGACCAGACCATTCACGTCGCATTCGAGGTAGCGGCTATGTTCGTCCTCATCCTCGCCTGCCAGCCCGCGCTGCCGCTCGACCGGCTGGGCACCGCGCGCGAGGACCGCGACGCCGTTCCAGCTCTTCTGCCCGTGCCAGACCGCCCCATATCCGGCGGCCTCGATGTCCTTGATCGGAAAGGTTTCGTCGCTGGCCTTCAGTTCCTGAAGACAGACGATATCCGCATCCGCCTCGGCTAGATATTCGAGCAGGCGGGGCAGACGGGCCTTGATCCCGTTGACGTTGTAAGTGGTGATCTTCACGTCAGACCGAAAAGCTGGTGCCGCAACCGCAGCCCGAGGCCGCGTTGGGGTTCTTCACCTGAAACGCCGCGCCGCCGAGGGACTCGACATAATCGACCTGCGCACCCCGGACGAGGTCCAGGCTGATGCTGTCGACGACCAGGGTAACGCCATCGGTCTGCGCCACCGAATCATCCTCGGCGGGCGCATCGGCCAGGCCGAACTTGTACTGGAAGCCCGAACAGCCGCCGCCTTCGACCGACAGACGCAGGATGGCGGGCTTGTTCTGCCGCTCGGCGATCGTCGCGACGCGCGCCGCGGCGGCCGGGGTCAGCGCGATTTCGGAAATGCTGGTGGCCATGGAGGTGAGATAGGCGCGAGGGGCGAATGGGGCAATCCCACTAAATCCTCCCCGGTACGGGGAGGTGGCAGACCGAAAGTCTGACGGAGGGGCGCTTCCGCAAAGGGCGCCTCTAGCCGCCATCCCCCTCCACCGCTCTGCGAGCGGTCCCCCTCCCCTTACAGGGGAGGAATAAACTTCAGTCCTGCGCGGCGGGGCCGTCGGTCGAGACGGGGATCTGGTGGATCGCGTGATCCTGCGACGCGGTCAGATAATCGCCGGTGGTCAGGAAGGGGATCGGGTTGACGGCATGGCCGTCCATGCGGACCTCATAATGGAGGTGCGGGCCGGTCGAACGGCCGGTCGAGCCCATCAGCGCGATCAGCTGGCCGCGCGTCACGCGGGCGCCGTCGGCGACCAGGATCTTCGACAGATGACCATAGCGGGTCGCGATGCCCTTGCCATGATTGACCTCGACCAGATTGCCATAGCCGCCCTGCCAGCCCGCATGATCGACGATGCCGTCGGCGGTGGCGTAGATCGGGGTGCCGACCGGACCCGGAATATCGACCCCGGCATGCATCGCGGCGGTGCCGCGGAACGGGTCGGAGCGGATGCCGAAATTGCTGGTGAACTGAAGCTTTTCGACCGGATGGACCGAGGGGATCGCGATGACGCCATTCGGGCGGGCGTCCATCTTCTTCCAGGTCTGGAACAGGGTGCGGAACTGTTGGTCGGTACGAAGGTCGGCCGAGGCTTCGGCGCTGTTGGCGGGGATGAACTCGCCCCCGACGGCGGCATTGGCCTTGGCGGCCGGAGCGGCGGGTGCCGAATGGGCCATCGCCATCTGGCCGGACAGACCGCCCGAAAAACCGACGATCAGGGTAGCGAGGAAAACAGAGCGGACGCGCGATGCAATCGATTTACCCGAGAGTGCCAGTTGATTCATCGAACCCCGAACCCTTGTCGCCGAACGATCCCGCAGTCGGAAAAGCCCGGCTTCGTTCATCCTATGCTGTGTCGCAGCCCCACCGCGTTACAGACGGTCAGCTTGTGCCTTTATGGGTTCCTCGTCCGCAAGAGGCGCATAGAAATCGCGCGTCAAACCGGCTGTATCGCGCGCCGAAACGTTGAACGGTGGCTTAACCGCCCCCCGGAAATGGCGGCGGACCAGCATTCGCCAATGCTCGGCGGGTTCGATGTCATGCCGGGCGGCCAGATAACCAAACCATTTCGCGCCGAATCCAACATGCCGAATCTCGTCGGTATAGATGCGGTTGAGGATGCGCGCCGACGCCTCGTCGCCCCCGGCGCGGAAGCGTGCGACCGTCTCCGGCGTGACGTCGAGGCCCCTCGCCTCCAGCACCATCGGCACGACGGCCAGCCGCGCCATGGCGTCATGCGCGGTTTCCTCCGCCGCTTCCCAGAGGCCCGCATGGGCAGGCAGTTCGCCGTAACCCGACCCCAAGGTCTTTAGCCGACGATGCAGGACGGCGAAGTGCATCGCCTCATCCGCGCCGACCGAAATCCAGTCGTCGACGAAGGTGCGCGGGAACTGCCCGCCGAACCGGCCCGCCGCGTCGAAGGCCAGGTCGATCGCCGCGAACTCGATATGCGCCAGCGCGTGGAGCAGCGCGATCCGCCCCTTTTCCGAACCACCCCGCCCGCGCTTGGGCATGCGGTTGGGCGGCAGCAATTCGGGCCGGTCGGGCCGCCCCGGCGCATCGGGCATCGCGACATCGAAGTCATGCGCCAGAGCGCCGCGACGCCAGCCGCGCGCCATCGCCCGCGCCAACCGCACCTTGGCCAGCGGATCGCTTTCGCGCAGGACGGCTGCGCAGGCTTGAGCGATCGTCGTCAAAGTACGCGCGCCGCCTCCAGCACGGCCTCGGCATGGCCGGGCACCTTCACCTTGCGCCAACTCTGGGCGAGCTTGCCGTCACGATCGAACAGGAAGGTCGCCCGCTCGATGCCCATATAGGTCTTGCCGTAGAGCTTCTTCTCCCCCCAGACGCCGAACGCCTCGCAGGCCGTGCCGTCCTCGTCGCTGACCAGTTCGACCGCCAGCGTATATTTTTCGGTGAACTTGCGGTGCTTGGCCGGGCTGTCCTTGGAAATACCGATCACCCGCACGCCCGCGCCCGCGAAGTCCGCCGCCAGCGCGGTGAAGTCCTGCGCCTCGCGCGTGCAGCCGCTGGTGTCGTCCTTGGGGTAGAAATAGACGACGAGCGGCCCGGTCAGATCGCCCAGCGCCAGCTTTTCGTCATTCGCGGTGGTGACCGTCACCGCCGGAATCGCATCACCCTGCTGCATCACCATCTCCATGCCAGACCTGGGCGACCTCCTGCCGTGTCGCCTCCAGCGTGGCAACCACCGTCGCCCAATCGGGCAGGCCCATGGCGCGCGCGATCAGCGGGCGGGTCGGCTCGGGCGGCTCCTGCCCATCGGGCACCAACAGGCGGAAAGACACCAGCGCGCGAGTCAGCACGTCATGCGCCTGCGCCATGGACGGCGGCATCAGCCCCTGCACCACCAGCGCGCCGATGGCCCGGCCCAGATCGGGGTCGAACCCGGTCCGATGGATCAACTGCACCCGGTGCACCGCGAACTCCAGGTCGACCAGTCCGCCGGGCAGCAGCTTGATGTCGAGCGGCCCCTGCGGCGGCTTGTGCCGCGCCATTTCGGCGCGCATGTCGCCCGCCTCGGTCGCCACGTCACGGGCCGGGCGGTTGCCGTTCAGGACACCGGCGACGATCGCGGCCACCTCCGCCCGCGCTTCTGCCGAGCCGAAGATCGGCCGGGCGCGGGTCAAGGCCATATGCTCCCAGGTCCAGGCGTCTTCGCGTTGATACCGCGCGAAACTCTCGACCGAGACCACCAGCGGCCCCTGCGTGCCCGATGGGCGCAGCCGCGTGTCGACCGGATAGAGCGGCCCCGCCTGGGTCGGCACCGACAGCGCCGCCGTCACCCGCTGCGCCAGCCGGTTGTAATAGAGCGTCGCCCCCAGCGGCTTCGGCCCATCGGACTCGCCTGCGAAATCGCCGGTGAACAGATAGACGAGGTCGAGGTCGGAGGCGTGGGTCAGCGCCGCGCCCCCCATCCGCCCGAGCGCCAGAATCACCAATTCGCTACCCGGCACCCGGCCATGCGCCGCGACGAATTCATCGACCGTCGCCTGCGCCAAGACGCCGACTGCCGCTTCCGCGACGCGCGCATAGCCACCCGCCACCTCGAGCGGATCGGCCCGCCCCGCAACGATCTGCGCCCCCAGCGCGAACCGCAACTCGCCCACGACGCGGCGGACATGGTCGAGGCGATCCTGATAATCCTGCCCGCTCTCGCCGCCGCGCATCGCGCGTTCGAGGAACTTCACGGCGGGCAACGGCTCGAAGGCGGAGGCATCGATCAGCCCATCGAGGAGCGCGGGCCGCCGCGCCAGGTCGGCCGCCAACGGTGCGGCATGGCTGAGGATCGCGACGGTCAGGCTGGCCAGCCCCGGCCGCGCCTCCAGCAGGCGGAAGATGTTGATCGCACTCGTCATCCGTTCGAACAGCGAATCGAGCTTCAGGATCGCGGCATCGGGATCGGGGGCCTCGGCGAGTGCCTCAACCAGTGTGGGCAGCACCGCGTCCAACGCCTCGCGTGCCGCCGGGCTGCGAAGCGCGGGATAGTCGCCGCCACGCCATGCCGCGATCCGCCGCGCCGCCGCCTCGATATCGTGCAGCCCCGCCGCCGCCAGCCGCGCGTTCAGCAAGACCGGGTCATGCGGCAGTCGGGGCCGCTCATCGGCGTCGAGCGCGTCGTAGAAGCACCCGACCCGTTCGGTGACGGGTGCCAGAATGGCGATCAGCGCATCGCCATCCGGCAGTCCGTGGAGTTGCGCGACCCGGCCCAGCCCGTCGCCGAACGGCAGTTGATGGGTCTGGCGATCGTCGATCATCTGGACCCGGTGCTCGATCGTGCGCAGCAGGACATAGGCGTCGGTCAGCGCCGCCGCCTGCCCCGCATCGATCCGCCCCGACTCGGCCAGTGTCGCCAGCGCGTCGCGGGTGGCGGGTGCCCGTAGCACGGGGTCGCGGCCGCCATGGATCAACTGGTGAATCTGCGCGAAGAATTCGATCTCACGGATGCCGCCGCGCCCGCGCTTCAGGTCATAACCCGGCCCCATCGCTTGCCCCTGCGCATGATGGTCGCGGATGCGCCGGGTCAGGTCGCGAATCTCGCCGACCGCGCCGAAATCGAGCGCACGCCGCCACACGAATGGGCGGATCGCATCCAGGAAACGCTGCCCCAGCGCGAGGTCGCCCGCCGCCGCCCGCGCGCGGATGAACGCCGCCCGTTCCCAGGTCAGCGCCTGGCTTTCATAATAGGCGATCGCCCCCTCCACGGGGATCGCGATCGGCGTCGCTTCGGGCGAGGGCCGAAGCCGCAGGTCGACGCGCAGCACATAGCCCTCGCCATCGCGCGCCTGGAGCAATTCGACGACCCGCTTGCCGATGCGCACCGCCGCATCCTCCGGTTCCTCGCGCGGACGACGGGGCAGAGTCTGGGGGTCGAAGATCAGAATGGGATCGATATCGGAGGAATAGTTGAGTTCACGGCTCCCCTGCTTTCCCAGCGCGATGGCGGCGAAACCGACCGGCTCCGCGCCCGGCGTGCGCTCCTCGATCGCGGCGCGGATCGCGCGGTCGAGGGACCGGTCGGCGAAATCGGTCAGCCGGTGCGTCACCTCGGTCAGGTCGTGCAGCCCGGACAGATCGCCCAGCGCGACGGTGAGCGCCAGCGCGCGCCGCTCACGACGCAACCGGGTACCGACCGGCAAGTCCTCCGCCACGACGGGCGGCGGGAGCAACTCTCCGGCCAGCGCCGCCGCCTCGATTTCCGGCTCCCGGTCGAGCAGCATCGCCAGAAAGGACGAATGCCGACGGGCACGGCCGACGGCATCGGGCAAGGCGGACGAGGACAGGCTGCTCATGGCCCTGCTTCTACCCCGCGGGGTGTGGCGAAAGAAACACTTTCGATCCCGTTAACAAATGCGCATCAGATGATTTGCAACTTGTCAAGCCGCGATCGGTTATGTTGCCATGATGAGCACCGAATCCGGGACCAGCGACATCCGCATCGTCCGCGCGCCGCAGCGCACGGACGATATCGGCTGTGCGCTCCGCTCGGCCTATTCCCGGCCGGTGCGGTTGCCGGATCACTGGGTGCGGCTGCTGGCGCGGCTGGACCGGCGTTCCCAGTAGCAGATACGCTACTACTGGTGATGAGCAGACGACGAAGTCGGGCATTCTCCGAATGAAGTGTTCATGCCATTCAAATAATTCGCCAGCGGCTGCAGCCCAGCTTCGCCCCGAAGTCGATCAACGGCCTTGGCATCCTCCAAAGGTTGGACGACGCGCTTACCGTCGAGGCACATAGCCTGCGTTCCATAACGTTGCTTGCCGGTGATCTTGAGCATCACGCGGTCGTATAAATAGGCATAGTCGCCCTTCGAGACTTCACCGGATGACACGAGCGGCTCCATCAAACGCAGAGACGTAAGTTGGAAGGTCGGATCGGCATCGGCGTGCTGGACCAGCAACCAAGCCTTCCCGGCTGCTCCCTCGCCGACCTCGGAGCGTTTAGGCCAGCCTTGTTCACGAACGATTCGTTTCAGCCACTCGGTGTTGGAACGATCTTCCACAGCCAAAGCCAAGCTGAGCCGTGCTTCGATGATGGCTTTCACGTCGGCGGAAACGGCCGGAGCCATGGACATCTCGCCGCTACCCCAGCCAACTCCAAAGCGCAGCATCTGGTCACCGATCACTCTTGCCTTAAGCAAATCAGCCATTTTGGGTGACGATGCCGCCCCAACCTGTTGGGCTACCTTCACCGCCATAAGATAGGTGTCGGCAAGTGGCGTTGCCATCTGCACCGAACGCTGGAACGCAGCGAAGTTTGGCCAGAGCTCTGCGGAAGGGGCCGACGCAACCTGCGCGCATAACCCGTCGCGAAAATCCATTCCGTTCAACTTCGGATCCGCTACATTCAAGGCCAGCAATTCAGCCCGCCTTTCCACCTGATCCGAGTCAAAACAGGCGTTCAGCCATGATTTCAGTTGTTCGGACTGCGCCTTTTCCTCCGGCGTTGCATCCGGAAAGCGCCCCTTCATCCATTTATAATCACCCGGATCGAAGCGATCGCCCTTGATATACGGTTTGAGGACGTCCGGGACCGGCGGCGTGGCCGCCGTCAGCAGAAAGGCGGAGACGATCAGGGCAAGCATGCGCATGGCCGGATCGGACAAGGTCTTGCGATCACTGTCAAGCCGACCCATTCCGACACAAAAAAGCCGCCCCGACCAGAACCGGGACGGCCATCTATTAAAGCCCGAAAGTAAAGGCGCTTACCGCCCGCCGCTTAACTGGTCGACATCTCCCATGATGCTGTCCAGCGCGGTCTTGCTGCTGTCGGTTTCATGCAGACGACGTGAGGGCAGCGAACCTTCGGTCAGGATTGCCTCCAGCGCGACTCGCCCACGCGCCACGCGGCTCTTGATCGTGCCGACCGCGACGTTGCAGATTTCGGCCGCTTCCTCATAGGCGAAGCCACCGGCACCGACGAGGATCAGCGCCTCGCGCTGCGGCTGCGGCAGGTGCATCAGCGCACGCTGCATATCGCCCAGTTCGACGTGGCGATCCTGACTGGCCGGAGCCGCCAGGATGCGATCGGCGACCAGATCGTCCCATTCGCCCTTGAAGCGTGCACGACGCATCTGCGACAGATACAGGTTACGCAGGATGATGAAGGTCCAGGCACGCATGTTGGTGCCCGCCTGGAACCGCTTGCGCGCGGCCCATGCCTTGAGCAGCGTTTCCTGCACCAGATCGTCGGCCAGATCGCGGCTGCCCGATAGCGAGCGGCCGAAGGCGCGAAGATGGGGGATGACACGTGCCAGTTCCGCCTTGAATTCGGAGTCGGGGAGCGCGACGTGCTCGACGGGCGCATCGGGTGCGTCGTCCTCGAATTCGTCCCGCGTCATTGGCTGCGTCATGAAAATCCGATCATCGGAAACGGCCGCCCTCGCGACCGTTTCGAAACATAAGGGGCCAACCCTGAAATAGCCAGCCGTCCCAAAGGGCTAATCGAGGAGGCTCGTGTCAGCGCAGCACCAGAAAGGCGAAGATCGCGATCACGAGCACCAGCGAGATGGGCAGGATGTACCGCGTCACATGCGGCGTCGACCCTGCCCTGGCATCCTCTTTGGCGACATGAATGGGTTCATTGGAATCAGCCATGTCCACCTCAACGCCTCTCAACCGTTTTGGGTCCGTAACTGTAGGTCTTTCTTATTCGGCCGGAACGGTGCTCTGGTCGAAGAACAACGCCTGGCTGATCGCGGCCTTCACGGTCGACCGCTGGAATGGCTTGGTGATCAGGAAGGTCGGCTCCGGACGCTCGCCGGTCAGCAGGCGCTCGGGGAAGGCGGTGATGAAGATCACCGGAACCTCGAATTCGGCCAGGATGTCCTTGACCGCGTCGATGCCCGAGCTGTCATCGGCCAGCTGGATGTCGGCGAGAACCAGGCCGGGGCGATCCTCCATGGCCAGCGCCACGGCCTCGTCGCGGGTGACGGCGACGCCGGTGACTTCATGGCCCAGGTCGCGAACGATCGTCTCGATATCCATCGCGATGATCGGCTCGTCCTCGATGATCAGCACGCGGGCGCGGGTCTGCTTCTCGATCTCGGCCAGCGCCTCGGAGACGAGGTTCTCGACCTCGCTCGGCTCCACGTCGATCAGATAGGCCGCGTCCTCAGGCGTGAAGCCCTCCATCGCGGTCAGCAGCAGCGCCTGACGCGACAACGGGGTCATCCGGGCGAGGCGGGCGCGGGCCAGCCCCTCATTGCCGTCGGCGTCGATGCCGTCATTGTCCAGCTCGTCATAATTGGCCGACGACCAGATGCCCTGGAACATGCGGTACAGGCCAAGGCGTGGATCGACGTCGCGCGGAAACTGGTCCGGGGCCGCGACGATCGCCTCCAGCGTGGCGCGGACATATTTGTCGCCGTGCATCTGGCTGCCGGTCAGGGCCCGGCCATAGCGCCGCAGGAAGGGAAGATGGGGCGCAAGCTGCTGTCCAAGCGACATGGGTAATAATCACTCCCTGAGGTATTCGCGGACGCCTGATGTGCTGACCCCCGCGCATGTTTTCAATGCCGTTTCCCGAAATCCCCATCCGACACACCCTATGGACGCGCCCTTTGGTTTTTTCGTATCGCATCGGGAACCAACAAGATCGAATTTGGTTTCATCGCCACATCAACTATGGCCCAGGCATGACGCCAACCGGCAGTGCCCATGGCCGCCATTGCGTCGGTTGCCCCGCTAGTGGGTCGTGCAGGGGGATATTTTGAGTTTGGGCAACAAGACGAAGAACACGCCGTCCGACACGCCCCCGAAGGGCGGTCAGAAAGATGCGGGCTCGGCCCTTCGCCAGGCGTATCAGAAGACGGTGGACGAGCAGGTTCCTGCCGAGATGCTTGACCTTCTCAGCAAGCTGGACTGAACGTCCGGCTGAATGGCCAGCACACCTCCCCAAGACATCGAGGCTCCCGAACGCCTCCGCCCTGCCCCGCCCCGCCTCACGACGGGCGCGAAGCTCGTGCTCGTGCTGGGCAGCACCCTGTTCATCCTGGCAGCTATCGCGATCTTCGCGACGCTCCAGACGACCAGGCTTGCGGATAGCGAGGCGAGCGGCCGGTTGCGTATCGCCGCCAACGAAGACGCACGCGCCATCGCCACCGAGCTGATGGGCGACATGACGGCGCTGCGCGTCGCCGTGCGCGCCATGGGCCAGGATCCGCTCGATATGCCGAGTTGCGCGCGCGCCCAGGGCGTGTTTGCGCAGCAGTCGATGACCGGCGCGCGTTTCCTCATCACCGACCGAGCGGGCAAGGTCCTATGCGGCGATCCGCTGCCCGCGGCCTTGCCCACGCCCGTCGACGGTTCGCCGATCGGAGCCGACATCCTTCCCGGCAAGGGATTGGTCCTGTCGGTCGCCAGCCAGGACGGCCGTGCCCAAGCCCGCGCCTTCTTCCCCCTGCCCTTCCTCCAGTCGCTGGTCGACCAGAGCAACCCGACCAGCCCGATCGAGTCGGTGCTGGAGCTGGACGGCGAGTTGTTGCCCATCAAGCAGCTTTCCCGCCAGGGTGCGCTGGAGCGGATGAAGTCGATGCGGACCGAGCTGGGCATTGCCGGGCTGGTCCTGCGCACTTCCACGCCGAGTGCGCCGATCACGTCCTCGCTGATCGTGGCGCTCGCGCTGCCGCTGCTGATGTGGCTGGCCGCCGTCGTGCTGGGCTGGTTCATCGTCGACCGACTGCTGATCCGTCCGCTGCGTCAGTTGCGCGCCATCGTCGCGACCTATCAACCGGGTGAAGTTCTCGACATTTCCGGGGTCGAGGCCGCGCCCGCGCAGGAAATCCGCGATCTGGCGGACACGTTCGAGGCGATCACCCGCACCGTTGCCACGCACGAGGCGGGCCTGGCGGAAGGGCTGGTGCGCCAGACCAAGCTAACCCGCGAGGTCCATCACCGGGTCAAGAACAACCTGCAGGTCATCTCCAGCCTCATCAACTTCCATGCGCGCGGCGCGACGGGACCGGAGGCGATGGCCGCCTATTCCTCGATCCAGCGGCGGGTCGATGCGCTGGCGGTGGTCCATCGTCACCATTTCGCCGAGCTGGAGGAAAATCGCGGCCTCAACCTGCGCACGATGATCGGTGAACTCGCCGCCAATATCCGCGCCACCGCGCCGGAAAACGCCGCCGGGATCGGCATCTCGCTCGACGTCGCGCCCCTGCTCGTCAACCAGGACGTGGCGGTCGCCGTTGCCTTCCTCGTCACCGAGACGATCGAGCTGGCGATGAACTGCGATCCGGCCGCGCAGATCCGCGTGGCGATCAAGCCCGCCGAGCAGGAGGGCCGCGCGGTCGTCCGCGTCGTCACCCGCGCGCTGGTCGAGACGGACGAGCTGCGCCACCTGATCGGCAAGCGCTATGGCCGGGTCATGGAGGGGCTGGCACGGCAGCTGCGCGCGCCCTTGCATCACGATCCGCTGGTCGGCGCCTATGAGATCGCCATCCCGATCGTCGGGCGCGACTGACTTTTCGAAAAAAGATCGGCGGTCGTTAAAAAGGCGGGAACCCCTGCCTTGGCAATGTGTTCTGCTCTTCGGATAGCGAACTTATGCCCCCCCGCTCTCGCTGTCCAAGCCATAGGCCTGGAAGCGTCCACCCTCCCCCCCCCCGGTGACGCTTCCAGGCCTTAATCTTTTCAGGGCCTTCGCCCTCCCTCCACCGATATCTGATGCAGCGTCCGTAACAGAGGCGGAACGATTGCACGCCTGACGCATTGATCGGCGACGGAATTCATCGAGGAGACTGAGAATGCGTAAGCTCATGGGTCTGGCCATCGTTGCCGGTGCGCTGCTGGTCAGCGCGTGCAACACGGTCGAGGGCGTCGGTCGCGACGTGAGCTCGGCGGGCAACACCGTCGCCAAGACGGCGAACGACGCGAAATAAGCCTTCACCCGGTTGACATTGCGAAAGGGCTCCGGCGGGTTTCCGCCGGGGCCCTTTTCTTCTTGGGGCGGAGGTGGTTCCGTTATTTTCGCCATCAACCTGACGATCTGCTTTCGCCCAAAACTCGACATTCCGTTGCGATGCATGGCCGAACGCCGAGGGGGGCGAGCGATGGCTTTCAACGAATCCTTCGTTACCGCAACGTCCGTTTTCGCCGAGAACCGATCGTTCCGCTAACCTTCGCTCGCGGAACTACTCCACCAGCACGCTGACGGGCTTTCCACGTGAAAGCGGTTGCCAACCGGCCTGAATGGCAGCGGTCACGGCGCGATTGAGCAGCGGCGCATCAATCTTCGGGCGCTGACGATAAGGCACGCTGTGACTCGCGGCCTTTGGCATCGGCCACTCGACCAGTGCCTCCCGCTGGCCATCGACATGACGAACGGCAAGCACCATCCCACGCCAACCATCGGCAGTGCACCATTGCGGCTCGCGATGCAGGCGCCATGCGAAGTCCTCTCCTTCGACCGAGATCCTCCCGCTTTCCGTTCGCTTGGCATTACGCATAGGGCGGCACGCTACGCAGATCGAAGGCCGCTTTCCACCCATGGCAGGCATGACGATTACGGACGCCAGCGCTGCCACCCATGGCCCTCGACCGCGCTTAAGCTGAACGCAGCGGGGGAAAGGGCAAAATCCCAACCGCCGTTCAGCCTGAGCGAAGTCGAAGGCCACGCCCCATCAGCCCAACAAAAAAGGGCCTCGGCTTTCACCGAGACCCTCACAATTCCAAACTCCAGCCCGATCACGCCACCGCGTCGGCATCCTCTTCCACGGCCGCCTGCTTCGACCGCGCCCGCTCGGTGAACCAGATGCCGATAATCGCCAGCTCGTAGAGAATGATGAGCGGCACCGCGAGCAGCACCTGCGACATCAGGTCGGGCGGGGTCAGCACCGCCGCCACGGCCGTCGCCGCGACGATCGCATAACGCCGCGCGCCGATCAGCTGCTTGCGGGTTACGATCCCGGCCCGCTCCAGCAGCATCAGCAGGACCGGCAACAGGAAGGCCAGGCCGAAGGCGAACAGGAACTGCATGACGAAGGACAGGTAATTGCCGATCGCGGGCAGCGCCTCGCGCTTCACGCCGCCCACCATGCCGTCGAAACCCAGCAGGAAGTGCAGCGCCATCGGGATGGCAATGTAATAGGCCATCGCCGCCCCCATCAGAAACAGCACGGGCGTCGCCAGCAGGAAGGGCAGCAGCGCCTTCTTTTCCTTGCGGTACAGACCCGGCGCGACGAACTGCCAAAGCTGGTTGGCGATCACCGGGAAGGAAATCATCATCGCGGCGAAGAACGAGACCTTCACCTGGACGAAGAACGCCTCGAAAATCTGGGTATAGACCAGCGTCCCCTGCCCGGCGCGCAGCAGCGGCTTGGCCAGGAAGCCGAAAATGAATTCCGAAAAATACATCGACACGCCAAAGGCCAAGCCCACCGCGATGATGCAGTAGAGCAACCGCCGACGCAGCTCGATCAGATGCTCCAGCAGGGGCGCGCGGCTGGCATCGATGTCTTCCTGGTCGCTCACGATGCCGCCCCCTCGGTGCCGCGCGAGGGATGCTCGCTGGCGGGTGCGGGCGCGACCACGGGCTTTTCGACCATCACCGGGCGATCGCTGTGATCCGCATGGGCATCGCCATGCGTCGCATCGGGCGTCTTGTGGTCAGGCGTCGTGTGATCAGGCAAGGCCGCCGCCGGGGTCGCCGCCGAAGGGGTTGCTTCGGCATCGACATGCGGAGGCGTGTCGGCGGCATGTTCGCGCATGATCCGCTCATTCTCGGCGGCCCAGCGCTTCTCCATTTCCTCCAACTCGGCCTCCCGGACCATATTGTCGAAGCCCTGGCGGAACTGGCGCGTGACGCCGCGCGCCTTGCCCACCCAATAGCCGACGACGCGCATCGCCTTGGGCAGATCCTTGGGACCGATCACGACGAGCGCGACGATGGCGACCAGCAGGAACTCGCTGGAATCGATGTTGAACATGAAAGTCCGCTGCTGGCTTTAACGGACCGGGATCAGCGATCGTCGCGCACGCGCTCGCCATCGCGATCGAAGGCGGGCTCGGCCGACTTCTGCGCCTCGATACGCGCCGACGGCTTGGCGGGCGTCTCGTCTTCCTCGGCCATGCCCTTCTTGAAGTTCTTCACACCCTTGGCGACGTCGCCCATCAGGTTGGAAAAACGCCCGCCGCCGAGCAGAAGGATCGCGACGACTGCGAGGACGAGAAGGTGGATCGGGCTAAAGCTGCCCATGGCACGTCTCCTGGAATTTCTATCTATCTAGGCTTTGGCATCACCAGCGGCAATGGGCCAGCGGCAATGGTCGAGCGATGGCATGGCCCCCGATCGGGGATGCGAGGGCCGTGGCGGAGCATTGTGACGCGGCCATGACGCAAAGGAAAGCGCTCAATCGCGTTCCTCCTCACTCGAATCCGGGGACGCGTCGGGCATATCCTCATCACCCATCCGCTCCAGCGCCAGATCGACCGGATCGAGCAGCCCGGCGGCACGCAGATCCTCCAACCCCGGCAGGTCCCGCCTGCTGGTCAGCCCGAAATGCTGGAGAAAGGCGGGCGTCGTCGCATAGATGAGCGGCCGCCCCGGGACCTCGCGTCGTCCGGCGGGACGCACCCAGCCCGCCTCCATCAGCACGTCGAGCGTCCCCTTGGAGATGGCGACGCCGCGTATCGCCTCGATCTCCGCGCGGCTGACGGGTTCCTGATAGGCGATGATCGCCAGCGTCTCGATGGCGGCGCGCGACAGGCGGCGGGCTTCCTCGCGGTCGCGGCGGAGCAAATGGGCGAGATCGGGCGCGGTCTGGAAATGCCAGCGGTCGCCGCGCCGGACGAGCATGATGCCGCGCCCGCGATACTGCGCCTCCAACTGTTCCAGGGCCGCACGGATATCGCCGCCGCCCTTGCCCCCACGACTGCCGACGCCGACATGCGCGCGGATCGAATCCACGCTCATCGGCTCGGGCGAGGCGAACAGCACCGCCTCGACGGCGCGCACGATCGGGTCGATCTCGGTCATGGCGCGGGCTGGCGGATCATCAGCGGCGCGAACGGCGCGGCCTGGCGGAGTTCGACCTTGCCCTGCCGCGCCAGTTCCAGCACCGCGAGGAAGCTCGACGCCAGCGCAGACCGCCGCAACCGCTCGCTGCCGTCGGGCAGGAAGGTCTCGATCGCCGACCAGTCGATCCGGCTGCCGACCAGCATCGACACCCGCTCCAGCGCCGCCTCCAGCGTCATGACCTGCCGGTCGGCGACGACGTGCATGACCGGGCGGGTGCGCGCGTTGATCCGGCCATAGGCGGAAATCAGGTCGTACAGCTCGGCCTGCCACATCGCCTTGCGCTGCACCGCCAGCCCTTCGGGCGCGCCACGCGGGAAGACATCGCGGCCCAGTCGATCACGCGCCATCAGCCGCGCGCCGCATTCGCGCATCGCCGCCAGCCGCTCCAGCCGGAGTTGCAGGCGCAACGCCATTTCCTCGGGGTCGGGCTCCTCCTCGGGCTGGCGAGGCAGTAGCAGCGAGGATTTAAGATAGGCGAGCCAGGCGGCCATCACCAGATAATCGGCCGCCAGCTCCAGCTGCATCCGCCCCGCCTTGTCGACGAAGCGCAGATATTGCTCGACCAGCGCCAGGATCGAGATCTGTCGCAGATCGACCTTTTGCGAACGGGCCAGCGACAGCAACAGATCGAGCGGCCCTTCCCACCCGTCCAGATCAAGCGTCAGCTGTTCCCCCGTCATCTCCCATTGCTTAGCGGCGATGATGCGGGATGGCGAGACGGCGCGTGGCGGGCGCCAGACCGATGGAGAAAGGAGATCGGCTCTTTCCAATTCCTCCCCATCTTCGAGGGGGAGGGAACCGCGCCCGCAGGGCGTAGTGGAGGGCTTGGCCGGTTCGTCCCGCCCCTCCACCATCGCTGGCGCGAGGGTCCCCCTCCCCAAGCAAGCTTGGGGAGGATTAGGGCGTTACCTATTCCAACGCCGCCAGCGCGAGCAGCGCATCGCGGCGCGCGATCAGCTCCGCAAAGTCGCCCGCGCCCGCACCGACGCTCGCCATCGCACGGTCCAGCCGTGCCCGCGCCGCTTCGGTGATCAGCGGCACGCGCCCGGCGATCTCGACCATCTCGTCCATCCGCGCCCAGCAATCGAGGACGAGGTCGCATCCCGCCGCCAAGGCCCCCGCCGCCTTCTCGCCCGCCGTGCCCGACAGCGCCTTCATGTCGATATCGTCGGTCATCAACAGGCCCTCGAAACCGATCCGCCCCCGGATGATCCGCTCGATCACAGTCGGCGACAGGGTGGCGGGGCGCTCGGCGTCCCAGGCCTCGAACACGATATGGCTGGTCATGCCCATCGGCGCGCCCGACAGCGTGATGAAGGGTTCGAGATCGATCTCCAGCGCCGCCTCGTCGGCGGTGACGGTCGGCAGCAAATGGTGCGAGTCGACCAGCGCGCGGCCATGGCCGGGCATATGCTTGACCACGCCGACCACACCCGCCGCCGCCAACCCTTCCAGCATGGCGCGGCCCAATGCGGCCACCTGCATCGGCTCGGTGCCATAGGCGCGGCAGGCGATCGCCTCGGTGGTGTCGGCTTGCGCCACGTCGAGCAGCGGCGCGCAGTCGACGGTGATCCCGACCTCGCGCAGCATCACGCCCAGTGCCTGGCCATTGGCGCGCATCGCCTGGATCGCCGACATCGGCGCTGTCTCGTACAGCTTCGCGAAGACCGGCCCGGCGGAGAAAGCGGGCCATTCGGGCGGCCCCATGCGCGCGACACGGCCGCCTTCCTGATCGATCAGGATCGCCAGATCGTCCCGCCCCGCCAGTGCGCGCAGATCGTCGGTCAACGCCCGAACCTGCGCCCGGTCGACGATGTTGCGCTTGAACAGGATATAGCCCGCCGGTTCGATCGAGGCGAAGAATGCCCGCTCGTCGGAGGTCAGCACCGGGCCGGACAGGCCGAAAATGACGGGGATCATGGACGAAACTCCGGCCCCTTCCCCGCACCGGCGGGAAAGGGGCATGGTCGATCAGCTGGCGACGAAGCAGCTCTCACCCGCCACGCGCAGGCGGCCGCAGATATCGGCGGCCTGGTTGGCCGACCCGGCATTCACGCGCAGGCGATACAGGGTCTTGCCGTTCGACGCGACCGGCTGGACCACCTTGCCCAGCGCGGCGACATAGGAAAAGCGCTTCGAGAAACGGTCCCAGGCGGCATTGGCCGAGGATTCGCTGGGATAGGCGCCCAGCTGGACCATCGCACCGCCGCTCGGGGCCGCCGCGGGGGCACGCGCCGCCGCCACGGGTGCGGGGGCGACGAGCTTGCCGCCCGATTCCGGCACCTGCGCCACGGCATTGCGGCCACCATTGGGCTCGGCAGGCTTCTGTACGACGCGCGTGCCGTTCATCGGCGCTTCGGGCACGGCGCGCAGGTCGATCGCGCCGGTGCCGCCGGGCTTGCCCGCGCTGGTGGCGATGGCGGTGTTGCCCTCGCCTTTGATCTTCAGGCCGCCCGGATCGGCCGGGCGGACCTTATAGTCGCCCTCGGGCGCGGCGATCACCGCGCCGTCGCCGTCCGTCGCTGCACGATGCGCCTGCCACTTGTAGAAGCCGAAGCCGATCGCGGCCAGAATGGCGAGGCCCAGAATGACCAGCGCGATCACCTTGCCGATGCCGACGCCCTCGGGCTCATCGGCCTCGACGGTTTCCAGCCAGGGAAGGCGATCCGCCTCGTCCAGATCCAGGGCGCGGCCGTCCGTTTCGTTCGCCATCACTTCATCTCCGACACGGCTTCGACGCCCATCAGCGCCAGACCATTGCGTATGATCTGCCCGATCCCCTCGCTGAGGAAAAGACGCGCGCGGGTCAGTTCGGCATCTTCCGCGATCAGGAAGCGCCGATCGACCCGGTCGTTCCCGACATTCCAGGCCGCATGGAAGGCAGCGGCCAGGTCATAGAGGTAGAAGGCCACGCGATGCGGCTCACGCGCGGTCGCCGCCGTCTCGACGATGCGCGGGAACTGCGCGGCCAGCTTCACCAGCGCCAGATCCTCGGCGTCGAGCAGCGCCAGGTCGGCGGTGCCGCCCGCAATGCCCGCCTCGGCCGCGCGCCGCTTCAGCGAGGCGATGCGCGCATGGGCATATTGGACGTAGAAGACCGGATTGTCCTTCGACGCCTCGACCACCTTGGCGAAGTCGAAGTCCATCTGCGCGTCCGCCCGGCGGGTCAGCATGGTGAAGCGCACCACGTCCTTGCCGACCTCGCGCACGACATCGGCGAGGGTGACGAAATTGCCCGCGCGCTTCGACATCTTCACCGGCTCGCCGCCGCGCAACAGGCGGACCATCTGGACGAGCTTCACGTCGAACTTGGTCTTGCCGCCGGTCAGCGCCTCGACCGCCGCGACGATGCGCTTGACGGTGCCCGCATGGTCGGCGCCCCAGATGTCGATCAGCTGATCGGAGGATTGCGCCTTTTGATAATGATAGGCCAGGTCGGCGCCGAAATAGGTCCAGGCGCCGTTCGACTTCTTGATCGGGCGATCCTGATCGTCGCCGAACTGGCTGGAGCGGAACAACGGCAGCTCGACCGGCTCCCAATCCTCGGGGGTCTCGCCCTTCGGCGCTTCCAGCACGCCGTCATAGACGAGGCCACGCGACCGCAGCTCAGCCTCGGCCGCCTCGGGCTTGCCCGCCGCCTGCAATTCGGCTTCCGACGAGAAGATGTCGTGATGGATGCCCAGCAGTGCCAGATCCTCGCGGATCATCGCCATCATCGCCGCCACCGCACGGGTGCGGAACAGGACCAGCCATTCGCTTTCGGGCGCGTCGACATATGTATCGCCATATTCGGCCGCGAGTTCCGCGCCGATCGGCTTCAGATATTCGCCTGGATAAAGCCCCTCGGGGATCTCGATCGTCGCGCCCAGCGCCTCGCGGTAGCGCAGATGCGCCGAGCGGGCGAGGACATCGACCTGGCCGCCCGCATCGTTGACATAATATTCGCGAATGACCTTGTGGCCCGCAAATTCCAGCAGCGTGGCGAGCGCATCGCCCACCACCGCGCCACGGCAATGGCCCATATGCATCGGGCCCGTCGGATTGGCCGAGACATATTCGATATTGACGGTGACGCCATTCCCACGCGCCGAACGGCCATAATCGCCGCCCGCCGCCGGGATCGCGGCCAGCTCGTCGCGCCAGGCCGCCTCGGTCAGCCGCATGTTCAGGAAGCCCGGCCCGGCGACCGAGACGCTGTCCACCTCGTCCAGCTTGCCCAGCTCCGCCGCGATCGCTTCGGCCAGCGCGCGCGGGTTGGTGCCTGCGGGCTTGGCCAGCACCATCGCGGCGTTGGTGGCGAGGTCGCCATGGCTCGCATCGCGCGGCGGCTCGACCGTCACGTTGCGGCGATCCAGCCCGCCGGGCAGCGTGCCGGCGGCGACCAGCGTGTCCAGCGCCGCATCGATATGCGCGGCAAAGCGGGTGTAGAGGGTCATCACATCGTCCGATCGGGGTAGCAAAGCGTTGCGCTCTAGCGAAATCGAGCGCCCGCTTCAAATCATGGCGTATGCGGCAGCGGGACGATTGCACCGAGTGCAATCAGGCGGAATCCCTTTGCAGTTGCCGACCATGCTGCACCGCAATATTTCAACTGACGAAAGTAGAAGCGCTAACAAGGCGCGAGAGGACCTGATCCGGCTCAACGCAAATGCGGGAGTTTCGATCATGCGCAAGACCATTCTGATCCTGGCCGCCACCGTCGCCGCCGCCGTCCCCACCATCGGTGCGATCGCCGCCGAGGGCGAGCAGCGCTTCGTTCACGAGGGCAGCACCTATGTCTACACCCGTTCGAACGAGAACGGCCATGCGGTGATCCAGGGCCATCGCTATCCGGGCGGCGAGCCGTTCCGCTTCGTCGTGAAGGGGCACCGCGTGACCGGCACGACCGGCAACACTCAGGTCGCCTTCACCACCGACGAAGCCCGTGGCGCGCTGGGCGCCGGCGTGGAGACCAGCGCTCGCTGATCCTAGCCTGACGGCTGAACGAAAAAGCCCCGTGTGTCCGATGGGATGCACGGGGCTTTTTTCATGCACCCAATCTCTTAAAGCCATGTCCCAAAGCGCTTCCAGAGCTTTGGATAACGCGCGGCAAGATGCGACGTCTCTTCTTTGAAGGGAGTACCGCTGGGCACGGACGGGCGAGGTCGGGCATCGGCTTCGGGCATTTGCGAAAGAGCTTGCCCGGTCTTTGCCGACCAAATTTCCGGCGCGACATAGCCAAAGGCCTCAAACTCCAGATCACTCTGCGCGTCCGGAATGGCAAGATCGGCCAATGCGTCGGGATCAGCGAGGACCCGTTCGAAATCCGTTCGTCCGCGCGAGATCAGCCAGCGCTGGAAATATTCGAACCCGTCATCCGACGCGCCGCCCTTGGCGACATAGGCGGCACCCCATAAATCCCATCGATAGGACCGGATCATCGCCTCTTCAAAATAACCTTGAAACGCGGCGATCTGGGATGGCGTCGATTGGCGCAGCGACGTGCGAAGATCGGCCAGCTGCGCGTCGGCATCCTCGCCCCAAGTCGCGGAATGATGGACCAGTGCCCAGAAATCATCGCGGCTGAGCGGACCTGCCCCGACAGCCACAGGCATCTGCAAACCCTGTTTCGCCGGTCTGGCCCCACCGCCATAGGTGACGATCAGTGCCAGCGCCGCCGCGACTGACGCAAAAACAACGAAGCGTCCCAGGCCAGCCATTCTGTCTATCCTCAGGTCCCATCAACGTTCGTCCCGTTCCTCCCCCGGAAGGGGAGGTGGCAGGCCAAAGGCCTGACGGAGGGGTATCCCGGCTTGCGGGATGGGACTCCAACCTCAACCGGCGACACCCCTCCACCATCCTTCGGATGGTCCCCCTCCCCTTCCAGGGGAGGAAAATGAATATGGCATTCTGAATGCCGATCCGGCCTGGCCAGCTATCGCGATATTAAAACCCCTCGGGCAGATCGATGTCCCCCACAACCTCACGGTAACACCGAACCGCATAACGGTCCGTCATCCCCGCAATGAAGTCGGCAATATGCCGACTGCGTGCAGGCTCTTCCACCGGCAACCGCTCGCGCCACTCCTGGGGCAGTTGCGCCGGGTCCGCGCGATAGGCCGCGAACAGGCCCTTCACGATACCATGCGCCGCGTCCGCCGCCGCCAGCTGGCGCGGGTGGTGGTAGAGATTGGCGTACATGAAACGCTTCAGGTCGCGCTCCTCTATCCGCATTGCGTCCGAAAAGCCAACCAGCGCCCGGCCCGCCGCGCGAACGTCCGCCACGTCCCCCACCCCGCTCTCGGCGATACGGGTCCGGGTTTCGGCGACCAGATCGTTGACCATCACCCCGATCTGCGAGCGGATCAGTTCGCTTGCCAGCCTTCTGGGTGCGACATCGGGGAATTGCGCCCGCGCCGCGTCCCAGCCCCGCGCGACCAGCGGCACGGCAAGCAGCTGGTCGAGCGTCAGCAGCCCGGCGCGCAGGCCGTCGTCGATATCGTGATTGTCATAAGCGATGTCGTCCGCAAGCGCTGCGACCTGCGCCTCCAGCGAGGCATGGCTGTCCAGATCGAGCGGAAAGCCCGCATCCGCCTCCCGCAAGGCCCAGCCGGGATGGCGCACCGGCCCATTGTGCTTGGCCAGTCCCTCCAGCGTCTCCCAACTAAGGTTCAGCCCGTCCCAGCGAGGATAGGGCCGCTCGATCTCGGTCAGGGTGCGCAGCGTATGGCCGTTATGGTCGAATCCACCCTGCTCGGTCAGCGCAGCCTTCAGCGCATCCTCGCCCGCATGGCCAAAGGGCGGATGGCCGATATCATGCGCCAGGCACAGCGCCTCGGTCAGATCCTCGTTCAGTCCCAGCGTCCGCGCGATCGTGCGGCCGATCTGTGCGACCTCCAGGCTGTGGGTCAGGCGGACGCGGAAATGGTCGCCGTCGGGCGCCATGAAGACCTGGGTCTTATGACGCAGCCGCCGGAAGCTGATCGAATGGATGATCCGGTCGCGGTCGCGCTGGAACGCATCGCGCGGCCCGCGCGCCAGGCCCGAGGCCTCGTCATGACGGCGCCCCCGGCTATGTTCGGGAAAGGAGGCCCAGGGGGCGAAGCGGCTCACTTGGCGTCGAGCCGCGTCACCGCCTGCCCTGCATCGCTGGTCACGGGGAAGGCCGAAACCCCCTTCTTGGCGAGCTGGTTGACGAAGGCGCGCGCCTCCGCATCGGTCTTGAACGGGCCGGTCAGGACGCGGTGGGTCGCGCGAATCGGGGTCTTGTAGCCCTTGCGCGCGGCGAACAGCTCGGGCGCCTTCGCCCTGGTCGCGGCCCAGGCCTTGGGCAGGTCGTCCTCGTTCGCGCCGCCCGCCACCTGGACCCAAATACGCTCGGGGTTCGCCCGCGCGCGCTTCTTTTCCTCGGCCTCTTCCTTGGCGGCAAGCGCCTTCTTCTCGGCCTCGGCCTTTTTGGCGGCGAGAGCCTTCTTCTCGGCGGCGACCTTGGCGGCGGCCGCCTTGCGTTCGGCAGCGGTGGGCGCGCGCGGGGCGGCGTCCGCCACCTCGGCGGCCTTTTCGCGTGCTTCGCGATCGCGCTCGGCCTTGCTGCGCGCCTCGGCGACGACACGCTGTGCGCCGCTGCTCACCGGCGTGTTGGCCGCGATGACGGCCGGACGCTCGGGGCCTTCCACGCCCAGTTCGGAGGCGGGGATCGAGAGATTGGCGACGATCCGCGCCAGAACCGAGTCTTCGCGTACCCCGCGCGCCGGGGTCGGCGGCGTGCGGCGGGCCGCGACCCGCGTCGGGCGCGGCGCGGGCGCGGGTTCTTCGGCTTGGCTGGGGACGGGCTGGACCATGGCGGTGGCGACCGGCGCGGGCTTGGCAGGCACGGGGTCCGGTGCGGGGACGGCCTGCACCATCTGGAGCGGCGGTGTCGACGGGGTGGCAGCGGGCAGCGGCTGAACCATAGCGGTGGCGGTGGCCGTGGTCGGGCTCGACGTCACCGGGGCGGGCGTCGTTGCGGCGGGCGTCGCGGGCGCCGTGGCCGATGCGGCGGGCAGCGGCTGGATCATCGGCCGCGCGGTGTTCGATACCAGGGCCACCGGTGAACGGGTTTCGGGGGCCGTCGGCAAGGCGCTGGAGAAGCCCGGCTGCGGTTGCGGCTGGGCCTGGGTTTGCTGGACCGTCTGCGGCGTCGGCTGCGACTGCGGCTGGGGCAAGGGCTGAACCATCCGCATCGGCGCGGCGGCCGCCACGACGCGGGGCGTGGTCGTCGACGCCATTTGCACCGGTGCGGGCGTGACCGGCGTCGTATTGGTCGCCATCGCCACACCGCGCGCGTTGCGCCCGCCGCGCCGTCGTTCCTCGCGTGTCGGCACCGGAGCAGGCGTCGTCACCGGCGCGGAGGCCAGCGCCACTGGCGCTTCCGGAGTCAGCGGCGGCAGGTTGGGAGCCAGCTTCGCATCGGCCAGCCGCTCGGGCGTCGGGCGGGTCTCACCGAAATGCACGGCAAAGGCGCGGTCGACGGCGGGCAGGCTGGGCAGCCGCTGGAAAAAGGGCTGCAGCCCCTGCGCCAGTTGCGGCGGCATCATGGTCGAGGCGATCCGGGTCGCCTCAGGCAGTTCACCCCCCATCGCCAGGATGAAGGCCCGTGCCCGCCATGCCGCGCGGTCGGTCTTGCGCAGCAGCGGATCGAGCTGTTCGAGCGCCTGCTCCCGCTGGCCCGAGATACCGAGCGACAGCGCATAGCGGCGGATGATCTCGTCACCCGCGCCATTGGCCAGGGCCAGCCGGTAATCGCGCTGGGCTCGTGCCTGATCGCCGATCAGGTCATAGGCCAGACCGCGATCGCCCGCGAACTTCGCCACGGGCATGCCCGCCGCCTCGGCCTGGGTGAAATAGCGCAACGCCTCGCCGGGGCGTTCCGAACGGACCAGAATCGACGCCATGCCCGCCTTGACCCGGGGATCGCGAGCATCGACCTTCTCCGCGCGCGCCAGCAGCGACGCGGCACCCGACAGGTCGTCGAGATGGATGGACAGCTCCGCCGCCTCGACCAGCGCATCGACGTTGCGGGGGTTCTGCGCGACGCGGCGCATCACGTCCCCCAGCTTGTCGGCATCGGTGGTGCCGGGAAGCGGCTGAACCACTTCCTGTGCGAGAAGGGGCACGGGCGCGGCGGCGAGGGCCAACGCGAGCGCGAGCGAAGCGCGGGGAAAAAGTGCGAACGTCATGGGACCATCGCCCATAAAGCGTGTTTCGCGGGCGGCGGCAATGGCTAAGGCAAGCGCCACGCGCCCGATTGCTCCGCACGGTCGACCAATAGGGGGAGATGGCGGTTTTGGGATTGCCTCTGACCGCGCAGCTTGCCGCCCTGCCCTCCCCCAGCCCCTCCCGCCTGCGGGAGGGGAGTTTTATCGACACTTGAAGGCCAAGTAACGCCCCCGCACCAGAGCTCCCCCTCCCGCAGGCGGGAGGGGCTGGGGGAGGGCCAGCCGCAAGCAATGCCCACAGCCGTAGCTCCCCCAATATGAAAAAAGGCCCGCGCGATCATCTCGCGCGGGCCCCTACCCTATCCTCGTCCCGGCAAGCCGGGCGGGAGATTACTGGTTGTTCTGCCGGTGCAGGAAGCGCGGAATGTCCAGCGACGAGTCCGACCCACCCTGCGCATTCTCGTCACGCTGCGCACCACGGGCCGCGTTCGACATACGCTCGAACAGCGTGCCACCCAGCTTTACGCGCGGCGCGGGCTGTGCGGGGGCCTCACCGGCTTCGCTGCCGGGGGCCAGCCAGCGGCGGCGGGCCTCGTCGCTGCCCGGCGCGGGCTCGACGGCGGCAGGATGCGACGGCGTGGCGGGAGCGGGAGCCGGAACGATGGTGTCGGCACCCAGCACCAACTCGTCATCCGCCACCGGCGCGGGGGCCGGTGCGGGCGCGGGCTTGGCGACCGGTGCGGCGACGCTCGACGCGACGGGAGCGGCCACCGGGGCCGGTGCGGGAGCCGCGACCGGCTGCTCGACCGGGGCGGCCGGGGCCACGCTGGCCTGCGGCGCAGGGGCGGCGGCGGGCTCGCTCGGGCGATAGCTGGGCGTTTCGTCCGACTTGCGGGCCATGCCACCCATGCTGAAGCCGCTGCGGTTCGCTTCCGAAGGCGACGGCGCGACCTTCAGGTCGGCATCGATGCCGGTCGCGACGACCGACACGCGGATACGGCCTTCCAGCTCGGGATTGAAGGCCGAACCCCAGATGATGTTGGCGTCCGGATCGACCAGCTCGCGGATGTGGTTCGCGGCCTCGTCGACCTCGAGCAGGCGCATGTCGTCGCCGCCGGTGATCGAGATGATGACGCCCTTGGCACCCTGCATCGACACGCCGTCGAGCAGCGGGTTGGCGATCGCCTTCTGCGCCGCCTCAATGGCGCGATTGTCGCCGGTGGCCTCGCCGGTGCCCATCATCGCCTTGCCCATCTCCTGCATCACCGAGCGGACGTCGGCGAAGTCGAGGTTGATGAGGCCCGGCATGACCATCAGGTCGGTGATGCCGCGCACGCCCTGCTGCAGCACCTCGTCCGCCATCGCGAACGCTTCCTTGAAGGTCGTGTTGGCGTTGGCGATCAGGAACAGGTTCTGGTTGGGGATGACGATGAGCGTATCGACATATTTCTGAAGCTCTTCGATGCCTCCATCGGCCGACTTGGCGCGGCGATTGCCTTCAAAGGCGAAGGGCTTGGTCACGACGCCGACGGTCAGGATGCCCATGTCGCGCGCCGCCTTGGCGATGACCGGGGCGGCACCGGTGCCGGTGCCGCCGCCCATGCCCGCGGCGATGAAGCACATGTGGCTGCCCTCGAGCAGACGCGACAGGTCGTCGATCGTCTCTTCGGCGGCCGCGCGACCGATCTCGGGACGGCTGCCCGCGCCCAACCCCTGCGTGATCTTCGCACCCAGCTGGATACGCTGCGGCGCGATCGACTGCTTCAGTGCCTGCGCGTCGGTGTTGGCGACGAGGAAATCCACGCCCTGTACCTCGGCGCGCATCATGTTCGCGATCGCGTTGCCGCCGGCACCGCCGACGCCGATCACCGCGATACGCGGCGTCAGTTCGTCGACCTCGGGTGCGATGAATTCGATGCTCATCCCAATTCTACTCCGCCGTTCCCGGTCGGTACGCAAAGACCGGGCCCATGAATTAACCGTTAGTGCACCAGACCTGGGCCAAGTGCCAACCCAAAAGCGTCAGGCATAAGACGCTTTTCTCTAATAATTTGCCTTGGCTGCCTGAATCAGCCGCCGGAACAGCCCCATGCCGCTCGGCCGGTGCACCGTCTGGTTCACCGCCGGGATGCTGCGCAGGTCGATCGGGTCGGTCGCGGCATAGAAAGCCAGGCCCGCCAGCGTCGCGAAAGCGGGGCCGCCATGCGCATCGGGCAGGCCGGTCAGCCCGCGCGGTCGGCCGATCCGAACCGAGCGGCCCAGCGCCTGCTGCGCGTAATCGGCAATGCCCTTCAACTCCGCCCCGCCGCCGGTCAGCACGACCTGACGCCCGACCGGCCCCTCGAACTTCAGATGCTGGAGCGCCTTGCGAATCTCGCCCATCTGGTGCTCCAGCCGCTGGCGGATCACGCCGATCAGCTGCGCCTTGGTGATCTGCATCGTATCGCCGCCATCCTCGGCCGAGATGGGCGTGACCTGGATCATGTCGTGATTGTCGCGCGGGGACGCATTGGCCGAGCCATGGAAGCACTTCATCCGCTCGGCCATCTGGCGGCGCGTGCCGAAGGCCGAGGCCACATCGTCGGTAATGTCCGCCGCGCCCATCGGCAGCGAGCAGAGCCCGACCAGCATTCCGCCCGCGAACAGCGAGACATTGGTGATCCCCGCCCCCATCTCGACCAGCGCGACGCCCAGTTCGCGCTCCTCGTCGGACAGGCAGGCAAGGCCGGTCGCGACGGGGGCGGCGATGATCGACTTCACCTCCAGATGCGCCGAGCGGACGCACAGGTCGAGGTTGCGCACCGGCGAGCCATCGGCGGCGACGACATGGATGTGCACGCCCAGCCGGTCGGCATGCAGCCCCAGCGGCTTCTTCACACCCGTTAGCCCATCGAGCGTATAGAGCGCGGGCTGCGCATGCAGCACCATGCGCCCCTGCGGATCAATCGAGTTGCGCCCGGCCGCCAGCAGCGCGTCGATATCCCCCTGCTCGACCTGATGGCCGCCCAGTTCGAACTCGACCTCGGCCACATCGGACACCAGGCCACCGGCCGAAAAGCCGACCCAGACATTCTCGATGTTCAGCCCGGCGATCCGCTCGGCCTGCTCGACCGCCTCGCGCACCGCCGCCTCGGTCGCGCCCATATCGGCGATATAGCCGCGCTTGACGCCCCGGCTTTCGCGCTGGCCGGTACCCAGCACGATCAGTTCGCCGCCATCGCCCTTGCGCGCGATCAGCGCGGAAACCTTGGACGACCCGATGTCCAGCGCGGTAATCAACCCTTCGGGCGCAATCTTTGCCATGACCTTGCTACCCCTGTACTGCCCCCGGAGCCGCCGCCCCTTCGGATGCCGCCCCACCCGCGTCATTCCCGGACGCTGGATCGCTACCCACATCCCCGGCCTTGGCCGGATCGGCGAGCGCGTGATTCTGATTCAAACCGGGCTTTCGCGCAACCAGCTTTGCGGGGTCGCGCATGTCGAAGCGCAGCCAGCCGCGCCCGAGCAGCGGCCGCGAGCCGTCCATCGCGGCGAACTTCATCAGCGCCGCCCCTGCCCCGTCCTCGGGCAGCGCCAGCGTCTCGCCGCTGTCGAAGGTGATGTCCCAGCGGCGATTGCCGATCCAGGTCGCCGCCTTCACGCGCGGCTTCAGCGCAGGCGCAGCCGACAGCAACGCCTGATAGGCGGGCTCCTGCAGATTGGCGCCCGGCCCGATGATCAGCGGCAGGTCGGGCATCGCCTCGGCCCGCACCGGCTCCAGCAGCACGCCGCCCGCGTCGATCAGGGTCAGCTGGCCATTGTCCTGCCATACCGCCGCCGGGGTCCGCTCTTCGATATCGACGAGCAGCGTGTCGGGCAGGCGGCGCGAGACATGCGCGTCCTTGATCCAGCCATAGCGGAGCAGCTTGGCACGCACGTCTTCCAGATTGACCAGCGGCATCGCCCGGCTCTGCTGGTCGAGCGCGACGGCATAGACGGTCATCCGGTCCATGCGCTTCAGGCCCGTCACCTCGATCTGCTGGACACGAAATCCGGCATGGCCCGCCTGTTCGGCGATGGCGGTGCCGATCATGCCGGGCACGCCGACATAGGTCGCGACCGCCAGCACCGCTGCGCCCGCACCGCCCAGGATCGTCCAGGTGACGGCCTTCTTGATCGTCTCCTCGCTGACCGGCACCTTGGCCAGCAGGCGCTGCGCCAGCGTGACGCGCTTGACCGGCTGGCGGCGACGCGGCGCCGGACGGCGCGGCGGGGGGCCGCGCTTGATCGTGCGACTCATCCCGCGCGTTCCCGCTCGGTCGGATTGGCCCGGTACCAGGCTAGCGCCTCATCGACGATCGCCTGGACCAGCGTGTCGTAATCCATGCCGACATGGCGGCCCTGTTCGGGCACCAGGCTGAGCGGGGTCATACCCGGCTGGGTGTTGACCTCCAGCAGGAACAGCCCGTCGACGCCGCGCTCGTCATCCCAGCGGAAGTCGGAGCGCGAGGCACCGCGACAGCCCAGGATGCGATGCGCCTCCAGCGCCAGCGACTTGCACGCCTCGGCGATCTCGTCGGGAATCTGCGCGGGGCAGACATGCTCGGTCAGGCCGTCGGTGTATTTCGCGTCGAAGTCGTACCAGCCATTCTTGGGCTTCAACTCGGTGACGCCCAACGCGCGGTTGCCCAGCACGGCGGTGGTCAGCTCACGGCCCCGGATATAGGGCTCGGCCAGCAATTCCTCGAACTCGGCCCAGGGACCGGCGGCATCGCGTGCGATGGGCTGGCCGTGGTTGCTGGTGTCGGTGACGATCGCGACGCCGACCGAGGAACCCTCGTTCACGGGCTTGAGCACATAGGGGCGCGGCAGCGGATCGGCGGCGAACAGATCCTCCGACTTCACGATGCGGCCGCCGGGCATGGGGATGCCATGGGGAACCAGTGCCTGCTTGGTCAGCACCTTGTCGATCGCGATGACCGAGGTGGCGAGGCCCGAATGGGTGTAAGGAATACCCATCAGGTCGAGCATCCCCTGCACCGTGCCGTCCTCGCCGGGCGAACCGTGCAGCGCGTTGAAGACGATGTCGGGCTTGGCTTGCGTCAGCCTGGCCGCGAGGTCGCGGTCCATGTCGATCCGGGTGACGCGGTGGCCGTTCCGCTCCAGCGCGTCGGCGACGCCTGCACCGGACATCAGCGACACCGGCCGCTCCGCCGACCAGCCGCCCATCAGAACCGCGATATGCAGATTGTCGGTCACTTCGCGATTCCCACTCTTTGTATTTCCCATTCGAGGCAAACGCCCGACTGCGCCTTGACCCGGGCGCGTACATCCTCGCCCAGCGCCTCGATCTCCGCCGCCGTGGCGTTGCCGAGGTTGAGCAGGAAATTGCAATGTTTTTCAGACACCTGCGCATCGCCCAGCGTCAGCCCGCGACAACCCGCCGCATCGACCAGCGCCCAGGCCTTGTGCCCGTCCGGATTCTTGAAGGTCGAGCCGCCGGTCTTGGACCGCAGCGGTTGCGACGCCTCACGCGCAGCGGCGATGCGGTCCATCTCCGCCTGGATGTCGGCGGGTTCGGCGGCGTGGCCCCGAAAGGTCGCCTCGACCACCACCGTGCCGTCGGTCAGGTTGGAGTGGCGATAGGTATATTCCAGATCGGCGACACCCAGCGTCTCGACCGTGCCGTCACGACGCACAACCGTGGCGGAAACCAGCACGTCCGCCACCTCGCGGCCATAGGCGCCGCCGTTCATCCGCACGAAGCCGCCGACCGTGCCGGGGATCGAACGCAGAAACTCCAGCCCGCCGATGCCCGCATCGCGCGCATTGGACGAGACGAGAATGCCCGAGGTGCCGCCGCCACAGGTGATGAGGTGCCCCTCCCCGGCCCGCGCATAGCTGAACGGCTTGCCGAGCCGGATCACGACGCCCGGCACGCCGCCGTCGCGCACGATCAGATTGGAGCCCAGGCCCAGTGCCATGACGGGCGTCTCGCCCCCGAGTCCCCTCAGGAACGCCGACAGGTCGTCGGTGTCCTTGGGCTCCAGCAGATATTCAGCCGGTCCGCCCGCCTTGAACCACACGAGCGGCGCGAGCGGCGCGGCGTGCGTCAATCGGCCGGCGGTGTCGGGCAGGTTCATCGGCGCGCCTCGACGGCGCTTGCCAGACCCGCCGCCCATTTGGTGATGTCGCCCGCGCCCAAACAAACGATCATGTCATCGGCGCGGATCGAGCCCGCCAGTTCCTCGGCCAGCCCATCGGCGTCGGCGACCGTCGCAGTCGAGCGATGCCCGCGCCGCTTCAGCCCCTCGACCAAGGCGGAGGCGTCGACGCCCTCGATCGGCTGCTCTCCCGCTGCGAAGACCGGGGTCACCAGCACGCGGTCGGCATCGTTGAACGCGGTCTGGAACTCCTCCATCAGATTGCCGAGCCGGGTGAAGCGGTGCGGCTGCACCACCGCGATCACACGACCGCGGGCACCTTCGCGGGCGGCGGCCAGCACCGCGCGAATCTCGACCGGGTGATGGCCGTAATCGTCGATCACGGTCGCGGTGCCGCCATCGACCGCGATCTCGCCGACCTTGGTGAAGCGCCGCTTGACCCCGCCAAACTGGCTGAAGCCCTGTTGGATGGTCGCATCCTCGATGCCCAGCTCCAGCGCCACGCCGATCGCGGCCAGCGCATTCTGGACATTGTGGCGGCCGGGCATGGGCAGCTCGATGCCCTCGATCGAACGGCTGGAGCCGTCGCGGTTGCGGATGATCGCCTCGAACCGGTTGCCGCCGGGAATCGGCGTGACGTTGACGCCGCGCACGTCCGCCTGCGCCGAGAAGCCATAGGTCACGACGCGCCGGTCGCGAACGCGCGGCAGGATGTTCTGCACCTCCGGGTGATCGAGGCAGAGCAGGGCCGCGCCGTAGAAGGGCACATTCTCGACGAACTCGACGAACGCGTCCTTCACCCGGTCGAACGAGCCGTAATGGTCGAGATGTTCGGGATCGATATTGGTCACGACCGCGATCGTGCCGTCGAGGCGCAGGAAGCTGCCGTCGCTCTCGTCCGCCTCGACGACCATCCAGTCGCTGGCGCCCAGGCGCGCGTTCGAGCCATAGCTGTTGATGATGCCGCCATTGATGACGGTCGGGTCGACCCCGCCCGCATCCAGCAGCGCCGCGACCATCGAGGTGGTCGTGGTCTTGCCATGCGTGCCCGCCACCGCCACGGTCGACTTCAGTCGCATCAGCTCGGCCAGCATCTCAGCGCGGCGCACCACGGGGATGCGGCGCTCCAGCGCGGCTTCGACTTCGGGGTTCGACCGGGTGATCGCGGTCGAGGTCACGACCACCGCCGCATCGCCCAGATTGTCCGCCGCATGACCGATGGCAACCGGAATACCCTTGTCGCGCAGGCCCTGCACTACATAGCCCTCGGCCACGTCGGAGCCCTGCACCCGGTAGCCGAGATTCTTCATCACCTCGGCAATGCCCGACATGCCGATGCCGCCGATGCCGACGAAATGGATCGTGCCGATATCCGTGGCGACGCCCTTCATGCGCCTGCTCCCGCCAAATTCCGTGTCCTTTGCGATTTGCCCACCGGCAAGACCATGCGCGGCGCGTCGAGGCTCTCGACCAGATCGGCAAGATCGCTCGCCGCCTCGGGCCGTCCACAGGCGCGAGCACGGCCCGCCGCATTCTCTAGCGCCGCCGGGTCGAGGCCCAGCTTCTGCATCTGCTTGGCGAGTTCCACGGGCGTGAAGTCACCCTGCGCGATGGTCCGCGCGCCGCCCGCCTTCGTCATCTCGCGCGCGTTCACCGTCTGGTGATCGTCGGTCGCCGAGGGCAGCGGCACCAGGATCGCCGGGCGGCCCGCGACCGTCAGCTCGGCCAGCGTCGAAGCCCCCGCCCGCGCGATCACCAGATGCGCCCAGGCGAGCTGCTCGGGCAGGTCGGGCAGATAGGTGGCGAGTTCGGCCGGAATCTCATGCTCGGCATATTTGGCGCGCACCGCGTCGATATCCTCGATCCGCGCCTGATGCGTCACCTGCAAGCGCCGCCGGAAGGTGACGGGCAGCATGGCAAGGCCATCGGGCACGACTTGGGACAGGATGCTCGCGCCCTGGCTGCCGCCGGTGACGAGGACGCGGAAGATGCCGTCCTCCTCCAGCAGCGGATAGGGCCGCGCGCGAAGCGCCAGCACTTGGTCGCGCACCGGATTGCCGACCAGCCGGGTCTTGTCCCCGTGCTTGGCGCTCAGCCGCTGCGTATCCTCATAGGACAAAGCGATCGCATCGACCTTGCCCGCGACCAGCCGGTTGACCCGGCCCAGCACGGCGTTCTGCTCATGGATGGCGGTCGGAATCCCTTCCGCAAACGCCGCCAGCAAAGCGGGCATCGCCGGATAGCCGCCGAAACCGATCACCGCCGCCGGACGGAAGGTCTTGTAGAGTTCGCGCGCCATCGCCCGGCCACGCCACATCTCGCGCAGCGCCTTGGCCCAGCCGACCGGCCCGCCCGAAAAGCGCCCGGCGGGCAGGACATGCGTCTGGATATCCTCGAACAGTCCCGGGAAGCGCACGCCGCGCGCGTCGGACACCAGGGCGACGCGGTGGCCGCGCCGGGTCAGCTCGGCCGCCAGCGCGGCGGCGGGAACCATATGGCCGCCGGTACCCCCGGCGGCGAGGACGAAGTGACGGCTCATTGCCCGCTCCACCTGACTACATAGGGGCTGCGCGTCAGGAACGGATTGCGCCGGGTGAATGCCAGCAACAACCCCATCCCGATCGACAGCGCGATCATCGACGAGCCGCCATAGCTGATGAACGGCAGGGTCATCCCCTTGGACGGGGCAAGGCCCGTGTTCACCGCCATCGAAATCAGCGCCTGCGCGCCGAACTGCACCGCCAGCCCGGAGGCGGCGTAGAGCTTGAACTCGTCCTGTTCGTCAAGCAGCTTCACGAACACGCGCACCACGATCGCCAGGAAGACCAGCGCGATGATCGAACAGGCGATCAGTCCGAATTCCTCGCCGATCACCGAGAAGATATAATCGGTATGCGCCTCCGGCAGCCCGAACTTGGCGGTGCCCCCGCCCGGCCCGGTCCCGGTCCAGCCCCCTGCGGTCAGGGTGTTGTGGGCGGCATTGACCTGGAAGTGGTCGGCCGCGCCCTCGCCGTCGACATCGGGAAAGAGGAACGCGTTGATGCGGTTCCGCGCCACACTGTAGAACATATAGGCCGCCGTCAGCCCTACCGGCACCATGGCGGCGAGCCCCAGCATGATCCGCATCGGGGTGCCGGAGATCATCAGCAACGCCGCCCAGATCACGCAGAAGACGATGGTCTGGCCGAAGTCCGGCTGCATCATCAGCAGCCCCGCAACCAGCCCGGTCAGCCCCATGGTAATCAGAGTCGCGGGCAGGTCACGCTCCCGGGCCTTGAGCGACAGGAGCCAGGCGGTCGTCACCACGAACATCGGCTTCAGGAATTCGGACGGCTGGAACTGGGCAAAGCCAAAGCCGATCCAGCGCCGCGCGCCGTTGATCTCCACCCCGATAAAGGGCGTGACCGCCAGGATCGCGATCAGGATCCCCGTCCCGAGCACCGCCATGCGCCGCGCGGTGACGACGGGCAGCATCGAGACGACGAACAACACGGGCAGCGAGACGCCGACCCACATCACCTGTCGCCAGAAATAATAAAGCGGCGCGAACTTCCGGTGCTCGCCGGAATAGCGCATCGCGGTCGCCGGACTGGCGGCGGCAACCGCGATCAGCCCGATCGCGATCAGGAACAGAGTAAGCAGCAACAGCACCCGGTCGATGTCCCAGAACCAGGTGCCGAGCGGCGAGCGATCGCCGCGACCGCCACGGCCCTTCATCGACCCGATCAGGCCGGGGCGCGGGGTCTTGGGTGCGCGATCACTCATGCCAGCGCCTCCACGGTGGCGCGGAACGCATCGCCCCGCGCTTCGTAATCGCGAAACTGGTCGAAGCTGGCGCAGGCTGGGGACAGCAGGACCGTATCGCCGGGCTGCGCGGCAGCGGCGGCATGGGCGACGGCCGCCTCCAGCGTGCCGGACTGGTCGACCACAGGCACCTTGTCCTTCAACAAGTCGAAGAACAGCGGCGCGGCCTCGCCGATTGTATAGGCCGCGACGACATGACCAAGATGCGGCGTGCAGGCGTCGAGGTCGTCGCCCTTGCGCTTGCCGCCGACGATCCAGTGGACCCGGGAGAAGGCCGCCAGTGCGGGGGCGGTCGACTCCGGGTTGGTCGCCTTGGAGTCGTTGACGAAGGCCACGCCGTTCCGGGTCGCGACATGCTGCATCCGGTGCGGCAGGCTGGCATAGGTACGCAGCCCCGCTTCGATCACATCCTCGGCTATGCCCAGCGCTCGCGCCACGGCGATGGCGGCCTGGGCGTTCTGCGCATTGTGAGGACCTTGCAGCGCGGGCCAGCGGCTCTGGTCGATCCCGCTGGCGGCGATGGTGACGAGATCGTCGGTCCTCCCGGCGAGCCCTTGCGCGATATGGGCCGAGGCCTCATCGCCCGTGCCGACGACCGCGACATGCCCAGCGGACTGCATCGCAAACAGCCGTGCCTTGGACGCAGCATAGCCCGCAAAGCCGTCATAACGGTCGAGATGATCGGGCGTGATGTTCAGCAGTACCGCGACGTCGCAGTCCAGGCTCTGCGTCAGGTCGATCTGATAGCTGGATAGCTCCAGCACATAGACCCCGCCCTCAGGCAGTGGTTCCTGCCCCAGGATCGGCAGGCCGATATTGCCGCCCATCAGGGTCGGCACGCCCGCCGTCTTCAGGATGTGGTGGACCAGCGCGGTGGTGGTCGACTTGCCATTGGTACCGGTGATGCCGACGACCTTGTGCGAAGGCAGGTCTTTGCGCGCTTGAGCGAACAGTTCGATGTCGCTGATGACCGGCACCCCCGCCGCTCGCGCGGCGGCCGCCAGCGGATGGGTGTTGAGTGGCACGCCCGGCGACACGACCAGCGCGTCGAATCCCGACAGGTCGTCGAGCGGCGCGATGCTCAGCCGGTCATGCGCGGCAAAGGCCTCGCGCTTGGCGGGATCGCTGTCCCATGCCACCACGCTTGCCCCGCCCGCCAGCAACGCCGAAACGGTCGCGGCGCCGGAGCGTGCGAGCCCCAGCACCGCGTAACGTTTTCCCGCCCAGTCGCGCGAAACGATCATCGCAGCTTCAACGTCGACAGGCCCGCAAGCGCCAGCACGAAGGCGATGATCCAGAAGCGGATCACGACCGTCGGCTCCGACCAGCCGAGCTGTTCGAAATGATGGTGGATCGGCGCCATGCGGAACACCCGCTTGCCGGTCCGCTTGTAGAAGAAGACCTGGATGATGACCGACATCGCCTCGACCACGAACAGGCCGCCGATGATGCCCAGCACGATCTCGTGATGCGCGACGACCGCAATGGTGCCGAGCGCGCCGCCCAAGGCCAGGCTGCCGGTGTCACCCATGAACACCGCCGCCGGGGGCGCGTTGAACCACAGGAACGCCAGCCCTGCCCCGACCACCGCGCCGCAGAAGATCGCCAGCTCGCCCGCGCCGGGCACATGCGGGATGCCCAGATAATCGGCGAACTTCACGTTGCCCGCCAGATACACGATGACCATGAACGCCACGCTGGCGATGATGACCGGCATGGTCGCGAGGCCATCCAGCCCGTCGGTCAGGTTCACCGCATTGCCGAACGCGACGATCGTAAAGGCGGCGAACAGCGGATAGAAATAGCCCAGGTCGATATACATGCGCGAGGTGAAGGGCAGGTAGAGATGCGGCCCGTTCTGCCCCATGATGATCCACGCCGCGACGCCCGCAATGGCGAACTCCAGCAGCAGCCGGGTCCTGCCCGATACGCCCGCCGTCGAGGCCTTCCGCACCTTGTCGTAATCGTCGAGGAACCCGATCGCGCCGAACCCCAGCGTCACGAACAGGCACGCCCAGACGAACGGGTTGAACACGTTCATCCAGATCAGGATGGACAGCGTCATGCTGGTCAGGATCATCAGCCCGCCCATGGTCGGCGTGCCGCGCTTGGCGAGGTGGGTCTGCGGCCCGTCGGCGCGGATCGGCTGCCCCTTGCCCTGGCGGACGCGCAGCCAGCCGATGAAGCGCGGCCCGATGATCAGGCCGATGAACAGCGCGGTCGCCACCGTCGCGCCGGTTCGGAACGACTGGTAACGGATGAGGTTGAGAAGCCCCGGAAACCCGAGATGCTCCGCGATCCAGTACAGCATCTAACTCACGCCCCGCCCGTTGGGGTATCGCCGCGCAGGGCCGCCACGACACGCGACAGCCCGACGCCGTTCGACCCCTTGATCAGCACCACGTCATCGGGTGCGATGATATCGGCCAGCGCCTCGCGCGCGGCCTTCGCATCCGGCACATGGACGAAATCGACCCGCCCCTCAAGCGCGGCGGCCAGCGGCGCCATCGATTCGCCGACCAGCAGCGCCCGTTCGACGCGGGCGGCAATGATCGGCTCGGCCAGCGCGGCGTGATAATCGGCCGAATCCTCGCCAAGTTCGCGCATCTCGCCCAGCACCGCGACATGCCGCCCCGGCTCCTCGGCCAATACGGCCAGCGTCGCGCGCATCGAGGCGGGGTTGGCGTTATAGCTCTCGTCGATGACCAGCGCGCCATTCGCCGTGCGGAACCGCGCGCCCCGCCCTGCCAGGCCACCCAGTTCGGCCAGCGCGAGGCCCGCCAACCCGAGATCGCCACCCGCCGCATCGACGGCGGCGAGGACTGCCAGTGCATTGGACACCCAATGCCGCCCCGGCTGGGACAAAGTGAAGTTCAGCTCCTTGTCGCCCAGCTTGGCGGTCACGAAGCTGCCCCCGGTCGCGCCGCGCATCGCCTCGACCGCGCGGATATCGGCGGCGGGATGGAAGCCGAAGGTCACGATGCGGTCGGCATAGGGCTTGGCGGCGGCGATCAGTCGGTCGCGGTGCGGACTGTCATAAGGGATGATCGCCGTACCGCCGGGTTGGAGGCCCTGGAAAATCTCGCCCTTGGCGTCGGCGATGGCGGATTCGTCGGGGAAGAATTCGGTATGCGCGGGCGCGATGGCGGTGACGATCGCAATGTGCGGGCGCACCATCGCGGTCAGCGCGGACAGTTCGCCCGCATGGTTCATCCCCATCTCGAACACGCCCGCGCGAACATCGCGCGGCATCCGCGCAAGGCTCAGCGGCACGCCGGTATGGTTGTTGTAGCTCTTGACCGAACGGTGCACCGCGCCGCGCCAGCCCCGTTCGAGCGCGGCATAGAGCGCCTCCTTGGCGCTGGTCTTGCCGACCGAACCGGTGACGCCGATGATCGTCGCCTGCGTACGGGCACGGGATGCCCGGCCCAGATCCTCCAGTGCATGGAAGCTGTCGGCGACCCGGACATGCGGATGGTCGGTCGGGTTGCCGACCAGAGCCCCCGCTGCCCCCTGCCCGAACGCCTGATCGAGGAAGCGATGACCATCGGTCGCCTCGCCCGACATGGCGACGAACAGGTCGCCGGGGCCGACCTCCCGGCTGTCGAAGGCCACGCCCGAAACGGCGAAGTCGGCGGAGGCCGTTCCGCCGGTCGCCGCCGCGATCTCCTGCGCGGTCCACAAGCTCATTTGCGTTCCTCGGCCGTCTTGGCCCCATAATGCAGCGACAGCTTGGGCCGTACCCGTGCGGGCGCGTCCGGCTGTGCGGCATCGGCCTTGTCCACCGGGGGCGTCTTGGTAGGAGACTGCGCCGTCATGCCGCACACTCCCGCGCGACGGTGACATCGTCGAAGGGCAGGACGAGATCGCCGACGATCTGACCCTGCTCATGCCCCTTGCCCGCGATCAGTACAATATCCTGCTCCCCCGCCTCGGCGATGGCGGCGGCGATGGCCTCGCGACGGTCGCCGATTTCGATCGCACCGGTCGCACCGCGCATCACCTGGGCGCGGATCGCGGCGGGGTCTTCGGTGCGGGGATTGTCGTCGGTCACGATCACCCGGTCGGCATGCATCGAGGCGACCTGCCCCATGACCTCCCGCTTGCCCGGATCGCGGTCGCCGCCCGCGCCGATCACGACGATCAGCCGCCCGCCCGCATGGGGTTTGAGCGCGGCGATCGCCGCCTCGATCGCGTCGGGGGTATGGGCATAGTCGACATAGACCGGCGCCCCGCTCCGCGCGATGGCGGCACGCTCCAGCCGCCCGCGTACCGGCTGCAACCGGGAGAGGTTGGCGATGGTCGTCGTCAGATCGCCGCCGGTCGCCAGCACCAGCCCCGCCGCGACCAGCGCATTGGCGGCCTGATAGGCGCCGATCAGCGGCAGTTGCACCTTGTGCGCCTGGCCATGCTCGTCCTCGATCACCAGCCCCTGGCCCAGCAGGGTCGGATGCCGCTCGACCAGTTTCAGCGTCGATCCGCGCGTACCGACCGTCACCAGCTTGTTGCCGCGCGCGCGGGCCAGATCGATGACCCGCCCGCTCTCGACATCGTCGGCCCACACGACCGCCGTGCCGTCGAGCGACAGGACTTCGGAAAAAAGCCGCATCTTCGCCGCGAGATAGGCGCCCATGTCGCCATGATAGTCGAGGTGATCGCGCGACAGGTTGGTGAAGGCCGCCGCCGATACCTTCAGCCCCTCGGTCCGATATTGGGTCAGGCCATGGCTCGACGCCTCGAACGCCAAATGGGTCACGCCCTCGCGTGCGAGGCCTGCGACATTGGACAGGAAGGTCACGACGTCCGGCGTGGTCAGCCCGGTATAGGTCCGCTCGTCGGCGGTGGTCACGCCCAACGTCCCGATCGAGGCGGCGTGATGCCCCGCCATACGCCAGAGCTGGCGCGTCATCTCGACTGTGGAGGTCTTGCCGTTGGTGCCGGTCACCGCCACCGCCGTCGCGGGGAACGGCGCGAAGAATGCGGCCGCCAGCCGCGCAAAAGCCGCGCGGGGTTCGTCGGAGGCGATATGGACCGCTCCCTCGACCGTCACGCCGGGCCGCGCGACGACCGCCACCGCACCGCTGCGCACCGCGTCGGCGATGAAGTCCTCGCCATTCACCCGTGCGCCCTGGAACGCGCCGAAAATGGTGCCCGGCGCGACCTTGCGGTGATCGATCGCGAAACCGGAGACGAGGGCGTCGCCGCCCTCGCCCTGAATATCGCCCTGAACGGCTGTGGTCAGTTGGTTCAGCTTCATGCCGCGCCCCTCATCGTCCATCCACCGGCGGCGATTTCGGGTCCTGCCACAGGGTCGGCAGGATGTCCGACTCGTCGATGTCCTTGGTGGCATCGGGCACCACGCCCAGCATCGCGCCGACCCGCGTGATCGTCCGTCCGACCACGGGCGCGGCGTTCCAGGCTGCGGTCTTCCACCCTCCGGTCTCCTTCGTCCCCTTTGGCGAGTCGAGCATCGCCAGCACCACATAGCGCGGCGCATCCATCGGGAAGGCCGCCGCGAAGGTAGCGACGTTGCGCGACCGATCATAGCCGCCCGCGACCGCCGCCTCGGCGGTGCCGGTCTTGCCGCCGACGCGGTAGCCGGGTGCATCGCCCTTGCGGCCCGTGCCGCGCATCACGATCAGGCGCAGCATCTGCCGCATCTTGTAGCTGGTCGTCTCGCTGATGACCCGCCGACCCGCCGCGGCATGGCCCGGCGCGACCTTCATCAGCGTCGCGGGGCGCCAGATGCCGCCATTGACCAGCGCCGCATAGGCCGAGGCCAGATGCAGCGGCGTCACCGCGATGCCGTGACCATAAGCGGTCGTCATCGTCGTCGTGCGCGCCCAATAGGTGGGCAGCAACGGGCGTCCTTTTTCGCGAAGCTCGATATCGGGCTTGGTATCGAAGCCCAGCTTCTTGAACATGGTCTGCATCCGCTGCGGCCCGATCTCGTCGGCGATGCGCGCAGTGGCGATATTCGACGAATAGATCAGCGTCTCGGCCATGTTCAGCCAGCGCTTCGGATCGCCCTGTTCGTCATGGATGGTATAGCCGCCGACCCTCAGCGGATGGGTCGCATCGAAGCGCCGCTGCATCGAGGTGACGACGCCATTCTCCATCGCGGTCGCCATGGTGATCGGCTTGAAGGTCGAACCCAGCTCGAACACGCTCTGCGTCGTGATGTTGCGCAGCTCCTCGGTGCCCGCCATGCCGACCCGGTTGGGGTTGAAGGTGGGCAGCGAGACCATCGCGATCACTTCGCCGGTATGCACGTCCAGGATGATGCCGCCGCCGCCCCGCGCGGAGAAGGTGTTCATCGCCCGACCGAGTTCGCTTTCCAGCGCGGCCTGGGCGCGGGTGTCGATCGACAGGGCGACGGGCTTGCCCGTCTGCGCCGGGTTAAGCAGCCGCTCGTCGAGCACGCGCTCCATGCCGCTCATCCCGTGCCCGTCGGTCGACAGGAAACCCAGTGCATGGGCGGCGAGCGAGGATTGCGGATACAGACGCTGCGTCTCGCGGTCGAAGACCAAGCCGGGTTCGCCGATGGCGTTGACCTGCTCGACCAGCGTGGGGCTGGCGCGGCGTTGCAGATAGACGAAATTCGCCTTGCGGGTCAGCTGGCCATAGAACCAGGCCTGATCGCCGCGATCGGGCATCAGCGCGGCGAGCCGCGCGGCGATCTCCATCGGATCGCCGATCAGCTTCTTCGGATGGACCGCGATCGTCCAGCTGTCGATCGTGCGGGCCAGCGGCGCGCCGTTGCGGTCGACGATATCGCCCCGCGCCGCCAGCGTCGCGGTCCGTGCCGCCGCATCGGCGGGTCCGGCGAACACCGCCAGCAACATCAGCCGCCCGATCACGACGACCACCGCCGCACCGAACAGCATCATCAGCATCATCAGACGCATATGCGTCGTCGCGACCAGCGCGTGGCGCTGGCCGGCGGTACGCTGCGTTCCGGCGGGACGCGCGACCAGAACGCTCAACGCCGCCGCCGCGCTTCGGTCTTGGCGCCCTTCAGAATGTCACCCAGCGTCGTGTCGGACAGCAATTGGCGATCGAGCATCACCACGGCTTCCGGCCGGACCTTCGCGACGGCGGCGGCGGTGCGGACGGTCGCGATCGGGGCGGGCTTGGCCTTTTTCGTCGTCACGACATGCTCCGACACGGCCTGGACGATCTGGGGCTTGGGCAGATCAACCTTGGCGAGGCGGACGACGGGGGCGGGCGCGTTGGGCTTGGCCGGGGCGGCAGGCGCGGCGGCGGCGGCCACGGCTTCCGGTTGGACGACGACAGGCGCGGGTTGCGAGGGGACGAGCAGCGCGGCGGTCTGGATCGCGCCCTCGGCCGGACCACGGGTCACGTCGAGCGAGGCCAGCTGCGCCTCGTCACCGACGAACTGGCCCGCGACCGGCGCGGTCAGCGCCAGCGTATCGCCATTCCACTTTTCCAGCTGGACCAGGTTGGCCCGGGTGTCGAACTCGGTCTCCAGCGCGCGGATGTCACGCTGCGCAGCGGCGATGCGGCCGTTGACGTCGTCGAGCTTCTTGCGCTCCGCCGCCACCTGCAAGGAGACGAGGTAGAATCCCAGGACGACTGCGACGCAGCTCCCGAACCACCCTATCCCCTTCAACCGATACGCCGCCGTCATACGCCAAACTCCTGACTCAACTCGCCCCCCGGCGCCCTGCCCTTATCCGCCGACCAGGCCGGGGATTCCGTACGCGTCGCAAAACGCAGCGTCGCCGAGCGCGCGCGCGGATTGCGAGCCAGTTCCGCCTCGCCCGCGCGCACCGCCTTGCCGACCTGGGCAAAGCTGGGTGCCCGCGCCGCCGCCTGTTCGGGCAGGTGACGCGATCCGCCCGGCATCTGCCCGGCGCGCTCGCGGAAGAAACGCTTGACCATGCGGTCTTCCAGACTGTGGAAGGTGACCACCACCAAGCGACCGCCCGGCTTCAACGCGCGTTCGGCCGCCGCCAGCCCCTCGGCCAGCTCGTCCAGCTCGCGGTTCACATGGATGCGGATCGCCTGGAAGGTCCGCGTCGCCGGGTCCTTCTTGTCATGCGGGCGATAGCCCAGCGCCCGGCGGACCACGGAAGCGAGCTCACCGGTGCGGGTCAGCGGACGCGCGGCGACGATCGCCTGGGCGACGCGGCGCGAACGCGGCTCCTCGCCATAATGATAGAGGACATCGGCGATGGCCGCTTCGTCGGCGGTGTTCAGGAAATCGGCCGCCGACTCGCCCGCCTGCGCCATGCGCATGTCGAGCGGGCCATCGCCCTGGAAGGAAAATCCGCGCTCCGCCTGGTCGAGTTGCATCGAGGATACCCCGATATCCAGCACCACGCCATCAACGCGGGCCGACAGTTCTTGATCCAGATTGGAAAATTCCCGGTGGATCAGGGTCAGCCCCGGCTCGGCGGCGACCAGCGCCTGGCCATTGGCGATGGCATCGGGATCCCGGTCGAAGGCGACGACCCTCGCCCCCCGGCCCAGCATCGCGCGGGTATAGCCCCCCGCGCCGAACGTGCCGTCGACATGCGTCTCGCCGGGGGCGATGGCGAGCGCGTCGAGGACCTCGTCGAGCAGGACGGGGATGTGCGGGGCGTCGGCCGTGCTCACAACGCGATCCCCTTTTCGTGGCAGTGGAAACGCGCGGCCGAGATCATCTTGGGCGGCAGGCCCGGCGTCTCGACCAGGGTCTTGGGATCCCAGATTTCGATATAGTCGAACGTGCCCCAGAAAAAGGCATGGCCGGTGATCCCGGCATGAAAGCGCGGGAAGCCCGGCATGATGAAACGGCCCGACCCGTCAAAGGGCACGGCCTCGCCATTCGCCAGGTCGCGCTTGATGTTATAGTCGATGCGGCCGTCGGGCCCGCGCGACATCTCTGTCCGCGCGTCCAGTTCCCTCTTCAGCACGGCAACATAACCCGGGTCATACGCGATCAGGCAGCGCTCTGTTTCATGGACAGCGATGATGATGGTCCCGCCATCTTTTCCGTCGGGGCGCGGCGCATTCTGAGCCAGGGTGGACCGGAGGGCATTGGGGATGGCGACGCGGCCCTTGTCATCGACAAGGCCAATGCCACTACCCTGATACAAACCCCTTTCGGACACGCCAACCTCGCACATGGCGCGCACGGCCTCGCTGCTTCGAAACGCGACCATCGCCGCATTCCGACCATTTCTGGATCACAGTGAGCCTGCCCCTCTGTTGCTTTTCGGTTTACCTATAGCGGAACCGGGAGGCAACGGGATTTTTGGGGAGAAACGGGGAAATCGGGTCTGAAACCGGGGTTATGCGACCAACGGCTGGTCGTTTGGCGGGAAGGCCCCCAACGCTGCGTTCCCCAAAAAGGCCGGATTTCTGCCGATCGGGCACGTTTTCCCCGGATTTCCCCGAACCCGGTGACGCACGAAACCGATCACGGTCGACTTAACTTTTATTAAGTAAAAAGCCCGATACGGCCGTGAACGCTTCACGGCGCCGGTAATAGTCAGTCGGACAAATCACGCCCGTCAGGCTGGGCGCAACCGGCGATCAGCGTGCCGGGTCGGCCGAAGCCTGGGTGTTCGCGGGCGCGGGCGCAACGCCCAGTTCGGCCAGTGGCTCGCTGGACGACGGGGTGGCGGTGTTTGCCATCGCCATGTCGGCGCCCATGTTCGACTGCGCTGCACCGGCGACGGCCGCAGGCGGCTCGTCACGATTCAGCGAGCCCAGGATCGTGCTGGCGATCGCGATCAGCAGGATGACGGCGGCCAGGCCGATCATGCCGACTTTCACGCGCTGCATGATATGATGATGGTCGGGTGACTTCATGGAACTCGGTGACACTATCTCGCGCGCCGCCTCATGTCGACCTCTGGCGCACGCCGTCGGGCGCAAAGGGGCGGCGACTATAGCCCCTTCTCGGCCCGCCACGCCGGATTGTGCAGCGTGGAGAGGTAGCGAAACCCGGTATCGCACAAAATGGTTGCGATCCGCTTATCGGGGCCCAAGGCCCTGGCCAGCGCCACCGCGCCGGCGACATTGATGCCCGACGACAGGCCCAGGCACAGCCCCTCCTCGCTCAACAGCCGCTGTACCCAATACCAGCCCTCCGCATCGGAAAGACGAAACTGGGTATCGATCGGCGCGCCTTCAAGATTGGCGGTGATCCGCCCCTGCCCGATCCCCTCGGCGACCGACGAGCCTTCCGACTTCAGCTCGCCATGCGCGTAATAGTCGTACAAGGCCGCGCCGTGCGGATCGCTGAGCGCGATCGTCACCGATTCGTCATGCGCCTTCAACCCCAGGCCGACACCGGCCAGCGTGCCCCCGGTTCCCGCCGCACAGGTGAAGCCGTCGATCCGGCCGCCCATCTGGTTCCAGATTTCCTCGGCGGTGCCCACGATATGCGCGCGGCGATTGGCGATATTGTCGAACTGGTTGGCCCAGACGGCATTGTCCGTCTCCTCGGCGATACGGCGCGAGGTGTGGACGAAATGACAGGGGCTGGAATAGGGCGCAGCGGGCACGAGGACGAGTTCGGCCCCCAGCGCGCGCAGCGTGTCCATCTTCTCGCGGCTCTGCGTCTCGGGCATCACGATGATCGTGCGATAGCCCTTCGCATTGGCGACCAGCGCCAGACCGATCCCGGTATTGCCCGCCGTCCCCTCGACAATGGTGCCGCCGGGGCGCAGCAGGCCCCGCGCCTCGGCATCGTCGACGATGAACAGCGCCGCGCGGTCCTTCACGCTGGCGCCCGGATTGGCGAATTCGCACTTGCCGTAGATGTCGCAGCCCGTGGCCTCGCTCGGCCCCTTCAGGCGGACGAGCGGGGTGTTGCCGATCAGGGCCAGCGTGTCGGAGATCACTTCCATGCCGCCTAGATGGCCCCTGCCCCGCCATCGGGCAAGCCAAGCCTTGCTTGCCCCCCGCCAAGCATAAGGTGGGAGCGCTCACGGTCGATCGGTAAAATGTTGGTCGTTGAGGCAGGTTGACGCACAGGTCATGCTTGACGCCGGGTTGCTGCATTTGCGAAGCACCGCCCCGCTATGAAGAGCCTCCTCCCCCTCATCGTCGCCGCACCGCTGCTCGCTTTGGCCGCGTGCAATTCCAAGCCCAGCCAGCCCGAGGTCGTGGACACCAATCCCGACCCGATGGCCAACGTGCTCGCCAACCGCGCCCCGGTCGAGCTGCCGCCCGCGATCAAGGCGGACAAGACCTTCCGCTGCAAGGACAACAGCCTCGTCTACGTCACCTTCTTCCAGGGCGACAAGCAGGCCAATGTCCGTCTGAAGGAAGGCGAAACCCCCGTCGTGCTGAAGGCGCCTGCCGCCGGTGAGCCGCTGACTGCCGAAGGCGGCTGGAAGATGACCGGCGACGAAAAGGCCGTCACCCTGACCACGCCGAAGAAGGCCGCGCAGGTCTGCCACATCTGATTCGCGTTCAATCCGTCCCTGGCGTCGCTTGATCGACGATAAGGACTTGATCGAAAACCGGCCGGCGGGGATATCTCCGTCGGCCTTTTCTTTGGGCCGTGTCGGGAGGTCGGAGAGAAAAGCCGTGGCCGCGATCGCGATCTACAGCCTGAAGGGGGGCGTCGGAAAGACCAGCATGGCGGTCAATCTGGCCTGGTGCGCCGCCAACCTGTGCGCGCGTCGCACCTTGTTATGGGATCTCGACCCGCAGGCCGCCTCGACCTGGCTGCTAGGCGGCCCCGCGCGCGGCGACCGGGCACAGGCCGTATTCTCCCGCGACATCTCCGCCGAGCGACTGGTCCGCCAGACCGACATTCCCCGCCTGTCGCTGATCGGCGCCGATGATTCGCTGCGCGGCCTGGACCATCTGTTCCACACGATCGAGAAGAAGAAGCGGCTCGGCAAGCTGATCGACGGGCTGGACGATTATGACAGCGTGATCCTGGACTGCCCGCCCGGCCTGACCGAGACGACCGAGCAGGTGCTGCGCGCCGTCGACCTGATCGTCGTGCCGGTCGTGCCCTCCGCGCTCTCTACCCGCGCGCTGGAGGTGGTGGACGGCCATGTCCGGGGCCGCGTGCCCCTGCTACCCGTGCATGTCATGGTCGACCGCCGCCGCCGCCTTCATTCTGAGGCACTGGCCGCGCACCCCGACTGGCCGATCATCCCGATGGCCAGCCTGGTCGAGGCGATGGGCGAGCATCGCGCGCCCCTGGGGGCCTTTGCTCCGCGCAGCAGCGCCGCCCAAGCCTATGCCGATCTGTGGCGCAGCGTCGAGCGGCGACTGGCGGGGGGATGAGCCGCCGCGACGATCCCGGCCCGCCCGAACGGCTGACGCCGCATCTGGTGCTGGGGGCCTATGCGGTCGGGGTGTTCCCGATGGCGGACACGCGCGACACCGATCATGTCTATTGGGTCGAGCCGCGCAAGCGTGCCGTCCTGCCGCTCGACGGTTTTCACCTGTCGCGCTCGCTGCGCAAGACGGTGGCGAAGGACCGGTTCCGCGTGACCGCCGACACCGCCTTCGAATCGATCATCCGCCTCTGTGCCGAAAGCGTCCCGGACCGACCCGAGACCTGGATCAACTATGCGATCGAGCGGGTGTTCATCGACCTGTTCGACATGGGCTTTGCCCATTCGATCGAATGCTGGGACGGCGACGAGCTGGTCGGCGGGCTTTACGGGCTGGCGCTGGGCCGGGCTTTTTTCGGCGAGTCGATGGTCAGCCGCCGGACCGATGCGTCCAAGGTGGCGATGGTCTGGCTGGTCGCGCGGTTGCGGGCGGGGGGATACAGCCTGCTCGACTGCCAGTTCCAGACCAGCCATTTGTCGACCATGGGCGCGATCGAGATCGGGCGCGAGGATTATGTCGCGCTGCTGTCCGACGCATTGGCGGGGGTCGTGGCACCGGGCGCTTCCGCCGCCGGGGTATCGGCATCGGGCGACTTCGCGGCGCTCGACCGCTTGGGGGTGGTGCCGGGCAGCGAGGCCGGAACCGTCTCCGGCCCCGTTTCGGGCCAGGACATTGTGCAGCTCTTGGCCCAGACATCATAGACCGGGTGGAGCACGACGTTGAGCGCCGGCCGCTCCTCGTAGAGCCAGCCTGAAAACACCCGCTGCCACCGCTGATTGGCGCCACGCACGTCCAGCTGCACGAATGCACCGGTCAGCTGCTCCGCTTCCCACGATGCCGTCTTCTCGCAGGCGCGCAGGCGCACCACGACGTCGCCGACGCGCACCGCCTGGCCGGGCTTCAGCGTCAGGTCTCGCGAAACGCCGTTACGCTTGTTGAGCAGGCCGATCACCGCAACGCGCTCGGCCATCGGGGTGCCGCCGCTCGGCAGCGTCGCCTGCGCGCCGTCGACCGATTCGATCCCGGACGCGGCGCCGGGGCTGTCGGGCAGGATCTGGCTGACCGACGATTCGGCCGTGTCGCCGCCGCGATCGGTCAGCGCCTGATAGCCGAACCAGCCGCCGACCCCCAGCAAGGCGACCAGCGCACCGCTGGCCAGCCAGCGCGACGTCTTCACCCCTCGGGGGTCCAGGCTTCGTAGTCGCCGGTCGCGGCCTGACGCTGACCGCCCTTTTCGAGCGCGCCCGAGGGGCGATAGGCCATGGCGGTGCCGGTCATGTTCGGGATTGCGGGCTTCTGCCACGCGCGACGCGGCGGCAGCGAGCGGTCGGGCACATCGTCGACCTGATGATGCAGCCAGCTGAACCATTCCGCCGGAACCCGGCTGGCATCGTTCGAGCCGTTATAGATCACCCAGCGGCGTGCGCGGCCGGCGGTGTCGGTGCCGCCCTCATAATAGACGTTGCCATGCGCGTCCTCGCCAACCTGCGCCTTGCCGCGCAGACCAAACCAGGTGCCGATGGTGGCGCCGTTCCACCAGGTGAAGGGATTGAGGTTGATGCCCATGACGCGCCGTGTAGCCCGGCTGTCGCCGCCCTTCAACCGCGTTCGTGTCTGGTGGAGGTGAGGGCTTGGTTCATTCCTGTGCTTGAAGCCCCCGTCTTTCGGCCGAAAGACGGGGGCCGGGGCACGCATGGCGGCAGGTGACAAGCTCGGTGAGGCACCTTACCCTCCCCCAGCCCAGTTTCAGGTAAACGATGCCCCGCATCGTTTAGGTCATGCCGGGGGCATGACCGACCTGAAACTCGCCTGCGGGAGGGAGAAGCGCTTGGCACTACGACGTCCCATTAAGCCCCTCCTCTCCGGCAGGGGGGAGGGGTTTGGGGTGGGGGCATGGCCGCAAGCGACAGTCTCGGTGAGACACCTGCCTTCCCCCGCCCCAGTTTCAGGTAAACGATGCCCCGCATCGTTTACCTGAAACTCGCCTGCGGGAGGGGAGAAGTGCGGGGCAAGGCACCGTTGCATAAGCCCCCACCTGCAAGAAGGCAGCGGCTTGGTTTAAACGGTCTACCTCAGGCGATCACTTCGGCCAGGAAACCGAATCGCCCTCCGATATCCCCAATTCCGCCGAGCGCCCGCCGACCAGCTCCAATACGGCGGCAATCGGCTCGCCCGAGGGGATCTGCGCCTCGCTGAACGGCACGGTATTTTCCGCGATCCGCGCGATGGTGCCGTCGGCGCGGATGAACAGGATGTCGAGCGGCGTCGGCGTGTTCTTCATCCAGAAGCTCGCCTCGCGCGGCGGCCCACCCTCGGGCGGATAGGGGGCGAACAACATGCCGCCATCGGGCTTCAGATCGGTGCGGTACATCAGCCCCTGCGCCTGCTCGGCAGAGGTGCGCGCAGCCTCGACCTGGAATCGGTGCTGACCCTGCGCCGTTCTGATGGTGACGGGCACGGTCGCGATCTGGCGCCCCGACTGTTCCGCCGCTTCGGAAGACGATTTATCCGCCGAACATCCCGCCAACCCGGCACCGGCCAAGGCCAGCGCCATCACGTTCATCCGTATCATCCGGCTCCTCTCGGCGTCACGACGACCGCCAGGGGGCCTTTCGGCCCCTCGACCACGCGCGCCGCCAGCGGCTGACCGGGTTCGACATCCAGGATCCCGCCGCGACGCAGCGTCTCCATATGGACAAATATGTCCGCCCCGTCACGATCCCGCAGCAGGAAACCATAGCCTTTCAGCCGGTTGAACCATTTGACCGCGACCTGCTCCGGATCGCCCGCCTCGTCGACCAGCGCCACCGGATCGATCCGGTCGGGCGAGCGGGGCCGCTTGGGAGCCTCCGGCACCGCATGGGTCAGGTCGATGGTCAGCACTTCGCGCGCCTGATAGCCCCGCCCGCCGCGCGCGCCCAGCAGCTCGACGCGCGCGCCCTCGGGCAGGCTGCGCCGCCCATGCGCCTGCAGCACGGAGAAGTGCACCAGCACATCCCCATAGATCGGATCGTCCGCCACGACGAAGCCGAAACCCCGCGTCACGTCGAACCATTTTACGACCCCCGCCAGCCTTACGGCCGTTTCCGCCGTTTCGCTGTCGATGCCGCCCCCTTGAATTGGCGTTTCTTCCAGCATCATCGCACCCTTGTGCCCCGAGGCTAGCATCATTGTTCGCACTCGCAATGCAATGACGTTCGCTTTTTTGCTGGTCCGGAGTGGGACGACGGCGCAAAAAGTTGGGGCTAGCGGCGTATATTCTTGCGCGGGATCAGAAATCCTCGTCGTCGATGATCTCGCCGGGCGCGGCAGAAACGATACGCCGCGACAGATTTGTCCCGTGTCCGGCGCGCATCATCGCCGCAAACTGCTTCTCCCGCACCGCGCGGTCCGCCTCGCCATCGCCGAAAGGCCCGATTCGCCGCCGCCGGGCAAAGGCCAGGGCGGCCTCTCGCGCGGCCTCCGCCACTTGCGGTGCGATCGCCTCGTGATCTTCCGCCCCGACGCGTGCGGCGTGCAACGCCTGCGCCACGCGGCGTGCGCCCATGCCCCGCCGGGCGAGCGAGGCGGCCTTGGCCTCCGCATAGGCGCGATCGTCGATATAGCCGAGTTCGACTATCCGCCCCGCCAGCCCGCGCGGGTCCGGTGGCGCCTCCCCCACCCACCCCCTTTCGCGCAGCTTGCGAGTCAGGTAATCGACCAGCTTGCCTTCGGTCGTGGCAAATCGCTCGACATACCGTAGCGCGAGAGTTTCCAGCGTTTTGGGATCAAGGGGTTTGGGGGGGCGACGATCGGCGGACACGCCTTGTTTGTGCCACACTGACACCGGATTTAGAACGCGGGAAGCCGCCATTTGATGGTGGAAAAGAATCACTCGTACCCGCGCGATCACTTTGCGGGGACGCAAAAGCATAAGGAACGAAGGCAAGGCCATGACGATCGAGCACCATCAGGACGACGCGCGCGCCATCATCGCGACGCCGACCGAGGATGCGCTGCCGCGCCGCTTCGCCGACTTCGACACGCTGGGCGAAGCGCTGGACTATGCTGCCTCGGGTACGCGCGGCCTGAACTTCCACGACGCGCGCGGCACCCTGTCGCGGCCCTACCCCTTCGCCGAACTGCGCGAGGATGCGCTGACCTGCGCCCGCCGCCTGATCGCCAGCGGCGTGAAGCCCGAGGATCGCATCGCGCTGGTCGCCGAGACGGGGCCGGAATTCGCCGCTTTGTTCTTCGGCGTGGTCTATGCGGGCGCCTGGCCGGTGCCGCTGCCGCTGCCGACCTCGTTCGGCGGCCGTGACAGCTATATCGAGCAGTTGCGCGTCCAGCTCGCCAGCTGCGACCCCAAGATGCTGATCTTCCCGCCCGAGCTGGCCCAGATGGCGGGTGCCGCAGCCGAGGCCGCGGGCTGCGAAGGGATCGACTGGGACAGCTTCGCCACGCGCGCGGCCCCCGAGACCGAACTGCCCAAGGCCGATCCGGAAGCGATCGCCTATCTCCAATATTCCAGCGGCTCGACCCGTTTCCCGCATGGCGTGGCGATCACCCATCATGCGCTCCTGAACAATCTGGCGGCGCACAGCCATGGCATGAAGATCCAGGAAAGCGATCGCTGCATTTCCTGGCTACCCTGGTATCACGACATGGGTCTGGTCGGCTGCTTCCTGTCGCCCATCGCCAACCAGGTCTCGACCGATTATCTGAAGACCGAGGATTTCGCGCGCCGTCCGCTCGCGTGGCTGGACATGATCAGCCGCAATCCGGGTACGTCGGTCAGCTATTCGCCGACCTTCGGCTATGACATTTGCGCGCGCCGCATCTCGTCGCAGACCAAGGCGTCGGACCGGTTCGACCTGTCGCGCTGGCGGATCGCGGGCAATGGCGCCGACATGATCCGTCCCGACGTCATGCAGTCCTTCGTCGACGCCTTTGCCGATGCGGGCTTCCCCGCCACCGCCTTCCTGCCGTCCTATGGCCTGGCGGAAGCGACGCTGGCCGTGTCGATCATGCCGCCGGGCGAAGGCATCCGCGTCGAACTGGTCGAGGAAACCCAGCTGTCGGGCGGCGCGCAAGGCACCGACCGGCCGCAGCGTTTCCGCGCCATCGTCAATTGCGGCAAGCCCGCACGCGACATGGTGATCGAGATTCGCGAAGAGGACGGCACCCCCCTGCCCGACGGCGCGATCGGCAAGGTCTGGTGCAAGGGCCCGTCGGTCATGGTCGGCTATTTCCGCGACCAGGCCGCGACCGACGCCTGCCTGGTCGATGGCTGGCTCGACACCGGCGACATGGGTTACATGTCGAAGGGCTATATCTACATCGTCGGCCGCGCCAAGGACATGATCATCGTCAACGGCCGCAACCACTGGCCGCAGGACATCGAATGGGCGGTCGAGCAGCTGCCGGGCTTCAAGGCCGGCGACATCGCCGCCTTCGCCATCACCACGCCGGGCGGCGAGGAAACCCCCGCCGTGCTGGTCCAGTGCCGCAGCTCGGACGATGAGGAGCGCCTGCGCCTGCGCGACGAAATCCGCGAGCGCGTGCGCGCGGTGACGGGCATGAACTGCGTGATCGAACTGATCCCGCCGCGCACCCTGCCCCGCACCAGCTCGGGCAAGCTGAGCCGCGCCAAGGCCCGCAACCTGTATCTGGCGGGCGAGATCAAGCCGTACGACGTCGCGGCCTGATTTTCCTGGGATTTGAGGAAGGGGCTCGGTCGAAAGACCGGGCCCCTTTTCCATGCCCTATTCCCCACCTCCGTTCAGCCTGAGCGAAGTCGAAGGCCACGTACCGCCCACGCCTCACCCCCCACCCCGGCGGAGGCCGGGGTCCAGTATCTACCAAGCCCGTGTCACCCTCGCTGGTCCATGCCAACTGGACCCCGGCCTTCGCCAGGGTGGTAAGTCTGCTGGGGCAGTCGGGTGATCTTGGCCTTCGACTTCGCTCAGGCTGAACGGCGGTCGGGGCACAGAACGCGGGAAGAGTGGGCCCCTCAATCCTTCAGCGGATCATGCCCCCAGTTCATCAGCGAATAGCGCCACGGCGAATGCTCGACATCCTTGTCCGGCCCGCCCTGCTTCAGATGCCGGTGCACATAGCCGACCACCTTCTTCATGTGTGCATAGTCCTCGTCGGTCAGATCCGCCTTCTTCTTGCGCTTGATCTCGACGATCCGGCGGCCCGACTCATGGCCGACGCTTTCGCCCGAGCCGCCCTTCTTCTGGCCGACGTCCTGCGATTCATCGGAGTCCAGAAACTTCTCCAACTCGCCCGGGGCCATGTTCACGGCCTCCTTGAAATCGGCGTAAACCTGTTCGTGATCGTCGGCCATGCGCGGCTCCTTTCGGGGCGGTCAACGCCGCGCACGGGCTTTGGGGTTCAGATCAGCATCGCGTCATAGCTCTGCGGCGGCAGCGGCAGGATCAGGCGCGCAATCCCGCCGACGATCAGGACCACCGCCAGCACCGCCCCCGTCGCCCACACGATCCGCCGGTCGCCCCGCCACGGCTTGGCCAAGATCATCCCCAGCGCGCACGCCACGATCGGCCAGAGATGATAGCGGAAGTCCGAAGCCACGCTGATGACCAGGAAGCTGGCCTCCAGCCCCAACGCCGAGCCGAACAGCGCCCCCGCAAAGCCGTGGCCGCGCGTCACCGCCAGTCCCCCGGCGGCAAGCACCAGCCAGACGATCGGCCACATGATCGGCACATCGACCCAGAGCCCCGCCATCTTCTGCCACGCCAGCGCGGTTCGGCCCGGCTGCCCGAGATGATAGTCGTTCGGCTCGCTCCCCTGCGGCGGGGCGGCATTGATCCAGCGCGCGGGCACCCAGAAGCGCCAGGTCGAATTGACATGCGCCAGCCGTTGCGCGGCATAGGCGAGCGGATGATGCAGGATCGCAGGCGCGAGCTTGGCGTAGATCTGTCCCGGCGGGGTCGTCTCGAACCGCTGAAGCCGGGTGCCGCAGCGGGCAGGCTCGCCCAGCGGGTCCCAGAAGAAGGGCTTCACACAGTGTTTGGCGCGGATGTCCGCTACTTCGGCGGGGGACAGGCCCAGCCGGGGATCATAAGGCACGCGCACCGCGATCCCCGCCAGATCGTACAGCGCCTGGGTCCGCGCTACGCCGCTGTCCGCCGCGCCGAGCAGCCGGTGGTTGACGAAAGGCGCCGCCGCCAGGGTCGCGAGCGTCAGCGCCACGATGATCGCGATCCGGCGCGGCCAGCGCTCCGTGACCAGCAACGCGACGAGCGGCGCGATCGCGAAGATCGCATTGGCGCGGACCAGCGCGGCATAGGCCAGCAACAGCCCCGCTACGGCCCAGGCTCCGCGCGGCACCGCCCGCCCCCGCAGCCGCCACCATCCGATGATCCCGACCGCGCCCAGCGTGGCGCCGGTCATCTGTGCATCCTTCAGGATCGCGACCTGCCAGCCGAGCCAGGGCGGCACCAGCCCGACCGCCAGCACAAGAAGCGCGCCGCGCGGTCGCTGGTCGACGATTGCCGCCGCCAGCGCACCCAGCCCCAGCCACCATCCTGCCAGTTGCAGCACCAGCATTGGCGCAGCGCCCCGGGCCACAAACAACGACCAGAGCCGCGCCATGATCGGCGGGTGCCAGTCGTCATAGTCCCCGGTCAGCGCCTGGGCACATTGGCCGACACTGTCATATTGAACGAAGCCCGGCGCGAAGACGATGACGCTCAGCCCGAACAGGATCAGGGCCGCGACGACGATGCGCAGGCGGTGGCTATGGGTTCGGGTCATGACGGATGCGACCGATGCGGCCAAAGCCGGATGTTTCGCAAGCGGAATGCGCCGTATCGCCGCAGTGTCGCGGGGATAGGCGCATCACCTTCGCACGCGTAACTGGAACTCGGGCATCAATCGGGGGCACGCGGATGGATAGCAAGACGGCACTGGTCATCATCGACATGCAGATGGAGATGCAGCACCGGATCGAGGCGGGGCGGCCCCATATCCATCCTGATGCGCCTGCGACGATAGCAACGCTCGCAGACGCTTTTCGGCGCAACCAGCGCCCGGTGATCCACATCCGCCATGCAGCCGCCGATCCCGCTTCACCTTTGCATCCCGATGCCCCCGGCTATCCGCCCATGGCCTGTGCAGTGGAACGGCCCGGCGAGGCGGTGTTCGTGAAGCGCAGCTCGTCGGCCTTTGCGACGACAGGACTGGAGGCCCATCTACGCAGGCAGGGGATCACTCATATCCATGTCGTGGGAGCCGTGGCGGGGTTCTGCGTCAATTCGACGGTGCGCGCGGCGGCGGACCTGGGGTTTGGCGTGACGGTGGTGCGCGACGCGGTGGTCGGGTTCGACCTGCCCTCCGCCGGGTTGGAGGCGGGGGTGATCTTCGACGTCACCATGGGCTTGCTGGCGGCGGATTTCGCCGAGGTGGTGGGGAGTGAGGCGGTATTGGCTCGGTTGTGAGGGTTTCTCTTGGCCTTGGCCTTCGACTTCGCTCAGGCTGAACGGAGTTTGGAGCCAGCCTATTCCCTCACCCCGTTCGGCCTGAGCGAAGTCGAAGGCCTGCTACCCCCAACGCAAAAGGGGCCCGCCGCAGCGAGCCCCTTTCCATGATCGAATCCGCAAAAATCAGATGTGGATCGCGCGACCATAGGCGGCGAGCACCGACTCGTGCATCGATTCCGAGATGGTCGGGTGCGCGAACACCGTTTCCATCAGCTCGGCCTCGGTCGTTTCCAGCTGGCGGGCGACGACATAGCCCTGGATCATCTCGGTCACTTCCGCGCCGACCATGTGCGCACCCAGCAGCTCGCCGGTCTTGGCGTCGAACACGGTCTTCACGAAACCCTCGGCCTCGCCCAGCGCGATCGCCTTGCCGTTGCCGATGAAGGGGAACTTGCCGACCTTCACCTGATAACCGGCTTCCTTGGCCTTCGCCTCGGTGAAGCCGACCGACGCGACCTGCGGACGCGAATAGGTGCAGCCCGGGATGTTGCCCTTGTCCATCGCGTGCGGGTGGACATCCTTGTTGCCCAGCGCCTGGGCAATGGCCTCGGCGGCGATCACGCCCTCATGGCTCGCCTTGTGCGCCAGCCACGGTGCGCCGGTCACGTCGCCGATCGCCCAGATGCCGTCGACATTGGTGCGGCCATAGCCGTCGGTCTTGATATGACCGCGATCGGTGGCGATGCCCAGCTTTTCCAGACCGATATTCTCGGTGTTCGGGACGATGCCGATGGCGACGATCGCGTGGCTGAACTCGGCCGTCTCGACCTTGCCGTCCGGACCCTTCATCGCGGCCTTCACGCCCGATGCGGTGGCCTCCAGCTTTTCCAGGCCGGTCTTGGTCTTGATGGTCATGCCGAACTTGGTCAGCTGCTTGGTCATGAAGTCGCTGACTTCGGCGTCCTCGACCGGCATGATCCGGTCGAGCATCTCGACGATGGTCACTTCGGCGCCCATGTCGTTGTAGAAGCTGGCGAACTCGACGCCGATCGCGCCCGATCCGATGACCAGCAGCTTGGTCGGCATGGCGGGCGGCACCATCGCATGGCGATAAGTCCAGATGCGCTCTCCGTCCGCCTTGGCGAAGGGCAGGTCGCGGGCGCGCGCGCCGGTGGCGACGATGATGTGCTTGGCGGTCAGCTCGGTGGTCTTGTCGCCCTGGACGACCGATAGCTTGCCCCCATTTTTATCGGCGCCGGTGATCGTGCCGACGCCCTCGACGACCGTCACCTTGTTCTTCTTCATCAGGCCCTTGACGCCCGCGTTGAGCTGGCCCGCCACCTTGCGGCTGCGATCGACCACCTTATCGAGGCTGAACGAGGGCTTCTCGACCGACAGCCCGTACTGCGCGGCATGGGTCATGTAGTGATAGACCTCCGCCGAGCGCAACAGTGCCTTGGTCGGGATGCAGCCCCAGTTGAGGCAGATGCCGCCCAGCCGCTCGCGCTCGACGATCGCGACCTTCAGGCCAAGCTGGCTCGCGCGGATCGCCGCGACATAACCGCCGGGACCCGAGCCGAGGACGATAAGATCGTAAGTGTCAGCCACTTTGCTCTTCCTTCTGAACACGCACCATCAGGATGCGCGGGGGACTATCCCCGAGTAGATTTCAGTCTCGCGCCGGGGCCATCGGCGGAACGGTGCGCGGCTTGCGGTCCTGGTCGGTCGCGACGAACACGAAGCGCGCCTGGGTGACCTTGGTCGCGTCCTCCATATGGCGAGCGCGGCGCCAGGCCTCGACCTCGATGGTCATCGACGTGTTGCCGACGCGGACGAGGGTGGCATAGACCGAGACCTCGTCGCCGACGAGCACGGGGGCGTGGAACTTCATTCCCTCCGCCGCGATCGTGACCGCGCGGCCGCCGGAGTGGCGCGAGGCCACCGAACCCGCCGCCAAATCCATCTGGCCCATCAGCCAGCCGCCGAAGATGTCGCCATACGGATTGGCGTCCGACGGCATGGCGGTGACGCGGATGGTGGGGTGCTGATCGGGCAGCGTGCTCATTGTTCGCTATGCCTCCGGGCCATGCGGTCGGCGATGCGGGCGCGGTGGAGCGGGCCGATGCCCATCACCACCGTCGCAAGCGCCGCCCCCGCCCCGCACCACCAGATTTCGGTGCGCGCGAGCGGATAGGCCCAGGCGGCGGCCCAGGTCATGACGAGCGCCGCCACCAGCCCCAGGCCGATATAGAACAGCTCGATCCCGACCCGCATGGCCCCCGCCCTGTCCTATCAGGCCAGCATGGCGAGCGGGCGCTCGACCAGTTCCTTGAACACCTTCATCAGCTCGGCGCCGTCGGCCCCGTCGATGGCACGGTGGTCGAAGCTGCCGGTCGCCGACATGACGGTCGCCACGCCGAGCTGATCGTCGACGATGTACGGACGCTTCTCGCCCGCACCGATCGCCAGGATCATGCCCTGCGGCGGATTGATGACCGCCTCGAACTGCTTGATGCCGAACATGCCCATGTTCGAGATCGACGCCGTGCCGCCCTGGAATTCATGCGGCTGCAACTTGTTGTCGCGGGCGCGGGCCGCCAGGTCCTTCATCGTGGTCGAGATGGACGAGAGCGAGCGCGTATCGGCCTCCGACACGATCGGGGTGATCAGGCCCGCCGGGGTCGACACCGCCACCGAGATGTCGGCGCGCTTGAAGCTGATCAGCTGGTCCGGCGTGAACATGACGTTGCACTTCGGCACCGCCATCAGCGAGACACCCAACGCCTTGATCAGCATGTCGTTGACCGACAGCTTGACGCCGCGCGATTCGAGACCGGCGTTCAACTCGCCACGCAGCTTCAGCAGCGCGTCGAGACGGATATCCACCGTCAGATAGATGTGCGGAACCTGCTGCTTCGATTCGGTCAGGCGACGCGCGATCGTCTTGCGCATGTTCGACAGCTTCGACGCTTCGTGCGGGATGTCCGGCACCTGGGCGGGCTTGGGCGCTGCGGCCGGGGCGGCAGCAGTTTCCGCCGGGGCCGAGGTCGACGCGGCGGGAGCGGCGGCCTTGGCCTGGCCCGGCTGCGCATTCTCGACGTCGGCCTTCACGATGCGGCCGTTCGGGCCCGAGCCGGTCAGCGCCGACAGGTCGAGGCCCTTTTGCGAGGCGATGCGGCGCGCCAGCGGGCTGGCGATCGCGCGGCCGCCGTTGCCGGCCGGCTTGCCCGAATCGGCGGGCTTGCCGTGATCCTCCGCCTGCTCGAGCGTGCGCTCGGCGGGCTTGGCTTCGCTGCCGGTCTTGTTGGGATCGGTCGGGTCGGTCGGCATGGGGTTGGCCGGAGCCGGGGTTTCCGACTTGGAAGGCGCCTGGACCGACGAGGCATCCTCGCCCTCTTCGGCCAGGATCGCGATGACGGTGCCGACCTTCACATTGTCGGAGCCCTCGGAGACGAGGATTTTGGCGATGACGCCTTCGTCCACCGCCTCGAATTCCATGGTGGCCTTGTCGGTTTCAATCTCGGCCATGATATCGCCGGACTTCACCGTGTCCCCTTCCTTCACCAGCCATTTGGCCAGCGTGCCTTCCTCCATGGTCGGCGACAGCGCGGGCATCTTAATCTCGATCGACATGGAGGTCCTCTCGGGGAAAACGAATTCCGTAGCGGCCCGTCTCTTGCGCCCGAATTGCGCTCGGTCAAGTCATGGCCTTGCACGAAATACTAAGTAACGGCATCCGTGGTACACAATTTGGGGGCCGCCATGCGTATCTATCTGGTCGTGATCGACGACAGTCCGGAATCAAAAATCGCATTGCGCTTCGCCGCCCGGCGTGCGGTGAAGACCGGCGGGGGCATCGAAATCCTGACCGTGTTACCACCGCAGGAGTTCATCGCGTTCGGCGGCGTCCAGGCGACGATCGAGGACGAGGCGCGCCAGCAGGCCGAGGCGCTACTCGCCGGCGCGGCGGGAACGATCCTGGACGAATCGGGCCTGCGCCCCTCGATCACGGTGCGCGAAGGCGACGGTCCGAAGGTGATCCGCGAGATCATCGCGGCCAATCCGGACATCGCCGCGCTGGTGCTGGGCGCAGCGGCCAGCGGCGCGCCGGGCAAGCTGGTCAGCCACTTTTCCGGCACCGACGCGGGCGCGCTGCCCGTGCCGGTGATGATGATCCCGGGGTCGCTGACGCCCGAGGCGATCGACCGGTTGAGCTAAGAAAATTCCTCCCCTGCAAGGGGAGGGGGACCAGCGAAGCTGGTGGAGGGGTGTCCCCGCTGATGGTGACACCCCTCCGTCAGTCCTGCGGACTGCCACCTCCCCTTGCAGGGGAGGAATTTGGGACCTTACTCCGCCGCCTTGGCCATGTCCTCGAACTCGGCCGCCGCCAGGAAACGCTCGGCGTCCAGCGCGGCCATGCAGCCGGTGCCCGCCGCCGTCACTGCCTGACGATAGACCTTGTCCGCCACGTCGCCGCAGGCGAAGACGCCCGGCACGCTGGTCCGGGTCGATCCCGTCTCGACCGCAATATAGCCGTCCGAATCCAGCTCCAGATGCCCGCGGAACAGCTCGGTCGCCGGGTGATGGCCGATCGCGACGAAGCCGCCCTCGACGTCCAGACGGCTATGTTCGCCGGTCACCGTATCGACCAGATCGAGCGCGACCAGGCCCGCATTGCCGCCGCCGTCGACGAACTCGCGAACTTCCTTGTTCCACAGCACCTTGACGTTCGGGTGCGCGAACAGCCGCTCCTGCAGGATGCGTTCGGCGCGCAAGCTGTCGCGGCGGTGGATCAGCGTCACGTCGTCGGAATGATTGGTCAGGTACAGCGCCTCCTCGACCGCGGTATTGCCGCCGCCGATCACCGCGACCTTCTTGCCGCGATAGAAGAAGCCGTCGCAGGTCGCGCAGGCGGACACGCCCTTGCCCTTCATCGCGTCCTCGCTGTCTAGGCCCAGCCACTTGGCCTGCGCGCCCGTCGCGATGACCAGCACTTCGCCCTCATAGACATCGCCGCCATCGCCGATCAGGCGGAAGGGACGGTTGGTCAGGTCGACCTCCGTGATCGTGTCCCACATCATCCGCGCGCCGACATGTTCGGCCTGCTTCTGCATCTGCTCCATCAGCCAGGGGCCCTGGATGACGTCGGCGAAACCGGGATAATTCTCGACATCGGTGGTAGTGGTCAGCTGGCCGCCCGGCTGGATGCCCTGCACCACGATCGGCTGCATCCCCGCACGCGCGCCGTAAATGGCGGCGGAGAGCCCGGCGGGGCCCGAGCCGAGGATGAGCATACGCGTGGTGTGGGTGGTCATGTCCGAATCCTGTGAAACGATTTGCCTCCAGATAGGCGCTGCTCGTCCAAAAATGAACCGCTTCTCATGCGGCCAATCCGCGCCTGCTTCGTTGCGCATTACGAGTGGAGATTTGCCCGATGCGCGACGACGACGATGTGAAGATCACCGAATACACCGCCCCCGCCGGCGGTTGGGGCTCGATGAAGGGCATGGCAAAGATCCTCCCCAAGGAAGGCCTGGGCCCGGAGACGCTCGATACGCTGCGTCGCCAGAACAAGCCCGGCGGGGTGATGTGCGTCAGCTGTGCCTGGGGCAAACCGGCCAAGCCGCACATCGCGGAGTTCTGCGAGAACGGCGCCAAGGCGACCGCGTGGGAACTCAGCAGCTTGCGCGTCACGCCGGACTTCTTCTCCAAGCATAGTGTCAAGGAGCTGGAGGCCTGGCCCGACCATGACCTGGAGCAGGCGGGGCGCCTCACCCATCCGATGCGGTACGACCGCGCGTCGGACAAATATGTCGCGGTCAGCTGGGACGAGGCATTCGCCGCGATCGGCGCGAAGTTGAAGAGCTGCGATCCGACCAAGGTGGTGCTCTATGCCTCGGGCCGCGCGAGCCTCGAAACCTCGTTCATGTATTCGCTGTTCGCACGGATGTGGGGGCAGCAGAACCTGCCCGACAGCTCGAACATGTGCCACGAAACCACCTCGGTCGGCCTGAAGTCCGCCATCGGATCGCCCGTCGCGACGATCCAGATGGAGGATTACGACAAGTGCGACGCGATCTTCTCCTTCGGGCAGAATGTCGCGACCAACGCACCGCGTATGCTCCACAACCTGCAAGCCTGCGCCAAGCGGGGCGTGGAGATCGTGACCTTCAATCCGCTGCGCGAGCGCGGTTGGGAGCGTTTCGCCTCACCGCAGAATCCGGTGCAGATGCTGACCGGCAGCTCGACCGACATCTCGACCCAATATCATCAGGTGAAGGCGGGCGGCGACATCGCCGCGCTGACCGGGATCTGCAAGCTGGTGATCGAAGAGGATGACCGCGCCATCGCCAAGGGTGGCAAGCGCATCCTCGACCATCACTTCATCGAGCAGCACACCACGCGGTTCGAGGATTTCGCCAATTACTGCCGCAAGGCCGCATGGAGCGACATCGTCCGCGATTCGGGCCTGACCCGCGATGCGCTGGAACAGTCGGCGCGCGTCTATATGCGGGCCGAGCGGGTGATCGCGGTGTACGGCATGGGCATCACCCAGCATCGCTATGGCATCGACGCGCTGCACATGATCGTGAACCTGCTCCTGCTGCGCGGCAATATCGGGCGCGAGGGGGCCGGGCCGGGCCCGGTGCGTGGGCACAGCAACGTGCAGGGCCAGCGCACGGTCGGCATCACCGAGAAGACGGAACTCGCCCCCGTCGAGCGGCTGAAGGAGCTGTTCGAGTTCGAACCGCCGACCGAAAAGGGCTGGGACACGGTCGAGGCGTGCCGCCAGATCATCGCGGGGACCGCGCAAGGCTTCGTCCAGCTGGGCGGCAATTTCCTGCGCGCCACGCCCGAGCACGCCAAGATGAAGGCGGCGTGGGCGAAGCTCCCCATTACCGTCCATATCGCCACCAAGCTCAACAAGAGCCATCTGGTGCCCGGCGAAGAGAGCTATATCCTCCCCTGCCTCGGCCGGTTGGAGACGGACATGCAGAAGGGCGGTCGCCAGGCCGTATCGATGGAGGATTCGTTCAGCCATATCTATGGCTCGGTCGGCAAGGCGACGCCCGCCGCCGATACGCTGCTGTCCGAACCCGCCATCGTCGCCGGGATCGCCAAGGCGGTGCTGGAACCCAACCCGAACGTGCCGTGGGATAAGTGGGTCGGCGACTATGGCCTGGTTCGCGACGCGATCGAGAATGTCTATCCGGACAAGTTCGCCAACTTCAACGAACGCCTGTTCGAGCCGGGCGGCTTCTGGAAGGGCAATCCCGCCTCGCACCGCCAATGGGAGACGGAGAGCGGCAAGGCCGAGTTCAACGTGCCCCGCGCCATGGATGCCTCGGGCATCACCCCCGCGGAGGGCCGGATGCGACTGATCACGCTGCGCTCCAACGACCAGTTCAACACGACCATCTATGGCTATGACGATCGCTTCCGGGGGATCAGCGGCACGCGGATGGTGGCGATGATGAACAAGGCCGATATCGCGCGCCTCGGCCTGACCGACGGCCAGACCATTGCGCTGGAGGGCGATGCCGATGACGGCGAGGAGCGCGTGGTCGAAGGGCTGCGTGTGGTCGAGTACAATATCCCCGAAGGATGCATCGGCGGCTATTATCCCGAGCTCAACTATCTGATCCCGCTGGAGCATCATGCGCTGGAAAGCCATGTGCCCGCAGGCAAGTCGGTGCCGGTGAAGGTGCGCGCCCAGGCATGAGCATGACGTCATGAGTATATTGGGTGCGGTCCTGACCGGCGGGCGCTCGTCGCGCTTCGGATCGAACAAGGCGATCGCGATGCTGGGCGACCGGACGCTGGTGGCGCATGCCCGTGCGACCATCGCCCCGCATTGCGCGCGGGTGGTGCAGGTCGGCGGCGTGGACGGGGTGCCCGACATGCCCGCCCCCGGCCTGGGCCCGCTCGGCGGGATCGCGGGCGCGCTGGATTATGCCGCGAGCCATGGCTTTCGCTGCGTGCTGACCATCGGATGCGACATGCCGCGCCTGCCCGAGGGGCTGATCGAGGCGATCCTGCGACGCGAGCCGAGCTATTGCCAGGATGCGCCGGTGCTGGGACTGTGGCCCGCCGCGCTCGGCGCGCATCTGATGGCGCATCTCTCGCTCGGGCGGGATCGTTCGGTGCGCGGCTGGGTACGCGCGATCGGGGCGATCCCCATCGCCTCGCCCGAGCCGATCGCCAATGTGAACACCCCCGCCGACCTCGCCGCGCTGTGAGATGCACGTCATGACGGCGAAAACCATTCCTCCCATTGCAGGGGCGGAATGGTGTGGAGCGCGACAGAATCGAGTCTTGTTCGTTGAACGCTAACCATGATCCTGCTCGTCCGCTGACGCTGATCCGCCTGTCCCAGGACGGCGTGACGGCTTCGATCGAACGCGAGGTCGCCGTCGAATGCCCGGTCGCGATCGAGGTGGACGGCTTCGGCTATGCGGTGATGATGATGACGCCCGAGCGGCTGGAGGACTTCGCCACCGGCTTCCTCCTGACCGAAAGGCTGGTCGACGCACCCGGCGACATTCTCGGCATCGAGCCCTTCGCAGCCGAAAGCGGCTGGATCGTCCGGGTGACGCTGGCGGAGCATCTGCGCGGACGGATGCAGGACCGGGTTCGCCACCGAACCAGCGATACCAGTTGCGGGCTGTGCGGCCTGTCGGGGCTCGAACAGATCGCCCGCCCGGTCACCGGACGCCCCCCCGCCCCCGAGGTGAACGCGGAAACGCTGTTCGCCACACTCGGCGCCCTGCGCACGCACCAGCCGCTCAACGCGCGGACGGGGGCGGTCCATGCCGCCATCGCCTGTGACGCGGCGGGCAAAATTGTCGCAGCGGCGGAGGATGTGGGGCGGCACAATGCGCTCGACAAGCTGGTCGGGACATTGGCGCGCGATACGGTATGGCGCCCCGATTTCATCCTCGTGACCTCGCGGATCAGCTATGAGATGGTCGACAAGGCGCTAGTGGCCGGGGTCGGTCTGCTGGTCGGGATATCCGCGCCGACCAGCCTGGCGATCGACCATGCCCGCGAGCATGGCCTGACCCTGATCGCGCTGGCGCGGCCCGATGCGATGCTGGTCGCGCACGATCCGCACGGCCGCTTCGCCTGACCGGTCAGCCCGCCGCGAGCCTCCGCATTTCCCCCCATCCAGGCTCAGGAGCGAGATTGGAGGTATCCTGCAAGATCCGGTCGCGCCCGGCCCGCTTGGCGCGGTAAGCCAGCAAGTCGGCACGAGCAATCAGGCCATCCAGCGTCTCGCCCGCCTGATACCGAACGATCCCACCGCTGACCGTCAGTTCCGGTATGCCCTGCCTGGCAAAGGGCTTCAGCGCGTCGCGAATCGCATCGCCCAACTGCGTCCCCCGGTTGTCCGGACCATGGGTGTCGGCATCGGGGATCAGGATGGCAAATTCCTCACCCCCCATACGCACGGTCAGCATGTCCGGCGCGGTAAGCGCCTGCAACACCTGCGCAAAGGCGACCAGCACCGTGTCGCCGGTCGCATGGCCGTGGCGGTCGTTGATCGCCTTGAAATGATCGAGGTCGAGAACCAGGGCATGGAGCCCCTCCCCACGCATCGCCGCTTCCATCAGCATGCGGGGACCGGCCCGGTACAGGCCGCGCCGGTTGGTGAGCCTGGTCAGCGGATCGGTCTCGGCATCGAGGATCGTCTCTTCCAACGCCTTCTGGATCACCAGCAGCATCAGGCACAGCCCCGCCGCCACCAGCAGCACGCCGGTGGAGATTTGCGAGATCGCCGCATAGACGGTGTTCAGATAGGATTTCGGCGTAGGCCCCGAGCCGAGCGTGAGCACCAGCCAGGGCTTCAGCAGGAAATGCGCGCCGATCACACCGAAAATACCGATCAGCATGGCCCGGATCGGCCCACCCTGCCCGATCTGACGCGCCGTTAGCATGACGACGAACGACGCGATGGCGAAGGGAAGCTGGAACATCAGCTCATAGGGCCAGGTGTTGCGCGGCCCGTCCGCTATCGCCAGCCGCAGCGCCAGTCCAGCCACCCATAGCAACAGGGTCAGTCGCCATTGCGGACGATGCCCGACAAAGGCCTGTACTCCCGTCGCCATCGTCAGGATGCCGCCGAGGAAAACGCCGTAACCCAAGATCGAAAACAGCGCCACCTGGTCGGTGTAGAGGACCAGCAGATGGCAGATCGGCGTGAAGAAGCCGAGCAGATAGCTGACCATGAACCAGGCCGCCGCCCGCTGCCGCGAATAGGACAGCGCGATCACGCCGTAGGTCACGACGAAAAGCGCCGCCATGCAGCTATTGGCTATCAAGGCATAGACAGCGGCATTCACGACCTAAGATCCGAAGCTCCTGAAGGACATCGTGACGCAGACCTATTCGGCAGAGGAAAAGGAGAGGTTAAGGCGCACGACAGCACCCGGCCCTCGGGCCTTTTTCCTCTCCAGATGACAGCTACGATATAACAGTCGCGGGCGATATGCCATGCCGGGCAGGTCGTAAATCCGGCAAATTCCCCGATCCAGGTGAGTTATTTCCAACAAAAACGTTATCGGCCGCCGCCAATGCCAGACTTGCCGCACTGGACGGCAAACGTCGGCAAGACTGTTACAGTAGGCGGCGACATGAACCACGGGGCGTGGTCATCGTCGTGAATGCTGAGGGAAATACACCGGGTGGTAGCGAAGGAGGGACTTGAACCCCCGACACGCGGATTATGATTCCGCTGCTCTAACCAGCTGAGCTACTTCGCCATGCTAGGCGTTCCACCCGGTGGAGGCGCGCCTATAGACAGGCTGTTTTCGGGCGTCAAGCGAACAAATGACGTGAAAGCATTTCCCATGGGCCGCCGCGATACCACCAGGTGCCCAGGCCGATCAGTTCCACGGCACGTGGCCGGAAATCGCGCTCCATCTGCTGGAGAAGCAGCTTGGCGGTGGCAGGCGTCACCTTGTTCTGGATCGTCACATGCGCGCGCCATCCGCCCGCGTCCTGCGGGGTCAGCATTCCGGCAAAGGCGTCGACCAGTTCATGGCGTATCGCAACGAGACCGGGCGAATCGATCCGAATCGCCACGCCCCGGCCCAGCGACATCAGCCCGCTCGCCCGCGCATCGGGGGCTCGCACCCCGCGCGTCAGGCCGGTCAGGCGATGCTTCAGCTCCGCCTCGGCCGAGGGCGGCAAATGGTGGAACAGCGTGCAATGTGCGTCGAGGACGTTGCGCTCGGGCGGGAAATGCTGGCGGCGCAAGGCATCGAACGTCCCCTGATCGGCGCGGCCGAACAGGGCGGTGACGATAATCGGGGCTGGCGGCTGGTTCAGATTTCCACCTGACTGCCCAGTTCGACCACACGATTGGTCGGCAGGCGGAAAAACTCCATCGCACTCTCGGCGTTGCGCAGCATCCAGGAGAACAGCTTTTCGCGCCACATTGACATGCCCGGGCGCTCGGCGGCGAGCAGGGTCTGGCGCGACAGGAAGAAGCTGGTGTCCATCATCTTGAACGCGCCACCCTCCATCTCGACCCGCTTCAGGGCGGCGGGCACGTCGGCTTCCTCCATGAAGCCGAAACGCAGGACGAGGCGGTGGAACCCATGCCCCAGATCGTCGAGCTTCGCGCGGTCGCCTTCAGCCCAATAGGGCTGGCTCATGATCTTGACGGTCAGCAGGATGATCCGCTCGTGCAGCACCTTGTTGTGCTTCAGATTGTGGAGCAGCGCATGGGGCACCCCCTCGGGCGATGAGGTCATGAAGATCGCGGTGCCCGAGACCCGGCTGGCCGCGCCCGCCGCCGAATCGATGAAGATGTGGATCGGCATCGTGCCCTCGCGCAGCCGCTGGATCATCAGCTTGCGGCCCGTCGACCAAGTGGTCAGGAAGGTGAAGATGATGAAGCCGATCAGCAACGGCACCCAGCCGCCCGAGGGCACCTTGGTCAGGTTGGCGAGGAAATAGGCTCCGTCGACCAGGAAGAACAATCCCAGCAGGGGCAGAGCGGCGTAGAGCGGCCACTTCCAGAGCCGGGTCAGCGCCACGCCCAGCAGGCAGGTGTCGATCAGCATCGCCCCCGTCACCGCGATCCCGTATGCCGAGGTCAGATTGGACGACGAGCGGAAGAACAGGACCAGCAGGATCACCATCACCATCAACATCCAGTTGATGAGCGGGATGTAGATCTGCCCGGCGGTCGCCGCCGACGTATGCTCGATGCGCAGGCGCGGCATGAAGCCCAGCTGGATGGCCTGTTGCGTGACCGAGAAAGCGCCGGTGATGACCGCCTGGCTGGCGATGACGGCAGCGGCGGTCGCCAGGATCACCAGCGGCAGCTGCAACCCCTCCGGCGCCAGCATGTAGAACGGGCTTTCCAGCGCGGCGGCGCCTTCGCGGAACAGCAGCGCGCCCTGCCCCATATAGTTCAGCATCAGCGCAGGCAGCACGAAGACCAGCCAGGACAGGCCGATCGGCCGCCGCCCGAAATGGCCCATATCGGCATAGAGCGCCTCGGCCCCCGTCACCGCCAGCACGACCGAGCCCAGCGCAAGGAACCCGCGCAGCGGATCGATGAAGAAGAAGCGGACGGCGTGGTGCGGCGACAGCGCCTGCAACACCTCGGGCGTCTGGACGAAGCTCATGACGCCCAGCACCGCGATCACAGTGAAATAGACGAGCATCACGGGGCCGAAGAACAGGCCGACCCGCTCGGTGCCCGAACGCTGAATCTTGAACAGCACGATCAGGATGGTGATCGCGATCGGCAGCACGAAGCCACCAAATGCGGGCGCGGCCACCGCCAGGCCCTCGACCGCGCTCAGGACGGTGACGGCGGGGGTAATCATGCTGTCGCCGTAGAACAGCGCCGTGGCGAACACGCCGAGCAATATGATGCCGCGCGTCCAGCGCCGCGTCTTGGTCTGCCCCGACACGAGCGCGAGCAGCGCCAGGCTGCCCCCCTCGCCCTTATTGTCGGCGCGCATGATGATCGCGACATATTTTACCGACACGACGATCATCATCGACCAGAAGATCAGGCTGATGACGCCCAGGATGTGCGCATTGTCGAGCGGCAGGGGATGGTGCGGATTGGCGAAGGTTTCGCGAAACGCATAGAGCGGACTGGTACCGATATCCCCGAACACGACACCGATCGCCCCCAGTGCGAGGCGGCCCATGCCTTGCGGCGGGTGAGGATAGCTATCCTTGTTCGCGGTGCTGGCGATCCCGGTGGGCGAGACGCTCATGACTGGAGGATCGTGCCGGTGATGGAGAGGATCATCGGCGACATCCGTGGCAACCCTGTGATCATCGCGCCGCCCTAGCATGGCCCCAAAAGGCCAGCAACGCAGGGCCTGGGCGCTTGTTGCATTCGCGCACGATTTCGCGCGGTCGGCGATGCCGCAATGCAACAGTGGGGAGGATGCGCTTCAGACGCCGGCCTCCGTGAGACCCCATTGCCCTCCCCCAACCCCTCCCGCCTGCGGGAGGGGAGAGCATATGGTAATCTGGACGACCCGCCCCATGCACGCCCCTCCCGCAGGCGGGAGGGGATGGGGGAGGGAAAGCCACATGGGCCAGGCTCGGTGAGACCCCATGCCCTCCCCCGCCCCCTCCCGCAGGCGGGAGGGGAGAAGAAGAAAGCAGGGTGCTGATAGGAAGGGTCCTTGCCCCCTCGGCAACACCATACCCTGTCCGAAACGGTTCACCTCCCGCCTCCGATCGGCTACGGCACAATCATGGTTAGTCGCACCGCCGTTCAGGCCGCTTCGGAAATCCCGTCCCCGATCGTCACCATCGACGATGTTCGTGCCGCCCATGCGCGGATTTCGGACCGGATCATCCGTACGCCGACACTGATCAGCCGGACGCTGTCGCAGCTGACCGGGGCGACCGTGTATCTGAAGTTCGAGAACCTGCAATTCACCGCCGCCTATAAGGAACGCGGCGCGCTCAACACCCTGCTGCAACTCTCCGACGAAGCCCGCGCCAAGGGCGTCATCGCCGCCTCGGCCGGCAATCATGCGCAGGGCCTCGCCTATCACGCCAACCGGCTCGGCATCCCCGCGACCATCGTGATGCCGCGCACCACGCCGATCGTGAAGGTCGTCCAGACCGAGGGTCACGGCGCGACCGTGGTGCTGGAGGGCGACAATTTCGACGCCGCCTATGCCCATGCCCGCGAGCTGGAGGCCGAGCGCGGCTATACCTTCGTCCATCCGTTCGACGATGCGCGGGTGATCGCAGGCCAGGGCACGGTGGCGCTGGAAATGCTGGAGGACGCGCCCGATATCGACACGCTGATCGTGCCGATCGGCGGCGGCGGCCTGATCTCTGGCATCGCGACGGTCGCGGCGGCGGCGGACAGGCCGGTCGAGGTGGTCGGCGTCCAGGCCGAGCTGTTCCCCAGCATGTACAACAAGCTGAACGGCACCGATCTTCCTTGCGCAGGCGATACGCTGGCCGAGGGTATCGCGGTCAAGGTGCCGGGCGGCCTGACCTCGCAGATGGTGGCGCAACTGGTGCGGGAGATCGTGCTGGTCGACGAGCGCCATCTGGAGGAATCGGTCAGCGCGCTGCTCCAGATCGAGAAGACCGTGGTCGAGGGCGCGGGGGCGGCGGGGCTCGCCGCGCTGATGTCGCACCCGGAACGCTTCCGGGGGAAGACCGTCGGCATCGTGCTGTGCGGCGGCAATATCGACACGCGCCTGCTCGCCAACGTCCTGCTGCGCGACCTCGCCCGCTCGGGTCGCCTGGCGCGCCTGCGCATCCGGTTGCAGGACCAGCCGGGCGCGCTGTTCAACGTCGCGCGCATCTTCGACCGCGAGCGGGTGAACATCATCGAGGTCTATCACCAGCGCGTCTTCACCACCCTGCCCGCCAAGGGCCTGATCACCGATATCGAGTGCGAGACGCGCGACGCGCTCCACCTGCACCGGCTGATCGAGGCACTGCGTGCGGCGGGGTATGAGACGACCCAGGTCGAACTCGCCTGACCGACCTGATCACGGCGCCACTTTTTTGCGATTCGTCCCGTTTCCGAACGATGCTGCCCCATCGCTTCGGACGGGAAGATCGTTAAAGAGGGTTATCGTCTCCCACTCGAAGGAACTGCCCGGCGGTGACCGCGCCTTTTCGTTTCCCGCGCTTCTTCGTCACCAGCCCCGCCCCCTGCCCCTATTTGCCGGGGCGCGACGAGCGCAAGGTGTTCACCGAGCTGAGCGGCGACCATGCCGATGAACTGAACGAAGCGCTGAGCCGCATCGGCTTTCGCCGCAGCCAGGGGGTCGCCTATCGCCCCTCCTGCGCGGGGTGCAGCGCCTGCGTGTCGGTGCGCGTCGTCGCGGGCGGCTTTCGCCCCAATGGGTCACAGCGCAAGCTGTTGCGCCGTCACGCCGATCTGGAGGTCACCGCCTGCCAGCCTTGGGCGACCGCCGAGCAGTTCGCGCTACTCCGCCGCTATCTGGGCGAACGACATCCGGGCGGCGGCATGGCGGCGATGGACGAGAGCGACTATGCCGACATGGTCGAGCTGTCGCCCGTCCAGTCGGTGCTGGTCGAATATCGCGAGCCGACGGCGGCGGACGGAACGCGCGGGCGACTGGTCGGCTGCTGCCTGACCGACCGGCAGGGCGACGGCCTGTCGATGATCTACAGCTTTTTCGAAACCCAGGATGAAAGCCGACCCGGCCTGGGCAATTTCATCATCATGGACCATATCCTGCGCGCCCGCGCGGCCGAGCTGCCCTTCGTCTATCTCGGCTATTGGGTGAAGGGGTCGCCGCGCATGGCGTACAAGACCCGCTATCAGCCGCTGGAGGCGCTGACCGTGCGTGGCTGGGCCCCCTTCACCGGCGACAGCCCCACCCCCATCGCGCCGCCGCCGGTCGAAACCGCGATCGAGGCCGGGGAAGCCTGACCGAGGATTGATGCTTTCCCATTCCTCCCCTGTAAGGGGAGGTGGAAGGCCTAAGGCCTGACGGAGGGGTGTCGCCCTATCGATAGCGGGACACCCCTCCGACGCGCTTCGCGCGCCACCTCCCCTTGCAGGGGAGGAAGGAGGCACGTCACCCATACCGGGTCTACTGCGCCGCCTCGTCCACCAACGCCACATCCCGCCACGCCTCGCCCGACACCGCCGTCGCTCCGGCAGCATCCAATGCGACGGCGACCCGGACGTGGCGCTCCTGTGGGCTGAGGCCGATGCTGGGATCGAAACCGATCCAGCCCAGCCCCTCGACATAGGCCTCTGCCCAGCAATGCGCCGTGGCGGTCGCCGCATCATGCAGCGCCGCAAAGCCCGAGACGAACCGCGCAGGGACGCCCAGCGACCGCGCCGCCACGCAGAAAATATGCGCGAGATCGCACGCGCCCACCGCCTTCGAAGCAAAAGCCGCCGCCGCGTCCGTTGCGGAGCTTCGCGCGTCACTGGCAAAACGGCGGTGGAGCGCGGCATTCACCGCATGGAGCGCCGCCAGGCTGCTGTCCGCGCCGCTTATCGCCTCTTCGGCAAAGGCCGCGATCGCCGCATCGGCGGGCGTCGCCGGGGTCGCGCGCAGGAAGAGCGCGGGCGGCAACGTCTCGGTGGTCCCGCGCACCAGGCCATGCGCGTCGCTGGTCAGCACTTCGCCGGTCGCGGTGATCGTCACCGTTTCGGGCGCGTCCTGGATGTAGAGCATGGTGACGGCGTTGCCGAACCCGTCCTGCCCGCGCCGCAGCCGCGCGTCGCAGTCCACATCAATATGCCAGTTGGCCACCGTCTGATCGTCGTAATTTTCCGGCGTCAGGCGCAGCATCTGGACCATCGTCGGCCGACCCGGCTTCGGGCGGTGGACGATCTGGTGCTCGATCGCGATGCGCATCAGGCGAACTTGAACTGACGGCCGATGGCGCCGTGCAGCTGGGCATTCTCCTGGATAAAGGCTTCGAGGAACTGGTGAAGCCCGCCTGCGATCACATCCCCCGACCGCGTCTTCGTCATCCGGTTTGCCCGCAATCTCGCCATGCGATCCGCCTCCCCATGCTGCCCCGTTCGCCGAGCAAGCTGCCCCAGCACGTCCACCGTTTCCTCGACCGACGCCGCCAGACTGCGCGGCAATTCGGTGCGCGCGATCAGCAGGTCGATGACGTTGGCGGGCTTCAGCCCGTCGGAATAGAGCCAGCGATAGGCGGTGACGGCGGACACGGTCTGGAGGATCGTCGTCCACTGGTCGCGATCGACGACGCCGCCGATCCGCTCGCCCGCGGGCAGCAGGATGTGATATTTCACGTCGAGCAGCCGCGCGGTATTGTCCGCGCGCTCGACCGCCTGGCCCAGCCGGATGAACCAGGTCGTCTGGTTGCGCAGCATCCGGTGGACGGCGCCCTCGAAACCCCGTGTCTCGTTCTTCACCGCCTCGACCAGGCCCAGGACAGCGGTCGGATCGTCGGCGGCGGGTTTGGCCTCGAAATGCAGCCAGGCGCGGTTGATCGCGCTCCACGCCTCGCGGGTCAGCGCGGTGCGCACCGCCCGTGCATTGGTCCGCGCCATGTCGACGCAGCGCACGATCGAGCCGGGGTGGCAGGTCTCGACCGTCAGGAAGCGCGCGACCTCGCGACGGCGCAACTCGCGCCCGCCCTCGGCAAAGGCGCTGGCGGTATCGGTGACGGCGAGAGCCGAGCCCCAGGCGGCCAGCCCCGCCGAGCGCGGCGACAGCACGTCGAGCCGAACGGTCGCCTCGACCAGCCGGGCGATGAAGTCGGCCCGCTCGAAATAGCGGCCCAGCCAATAGAGCGAGGATGCAGTCCGCGAGAGCATCAGCGTACTCCCTGCGTCTGGATCTGAGACTGTTGGCCCTGCACCTGCACCCAGCTTTCGGGTTCGGGATGAAGCAGGACGAAACTGTCCTTGGTGCCGCCACCCTGGCTGGAATTGACGACCAGCGAGCCCTCACGCAGCGCGACGCGGGTCAGGCCGCCCGGTGTCACCTCCACACCGTTGCGGCCCGTAAGGACGAAGGGGCGGAAATCGACGTGGCGCGGCGCCACGCCGCTTTCGACCAGGGTCGGCACGGTGGACAAAGCCAGTGTCGGCTGGGCGATGTAGCGATGCGGCTCGGCGATCAGCGCGGCGCGAAAATGCTCGATCTGCGCCTTGGTCGCGGTGGGGCCGACCAGCATGCCATAGCCCCCGGACCCGTCGACCAGCTTGACCACCAGTTCGTCCAGATGGTCGAGCACATAGGCCAGCGCCTCGGGCTCGCGGCAGCGCCAGGTCTCGACATTCTTCAGCTTGGGTTCGGCACCCGAATAATAACGGACGATATCGGGCATATAGCTGTAGATCGCCTTGTCGTCGGCGATGCCATTTCCCGGCGCGTTGAGGATGGCGACATTGCCCGCCGCATAGGCCGCGATCAGGCCGGGCACGCCCAGCATCGAATCGGGGCGGAAGACCAAAGGATCGAGGAAATCGTCATCGACCCGGCGATAGATGACATCGACCTTCACCCGGCCCGCGATGGTCCGCATCCAGACGATGTCGTCGTCGACCACCAGATCGGCCGCCTCGACCAGTTCAATCCCCATCGAATCGGCCAGGAAGCTGTGTTCGTAATAGGCCGAGTTGAAATGACCCGGCGTCAGGACGACGCAGGTCGGCTCGGCCACGCCATGCGGCGCGACCGACTTCATCGTGGCGAGCAGCCGGTCGGGATAGCTGTCGACCGCCGCCACCCGGAACTGTCGGAACAGCTCGGGGCAGAGGCGCAGCATCGCCTCGCGGTTCTCCAACATATAGCTGACGCCCGAGGGGGTGCGGGCATTGTCCTCCAGCACGAAGAAATCGTCCGGGCCGGTGCGCACCAGATCGATGCCGCAGATATGCGCCCACACGCCATGCGGGGGTCGCATCCCCGCGATTTCAGGCCGGAACTGCGGATTGCCGAAGATCAGGTCGGGCGGCAGGATGCCGTCGCGCAGGATCTTCCGCTCGCCGTAAATATCGTCGAGGAAGGCGTTGATCGCCTCGACCCGCTGCACCAGCCCTTCGGACAGGCGCGCCCATTCGTCGGGCAAAAAGACGCGCGGTACAATATCGAACGGAATGATCCGCTCGGCCGCGTCGCTTTCGCCATAGACGGCAAAGGTGATGCCCAGCTGACGAAAGGTCGCCTCGGCCGACTGCTGGCGGCGGCGGAGTTCGCTATCGGGGGTGTGATCGAGCCAACGTTGAAGCGCGGATAATTCGGGGCGTGGCATATCCTTGCCAGCGGCCCCCATGATTTCGTCGAACGCGGCAATAGTCCCCATCCGGTCGTTACGCTCCCCCCAGTGTTCCGGTTCCATGCTGCACCGCAGGAAGGGGGTGCGCAAGGGGGAAACACGATCCTCCCCGGCACGGGGAAGGGGACCGCCGCGAAGCGGGGGTGGAGGGGGATTGCCACGCATGACTCGCTGTGTGGATAGGCCCCTCCACCAGCTTCGCTGGTCCCCCTCCCCGTGCCGGGGAGGATTTTACGCCCCCAGCTTCTCCAGCATCGACGGGGTCAGCACCTGCGGCAGGACCTGCGGCGCTTTCGCCCCCGGCGCGTAATAGAGGTATAGCGGCACCCCGGCGCGGTTATGACGCTCGATAAAGCGTCCCAATACCGGATCGCCGTCGGTCCAGTCGCCGACCAGCACCGCCACCTTGTTGCGTTCGAACGCGTCGCGCACCGAGGACCGCTCGATCGCGGCGGCCTCATTGACCTTGCAGCTCAGGCACCAATCGGCGGTGAAATAGGCGAAGACCGGGCGGTTCTGTTTGCGCAGATCCTCGAGCTTCGCCTCGGTGAAGGCGGTGTCGGCGCTTGTCTTGGCCACCGCAGCGGCGGGCTTGACCGTCACGACGATCGCCACCGCCAGCACCAGGGTGACGACAGCGGGCCAGCCCGCCCGTCCCTTGCCGCCATGCTGGCGAAGGCCCGTCCACCAGAAGCCCAGCGAGGCGATCAGTGCGGCGGCAAGGCCCAGCGTCATGCCGGTCACCCCCGCCTCCTGCCCCAGGATCCACGCCAGCGCGAGCGCGGTCAGGAACATCGGCACCGACAGGATATGACGAAGCCGCACCATCCACATGCCCGGCTTGGGCAGACGTCGCCGCAGGGCCGGGACGAAGCCGATCGCGAGGAAGGGCAAGGCGATGCCGATGCCCAGCCCCGCAAACACCGCCAGCGCGGCGGCGGCGGGCAGGACCAGCGCCGCCCCCAACGCCCCAGCCATGAACGGCCCCGAACAGGGTGTCGCCACGAACGCCGCCAGCGCGCCGGTCGCAAACGATCCCATCGCCCCCGAGCGTCCGGCGAAAGCAGGGGTCGGCAGTTCGAACAGCCCTGCCAGGTTAAACGCGATGCCCGCGACCAGCAGCAGCAGGATGCCGATCACACGCGGGTCCTGAAGCTGGAATGCCCAGCCCGCGCTCTGCCCGCCCGCGCGCAACGCCAGCAGCACGACGCCCAAGCCGACGCACACCAGCACGACGCCCGCCGTATAGGCCAGCGCCTCGGTCCGGGCGTGGCGCTCGTCCCCGCCGCCCTTGGCGAGGCTCAGCGCCTTCAGGCTCAGGATCGGGAAGACGCAGGGCATGATGTTGAGCAACAGTCCGCCCAGCACCGCGCCCAGAAACGCCAGCGCAATTGCGCCGAAACCGCGATCCGTCCCTCTGCTTGCCCCCGCGATAGTGCCCGGCTTGGCGGCAAAGGACAGCCCCTGCCCTTCGCCAATGGATAGCACGCCCGACACCGGGCCCGGCGTCGGCACGGCGGCGACGGGCATGGTCAGGATCAACTGGTCGCCGTTGCGCGTCATCACCTGCGGCGCGGCATGGTCGATGATGCCGCTGCGCTCAGGGTAGAAATAGGCGTCCTTGACCGCGACCGACGCAGGCAAGGGCACCGCGATCCGCACCTGCTTGCCTTGCGTCTCGATCACCCCGTCGCCGCCAAGCGGCTTGGGCAGGGCGGCGCGCCACCGGTCGAACTCGGTGCGCGTGGCGGGGTCGATCGCGCCGTCACCGACCGTCAGCTTCGTCGACAGAGTCTGGCTCTCCGGCACGCAGATGGTGTCGGTGCAGACCAGATAGTCGAGCTTCACCGTGATCGGCAGCGGCGTACCCTTCGCCACCCCGGCGGGGACCGACAGATCGACGAGCAGCGTGAAGGGCCGCTCATAGACATAGTTCATCAACCCGGCGATCTTCAGCCGTCCGGGCACCGGATAGCGCAACTCCCCCGCGCTCGCGCCGCCGGGCAGCGTCCAGTGCGCCTCGGTCGGCAGGCCCGCATCGCCGCCATTCTTCCAATAGCCGTGCCAGCCCCTGTCCGGCGTCGCGACGATGGCCAGCGTGGTGCGACCGCCCGCCGCCGGGGTTTCGCTTTCGGCGACCAGCCGCATCGCCAAGTGGATGGCACCGGGCGCAGGCGCGCTCTCCGCCATGCCGGGGCCTGTCGCCACCAGCATGAACAGAGCCGTCATCAGGATGTAAAACCAACCGCGCATCGACCTTGCCCTAACCCGCTTTCGCGTTCCATAGCGCCCCTGTCCCTGCTTTGCACCAAGGTTGCCCATGAACTCCCTGACTGCCGCGCTCCTGGCCTCCGCCGCCCTGATTTCCAGCTCAGCGTTCGCCGCGCCCGCCGCCCATGCCCAGACCGCCAGCCCCGCCCCCGGTGCCGCGCCTGCGCCGGTCGTCACGCTGCCGGGCACGCCGCAGCCACCCTTTCCCGCGACGCCGCCCAAGCTGATCGTGGCGATCTCGGTCGACCAGTTCTCGGCCGACTTGTTCCAGCAATATCGCAACCACTTCACCGGCGGCATGGCGCGCCTGCTGACCGGCGCAGTCTTCCCCTCGGGCTATCAGAGCCATGCCGCGACCGAGACCTGCCCCGGCCACTCGACCATCCTGACCGGCTATCGTCCCGCGCACACCGGGATCATCGCCAACAACTGGGTCGACCAGTCGGTGAACCGCCCGGACAAGATCGTCTATTGCTCGGAGGACGAAAGCGTCGCGGGCATGGACCACAACAATTACATCGTCTCGGACAAGCATCTGAAGGTCCCCACCCTTGGCGAGCGGATGAAGACCGCCGATCCCCGCGTGCGCACCGTCTCGGTCGCGGGGAAGGACCGCGCCGCCGTGATGATGGGTGGCCACAAGATGGACGAGATCTGGTGGTGGGACGGCAAGACCTATGTCTCCTATGCCGGACGCGCCGTACCGCCGGTCATCGAACGCACCCGCAAGGCGGTGGCCGACCTGATCGCCCGGCCGCAGGACGCCATGCCGCTGCCCGGTTTCTGCAAGCCGCTCGACCGGCCGATCACCGTCGGCAGCCAGACGCTGGGCACCGGCCGGTTCCAGCGCGCGGCGGGCGACCTGAAGGCTTTCCGCGTCTCGCCCGCCGCCGATGCGGCGGTGCTGGCGATGGCGGCGGGCTTCGTCCAGGACATGAAGTTGGGCCAGGGTCCGCAGACCGACATCCTGTCGGTCGGCCTGTCGGCGACCGACTATATCGGCCACGCGCTGGGCACCCAGGGCGCCGAGATGTGCATTCAGATGGCCGAGCTGGACCGTTCGCTGGCGGGCTTCTTCGACGTGCTCGACGCGACCGGCGTGGATTATGAGGTGATGCTGACCGCCGATCACGGCGCGCACGACATGACCGAGCGCCAGCAGATCCGCGCCATGCCGATGGAAAGCCATATCGCGCCCGAGGCCAAGACCAAGGCGATGTCGGCCGCGATCGCCAAGGCGATGGGCCTGCCCAATGATCCGCCGCTCATGATGAGCGCCGAGGGCGACATCTATATCAACGCCGCCCTGCCCGCTGCGACCCGTGCGAAGGTGCTGGCGGAGGCCAAGCGCCGCTACGAAGCGCTGCCGCAGGTCGCCGCCGCGCTGACCCGCGACGAGATCGCGGCGACGCCCTGGCCGACCACACCGCCGGAGACCTGGACGCTGAAGGAAAAGGCGCGTTCCTCCTATGACCCGACCCGCTCGGGCGACCTGCTGATCCTGCTGCGCCCCCGTGTTACCACGATCGAAGAACCGGCCCCCGGCTATGTCGAGACGCATGGCTCACCCTGGGACTATGACCGCCGCGTGCCGATCCTCTTCTGGCGCAAGGGCATGGCCGGGTTCGAACAGCCCTTGTCGGTGGAGACGGTCGATATCGCCCCGACCCTGGCGGCGACGATCGGGTTGCCGATGCCGGGCGTGGACGGACGTTGCCTGGACCTCGATCCGGGCGCGACGGATACGTGTAAGCGGTAAGTATCTATTCCTCCCCTTGCAGGGGAGGAATTCGTTAGCCGCGCTCGACCCTATACTCGATCGGCTTGAAGCTTCCCCCATTGGACGCGGGCGCCGAGCATGCCGTCAGCCCGATCACCAGGTCCATATGCGCCACGAAGCGGATATGGTCCCCCGCCTTGCTCAACGGGGGCAGCACCTCCAGCTTGCCGGTCGTCCCATCGATCGGCACGTTCATGAAGCAGTTGAAGGCCACCGGGATCCGGTCCGGCGTGACGCCGTAAGGCTCCAGCGCGGCCGCCAGATTGCCGAAGCACCCGCGATGGCGCGGCAGGTCGGGATAGAAATGGTCGAACGTATCGACCGAGCAGGGCGTCAGCAGGAAGTCGTGCATCCCGACCTGATCCTCGACGATCTCCAGCATCACCCGCGACCGGTTGGAATAGAGCTTGTGCCCCGTCGTCAGCCGGATCGTCTCGGCATAGTCGAGCGTACGACCTGACGAAATCACCTCATCCAGGTCATCGGCATTGAAGGCGAGCAGATCGGCCACCTGCCGCCCGCGTGGATCGATCACGGTCAGGCTATCACCCTTCGCCATGCGGAACGCGTCGCCGCTGCGCGGGGGGATTTCCACGGTCCGGCCGCTCATGGCTTGGCCTCGCTCGCACCGCCCGCATAATGGAAGGGACAGCGCCAGCCCTCCTCGACCACGCGGCCACTATACTGGCGCGCTTCGCTCAATTCGCCATGGCGGGCGAGCATCGGATTGCGCGAACCCGCCAGTGCCTCGTCGCGCATCAGGATCTTCTCGCGCATCGTCTCGTACTTCCCCTGCGCGCGCAGGATTTCGAACTGGTCGTGCAGGTTGAAGATCATGGCCGGGCGCGGGAAGCGGCGCGCGGGGCGGCTGGCATTCGGGTGTAGTCCCACGACGAAAAACGCCTCGCCTCCAAAGGACAGCGAGAAATGCGGATCGTCGGGATCGGCGCTGACTCGCCTGTCCCAATCCTGGCCCAGCCAGACATCCTTGTCCGACAGCGACTGGATACGCGACCAGACCGCCCGCTCGAACGCGGCTTCGTCGAGCGTCTCCGGCCCGCCAAAGACCACGGCAAGGCTGCGGAAGAGCTGCGGCTCGGCCCGGTAACGCTCGGCGAAACGGCGCAGGCAATCGTGAATACGCAGATCGTCCCAGGCGCTGGCGATGTCGCGCGCGCCCAGGATTTCCAGTGTCCCGCGCGCCATCGCCGCCTTTGCGCCGACGCACGGAAAATCGGCCTGCGCAATATGGGCGCGAAGCATGGCGGAGGATTCCGGCTCGCTGGGGTCTTGAGCGGGAAAGAGGCTGCTGATCGTATCTGACATGGGATGACCCAACGCCGCGCTGAAACGGGACGTTCCGAAAGGTGACGCAATCCCAATAAATTGCAGATCATTCCTCAGTGATATTGATAGGGATCAATCGCATAGTTGATCGAGGTTGCTCAACCTCTGCCAGCCACGATGCGCGCCACCGGCTCGGCCTGTTCGGTGCCGCGTCGGGCGGCGGAAGGGCGGCCGTGATGATAACCCTGCTGCCACACCGCGCCGCTGACATAGGCGAGGTCGGCCATGGTCTGGGTTTCGACACCCTCGACGATCACCGTGCCCCCCAGTTCGCGGATCAGGCCGACCAGATGCGGCAGGCTGTGACAGGGTTCGCGATCGCGCATCGCCCGTTGCAGGAACAGGCCGTCGACCTTCACCAGCGCGGGCACCAGATCCATCAACTGGCGGATCGAGGTGAAGCCCGCCCCGAAATCGTCGAGTGCCAGCGTCGCCCCCGTCGCGCGCAGCGCGCGGGCGAAGGCGATCGCGTCATGGATATGCGTGATCGGCTCGGTTTCGGTGATCTCGACGACCAGCCGTGCGGCAAGGTCGGGCTGCGCGGCCAGCATGGTCAGGACACCGCGCCACCAGCCGTTCAGATGTGCCGAGTTGGCCGAAATATTGACAGCCAGCACTGCGTCGGGATGCGCCCGCAGTTCATCCAGCACATGGCGCACCATCACCCGGTCGAAGGTCGAGGCGATCCCCGTCCGCTCCAGCGCGGGAAAGAGCGTCGATGGGGACAGCCCCGCGCCGGGGTCGTCGAAGCGGACCAGCCCCTCATGATAGAGGATGCGCGACGGGTCGGCATGATGACGGACCGGCTGCCAATGCGCCGCCATCCGCCCCTCGGCCGCGCAGCGAAAGGCCCGGGCGATCAGGTGCATGTCGTTCCTGTAGAGCGACAATCCGTCGTCGCCATGATCGCGCCGCACGTCGCGCGGCCCGCGATACCGGGGCGGCTCGTCATTCTGCCAGGTCATCACCGCATGGACACCCGCACCGGGTTCGCCGGTCATCGCCTCGATATCGATCGGTTCGGCGGTCAGGCGATAGGACAGATCGGCCAGTCGGTCCTCAGGCACAGGCCCGTCATGCGCGACGTCGCCCAAGACTCGAAAGCGCCGGCGCGCCGTATCCTGCTCGATCCGCAACCCGAATTCGCACAGCCGGGTCGCGATGCGGTGTGCGACATGGTCCGCCACACCCGGCCCCCAACATGCCGCAATCAACTCGAAATTGCTGATCTCGATCTCAAACGCCCTGCTCGGCACCTAACCCCCGTCCCCCGCCAACGGGAACGCCGCCTTGGCGACACTCCCGGTCAAGCGTCAAGGGTAGCGAGCATGCCTACACTTGCAAGCGTACAGAACAGTTCGATCAGCCATGAAATGGCGATTTGTTAGGAAGTTAGACGCAATAAAAGCAAAGATTATCAATCCAGATTAGGGCGTAACCAACGTGTGGCCTGCGCCACATCGACGCCGCGCCGCACGGCATAGTCCGCCACCTGATCCTCACCGATCCGCGCCACGCCGAAATATTCCGCCTGGGCGTGCCCGAAATAGAAGCCGCTGACCGCCGCCGTCGGCAGCATCGCGAAGCTGTCGGTCAGCTCCAACCCGACCGCCTGTTCCGCGCCCAGCAGGTCGAACAGCGTCCGCTTGATGCTGTGTTCGGGGCAGGCGGGATAGCCCGGCGCGGGGCGGATGCCGCGATACTGCTCACGAATCAGCGCCTCGTTGGTCAGCTGCTCGCCCGCAGCATAGCCCCACAGGTCGGTGCGGACATGCGCATGGAGGCGCTCGGCAAAGGCCTCGGCCAGACGGTCGGCCAGTGCCTTGAGCAGGATGTCGTTATAATCGTCATGCCCGCTGCGGAAGCGTTCGATATGCGCGTCGATGCCGTGGATGCCCACCGCAAAGCCGCCGATCCAGTCGCCCGCCGGATCGATGAAGTCGGTCAGGCACATATTGGCGCGGCCTTCGCGCTTTGCGATCTGCTGGCGGAGGAACGGGATGCGGGTTTCCTCCCCCCCTGCGGTCAGGATCACGTCGTCGCCATCGCGGCGGCACGGCCACAGCGCGGCCACGCCGCGCGCGGTCAGCCACTTTTCGGCAATGATCGTGTCGAGCATGGCTTGCGCATCGGCATACAGCCCGCTGGCGCTCTCGCCGACCACTTCGTCGGTCAGGATGGCGGGAAAATTGCCCGCCAGTTCCCAGGCGCGGAAGAACGGCGTCCAGTCGATATAGTCGCGCAGGTCGGACAGGTCCCAGTCCTGATAGACATGCACGCCCGGCTGCTGGGGCTCGCCCGCCTTCAACGCCATGTCCGCGACGAAGCCGCGCGCACGGGCTTCCTCCAGCGGCAGGAGGGCATTGGCCCCCTTGCCCTCGCGTGCCTTGCGGACGGCTTCGTAATCGGCGGCAACCTGCGCGACATAAGGATCGCGCTGGGTATCGGACACGAGTGTCGTCGCTACGCCGACCGCGCGGCTGGCGTCGAGGACATGGACCACCGGCCCCGAATAGGCGGGCGCGATGCGCAGCGCGGTGTGCACCTTCGAGGTCGTCGCGCCGCCGATCAGCAGCGGCATGGTCATGCCCGCGCGCTGCATCTCCTCACCGACCGTCACCATCTCGTCGAGCGACGGGGTGATCAGGCCCGACAGGCCGATCATGTCGGCATCATGCTCGACCGCCGAGGCGATGATCTTCGACCACGGCACCATGACGCCCAGATCGACCACCTCGAAGCCGTTGCACTGGAGCACGACGCCGACGATGTTCTTGCCGATATCATGCACGTCGCCCTTCACGGTCGCGAGCACGATCTTGCCCTTGCCCTTGGCGCCGGGTTCCTTCGCCGCCTCGATGAAGGGCAGCAGGTGCGCCACCGCCTTCTTCATGACGCGGGCCGACTTCACCACCTGCGGTAGGAACATCTTGCCCGAGCCGAACAGGTCGCCGACGACGTTCATGCCGTCCATCAGCGGGCCTTCGATCACCTCGATGGGCCGTGCGAACGCTTGCCGGCACTCCTCGGTATCGTCGACGACATGCGCGTCGATGCCCTTGACCAGCGCATATTCCAGCCGCTTGGTGACGGGCAGGCTGCGCCATTCGGCGGCCTGCTTCTCCGCCACCGCATCGGTGCCGCGATAGCGTTCGGCCAGCGCGACCAGCCGTTCACCGGCTTCGGGATCGCGGTTGAGCACGACATCCTCGCAGGCCGTGCGCAGCTCGGGATCGATCGTGTCGTACACGTCGAGCTGACCCGCATTGACGATCGCCATGTCCATGCCCGCCGGGATGGCGTGGTAGAGGAACACCGAGTGCATCGCGCGGCGGACCGGCTCGTTGCCGCGGAAGCTGAACGACAGGTTCGACAGGCCGCCCGAGATATGGACGTGCGGGCAGCGCGCCTTGATCTCGCGGCACGCCTCGATGAAGTCGACGCCGTAATTGTTATGCTCTTCGATGCCGGTCGCGACCGCGAAGACATTGGGGTCGAAGATGATGTCCTCGGGCGGGAAGCCGATCCCCATCAGCAGGTCATAGGCGCGCGCGCAAATCTCGACCTTGCGGTCTTTGGTGTCGGCCTGGCCGACCTCGTCGAACGCCATGACGACCACCGCCGCGCCGTACGCCATGCAGCGGCGGGCATAATGAAGGAACGCCTCCTCGCCTTCCTTCATGCTGATCGAGTTGACGATCGGCTTGCCGGACACGCACTTCAGCCCCGCCTCGATCACGCTCCATTTCGAGCTGTCGATCATGATCGGCACGCGCGCGATGTCGGGCTCGGCGGCGATCAGCTTGAGGAAGGTGGTCATGGCGTATTCGGCGTCGAGCAGCCCTTCGTCCATGTTGACGTCGACCACCTGCGCGCCATTCTCGACCTGGCTGCGCGCCACCTCCACCGCGCGGGTATAGTCGCCCGCCAGGATCATCTTCTTGAACGCCGCCGAGCCGGTGACGTTGGTCCGCTCGCCGACATTGACGAAATTGGTGGAGGTGTTGGTCATCGTCTTGTTCCTAGCCCCTCCCCTTCAGGGGAGGGGTTGGGGTGGGGCCTGTCCAGGCAGTCAAAGGTCCGGGATGCAGGCGACGCCCCACCCCCAACCCCTCCCCTGAAGGGGAGGGGCTTTGCAGGTCATGCCGCCATGGTGAACGGCTCCAGCCCGGCCAGGCGGGTGACGACCGGCGGGGTCGGGATGCTGCGGGGCTTCATGCCGCGCACCTTGTCGGCGATCGCCTTGATATGCGCAGGCGTCGAGCCGCAGCAGCCGCCCAGCACATTGACCTGCCCCTCGACCGCCCATTCGCCGACCAGTCCGGCGGTGGTGACGGGCGCTTCGTCATAGGCGCCCAGTTCGTTGGGCAGCCCGGCATTGGGGTAGATCATGATCAGCGTGTCGCAGATTTCGCTCAGCGTCTTCACATGCGGGCGCAGCTGCTCCGCGCCGAACGAGCAGTTCAGCCCGATCGTCACCGGCCGGGCATGGCGCACCGCGTGCCAGAAGGCCTCGACCGTATGGCCCGACAGGTTGCGACCCGACAGATCGGTCAGCGTCATCGACAGCATGATGGGGATTTCTCGGCCCAGCGCCTCGCCCGCCTCGATCACCGCCATGATCCCGGCCTTGGCGTTCAGCGTATCGAACACCGTCTCGATCAGGATGAAGTCCGCGCCGCCCTCGACCAGCGCATCAATCTGTTCGCGGTAGACGTCCTTGAGGTAATCGAAGTCTATTTCGCGGTAACCCGGATCGTTGACGTCCGGCGACAGCGACAACGTCTTGTTGGTCGGCCCGATCGCGCCCGCGACGAAGCGGGGGCGGCCATCCCTGGCCTGATATTCGTCGGCCAGACGGCGAGCGAGCTTCGCGCTCTCGACATTGATCTCGCGCACCAGATGTTCGGCGCCGTAATCAGCCTGGCTGATCCGGTTGGCGGAGAAGGTGTTGGTCTCGGCGATATCCGCCCCCGCCTCGAAATAGGCGCGGTGGATCGCCTCGGGCACCTCCGGCTTGGTCAGCGCCAGGATGTCGTTATTGCCCTTCTGGTCATGGGTCAGGCCCAGCGTGCCCGCATAGGCCGCCTCGTCCAGCTTCCAGTTCTGGATCTCGGTACCGAACGCGCCATCGGTGATCAGGATGCGCTTGGCGGCTTCGGCCAGGAAGGTGTCGCGGGTCGTCATCGTCTTGCTCCTGCTCTGGCGAGCGTTCTTTTCATCCGGGTGGTGAGCCTCGGTCGGTTCGCCCGTGGCCTGCCCTCCCCCATCCCCTCCCGCCTGCGGGAGGGGCGTGCCTGGATCGTGGGTTATGCGCTGTCGCAGACCCCGACCCTCGAATTCATCTCTCCCCTCCCGCAGGCGGGAGGGGCCGGGGGAGGGAAAGCCGCAAGCGATACAGCCCGTGGAACGCCCCTCCCCCAACCCCCTCCCGCCTGCGGGAGGGGGCTCATCGTCACGCCGCCGCGACCGCCTCGGCCTTCTTCCCCCGCACGCCCAGCAAATGGCTGATCGCATAGGCGAGTTCGGCGCGGTTCAAGGTGTAGAAGTGGAACCCCTTCACCCCGCCCGCATAGAGGCGGCGGCACATTTCGGCCGAGATGGTCGCGGCGACCAGTTGACGCGCGGCGGGATGGTCGTCCAGCCCTTCGAACAGCCGGTCCATCCAGTCGGGAATGCACGCCCCGCACATGGCCGCGAACTTGCGGGTCTGGGCCACGTTCGACACCGGCAGGATACCCGGCACGATCTCGGCCGTGATCCCCGCCGCCGCCGCCGCATCGCGGAAGCGGAAATAGGCTTCGGGCGAGAAGAAGAACTGGGTGATCGCGCGGGTCGCGCCCGCATCGATCTTGCGCTTCAGATTGTCGATATCGGCCTGCTTGTCCACCGAGTCCGGGTGGCATTCGGGATAGGCCGCGACCGAAATCTCGAACGGGTGCAGCTTCTTGAGGCCCGCGACCAGATCGGCCGCATTCTCATAGCCGCCCGGATGGCTGACGAAACGCGCCCCCTCAGCGGGCGGATCGCCGCGCAGCGCCACGATATGCCGCACGCCCGCCGCCCAATATTCCTGCGCGACCTGATCGATCTCCTCGCGGGTCGCCTCGACGCAGGTGAGGTGCGCGGCGGCGTCCATCGTCGTCTCGCGCTGGATGCGCGCGACGGTCGCATGGGTACGTTCGCGGGTCGAGCCGCCCGCACCATAGGTCACCGAGACGAAGCGCGGGTCCAGCGGCTCCAGCGTGCGGATCGCGTCCCAGAGCTGCGCATCCATCTTCTCCGTCTTGGGCGGGAAGAATTCGAAGCTGACCGCAATATCGCCGCCGACATCGGCGAACAGCGGTTCGTCATGCGCCAGCGCCGCTTCGGCCTGGGTCAGGATCGTGTTCGTCATGCCGCCTTCACCCTATTCGTCTCGACGGGCCGAAGCCCCTTCTTCACACCCAGCCAGAGCTTGACGGTCAGTTCGCCGCCCTCCAGCGTCCTCGTCTCGGCCAGTGTCAGCCCGGCGGGGCCGAACCAGCTGGCCATCTGTTCGTCGGCAAAGCCCAGGCGGCTATGCGCCGCCTTTTGCCGCAATTCCTCGCGGTCGTGCGGCGCGAAGTCCGCGATCAGCAACCGCCCGCCCGGCCCCAGCACCCGCGCCGCCTCGGCAATCGCCGCGCCCGGCTGCTGGGCGAAGTGGAGGACATGGTGCAGGATCGCGATGTCCGCCGCGCCGTCGCCCATGGGGAGCGCATAAAGGTCCGCCTGCCGCAGCTCGGTATTGGCGCGGCCGTGCAGCTTGGCGCGGGCCAGCCGCAGCATCTCCGACGAGCGGTCGATGCCCAGCGCGCTCTCGGCCCGGTCGCCGAACAGCTCGAGCATTCGCCCGGTGCCGGTGCCGATGTCAATCAGCGCGCCCAGATCGCCCTGGCCGATCAGGCCCGCCATCGCCTCTTCGATCTCGCTGTCCGCGACATGGAGCGAACGGATCGCGTCCCACTCGCCCGCATGATCCTCGAACCAGGCCGCCGCGCTCGCCGCCCGGTCGGCGCGCACCGCCGCCAGTCGCGCAATGTCCGCCACCATCCAGGGGTCGGGCTCATCGGCCGTCCAGCGATCGAGCGCCGCGGTCATCGGCTCCACCGCCTCCCGATCGCCCAGCGCGACGAAGACCCAGCTGCCTTCCTTGCGCCGCTCGGCCAGTTCGGCATCGACCAGGATCTTCACATGGCGGCTGACGCGCGGCTGGCTCTGCCCCAGCACCTGCGCCAGTTCGCCCACCGACAGCTCCATCGAGCGGAGCAGCGCCAAGATGCGCAGCCGCGTCGGATCGCTAAGGGCGCGAAAGATTTCGAGCGCGTTGGCCATGGATCACGATATAAAGATATCTTTATATGCGGTCAACGGAGCGAATTCATGAAGAACAGCTCGGACCCGAAACGGTTGATCTGCGTTGGCACGCCGATCATGTGTTCGAAACGGGAGTGTTTGCCATGAAGAAGGCCCTTATCCTCGCCCTGACCGGTGCCGCCGCGATGTCGCTGGCCGCGTGCAGCGAAAACAGCCAGCAGCAGACCAAGCAGGCCGCCGACGCGATCGGTTCGGACGTCAAGGCGACGACGCAGAACGCGTCCGACGATGTCGAGGCCGCGACCGCCAAGGCGCTGAACTCGGCCGAGAACGCCATGGACAAGGCGGGCGACAAGCTGGACCGCGCCGGAGACCGCGCCGCCGCGCAGGCCGATCGTGCGGGTGACAATATCGACCGTGGGCTGGACCGCGCTGGCGACAAGATCGAGAACGGTGCGGCCAATGCCCGCCAGGCGACCGGCAACGCGCTGGTCCGTGCGGGCGAGGACGTCCGCCGCTAAGGGCTTTATCCTTCGGGGTATGGAAGCGGGTCGGCGAGGGATCGTCGGCCCGTTTTTTGTTGGCGAGCGGTTTTCCCTTGGCCTTCGACTTCGCTCAGGCTGAACGGATTGAGGAGCTTGTGGCCCCATATCCCAACCTCCGTTCAGCCTGAGCGTAGTCGAAGGCCACGCCCGGCGCCCCAAAGGTCAGTCGAACCGGACCTTCCCCCTGCCCGCCTTGACCTGGGCCCGCCCCTTCTTGGCATCCACCCGCCGCGTCTGCGACGCCCGCGTCGGCTTGGTCGGCCGTCGCTTCTTCGGCACGATTGTCGCCTCGCGGATCAGTTCGATCAGCCGTTCGCGCACCTCGCGCCGGTTCATTTCCTGCGAGCGGCTGGCATCGGCCCGCAGGGTCAGGACGCCGTCCTTGCTCAGCCGCTGCCCGGCCAGCACGGCAAGGCGCATCTTCACCGCCTCGGGCAGGCTGGGCGAGCCGCCCACGTCGAAACGCAGCAGCACCGCACTGTCGGTCGTGTTGACATGCTGCCCGCCCGGCCCGGAGGCGCGGGTAAAGCTTTCGGCGATCTCGCGCTCGTCGATCGCGATGGCGCGGGTGACGGGGATCAGCGCCATCGCATGTCCGCCTAGTTCTGGAAGATGCCGAAGCGTTCCGGGATCGGCGCCTCGGCGATGATCGGATCCTTCTCGCCGCGCGGCACGGTCAGGCTGGCGGCGTGCAGCAGCATGCCCCCCGGCTCGCCCGCGCCATAGACCGGATCGCCGACGACCGGCGCACCCAGGCCGGTAGCGGCATGGACGCGAATCTGGTGCGTGCGACCGGTCTCGGGCCGGAACTCGACCAGCGTGCGGCCATCCTCATGACGCAGCGCGCGCCAGCCGGTCCGCGCGGACTTGCCCGACGGGTCGCCGACCATCCGCCAGCCTTCTTCCATGGTCGACACCTTGGCGAGCGGAAGGTCGATCATCCCTTCCCCCTCGACCAGGCCGTTCAGCACCGCGAGGTAGCGCTTCTCGACCAGACCGCCCTCGAACGCCTGTTGGAAACGGGCATGCGCCTTGGGGTTGCGCGACAGGAGCAGGCAGCCGCTGGTGTCGCGGTCCAGGCGATGGACCGCATGGGGCCAGCGCTTGAAGCCGAACTTCAGCGATTCCAGATGGTTTTCGAGGCTGATCGACCCGTTGCGGGGCCGATCCACGGGCAAGCCCGCCGGTTTGTCGATTACCAGCGCTTCGCCGTCGATGAAAAGAACGCGATCTCCGTGCATCGCGCTCCCTTGCCACCGTGCGCGCCGACATGCCAGAGCCGCGCGCGTCATGCCGACCGCTCCTGCCGCTTTCCTGCGTTTTCTGGCGCTGCTGATCTTCGCCGCGCTGCCCGTCGCGGTGCAGGCGCAATCCTGCGACGGCACGCTGCCGCCGCCGGGACCTGACGGGCGGGTTGCGGGGCATTTCCCCTATGGCGACGCATCGGCACAGGACATCGTGCCCGCCCCCGCCGGGTTCGGGTTGAAGCCCTATTGCAAGGTCCACCATGCGATGCTGGCGGACCTGCAACGGCTGCTCGATGCGGCCAGGGCCGATCCGGCGGTCGGCGGCGAATTGCGCGGTCTGTCCTGCCACCGCGAGGTCGCCCGCCAGCGCAACGTCTTCTGCCGCGACCGCAGCATGTCCGCCGCCGAGCGCGCCATCTCGGTCGCACCGGCGGGTTATAGCGAACATGCGACCGGCTATGCGATCGACTTCGCGGTGCGGCCAGCCCGTGGCTGTCCGGATGCGGAGGCGTGCATGGCCGCCTCTCCGGCGGCGCGCTGGCTGATCGCCAATGCGCGGCGCTTCGGCTTCGAGATGAGCTTTCCGGCGGGCAACAGGCAGCGGGTGAAGTGGGAGCCGTGGCATTGGCGCTGGGTCGGGACCGGCCCCGGTGAGCCGGGCGCAACGCAGGCGCGGGCGGTCTTCGCCAAAGCGCGGGCGCAGTTTCCGGCCGATCCGGGGATACGCGATCCGTTGAAGGTCGTGGTGAAAAGCCAGCCGCCGGTGCCGATGGTTCCGGTAGCAGCGCCCCCTGCGCCGGTGAGGAAGAAGGGGCGGCGGCGATAGGGTTTCCCTTGGCCTTCGACTTCGCTCAGGCTGAACGGCTGTTGGGTGCGATCCCAATCCCCAAACGCCGTTCAGCCTGAGCGAAGTCGAAGGCCACGCTCCGCACCCCGCCAAATAGGAAAAACGGGGGCGCCCATCGGCACCCCCGTCCTCCAATCACCCGAACAGCTTGGCGGCCGTCTCGGCGATGCGCTTGCCCTGATAGCGGGCACCGTCCAGGTCGACCTGGCTCGGCTGGCGGCTGCCGTCGCCATCGGCCAGCGTCGATGCGCCATAGGGCGTACCGCCATGGACTTCCTTGACGCCCATCTGGCCCTGGAAGCCGTAATCCAACCCGACAATGGTCATGCCGTGATGGATCAGGTTGGTCAGGACCGAGAACAGGGTGGTTTCCTGCCCGCCATGCTGGCTGGCGGTCGAGGTGAAGGCGCCGCCGACCTTGCCGACCAGACCACCCTTCATCCAGACGCCACCGGTGGTGTCCCAGAAGGCCGCCATCTGGCTCGCCATCCGGCCATAGCGGGTCGGGGTGCCGACGATGATCGCGTCATACTGGGTCAGCGCGTCGGGGCCCTCGATCTCGGGATGCGCGGTGTCGATCTTGAAGTGCGCGGCGGCGACCACCTCGGCGGGCGCGGTTTCGGCGACGCGGCGGATGTCCACCTCGGCACCACCGGCACGCGCGCCCTCGGCGATGGCGTCGGCCATCTGCTCGATATGGCCGTAAGACGAATAATAAAGGACCAGAACCTTGGCCATGTCAGTAACTCCCTTCGCAAAAAACGAACTTATTCCGAATCGACCAGAACGATCTCGGCATCCTCGATCGCGGTGATCGTCACGGTCCGGCCACCCAAAAGGGCCGCACCGTCCCGAGCCGCGAACGGCACACCGTCGATTTCGATCCGCCCGGTGGCGGGCACGAGATAGGCGTGACGCCCCTCGCCCACGCTGTGCTCCAGGCTCTCCCCGGCACGCAGCGTCGCGCCCAGCACGCGGGCATCGGCCCGGATGCGCAGCGTATCGCCATCCTCGTCGAACCCGCTGGCCAGCGTCACGAACTTGCCCGAACGCTCGCCCTTCGGGAACGGCTTCGCGCCCCAGCTCGGCTGGCCGCCCCGGCTGCGCGGCTCGATCCAGATCTGGAACAGCGTCGTCGGCTCGGACTCGAGGTTGTATTCGGCATGGCGCACGCCCGAGCCCGCGCTCATCACCTGCACGTCGCCCGCCACGGTGCGGCCGACATTGCCCATCGAGTCCTGGTGCGTGATCGCACCCGTGCGGACATAGGTGATGATCTCCATGTCGGCATGGGGATGCGGCGGAAAGCCCGCATTGGGGGCGATGACGTCGTCGTTCCACACCCGGATCGCGCCCCAGCCCATGCGGGCGGGATCATAGTAATTGGCGAACGAGAAATGGTGCCGCGCGTCCAGCCAGCCATGGTTCGCATGGCCCAGGCTTTCGAAGCTGCGGCGGTCGATGCCCTTCTCAATAGTAATGGCAGTCATGGAATTTCTCCCTTGGTTGCCCACAAGATAGGGCCGATTATGATCGCGTAAACGGAAACGCTGGAAACCGATCGTTTCCACGTTCATTGTAGCGCGAAGCCGAGCCATTGCCGGGTCGCGCGAGAGGCATGAGGGGTGTCGATGCGTCTGCCGGATCTGGAAGCCTGGGCGATCTTTGCCGCCGTGGTCGAGCATCGATCGTTCAGCGCCGCCGCCGATGCGATCGGCCTGTCCAAGGCCACCGTGTCCAAGGCGATCACCCGGCTGGAGGCGCAGCTCAACCAGTCGCTGTTCCACCGCACTTCGCGCCGCCTGGCCTTGACCGAGGCGGGAAAGCCGCTCGCCGAGCATGCCGCACGCATCCTGGCCGAGGCCCGCGCCGCCGAGGAAGCCGCGCGCGACGCCGCCAGCGCGCCCGCAGGCCGCATCCGCTTGGCCGCGCCCATGTCGTTCGGCGTCACCAATATCGCGCCCGTCATCGCCGACTTTCTGGCCGCGCATCCCGGCATCGAAATCGAACTCAGCCTGTCCGACGCGCGGGTGGATATCGTCGCCGAAGGCTATGACATCGCGCTACGCATCGCCGACCTGCCCGACAGCTCGCTGCGCGCGCGGCGGCTCTGCGGGATTTCCACCCATGTCATCGCTTCGCCCGCCTATCTGGCCGCGCATGGCACGCCCAGCCATCCCAACGAACTGGGCGAGCACCGGTTGCTGGGCTATGCCAATATCACCGGCCCCTGGCGTTTCCGCCATCCCGGCGGCGCAGAAGTGTCGGTGCGGCCGCAGGGTCCGCTCACCGCCAATAGCGGCGATGCGCTGGTGCCCGCCGTCCTGGCGGGGCTGGGCATCGCGCGGCTGCCGGGCTTCATCATCGGGCCGCATCTCGCCTCGGGCCGTGCGGTCGCAATCTTGGAGGAGTGGACGCCGCCGCCGATCGGGCTCCACCTGCTCACCCCGCCCAGCCCCTTGCGCCCCGCGCGGGTCGAGGCACTGATCGCCTGGCTGGCCGACCGCGTGCGCGATCCCTGCATCGCCGCGCAAGCAACGGAGACTGTGCGATGAACCGGCTGCGTCCCGACGAAGGCGATGCGCGCTTCATCCGCCGCATCGTCCTGACCCTGCTGATCCTGGCGGTGACCGCCGCGCTGTTCCGTGCGGGCGACCTGTTGATCCTGGCCTTTGGGTCGATCCTGGGCGCGATCGTCATCCATGCCATTGCCGACCTCTATGCCGATCACCTGCCGATCGGCCCCAAGCGGTCGCTGACCCTGTCGATCGCGACCGTGCTGGCGGTGCTGGGTTTCCTCGCCTGGCTGTTCGGCGTCGCCTTTCGCCAGCAGTTGAACACGCTGGTCACGCAATTGCCGCTGCTGATCGACCAGCTTGCCGCCTGGGCGTCGCAGTCGCCGGTCGGTGCCAAGGTGGTCGACGCGGTGCGTGCCGCCTTTGCGGGCAGCCGCGTGGCGCGCGACATCGGCGGGCTCGTTTCCGGGGCGGGCGAGTTCGTGCTCAACTGCCTGTTGCTGTTGGTCGGTGCGCTGTTCTTCGCCGCCGATCCGAAAATCTATGAGCGCGGTTTCCTGCTGCTGATTCCCCGTTCGATGCGCCCCGCCATGGAGGATGCGCTGTTCGACACGGGCTCGACCCTGCGGCTGTGGTTGCGCGCGCAGCTGATCCAGATGACGACGATGGGCGTGCTGGTCGGCGTCGGCCTGGCGATTGCGGGCGTGCCCTCGGCCGCCGCGCTGGGGCTGTTGACGGGGCTCAGCGAGTTCGTGCCCTATATCGGACCGATCGCCGCGATGCTGCCCGCCCTGGGGCTGGCGGCGCAGGGCGGCAATGGCGCGATCATCGGCACGCTCATCACCTTCGCGGTCGTCCGGCTGGTCCAGACCAACGCGATCACCCCCTTCGTCACCAGCCGGGTCGTCGCGATCCCGCCCGCCGTCACCCTGTTCGCGATCATCGGCATCGGCACCATCTTCGGGCTGTTCGGGCTGTTCTTTTCCGCCGCGCTGCTGATCGTCGCCTTCACGCTGATCCGCAGCCTGTATCTGCGCGAAGTTCTGGGCGAGAATATTCCGGCCGTCGAGCATCAAAGCCTGCTTGGCCCCGGAGCCCGGGTGAGACGAGATAATGATAATGCAGGTTAGGGACGAATTAACCTTTTACGTTCACATCCACGTTGGTTAATGATTGGAGCGTCAGGTCGCCGGGGCAAGGGGGGCGATCACTCGCAAATGGGGACTGTCGATGCGCGTATTGCTGATCGAAGACGAACCGACGACCGCCAAGGCGATCGAGCTGATGCTCGGCAGCGAAGGTTTCAACGTCTATACGACCGACCTGGGCGAGGAAGGCCTCGATCTCGGCAAGCTGTATGATTACGACATCATCCTGCTCGACCTGAACCTGCCCGACATGCATGGCTATGACGTGCTGAAGCGCTTGCGCGTCGCGCGCGTCTCGACGCCGGTGCTGATCCTGTCGGGCATCAACGAGATGGATTCGAAGGTGCGCAGCTTCGGCTTCGGCGCCGATGATTACGTCACCAAGCCCTTCCACCGCGAAGAGCTGATCGCGCGCATCCATGCCGTGGTCCGCCGGTCCAAGGGCCATTCGCAGTCGATCATCCGCACCGGCAAGCTGGCCGTCAATCTCGACGCCAAGACGGTCGAGGTCGACAATGCCCGCGTCCACCTGACCGGCAAGGAATATGCGATGCTGGAGCTGCTGTCGCTCCGCAAGGGCACCACGCTGACCAAGGAAATGTTCCTCAACCACCTTTATGGCGGGATGGACGAGCCGGAGCTGAAGATCATCGACGTCTTCATCTGCAAGCTGCGCAAGAAGCTCAGTCTGGCCTGCGACGGCGAGAATTATATCGAGACGGTGTGGGGCCGCGGCTATGTGCTGCGCGAGCCCGACGATGTGGAGCAGGCCGAGGTCGCCTGATCTTCCTGTCCGTTATGAAGAAGGCCGGTTCGCGAGAGGCGCGGACCGGCCTTTTTTATGGGGGTTTCCCGCGTCCCTCCCTACCCCATCAGACTGGGGCTCGCCGCCGCCGAAGCGCCAGGACGAGCAACGCCAATCCCCCGGCCATCAACGCCATGCTGGCCGGTTCCGGCACCGGCGCAGGGCTTCCTCCGCTGCTCCCGGTCCCGCCCGAACTGCTCGGCGGATTGGACGTGCCCGGCACATAGGTGCCGATATAGGTCCCCAAATGGAACTCGCCATTCTGGATCAGGCTGCCGAACACGGCCGAGCCCTCGATATAATTGCCGGTGGTCGCCGCCGCCTTGGGCGCGAGGATCGATCCCTTCCAGGCAGTGGTCAATTCCAGGCTGGTCGCGTCGGGGAAGTTCCAGATGACATGCTGACCCAGGCCGGTCGCGCCATTCAGGAAATTGTCGTCCAGCCGCACCGTGCTGCCATGCACATTGACGATGACCGTATCGGCACCGTTCGGATTGAATGCGATCTCGCCGAACCGCGTCAGGTCGGCCGCGTTCAGGTTGAACACGCCGACGCCGTTCGCCCCCGCCACGGTGTTGAACGTCGCGCGGTTGCCGCTGATCGATACCTGCGCCGTGGCGGACAGGGCGGCATAGCTGTTCGACAGGTCGGTCATGCTGCTGGTCAGCAGCGACTTTTGCTGGTTCAGCCCCGTGACGAAGCCGGGATCGCTAACGCCCAGACCCGACAGGACGATATTCTGATTGATGTTGGTGTTGGACAGCAGACCGCCGACCTTCACCGTCTGGATCCCGCCGTTCAGGTTGAACCCGCTCGCCACGTTACCGCCGATCAGTGCGCCCGAACCGTTGTTGAGGTTCTTCGTGCCGCCCAAGACATTCCCGACCACGGTCAAGCCGGGCACCGCATAGGCCGAACTGGACACCGAAGCGATCTGGTAATTGGATGAGTTGCCGCTCAGATTACCGCCGACAAAGGTCCGCCCCTCCACCTCCGAACTGGAGGTCAGGTCCCCCAGCACGATGAGGTTCCATTCCTTGAGAGCGTCTATGCCGGCCACGGGCGACGCGACGGCCAGCGAAGGGATGGCGGCCGCGATCAGGCCGATGGCGAGGAGACGGTTGTTCATGTTCCCAGATTACGGGGGCAAGTCCTGCCAAATTATTAGCTTCTCGGCCGCCGGGTCATCCGATTCGGAGGGTTTTTACGGCCGATCTGGACACCTGCGTCAGCGGCGCTCCCACACCTTTTGCCCGCCGATCCAGGTTTCCTCGACCTGGGTGGCGCGCAATTCGCTGGGGTTGATGTCCAGCGGGTTGCGGTCGACGATGATGAAGTCCGCCTGCTGCCCCTGCCCCAGTCGCCCGAACAGGTCTTCGGCAAACCCGGCATAGGCGCCGTCCATGGTGAAGGCGCGCCATGCCGCCTCGCGCCCGACGATCTCCTGCGGCTGCCACCCGCCATAGGGCTGGCCGTCCGGGCCTTGCCGGGTGATCGCCGCCGCCCAGCCCGCAAAGGGGTCGGGCCGCTCGACCGGATAGTCCGAACCGAACACCAGGGTCGCACCGTTCTTCAGCATGGTGTTCCAGGCATAGGCGCCCGTCAGTCGTGCCGGGCCCAGCCGCGCCTCGGCCATCTGGCGGTCGCTGGTTTCGTGCACCGGCTGCATCGAGGCGACGATGCCATGCTTGCCGAAGCGCGGCAGGTCCGCCGGATCGACGATCTGCGCATGTTCGATCCGCCAGCGCCGATCGCCCTTATAGGTCTCGGCCAGTTCGTCGATCGCGTCGAGCACCTGCGCATTGGTGCGGTCGCCGATCGCGTGGACGGCGATCTGGTACTTGTCCATCGCCGCGCGGCTCATGAGGTTGCGGATCACGTCGTCCGACATGAAGCCCAGCCCGGTCTGGCCCGGCGCATCGGCATAGGGCTGCTTCAGCCACGCGCCGCGCGATCCCAGTGCGCCGTCGCCGTACAGCTTCACGCCGACTAGCCGCAGCTTGTTGTTGTACAGCCACGGCGTCGGCCCGGTGCCGCCGATCCGCACCGTATCGTCGACGCCGCCGCCATAGCTCATGATCCGCACCCGCAGGTTTCCGGCATCGCCCATCCGGCGATAGGTCATCCACTCGTCCAGCGTCGTGCCCATATCGGCGGTCGCGGTGATGCCGTGGCTCAGCAAGTCGTTCTGCGCCTTCAGAAAGGCGGCGTTGCGATCCTTGGCCAGCGGCTGCGGAATGGCCTTCTGGATCAGCGCCATGGCGGCATCGACGAATACGCCCGAAGGCTGGCCGCCGACCTTCTCGATCCGGCCACCGGCGGGCGAGACGGTCTTGGCGGTGATCCCCGCCGCCTTCATCGCCGCGCTGTTGGCCCAGAGCGCATGGCCATCGGCGCGCTCCATCACGACGGGACGGTCGGCGACGGCGGTGTCCATATCGGCGGCGGTGGGGAAGCGACCCAAGGCCCAGCTTTCCTGGTTCCAGCCGCCGCCCAATATCCATTTCCGCTCGGGGTTGGCGGCGACATAGGCGGCGATCCGCGCCTTCGCCTCGTCCAGCGACTTGGTGGTCGCCAGGTCCAGCTCGATCTGGCGGAAGCCCAGCGCCATGACATGCCCATGCGAATCGACGAAGCCGGGCAGCATCACCCGCCCCTTCATATCCGCCCGCCAGTCGAGTTTTTCGGGGCGCTTGTCCTTGGCGCCCAGCAGCTTCACGACCTTGCCGTCCGGGGTCAGCAACAGGCCGGTGAAGCGCACGACCTTGCCGTCCTTGTCGAGCGTCAGGCCCGTGACATTGTCGACCAGCGCATCGGCGAAGGCCGCAGCCGGGGTCAGCGCGATCGCCAGCGCGGTCAGTGTGGCACGGAGGATGCGGGAGGGGGAAGCCTGCTTTACCATGGGCCGATCCCTATCGGGTGAAGGCGAAGGTGGGAAGCGGAGGCCGTCATCTTTCCTCCCCTGCCAGGGGAGGAAGTTTCTCCATCCTTCACGACCGCCGTACCACCTCGCGAATCACGAAATGCGACGCCAGCCGAGTCACCCCCGGCAGGCGCGCCAGCGTTTCGCGGTGGATACGCTCGTAACTGTCGTCGCGGCGGACCTCGACCTGGATCATATAGTCCGCCTCGCCGCTCATCAGAAAGCATTCGACGATCTCGGGACAGCGCAGGATTTCGCGCTCGAACGCCGCCATGGTATCCTGCCTCTGGTCCTTCAGCGTGACGTTGACCATCACGGTCGAGGGCCGCCCGCGCGCCTCATGGCTCAGGATCGCGCGATATCCGGCGATGACCCCGCTTTCGCGAAGCTGCGCCACGCGGCGATGCGCGGCACTGGCGGACAGGCCGACCTTCTCGCCCAGCGCGGCGCTGGTCAGGTCGGAATCGCGGGCCAGCTGGGCCAGGATGCGGCGGTCGATCGCGTCGGACATTTCATCCCGATACACCGGCCAAAGACGCACGAATATCCCAAATTATACGATGCGACGGGACCGCTTTGCACACCTCTCCCACCCCATCGGCGCTATTATCGGGGCAACGCTTTTTCAGGAGAGTTCATCATGCGCGTCGGTGTTCCCAAGGAAATCAAGAACCACGAATATCGCGTCGGCCTGACCCCGCCGTCGGTCGCCGAGCTGGTCGCCGCCGGTCACGAGGTGATCGTCGAGACCAAGGCCGGCACCGGCATCGATTTCGAGGACCAGGACTATGTCGATGCGGGCGCGCGCATCGTCGCCACCGCCGCCGAGGTGTTCGAGCAGGCCGAGATGATCGTGAAGGTCAAGGAGCCGCAGGCGGTCGAGGTCGCGATGCTGCGCCCGCACCATGTGCTGTTCACCTATCTCCACCTCGCCGCCGACAAGCCGCAGGCCGAGGGCCTGATGAAGTCGGGCGCGACCTGCATCGCCTATGAGACCGTCACCAGCCCCCGCGGCGGCGTGCCCCTCCTGAAGCCGATGTCGGAAGTCGCGGGCCGCATGGCGGTGCAGGTCGGCGCGCACTATCTGGAAAAGCAGCAGGGCGGCCGTGGCATCCTGCTCGGCGGCGTGCCGGGCGTGGCACCGGCCAAGGTCGCGATCCTGGGCGGCGGCGTCTCGGGCGTGAACGCGGCGCAGATGGCCGTGGGTCTGCGCGCCGATGTCACCATCTATGACATCAACAACGATCGTCTGGCCGAGCTGGACATGTTCTTCTCCAGCCAGATCAAGACCGCCTATGCGTCGAAGGCGGCGATCGCGGCGGCGGTGAAGAACGCGCACCTCGTCATCGGCGCGGTGCTGGTCCCCGGCGCGGCGGCGCCGAAGCTGGTCACCCGCGACATGCTGAAGACGATGAAGCGCGGCTCGGTGATGGTCGACATCGCGATCGACCAGGGCGGCTGCTTCGAGACCAGCCACGCCACCACCCACCAGGACCCGGTGTTCGAGGTCGACGGCGTGATCCATTACTGCGTCGCCAACATGCCCGGCGCGGTCGCCCGCACCTCGACCTTCGCGCTGAACAACGCGACGCTGCCCTTCGCGGTGAAGCTGGCGAACATGGGCGCCGAGGCCGCGATGAAGGCCGACGCGCATCTGGCGAACGGCCTGAACGTCTCGGGCGGCAAGATCCGCCACGCGGCGGTCGCCGAAGCGCTCGACCTGCCGTTCGAGGCCTGGGCGGGCTAAATCGCTCCTGCCGTTCGCACTGAGCGAAGTCGATCCGGGCCATGGCCGCAAGGCTGCCCGTGGCCTTCGACTTCGCTCAGGCTGAACGGCGTTGTGGGTTTACCCCACCTTCCGTTCACGCTGAGCGAAGTCGAAGCGCACGCCCTGCCCTACGCCACGAGGGCCCGAGCAGGTTCGCGCGGAGACGCGGAGGCGCGGAGATGGCGTATCCAGCCGCCAGGCTGGCCTGCCATCTCAAAGGTGCGGCAAAGCCTCCGGCGGAACGGACTCGCACCGCCGACCCCATCCCGAACCTCTTTGCGCCTCCGCGTCTCCGCGCGAACCAAACAAAGAAACAAAACTGGAACATCGCCGTTGATTCCCCCGAAAGGATCATCCGATGACCGACACCCCCAAGACCGAACCCTTCTCCAACGCCGAGAAGGACCCCGATGACTGGACCACCGGCGACGAAAAGATGACCGGCGCACAGGCCAGTTATCTGAAGACCCTGTCCGAAGAGGCGGGCGAGCCGTTCGACGATACGCTGACCAAGGCCGACGCCTCGAAGCGGATCGACGCGCTTCAGGAAAAGACCGGCCGGGGCCAGTAGGCCCCTACTCCCCCATCATCCGAATGGCCTGATCGAGCAGCATCACCCGCTGCTCGATAGCCGGACGATAGGGCGCATTGGCGGGCGACAGCGCCAGGGCACGGTTCCAAAACACCCGCGCCTTGCGGAAGTCGCCCGCCCGCATCCAGGCCAGCCCCTCGAAGAAGAACGGCGCCGGGTCGCGAGGCCCCAGCGTCCGCGCGCGACGAAAGGCGAAGCGGGCGGCGGGTGACATCTGATAGCCGTCATGCGCGAACAGGACGTTGCCCAGCTCGGTCCAATAGGGAACGCTGGTCCGGTCGCCGCCGACCGCGCCCAGCATGATCTGCACCGCCGTGCGCTTGTTGCCCGAGCGCGACAGGGCATCGGCGGCGGTGAACATCGCCGCCTCGCCACCATAACGCCCGATCAGCTGCCCGCGCAGCTCGGAAATCGCGTCATTGTCGAGCAGCGCATCGGGGCGCGGCGCAGGCGCGCTGGCCGCCAGGGTCGGCCGCCCCTGCCACGCATAGCCCACGCCCCCCAGTGCGAGTGCGGCCCCGAGCATCGTCCAGAGCGGTCGCGGAAACCGCAGCCACAGCGCCGCGCCCAAGGCTCCGGCGGCGATCAGCAGCAGGATCAGCCAGCCCATCAGCGGCGCTTTCGAAAGCTGGATCGCGCGATCCATGCCCCGACCGCCAGCAACAGGATCGGCGTCGCCCAGAGCAACGCCGTGGCACCGGACAAGGGCGGGTCATAGCTGACATAATCGCCGTACCGCTCGATCAGCCAGGCGCGGATCGCCTCCGGGCTTTCGCCGCGGGCGATCCGCTGGCGGACCAGGGCGCGCATATCGGCGGCCATGTCGGCATCGCTGTCCGCAATCGACTGGCCCTGGCACACGACGCAGCGCAACTCGCCCATCAGGGCGCGCGCCTGCGCCTCGGCCTGACGGTCGGGCAGTTGGGTGTTGCCGTAATCAGGCGTGGTCGTGGCGACCGCCAGCAACAGGGCGAGCGACAGGCTCATCGCGCGGCGGCCCCCGCAGCGGCTACGTCGCGGACGATCTGGTCGACCTGATCGGCGCGGATGTCGCCGATATATTGCCGCACGATCCGCCCGCGCCCGTCGATCAGGAAGGTCTCCGGCACGCCCGACGAGCCGAGCGCCATCTGCACACGGCTGCGGCTGTCATCGCCGATCGCGGCATAAGGGTCGCCGTTGCGGCGCAGGAAGGCGGCGATGGCGGGGCCCTTGTCATGGATCGCAATGGCGTCGATCGGCACGCCGCGCGCCTTCAGCGCCATCAGCTGCGGCGCTTCGGCGATGCAGGGGATGCACCAGCTGGCAAAGACGTTGAGCAGGCGCGGCTTGCCGCCCTTGAAGTCGCCGCTCGCCAGCCCCGGCTTGCCCGGCACCATCGGCTCCAGCTTGAAGACCGGCAGCGGCTTGTCGACCAGGGTCGAACGCACCGTCGTGTCGGCGGGGCGCATCAGCCCTGCCGCGACTACCGCGAAGAACACCCCGAACAGCCCCAGCGGCAACCAGATCAGCGCGCGCTTCATCCCCACAGAGCCTCCCGCCGTCGTTGCTGCCATGCCTTGAACCACCGCCCGACCAGCGCCAGCACGCCGCCCAAGGCGATCAGCGCACCGCCCAGCCAGATCAAGGTCACGAACGGCTTCCACCACAGTCGCAACTGCCAGCGGCCGGTCGCGGCATCCTGCTGCCCCAGAACGGTATAAAGCTGTCCATCCCAGCGGGTCGCGATGGCGCTCTCGCTGGTCGTGGTCGGCGGATCGGTGAAGAAGCGCTGCTGCGGACGCAGGGTGGCCCCGTCGCCCTCGCGGGTCGCGGTCAGCCGCGCCTCCAGCGCCGACCAGTTCGCGCCGATATTGGGATAGATGCGATTCAGCTCCACCCGCCACGGGCCGACGATGGTCGCCTGCCCCGGATAGAGCGCGACCAGCCGTTCGGCGGTGAAGGCGCTGTCGCAGGCCATGCCGATCATGCTGACGCCCAGCCCGACATGCGCGACGACCATGCCCCAGATGGGCAAGGGCGTGCGCCGCCAATTGCGCCGGGTGATCGGCATGACGCTGGCGACGATCAGCCCCACGCCGAAAGACAGGCCGAGCAGCGACAACACGCCCATGCCCCCGGTCAGGGTCAGCATCAGCGCAAAGGTCCCCGCCGCCGCGACCATCGGCCACAGCATGCGGATCAGCACCGCCTCCGCGTCATCGCTCCGCCAGCGCAGGGCGGGCCCGACCGCCATCACCGCGACCAGCGCCAGCGCGATCGGCCCCGCGGCGGCGTGGAAGAAAGGCGGCCCGACCGACAGCCGCACGCCGAACCCGGCGGCGACCAACGGATAGAGCGTGCCGATCAGCACGATGCCGAGAATCACCGACAGCAGCAGATTGTTGACGACCAGCCCGCCCTCGCGGCTGACGAAGGCGAAGCTGCGCCCCGCCCGCACCTGCCCGATCCGGGAGCCGAACAGCGCGAGCGCGCCACCAATATAGATACCCAGCAACGCCAGGATGAACGCCCCGCGCCGGGGATCGACGGCAAAGGCATGGACGCTGGTCAAAATGCCCGACCGCACCAGGAAGGTGCCGATCATCGACATGGAGAAAGCGACCACCGCCAGCATCACGGTCCACGCCCGCAAGCCGTCCCGCGCCGCCAGCACATTGACCGAATGGAGCAGCGCCGTCGCCGCCAGCCACGGCATCAGCGAGGCATTCTCGACCGGGTCCCAGAACCACCAGCCGCCCCAGCCCAGCTCATAATAGGCCCAATAGGACCCCGCCGTGATGCCGATGGTCAGCAGCACCCAGGCGCCCAGCACCCAGGGCCGCATCGCCCGCGCAAAGGCCGGGCCGACCTGCCCCGTCACCAGCGCACCGACCGCGAAGGAAAAGGCGACCGACAGCCCCACATAGCCCGCGTAAAGCGTCGGCGGGTGGAAGGCCAAGCCAGGGTCCTGCAACAACGGGTTCAGGCCCTGCCCTTCGATCGGCGCGGGGTTCAGCCGCGCGAACGGGTTGGAGGCGAACAGCAGGAAGGCATAGAATCCCAGTGCGATCGCACCCTGGGCGGCCAGCGTCGCGACATGGGTCGCCCGGTCGAGCGTGCGCTCCTTCCACGCGACCAGCGCGCCGCCCGCGCCCAGGATCGTGACCCAGAGCAGCATCGAGCCTTCGTGATTGCCCCAGGCTCCGGCGAATTTGTAGATCCAGGGCTTGGCCGAATGGCTGTTCTCGGCGACAAGCTTGACCGACAGGTCGGTGTTCAGGAACACCGCGATCAGCGCACCCATGGCGATGGCGACCAGCGCGCCCTGTAGAATCGCGACCGGCCCGATCGCCGCCATCGCCTGCTCGCCCGCCACATCCTTGCGCCGGAGCGCCAGAACGCCGAGCAGCAGTTGCAACCCCGCCAGCATCGCGGCGAACCAAAGAGCGGCCAAGCCCGCTTCGGCGATCACGGCTCCAGGCTCCGGCTCTCGTGCATATTGCCCGCCATTTCGGGGGGCATATATTTCTCGTCATGCTTGGCGAGCAGGTTGGTCGCGACGAAGCGGCCATCGGGCTGGAACTGCCCCTCGGCCACCACGCCCGATTTCTCGCGGAACAGGTCGGGGGTGATCCCGGCAAAGGTCACGGGCGTCGTCGCCTTGCCGTCGGTGACGACGAAGCGCACCGTCACCCCGTCGGGCGCGCGGTGGACCGATCCGGCCTCGACCATTCCGCCCAGCCGCACCGCCTTGCCCAGCGGCAGGCCCTGCGCTTTTGCATCGGACGGCGTGTAGAAGAACGCCGCCTGGTCCTTCATCGCCGACATGGCGAGCAGGACCGCCGCGACGATCGCGGCCAGCGCCAGCAGCGCCAGCGTCAGACGTTGGGATTTGGGCGTCATTTCTCGGCGCGCTTCATCGCCAGATAGCTGATGAGGGTCAACGCGCCCGCGCCCCCCAGCATCACCGCATAGGCCGCCGCCACGAAACTCATCTGGTTCATGCGCGCGCCATCCGTCGCATCCGCGCCTCGGCCTTGGCCTGCGCCAACAGGGTGCGCATCCGCATCAGCACGATGGCCGCGAACAGGAAAGTGAAGCCGCCCAGCGCGATGGGCAAAGGCCAGAGCAGGGATGTGTCGATGCTGGAACCGGTCAGTCCGATCGACTGGCCCTGATGCAGCGTGTTCCACCACACTACCGAGTAACGGATGACCGGCAGCAACGCCGTGCCCGCCAGCCCGTACAGCGCCGGGATCCGCCCGTCCCCGCCGCGATCCGCATCGGCACGGGCGAGCGCGATATAGCCCAGATAGACGAACAGCAGCAGCAGCATCGAGGTCAGCCGCCCATCCCACTGCCACCATGTCCCCCAGGTCGGCCGTCCCCAGATCGATCCGGTGGCGAGGCAAAGTGCGGTAAACACCGCCCCCGGCCAGGCAATGGCGCGGCCCGCGACCTGCGCCAGCGGATGCCGCCACACGATCAGCGACAGGCTGGCGATGGCGATGCCGCTCCATCCCCCCATGCCCAGCCAGGCGGCGGGGACATGGATATAGAGGATGCGCACCGTCTCGCCCTGAAGATAATCGGGCGGCGTCATCACCAGCCCCGCCCAGACCGCGACCGCGATCAGCACGATGCCTAGACCCAGGAAAATCCCGGTCAGCGGACGAGCGATCTTCAGGAAACGCGCGGGGTTCGCAAGGATGTGTAGACTGGCCACGATGACAGGACTGTAAGGCGGTTTTGGGGCCGCGTCATCCGCCTTCTCCCTGCTTCTTTAAGCCCCTCCCGCAGGCGGGAGGGGTTTGGGGAGGGCAGGATGTCTCACCGAGACCATCGCCTGTGGCCTGCCCTCCCCCATCCCATCCCGCCCGCGGGAGGGGCGTGAAATCCATTAAGGGCGGGACCTGTTCATATCCTGATTCGTCTTCACCTCCTGACATCCCTATCAGGGGAGCAAAGGGGACCATCACATCATCATGCCTGCACTTCACCGCCTGCCTCTGCTCGCCCTCGCGCTCGCGCCTGCCACGCTTTCCGCACAAACCACCGAGCCCGAAACCGTTATCGTCACCGGCCGGGGCCTGGGCGATCAGCCGGGCGACAGCGCGCTGGACGTCGTGACCATCGACCGCGACCGTATCACGCAGAACGCCTCGCAACGGCTGGAAAACGTCCTCGCCGATGTCGCGGGGCTCCAGCAGTTCCGCCGCTCGGACAGCCGCTCGGCGCATCCGACGTCGCAGGGAATCACCCTGCGCGGGCTGGGCGGCAATGCGTCGAGCCGCGCGCTGCTGGTGCTCGACGGCGTGCCGCAGGCCGATCCGTTCGGCGGCTGGGTCGTCTTTCCCGCCTATGCGACCGGACGGCTGGGGCGCATCCGGGTGACGCGCGGCGGCGGATCGGGTTTCTGGGGGCCGGGCGCGCTGGCAGGCACGATCGAGATGGACAGTGCGACGCCCGACCAGCTGTCCCCGCTCGACCTCGCCTTGTCCTATGGCAGCCGCGATTCGGTGGATGCGCAGGGGTCGGCCTCGCTGGTGCGGGATGGCGGCTTCCTGACCGTGTCCGGCGCCTATGCGCGCGGCGACGGCTTCATTCCGGTCGTCGAGGGCCAGCGAGGACCCGCCGATCGGCCTGCGCCTTACGAACAATATTCGGGCGCGGCGCGCGGGGTCGTCGGGATCGCGCCCGCCACCGAGTTGCAGCTGACCCTCGCCGCCTTTCACGACGCGCGCGACCGGGGGACCGACTTTACCGACAATCGGTCGGACGGCGCGGATGCCAGCGTCCGGCTGGTCGGGCGAGGAGCCTGGGGCTGGTCGGCGCTGGCCTATGTCCAAACGCGGCAATTCGCGTCGCGCTATGCCAGCGTGAATGCGGCGCGAACGGCGGCCACGCTGACGCTCGACCAGTATAATGTCCCGGCCACCGGACTGGGTGGACGGGTCGAGGTGTCGCCGCCGCTGGGCGATACGGTGAAGCTGCGGCTGGGCGGCGACATTCGCGATACCAGCGGACGGACGCAGGAACGCTATACCTATGTCGCGGGACTTCCCACGCGACGGCGCGAGGCGGGCGGCGCGACGCGGACCATGGGGCTGTTCGCCGATGGCAGCGTCGAGGCGGGCGCGCTGACCGTCACCGCCGCCGCGCGGGTGGATGACTGGCGCATCCGCAACGGACGGCTGGACGAGGGCGTGCTGGCGACCGGCGCCGTGTTGACCGATACCGATTTCCCCGATCGCTCGGGGCAGGAATTCACCGGGCGGCTGGGGGCGGCGATGCGGATCGTGCAGCCCTTGACCCTGCGCGCGGCGGCCTATCGCGGGTGGCGACTGCCGACGCTCAACGAACTTTACCGGCCGTTCCGCGCCGGGGCAGACGCCACCGCCGCCAACGCCGCGCTGAACCCCGAACATGTCGAGGGTATCGAGGGCGGGTTCGACCTGACCCCGGCGGCGGGCTTACGGCTGTCGGGCACCTATTTCCTCAACCGGCTGACCGATGCGATCGCCAATGTGACCCTGGGGCGCGGGCCGGGGACATTTCCGGGCGTCGGCTTCGTCGCGGCGAACGGCGTGTACCGGATGCGGCAGAATCTCGACGCGATCCGCTCTCAGGGGTTCGAGCTGGAGGCGAACTGGACCTATGGCCCGCTCAGCGGGCGTGGGTCCTGGTCGCATGTCGATGCGCGGATGGAAGCATCGGGCACTGCCGCCCCGCTCGACGGCCTGCGCCCGGCCCAGACACCACGCGACCAGTTTTCGGGGACCCTGGCGGTCGAGCGGCGCGGGGCGGTGTTGAGCGGGACTCTGCGCCATGTCGGGCGACAGTATGAGGACGACCAGAATATCCGCTCGCTTGCCCCCGCGACGACGGTCGATGCCTATGCGGCGGTGCCGGTGGTGCGCGGCTGGCTGATCGAAGCGCGGGCCGAGAACCTCGCCGATGCGCGGGTCGAGGCGGCGTATAGCGGCGCGGGGCTGATCGAGCGGGCGACACCCCGGACGCTTTGGATCGGGGTTCGGACGCGGTTGTAATCCCTTGGTCTTCGACTTCGCTCGGGCTGAACGGAACCGGGTACTGGACCCCGTTCGCACTGAGCGAAGTCGAAGGGCGCGCTACCCTCGCTTCTTCACCAACGCCGTTCGCAGGCATCGGCACACCACCTCGTCACGCTGGTTCAGCGCCTCATGCCGGAACGTCACCAACCCCGCCCCCGGCCGCGACTTGCTCTCGCGCAGGCCCGTCACCTCGCTCGTCGCGCGCAGCGTGTCGCCCAGGAAGACCGGCGCGGGCATCACCAGTTCGTCGTAACCGAGATTGGCCACCAGCGTCCCCAGCGTCGTCTCCCCCACCGACAGCCCGACCATCAACGAAAAGGTGAAGGTGCCGTTGACGAGGATCTGGCCGAACTCGCTCGCCTTCGCCGCTTCGGCATCGATGTGCAGCGGCTGCGGGTTGTGGGTCATGGTCGAGAACAGGAGGTTGTCCGTCTCGGTCACGGTGCGGCGGATGGGATGTTCGATCCGGTCGCCGATGGTCCAGTCATCAAAGAAGCGCCCGCTCATGCCGCGTCCTCCGCAACGATACGGACCAGCGCGACGCCCTCGGCCACCTGACCGCCCGTCTCGGCCTCCAGGTCGGTCACCACGCCGTCGAACGGCGCGGTCAGGACATGCTCCATCTTCATCGCCTCCAGCGTGACGAGCGGCTGGCCTGCGTTCACCGCTTGTCCCTCGGTCACGGCGACGGCGATGATCCGGCCGGGCATGGGCGACAGGATCGCGCCGTCCCCCGCCCCGCCCGCCGCCAGCCCATCGGCGCGCCAGCGGGTGAAGGACCAGCTCTGCCCGCCCTCCGAAATCAGCACCTCGTCGGTCGGCGCCGGGGGGACATCGCCCGCGTGCGCAAAATCGACGGTGATCGGCCGCCCATCGAGCAGGAAGCGCGCGGTACGCCGGGGCGCTGCGTTCAAGCGGAAGCCCGACAGCGCGTCCTGCCCGATCAGCGCGGCGGCGGCCTCGGCCAGGGCCTCTTCGGACGGCTCGGTCGGCGGCATCAGCGCCTCGCCCTCGCGCGCGATCAGACCGGTATCGACCTGGCCGCTCGCGAAATCGGGATGGTCTAGCGCCTGCACCAGAAAGCCCGCATTGGTGCGCACCGGCCAGATCACCGCCTCGTCCAGCGCATCCGCCAACGCCTCGCGCGCTTCGTCGCGGGTGTCGCCATGCGCGATGACCTTCGCGATCATCGGGTCGTACCAGGGGGTGATCTCCGCCCCTTCCTCAACCCCGGTGTCGATGCGGATTGCGGGATCGTCGCCAAGGTCGAACACCTCCAGCGTGCCGATCGCGGGCAGGAAACCCTTGGCCGGGTCCTCGGCATAGAGGCGCGCCTCAATGGCGTGGCCTTGGATGGCGAGCTCTCCTTGCGCCATCGGCAAGGGCTCGCCCGCAGCGACGCGCAGCTGCCACTCGACCAGATCGACGCCAGTGATCGCCTCGGTGACGGGATGCTCGACCTGGAGCCTTGTGTTCATCTCCATGAACCAGACGCGGTCGGCACGAAGTCCTTCGGAGGCGTCGGCGATGAACTCAATGGTCCCCGCGCCGACATAGTCCACCGCCTGCGCCGCACGGACCGCCGCACCGCAGACCGCTTCCCGCGTCGCATCGTCCATGCCGGGCGCGGGGGCTTCCTCGATCACCTTTTGGTGGCGGCGTTGCAGCGAACAGTCGCGCTCGAAGAGATGGACGACCTGCCCATGGCGGTCGCCGAAGACCTGCACCTCGATATGGCGGGGCGAAAGGATGTATTTTTCGATCAGCACCCGGTCGTCGCCGAACGACGCCGCCGCCTCGCGACGACAGGATGCCAGCGCCTCGGCAAAGGCGGCGGGCTCGTCGACACGGCGCATCCCCTTGCCGCCGCCGCCCGCCACCGCCTTGATCAGCACGGGATAGCCGACCGCATCGGCTTCTGCGGCAAGGCGGTCGGGCGACTGGTCCTCGCCCAGATAGCCGGGCGTGACGGGCACACCGGCGGCAATCATCCGCGCCTTGGCGGCATCCTTCAGCCCCATGGCGCGGATGCTGTCGGGGTCGGGGCCGACCCAGACCAGCCCGGCGGCGATCACGCTTTCCGCGAACTCGGCATTTTCGGACAGGAAACCATAGCCGGGATGGATCGCCTCCGCTCCGCTTTCGTGCGCGGCCGCGAGGATGCGCTTGGCGTCCAGATAGCTTTCACGCGCCGGGGCCGGGCCGATCAGCATGGCCTCGTCCGCAAGCCGCACATGCAGCGCCTGCGCGTCGGCTTCGGAATAGACCGCGATCGTACGCAGGCCCATCTCCCGCGCGGTGCGGATGATGCGGCAGGCAATCTCGCCGCGATTGGCGATGAGGAGGCTCTTCATCATCAGGATTCCAGCTTCAACGTGATGGCACCCGGTCGTTCGGCGATGGCATCGAAGATCACGGTCAGGATGCGGTCGAACCGCTCGCCGATCACCTTGCGCGCAGCGGCAGCATTGGTGAGGGTCAGCATGATGGGCGGCTCGACGACCGCAATCAGCAGGTCGAACAGCGCATCCAGACTACCGCCATACCATTCGACGCCAGAGGCTTCGCGGATACGGGCATGGAAATCGGCCTCGTCCGCGACGGTTGCACCGTCGATGGTCAGGTCCATCGCCATTACATGCGGAACACCCCGAACCGGGGCGCCTCCGCTATAGGCGCATTCAGACAAGCATCCAGCGCCAGCCCCAGAACATCCCGCGTCTGCGCCGGATCAACGATGCCGTCGTCCCACAGCCGCGCGGTGGCGTACCAAGGATTGCCTTCATCTTCGTAACGCTGGCGGATGGGGGCCTTAAACGCCTCCGCTTCGTCCGGCGTCCAGCTATCGGCGTCGCGGTGGACGGTCGCCAGCACGCTCGCCGCCTGCTCGCCGCCCATCACACTGATCCGCGCATTGGGCCAGGTGAACAGGAAGCGAGGACTATAGGCGCGCCCGCACATGCCGTAATTGCCCGCGCCGAAGCTGCCGCCGATCAGCACGGTGATCTTGGGCACCTGCGCCGTCGCCACCGCCGTCACCAGCTTGGCGCCGTGCTTGGCAATCCCCTCGGCCTCATAGCGGCCGCCGACCATGAAGCCGGAAATATTCTGGAGGAACAGCAGCGGGATACGCCGCTGGCAGGCCAGTTCGATGAAGTGCGCACCCTTTTGTGCGCTCTCCGAGAACAACACGCCGTTGTTCGCCAGGATCGCGACCGGCTTGCCATGGATATATGCGAAGCCGCAGACGAGCGACGCACCGTACAGCGCCTTGAATTCATGGAAGCGCGATCCGTCGACCAGCCGGGCGATCACCTCATGCACGTCATAGGGCGCGCGCACGTCCTGCGGGATCAGGCCATAGAGTTCCTCCGCCGGATAGAGCGGTTCGTCCGCCTCGGCGAGGTTGACATCGGGCATGGCCTGCGGCGGCAGGGTTTCGACGATATCGCAGACGATCGACAGCGCGTGATCGTCATCCTGCGCGACATGATCGACCACACCGGACTTGCGGCCATGCGTATCCGCGCCGCCCAGTTCCTCGGCCGAGATGACCTCGCCCGTCGCGGCCTTTACCAGCGGCGGTCCGGCGAGAAAGATCGTCCCCTGCCCGCGCACGATCACCGTCTCGTCGGACATGGCGGGGACGTAAGCGCCGCCCGCCGTGCAGCTGCCCATCACGCAGGCGATCTGCGGAATGCCCGCCGCCGACATCTGCGCCTGGTTGAAGAAGATGCGGCCGAAATGATCGCGGTCGGGAAACACCTCCGCCTGATGCGGCAGGTTCGCGCCGCCGCTGTCGACCAGATAGATGCAGGGCAGCCGGTTTTCGAGCGCGATCTCCTGCGCGCGGAGGTGCTTCTTGACGGTCAGCGGGTAATAGGTGCCGCCCTTCACCGTCGCGTCATTGGCGACGATCATCACCTGACGACCATGCACACGGCCGATCCCCGCGATCACCCCGGCACCCGGCACGGCATCGTCATACAGGCCGTTGGCGGCGAGCTGACCAATCTCCAGAAAGGACGCGCCGGCGTCCAGCAGCTGTTCCACCCGGTCGCGGGGGAGCAGCTTGCCGCGCGACACATGGCGCTCGCGCGAAGCCTCGTTACCGCCGAGCCCGGCCTTGGCGACATCGGCGCGCAGCCGCTCGGCCAGCGCCCGGTTGTGATTAGCGTTGGTCCGAAACGTGGCGTCATCGCGCGCGATCCGGGAGGAAATCACCGCACCCATCACTTCACCCCGAGGCTCATTGCGCCACCTTTTCGAGCTTGCCGATCAATTCGCGGCCGATCAGCATCCGGCGAATCTCGTTGGTCCCCGCCCCGATGTCGAGCAGCTTGGCGTCGCGCGCGAAACGTTCGACCGGCCAGTCCTTCGTATAGCCCGCCCCGCCCAGCGCTTGGATCGCCTCCAGCGAGACCTTCACCGCATTCTCGCTAGCCAGCAGGATCGCGCCTGCGGCGTCGAACCGGGTCGTACGGCCTGCGTCACAGGAACGCGCCACCGCATAAACGTATGCCCGGGCGGAGTTGAGCGCGACATACATGTCGGCGATCTTGGCCTGGATCAGCTGGAACTCGCCGATCGGGCGGCCGAACTGCCGCCGCTCGCGGACATAGGGCACGACCACGTCGAGGCACGCCTGCATGATCCCCAGCTGGATACCCGCCAGCACCGCACGCTCATAATCGAGCCCGCTCATCAGCACGCCGACACCGCCATTCACCGGCCCCATCACCTGCGCGTCGCCGACGAAGCAGTCGTTGAACACCAACTCGGCGGTCGGGCTGCCGCGCATGCCCATCTTGTCGATCTTCTGGCCGACGGCGAAGCCCGCCATGTCCTTCTCGATCAAGAAGGCGGTGATGCCCCGGCTCCCCTCGCCCGTCTTGGCATAGACGACGAGCGTCTCGGCATAGGCCGCATTGGTGATCCAGAATTTCGTGCCGTTCAGCACCCAGCCGCCGTCCGCCTTCACCGCGCGCAGCTTCATCGACACCACGTCAGAGCCCGCCGACACCTCCGACATGGCCAGGCTGCCGACATGCTCGCCGGAGATCAGGCCGGGCAGATATTTCGCCTTCTGTTCCGCATTGCCCCAGCGGCTGATCTGATTGACGCAGAGGTTGGAATGCGCGCCATAGGACAGGCCCAGCGAGGCCGAAGCCCGCGACACTTCCTCGATCGCGACGACATGTTCCAGATAGCCGAGCCCCAGGCCACCATCGGCCTCGGCGACGGTGATGCCGTGCAGGCCCAGCGCACCCATTTCGGGCCAAATGTCACGGGGAAACCAGTCTTCCGCATCCATTCGTACGGCGAGCGGCGCGATCCGGTCGGTCGCGAAACGGCGCGTCGCCTCACGGATCATGTCCGCACTTTCGCCGAGCGCGAAGTCGAAATCGTCGATCATGTCCTCTCCAAGCGGCTCTTTGAGTCCGTCGGCTCGCTTTAACCGTATATTACCCAAACGCGCAATCTTCGTTCCGTCCCTTCAAATTACCCCTTTGCCGTCGATCCCATATCGGATCGATTGCAGGGTTCAGGGATTTGCAACCCCGTATGAAACGCGCCATGTGACGGATTGAGAGGAATTTTTTGCCCGATGGCCACTCGCCCCGTCGCCACTGATCCCAACCTGGACATTACCGCTTGCGATCGGGAGCCTATCCATATTCCCGGCGCCGTTCAGCCGCATGGGCTGTTGCTGGTGGTCGACGCAACGACGCTGGAGGTGATCGCGGGCGCCGGGCCGATCGAGGAGCGATTGGCCGCCGACTGGCTGGGCCGACCCTTGGCCGCCTTGCTGGGCGACGAGGTTGCGCAGATGGTCTCCGACATGCCGATCGGCCCCGGCACGACGGTCGCCGCCGTGCCGGTCGAGGGTATCTCGGAACGCTTTTCGGTGACCGCGCACCGCGTCGCGGGCGAGCGTGTGCTGATCGAGCTCGAAGCCGGCAGCATCGACGCACCCTGGGGCAAGGGTAGCCCGCTCAACTGGCTCGACGCCGCCGTCACCAGTTTCGAGCGGACCGCCGACCTGCCCATGTTGTTCGAACGGGCCGCTACCACCTTCCAGATGCTGACCGGGTTCAATCGGGTCATGCTCTATCGCTTTCTGGACGAGGATGCGGGCCGCGTCGTTGCCGAGGCGCGGTCGGCCGGACTGCAATCCTTCCTCCATCATCATTTCCCGGCCTCCGACATCCCGAAACAGGCGCGCGCGCTCTATGTCCGAAATCGGACGCGCAGCATCCCGGATGTCGATTACGTCCCCGCCCCGATCCGGCCCGAGGGTTTCGAGACGCTGGACCTCAGCGATGTCGGCCTGCGCAGCGTGTCGCCGATCCATGTCCGCTATCTGAAGAATATGGGCGTGGCGGCCTCGGCGTCGATCTCGATCGTCAAGGACGGCGTGCTGTGGGGCATGATCGCCTGCCACCATTATACGCCCCGTCGCCTGTCGCCCGACCTGCGCGCGGCCGCCGCCGGGCTGGCCAGCGCGCTGGCGCGGCAGATCCGGGCGAAGGAAGAGGCCGAGCTGTATCGCGAGCGCCTGCGCCTGCGCGCTGCGGAGGACAGCCTGTTGCCGCGCATCATCGGCATGGGCGACCTGGTCCCCGCCATGCGCCGCCTGATGCCCGAGATGATGGCGATGATGGGCGCGACCGGCTTCGCCGTCGTCGACCAAGGCAAGGTGTATCGCCACGGCACCTGCCCGCATGATCTGGCGATCCCCGATATCGCCGACTGGGCCTTGATCCGGGGCGCGGGCGACGTGTTCTTCACCCATGAATTGCCCGCTCAGATGCCCGATGCCGCACCGCTAGCGACGACGGCGGCGGGTGTGCTGGCGCTGCCGCTGGTCGATGGTGGCGTCACCCTGCTCTGGTTCCGGGCCGAGCATGTCGAAGAGGTCGAATGGGCGGGCAATCCGCACAAGTCGGTCGCGCTGACGCCCGATGCGACGCTCAACCCGCGCACCTCGTTCGAAAGCTGGCGCGAGACGGTGCGCGGCCGCTCGCGCCGCTGGACGATGGAAGAGGTCGAGGCGGGGCACCGCCTGCGCCGGGCGCTGCACGATGCCGCGCAGAATTACCGGCTGCGCGGGCTGAACACCGCGTTGCAGCGCACGCTCGACGACAAGGAGGCGCTGCTCCTGCAGAAGGACGTCCTGATGAAGGAGGTGGACCACCGGGTCCAGAACAGTCTTCAGCTCGTCTCGTCCTTCCTGTCGCTCCAGGCCAAGGCGGCGGACGACCCCCGCGTGCGCGAGCAACTGGCCGAGGCGCAGGCCCGGCTGTCGGCCGTCGCGCTGGTCCATCGCCGCCTGTACCGCGACGATCAGATTCAGACGGTCGATCTGGCGCGCTATCTGGAGGATCTGGTCGGTGACATGAAACAGTCGCTGGGTCAGGACTGGGCGGCGATGATGCGGCTGGATCTGGCGCCGGTGCTGATGCCGACCGACCGGGCGATCAATCTGGGGCTGGTGACGACGGAGTTGATCATCAACGCCACCAAATATGCCTATGGCGGCGCGGTGGGCCCGGTGACGATCACGCTGGAGCAATATGGCAACCGCCTGCGCCTGATCGTCGCGGATCAGGGCCGCGGCAAGGGCGACGAAGAGCCCGGTCAGGGTCGCGGGTTCGGCAGCCGCATGATGGCAGCGATGATGCAGCGACTGTCTGGCTCGATCGAATATGACGACAATCAGCCGGGCCTGCGTGCCATCGTGGTCGCACCGATCGCGGATTGAGGGCTGGACTCTGATGACCTGAAATGCCCCCCCTGGAGGGGGGGCTTGCATGTCACCCTGCTCTAAACGGCCCTACGATATAGTCCAAAGACTTGCTCAGCCGCCACGACAGCGCGGTCGACCCATGCTGCATCGCCAGCCGCAGCATCAAGCGCATGGCGAAAATCCCGCCACTCCCCCGCCCCGAAACCGGATTCCAGATAGGCGCGGGGAAGCCCCTCCCCCACCTGCCGGGCCAGCATCACGCCGCCCAGTCGCGAGCCCTCGGTCACGTAGAGCGCGCCCCAGCGCGCCGCCTCGTCATCGGCCGGATCGAACGGCAAGGGCTCGGGAATCTCTCGCCCGAGAGCGGCCAGATCCGCCGCCAGCGCCGCGCGTCGCGACCGCCACGGAAAAGCGATGCTCCGCCCTTCCAGCCAGACCTCGACCGCGGGCAGTGCGCGGGCATGGGCGATCAGGAACGCCGTATAGCTTTCCCGATCGTCCAGCCGATAGGCTCCATAAGCCGCATCCACCGCCTCATGCGCCGGACCCGTGCGGGCCCGCAGGGCGCCGGACGCGCTGTCGCTTACTTCAGGCAGGCGACGATCCCGGCGATGACCGCCAGCGTCTCTTCGGGATCGCGCACGCGCACCGTGTCGAGGCCCAGCTCCTTGGCGGGATAGTCGTTGCCGCCCGGGAAGATCGCGTCGCCGATGAACATCATCGCGTCGAGCGGGATGCCGCTGGCGTCGCGCAGCTTCTTCAGGCCGTATGCTTTGTCGACACCCTCGCGGGTGATGTCGATCGAGGTCGCGCCGCCCATGTTGATCGACAGACCCGGCAGGCGCTGCTTGAGATCGGCCTGGATCACCTTGCGCTTCTCGAACTTGGGGTCCCAATGTTCCTTGGCGTCGATCGGCGCCTGCTGGCCGAGCGCGGAAAAGGTGATCTGGCTGCCGCGATCCTCGATCCGCTCGCCCCAGGTCTGCTCGGGCACGAAGCCGGTCGCCTCCAGCGAGGCGTCGAACGCCTCCAGGATCTTGGCCTTGGTCGCATCGTCGAACAGCTCGGCATAGACCGGGGTCCAGCTGCCGTCCTGATAGGTGTAGAGCTTGGTGCCGGTGGTCGGCATCAGCCACAGCTTGGTGCGGTCGGCACGCTCGGGCAGGCGGCTGGCGACCTGCTTGTCGAATTGCGGCCAGTCACCGCCCGAGATCACTGCGACATGCGCGACGTCGAGCAGGTCGGCCAGCGCCTCCCCCATCGGCTCGCCCAGGGGCTGCTTGCTTTCGGCCAGCGTACCGTCGAGGTCGAACGCAACCAGTTGCTTCATTTGGGCACTCCAATGCGGGGAAAGATGATCGTGTCGATGGCATAGGCTACGCCATCCTCGGCATTGGAACGGGTGTGTACCGAGATCTGTTCCCTAACCGCGTCCGGCGCATTCGCCATCACGATCGGCAGCCCGGCGCGTGTCAGCATGGGAAGGTCGTTGGCCTGGTCGCCCAGCACCGCCACTTCCTCCAGCGAGACGCCGAACGCCTTGGCCAGGGTCGCCACGCCGTCGCCCTTGTTGGCCTTCAAAGCGGTCACGTCGAGATAATAGGTTTGCGACTGGGCGATGGTCGCCGCTTCCCCATGCGCCGCATTCGCCTTGTCGTGCAGACCGCGCAGCAGATTGGCATCGTCGCTGACCAAGGTGATCTTGTCGACCTTTTCCACCAGCGCGGCGAAGTCCTGCGTTACCACCGGCTCCTGTGCGGAGGCCTTGCGCTCGTGATCGACATGGGTGCCCTCACCGCTGCTGGCGTACCAGCGGTCGTCGGCGAAGACCCAGATGGCGACGGGGTTGTCCGCCGCCATCGCCAGCACGGCGTTCACGACATCGACCGGCACGCGGAATTGCGCATCGACCGAGCCGTCGCGGCGGAACACGGTCCCGCCGTTGAACGCCCCGATCGGCGCGTCGATGGACAGCTCATCCGCCAGCCAGCCCAGCCCCGAACGCGGCCGGGCGCTGATGATGGTGAAGCCGACGCCCGCCGCCTCCAGCCGCTTGACGGCGGCGATGGTGGCGGCGCGCAGCGTCTTGTCGGGGTCGACGAGCGTGCCGTCGACGTCCGACACGACAAGCCGGATCGGCCCCGAAACCGGATCGCTCATTGCGGGATTTCGGTGTGGCCGCCAAAGCCGAAGCGCATCGCCGACAGCACCTTGTCGCCATAGGTATGCTCAACCCGGCTGCGATAGCGCGCGAAGAGCGAGGCGGTCAGGACGTTGGCCGGGACCTTCTCCTCCATCGCCGCGTCGATCGTCCACTGGCCCTCGCCCGAATCGGCGACATGGCCCGAGAACTGCTCGAGCATCTCGTCCTTGGCCAGCGCGATGGCGGTTAGGTCGAGCAGCCAGGACGAGATCACGCTGCCGCGACGCCACACTTCGGCGATGTCGGTCAGGTTCAGGTCGAAGCGCTCGTCCTCGGGCAGCTTGTCGCTGTTCTTCGACTTCAGGATATCGAAGCCTTCGGCATAGGCCTGCATCAGGCCATATTCGATGCCGTTGTGGATCATCTTGACGAAGTGCCCCGCGCCCGCAGGCCCGGCATGGATATAGCCCTTCTCGGCGCGCTGATCGACCTTGTCGGCGATACGGCCCGGCGTGCGGACGATGTCGCCCAGCCCCGGTGCCAACGCGTCGAAGATCGGATCGAGATGGTCGACGGTTTCCGTATCGCCGCCGATCATCATGCAATAGCCGCGCTCCAGGCCCCAGACGCCGCCCGAGGTGCCGACATCGACATAATGGATGCCCTGTTCGGCCAGCATCTTGGCGCGGCGAATGTCGTCCTTGTAGAAGCTGTTACCGCCGTCGATGATGACGTCGCCGTCCTTGCCGAGCTTGGCGATCTCCGCGATCGTGTCCTCGGTCGGGCCACCAGCGGGCAGCATGACCCACCAGATCGCCTTATCGGCGAGCTTGGCCGCCATGTCCGCCAGCCCGGTGGCCGCCTCCGCGCCGTCCTTGGCGAGCGTCTGCACCGCCTCGTCGCTGCGATCCCAGGCCACCACCTGATGCCCAGCCTGCATCAGGCGGCGTGCGATATTGCCACCCATGCGGCCTAGGCCGACCAGACCGATCTTCATGCGGGAACTCCATTAACTGACATGAGAAATGAAAAGGCCCCCTCCCCGCTGGGGGAGGGGGCCGCCGGGGCCTCAGGCCGCCGGCTGCTTTTGCCCGATCGCGCCGAGCAGATCGTCGAACGCCGTGACGAAGGAGGCGACCCCCTCGGCCACCAGCGTGTCGGTCACGCCGTTCAGGTCCAGGCCCAGCCGCTCGGCCTCGGCCAGGACATGCTTGGCTTCGTCGATATCGGCGGTCAGCGTCTCGGCCACCGTGCCATGGTCGCGGAAGGCGTCCATGGTCTTGGGCGGCATGGTGTTGACCGTGTCCGGCCCGATCAGCGTGTCGATATAGAGCGTGTCGGGGAAGGACGGGTCCTTGGTCCCCGTCGACGCCCAGAGTAGACGCTGCGGCTGCGCGCCCTTGGCGGCCAGCGCCTGCCAGCGGTCGGACTTCAGGAAGTCCAGATACCATTGATAGGCCATCTTGGCGTTGGCGATGGCGACCTTGCCGCGCACGGCCTTCAGCGCGTCGGCTTCCGCATCACCGGCGGCGACGCGCTCGTCGATCTTCTTGTCGATCGCCGAGTCGATGCGGCTGATGAAGAAGCTGGCGACGCTGGCGATCCGGTCGATCGGCTGCCCGGCCTTCACCCGCTCTTCCAGACCCGCCGCATAAGCCTCGGCCACCTTGATATAGGCGTCGAGCGAGAAGAGCAGCGTCACATTGACGTTGATCCCCTTGGCGATGGTTGCCGAGATCGCCGGGGCGCCCGCATCGGTGCCCGGAATCTTGATCATCAGGTTCGGACGGTCGACCGCGTGCCACAGCTTTTCGGCCTCGGCGATGGTCGCGTCGGTGTCGTCGGCGATATAGGGCGACACCTCCAGGCTGACATAGCCGTCCTTGGCATCGAGCTTGTCATAGACCGGCTTCAGCGTTTCCGCCGCCGCCTTGATGTCCTGGATCGCCAGATGCTCGTAACGGTCGATGGTCGCCGCGCCGGGATTTTCCTTGTCGAAGGCGGCGAGCGTGGCGTCATAGGCGTCGCCATGCCCCATCGCCTTTTCGAAGATCGACGGGTTGGAGGTGACGCCGGTCAGCCCGTCCTCGGCGACGAGCTTTTCCAGCCCCTTCGCCTCCAGGAACTTGCGATCGACGAAATCGAGCCAGGGGGCGCAGCCCTTGGCGCCCAGTTCCGACAGCTTGCTCATCACTTGGTCTCCAGCATTTCGCGGGCCACCTTCACGACATTGTCGTGGGTGAAGCCATACTTGTCCTGCAACTTGGCGAGCGGCGCGGAGGCCCCGAAGGTCGACATGGTGATCGTGCGACCGTCGAAGCCGACATAGCGGTCCCAGCCGATCGACCCGGCCTGCTCGACCGCCAGACGCTTGGTGACGGTCTTCGGCAGCACGCTGTCCTTATACGCCGCATCCTGCAGTTCGAAACGATACCAGCTGGGCAGCGAGACGACGCGCACCTTGATGCCCTCGGCCTTCAACGTTTCATAGGCGTCCGCCACGAGCGACAGTTCCGACCCCGTTGCGATGAGGATGATGTCGGGTGTGCCGTCGCAATCCGCAAGGACATAGCCGCCCTTCTTCACGCCCGAGGCCGGTGCGTACTTGCTCCGATCCAGCGTCGGCAGCGCCTGACGCGAGAAGATCAGCGCGGTCGGGTGACTGGCCGACTCGACGGCGCAGCGCCAAGCCTCGGCCACTTCGTTCGCATCACCGGGGCGGATGGTGTCGAGGCCGGGGATCGCGCGCAGCGTCGCCAGATGCTCGATCGGCTGGTGGGTCGGGCCGTCCTCGCCGACGCCGATCGAGTCGTGCGTGAAGACGAAGGTCGCGCCCAGTTCCATGATCGCGGCGAGGCGGATCGGCGCGCGCATATAGTCGGAGAAGACCAGGAAGGTCGCGCCGTAAGAGCGCAGGTGCGACAGCGCCATGCCGTCGACGATCGCGCCCATCGAATGCTCACGCACGCCGAAGTGCATGTTGCGGCCTTCATAGCTGCCCGCCTGGAACGAGCCGCCGTCCTTGATCAGCGTCTTGGTCGAGGGCGCGAGGTCGGCCGAGCCGCCGATCAGCCACGGCACCTTGGCGGCGATGGCGTTCTGCACCTTGCCGCCCGAGTCGCGGCTGGCGACGCCCTTGGCATCCGCCTCGAACACCGGGATATCGGCATCCCAGCCCTCGGGCAGCTTGTCCGCCAGCATCGCATCCAGCTCGGCGGCGAGCTCGGGATATTCGGCACGATACTTGTTGACCATCGCGACCCATTCGTCGCGCAGCGGCTTGCCGCGCGCTTCGATGGCACCCTGGAAGGCTTCGCGCACGCCGTCGGGCACCAGGAACTTGGCATCCTCGGGCCAGCCATAGGCCTTCTTGGTGGCGCGGATCGCGTCGTCGCCCAGCGGTTCGCCATGCGCCTTTTCGCTGCCCGCCTTGGGGCTGCCATAGCCGATGACCGACTTCACGACGATGAAGGTCGGCTTGTCGGTCGTCGCCTTAAAATTGTCGAGCGCGGCGGTCAGTGCGCCGACGTCATTGGCGTCGTCGACGTGCAGGACGTTCCAGCCATAGGCCTCGAACCGCTTGGCGACGTCTTCGTCGAACGCGATGTCGGTGCCGCCCTCGATCGAAATCTGGTTCGAGTCGTAGATCCAGCACAGGTTCGACAGCTTGAGGTGTCCGGCGGTCGAGGCGGCCTCGGACGCGACGCCCTCCATCATGTCGCCATCGCCGCACACGACATAGACGTCATGGTCGAAGATAGGGAAACCCTCGCGGTTGAAATGCGCGGCCAGCCAGCGCTCGGCGATCGCCATGCCGACCGAGTTGCCGCAACCCGCGCCCAGCGGACCGGTCGTCGTCTCGACGCCGGTGGTGTGGCGATATTCGGGGTGGCCCGGCGTCTTGGAGTTCAGCTGGCGGAAGCCCTTCAGGTCCTCCAGGCTCAGCGCAGGGTTGCCCGACTTGTTGCCGTCCGCGTCGATCTCTTCGATGCCCGCCAGGTGGATCAGCGAGTAGAGCAGCATCGAGGCGTGGCCGACCGACAGCACGAAGCGGTCGCGGTTGGGCCAATCGGCATGGGCGGGATCGTAGCGGAGGAACTTGGACCAGATGGTGTGACCGACCGGGGCGAGCGCCATGGGCGTGCCGGGGTGGCCCGAATTGGCCTGCTGCACCGCATCCATCGACAGGGTGCGGATGGTGTCGATGGTCAGGCGCTCGATCGACCCGTCCTCGTGGAGATGGCTGTCGGCCACGGCGGTGGTGGTGGCATCGGTCATGAAACTGGCCTCATCCTCTTTATGTGCGATCGAACGCCTCCGCGCTCGCTCTGGTTGCCATGCAGGGTCGCCTTAGCGCGGGTTCCGTCCCCGTTCCAGCCGGGTAACGACCCCATTGTCGGCGATATAGGCGGCGTCGATCTCGGATAGGAACAGGCCGTGCCCGACGACGCCCGGAATTGCCGCCAGCGCCTCTGCTAGCCCCGGCAGGTCGGCATCGTTCCAGCCATGGCCATCGACCACGATGTTGCCATTGTCGGTCAGATAACCGGTTCGTTCGTCAAGCTGCTCAAAAAGCCCGGAAAGCCGTTCCACCGCAAAAGCGCGGGCGAAAGGCAGGATTTCGATCGGCAGCTTGGTGTCGTGCAGACGCTCGACCCGCTTGGAGCCGTCGGCAATGACGATCATCCGGTCGGCGGCGGCCGCGACGATCTTTTCCCGCAGCATGGCCCCGCCAGCGCCCTTCACGGCGGACAAGTCGGCGTCGATGGCGTCCGCACCGTCGATCGCCAGGTGGACCCGCGCCACCGCGTCGAATGGCCGGACCTTCAGCCCCAATCGCTCGGCCAGCGCCGCGCTGGCCCGGGAGGTAGCGACCGTCTCGATGGTCAGGCCCCGTTCGGCGAGCAGCGCGATGACATGGGCGGCCGTCGACCCGGTGCCCAGCCCGACGAGCATATTGTCGCATACCTCATCCACCGCGGCGGCGGCGGCCAGGCGCTTATCGGCATCACGATCGGTCATGTACGTTGAAAATGCTTCGGAAACCCAAAGGCTCCCGCCGCCCGCGCTTTTGCCGCACCGCGACAAATTGCGACAATTAAGACGGACGGTTTAGGCCATGATCACTTGCCTTTTCGAACCCCGTTCGTGCAATTTGACACAGGTCAGCAACGTTCCGCCGTCTCGCGCATTAAGGCGCGGGCCGGCTCCGCGGCACAATTCAGGCAGGTGAACGAATTGAACTTTGCAGGTTTTCGCGGTCGCCCGGCGCTTGCCGGGACGGCCATGGCTCTCGCGCTGGTCAGTTTGTCGGCCTGTGGCGGCGGAGACAAGGGCAAGGCAAAGGGCGGAGCCGGCGGACAGCAGCAGACCCCGACCGTCGGTTACGTGACCGTCCAGCCGACCGACGCGCCGATCGTGACCGAACTCGCCGCGCGTACCACCGCCTTTGAAAGCTCGGACGTGCGGCCCCAGGTGACCGGCGTGATCCGCCGCCGCTTCTTCACCGAAGGCACGCTGGTGAAGCGCGGCCAGCCGCTCTACGAAATCGATCCCCGCCTGTATCGCGCCTCGGTCAACCAGGCCGCCGCCAATCTGCAAAGCGCGCAGGCCAATGCCGAGGCGACGCGGACGCTCGCCGAACGCTATCGCCCGCTGGCGCAGATCGAAGCGATCTCGAAGCAGGACTATACAAACGCCCAGGCCAGCGCCCGCCAGGCCGCCGCGCAGGTGGCGCAGACCCGTGCCGCGCTGGAGACGGCGCGCGTGAACCTGCAATTCACCACCGTCCCCGCCCCCATTACGGGACGCATCGGCCGATCGCTGTTCACCGTCGGCGCACTGGTCAGCGCGGGCCAGACCGATCCGCTGGCACAGATCCAGCGGCTCGACCCGATCTTCGTCGATATCCAGCAGTCGGCGACCGACCTGTTGTCGCTGCGCCGCAGCCTGTCGGCACGCGATGGCCTGATCCCCGCCAGTGCCAATGTGACGCTGCGGCTGGAGGACGGCACCGATTACGGCCAGACCGGCCGGGTGGAGTTCGCCGAAGCCGTCGTCGACCAGCAGACCGGCACCGTGACGCTGCGCGCGCGCTTCCCGAATCCGCAAGGCTTGCTGCTGCCCGGCATGTTCGTCCGTGCCCGCTTTGCCCAGGCGATCGACACCAGCGCCTTCCTGGTCCCGCAACAGGCGATCGCGCGTGATCCGAAGGGCAATGCGACGCTGTTCGTCGTCGGCCCGAATGACAAGGTGCAGCAGAAGACGGTCAAGGCCGAGCGGACGCAAGGGGCCTATTGGGTGGTCACCGACGGCCTGAAGCCCGGTGACAAGATCGTGACCCAGGGCCTGAATAATCTGCGCCCCAACCAGAGCGTGCGCGCGGTGCCCGCCAACAGCCCGCAAAAGGTCCAGCCCCCCTCGCCCGAACAGTTGAAGAAGATGCAGGCCGCCAAGGGCAAGGCGGGCTGACCGGACCATGCTCAGCCGCGTATTTATCGATCGTCCCATCTTCGCCTGGGTCCTTGCCATCATCGTCATGCTGGCGGGCGTCGGCGCGATCATGGGCCTGCCCATCGCGCAATATCCCGACGTCGCGCCGCCCCAGGTGTCGATCCGCGCCACCTTCCCCGGTGCCTCCGCCCAGACGCTGCAGAACTCGGTCACCCAGGTCATCGAACAGCAGCTGACCGGCATCGACGGGCTGCTCTATTTCCAGTCATCCTCGTCCAGCCGTGGCTCGGTGACGATCACCGCCACCTTCGCCAAGGGCACCGACCCCGACATCGCGCAGGTGCAGGTTCAGAATCAGGTCCAGCAATCGGTCGCGCGACTGCCGCAGCAGGTGCAGCAACAGGGTTTGGTCGTCCGCAAGTCGAACCCCGACTTCCTGTTGATCGCGGGCGTCTATGACGAGACGAACCGGATGACGAACCAGGACGTCGCCGATTACCTCGTCTCCAATCTCCAGGACCCGCTGGGCCGCATCCAGGGCGTCGGCGACACCAACGTGTTCGGTTCGCAATATGCGATGCGTATCTGGCTGAACCCGCAAAAGCTGGCCTCTTACCAGCTGATGCCCTCGGACGTGACGACCGCGATCCAGAACCAGAATACCGAGGTCGCGGCGGGCGAAGTCGGCGGTACGCCCTCGGCAACGACCCAGATGCTGAACGCCACCGTGACCTCGCAGTCGCGGCTCCAGACGCCCGAGCAGTTCCGCGAGATCATCGTCAAGACGCTGAACAACGGCGCGACCGTCAAGCTGTCTGACGTGGCCCGTATCGAGCTGGGCGCCGAAAGCTATGCCGCGGTCAGCCGGATCAACCAGCATCCGGGTGCCGGTATCGCCGTCCTGATGGCACCGGGCGCCGACGCGCTGAAGACCGCCGAGCTGGTCAAGGCCGAGATCACCCGCGTCGCCAAGGGCTTTCCGCAAGGGTTGAAGATCGCCTACGCCAACGACACGACCGCCTTCATCAAGCTGTCGATCGACGAGGTGGTCAAGACGCTGATCGAGGCGATCATCCTGGTCGTGATCGTCATGTTCGTCTTCCTGCAAAGCTGGCGCGCGACGCTGATCCCGACCATCGCGGTGCCGGTCGTGCTGCTGGGCACCTTCGCCATCTTCTATCTGGCCGGATTCTCGATCAACACGCTGACCCTGTTCGGGCTGGTGCTCGCGATCGGCCTGCTGGTCGACGATGCGATCGTGGTCGTGGAGAATGTCGAGCGCCTGCTCGAGGAAAATCCCGACATGACCCCGCGCGAGGCGACGATCGAGTCGATGAACGAGATCACCGTCGCGCTCGTCGCCATCGCGCTCGTCCTGTCGGCGGTGTTCCTGCCGATGGCGTTCTTCGGCGGGTCGACCGGCGTCATCTATCGCCAGTTCTCGATCACCATCGTCTCGGCGATGATCCTGTCGGTCGCGGTCGCGATCATCCTGTCCCCCGCCCTCACCGCCAGCCTGCTCAAGCAAAAGGCCAAGGAGCATGAGGACGGCGCGTGGCTGGAGCGAAAGGCGCCCCGCGTGGCGCATGTCCTCCAGCGGGCGAAGGACGGGTTCAACACCCGCTTCGATTGGATGGTCGGCAAATATGTCTCGGGCGTGCGCACCGTCGTCGACCGCAAATGGCTGTTCCTGCTGATCTATGCGGGCGTCGTCGCGCTGCTGGCGGTGCTGTTCCTGCGCCTGCCGACCGGCTTCCTGCCGACCGAGGACCAGGGATCGGCCATCGTCCAGTTCCGCCTGCCCGCCGGTGCGACCCAGGGCCGCACCATGGAGGTGCAGCGGCAGGTCGAGCATTATTTCGCCCAGCATGAGGGCAAGAACGTCAAGGTCCTGTTCTCGGTCGCGGGTGGCGGCGGAGGCGGCACCAGCGGTCAGAATACCGGCCAGGGCTTCATCAACTTCGTCGACTGGGCCGACCGCAAGGGCAAGGAGAACAGCGCCGACGCCATTACCGGCCGCGCCTCCGCCGCATTCCGCGGGCTTCGCGACGCGCAGGTATTCGCCCTCGTTCCCCCCGCTATTCGCGGCCTCGGCCAGTCGGACGGCTTCACCATGGAGCTGCAGAATATCTCCGGCATGCCGCTGGAGAAGTTCGAGGCGGTGCGCGACCAGCTGCTCGCCAAGGCCAATGCCGACCCGATGCTGGCTTCGGTCCGCCTGACCGAGCTTCCCGACATCGCCACGTTGCGCGTCGATCTGGACCAGCAGAAGCTGTCCACACTGGGCCTGACGCAGCAGCAGGTGAACTCGACCCTGTCGACCGCCTGGGGCGGGCAATATGTGAACGACTTCATCGATCGTGGCCGCGTGAAGCGCGTCTTCGTCCAGGGCGACGCGCCCTATCGCTCCGAGCCGGAAGACCTGAAGCAGTGGTTCGTGCGCGGATCGAGCGGCCAGATGGCGCCCTTCTCGTCCTTCTCGACGATCAACTGGGGCGTGGCGCCGACCACCCTGTCGCGATTCAACGGCATCCCGTCCTATGAATTCCAGGGCTCGGCCGCACCCGGCTATAGCTCGGGCGACGCGATGAAGCGGATGACCGAGCTGGCGGCGGAAATCCCCGGCACGTCGATCGCCTGGGCGGGCCTGTCCTATCAGGAACGGCTGTCGGGTGGACAGGCGCCGATCCTGTACGGGCTGTCGATCCTGGTCGTCTTCCTGTGCCTGGCCGCGCTCTATGAAAGCTGGTCGATCCCGTTCGCGGTGTTGCTGGTCATTCCGCTGGGCCTGATCGGCGCGGTGGCCTTCGTGACCCTGCGCGGGCTGACCAACGACGTCTATCTCCAGATCGGTCTGCTGACGACCATGGGGCTGGCGGCGAAGAACGCGATCCTGATGATCGAGTTTGCCGAGCAGGCGGAGAAACAGGGCAAGCGCGTCATCGACGCCGCGCTGGAAGCCGCCAAGATCCGTCTGCGGCCGATCCTGATGACCAGCTTCGCCTTCATCTTCGGCGTGCTGCCGCTCGCCATCTCGACCGGCGCGGGCGCGAACAGCCGGATCGCCATCGGCACCGCCGTGATCGGGGGCATGCTGACCGCGACGGTGCTGGCGATCTTCTACATCCCGTTGTTCTTCGTGCTGGTCCGCCGGTCGGTCCGCAACGGTCTGGCCCGGTTGCGGGGCAAGCCGATGAGCGAGCATGGCGCGGGGCATCGTCCCGCCCCCGAAGGCGGAGCGGAGAAGGCCTGATGCGTATCCTGTCCCCCCTGCCTGCCCTGCTGCTCGCCGCCACCGCGCTGTCGGGCTGCTCGCTGGCCCCGAAATATGAGCGGCCCGCGACGCCGGTGCCGCCTTCCTGGCCGGTCGGCGATGCCTATCTCCGCCAGTCGGAAGCAGCTTTGCCCACGGTGCGCTACAGCGACATCTTCCGTGACGCGCGGTTGCAGCAGTTGATCGCCCAGGCGCTGGCCAATAATCGCGACCTGCGCGTGGCGGCGGCGAACATCGCCTCGACCCGTGCGCAATACCGCATCCAGCGCGGCAGCCTGTTCCCCGCCGTCAGCGCGACGGGCCGATACAGCTATACGGATCGCGGGTCGGGCGGCGCGGGATCGAGCGCGGTCGGCGGCGGCAGCACGGGTGGCGGTACCGGCAACACCGGAGGAACGGGCACCGGGACCGGCAACGGCACCGTCGATGGCGGCACGGGGACCGGCGTCGGCAATGGCGGCGTCGATACGGGCGGGACCGGCGGCATCGTCACCGGCGCGAATGGCAGCGGTAGTGCCTGGTCGGTGAATCTGGGCGTCAACGCCTTCGAACTCGATCTGTTCGGACGCATCCGCTCGCTGACCGGCGCCGCGCTCGACCGTTATTTCGCGACCGAGGCGGCGGCACGCGCGACCCGGCTGACGCTGGTCGGAGACATTGCCGATGCCTGGCTGAATTACGGCGCGGACCAGAGCCTGCTCGCCATCGCACAGCAGACCGCCGCCAGCGCCGAGCGCAGCGTCACCCTGACCCGTGCCCGGCTTCAGGGCGGCATCTCGCCACGCACCGACCTGCGCCAGGCCGAACAGGTGCTGGCGACCGCCCAGGCGGACCTTGCGCTCCAGAAGACCGCCGTGGCGCAGGACGTCAACGCGCTGCAACTGCTGGTCGGCGCACCGATCGACACCGCGCTCCTGCCCCGCTCGATCGAAGAAGCCGCGCCGACCGTCGCGACGCTGCCCGCCGGACTGGACTCGGGCATCCTGCTGCGCCGTCCGGACGTGGTGCAGGCCGAATATCTGCTGCGCGCCACCAATGGCCAGATCGGCGCGGCGCGGGCGGCCCTGTTCCCGCGTATCTCACTGACCGGGCTGGTCGGTTTTGCCAGCACCGCCCTGACCTCGCTCTTCTCGGGCGGCAGCTTCAACTATTCGGTCGCGCCTTCGGTCAGCTACCCGATCTTCCAGGCGGGCGCGGGCGTGGCGAACGTCCAATATTCGCAGGCCCAGCGCGATGCCGCGCTCGCGACCTATGAAAAGGCGATCCAGACCGCTTTTCAGGAAACCGCCGATGCGCTGGCGCGGCAGGGGACGATCGACGATCAGCTGGGCGCCAATCGTCGCTTCCTGAACGCCGCGAGCGACACCTATCGCCTGACCGAAGCAAGCTATCGCGGCGGGGTGACGCCGTTCCTGAATACGCTGGATGCACAGCGCTCGCTCTATTCGGCGCAGCGGACGGTGATCGCGACGCAGCTGACCGCGGCAAGCAACCGGGTGACGCTGTACCGGGTGCTCGGCGGGGACTCGCCGCTGGAGGCCACCGCCAATGGACCGGTGGCGCTCAGCCCCGGCAATTAAGTTACACAGCGACCCCCACCCTTCCCACTTGCCCGGAAGGGTGAGGGTTTTGCGTTCAGTCCTGCTTCGGCCCGCGCGCCGCGCCGACCGCGTCGCGACCGAACTGGACGATCATCTCGCCAATCTCACGCGCCTGCGACATGGAGCGGTTGCCCTGCTCGCGGAGGAACTCGGTCTGGATGCGCATCACATCGCCAAGATCCTTGGCCGACGCCGCCGAGCGCATCGCGGCGAAGGCCTCGCGCGTGTTCGTCTCGGCCTGTTCGAGCATCTTGAGCGTGACCTGCGAGCCGCCCTCGGCCATCTTCTGACCTGTCGCCTGCATCGCCTCGCCCGCGCCCTTCATCCGGTCGGTGAAGGCGCCCGCGCCCATATCGCCACCGATCGCACCCGCGCCGCCGCCCGTTCCGATATCCTCGGCCATGTCCGTCTTCTCCTGTGGTTATGCCCGTGTCGGTTGAACCCGCGGAGGGTTCAGGAGTTGCACGGCGTTTCCGCCGTGACATGAAAGTTCACAATCGGCCCGACCGCGGCTCAAAGGCGCGTGAAATAGCTGTTCAGGATCGCGACCATCTTCTCGGTCGCGTGCAGATGGCCGTCGTCGTGCCGCTCGACCCACCCGCGCGCCAACAGCAGCTTGATCCAGCGTTCGCCGACCTGACCGCTCGGCGACAGCCCCGCCATTTTCAGCAGCGCGGCGTCATTCTCCTGCCCTTCGGCGTGAAAGACGGCGAGCGCGATCTCCCATGCCGGATCGCCGAACATATCGGCATCGCCCCCGGCGATCACGCGGACATCGTGACGGTGCTTCAGGATCATCGCGGCGCATTCGCGCGGCGTCGGCACGCGCGGCGGGCGCGGCACCGGAACGCCGCTCGCCTCGCCGGAAATGGCCTGGATGCGCGCCTGCACATCCGCCATCACGGCGGTGAAGCGCCCGAAGCTCGCCCGGTCCTCGGCGGGCCAGTGCAGCAGTCGCAAATCACTATTCATCGGATACCACGCCAAGGCAGCGACCAGTCGGGGTCCGTGCCATATCGCGCCAGCCTGATCCGGTGCCGCAGCACCCCGGCCGCCAGCAGCACAAGCATGGGATAGGCCAGCTTGCCGCCCGCCTGGGCATACATCCACGGCATCAGCGCGGTGTCGAACCCCTTGACCCCATGAATCCCGACCGCCAGCAGATGCAGCGCGGCCAGCCAGAGCGGCCAGAATCGATTGGCGAGCAACGCAACCGCCATCAACCCGCCCATCAGCGCCACGTCGATGACGAGTTCCAGCGTCTCGACGCTGCGGAAACTGGTGGAGGGATCGAAGGGCAGCACGATGGTCGCCACCGAGGCGCAAAGCAGGATGACCGCCGTCGCCCGCTCCGGCCAGCCGCCCAGCGTCAGCGCATAGAGGCAGACCAGCGCCTGAAGGATGTTGAAGACATAGATGTGCGTCACGGCGTGCCCCGCTGGCCAGGATGGGAGAAGGACACGCCGCGTCGCGCCGGGATCAGGCGGCCGCGCGCAACGGCAGGGCCTCGACGATGCCGGTCGTCTGGGGCGGCTTGGGACGGTTGTCGCCATATTCGTCCGCATCGAAACCGATGGTCTGGCCGACCTTTTCTAGAATCCGGTGGCTCTGAACCGCATGGCCCCGGGCCTGGCCGATAGCCATCATCGCCTGGCCCAGCATTTCGAAGGCGTGCTGGCCGACCACCGCCGACAGCCGCGCCTCGGCGCGCGCACGGGGCAGCGCCATCGCCAGTTCGCCCGCCGTGGCGAACGCCGTGTCGAGTTCGTTTTCCAGCTTCCACAGGAGCTGGGTCACCTGAAGAGCCGCTTCATGTTCCGTCGTCATCGCCTGTGCCCCCTGATCTGGTCCATGCGCCCCTGGGCGACATGGAGGATGGTCATCCGGCAAGATGCGTCAAACGTCCGATCACCCGGGTCATCACGTCGAGTCCCGTCGCCAGCATGCCGAAGCCGATGGCGAGTGCGACGGCGATCGTGGGAACCCAGAGCAGCCTTTCGGCCATGCTCATGTCGTTGCGTGTCTGCCCTTGCCGCCGGACGGGAAGGGACAAGCGGGGCGATGCGTGGACATGGCCGTCCTGCACCGCCCCACCGACCGTACTCCCATCCGGTGCCATCGGAAGTGGCATGGTCGGCGGTTCGGGAACTAGCCCCGTAAAATCGGGTATGATTTTATGCGGGGTAGCTTCTTCTTGTTCTTCAATAGCTTGGTCATTCGACTGGGCGTCTGCCTGGGCCTCATATTCGTCCAGCGCCATCGCTGCCTCGCGCCGATTGCACGCGCCGAGCAGCCGCACCGCCTCGGCCAGATAGCTGTCGACGGTCGACTTTCCCAAGCCGAGTTCGGTGGCGATTTCCTTCGAGCCCTTGAGCGCCTTGACCCCGCGAAGACATTCGCGGTGGCGGCGGGTGAGCAGGGCGAAGCGTTCGGGCGTCATCTCATTTTCCGGTCGCGCCGGATAATCGGTCCAGCCATGACGCTGCCCTAGCCGGACGGACGGGGGCTCGCCAAGCGGTTCCGTCTCCGATGCGGGGGAGATGAACCATTAATAATCAAGGTTAATCGCTCTTGGCGCTTATTCCGGGCCCGTCAGTCCTTCCGATGCGGCACGTGAATCGCCTCGATCGAATCGAGGGCCTGGAGCAGGTCGTCAAAGGCCGTGTCCTCCTCGACCGGAAAAGACCGTCGAAATCCCGACCCCAGCACGTCCAGATCGCGCTGGGTCAGCAGGCCGACGGCGACGATCGGATCGGGGCGGCGGACATCCTTGCGCGGCGGGTTCCCGGTCATTTCCACCACCGCCGGCACTGAACGGCGAACGCATGCCCATCGGCCGATCCCGTGCGTCCCGCAGGACCATATAAGGTGATCGACCGATCATTCTTCAGGGCACGCATTGTCCGAACTCCATCCATGACCATCTGAACCCGCTATCGACCATGGCTGTTCCACGCATTTTCACGCTTGCGACCAGCCGTCCGCTGCGGACCGTGCCGGGCCAGGACGCGGTTCGCTACGGGCCGAAGTTGCGAATGGCTTTCACTGCGCTGCACCCTTCCCTGTCGGGCAACCCCTTGCTAAGGCCGCTGGCGTCAACCGGAGATTTCCCCGGCGCGCCTGCTCGCGGCTGCATGCTGCCGTGTCCCACTGGGCGTGCCCGGCTCGACCATGAAGGGACGCCCATGACTGCGATAGGCCAGGACAGCCTGAACACCCGCTCGACCCTCGACGTCGACGGCAAGAGCTATGATTATTACAGCCTCGCCAAGGCTTCCGAGCAGCTCGGCGACATCAGCCGCCTGCCCTTCTCGATGAAGGTGCTGCTGGAGAATCTGCTGCGCTTCGAAGACGGCAAGACCGTCACGCGCGAGGATATCCAGGCGATCGTCGACTGGCAGAAGACCCAGCGTTCGGACCGCGAGATCCAGTATCGCCCGGCCCGCGTGCTGATGCAGGACTTCACCGGCGTGCCTTGCGTGGTCGACCTCGCCGCGATGCGCGACGCGATCACCAAGCTGGGCGGCGACGCGGCCAAGATCAATCCGCAGGTTCCCGTCCACCTCGTCATCGACCACTCGGTCATGGTCGACGAGTTCGGCACGCCGCAGGCCTTCGAGGATAATGTCGACCTCGAATATCAGCGCAACATGGAGCGCTATGAGTTCCTGAAGTGGGGCTCCAAGGCGCTCGACAATTTCTCGGTGGTTCCGCCGGGCACCGGCATCTGCCACCAGGTGAACCTGGAATATATCGGCCAGGCCATCTGGTCGTCGACCGAGAGCGGCGAGCATGCCAAGGGCGGCGCGACGATCGCCTATCCGGACACGCTGGTCGGCACCGACAGCCACACCACGATGATCAACGGCCTGGGCGTGCTCGGCTGGGGCGTCGGCGGGATCGAGGCGGAGGCCGCGATGCTCGGCCAGCCCGTGTCGATGCTGATCCCGGAAGTCGTCGGCTTCAAGCTGACCGGCAAGCTCCAGGAAGGCATCACCGCCACCGACCTGGTGCTGACCATCACCCAGATGCTGCGCGCCAAGGGCGTGGTCGGCCGCTTCGTCGAGTTCTACGGCCCCGGCCTGTCGTCGATGACGCTCGCCGACCGTGCGACGATCGCCAACATGGCGCCCGAGTACGGCGCGACCTGCGGCTTCTTCCCGATCGACGACAAGACGCTCGACTATATGCGCCTGACCGCGCGTTCGGACGACAATGTCGCCCTGGTCGAGGCCTATGCCAAGGCGAACGGCTTCTGGCGTCACGACGATGCCGCCGACCCCGTCTTCACCGACACGCTGGAACTCGACATGTCGACGGTCGTGCCGTCGCTGGCGGGTCCGAAGCGTCCGCAGGACAAGGTCGTCCTCACCGAAGTCGACGACGTGTTCAACGCCGACCTCGCCAAGGTGTACAAGAAGGACGCCCCCGCGCGCGTCTCGGTCGATGACCGTGGCCATGACATTGGCGACGGCGACGTCGTGATCGCCGCCATCACTAGCTGCACCAACACCTCGAACCCGTCGGTGCTGGTCGCCGCCGGTCTGGTCGCCCGCAAGGCGAACGCGCTGGGCCTGAAGCCCAAGCCCTGGGTCAAGACCTCGCTCGCCCCCGGTTCGCAGGTCGTCACCGATTACCTCGACAAGGCGGGGCTGACCGCCGATCTCGACGCGATCGGCTTCAACCTGGTCGGCTATGGCTGCACCACCTGCATCGGCAATTCGGGTCCGCTCGCCGAGCCGATCTCGAAGGCGATCAACGGCAACGACATCGTCGCGGCCTCGGTCCTGTCGGGCAACCGCAACTTCGAAGGCCGCGTGTCGCCCGACGTGCGCGCCAACTTCCTCGCCTCGCCGCCGCTCGTCGTCGCCTATGCGCTGAAGGGCACGGTCACGCAGGACATGCGTGAGACGCCGATCGGCCAGGGCAAGGACGGCCAGGACGTCTACCTCAAGGACATCTGGCCCTCGAATGACGAGGTCCGCAGCCTGATGGATGCGAACATCGACGACGAGATGTTCCGCTCGCGCTACGGCAACGTCTATGCGGGCGACGCCAAGTGGTCGGCGATCGAAGTGACCGGCTCGGACACCTATGCCTGGCCGACCGGCTCGACCTATGTCGCCAACCCGCCCTATTTCGAGGGCATGGAGATGACGCCGAAGCCCGTCACCGACATCATCGAGGCCAAGCCGCTCGCCATCCTGGGCGACTCGATCACCACCGACCACATCAGCCCGGCCGGTTCGATCAAGGCCGACAGCCCCGCAGGCACCTTCCTGCAGGAGCATCAGGTCGCCAAGAAGGACTTCAACTCGTACGGCGCGCGTCGCGGCAACCATGACGTGATGATGCGCGGCACCTTCGCCAACATCCGCATCAAGAACGAGATGGTGCCCGGCGTCGAAGGCGGCATGACCCAGTATGACGGTGAAGTGATGCCGATCTATGACGCCGCCATGCGTCACAAGGCCGACGGCACGCCGCTCGTCATCATCGCGGGCAAGGAATATGGCACGGGTTCGTCGCGCGACTGGGCGGCGAAGGGCACCAATCTGCTCGGCGTGCGGGCGGTCATCACCGAAAGCTTCGAGCGTATCCACCGTTCGAACCTGGTCGGCATGGGCGTGTTGCCGCTTCAGTTCGCCGAGGGCGTGACCCGCGAGACGCTGAAGCTGGACGGCTCCGAGAGCTTCACCATCCAGAACGTCGCTGGCCTGCGCCCGCGTCAGGATGTCGAAGTGATCCTGGCCCGCAAGGACGGCACGACCGAGACCTTCCTGACCAAGTGCCGCATCGATACCGTCAACGAGCTGGAATATTTCCTGAACGGCGGCATCCTGCAGTACGTGCTGCGCAACCTGGCGGCGTAAGTTGCCCATGGGGGCGGGCCGAAAGGTCCGCCTTCGCGGTTACGAAAAAAGGCCCGTCCGGAGCGATCCGGGCGGGCCTTTTTGTTTGGGTGGCGGTGGATCATGCCCCTCCACCACCCGGCTGCGCCGGGCGGTCCCCCTCCCCGTGCTTCGCACAGGGAGGAATAAGGATGCACCAAATCCTCCCCAAGCTGTGTTTGGGGAGGGGGGCCGCCGCGAAGCGGTGGTGGAGGGGCGCCCCCCCCTTCCCGTCAAATCCTGCGCTGCTGCGCCTTACGAAGGGCCGTCTCTCGCTCCAGCCGGTCGAGCATCGTCTCGATCGATTCATCCTGTCGATCGGGTAGCGGCAGGGCGGCACCCCGTTCCTCCGGCGCCGGCTCGCGCATCGGCGGGATCGGCATGGGTTCGGCCGGAGCCGGGCGCATGGGCTCGCGCGGCGTCGACAGGATCGCCTCCGGGTCATAGGCCGAAAGCGGCTGGTCCAGATCGGCGGGCAGCGTCCGCTCGACAATGTCCTCCTCGAGCGGCGGCGGCGGGGCGCCCAGTTCGGCGGCGTTCAACGGGCGGCGCGGCGGTGCGTCCGGGTGGCGGTCGGAGCGGCGTACGGCGGGCACATAATCCTCGTCATCGTCGTCGCGCACCGGCTTGGCACGGCGCGCGAGCAGACCACCGGGTCCCCAGAGCAGATAAACGACCGCCCAGGTCACGGCCCCCGCCCCCAGCCCCGCGACCAGCGCGAGCAGCACCCGCGCCTTCATGCCCAGCGGCGGTCGGGCGGCGGCCAGGATATCGCCGAGGCTCAGGCTCGAGACCAGCGACTCGAGCCGCCAGTCGGGCACGATCATGACGAGCAGGATCGCGAACAGTCCGACGGCCCCGCCGATCCAGGCAGGTCCAAAGCGTCGTTGAGGGGGCATGGCGGTGAAGGTCATGATCTTACGTCTTCGCCCCGTCTAACAATCGTTGGTAAACAGGTTCGTAACGCCGGATATTCGACGCCCAATTGCGTTCCCTTTCTACGAACGCCCGGCCCGCCGCGCGCCGCGCGTCCCAGCCGCCGCGATCGGCCAGCAGGGCGGCCAGCGCATCGGCAATCGCCGCCGGATCGTCGGGCGCGAACAACGTACCCGTCCGCCCATCCTCGATCAGCTCGCGATGCCCCCCGACATCGGATGCGGCGACCAGCTTGCCCTGCGCCATGGCCTCCAACGGTTTCAGCGGCGTGACGAGATCGGTCAGCCGCATCTTCTTGCGCGGATAGGCCAGGATATCGACCATGCTGTAATATCGTTCCACCTGCTGGTGCGGCACCCGCCCGACGAAGCGGATCGCCGCCGCCACGGGCGAACGGTCCGCCTGCGCCCGCAGCGCCGCTTCCATCGGGCCGCCGCCGACCAGCAACAGCCGCGCCTTGGGTCGTGCGGCCACCAGTCGCGGCATGGCGGCGATCAGGTCGTCCAGCCCTTCATAATCATAGAAGCTGCCGATGAAGCCGATCACCTCGGCATCGGCCAGTCCCAGTTCCTCGGCCAGCGCTTCATCGCGGGCGAGCGGCTGGCCGAACAGCCCCAGATCGACGCCATTGGGCGAAACGATGATCTTGTCCTGCGGCAGCCCCCGCGCGATCAGGTCGCCGCGCAAGCCTTCGCAGATCACCGCAATCGCATCGGCGCGCCGACAGGCCCAGCTTTCCAGCGCGCGCGTCACGCGGTAGCGGGCGCTTCCGGCCGTACCGGTGCCGTTGCCGACCGCGGCATCCTCCCAAAAGGCGCGAATCTCATAGACCAGCGGCAATCGCCGCCGCCGCGCGATAGCGAGCCCGGCCAGCGCGTCGAGCACGGGCGAATGGGCGTGAAGAATGTCGGGCCGGAAGGCCGTCACCGCCCGGTCGATCGCCCGGACATGCGCGGCCAGCCCGGCAGCCTCGCCGACCAGCCCAGCGCGCATCGCAACCGGCGTGCGATAGAAGGTCAGGCCGTCGAGCGTCTCGACGGCGGCATCCCCTGCCCCCTGCCGAACACCCGTCACCGCCGCGACGTCATGCCCCGCCCCCTCCTGCGCCTTCAGGATGGCACGGGTGCGAAAGGTATAGCCACTTTGCAGCGGCAGCCCATGGTCTAGGATATGCAGGATACGCATCAGCTTACGACCTGTCATGCCAGCCCTTAACGCCGCGTCAACCGCCGGTTTATAAGCAGGTCCCGGAAGCGGCGTTAAGGGTTTGAGGAAACGGGCGATGATCGACAGCTTTGCCCTTCTCCTGACCCATGGCCTGATGCTGATCGCGGCATGGAGGCTGGTCGGACGGCGCGACCTGGACCAGGAAGGCGATACCGGCCCCGCCGCGAGCAGACATGGCAGGAAGCCCATGGCCAAGCGGCGTCTCGACGATGCGTGACCTGTTCCTGATCGGATTTCTGTTCAGCCTCTTTGCGCTGGGGCTGCGGCGGCCGTTCCTGATGGTGCTGGCCTATATCTATATCGACATCGTCTCGCCGCAGCGGCTGACCTATTATCTGCTCAACACCGTGCCCATCTCGTTGATGGCGGTGATCGCGGCGGTGGGCGGCTGGGCTATGTTCGACGACAAGCGCGACAGCCGGTTCACCGTGCGGCAGGGCGCGATCCTGCTGCTGCTGGCCTATTGCGCCCTCACCACCTTTTTCGGCGCCGACTTCCCCACCGAGGCGAAGGAGAAATGGGACTGGGTGTGGAAGGCGCTGGCCTTTGCCGTCTTCCTGCCGCTGACCCTGCGCACCCGGCTCAGGATCGAGGCGTTGCTGCTGTTCATGATGCTGTCGGTCGCGTCGATCGTGATCGTTGGGGGCATCAAGACGCTGTTCTCCGGCGGCGGCTATGGCGAGCTGAACCTGATGGTCAGCAACAATGCCGGGCTGTACGAAGGCAGCATCATCTCGACCGCAGCGATCGCGGTCATTCCGATCATCCTGTGGTTCATGCGATACGGCACGGTCTATCCGCCCGACCTACGGGTGCGGGCGTTCGGGATCGGGCTGATCTTCGCCTGCCTGCTGATCCCGGTCGGCACCTCGGCGCGGACGGGGCTGCTGTGTATCGGGCTACTCGCCATCCTGATGCTGCGCGATGTAAAGCGGCGGCTGCTCTATATCGGCATGCTGGCGGTGGCGGGCATGGCGGTCGTGCCGCTGCTCCCCTCTTCCTATACCGAGCGGATGAACACGATCCGCAGCTATCAGGGGGACGAGTCCGCCTCGACCCGGCTGGCGGTGTGGAAATGGACCCTGGGCTATGCCGCCTCCAATCCGTTCGGCGGTGGGTTCGACGCCTATCTCCAGAACAGCTTCCGCTACGACCTGACCGTCGTCGAGGGTTCCGCGCATGACAGCAAGGTCCAGCGAAAGGTCACGACCGACCGCGCCCGCGCCTATCACTCCAGCTATTTCGAGATGCTGGGCGAACAGGGCTGGCCGGGGCTGTTCCTGTGGCTGGGCATCAACATCGCGGGGCTGTTGCGGATGGAGGCGCTGCGGCGGCGTTATCGCAGCACCGACGACCCGCTGCACTGGGGCGGCCAACTGGCCGGCGCGCTCCAGCATGGGCATATGATCTATCTGCTCGGCGCGGCCTTTGTCGGGATCGCGTACAACCCCTTCCTCTATCAACTGATCGCCGCGCAGATCGGGCTGGATACCTATCTCACCCGCAAGTCCCGCGAGGCGCGGGTGAAGCAGGTGCCCGGTCGTTTCATTCCTGGCCGACCTTCAGCGGCAGCATAATCCGATTTCCCCCGAGAAGAGCGACAAACGAAGCCAGATCCCCCCCTTAGGTTCGCCGACCACCGGACCGGGAATGCATCCATATCCGACATGATTGATGTGGACATGCCTTCATGTCCGCCCTGCCCTTGGGGCAACTTTCCGTTTTTCGGATCAATCCATGGCGTCGAAGTCGGACTCTATCCCCCTTGCCGATTGACCGGCCCAGAAATGACCGTATCGTCATGATGGTTAACAGGGGAGGTAAACTTGGTGCACGACAATCTGTACGGCTATGGCTTGTTCGCAAAGGATGATTATTACAGGTTTTCGTCGACCGATGTCATGTCAGGCAACATCCTGAATAATGATCGCGAAGGTGATAATGGCGAAAAAGCGCTCCGCTTCTTCGGCGGCAGCCGCGTCAGCCTGACCGATTCCGGGACAACTGAAGTAGCGGGGAAATATGGCACATTCCGAATCAAGGCGGATGGCAGCTTTACTTATGCGCTGAATGAAAGCGTCAAGACCGCCACAGCCGGCGGCACGGTCCTGACCGAGAATATTCCCTACAAGATCAGCGACAAGATGGGAAAGACCGACTTCGCCTATCTCACCATGGACATTAATGTCGGCAAGACGAGCCAGGTCCGCGAAACCGTCTACACCTTCGACAAGAACCCGACGCTCGACATCCTGTCGTTCGGCACCACATATGACGGTGATCAGATGATGTTTGGCAGCGAAAACGGCAACGGGCATTGGCAAGCCGACCCATGGGGCCTCGGATTCTTCTCGAGCACGGGCGCCGACTTCGTGCTGACCGACATGACGGTCGCAACCGGAAATTCCTCGCCCGTCACGGCCGTTGTCGTATTTCAGGGATATCGCGACGGCAGACTGGTGGGCACCAAGACGGTCAATCTCGATGCGACCACCATCTCGGACCAACAGCATGTCTCGCTTGCGGAAATGGGCAAGATCGACCGCGTCTCCTATTATATTCCGAATGTCGTGGCGGGCGAATTCGACGGCCTTCCGACCCTATTGTTCGACGATATTTACCTGTTGATCTGACCCTGTCGGGCCTGTGGCGACGTGTCTGCGACAGGCCCGCATGGAGACCGGGCGGATCGATGGTCCTCATCGCTTACCCTTCCTTGGGACGGGCGCGCGGGGAAAGGCGTATTCGAGTATCGATCCGCCCTGGATTGCGATGACCTGAGATGGACCCACCCCTCCCCTTCAGGGGTGGGGCGTATCCGCAAGCGCGGCGTTCGTGGCGAGGCCCCACCCCAACCCCTCCCCTTCAGGGGAGGGGCTCACGTTGGCTCGATGTGATGTCGATCCGGTCTAGAACCGCCGAGCGGTCGGCGTGATGCCGGCGCCCAGGATATTGCCCCGGATTACCAGCGGCTCGCCCGACCAGTTGCCGACGAAGACCGGCTTGAAATCGACGCCGGGGGCCAGGCGGGCGCGGTTGTTTTCGATCACCAAGCCCGACGAGTCGTTCTTGGCCCCCTCCGGCGCGACGGTGATCAGCGTCGAGTGATTGTCCTTGTCGCGGCCGAAGACGAACTCGTTCCCCGCGATCCGCCCCTTCGCGCCGTTGGATAGGTCGATCATATAATTGGTCGAGTGGCCCTTGCTGTCGTCGAAGCTGCTGTCGAGCACCTCGACATAAGGCGCCCGGCTCTTGACGTAATGGCCTCCCTGCCCATGCTCGAAGCGGCAGGCGGTGACGCGTAGGGACTTGTAGCGGCCCATATAGATGCCGTGCGCGCCGTTGCCGGTCGGGTCGTTGCCCAGGCCGGAAAAGGTCGAGTGGTCGACGGTGACGGTGCCATTGGGGTCCTCGGCCGACAGGATGCCCGACTGGCTGTCAAGGAACATCGCGTTGCTGACGGACAGCGGCCCCTTTTCGATGCGGATGCCCGCGCCATTGCCATCGCCGACCTCGATATGGCTGAAGACGATGCCTTGGACCGAAGCCCCCCGCCCACGCAGGACCAGCGCCGCCTTCCCCTCGCAGGCGATGCGGGTGAAGATGACCTTGCCCGGCTCGGTCGCGACATAGCTGATCCGCCCCGCCCCCTGGATCGCGCATTCGCGGTAGGTGCCCGGCGCGATGCGGATCGTGCCCTCGCCATCGCCGATCGCCGTGACAGCCGCTTGCAGCGTGGCGAAGCCGCGCCCGCCGACCATGAAGGGCTGCGCGCTTCCTTGTGCGAGCGCGACCGCCGACGTCATACCGAGGATTAGGAGCGGAACCAGACGCATGGGGTCATCCTGAAAAAGCGAAAGGGCGTCGCATCCTGCCACGCATGGGAACAGGATGCGACGCCCGTGATCGTCCCGCGAAGGGAACACGATCCCATTCCTCCCTGAGCTTGCTCGGGGAGGGGGACCGCGCCCGCAGGGCGTGGTGGAGGGGCATGGCCGGTCCGTCTTGCCCCTCCACCATCGCTAACGCGATGGTCCCCCTCCCCAAGCATAGCTTGGGGAGGATTGGGATTTACGCCTCTTCGGTTTCGTCCTCGTCGGCCAGTTCTTCCTCCAGCGCGGTCAGGATCGCCTGGTTGAAGGCGGGGATGTCGTCGGGCTTGCGGCTGGTGATCAGGTTGCCGTCGACCACGACCTCATCGTCCACCACGTCCGCACCCGCATTGGACAGGTCGGTGCGGATCGAGGGGTAGCTGGTCAGGCGGCGACCGTCGATCACATCCGCCTCGGCAAGCAGCCAGGGGCCATGGCAGATAGCGGCGACGATCTTGTCGTCTTCCATGAACTCGGTGACGATCTCGACCGCGCGCTCGTTGAGACGCAGCTTGTCGGGGTTGCAGGTGCCGCCCGGGATGACCAGCGCATCGTAATCGTCGGTATCGACCTCATCGACGGTCAGGTCCGGCGTCGCGGTCTCGGCCTTGTTGATATCGCCTTCCATGCCCTGGATCGGGTCGGACTTGAGCGAGGCGAGCGTCACCTTCGCGCCCGCTTCCTCCAGCGCCTGGCGGGGCTTGAACAGCTCGACGGTCTCAAAACCGTCGGCGGCGAGCATCAGGACGCGTGCCTGGGAAAGATCGGCCATGATGGAAAACTCCTGTCGGGGAAATGGCTTGGGGGAGCCAGCACCAGAACCCGCGACCGCATCGGCCGTTCCGGAACGAAGCGACCGGCGGCGCATTTGCAGAGATGACCCGAGAGAGAGCGATGGCCACCCGTCTAGTCTATTGCGATGACAGCAAACCCGGCATCACCCGGACCAAGGTTCGCGGCAAATGGGCCTATTGGACCGCCAAGGGCGAGCGGATCACGGACGCGGACGAGATCGACCGGCTGAACCGCATCGGCCAGCCCCCCGCTTATAAGGACGCCTGGTTCTGCCCGCGCGCCAACGGCCATATCCAGGCGGTCGGCTGGGACGAGAAAGGGCGCAAGCAATATCGCTATCACGCCGATTTCCGCGAAGCGCAGGAAGCGGCCAAATATGAACGCTGCGCCGCGTTCGGCCATGCGCTTCCCACCCTACGCAAACGGGTCGAGGCGGACCTGAAGAAGCGCGGCCTGTGCAAGGAGCGCGCGGTTGCCGCCGTCGTGCGGCTGCTCGACAACGGTCATATCCGCGTCGGCAACGAAGCCTATGCCGCGACCAACAAGAGTTTCGGCGCGACGACTCTGCGCAAGCGGCACGGCCAAGTGAAGGGCACGACCCTGCGGCTGCGCTATCGGGGCAAGTCGGGCAAGATGCGCGACATGACGCTGACCGACCGGTCGCTCGCCAGCTTCGTGAAGCGATGCCAGGATCTGGACGAGCAGCATCTCTTCGCCTGGGTCGATGACGAGGGCGAGGCCAATCCGGTCACGTCCTCCGACGTCAACACCGATATCCGCGAAGCCACGGGCTGCGACTTCACCGCCAAGCATTTCCGCACCTGGGCGGCCAGCGTCGCCGCATTCGAGGCGCTGGCGCTGGCCGAAGCGGACCTCAGCCTGAAGGCGATGCTGGAGCCGGTCGTCGAAAAGCTGGGCAACACGCCCGCCATCGCGCGCAAATCCTATGTTCACCCCTCGCTGATCGCGCTCGTCAAAGAGGGCCAGGCTGCGTTTCGCAAGACCCTGCGCCTGCCGCGCGCGCGTGCCGGGCTGTCCCGCATCGAGTGCGGGCTGATCGCATTTCTGGAGGCCGGAACCCCGGCCAGCAAGGCGGCCTGACCGCCCCCGATTTTTCAAGGAGTCCCCATGGCGAAATCCTCGCCCAAGGCGCCGATCTTCGACGGCTCCCGCATCCCCGATCAGGTCGGCAGCATCATCGATGCCACTTCCTGGTGGGTGCAGCATTATTGGCTGAAGGTCCTGATCGCGATCGGTTTCGGCGCGATCATCGTGCTGGCGCTGCTCTGGGTCCGCAAGCTCGGTGACCGCCTGTGCAGCCGTCCCGGTTTCGCGGGCGGATGGGGCGTGATTCTAGGCCATGCCATCGCACGGACCAACATGTTCTTCATCGTCACGCTCGCCGCGCAACTCGTCGCGGGCTATGCGGGCGCGCCGGGTGAAGTCGCCCGGACGATCAACTTCCTGTTCACCATCGCCAGCGTGTTCCAGGCCGCGATCTGGGCGCGCGAACTGATCCTCGGCACGATCGAGCATCGCACCCAGTCCGAACATTATTCGGGCGAGGCGCTGCTGTCGGCCATGGGGCTGATCCGGTTGCTGGTAACGGCGGTGCTGTTCGCCATCGCACTGGTGGTGGTGCTCGACAATCTGGGCGTCAACGTCACCGGCCTGGTGGCGGGTCTGGGCGTCGGCGGCATCGCCATCGGTCTGGCCGCGCAGGGAATTTTCGGCGACCTCTTCGCCGCCCTCGCCATCATCTTCGACCGGCCGTTCCGGCGCGGCGACAAGATCGCCTATGACAATACGAGCGGCGTGATCGAGGCGATCGGCCTGAAATCCACCCGTATCCGCGCCTTTACCGGCGAGCTGCGCATCATCTCGAACCGCCAGCTGCTCGACAAGGAAATCCAGAACCAGACGGTACGCCAGCATGTCCGCCTGTCGTTCATGATCGGCGTTGCGTACGAAACCCCGCCCGAAACCCTGGCGCGCATTCCCGCCCTGTTGACCGAGATCGTCGAGGGCGAAGGCGGCAAGGTGGCACGGGCCGGTTTCGAGAGCTTCGGCGCGTCGAGCCTGGACTTCGCATTGCAGTTCGACGTGCCCGGCGACGACTGGGCCACCGCACACGACCTGCGCAACCGGGTGCTGGTGACGCTGATGAAGCGGTTCGCGGCAGAGGGGATCGTGATCCCCTACCCGACCCAGACGACCTATACCGCCGCGCCGGACGGGACGCTGGTGATGCCCTATCCCCAGGTCCAGCCGGTCGAGGTGCACCGGGCTTGAACGAACACCCTCACCCTTCCCACCCGCTAAAGCGGGCGGGCTCCCTCCCTCTCCCATGGGGAGAGGGAGGGAGGCGCGAAGCGCCGGAAGGGTGAGGGTGTGGCGGCACTCAGATTCCGCCTTCGTCCAGCGACAATAGCGTCGCGTTGCCGCCTGCCGAGGTCGTGTCGACCGACACCGCCCGCTCCGCGCAGAAGCGGTACAGGTAATGTGGCCCGCCCGCCTTCGGCCCGGTGCCCGACAGGCCCTCGCCGCCGAAAGGCTGGCTGCCGACCACCGCGCCGATCATCGAGCGGTTGATGTACAGGTTGCCGACCGCCGCTTCCGCCTCGATCACCTCACCAGCGCGGGCGATGCGGCTGTGCAGGCCCATGGTCAGGCCGTAACCCTTGGCGTTCACCTTTGCGATCGTCTCGGACAGCGTGCCCGCTTCCCAGGTCGCGACGTGCAAAATCGGGCCGAACCATTCCTTGGTCAGGTCCTCGACCCGGTCGAGCCGGATCAGCGTCGGCGGGACGAACAGGCCATCTGCAGGCGCGTCGAGCGTCTTGATCGTCTGCGTCACCATCGACGCGCGGTACGCCATCAGCTTGTCATAGGCGGCCTGGTCGATGACCGGACCGACATCGGTCGCCGGATTGCCGGTCGCGCCGAGCACCAGCGTCTCCATCGCGCCCTTCAGCATTTCGATGACATTGTCGGCGACATCCGCCTGCACCAGCAACAGCCGCAGCGCCGAGCAACGCTGCCCCGCCGAGCGGAAGGACGAGGTGATGACGTCCGCCACCACCTGTTCGGGCAGCGCGGTCGAGTCGACGATCATCGCGTTGATGCCGCCGGTCTCGGCGATCAACGGCACGATCGGGCGATCGTCGTCCGCCACCAGCGTCCGCGCGATCCGCTTGGCGGTGGCGGTCGAGCCGGTGAAGGCGACGCCCGCGATGCGATGATCCTCGGTCAGCGTCTGGCCCACATCCGGCCCACCGACCGCCAGCAGCAGCGCGTCGCGCGGCACGCCCGCACGGTAGGCCAGTTCGACGGCGGCCTGTGCGATGGCGGGCGTCTGCGGCGCGGGCTTGGCGACGACGGTGTTGCCGGTGACGAGCGCCGCGACCGTCTGGCCGAGGAAGATCGCCAGCGGGAAGTTCCACGGCGCGACCGTCGCCCAGACCCCGCGTCCTTCCAGGTGCAGCGTGTTGCGCTCGCCCGTCGGCCCGGGCAGCTCGACCGAACCGAGCCGCGCGCGGGCTTGTTGGGCATAATAGCGGCAGAAGTCGGCGGCTTCGCGAACCTCGCCGATCGCGTCGGGGATGGTCTTGAACGCCTCCTGCACCAGGATAGCCATCAGCCGCTCGCGATCCTGCTCCAGCAGATCGGCCAGCTTCTCCAGCACGGTCGCGCGGGTATCGAGCGGCGTCGCGTTCCAGGCCGGGAAAGCCGCATGAGCGCGCGCGACCAGCGATGCGACATCGGCAGTGGCAGCGACCGGCTGCACGGCGGGGGCATTGACCGCCTTCACCGTGGCGTCCAGCGTCGCGATGTCGCTCAGGTCGATGCCGGTCGAGTTGCGATGGCCCGGTGCGAACAGGTCGATGGGCAGCGGGATGCTCGGGTGACGCGCGCCGCCGACGGCCGCGATCTTGGCGACCGGATCGGCGAGGATCTCCGCCTCGGTCAGCCGCGCATCGGCCAGCTGATGCACGAAGCTGGAATTCGCGCCATTCTCCAGCAAGCGGCGGACCAGATAGGCCAGCAGGTCGCGATGCCCGCCGACCGGCGCATAGATGCGGCACTTGTGACCATGTTCGCGCACCAGCCGCTCATACAGGCCATCGCCCATGCCGTGCAGCCGCTGGAACTCGAAGTCATGGCTATTGCCCGCCCATTCCAGGATGGTCGCGACGGTCAGCGCATTGTGGCTGGCAAAGGCCGGGCGGATATTCTCGGCCGCCAGCATGTCCTTGGCGACCGCCAGATAGGAGACGTCAGTCGCCGCCTTGCGGGTGAAGAGCGGATAGTCGGCCAGCCCCTCGACCTGGGTGCGCTTGATCTCGCTGTCCCAATAGGCGCCCTTGACCAGCCGGACGTTCATGATCCGGTCGAGGCCATTGGCCCAGCCGATGACCGCGCGCGCCCGCTTGCCATAAGCCTGCACCGCCATGCCGAACCCGTCCCAGCCCTTCAGCGCCGGGAGCGCCGCGACGCCGCCGATGATGTCCAGGCTCATCTCCAGCCGCTCGGACTCTTCGGCATCGACAGTGAGGGCAATGCCCTTGTCCGCCGCCTGCCGCGCCAGCTGCGCCAGCATGTCGGTGAGCGCGGGCACGCACTCATAGGCGCGCGGCAGTTCGTAGCGCGGGTGGAGCGCCGACAGCTTGACCGAGATCGAATGGCCCGCCGCCGGGTCCGACCCCACCGCGTCGATCGCCTTCACATAGGCGTGGAAATAACGCTCGGCATCCTCATGCGTCCGCGCCGCCTCGCCCAGCATGTCGAAGCTGGCGGTGAAGCCCTTGTTCTCGGGCTTCTTCATGCGCCGCATCGCTTCCTCGATGGTGCGGCCCATCACGAAGATCTCGCCCATCATCCGCATCGCGGCGCCGACCGCCTGGCGCACGAACGGCTCGCCCGCGCGCGACAGCAGGCGCTTCAGCGGCCCCGCCTCGCCCTCGCCGACCAGCGCGCGGCCGACGACCAGGCCCCAGGTGGCGGAGTTGACCAGCTTCGACGCCGACCGCCCGGTATGCGCGCGCCAGTCCGCCTCGCCCAGCTTGTCGGCGATCAACAGGTCGGCGGTCTCGGGATCGGGTACGCGCAGGAACGCCTCGGCGAGACTCAGCAGCGCGACGCCCTCGGACGAGTTGAGGCGATATTCCTGGAGGAACTGGTTTACCCAGCCGCGATTCTGCGCGGCACGCAGGTCGGCGAGCAGGCCCGAGGCATGGCCCATGATCCGCTCGCGCATCTCCGGCGTCGCGGCGGCGCGGTCGAGCAGCGGCTTCAGGACATCGGGTTCGGGCGCACGATACAGCGATTTCATGGTCTTGCGCGCATCGGCGGTAACGGCAGAGGTCATAGGTCTTCGTCCGGTCGGGCGGCCCGGCGTGCGGCTGAGCGCTTGGCGGGTCGCATGGCTATGCTGTGATGGACCCGCGCTTAGCGGGAAATATGGGGATTGGGTATCGTTTGATACGAGATGAAGCGCGCTTCGCGATTGCCATCAGAATTGAAATTTTGACGTCGTTGGCGTATATGAATCGCAGGCGAGGACATCCGCCTTTCTGTAGAGCCCCGGCTGTTGCAGCGGCCGGGGCTCAAATGCCTTTGGGGCCCAGGTTGCAGCCCGAGCCCCGCCGGGCACCTTACCTGTTGCGAACGTCGATAATCTTCACGACCAAGGTCGCGAAGGCGATAACGACGCCCAGGATCAGGCACAGATCGGCTACGGACATCCGTGGTCCTTTCTGTGGGTGACGGCGGAATTGCCGTCGAGCGATCACTAACTCGAACGGCCATACAAGATCATGTCAAATCGGCGTTCGATTACGTGAGATCTTATTCGCAACCATCCCCGCCTCCGCGTCGTTCTCCCGCCAAACCCCTGAAAGGAGAGCCATGATGGCCGACGACAGCCCCCAGGAAATCGCCGCCAAGTTCCTCGACAAGCTGAAGAGCAGCCCGTTCGTCATGATCGGCCTGAACGACGGCCAGCATTCCGAACCGATGACCGCGCAGATCGATGACGATCAGCCGAACACGCTATTCTTCTTCGCCGGTCGCGACAACCGCATCGCGGGCGGTGGCGAGGCTATGGCGCAGTTCGTCGGCAAGGGTCACGACTTCTTCGCCTGCCTGGCGGGCCGTGTGTCGAAGGACAATGATCCGGCCCAGATCGACAAGCTGTGGAGCAATCAGGTCGAGGCCTGGTTCCCGGAAGGCAAGTCGGACCCCAACCTGACGCTGCTGCGCTTCGACATCAGCTCGGCCGAGCTGTGGGAAACCGACATCTCTCTGTCGGGCCGGGTGAAGATGCTGTTCGGCGGCACGATCCACTCGGACGAGTCGTCCAGCCATGCGGTGGTCGGCTCGGTCGCGTAATCCGCGATTGCTGGAAGGCGAAACGCCCGGAGGCCATGGCTTCCGGGCGTTTTTCTATTTCCCCTATCCCCCGCCCCGTTCCGCCTGAGCGAAGTCGACGGCCAAGGGAAACGGCTCGCCACACGCTTCTGGCCGAATGCACCCCGTGGCCTTCGACTTCGCTCAGGCTGAACGGAGTGCGGGAGCAGCCTCCTCACCCGTTCGCCTTGATCCACTCCTCGACCACCGGCGCGATGCGGTTGCGCCACTTCGAGCCGTTGAAGATGCCGTAATGGCCGACCTTCTCGGCCATGTAATAGCGCTTCTTCTCCTCCGGCAGATTGGTCGCCAGCGTCAGTGCGGCACGTGTCTGGCCCAGCCCGGAGATATCGTCCCGCTCGCCCTCGATCGCCAATATGCCGATATCGGTGATCGCGCCCGGATCGACGCGCTTGCCATGGTGCAGCATCTCGCCCTTGGGCAGCGCGTGACGCTGGAACACCAGCTCGACGGTCTGGAGATAGAATTCCGCCGTCATGTCGCAGACTGCGCGATATTCGTCATAGAATCGCTTGGTGGAGTCGGCGCTTTCGCCGTCGCCCTGGACCAGATGCTTGAACATCTCCCAATGCGAAATCATGTGGTTGCCCAAGTTCATCGACATGAACCCGGCAAGCTGCAGAAAGCCCGGATAGACCCGCCGCCCGGCCCCCGGATAGGTCATGGGCACGGTGGCGATCGCATTCTGCTCGAACCAGGCGTGCGGGCGATCGGTCGCCAGCAGATTGACCGCCGTCGGCGCCTCGCGCGTGTCGACCGGCCCGCCCATTAGCGTCAGGGTGCGCGGGGTGCAGGGATGCTTGTCCGCGCTCATCACCGCCGCAGCGACATAGGACGGCACCGAGGGCTGGCACACCGCCAGCGCATGCCCCCCCGGCCCGATCTCGGTCAGGAAGTCGATGATGTAATCGACATAATCGTCGAAATCGAACCGCCCGTCGGACAGCGGCACCAGCTTCGCATCGCGCCAGTCCGTAATGTACACCTCGCAGGTCGGCAGCATCCGCTGCACCGTGCCGCGCAGCAGCGTCGCATAATGGCCCGACATCGGCGCGACGATCAGCAGCTTGGGGCTGTCCTCCACGCCTTCACGGCGGAAGCGCTTCAGCTGGCCGAAGGGCTTGCGCAGCACGATCTCTTCGTGGACGACCACCTCGCGCCCGTCGATCTCGGTCTTGGTCAGGCCGAAAGCGGGCTTGCCGCGCGGGGCGGCGGCATGGGCGAACACCTCCAGCGCGGATCCCATGATCGCGCCGCCGCCCAGATAGGCGAAGGGATTGGCAGGATTCTGGAGCAGCCCCGCACCGAAATTGGCCAGCGCGCTTGCGCCCGCCAGCATCGAGCGCTGCATTTCATAGGCGTCGTACAACATCGTCGATTCCCCTGCGCTCCGCCGGACGGAGCCGTGATTGGCATTTGTCTATCACGAAACCGTTTGCGCATGATGACCAGAATATGGCCGATCGGTCATAGTGCCGAACCGATGACAGGTTCATGATCTCCATCACATCCCCTGAACGCACCAAAGCGCCCAAACGATGCGTCGAGCCCATAGCCCGGCGTTGAGCCGATGCGCCCACGCTGCTAGGTCCCCGGCATGGCCAGATCCGCCGCGTCCCGCAAATCCGCCGAGCCCCCCGTCCCGGCCAGCCGCCGCCTGAGCAACCTGAAAATGGTCTGGCGCTATACGCTGCGCTATCCGGGGCATCTGGCCGCCGCCACCGTGTCGCTGGCGGTCGCGGCACTGGCCACGCTGTTCATCCCGCGCACCTTCCAGAAAGTGATCGACCACGGCTTCGGCAACATCGCCGACACCGGCGATATCGCACCCTATTTCCAGGGGCTGCTGGCGGTCGTCGTGGTGCTGGCGATCGCCACCGCGTTCCGATTCTATTTCGTGTCGTGGCTGGGCGAGCGGACGGTCGCCGATATCCGCATCGCGGTGCAGGCCAACCTTCTGCGCCTGGCACCCCGTTACTTCGAAGAGAACCGCCCGTCCGAGATCGCCAGCCGGTTGACCGCCGACACCGCGATCATCGAGCAGGTCGTCGGCTCGACCGTGTCGATCGCGCTGCGCAATACGGTGATCGGGATCGGCGGCACCATCTATCTGTTCGCGCTGTCGCCCAAGCTGACCCTGTCGCTGCTGGTGTGCATCCCGCTGATCGTCCTGCCCATCGTCGTGCTCGGCAAGAAGGTGCGCAGCTATTCGCGCGACAGCCAGGACCGGCTGGCCGATATCGGCGCGACCGCCGTGGAGACGCTGGGCGCGATGAAGGTCGTCCAGGCGTTCGGCCAGGAACGCCGCGAGGCCGAGCGATTCGAGCTGGCGGTCAGCAACGGCTTCGCCACCTCGCGCAAGCGCTTCCTGCTGCGTGCGGTGATGACCGCGATGGTGATCGGCCTGTTCTTCGGCGGCCTGACGCTGCTGCTGTGGGAGGCGGTTGCCGATGTCGCCAGCGGGCGGCTGTCGGGCGGGTCGCTGACTGCGTTCGTCGTGACGGGCATGCTGGTTGCGGGCTCGTTCCAGGCGCTGACCGAGGTTTGGGGCGACATATTGCGAGCATCGGGCGCGGCGCAGCGTCTGGCCGAGCTGCTGGCCGAGGAACCCGAGATCGCGCCGCCCCCCGCGCCCGCCGTTCTGCCGGTCATCCCGATGGGTGCGCTGCGCTTCGAGAATGTCGTGTTCCACTATCCGACCCGACCCGAGGTCGCGGCGCTGAACGACTTCTCGCTCGACATTCGCCCCGGCGAGACGGTGGCGGTGGTCGGCCCCTCGGGCGCGGGCAAGTCGACCCTGTTCCAGCTGGCCGAGCGATTCTACGATCCGCAGGGCGGCAATATCTCGCTCGACGGCGTGTCCCTGCGTGATGCCGATCCGGCAGCGATCCGCGGGCGCATCGCGATGGTGCCGCAGGAGACGGTGATCTTCGGCGCCTCGGCGCGCGACAATCTGCGCTATGGCCGGTGGGAGGCGAGCGACGACGAGCTTTGGGCCGCCGCCGAGGCCGCCAACGCCGCCGACTTCCTGCGCGCGCTGCCGCAGGGGCTGGATACCTTCCTGGGCGAAGGCGGTGCCCGGCTGTCGGGCGGCCAGCGCCAGCGGATCACCATCGCCCGCGCGCTGCTTCGCGATGCGCCGATCCTGTTGCTGGACGAGGCGACGAGCGCTTTGGATGCCGAGAGCGAGCAACTGGTCCAACAGGCGCTGGAGCGGTTGATGGCCAACCGGACCACGCTGGTCATCGCGCACCGGCTGGCGACGGTCCGTGCGGCCGAGCGGATCGTGGTGATGGATGGCGGGCGGATCGTCGAACAGGGGCGACATGGGGAGTTGATCGCGGGCGGCGGGCTCTATGCCCGGTTGGCGAGCCTGCAATTTCACGATTGATGGGGCCGGTCTAATACCACTTGGCGGGGGGGATTCCCTTGGCCTTCGACTTCGCTCAGGCTGAACGGGGGTTTGGCAGGACCCTACTTCCCCGCTCCGTTCAGCCTGAGCGAAGTCGAAGGCCACGCCCCAACCCATTGAAATCCAACCCGCAATCGCGCTTGCAGCCCGCCCCTCACTCCCCTAGGCTCCGACAATACCAGTTCAATACCGGAGATTGAGGATGACGCGGGCGGCAAACAGAGCAATGGGGGCGGCCCTGGCGGCGATCGCACTGGCGACGCTGACCCCGGCGGCTCAAGCGAGCCCCGCCACCCTGCCCGCGATTTTCCCCGCCCCCGCCGTGATGACGCTGGGCGATGGCACGGTGACGCTGGGCCGTGCAGTCACGCTGATCGTCGCACCCGGCACCGAGCCGGAGACCGCCGCGCTGGTGCGCGACCTGCTGTCAAAGGCGGGTGTCACCGAGATCGCCACAACCACGCGCTTGCCCGCCTCACCCGACCGCCCGACCATCGTGATCGGCCCGGACAGTGCCGCCCTAGTCCGTGAGGCCCTGTCGCGCAGCGACGCCAGCCCCGACGACGCCCGCGAAGGCTATACGCTGACCGTCCTCGCCGCCGGTCGCAGCGGGCTCATCACGCTGGCCGGGCATGACGCGGACGGACTGTTCCACGCCGCCCAGACGCTGCGCCAGTTGCTGGCCCGCCAGACCATACCGGCGCTGACCATCCGCGATCATCCCGCCATGCCGATCCGGGGCACGATCGAGGGTTTCTACGGCAAGCCCTGGTCGATGACCGACCGGACCAAGCATCTCGACTTCCTCGGCGAGATGAAGGCCAACACCTATGTCTACAGCCCGAAGGACGATCCCTTCGCGCGCGACAAGTGGCGCGATCCCTATCCCGCCGCGACGCTGAGCGCGCTGGGTACGCTCGCCGCGCGCGCCAGGGCGAACCATGTCGATTTCGTCTATGCCATCTCGCCGGGACCAAGCATCTGCTTCTCCGACCCGGCGGACGAGCAGGCGCTGCTGCGCAAGTTCGCGGCGTTGCGCGGGATCGGCGTACACAGCTTCTATGTCGCGCTGGACGATATCGAATATCAGAAGTGGAATTGCGAGGCGGACAAGGCCGCATTCGGCCCCTCGGGCGCGCAAGCCGCCGGGATCGCCCAGTCAAAGCTGCTGAACGCGGTCCAGGCCGACCTGCTCAAACAGGACCCCGCCTCGCGCCCGCTGATCATGGTACCGACCGAATATTATGATGCGAAGGAAAGCCCCTACAAGGCGGCCCTCCGTGCCAATCTGAACCCGCGCATCGTCGTGCAATGGACCGGCACCGATGTCGTGCCGCCCGCCATCTCCATTCCCGATGCCAAGGCCGCGACCAAGGCGTTCGGGCGCAAGACGCTGCTGTGGGACAATTATCCGGTCAACGACTATGCGAGTTCGGCCGGGCGCCTGCTTCTCGCGCCCTATGCCAAGCGCGAGGCCGGGCTGTCGTCCGAGCTGACCGGTATTCTCTCCAACCCGATGAACCAAGAAGCCCCCAGCCGGGTTGCGGTGACGGGGGTGCTGGCGTTCGGGTGGAACGACAAGGGCTATGACGCCGACCGCACCTGGCATTACGCCGCGCGCGATCTGGCTGGAGGAGATGCCCGCGCAACGGCGGCACTGCTGGAGCTGTTCGACACCCAGCATCTCGCCCCCACCTTCGGCAGCCAGCCCTGGCAGGAACAGGCGCCCAAGCTGAAGGCGCTGCTCGACCATGTTCGCGAGGCGCTGGCGAACGGTGACGCGGGCGAACGCCGTGCGGCACTGGCCGAACTCCATGCCAAGGCCGATGCGCTGGCCGATGCGCCCGACACGATCCGCGCGGGGCTGGTCGACCCGGCCTTTGCCGAGCAAGCCGCGCCCTGGCTGGAGGCGATGCAGCTCTGGGGTCGCGCGCTGGGGCAGGCTGCCGCCGGGCTGGACGCCGCCGAGCAGGGCAATGCAGCGGCGACCCGCTACTTCGCCGATGCCAAGCGGATCGCCGCTCAGGCCGCCGCCGTGCAGAGCATCAAGGGCGCGGTGCGCTTCGACGGGCCGATCAAGATCGCCGACGGCGTGCTCGACCGCTTCATTGCCGATGCGCCTGGCCTGATCGCGGTTACGGCGAAACCGTAACCGTCCGGCTGGCACGGCGGCCATCGGGGGTACGGGTGCGAAGCTCGACCACCCCCGTCACCGCCACCGGCCCGGTGTAGCGGGTCCAGGCGGAGCCGCCGATGCGATACTCAATCGGCGTTCCGGCGAACTCGGTGTTCGCCTCCAGCCTGCCGTTCGCGATCCGCGCGCCCGGCGGGGCAAGGCGATAGGTCACGCCCGCCCGATCGAGCAATCGCATCTGCGCACCCATCCGGCCCGCAAAATCCCGCCACCCGGCCAACAGCTTCGTCCGGTCCACGCGGGGGTCGTTCGGTTGATAGCCGGTACCAGCGACATAAGCGGGCTCCCAATCCGGCTTTCTCCACGCCCGCTCGGCCAGCGCCAGCAGGCGCGGGAAGAGCATGTAATCCACCTGGCTGTCGCGGCGCACCGTCTCGCTCCACAACTGCGCCTGGAGCCCGGCGATGCTGCGGCCCGGCTGGAGCGGCACGGTGTCGGCAATCGCCTTGGGCTGGGCGAGGATGTTAGGAATCAGCGCGGCGTTGGCGGCCAGATTGCCCGGCATGAAACCGAACACTTGGAAACTGTCCACCCCGCGCGACGCCCAGTCATAGCCGGTCTCGTTCGGATCGGCGGCATAGGGCATGTCGAAATAGCCGAGATCGGGGATCGACAGCACCGTCTTCCACCCGCGATTGGCCTGGCCATGCGCCTCGGCCACGCCGCCCGCGTGCAGGTTGCTCCAGATGTTGGTCTGAACCTTGGGCGGCATCTTGGCGGGGTCGGTATGGCCCAGGCCATCGCTCCACCCGGCGACCGCGATGCCGCGCTGGGCGAGGTCGGTGGAAATGCGCTCGATGAAATAGGCGCCGAGCTGCTTGGGCTGCAGGCCCGTCTGGCCCATCATCACCTTGCAGGCGGGCGACTGCACCCAGGCCCCCGCCGTCTCGTCCGCGCCGATATGATAGGTGGTCAGCGGTACCCCCGCCGCTTTGTGCAGGGCGGCGATGTCGTCGATCACCGTCTCGATAAAGCGATAGGTGCTGGGAATACAGACGTTCAGCGTGTTGTCGTCATAATGCTGGACGCTGGAATAGCGGGTGGTATCGCCCGGCTCGACCAGCCGGAAACGCTCGGCCCCAGCGCGGTCGCCCTTGGCCATCAGCCGCTGATAGCGCACCTCCATCGACCGGATCGCCGCGCGCGAATGGCCGGGCATGTCGAAGGAGGGGATGACGTCGATCTGCCGCGCGGCGGCGGCACGCAGGATTTCGGTATAGTCGGCGGCGGTCAGATAGCCGTTGGTGGCCGCATCCCTGGCCGGGTCTGCCCCCAGTTGCGGCGACAGGCAGCTCTTCTCGGTCAGGTCGGTGCAGCGATACGCCCCCACCTCGGTCAGTTCGGGCAGGCCTGCGATCTGCAAGCGCCAGCCCTCGTCATCGCCGAGATGCAGGTGCAGCGTGTTCAGCTTGTACACTGCCATCTGCTCGATCAGCTTCAGTATCTCGGCCTTGCTGTGAAAGTTGCGCGCCAGATCGATATGCAGCCCGCGAAAGCCGTAGCGCGGCGCATCCTCTATAATCAGCGGGCGGAGCGTCGTCCCCTCCGCCGCCATCTGCTGCGCCAGCGAACGAAGCGCATAGGATGCCCCCGCCGCATCCGCCGCCGCAATGGTGACACCGCCCTGTGCCACGGTCAGGCGATAGCCCTCGACGGCGATCCCCGCCTGCTTGCGGATGGTCAACGGCACCGTTCCCATCGGCAATCCGGCCAGCGCGGGCGCGATGGCGGCGCGAGTGAAACCCTGGGTGGTGACGCGCAATCCCTTGGCCAGATCGACCGGCGCACCGGCCGGGCGCGTGACCTTCGCAGGCCGGGGCAAAATCGCGACATCGACCGGCGTCGCCGCCCCCCGCTCGGCATAAAGAGCAAAGGCGCGCTCCGGGGTCCGCCAGACCGTCTGGTCGTCGGGGGCGCTGCGGGCGAGCGCGGCCTCATCGGTCATCGGGGCTACGAAAGGCAGGGTCTCCAGCCCCGTCTCGGCATCGGTCCCCGTCCGGGTCGCGGCGATCACACGCGGGGTAAGGCCCTCGGCCGCCAGCATCGCGTTGGGCATCATGTGATTGCGCGAGAAGAAGGCGCCCAGGCCGGTCAGCTTCACATGATAGGTCTGGCCCGGCTTCAACTGCTGGCCGGGCTTCAGCGTCAGGACGTTCAGATCGCCGTTGATCGTGCGGTTGTCGAAGGTGTCGCTGTCGATCTTCAGCACCGGGTTGACCAGGCTGTAGCGGATTTCGACCGGCAGGCTCGGCGCACCCTCGGGCACGGCGATGGCGATATCCGCCTCAAAACAGCGCGGCGTGCCGGTCGGGCAGGATGCGGGACGGTTGGTCAGGATGGTATAGCGATAGCCGAGCGTCGCCGCCAACCGGTCCAGATCGCCCTGCGCTGCGGGAGCCGCCGCCAGGATCGCGGCCGAAGCCCATAATGTCATCATAATCGTCGGTCCCGCTACGCCATACTGGTATTACATTGGATCATGTCGTTATTAATCCTCCCCTGCAAGGGGAGGGGGACCATGCGAAGCATGGTGGAGGGGGCGTTCCAGCAAGCGAACCCTATGTGGCGAACCCCCTCCACCACCGCTTCGCGGCGGTCCCCCTCCCCGTGCCGGGGAGGATCAGCTTCGGGGGTGACGCCGCCTCCCCTACCCCCTATCTCCATCTCATGAAAAAACCCCAGCCGGGTCTGCCGACCCGTGAGCAAATCCTCGCCTTCATCGAACAGTCGGACCAGCCCGCTGGCAAGCGCGAGATCGCGCGCGCTTTCGGTCTCTCCGCGCAGGAGAAGATCGGGCTGAAGGCGCTGCTCAAGGACATGGCCGATGAAGGGCTGATCGACAGCGCGCCGGGCCGCGCCTTCCACAAGATGGGCGGACTGCCCAAGGTGACGGTGCTGCGCGTCGTCGATGTCGATGACGGCGGCAATGTCTGGGGCCAGCCCGAGCGTTGGGAGGCGGACGGCGTGCCCATTCCTCGCCTCCGCATCCGCGAGCGCAAGCGCGGGAGCCTCGGCATCGGCCAGCGGGTACTGGCGCGGACCGAGGAAGCGGGCGGCGGCTGGATCGCGCATGTCATGAAGACGATCGCCCCCGCCTCCGAACAGGTGCTGGGCGTGCTGCGCGAGGAGGCGGGGCGCTTCTGGTTGACTAGCGTCGACAAGAAGGACCGGCGCGAGATGATGGTGTCGGACACCGGAGGCGCCGAAGCGGGCGACCTGGTGCTGGCCGAAAAGGCAGGCCGTCCGCCGCGCATCACCGCAAAGGTGGTCGAGCGGCTGGGCGATCCCTTCGCCCCGCGCAGCTTCTCGCTGATCGCGATCCACAAGTTCGAGATCCCCGATCGCTTCCAGCCCGAGACGCTGGAAGAAGCCGAACGTGTTGCGCGCCAGCCGCTGGGCGACGACCGCGAAGACCTGCGCGACCTGCCCATCGTCGCGATCGATCCGGTCGACGCCCGCGACCATGACGACGCGGTCTGGGCCGCGCCCGACGACGATCCCGCCAATCCGGAAGGCTGGCGCGCCATCGTCGCCATTGCCGATGTCAGCTTCTATGTCCGTCCCGGCTCGGCGATCGACAAGGATGCGCGGCGGCGGGGCAACTCGGTCTATTTCCCCGACCGGGTGGTGCCGATGCTGCCCGAGATCCTGTCGGCCGATGTCTGTTCGCTGAAGGAGGGCGAGGACCGCGCCGCGCTAGCCTGTCATCTTCAGGTGACGAAGGACGGCAAGCTCAAGGGCTTCCGCTTCACCCGCGCGGTCGTACGGCTGGCCGCGAATATCGCGTATGAGGATGCGCAGGCCGCGATCGACGGCGAGCTGTCGCATCCGCTGACCGAGACGGCCCTGCGGCCGCTTTGGGACTGCTGGGCGGCGCTGGCCAAGGCGCGCGACGATCGCGAGCCGCTCGACCTCGACCTGCCCGAGCGGCGCGTGGTGCTCGACCAGAATGGCCGCATCCTGTCGGTCGCGCCGCGTGCGCGGCTGGATGCGCACCGGCTGATCGAGGATTACATGATCGCCGCCAACGTCGCCGCCGCCAAGGCGCTGGAGGCTAAAAAGGCCCCCGTCATGTACCGCGTCCATGAGGTGCCCAGCCGCACCAAGCTGGTCGCGCTGAAGGAGTATCTGGAAACCTTCGACATTCCATTTGCGATGGGACAGGTGATCCGCCCGGCGACCTTCAACCGGATCATCGACAAGATCGGCGACGCGGACTTCAAGCCGCAGGTGATGGAGCAGATCCTCCGCTCGCAGACCCAGGCTTATTACGCTCCGGTCAATCAGGGGCATTTCGGCCTGTCGCTGGGGTCGTACGCGCATTTCACCTCGCCGATCCGGCGCTATGCCGACCTCGTCGTCCACCGTGCGCTGGTCGGAGCGTATAAGCTGGGCGATGGCGGGTTGCTGCCCGAGGGCGAAGAGATGGAGCGGCTGGGCACCTCGATCAGCCAATATGAACGCCGCGCGATGGAGGCGGAGCGCGAGACGATCGACCGCTATGTCGCGGCCTATCTATCCGAACATGTCGGCCAGGTGGTCGAGACGCGGATCACCGGTGTCACCAATTTCGGCTTTTTTGCGACGGTCGACGGCGTGGGCGGTGACGGACTGATGCCGATCCGCGACCTGGGCGGCGACTATTTCCATTACGACGAGTCGTCGCAGCAGCTGCTCGGCGAGAAGAGCCGCGAAATCTACAAGCTGGGCCAGCGCCTGCCGCTACGCCTGGCCGAGGCGAACCCGGTTTCGGGCGCGCTGCGCTTCGAACTGCCCGACGGCAAGGGCGCGGCACCCGAACCGCGCCGGGTGCTGAAACGGCGTGGGCGGCCCGCCAACATCCGCCACAACGGCAAACGGCGCTAATCCTCCCCGGCACGGGGAGGTGGCAGCGCGCCAGCGCTGACGGAGGGGGGCTTCCACACAGGCCCCACCTTGCGGCACGCCCCCTCCACCATGCTGCGCATGGTCCCCCTCCCCGTACCGGGGAGGATTGGATCGCTCCCCCGCCCCATGCGTACCCTCCCCAAAGGAGACACACGCATGGGCAATATGATGGCCGGCATCTGGCACGCCGACGGACTGTTCAAATCGGACGAGAAGGGCAGCTTCAAACGCCCCGACTCCGGTTTCCGCGACTGGGTGACGGCGGACGGAGAACCCGGCCCCGACGGCCAGACCGGCCACCGCGCGGAGGCGGGGCGCTATCACCTTTATGTCTCCTATGCCTGCCCTTGGGCGCATCGCACGATGATCGTCCGCGCGCTCAAAGGGTTGGAGGACATGATCGGCCTGTCGGTGGTCGATCCGCTGATGCGCGAAAATGGCTGGACCTTCGCCACCGAGCGCGGCGGCACCGGCGACCAGATCTACGGTTCGGACTATCTGTGGCAGCTCTATGCCCGAGCCCGCGACGGTTACAGCGGCAAGGTCACGGTGCCGGTCCTGTGGGACAAGCAGCGCGATACGATCGTCAGCAACGAGTCGGCCGAGATCATCCGCATGTTCAACACCGCGTTCGACGGGCTGGGCGCGCGGGAGGGGAATTACTATCCTGCGGACCTTCGCGAAGAGATCGATGCGGTCAACGCTACCGTCTATGACCGGGTGAACAACGGCGTCTACAAATGCGGCTTCGCCAAGACCCAAGCGGCCTATGACGAAGCGGTCGGCCCCCTATTCGCCGAACTGGATGCTCTGGAAGCGCGGCTGAAGGGGCGCGAATGGCTGGTGGGTGATCGGATGACCGAAGCGGACATTCGGCTGTTCACCACGCTGGTCCGCTTCGATGCGGTCTATCACGGGCATTTCAAATGCAATGTCCGGCGAGTGCAGGACTATCCGGCACTGGAAGCTTTGCTGGAACGGATGCTGGCGATCCCGGAGATCGCGGCGACGGTGCATCTCGATCACATCAAGACGCATTATTATGCCAGCCATTTGGAGCTGAACCCGACCGGGATTGTCCCCGCCGGGCCGGACTTGGCCTGGGCGGGGTTGGTGAGCGGGTAAGCCCCCTCTTCTTCCCCCCTTTCGCAGGCGGGAGGGGCCGGGGGAGGGAAACGCCACGAGCGATGGTCTCGGTGAGACCTCCGGCCCTCCCCCCAACCCCCTCCCGCCTGCGGGAGGGGGAGTTCCGTTAGTATGCCCGGCCGATCAGCACGCGCTCCACCGCCTCGCGGCCGGTGAAGATGCAGGGACCGTCGTCGCAACCCGTCTGACCCATCGGCGCGTTGCGGATGGTCAGCTTCAGGCCCTTCAGCTTCTCGACCACCTGCTCCAGTTCCGCCTCCGTGGGCTTGGCCCAGCGAACATCGACCCAGCCGGGGTTCTTCACGCCGTCCGCGAAATGCGCCTCGACGCCCGCCCAGTCGTCGACGGGCACGATCTGCGCCTTCAACCGCTCGGCCGACTGGCGGTGGAGTTCGCCCTGGATGTCGGCCAGCAGATCGGCGACACCGCTCACGAAATCGCCACGCGGCTGCACGACCGAATCGAGCTTGCCGTCCTCGCGGTACAGCCGGTCGCGGCGGATGACCGAGACGTTGCCGCCCGCCATGTCGCGACCGCCGACCTCGATGATGACCGGCGCGCCCTTCTTGACCCAGCCCCAGCGCTTGTTGGCGGCCTTTTGCGCGCGGGCATCGACCATCGCGCGGATCGGCTCGCCCAGCGCGGACTGCCCGACCAGTTCCTTTTGCAGGTCGCGGCAATAGCTCAGCAGCGCCTCGTCCTCGGGCTGATCGCGCAGCATCGGGACGATCACCACCTGCCACGGCGCGACCTTGGGCGGCACGCGCATGCCGTCATCGTCGCCGTGGACCATGATCATGCCGCCGATCATCCGGGTCGACACGCCCCAGCTGGTCGTCTGTGCGAAGTCCAGCCCGCCCTCGGCATTCTGGAAACGGATATTCTGGGCTCGCGCGAAATTGTCGCCCAGGAAGTGGCTGGTCCCTGCCTGAAGCGCCTTGCCATCCTGCATCATCGCCTCAATCGAATAGGTTTCGACCGCGCCGGGGAAGCGCTCATTCTCCGGCTTTTCGCCCGCGATGACGTGCATGGCGAGGCAATCCTCCGCGAAGCTGCGATAGACTTCCAGCATCTGGATCGTCTCGGCGCGGGCCTCGTCGACCGTGGCATGGGCGGTATGCCCCTCCTGCCACAGGAACTCGGCGGTGCGCAGGAACATGCGGGTGCGCATTTCCCAGCGGACGACATTGGCCCATTGGTTGATCAGCACCGGCAGGTCGCGCCACGACTGTACCCAGCGGGCAAAGGCGGTGCCGATCACCGTCTCCGACGTCGGACGCACGACCAGCGGCTCTTCCAGCTTTGCCTCGGGATCGGGGACCAGCCCGCCCTTGCCATCGGCGATCAGCCGGTGATGCGTGACGACCGCCATTTCCTTGGCGAAGCCGTCGACATGCTCGGCTTCCTTTTCGAAATAAGAAAGCGGGATGAACAGCGGGAAATAGCAATTCTCATGCCCCGTCGCCTTGATGCGATCGTCGAGCAGACGCTGGATGCGCTCCCAGATGCCGTAGCCCCAGGGGCGGATGACCATGCAGCCACGGACGCCCGATTCCTCGGCCAGATCGCCCTCGGCGATGACGGACTGATACCAGGCGGAGAAATCCGCGTCGCGGGTGACGGACAGAGCATGCTTCATGCCCGCCCGATAGCGGCAAAGACCCGGTTTCGCCAAGAGGGCGGACGCTTGCGGCCTTTCGCCATAGTCGCGCAGCGGCTAGGAAGCGCCCCATGTCCCCCAAGTCCGACGACCGCGTGCTGAAAGGCATCGGCCTGCGCCTGATCGCCATCTTCTTCCTGTCGACCATGTCGGCCCTTGTGAAGCTGGCCGAGTCGCGCGGGGCGACCTTGTCCGAGACCATGTTCTTTCGCCAGCTTTGCGCGCTGCCGGTCGTGCTCGCCTTCGTCCTGGCGGGGCCGGGCCTGACGTCGCTGCGCACCCAGCGGCTCAAGGGGCATGCCAAGCGGGCGATGGTCGGGCTGGTCGGTATGGTCTTCACCTTCGGCGCGGTGATGCTGTTGCCGCTGGCCGAGGCGACGACGTTCCAGTTCACCGTGCCGATCTTCGCGACATTGCTGGGTGCGCTGGTGCTGGGCGAGAAGACGGGCTTGCAGCGGTGGAGCGCGGTGCTGGTCGGTTTCGCAGGCGTGCTGCTCGTCGTGCGGCCGGGGGCGAGCGATATGTCGCTGTTCGGGGCGGGCGTCGGGCTGATGGCGGCGATGTTCGTTGCGATCGTCGCCATCGTCCTGCGCCAGCTGCGCGACGAGCCCGCGACCACGACCGTCTTCTACTTTACCGTCCTGACCCTGCCCTTCATCGCCGTGCCCTATGCCTTCCACCTGAAGATGCATGATCCGCTGACCTGGGTGGTGCTGGTCTCGATCGGACTGGCGGGCGGCCTGGGGCAGCTGGCGCTGACCGGCGCATCGCGGCTGGCGCCGGTCGCGGCCGTCGTGCCGATGGATTATTCGGGGCTGATCTGGGCGACCGTCTATGGCTGGCTGATCTTCGGGGTGCTGCCGACGGCGGGAACTTGGGCAGGCGCGCCGGTGATCATCGCCAGCGGGTTGTTCATCGTCTGGCGCGAGCAGAGGCTGGGCAAGCAGCAGACCAGTTCGGCCGCCGCGGAGGATTGATCTCCCCCGGAAGGGGAGAAAGTTTGTTACCGCACCTCCCACCGCGTCGACGCATTCTCCTGCCACCCGGCCCGGTGGAGCAGCGGCGTGTCGTCGTCCCATTCGGCATGGCCGAGACACAAATACGCCGTGAACGCCCAGTCCTCCGGCACCGCGAAAAGCCGCTCCATCGCGCCCGGGTCGAGGATCGACACCATCCCCATACCCAGATTGGCCGCGCGCGCCGCCAGCCACAGCGTGTGGATCGCCATCGCGGTCGACTGGCGCAGCGTCTCGGGCATGGTGCGGCGGCCCAGCCCATGGCCCGCCGCCGGATCGATATGGGCGAAGACCGCCAATTGCACCGGCGCGGCATCCAGCCCGGCCAGCTTGAGCGCGCGGTATGCAGCGGCCTGTTCACCGGCATAGTCCGCCGCCGCAGCTTGGTCGCATCGCTGGAAATCGGCGCGGACGGCGGCGCGCAAACCAGGGTCCTCGACCCGGATCACCCGCCAGGGTCGGGCATTGCCGACCGAGGGGGCCAGTTCCATCGCCTCGGCCAGTCGGTCAAGCAGCGCTTCGTCGACGGGATCCCGCCGGAAGTGCCGGACATCGCGCCGCCAGCGCAGGATCGACTCCAGTGTCGCGGCCTGGATTTCGTCAAAGCGCATCGCCCTGCCGTCCGCGCCCGGAACATCCCATGCCGCTCGCGCGTCCGCTTCGGTGGAGTTCAATTGATTTACCAAAGGGGATCAACTACCTGTGAGCGAACGGAAATTGATGCTGCTCGGCTGGATCGCCACGGCGACGGCGGTGGCGATGTACCTCTCCTATATCGACCAGATACAGCTGAATCTGGCGGGACAGAAGGGTTCGGTGATTCAACCGCTGGCGACGATGGTGAACTGCTCGCTCTGGGTCGCGTACGGGTTTCTGCGCGAGAAGCGAGATTGGCCCATCGTGTTCGCCAATGCGCCCGGGGTGATCCTGGGCGGGATTTGCCTGTTCACGGCGCTTTCGTTCTAGCCATCCTCACCCTTCCGGCGCTTCGCGCCTCCCTTCCCTCTCCCATTGGGAGAGGGAAGGGTGAGGGTCGCTTCAGCCGATCAGGCCGCCTTGTCCTTCCACACCAGCACCGGCTTGCGCGCGGCCAGCGTTTCGTCGAGGCGCGCGCGCGGCGCGAAATGCGGCGCGGTCTTGAGCGAGGGATCGCCCGCCTTGGCCCGCTCCGCCACCGATGCCAGCGCGCCAATGAACTGATCGAGCGCGGCCTTGGACTCGGTTTCGGTCGGCTCGACCAGCATCGCGCCGTGGACGACCAGCGGGAAATACATGGTCATCGGGTGGAAACCCTCATCGATCAGCGCCTTGGCGACGTCGATCGTCGAGAAGCCCTCGGCCAGGCCTTCGTCTGAGAAGATGGCTTCGTGCATGCACGGGCCGCTCTTGGCGAAGGGGGCGTCCAGCGTGTTCTCCAGCGAGCGCAGGACATAGTTCGCGTTGAGCACCGCATCCTCGGCGACCTGACGCAGGCCGTCGGCGCCGTGGCTGAGGATATAGGTCAGCGCACGGGTGAACATGCCCATCTGGCCGTGGAAGGCGACCATGCGGCCAAAGCTATCGGCGTGATGGTCGTCGGCATTCTCTTCCTCGACCAAGCGGAAGCCCTCACCCGTCTTCTCGACGAAGGGGAGCGGTGCAAAGGGGGTCAGCGCCTCCGAGAACACCACCGGACCCGAACCCGGCCCGCCGCCGCCATGCGGGGTCGAGAAGGTCTTGTGCAGGTTGATGTGCATCGCATCGACGCCAAGGTCACCCGGACGCACGCGCCCGACGATGGCGTTGAAGTTCGCGCCGTCGCAATAGACATAGCCGCCCGCCGCATGAACCGCGTCGGAAATGTCCTTCAGGTCGCGTTCGAACAGGCCGCAGGTGTTCGGGTTGGTGATCATCACGCCCGCCACGTCCGGCCCCAGCCGCGCCTTCAGCGCATCGGTGTCGACACGACCGTCCGCGGTCGCAGGGATGTCCTCGACCGAGAAGCCCGCAAACGCTGCCGTCGCCGGATTAGTGCCGTGCGCCGATTCGGGGACCAGGATCACCTTGCGATGGCCCTCGCCGCGCTTCTCCAGCGCCGCCTTGATCGCCAGGATACCGCACAGCTCGCCATGCGCGCCCGCCTTGGGGCTCATCGCGACCGAGGTCATGCCCGTCAGCGTGACCAGCCAGTGCGCCAGCTGATGAATGACCTCCAGCGCGCCCTGCACCGTATCGACCGGCGCGAGCGGGTGAACGTCGCTGAAGCCCGGCAGACGCGCCATCTTCTCGTTCAGGCGCGGATTGTGTTTCATCGTGCACGAACCGAGCGGGAACAGCCCCAGGTCGATCGCGTAGTTCTGCCGCGACAGACGGGTATAGTGGCGCACCGTCTCCGGCTCCGACAGACCGGGCAGACCGATCGGGTCCTTACGGGACAGGTCGCCCAGACGCGAACCCGCGACATCGCCCTCAGCGAAGTCGACGCCGGTCGTCTCGCTGTCGCCGATCTCGAAGATCAGCTTTTCTTCCAGCATCAGCGCGCGATTGCCGGTGAAGGTCGCCGGAACCGACGCTTCGTTGGCTTCGGGGCTCGTGGGCTTCCAGCCGCTCTGGTTGATCGTCATGCCAGCACCTCCTCGAGAGCCTTGGCAAGCGTCTCGATATCCTCCGCCGTCACCGTCTCGGTGACCGCCACAACCAGTCCGTTGGCGAGGGCGTCCTCACCCGGATAGAGCCGCCCGAGCGACACGCCCGCCAGCACGCCACGCTCGGCGAGCGTCCGCACGACCGGGCGCGCCTCGCGGCCCAGGTCGAGCGTAAATTCATTGAAGAACACGTCGTTGACCAGCTTGACGCCGGGCACCTTCGCCAGACGATCCGCCGCGCGGCAGGCATTGGCATGGTTGATCCCCGCCATGCGGCGCAGACCCGCCTCGCCCAGCAGCGTCATGTGGATCGAGAAGGCGAGCGCACACAGACCCGAATTGGTGCAGATGTTCGACGTCGCCTTTTCGCGGCGGATATGCTGCTCGCGGGTCGACAGGGTCAGCACGAAGCCGCGCTTGCCGTCGGCGTCCACCGTCTCGCCGCAGAAGCGGCCCGGCATCTGGCGGATATACTTATCCTTACAGCCCATCAGGCCGACATAGGGCCCGCCGAACTGAAGCCCGACGCCCAGCGACTGGCCTTCGCCCACGACGATATCGGCGTCCATCTCGCCCGGGCTACGGACAGCGCCCAGAGCGACCGGCTCGGTCACGACCGCGATCAGCAGTGCCTTCTTGGCGTGGCACGCCTCGGCCAACGGCGTCAGGTCGGCGATACGGCCGAGAATATCCGGATACTGGACGACGACGCAGGACGTGTCGGCGTCGATCGCCGCGATCATCTGGTCGATATCGGTCTCGGCGGTCAGGACGGGCGTGCCGGTCTCCAGCGTGTCGCCGGTATACTTCGCCATGGTCTTGGCGACCGAGACATAGTGCGGGTGCAGGCCCGAGGACAGGATCGCCTTCGACTTCTTGGTGATGCGCCGCGCCATGCCGATCGCTTCCCAGCAGGCGGTCGAGCCGTCATACATGGAGGCGTTGGCGACATCGGTGCCGAGCAGACGCGCGACCTGCGTCTGGAACTCGAACAGCATCTGTAGCGTGCCCTGCGCGATTTCGGGCTGATAGGGAGTGTAGGCGGTCAGGAACTCGCCGCGCTGGATCAGGTGATCGACGCTGGCGGGCACATGATGGCGATACGCGCCGCAACCCAGGAAGAAGGGCACGTCGCCCGCGACCATGTTCTTGCGGGCCAGCGCGGTCATGTGCCGCTCGACCGCCAGTTCGGACGCGTGGTTGGGCAGCCCCTCGATGGGGCCGGACAGGCGGGCGGATTCGGGCACGTCGACGAACAGGTCGTCGACCGATCCGGCACCGATGACCGAGAGCATCTCGGCCCGATCGGAAGAGGTAAGGGGCAGGTAGCGCATGCGTTCCATTTCTCCGCCCTCCTCTTCTTCTCCCCTCCCGCAGGCGGGAGGGGCCGGGGGAGGGCACCCGGCTTCGGCAGGCGTATCGCTTGGGGGAGAACGAGTCCCCTCCCCCAACCCCTCCCGCCTGCGGGAGGGGAGGAAGAAGGCCCCCCCCTATGTAGGGAGGGGCATCAGATCAGAGTTTTGCGACGAACGCAGCGTAGGCGGCTTCGTCCATCAGCGCGTCCAGCTCCGAGGCATCTGACAGCGTGATCTTGAAGAACCAGCCCTCGCCTTCCGGATCGCTGTTCACCAGCGCGGGCTCGTCGGCCAGCTGGGCATTGCCCTCGACCACGGTGCCCGACACCGGCGCATAGACGTCCGAGGCGGCCTTGACCGACTCGACCACGGCGGCCTCGTCGCCCTTGCTCAGCTCGCGGCCTTCCTCGGGGACGTCGACGAACACGATGTCGCCCAGCGCACCCTGCGCGTAATCGGAGATGCCGACCGTGCCGACATCACCGTCGACGTCGATCCACTCATGATCTTCGGTGAAATAGCGGCTCATGGTCACTTGGCTCCTGAACGAACGTAACGATGGGGGACGAACGGCATGGCCGTGACGGTGGCGTCATGGGTCTTGCCGCGCTGAAGCAGTTTGAGGGCCGTGCCGGGCGTCGCCAGCGCGGTCGGGACATAGGCCATCGCGATCGGCGCGCCCATCGAGGGGGCAAAGCCGCCGCTGGTCACGCGGCCGATGACCGAGCCGTCCTCGGCCACCACCGACGCGCCTTCGCGCACCGGCTGGCGACCCGCGACGGTCAGGCCGACGCGCTTGACGGCCGGGCCGTTCTCACGCTCGGCGAGAATACGCTCGGCGCCCAGGAAGTCGGCCGCCTCGCGACGCTTCTTTGCGAGCGCGAAGCCCAGATCGGCCATCACCGGCGTCGTCTCGGGGTCGAGATCATGGCCGTAAAGCGGCAGCCCCGCCTCCAGACGCAGCGAATCACGCGCGCCCAGGCCGATCGGCTTCACTTCCGCCTGTTCGCACAAGCGGTCGGCGAACGCGGCGGCATGCTCGGCCGGGATCGAGATTTCGTAACCGTCCTCGCCGGTATAGCCCGAGCGGCTGATCCACAGCGGCACGTCGTTCCAGGTGAAGTCGGCGGCAGTCATGAACACCAAGGCCTCGACGCCCGGCACGATCCGCGACAACGCGTCGACCGCCTTCGGCCCCTGGAGCGCCAGCAGCGCCTGCTCGTCGAGCAGGTTCAGCGTCGCATCGTCGGGGACGAAGTCGAGCAGATAGGCGATGTCGTCATACTTCGTCGCGCCGTTGACGACCATGTACAGCTCTTCCGCGCCGTCGAGCGTGCGCTTGGTCACCATCAGATCGTCGAGGATGCCGCCCTCTTCGTTGAGCAGCAGCGAATAGCGGTTCTTGGCAGAGCCCAGGCCGGTGATGTCGCCCGGCAGGACCTTTTCCAGCGCGGTGATGACCGGGCCCAGACCGTTCTCGCCGGTGAAGACCACCTGACCCATATGGCTGACGTCGAACAGGCCGGCCGACTCGCGGGTCCAGAGATGCTCGGCCATGATGCCTTCATACTGGACCGGCATTTCATAGCACGCGAACGGGACCATCCGGCCGCCGCGCGCACGATGCCATGCGTCCAGCGGCAGCGTCTGGATGATCTCCTGACCCTCGGGGGCGTCTTCTACGTTCAGGTCTGCGGTGTCGCTCACGGGGCCGGTCTCCGTCAAAAGGGTGTCGGCTAGGGACGCAAATGTCCTTACCCGATCCGATCCCCCTCTGTCACGGAACCTGAGAGCTTTCGCCGGAAATTCCGGCTTACCCCTTCGGTGGCACGACGGCGTGAGCCGAAGCGCGCTTTCCAGAGTGTCGATGGCGATCGCGCGGTCCCATTTGCCTGAGAGATTCCGGGGTGGTTGCTCCTTCGGCGGCCGGGTTTTCGTCACCTGAAAGGCGAACCCGGCGCTCTCCCGCGCGCGCCTATGTCGGACATGTCCGACATCGACGCCGCGCCCTCTGCCGACAGGGTTGCCTCAAGTCAATCGGGAACGGCGGTGGGCGCGATCAATGTTGTGGATTGTGGGGTCGAGCGGGATGCGAGATCGACGCCCTTCTTCGTTCCCCGGCGAAGGCCGGGGCCCAGGTGCCACTTGGTCAGAGACGCGCGGAACATCGCGTGGGAGCAAATACAAAGGGGCGCCGGAGCCTCCCACGCCATGTTCCGCGCGCCACAAGCCTTAAAGTAACTGGGCCCCGGCCTTCGCCGGGGCACGCCGACATCACCGAGTCGCGTTGTACCGCAGCTGCGCGTCGGTCAGTTGGAACCCGACCAGCGCCTCGAAGCTGGCGCTGGCCACCGCCTGGCGCACCTCCGGGTTGGTCAGCGGATCGACCGCCGCATCCTCGTCCCCGGCCTTGCGACGACGGGTCAGCTTTTCGCGAACATCGTCGGGCAAGGTCGCCGCCGCCCGCGCGATGGTGGTCGAGGCCTCGCCCGCCACCTGGCCCCGCGCCTGGCCCGCATCGAAATGCACGTTCACCCGGCCGACGCGCTTGGCGACGACGTTGGTCCCGCCGCGCACGATCGCGATATAGTAAGGCAGCACCACGTCCCGCGCCGCCGCCGTGTCGGTACGCCGCGCCTCGACGTCGAAATTGACCGTCGTCACGATGTCTGAACCCGCATCGGCGCAGTTGCCGCGAACATTGGTCAGGTTGGCGATCAGGTCGATCGAACCCTGGTCGGTCGCGCCCGGCGTCTTGAACAGCGTGATGTCGCCGGTCCCCGCCGCGACGCCGACGATCGGGCAAGCCGAGCGGACGGCGGTGATGCCGCCCGACGCATCGATCTCACCCGTACGGGCGCAACCGCCGAGAACGAGCGCAAGGGCGACGGGAGCGAGAAACGATGCTTTCACAGGTCGAAACGCCTATTCTGGATGCCGAAGCAGGATGCCGGTTTGGCCGCCAGCATAGGAACCGGGTTGGACGCGCGCAAGCAATGGCGTAGAGCCGTCCCCATGACCCCATCCATGACCGACGCCACGAAGCCGCCGCTCGACCTGTTGATCGCCGCCCCGCGCGGTTTCTGCGCCGGTGTCGACCGCGCCATCCGCATCGTCGAGCTGGCGCTCGAGAAGCATGGCGCGCCGGTCTATGTCCGGCACGAGATCGTCCACAACAAGTTCGTCGTCGACAGTCTGAAGGCCAAGGGCGCGATCTTCGTCGAGGAACTGGACGAGGTGCCGCCCAACGCGCATGTCGTCTTCTCCGCGCACGGGGTGCCGAAGTCGGTGCCCGCCGATGCGGAGAACCGGGGCCTCGCCTATTTCGACGCGACCTGCCCGCTGGTGTCGAAGGTGCATCGCCAGGCCGAGCGGCTGGTCGAGATGGGCCGCCACATCGTCTTCATCGGCCATGCCGGACACCCCGAGGTCATCGGCACCTTCGGCCAGGTGCCGCAGGGATCGATGTCGCTGGTCGAGACGGTTGCGGATGTCGAGGCGTTCGCGCCCGCCGATCCCGACAATCTCGCCTTCCTGACCCAGACCACCTTGTCGGTAGACGACACCGCCGCGACGATCGAGGCGTTGCAGCGCCGCTTCCCGACGATCCAGGGACCGCGCGGCGAGGATATCTGCTACGCCACCTCCAACCGCCAGGCCGCCGTCAAGGCGATCGCCGCCGAATGCGACGCGGTGCTGGTGATCGGTGCGCCTAATTCCTCCAACTCGCTGCGCCTGGTCGAAGTGGCCGAGCGGGCGGGCAAGCGCGCCATGCTGATCCAGCGTGCCGCCGATCTCGACTGGGCGTTCCTGGACGGCGTGAAGACGCTGGGCCTGACCGCCGGGGCCTCCGCGCCCGAGCTGCTGGTGCGTGAACTGGTCGATCGCCTGTCGGAACGCTTCATCGTTTCCGAGCGCGAGGAAGAGACGACGCGCGAGACCATCGCCTTCAAGCTGCCCCGCGGGCTGGAAACGGCCGCCTGAACCATGGCCGTCTATACGCAGGTTTCGGCCGAGGCGCTGTCGGCGTTTCTGGCACGCTATGACGTGGGTGAACTGATCTCCGCCAAGGGGATCGCCGAGGGCGTCGAGAACAGCAATTACCTGGTCGACACCACGGCCGCGCGGTTCATCCTGACGCTGTATGAAAAGCGCGTGGCGGCGGGCGACCTGCCCTTCTTCCTCGCGCTGCTCGACCATCTGGCGGCCAAGGGCCTGCCGGTGCCGCCCGCGATCAAGGACCGGGAAGGCGTGGAGATACAGGAGCTGGCGGGCCGCCCGGCGTGCCTGATCCAGTTCCTGACGGGCGTGTCGCTGTCGCACCCCACCCCGGCCCAGGCGCTGGCGGCGGCGGATGCGCTGGGGGCGATGCACCGGGCGGTGCAGGACTTCCCGCAGAACCGCCCCAATTCGATGGGTCATGCCAGCTGGCGACCGCTGTTCGAGCAATGCGGGCGCGATCTCGATCGGATCGAGCCGGGTCTGCACGACGCGATGGGCGAGGCGCTCGACGCCGTACTGGGTGGCTGGGAGGCGCAGGACCTCGATACATGTGTGATTCATGCCGACCTGTTCCCCGACAATGTCCTGGTGCTGGGCGACAAGGTCACCGGGCTGATCGACTTCTATTTCGCCTGCACCGATTTCCGCGTCTACGACCTGGCCGTCATGCACTCCGCCTGGAGTTTCGACGCCAGCGGTGAAGTGTACGCGCCCAATATCGGCGAGGCACTGGTCGAGGGATATGAACGCCACTTCCCGCTGACCGAGGCGGAGCGCGGGGCATTCACGAAGCTGGCGATGGGGGCATGTCTGCGTTTCGCCCTGTCGCGCGCGTGGGACTGGCTCAACACCCCCGCCGACGCGCTGGTGACGCGCAAGGACCCGCTGGCCTATTGGCGGCGCTATGTCGCCTATCGCGACGGAAAGGCCGGACTGTGACCCCCGTCGAGATCGCCACCGACGGCGCGTGCAAGGGCAATCCCGGCCCCGGCGGCTGGGGCGCGCTGATCCGGTCGGGCACGCATGAAAAGGAATTGTCCGGCGGCGAGGCGCTGACGACCAACAACCGCATGGAGTTGATGGCCGCGATCGAGGCGCTGAACGCGCTCAAGCGCCCCTGCGCCGTCACGCTGTCGACCGACAGCCGTTACGTGATGGACGGCCTGACCAAGTGGATCCATGGCTGGAAGCGCAATGGCTGGCGCACCGCGGACAAGAAGCCGGTCAAGAATGCCGAACTCTGGCAGGCCCTGCTGGCGGCGGCCGAACGCCACCGGATCGAGTGGAAATGGGTGAAGGGCCATGCCGGCCACCCCGACAACGAGCGCGCCGACAAGCTGGCCAGCGACGCGGCGGAGACGTTTCGGAAATAATCCAACGCCTGCCGCGTCCTTTGCCCCGAAGCGCAGATCACTCCGGTTCGTGGATCGGCGCGTTAGGTCCGTTCTTCAGGACGGATTCGATGGCATTGCGGGCTCCGGCCTTGCTGGCATAGCCCTCGGTCCACCAGATCAGTTCGCTGTTGTAGCGGAACTTGGCGACATATTCGCCCGCCTTGTTCTTCTCGATCGCAAAGCTGTGTGCCATGATGATCTCTCCGGGAAAGAAGCGATCATCCCTTAGCAGAAAATCGACCTGCGCCATAGCGTTGGGGGTCGAGCCCCTCGGGCACAGGCCCCTCGCCCAGCAGCAACGCCGCCGCCAGCGCCGAGGCGGCGGGGGCGGTCTGGATGCCGAAGCCGCCTTGCCCCGCGCACCAGAAAAAGCCCGGTATGCGTGCATCGAAGCCGTATACCGGCGCACGGTCGGGGGCGAAGCTGCGCAGCCCTGCCCAGCGGCGCTCGACCGCCTCGACGCGCCAGTCGACGACCTTTTCCAGCCGGTCGATGGCGACCGCGACGTCCCATTCCTCGGGCGCAATGTCGCAGGGAATGCTCGGCGTCTCGTCATGCGGGGTCAGCCAGAGCCGCCCGCCCACCTCAGGCTTGAAGTAGAAACGACCCGCTATGTCGACGACATGGGGGAGGCCCTCGGGCACGGGCGGATCGGTGCGCAGTTGCACCATCGTCCGGCGATAGGGCGTGATGCCGATCGGCACGACGCCCGCGAGCCTGGCCACGTCATCGGCCCAGGCACCGGCTGCATTGACCAGTAATTTGGCCGAAAACGATCCCGCGCGGGTTTCCAGATGCCAGACGCCATCGCGCCGCTCGGCCGCCAGCAAAGCCCCGCGGGTCCGGATTTCCGTACCCGCCGCCCTCGCCGCGGCCAGATAGTCCGCGTGGAGTGCGGCGACGTCGATATAGGCGCAGCTCGGCTCCCAGACGCCGTGCACCCATTCGGGGCGAAGGCCGGGGATACGCGCCGCCGGATCGACGCGTGACAGCGCCACCCCGCTCCCGTCGAAATCCGTGAGCAGCCGCTCGACCCGCGCCTCATCCTCCGCGCGGCCGACATGCAGCGAGCCGAGCGGCGTCAGATAGCCGCCTTCGCGCAGGGCAGGCCCCGAGGCGGTGGTCAGCGGCTGCACCGCCGGGCCGCCATAGGTTTCCGACCAGAAGGCCGCCGAACGCCCCGTCGCATGGCGGCCGGGCATGTCCTCCGCCTCCAGCAGAAGGACACGCGCGCGCGATCCGATCGCGGCGGCCAGCCCTGCCCCGGCCATGCCCGCACCCACGATCGCGACGTCGTGGATCACGCCGCCACCCCGTCCAGAAAAGCATCGATCGCCGCCAAGGCGCGCAGCCGCACCGGATCGATCTCGCGCAGCAACTCATGCGCTGCCTCCGGCCCGAATCGCTCGACCCGCGCGCCGATCCGGGCGGCGATGGCGGTGGCGGCCTTGGGATCCACCAGCCGGTCGGCTTCGGCGATCAGCATCAGCGAGCGCACGCTCACCTGGTCCAGCCGGGGATCGCGCGCCAGCGCCCGGATCGAGCGCAATGCGGCGGCGAGCCAGCCCCAGCTTGGCGGCCCCAGCGCCAGATCGGGCTGTTGGGCGTACCAATAACCCTCATCCTCGAACCGCTCGACATCATGGGTCAGGTTGCGCTGCCGCGTATGATGGCCGGGTCCTTGCTTGGCCTGCCAGATGCCGCGCTCGGCCCGGCCCAGCGCGTTCATCAGGCGGATGATCCCCGCACCCAGCAGCGCGCCGGTCGGCAGGCGCAGGCCCAGCATCGGCGCGACAAGGATCAGAGCGTGCGGATCAACCGCCCCCTCGACCACCGCCCGCAGCGCCAGATGCCCGCCCATCGAATGACCCAGAAGGACATGCGGCAGTTCGCCTGCGGAGTCCTCGGCCCGCCATACCGTCCAGAAGGCCCGCAAATCCTCAACCAGACCTGAGAAATTGCCGCCATGCCCGACATGGCGATCGGCCAGCAACCGCCCCGATCCCCCCTGCCCGCGCCAGTCGAAGGCGGTGACGCTCCACCCCCGCCCGACCAGATGGGCAAAGACCTCCAGATATTTCTCGATCACATCGGCACGGCCGGTCTGGAACAACAGCCGTCCGCGCGGCGCGCGCGCCGCCCAGTCGAAGCGCCGATGCTCCCACCCGTCGGGCGCGTGCCAGCGCGACAGCGTGGCGGCGGCCGGGAAACTGCGGCGAAGGGACAGGGTGTCGGTCATCCGCATCCCGGTTACGGTTTTGAAAGCCCCGCCGTCTAGGGCTTCATGCCATGGAATGGACCATAATGCGTATCGCGCTGCTGGTGGCGCTCGTCCTGCTGCTGGTGTCGGCGGGGATCGAGGATGCGCGGACCCGTGAGATCGCCGACCGCAAGAATATCGCCATCGCGCTACTCGCGCCGCTGTGGTGGTGGGCGAGCGGCGTTCCCGTCTGGCCCGGCATGGTGGTGCAGCTCGGCGTCGGCGTCGCGATATTCCTGCTGTTCGCCCAGGCGTTTCGCATCGGCATGATGGGCGGCGGGGATGTGAAGATGATCGCGGCCGTAGCCCTGTGGCTGCCCCTGCCGTCGCTGTTCCGCATGTTGCTGGTCATGTCGCTTGCGGGCGGCGCGGTCACGATCGCGATGTTGATCGACCACCGCCTGCGCGTCCGAAGGCTGGGCGATGCCGCTCCGGCGATCGAGGTTCCCTACGGCGTGGCCATCGCGGTGGCCGCGCTCGTCGTCCTTCAGGAACCGTTATTTAACCCCTTTCCGTCCATTTAACCAACCAATCGAACCGAGCATCGGGCTCGGCCAAGGCCGAAGAACGCAGGATGGACAGTCGAAAAGTGTTACTGCTGGTCGGGGCCCTGCTGGTGGCAGGGATCACGGCCCTATTCGCCCGGACCGTCACCGCCGGTAGCAGCGTTCCCCAGGCCCAGGCCGTCACGGTCGCCGCTCCCGTCGAACCGCAGGCCGAGGTCCTGGTGGCCACCCGCACCTTGCCGGTCGGCACGATCATCGACCCCACCGCCCTGAAGTTCCAGCCCTGGCCCAAGGACATGCTGGCCGGGGCCTATTATGTGCGCGGCAAAGCCGACATCGCCAAGTTGCAGGGCACCGTGCTGCGCTATGCGATCACCGCCGGTCAGCCGCTGACCCAGGGCGCGGTCGTCAGTCCGGGCGATCGCGGCTTCCTGGCCGCCGCGCTCACGCCCGGCATGCGCGCCGTCACCGTGCCCGTGTCGGCGCAGACCGCGGTTGCGGGCTTCGTGTTTCCGGGCGACCGGATCGACATGGTCCTGACCCAGGATGTCGCAGGCGGCGGCGATGGCCCGCCGCTCAAGGTGTCGGAGACGATCCTGCGCAACATCCGCGTGTTGGCGACCGACCAGCGCACCGACAATCAGGCGGCCGAGGACGGCAAGACCCAGGTCCACACCTTCACCACCGTCACCGTCGAGACGACGCCCAAAATGGCCGAGCAGCTGGCGGTTGCGCAGACGGTCGGCACCCTGTCGCTGTCGCTGCGCGCGCTGGCCGAGCAGCCTGCCGACCTGGCGGCGGGGGGCGATCCCAGCGCGGTCGCCCAGCCGATGGTCGACCGGGCGTCCTATGTCACCGGAGCGGACGTGTCGCGCTATCAGCGCCGCACCATACCCGGCCGCAACACCGACTCCACGCCCAGCCACGGCGCGATCGCCATGGCCAACGACAATTCCGCCATCAACCCTGCGGCCCCTGCCATCGGTCAGGCACGTGGCAGGTCCGAAAACGCCGGCGTGCGTGTCGCTCGGGGCCGCTCGGTCGCCACGTCATCCGGCGCCGCGCCGATGGGGGATGGAAATTGACCATGTCGCTTCGTTCGCTGCTCTTGCGCGCACCGCGCACCTCGGCCTTCGTGCTGATGCTGGCTCCGCTGCTTCTCGCCCCGTCGCCCGCGCGGTCGGCGCCGTCCGGGCCGGGTGATTCGACCCCGGCCAGCGACGGTTCGGGCGCGCTGGAGATCAACACCGGCCGGGCGCGGCTGATCACCCTGCCCCGTCCGATGACCGACCTGTTCGTCGCCGACGACAGCATCGCCGATGTGCAGGTCCGCTCGCCGACCCAGCTCTATATCTTCGGCAAGAAGCCCGGCGAGACCACCGTCTCCGCCACGGGGCGCGGCGGCGCGGTCGTCTATGCGGCGACCGTCCGTATCGGCAACAATCTCGATTCGATCGGCCGGATGCTGAGGCTGGCCATGCCCGAGGCGCAGATCGTCGCCACGCCGATGAACGGCCTGATCCTGCTGACCGGCACCATCGCCGCGCCCGACGACGCCGCCGAGGCCGAGCGGCTGGTCCAGGCCTATGTCGGCAAGGACACGCGGATCATCAGCCGGTTGAAGACGGCGACCCCGCTTCAGGTCAACCTTCAGGTCCGCATCGCCGAGGTGAATCGCAGCTTCGTCAAGCAGATCGGCGTCAACCTGTTGAACCGCGACGCCAATTCCAGCGGCTTCGTGTTCGGCATCGCGTCGGGCCGCAATGCGGGCAGCATCGACAAGCTGACCGATGCGGCGGGTCTTCCGGCCGGCACCCGATATACGTTCAACCCCGGCACGCAGCGCACGACGCTGGGCCTGGGCGGGCGCGTGTTGGGCATGGACCTGCTCAGCGCGATCGACCTGGGCGAGTCGCTGGGGCAGGTGGCGACGCTGGCCAACCCCAATCTGACCGCCTTGTCGGGGGAGACCGCGACCTTCCTGGCGGGTGGCGAGATCCCCATTCCGCTGGCCAGCGGCTTCGGCGCGGTGTCGGTCGAGTATAAGCAATATGGCGTCAGCCTGGCCTATACACCCACGGTGCTGTCCGACGGGCGCATCTCGCTGCGCGTCCGGCCGGAGGTGTCGCAGCTGTCTTCGGTGGGCTCGGTCACGATCAGCGGAACCTCGATCCCCGCGCTGACCACCAGGCGGGCCGAGACCACGCTGGAGCTGGGGTCGGGCCAGAGCATGATGATCGGCGGCCTGCTGTCCAACTCGCGCGACAATTCGATCGAGAAGACGCCGTGGCTGGGCGACCTGCCGCTGATCGGTTCGCTGTTCCGCTCCAACGCGTTCAAGCGCAACGAGACCGAGTTGGTCATCATCATCACCCCCTATCTGGTGAAGCCGGTCAACTCGCCCTCCGAGATCGCGCTGCCGACCGACGGCATGCGTCCGGCCAATGACGCCGAACGCGTGCTGCTGGGCCGGATGGGCGGCGGCGGCGACACGTCGACGCCGCGCCCGGTGCCGACCATGACCCCGCCGGTTCAGGGTCGACCGATGGCAGCCGAGGTCGCGCCCGTGCCGCATGGCGCCGCGACCGCACTGTCCGCGAAGAAGAAGAATATGCCGACTCCGGGCTTTTCCGAATGACCGCCTGCCCAAGGATAATGCGCCCCATGCGTCGCTCGCCCCTCCTTCTGATGCCGCTCGGCCTGATGCTGATGACCGGCGGCTGCATGGGTGCCGGTCAGCCGGATCTGGAAACGCGGCATCAGCCGGTCGTGTCGCAGACCGACTATGCGCTCGACCTGGCGCTGTCCGGCGGACGGCTGGCGGCCGATGAAGATCGGCGGCTCGACGGCTGGGCGCGCAATCTGCATCTCGGCTATGGCGACCGCGTCGTGGTGGAGGACCCGGCGGGCGAAGGCCCCGGCGCCTATCGCGAAGTCGCGGGGGTCATCGGCCGCTATGGCCTGCTGCTCGGTCACGCCTCGCCGATCACGCGCAGCCCGGTCGCCCCCGCCACGATCCGCGTGGTCGTGACTCGCGCCCGTGCCACCGTGCCGGGCTGCCCCGACCTGCGCAGCGACACCGCGCTCGACTGGGATGGCAAGACCTCGTCCAACCATGGCTGTGCGATCAATCGCAACCTTGCCGCGATGGTCGCCAACCCTACCGACCTGGTACAGGGTGTGCCCGGTGCCGCCACCAGCGATACCGAAACGGGCACCCGCGGGGTCAAGGCCCTGCGCGCCGCGCCGCCGACGGGGCGTGGCGGCACCACGCTGCGCGATCCCAATAGCAGCCAGGGCGGCGGTGGCGGCGGCGCTTCCGCAGGAGGCGCACAGTGAATGCCCCCTGGAAACCCGCCATGCTGACCGTCCGCGACCCGTTCCTCGCCTTTGTCAGCGACGACTGGACGGTCGAGGCGATCCGCCCGCTGGTCGCCGAACAGGGATGGTCGGTCGACAAGGTCATGAAAGGCGGCCTGTCCGCGGCGATCCAGTCGCTGTCGGTATTGGCCAGCCCGCAGATCCTGCTGGTCGACCTGACCGATACCGACGATCCCGCCAGCGAGATCGGCAATCTGGCCGAAGTGTGCGAACCCGGCACGATCGTGATCGCGGTCGGATCGGTCAACGACGTCCGGCTGTACCGCTCGCTGATCGCCAGCGGCCTGCACGACTATCTGTTGAAGCCGATCAACGCCGACCAGCTGCGCGAGACGATCGCGCAGGCCCGCACCATCCTGCACGCCCCCCGCGCCATGGAGATGGCCCCCGAAAAGGCGACGTGCAGCGTCGCGGTGGTCGGCGTGCGTGGCGGCGTGGGCGCCTCGACCGTTGCCACCTCGCTCGGCTGGCTGATGGCGGAGCGGCTCGACCGGACGACGGCGCTGCTCGACCTGGACGTGCATTTCGGCACCGCCGCGCTGGCGTTGGACCTGGAGCCGGGACGCGGGCTGGTCGATGCGATCGATAATCCCAGCCGCATCGACGGGCTGTTCCTGGAACGCGCCATGGTCAAGGCGTCGGAAAAGCTGGCGATCCTGTCGGCCGAAGCGCCGATCAGCGCGCCGATCCTGACCGATGGCCAGGCCTTTGCCCAGTTGCAGGACGAGATGCGCCTGAACTTCGAGACGACCATCGTCGATCTGCCGCGCGGGATGATGATCCAACAGCCGATGCTGGTCGGATCGGCGCAGACCATCGTGCTCGTCACCGAGCTGACCCTGGCCGCCGCGCGCGACACGATCCGCCTGCTGTCCTGGGCCAAGACCCATGCGCCGCAGGCGACGGTGCTGACCATCGCCAACCGGGTCCAGCCGCCCGGCCAGTGCGAGATCGCGCAGAGCGATTTCGAGGGGTCGATCGAGCGCCCGATCGATTTCGTCATGCCCTATGATCCCAAGCTGGTCGTCCAGGCCGCCAAGGTCGGCAAGCCCATCGCCGAACTCGGCCGCACATCGCGCACCATCGCGCCGCTGATCGAGCTGACCCAGCGGCTTTGCGCCTCGGCCGAGGGCATTGTCGACATGTCGGCCAAGCGCGGGCTGCTCGACCGGTTCGACCTGAAGTCGCTGCTCGGCAAGCGGGCCCGGGCCGACTGACGACCATGTCGATGACGGCGACCCTGATCCTGGCCATGGGCGTCTTCCTGACGCTGGTGCTGGCCATGGCGGCCTTTGCCGCGCCTGCCCGCTCGCGCAGCCAGACGCGACGGCTGGCGGGGCTTCGCAGTCGCGTCGCCCTCGACCTCGGCAAGCCGCTGGAGGCCGTCGCCGCCTCGCGCGGGATCGCACTTGCCGGTGACACGCGGATGGACAAGGCGTTCGGCCGCCTGCTTCCCAATCCCGCCAAGCTGGCCACCCGGCTGGACAGTACCGGACGCGACTGGACCGTCGGCCAATATGGCATGGCAAGTGCGGGACTGTCGTTTGGGATGCTGATCCTGTTGATGGTCTTCGGCCTGCCCTTCTTCGGCGCGCTGCTGCTCGGCATAGCCCTCGGCCTCTGGGTGCCGCATCTGGTCGTCGGCCGCATGATCGTGAAGCGGCGCAACAAGTTCGTCGTCCGCTTTCCCGACGCCATCGAACTGCTGGTCCGCGGCCTGCGTTCGGGCCTGCCGATCAGCGAGACGATGGCGGTCGTCGCGCTCGAACTGCCGGGTCCGATCGGCGAGGAGTTCCGCGCCGTCACCGACCGGATGCGCATCGGCCGCAGCATGGACGCCGCGCTTCAGGAAACCGCCGACCGGCTCGACATTCCCGAATTCCGCTTCTTCGTCATCGCCATCGCCATCCAGCGCGAAACCGGCGGCAACCTGGCCGAGACGCTGTCCAACCTGGCCGAGGTGCTGCGCAAGCGTGCGCAGATGAAGCTGAAGATCAAGGCGATGTCGTCCGAATCCAAGGCGTCGGCCTATATCATCGGTTTCCTCCCCTTTGCCGTGTTCGGCATGATCTGGATGATCAACCAGCCCTATATGGCCCGCTTCTTCATCGATCCGCGCCTGATGCTGGTCGGGGCGGCGGGCTTCGTCTGGATGGGCCTGGGCGCCTTCATCATGTCCCGCATGATCAGTTTCGAGATCTGAATGACCAGTCCCGCGCCCGCCATTCTCGGCCTCGACCCCGCATCGCTCAGCGCGCTGCTTTGGGGCGTCTGCGTCTTTGCGTTGCTGGTCGCGGGCTATGCCCTGATCGGCAGTCGCGACCCGATGACGAAGCGGGTGCGCGCCTTGAACGAACGGCGCGAGCTGCTGAAGGCCGGGATCGACAATGCGCCGAAGCGCCGTGCGCAACTGATCGACCGCGCAACGTTGCTGGAGCGGATGCGCACCGTCCTGGACGCGCTCAAGATGCTGCAGGACGAACAGGTCAAGGCGATTCAGCTGCGCCTGCTGCAGGCCGGCATCCGCTCGAAGGAGATGGCGTTCGCGGTCATCTTCGGACGGCTGGCCCTGCCGATCGTCCTGGGCGGCGGCATGGCCCTGTGGGTCTATGGCACCGAGGACTTTGCCGATTGGAGCGGCTTCAGCTGCTACATGATCGTCGCGGGTACGCTCCTGCTGGCCTATAAGGCTCCGGACCTGGCGCTCAAGAACCAGGTCGACAAGCGCACTGCCGCGATCCGCAAGGGCCTGCCCGATGCGCTCGATCTGATGGTCATCTGCGCCGAGGCGGGGTTGACCGTCGATGCCGCCTTTGCCCGCGTCTCGCGCGAGTTGCGCCGCGCCTATCCCGAACTGGGCGACGAATTTCAGCTGACCTCGGTCGAACTCGGCTTCCTGACCGACCGGCGTCAGGCGCTGGAAAACCTGGCCATGCGGGTCAATCTCGATTCGCTGCGCGGGGTGGTCACGACGATGATCCAGACCGAGAAATACGGCACGCCTCTGGCCAGCGCGCTGCGCGTCCTGTCCGCCGAATTCCGTCACGAACGCATGATGCGCGCCGAGGAAAAGGCCGCCCGCCTGCCCGCGATCATGACCGTGCCGCTGATCCTGTTCATCCTGCCGGTGCTGTTCGTCGTCATCCTCGGCCCCGCCGCCTGTTCGATCAAGGACACGCTAATCGCCGGACAATAGGACAGCAGGGCAATAAGCCCGCCACTCGCAACCAGCGCCCCCGCCAGTCGTTGACCGGTCGTAACAGACCAAATTCAACAGGATGGGATCGACGCGATGCTGTTCACTTCGACGACGCAGTTCGCCGTGCTGGGGCTGGTCCTCATCGCGGGTTGGCTCTTCGGGCTGGCGAGCCATCCGGGCGGCCGCAAATGGCGCACCCGCTACGCCACCGAACGGGACGCCCATGCCGCACAGGTGAAGGATACCGAGGCCAAGCTGACGGCGGCACAGGCCCGCATCGCCGAGCTGGACAAGGAAAACCGCCGCCTGGCGAGTGCCCAGCCGGTCGCGGCCGCGCCGGTGGTGGAGCGGACCGCCCCGGCGTCGACCTATCGCCCGGTCGCGGCGCGTCCGGCCTATCCGGCGGGTGAGCGTCGCGGGTGGTTCGACTTCGGGAACCGGGTGACGACGCGTGGGTGAGGTTAGTGAGTGAAGGGCTCGGTGAGACACCCGGCCCTCCCCCATCCCCTCCCGCTTGCGGGAGGGGTGTGCGAAGCGGAAACGTCCAGCGCTTAAATTGGCCTATCGTTTTCCAGAGACGCGAAACCGCAGCCCGGAAACGCACCCCTCCCGCAGGCGGGAGGGGATGGGGGAGGGAAAGGGGCCAGGCGACAAACCCGCCAAGCCCCCTCCCCCCCGACATCACCGCGCCTTCAACGCCGCCTGCGCCGCCGCCAGCCGTGCGATCGGCACGCGATAGGGGCTGGCCGAGACATAATCCAACCTAACCGCCTCGCAGAAGGCGATCGATGCCGGATCGCCGCCATGCTCGCCACAGATGCCGAGCTTGATCCCGGGCCGGGTCGCGCGACCGCGCTCCGCGGCCAGGCTGACCAGTTCGCCCACACCCTCGACATCCAGGCTGACGAACGGGTCCTTGGCGTAGATGCCCTTTTCGACATAGGCGCTCAGGAAGCGCGCCGCGTCGTCACGGCTGACGCCCAGCGTCGTCTGGGTCAGGTCGTTGGTGCCGAAGGAGAAGAATTCGCCGACTTCGGCGATCTCGCCCGCCTTCAGCGCGGCGCGCGGCAGCTCGATCATGGTGCCGACCAGATATTCGACCGTCTTGCCGCGTTCGGCGAAGACCGCCTGTGCCGCCTTATCGACCACCGTCTTCATCAACTCCAGCTCGCGGCGCGTGGCGACCAGCGGGATCATGACTTCGGGGATCGGGGCCTCACCCGACTTCTCCGCGACGTCCAGCGCCGCCTCGAAGATCGCCCGCGCCTGGATTTCGTAGATTTCCGGATAGGTCACGCCCAGGCGGCAGCCGCGATGGCCGAGCATCGGGTTGAACTCGTGGAGTTCGGTGGCCCGGCGCTTCAGCGTATCGACGTCGACGCCCGCCGCCGTCGCGACCTCGGCGAACTCGGCCTCCTGCTGCGGCAAGAATTCGTGCAGCGGCGGGTCGAGCAGGCGCACCGTCACCGGCAGGCCCGCCATCACCTCGAAGATCGCGGTGAAGTCGGCGCGCTGTTCGGGCAGCAGCTTGGCGAGCGCGGCGCGGCGGCCCGCTTCTTCCGAGGCCAGGATCATCTGGCGCACCGCCGTGATCCGGGCGGCGTCGAAGAACATATGCTCGGTGCGGCACAGGCCGACGCCCTCCGCGCCGAACTCGCGTGCGGTGCGGCAGTCGAGCGGGGTTTCCGCATTGGCGCGGACCTTCAGGCGACGGACCTGATCGGCCCATTCCATCAGCGTGCCGAAATCGCCCGCCAGTTCGGGCTGCACGGTCGCCACCGCGCCGACCATCACCTCGCCGGTCGAACCGTCGAGCGTCAGGATGTCTCCCTCGCGCACCTCACGGCTGCCCACGCGCAGCAGCTTGGCCTTGTTGTCGATGGCCAGCGAACCCGCACCCGAGACGCAGGGACGCCCCATGCCGCGCGCCACGACCGCCGCATGGCTGGTCATGCCGCCGCGCGCGGTCAGGATGCCCTTGGCCGCGTGCATGCCGTGAATATCCTCCGGCGAGGTTTCGACACGGACGAGGATCACCGCCTCGCCCGCCGCCGCCGCACGCTCGGCGGCATCGGCGTCGAACACCACCTTGCCCGAGGCCGCACCCGGCGAGGCGGGAAGCCCCTTGGTCAGCACGTCGCGCTTGGCATCGGGATCGAGCGTCGGGTGGAGCAGCTGGTCGAGCGCCGCCGGATCGACCCGCGCGATCGCTTCCTCGCGGGTGATCAGGCCTTCATTCGCCATATCGACCGCGATCTTCAGCGCCGCCTTGGCGGTACGCTTGCCCGAGCGGGTCTGGAGCATCCAGAGCTTGGCCTGTTCGACCGTGAACTCGATGTCCTGCATGTCGCGGTAATGCGTCTCGAGCTGGTCGAAGACGGCGGCCAGTTCGGCGTACACCTCCGGCATCGCCTCTTCCATCGAGGCGGGCTTGGCGTTCGCTTCCTCGCGCGCGGCCTTGGTCAGATATTGCGGCGTGCGGATGCCCGCGACCACATCCTCGCCCTGCGCGTTGATCAGGAACTCGCCATAATAGGCGCGGTCACCCTTGGACGGATCGCGCGTGAAGGCCACGCCCGTCGCCGAGGTATCGCCCATATTGCCGAAGACCATCGCCTGGACATTGACGGCGGTGCCCCAGTCGGCGGGAATGTCGTTCAGGCGGCGATAGACCTTCGCGCGCTCCGACTGCCACGACCCGAACACCGCGCCGACCGCGCCCCAGAGCTGGTCGTGCACGTCCTGCGGGAAAGGCTTGCCCCATTGCTCCTCGACCAGGCCCTTGTAGACGGTGACCAGCGCCTTCCAGTCCTCGGCCGACATCTCGGTATCGAGGGTGAAGCCGTTATCCTCCTTGGCGATCTCCAGCGCTTCCTCGAAAGCACCGTGATCCAGCTCGAGGACGACATCGGCATACATCTGGATGAAGCGGCGATAGCTGTCCCAGGCGAAACGCTCGTCGCCCGCCTTCTTCGCCAGCCCCTCGACGGTTTCGTCGTTGAGGCCCAGGTTCAGCACCGTGTCCATCATGCCCGGCATCGACACCCGCGCGCCCGAGCGGACCGAGACCAGCAGCGGGTTTTGCGCGTCGCCAAAGCGCTTCTCCGTCACCGCCTCGATATGCGCGATGCCGTCGGCCACCTCGTCGCGCAGTTCCTGCGGGAACTGCTCGCCATCCTCATAATAGCGGGTGCACATCGCGGTCGAGATGGTGAAGCCCGGCGGCACTGGCAGGCCGATCGAGGCCATCTCGGCCAGGTTCGCGCCCTTGCCGCCAAGCAGGTTCTTGTCCCCCTTACCGCCGTCCGAAACGCCGCCGCCGAAACGGTACACATAGGTCATCGGTTCGATCCTTTACTGGTCGTCACGTCCGACGCCCTGGGGACACAGGCGTCGGTGTTAATAAGGCGATATTGCCGGAGGGGAAGACAGGAACGTGCGCCCCCGTCTCCCGATCCGGCTCAACTCATCCCTCGATCCGCGAGAAATCCGCCACCGTATGCACGGCGGCCCGGACCCGCGCGAGCAGCGCGAGACGCGCGGTCCGCTTGGCCGGATCGGCATCGTTGACGGTCACATCGTCGAAGAACCGGTCGATCGGCGCGCGAAGCGAGGCGAGCGCGGCCATCGCGGCCTCGAAATCCTCGGCCTGCACCGCTTGCGCAGCCTTCGGCTCGGCCGCGTCGAGCGCGGCGATCAGATCGGCCTCGGCGGGTTCGAGCGTATAGGTCGGCGCAGTCCAAGCCTGGTCGCCCTCGACGCCTTCCTTCTTCAGGATGTTCGCGGCGCGCTTATACCCGGCGAGCAGGTTGGTGCCGTCGTCCGTGGTGACGAAGGCCTGCAACGCGCGGACGCGGGCGAGCAGGCGGATGAAATCATCTTCCCTCAAAGAGAAAACTGCATCTACTAGATCATGACGAATACCTGCTTCACGCTGCTGCACCTTAAAGCGGTCAGCAAAGAAGTTTATTATCTGTTCGATGGCTCGAACATCCCTGGAAGTTAAATTACGAATATGATCGTATTTATGATCCTCAACAGCCTTCTGAAGGCGCTCAACAATTCCCTCGCTGCCCGGTAGCTGCGCAACATTTTCGATGTAGTAAGTTGCTTGACGCTCCAGTGTATGACTGTTGCCCCCGTCAAGACGAATGAGTGTTTCGGCCAATGGCTCGAAAAAGACCTTTCGCATCGGCAAACGCAACTCGTTTGCTCCAATTATGGAAAGCACACCCAAAGCGCTACGACGCAATGCAAAGGGATCTTTCGAACCCGAAGGCTGAAGGTCGATTGCAAAAAACTGAATTATCGAATCGAGCTTATCCGCCAGCGCCACGGCCACCGTCACCGGCGCGGTGGGGACGTCATCCCCCTGCCCGACCGGCTTGTAGTGATCGCGCACCGCCTCGGCCACGCGCGGGTCTTCGCCCTGCGCGGCGGCGTAATAGCCGCCCATCAGACCCTGCAATTCGGGGAACTCGCCGACCATACCGGTGACGAGATCGGCTTTCGCCAGATACGCGGCGCGCTCCGCCAGATCGGCAAGCCGCTCCCTCTCCCCATCGGGGAGAGGGCCGGGGTGAGGGGCCGACGCGGGCGAGGCGCTGCTGGACTGGGGGGGGGGGGGGGGGGGCCCCCCCCCCCCGGGGCCCCCCCCCCCCCCCCCCCCCCCGCGGGGGGGGGGGGGGGCGGCCCCCCCCCCCCCCCCCCCCGCCCCGGCCCCCCCCCCCCCCCCCCCAAGGCGGATAGC
>NZ_JACHNX010000004.1 GCF_014199595.1 Sphingomonas yabuuchiae | reverse complement strand
GAGCACCTTGAATGCCCAGAACAACCGCCAAGCCGCCGCCCGCATGTCCCTTCATCTAACCTACAATGTCAAAGAGCCCGACAACAAATACCGGCAACACCACTCAACCCCGTTCCCAGGGCCTCAAGTGCGCCGATCTGTCGTAGCTGCACCGGTCAGTCGTTGCGACCACCGCTGCGGTGAAACCCCTCTAGGCCGGTCACTCCCGACGGTCAACAACATTTTTCACAACAATGTCGTTTTTCTTGCGCCGCAACGTAACATCCGGTCGTTACCCCTCTTACCCCTCGCCGCGAGCCTCTGCCTGTTCGCCATAGTGCCGGGCCAGCATGGCGCAGGCGATGAGTTGGATTTGGTGGAACAACATCACCGGCAACAGGATCACGCCGACTTGCGCCGCCGGGAACAGGACACCTGCCATGGGCACACCCGATGCCAGGCTCTTCTTCGAGCCGCAAAACTGCAGGACGATCGCGTCCTCCGGCGACAGGCGCATGACCCGTGCGATCAGATAGGTCGCCGCGAGGATCAGCCCGAGCAGCAACAGGCAGAGCAGGAACAGCCGCCCCAGATCGCCCGGCGACACGCGCGTCCACAGCCCTTCGACCACCGCCGCGCCAAATGCCGTATAGACGACCAGCAGGATCGAACCGCGATCGACCAGCGTCAGCAGGCTTTTATGCCGACTGACAAAGCCGCCGATCCATGGCCGCAGCAGATGCCCCGCCACGAATGGCGCGAGCAGTTGCAACAGGATCCCCTCTATCGATGCAAGCGACACCCCTGCCCCGCCTTCGACCTTCATCAGGAGGGCGACCAGGGCCGGGGTCACGAGGATGCCGAGCAGGTTGGAGAAGGACGCACTGCAAATCGCCGCCGCGACATTGCCGCGGGCGATTGCAGTGAAGGCGATGGAGGACTGCACCGTCGAGGGCAGCAGGGTCAGGAACAATATACCCATCGCCAGCGACGGATCGATACCCGGCAACCGGATCATGCCGAGGCCCAGCAGCGGAAACAGAAGGAAGGTCGATGCCAGCACCGCCAGATGGAGCGGCCAGTTGCGCAGACCCGTCCAGATGGCGTCGCGCGACAGCTTCGCGCCGTGCAGGAAGAAGAGCAGCACGATACCCGCATCGGCCAGATAGCCGGCGAATGTCGCGAATGCCCCCCGCGCAGGCAGGATGGTGGCGATGGCAACCGTTGCCAGCAGGCTGAGGATAAAGGGTTCGAAGACGGAAAACAGGCGCTGGATCATGGGCGCTCCCCGGCTGGACGCGCTCCGCACCCCGTCAGGCTTCACCGAAACGCCGTTAAAGCCGCCAGATAGGCCGATCAGGACAGCGATGCTACCCTTTGCGGATTCAGGGGGCCTTTATGGATTCAGGAGGGAAGGGAAAATGGGGGGAGCCTACCCGAATCGCTCAACCCCCACTCCGATCGTCCAGCCGGTGCCGGTCTTTCCGGCGGCTTCCGCTCCCGATTTATGATTCTGTTCGTGTGTTGGCCGACGATACGAGCGTGCCGTAGGGGAAATCGCGGCCAAAAAAAAGGCCGGTCTTGCGACCGGCCGGAAAGTTTTTAGGAGAGGATGCCTGAAAGGCCCGATCCTTGTGCACCGCAGCACCCATGTTCGCAATTGCAACCTCGGCAATGATAATTGCAGGAAATGCAATTTGGAGCGGTAACAGTGACTTGGATTGCCCGGCTCCCCTCCTATGCCCATCATGGCGACCGCACGGATCGGTCCGATCGACCGCAAGGGTCTTGCCGAACGTCGTGCGGCTGCCGAGATGATCCCCACGATAAAGCGCAAGGATGCCGAATGACCACCAATCCCCTGCTCGCCGATACCGACCTGCCCGACTTCGCCGCGATCCGTCCCGAGCATCTGGTGCCCGCTGTCGAGCAGATGATCGCCGACGCACGCGCCGCCGCCGACCGGATCGGCGGATCGAACGCCAGCGACTTTCGCGATGTCGTGCTGGCGAGCGAGCGGGCGGGCTTCGCGATCGCGCGGGGCTGGTCGCCTGCCGGGCATCTCCATTCGGTCGCCGACACGCCCGAGCTGCGTGCCGCCTATGCCCAGGCGCAGGCGATGCTGGCCGAATATGGCATGGAAGCGGGCCAGGACCCGCGCATGTTCGCCGCCTTCAACCGGGTTGACCTGGCGCCGCTGACCGAGGCCGAGGCGCGTGCGGTCGTGTTGGCGCGGCGGGATTTTACCCTGTCGGGCGTCGGCCTGGACGACGCGGCCAAGGCCCGGTTCCGCGAGATCGGCGTCGAACTGAACCGGCTGAGCACCGAATTCGGCAATGCCGTGCTCGATTCGACCGAAGCCTGGAGCGAGCATGTCACCGACGAGGCCCTGCTGTCCGGCCTGACCGACAATGCCAAGGCGATCCTCGCCTCCTATGCCGCAGAGAAGGAACTGGACGGCTGGCTGGTCACGCTGCGCGAACCCAGCGTGCAGGCGATCCTGACCCAGGCGGACAATCGCGATCTGCGCGCGCGGGTCGCCAAGGCCTATGCCACCCGCGCCTCGGACCAGGCGGCCGATCCTACTCATGACAATAGCGCCCGCATCGACCGGATCCTGGAACTGCGCCACGAAGCGGCTCGGCTGCTCGGCTTCGACAACGCCGCCGCCCGCTCGGTCGAGACCAAGATGGCGCAGTCGGCGGACGAGGCGCTGGCCTTTCTGGCCGATCTCGCGGCCCGTGCCCGACCGCTGGCGGAGCGCGAACTGGCCGAGGCGAGCGCCTATGCCGCCGAGAAGTTCGGGATCGCCAAGCTGGAGCCGTGGGATACGGGATATGTCGCCGAGCATATGCGCCGCGAACGCTTCGGCGTCGATCGCGAGGCGATCCGCGCCTATTTCCCCCTGCCCCGCGTCATGGAGGGCACGGTCGCGCTGATCGAACGGCTGTACGGCATCCGTCTGGTCGAGCGGCGGGACGTGTCGGTGTGGAATGCCGATGTCCGCTATTATGATGTGCAGGACCAGAGCGGCGAGATCGTCGCAGGCGTCTATTGCGACTTCCATGCACGGGCGGGCAAGCGCGGTGGGGCGTGGATGGACGTGTGCCGTCCGCGCTTCCGCGACGCCGACCGTTTCCACCGGCCCATCGCCTATCTGACCTGCAATTTCCCGCCGGCGACCGGCGACACCCCTGCCCTGCTGGCGCATGGCGATGTCGTCACGCTGCTCCATGAGTTCGGCCATGTGCTGCACCATTTGCTGACCGAGGTCGACCTGCCTTCGATCGGCGGGATTTCGGGTGTCGAGTGGGATGCGGTTGAACTGCCCAGCCAGTTCATGGAGAATTTCGCGTGGGACCGCGACACGCTGACCGCGCTGTCGGCGCATGTCGAGACGGGCGAGCCGCTGCCCGACGAGCTGTTCGCCAAGATGCTGGCGGCGCGGCGTTTCCAGGCGGGGCTGTTCCTGCTCCGTCAGGTCGAGTTCGCGACCTTCGACCTGCGGCTGCACCGCGATTACGATCCGGCGCTGGGCGGCCGCGTCATGGAGGTGCTGAACGGCGTTCGCGACGAAGTGTCGGTGATTCGTCCGCCCGCATGGAATCGCTTCCCGCACAGCTTCAGCCATATCTTCGCAGGCGGTTATGCGGCGGGCTATTATAGCTATCTCTGGGCCGAGCTGCTGTCTGCCGATGCCTTTTCCGCCTTTGCCGAGGAAGGCCAGGCGGCAGGCGACCGGTTCCGTCGCGAGGTGCTGGCGCGCGGCGCGAGCCGCCCGGCGGCCGAGAATTTCCGCGCTTTCCGGGGCCGCGCGCCGGAGCCGGATGCGTTGCTGCGTCATCACGGGCTGGCGGCCTGACCAGCATTCCGGGGCCGCGATCGGCGGCCCCGGTTTCATTCCCTAATGTAATCTGGATTATACAGAAAAATTCGTTTCTCGACAGCTTCTTAACCCTCTTTGCCTATCCAGGAGGGATATGGAGGATGTGCTGTGAGCGGATCGGAACATATTGATTTCGAGCAGCGGCTGGCTGCTTTCGACTATGGTGCGCGGAGCTACGCGACCTTCCCGACAATCAAGCGCGCAATCGAACGGCATGCGCCCGCCGCCCTGACCGCGCTTTACCGGCACATCGCCGATACCTCGCAGATCCGGGGGCTGTTCGCATCGCAGGCGCGGATGGACCATGCCCGCGACAAGCAGATGGAGCATTGGCGCAAGCTGTTCTCCCGCCCGCTCGACCGTGATTATGCCGCCGCTTCGACCCATATCGGACAGGTCCATGCGCGGATCGGGCTGGCGCCGACCTGGTATATCAGCGGCTATGCCCGGATGCTGGAATATGTCCTGCCCAAGCTGATCCTGGGGCGACTGTTCTGGCCGTTCGGCGCACGGCGGCGGGCGCGGGCGGCGACCGCGCTGGTCAAGGCCTCGCTGATCGACATGGACATTGCGCTGGCCTCTTATTTCGAGGCCGAGCAGGCGGGCCGTCGTGCGGTGATCGAACGCTGCGGCGCGGTGTTCGACCGGATGGCCAAGGGCGACCTGACCGCCTCGCTCGACGGGCTGCCGTCCGAATATCAGGCGCTGGCCGACAGTTTCGAGGCGATGCGCGCCCAGATGTGCGCGACACTGGGCGTCGTCACCCAGTCGGGCGAGCATATCCGCGTCGGCTCGGGCGACATTCGCCAGGCGTCGGACGACCTGTCCGACCGCACCAAGCAGCAGGCCGCCTCGCTGGAGGAAACCGCCGCCGCCATGCAGCAGATCACCTCGACCGTCCGCCAGACCGCCGACGGCGCCTCGCGCGCCAACCGGATCGTCGGCGAGGCCCGGACCGAGGCCGAGGAATCGGGCCAGATCGTCCGCCGCGCGGTCGAGGCGATGGGCGGCATCGAACGCTCCTCTTCCGAAATCAGCGAGATCATCAGCGTCATCGACGGCATCTCGTTCCAGACCAACCTGCTCGCGCTGAATGCGGGCGTCGAGGCTGCCCGGGCGGGTGAAGCGGGCAAGGGCTTCGCCGTCGTCGCCAGCGAAGTGCGCGCATTGGCGCAGCGCTCGGCCGAAGCGGCCAAGGATGTAAAGACGCGCATCCTCGCCTCCTCCGACCAGGTCGGCGCGGGCGTCGAACTGGTCAACGAAGCGGGTGAGGCGCTGCAACGGATCATCGGCCGGATCGGCGAGATCAGCGACCTGGTGTCGCAGATCGCCGCCTCGGCCACCCAGCAGTCGATCGGCCTGCAACAGGTCAACACCGCCGTCGCCGAGATGGACGGCGTGACCCAGCGCAATGCCGCCATGGTCGAACAGGCCACCGACGCCGCCCGCACCCTGGCGCAGGAAGCCGAGACGCTGGCCCGCGAAGTCGCCCGCTTCCGCCTGGCCGACGTCACCGGCGCCCCCCGCAACCCGGTCCACCAGATGCAGCGACGCCTCGCCGCCGTCTGATCCTCATCCCCCCGAGGCCCCCCTGGGCTCCGACGCAAGTCGGGGCCTTTTTGTTGGTCGACAGTGAGCGCAATCGGACGTTTCTGCTTTTTCGGGAGATTCTCATTCAGACACGCCCTTTCCCCTCGCCCCTCGCAGAGGGGAGAGGGTTGCGCAGACTTTGTCTTTGCGAAAGCAAAGGCTTAGTCGTAGCTGGGTGAGGGGTGGAGCGCTCGGTCCCCGAGCGCGCGAGCCGGAGGCTCGCCCGACCCCTCACCCAAGCTGCGCTAGCCAGCACGCTGGCAAGCTCCGCTAACCCTCTCCCCTGTCCAGGGGAGAGGGGAAAGAGGCGTTCTGGATGTCGACTGTGCGTGGGGAGGTCATTGCGAACGTCAGGACTCCCCTTCACGCTGAGTGAAGTCGAAGCGCACAGCGAACGTTTACGGCTTGGGCGGAGACTTGCCCCCTAGCCCTCGACTTAGCTCAGTCTGAATGGAGGCTGAGAAAAAGGAACGTGACATCGGGCTATATTCAAACGCACCTGAAACGCCGAAAACCACCCACTGACGATCAGGGGCGGTCAAAAATCAGCGATTTCGAGGAAATGGTGGAGCCGAGGGGGATCGAACCCCTGACCTCTGCAATGCCATTGCAGCGCTCTCCCAGCTGAGCTACGGCCCCATCGATTTCGGCGCGCGCCCGGCGGGATGCGGGCTGGCCTGGCAGCGCATGGTATCATGCGGCTGTTCCGGCGGAATGGTGGAGCCGAGGGGGATCGAACCCCTGACCTCTGCAATGCCATTGCAGCGCTCTCCCAGCTGAGCTACGGCCCCGTTCCGCTGTGGAGGCAGCCCACTAGCGGGGCCGCCGTGGCTCGGCAAGCACTTTTTTCAAGCACCCGCCGAGCCCGTTCGGACAACTCAGTGTTCGTCGTCTTCGCTGGACGTTTCCACGCCCAGATCGTCGTCGCCGCCCAGATCGACTTCATCGTCGGGCGAGGGCTCTTCGTCCTCACCGGTGATGTCCAGATCCTCGTCGTCGCCGCCCGCCAGATCGCTGTCGGCTTCCTTGTTCTCGGGCTTGACCTGCTCGAACGGCAGGGGCTGCTTCGACTTCAGGATGGGCTCGGGCTCCCACTGCGTCCCGCAATTGATGCAGGTGACGGGGTCGTCCTTTTCGAGGTCGTAGAAACGCGTCGCGCATTTCGGGCACGTACGCTTCGTGCCCCATTCCGGCTTGATCATGCCGTTCATACCTTTCGGAATTGGGTTTTCCGCCGGAGCGAAAAGTGGGCGCGCCTTGCCACAGCGCAAGGCCCCTGTCAAAAGCCCGCGCCATCATGGCGCATCCCCTTCCCCAGCCTCGCACCGTGCGAGCCGCCGCCGCCCTTCGCGGCACCATCGCCGTTCCGGGCGACAAATCGATCAGCCACCGCTCGCTGATGCTCTCCGCACTCGCGGTCGGCGAAAGCCGCGTCGAGGGCCTGCTGGAGGGCGAGGACGTGCTCGCCACCGCCGCCGCGATGCGTGCGATGGGTGCGGACATCGTCCGGCAGGACGACGGGGTGTGGGTGATCCACGGCGTCGGCGTCGGCGGGCTGCTCGAACCCGAGACCGCGCTCGACATGGGCAATTCGGGCACCTCGACAAGGCTTTTGATGGGTCTGGTGGCCAGCCATCCGATCACCGCGACCTTTATCGGTGACGCCTCGCTGTCCAAGCGCCCGATGGGCCGCGTCATCGAGCCGCTGTCGCAGATGGGGGCGCAGTTTCAGGATACGCCGGGCGGCCGCCTGCCCCTGATGGTCCGGGGCATCAACCCGGCCGTGCCGATCCGCTACACCCTGCCCGTCGCCTCGGCGCAGGTGAAGTCGGCGATCCTGCTGGCGGGTCTGAACACGCCGGGCGAGACGACCGTGATCGAGCCGATCGCGACCCGCGACCATAGCGAGCGGATGCTGGCGGGCTTCGGCGCCGAGCTGACCGTCACCCCCTCCCCCGAAGGGCGAGTCATTACGATTCGGGGGCAGGCGGAGTTGAAGCCGCAGAATATCGTCGTGCCGGGCGACCCGTCCTCGGCCGCCTTTTGGCTGGTCGCGGGATCGATCGTGCCGGGTGCGGACGTGACGATCACCAATGTCGGCATGAACCCGACCCGCACCGGCATCATCGAAGCGCTGAAGATGATGGGCGCCGACATCACCGAGCTGGACGCGCGCATCGTCGGCGGCGAGCCGGTGGCGGATCTGCGCGTCCGTCACGCAGCCCTGTCGGCGATCGAGGTTCCGCCCGAGCTGACGCCGAGCATGATCGATGAATATCCGGTGCTGTTCGTCGCGGCCGCCTTCGCGACCGGCACGACCATCGCGCGCGGCGCGGAGGAACTGCGCGTTAAGGAATCGGACCGCATCTCCGCCATGGCGAACGCGCTCGGGGCATGCGGCGTGACCTGCGAGGAGTTCGAGGACGGCATGGCCGTCACCGGCACCGGCGGCGATCCGATCCCCGGCGGCGCGACCGTGGAGACCTTGCTCGACCACCGGATCGCGATGAGCATGACCATCGCGGCCTTGAACGCCCGCGATCCCATCACGCTGGACGATGCGGCACCGGTCGCGACCAGCTACCCCGTGTTCTTCGACACGCTGGAAAAGCTGGGAGCGATGGCATGATCATCGCCGTCGACGGCCCCGCCGCCAGCGGCAAGGGCACCATCGCCCGCGCATTGGCCAGGCATTACGGACTGCCGCATCTCGACACCGGCCTGCTCTACCGCGCGGTGGCGGCGACGGTGCGCGCGATGCACCTCGACCCGACCCGCGAGGCCGATGCCGTCGCGGCGTGCAGCTTCGACGACAGCCTGCTCGCCGATCCCGTCCTGCGTGATGACGAGACGGGCAAGCTCGCCTCGGTCGTGTCGGTGCATCCCCTGGTCCGCGCGGCGCTGCTCCAGCGGCAGAAGCGCTTCGCCAACCAGCCCGGCGGCGCGATCCTCGACGGGCGCGACATCGGCACGGTCATCGCGCCCGATGCGGACGCCAAGCTGTTCGTCAAGGCCAGTCCCCAGGTCCGGGCACGGCGGCGGCATAATGAATTGGCGGCGAACGGCTCGGACGTGTCGTTCGAGCAGGTACTGGCCGATATCCGCGCCCGCGACGAACGCGACAGCGGCCGGGCGACCGCCCCCCTCACCCAGGCGGCGGACGCCGCGGCGCTGGACACCTCCAGCCTGACGATCGAGGCGGCAGTGGCGCGCGCGATCCAGTTCGTCGACGCCCAGGTGGCAGCGCGCCAGCACTGACGGAGGGGGCCAGCCCCATTGGACGCCCCTAGCGGCACGCCCCCTCCACCTTGCGCAAAACTCCATTTTCCGCTAAGGCGCCCCCGCTCGCGGACCCTGTTCCGCGGAGAGGCTGACGCGGGGCCTTGCCCCAGCGTCCTTTCCGCATTTGTCGCGGACCGCCGCTTTTCCGTGTTTCAGCATCATCTTCGGGCCTGGTGGCGTCGACATGGGGTCGGCGCGGCCATCGTCGAAGGTCTTGGGAATCGCCCCGAGCCGGAGACGAAAAACTCTCAGGAACCTAACCCTTTTATGGCAACCAACCCCCAGCCCACGCGCGACGATTTCGCGGCGATGCTCGATGACATGTTCGGCGGTGCCGACAGCTTCGAGGGTCGCGTCGTGCATGGCACCGTCACCGCGATCGAAAACGACATGGCCGTCATCGACGTCGGTCTGAAGTCGGAAGGCCGTGTGCCCCTCCGCGAATTCGCTGCCCCCGGCCAGAAGGCCGACCTGAAGGTCGGTGACGAAGTCGAGGTCTATGTCGACCGCGTCGAGAACATGCACGGCGAAGCGATGCTCAGCCGCGACCGCGCGCGCCGCGAGGCCGCCTGGGACAAGCTGGAGCTCGAATTCTCGAAGTCGGCCCGCGTCGAAGGCGTGATCTTCGGCCGCGTGAAGGGTGGCTTCACCGTCGACCTGAACGGCGCCGTGGCGTTCCTGCCCGGTAGCCAGGTCGACATCCGCCCCGTCCGCGACGTCACCCCGCTGATGGACATCCCGCAGCCGTTCCAGATCCTGAAGATGGACCGCAAGCGCGGCAACATCGTCGTGTCGCGTCGCGCGGTCCTGGAAGAGACCCGCGCCGAGCAGCGTTCGGGCCTGATCCAGAGCCTGGCCGAGGGTCAGATCATCGACGGCGTCGTCAAGAACATCACCGATTATGGTGCGTTCGTCGACCTGGGTGGCATCGACGGCCTGCTGCACGTCACCGACCTGTCGTACAAGCGCGTCAATCATCCGTCGGAGATGATCGCGATCGGCGACACCGTGAAGGTGCAGATCATCCGCATCAACAAGGACACGCAGCGCATCTCGCTCGGCATGAAGCAGCTCGAGAGCGATCCGTGGGATGGCGCCGGCGCCAAGTACCCGGTCGGCGCGAAGCTGTCGGGCCGCGTCACGAACATCACCGAATATGGTGCGTTCGTCGAGCTGGAGCCGGGCATCGAAGGCCTGGTCCACGTGTCGGAAATGTCCTGGACCAAGAAGAACGTCCATCCGGGCAAGATCGTGTCGACCTCGCAGGAAGTCGATGTGGTCGTCCTCGAAGTCGATCAGGAAAAGCGCCGCATCTCGCTCGGCCTCAAGCAGGCTCAGGCCAATCCGTGGGAAGCGTTCGCCGCTGCCCATCCGATCGGCTCGACCGTCGAGGGCGAAGTCAAGAACGCGACCGAGTTCGGCCTGTTCATCGGCCTGGACAACGATGTCGACGGCATGGTCCACATGTCGGACATCGCCTGGGGCGTGTCGGGTGAGGATGCCCTCAACCTGCACCGCAAGGGCGAAGTCGTTCAGGCCGTGGTTCTGGACATCGACCCCGAGAAGGAGCGTATCTCGCTCGGCATGAAGCAGCTCGAGCGCGGCGGCCCCGTCGCCGGCGGCGTGGCTGCGGCTGGCGATCGCCTGAACAAGAACCAGGTCGTCACCGTGACCGTCCTCGAAGTCCGCGACGCGGGCCTCGAAGTCCAGGCGGGCGACGATGGTGCGACCGGCTTCATCAAGCGCACCGATCTGGGTCGCGACCGTGACGAGCAGCGCCCCGAGCGCTTCCAGGTCGGCCAGAAGTTCGACGCGATGGTCACCGGCTTCGATCGTTCGAAGAAGCCGACCTTCTCGGTCAAGGCGATGCAGATCGCCGAAGAGAAGCAGGCGGTGGCTCAGTATGGTTCGTCCGACTCGGGCGCATCGCTGGGCGACATTCTGGGCGAAGCGCTGAAGGCGCGCACCCAGAAGTAAGTCACTGGACCGGGGCATGTTTTTTCGGAAACATGTCCCGGCTTCGGCCAAAAGACACTGGCGTGTCTTTTAATCGTATAATAAAACTACTTTCAGCAGCGAGAAACACAGGTTAAGAACGATCCGTCTTAAGCTTGGGACTAGACGATGATCCGTTCGGAACTGGTGCAAAAAATCGGTCAGCGTAATCCGGGACTGAACCCGCGTGAAGTTGAACTGATCGTCACGATTTTCTTTGATGAGATTACCAAGCGGCTGTCGGATGACGGTCGCGTCGAACTGCGCGGCTTTGGCGCCTTTTCGACCCGAGCGCGCGGTGCTCGTACCGGCCGCAATCCCCGTACCGGCGAAACCGTCGATGTCTGCGCCAAGCGCGTTCCTTATTTCAAACCCGGCAAGGAAATGCGCGCGCGTCTGAACGTCGACGCGGAGTGATCGCATTCCGGTCTTGAGGTAACGGGGGCGCGGCTATTCCGACTTTACGACAGCTGCGCCCTTGACCTTCGCGGCATCCTGGTATCTTCGTTGGCCTGTGCGCGGACGTGGCGAAACCGGTAGACGCTGCCGACTTAAAATCGGCTTCCTATGGAGTGCGGGTTCGAGTCCCGCCGTCCGCACCATCGGGTTGGCGGCCGCGCTGATGGCGACGACCGCCTGCGAGCGCCATGCCGATCATGGGGCGGTGGTCGTCAGCACCGTCCAATCCACCAACCCTTCCGCCCGGTCCGGCGGAGGACTGCCCCCCGCCGATGACGACACGTCGCGCCGCGTGCTGCGCGATGCGCTGGCGCAGGGGTTGGTGCGTTTCGACGCCAATGGCCAGATCGAGCCGGGGCTGGCCGAACGCTGGATCGTCATCGACGAGGGCGGCAGCTTCATCTTCCGCCTGCGCGAGGCCAAGTGGAATGACGGCTCACCCGTCACCGCCGAGCAGGTCGTGCCGATCCTGCGGCGCCTGGTCTCGCCCCAATCAGGCAACCCGCTGGCCCCCTTCCTGACGGCGATCGACGAGATCGTAGTGATGACGCCGCAGGTCATCGAAATCCGCCTGTCGCGCCCCCGCCCCGACCTGTTAAAACTGTTCGCCCAGCCCGAAATGGCGATCGTCGACCGGGGGCGTCGGGGCACCGGGCCCTTCCGCATCATCCGGGCGGGGCCGCCCCCGCTGCTACGCCCCATCCCCGATCCCCGTCGTGTCGAGCCCGAGGACGATGCCACGCCCGCGCCGGAGGAGGATGTCCGCCTGATCGCCGAGACACCGGCACGCGCCATCCTGCGTTTTGCTGGCGGCCGGTCCGACCTGTTGCTCGGTGGTCAATTCGAGACGTGGCCGCTGCTCGACGCCGTCCGGATCAACCAGGCCGCCATCCAGGTCGATCCGGCGGCCGGTCTTTTCGGACTGAGCATCGTCCGTCGCGACGGCTTCCTGACGGACCCGGCCAATCGCCAGGCGCTGTCGGCCGCATTCGACCGGGCGGCCATGTTGGCGGCGGTCGCCCCCAATTGGGAAGCCGCCGACCGCCTGCTGCCCGACACGCTCGACTCCGACGCCCCGCCGCAAATTCCCGGCTGGGCGCTCCTCAATCTGGACGAGCGGCGCAGCGGGGCGCGGGCTCGGGTCGCCGCCTGGGGTCAGCCGGTGCGGCTGCGCATTGCCTTGCCGCGGGGGCCGGGCGCGAACCTGCTCTATGGCCAGATCGGTGCGACATTGCTGGCGATCGGCATCACGCCCGAACGGGTGGCGCTCGATGACCCTGCCGACCTCCGCCTGATCGATGCGGTCGCCCCCTATGACAGCGCGCGCTGGTATCTCGCGACCGCCTGCGCGCCCTGTGGAGAGGCAGCGATGGCCGCGATCGAGCAGGCACGGCTGGCCCCGACGCTGGCGGAACGCGGATCGGCGATCGCGACGGCGGATGCGGCGATCAATGCCGACACGCCCTTCATTCCCTTGGCCCGCCCGCTGCGCTGGTCGCTCACCACGCCCCGGCTGCGGCAATTCCAGACCAACAGCCGCGCGTGGCATCCATTGAACCGGTTGCGCGCCATCACCAATTGAACGGCATGGCCAACACGACCCGCATCGACCCCATGGCATTCGACGCTCTGCCGCTCGACAAGAGCATCGCCGCCAGCCGCCAGCGGATCGAGGCGATGGAACGCCTGTTGGAGCGTGTCGTCGTGCTGCCCGGCCTCAACCGCCCGATCGGGCTGGACGTGATACTGGGTCTGGTCCCGATCGTCGGCGACATCGCCGCCGCGGCACTGGGCAGCTACATCATCTGGGAAGCGCGCAATCTGGGGCTGTCCAAATTCCAGATCGCACGGATGATGGGCAATGTCGGCTTCGACGCGCTGTTGGGCTTCGTGCCGCTGATCGGCGACGCCGCCGATGTGCTGTTCCGGTCGAACACGCGCAACCTGCGGATCATCCGCAAGCATCTGGACAAGCATCACCCCTCCAGCGTGGTGCTGGAGGGGTAAGCGCGGTCAGCGGCTGCCCCGCCAGATCTTCAGCGGTGCGTTGGGCGACAATCCGCCCTGATGCGCCGGACAGCGGGCGGGGCGGAATGCCTTGTTCAGGCAGATCCAGATTTCGTCCAGCCAGCCTTCGCGCGTGGCGGTCACGCGCATCATGTCGGCCGTCATCCCCCGATTGGCGGCGGCAAAGGCGGTCGCCAGATCACCTGCGGTCAGGCCGTTCCGACGCGACAGCCCGTCCATATCCGGGAAGCGCAGCCCGTAATATAGCGCGTTCGACCGCTGGAAATAGCGCGCCGGGCTGTATCCGCTCATGCAGGTGCCATGCTTGGCCCATTCATGCTGCATCAGCTGCGCCGAGGGGGTGGCGCAGATATGGCGGCGGACCACCGCCTGCGGGATGATCGCGGTCGGGCGGCAATATTGCGGCCAATCCTTGTCCACGCCATCGGGCCACAGCCCGTGCAGGGTGAAGCCGAAGCGGTTGGTGCCGCCGCACTGGAAGCTGCTATTCCCCTTGGGGTCGCGGCAGAATTGCGGACTCCAGGTGATGGCCAGCGTGTAACCGCCGATCGGCAGCACGCGGGTCGGCTGGCTCTGGCTGGGCAGGTCGGGGCGGATGGACTGGACCCCGCGCGGTGCGGTGCATTGCAGGGTCTGCGCCGACAGCAGCTGCGGCGCGGCCAAGAACGCCATACCGATGATTACGTGTTTCATGCTTCGCTTACCTCCGCCATCGCGCGATACCAGGCCAGGGCATTGGGCCGCATCAGCATCACGACCGCGACCAGCGACGTCGCCGCCTGCACTGCCGTCAGCACGCCGAACGCACCCTCGGCCAGCGCACCGACCGACACCTGATAGAGAAAACCGAGCAGGTTCAGGATCGTCAGCACGACCAGCAGCCCCAGCCCGACCCGGCTGGCCATGCGAGTGGTCAGCAGCGTGCCGAGCAGGAACAGCCCGATCAGCAGGCCATTGGCGATGATCGCTATCGCCACCCCGGCCTGGGCGACCGTGTCGGCCCAGCCGATGACCGCCAGTACCACCAGCAACAGGATGGCAAACAACGAAAGCCGCTCGCCCAATATCACCGACTTCGGTCGCACGATCTTCCCCTTCCAAGCCCGCCTCAGGCGGCGGCGAAATCCAGTCCGATATCGGCTGCCGGGGCCGATTGGGTCAAGCGACCCACGCTGACATAGGTAACGCCCGATTTCGCCATGGCGCGGATGGTGTCGAGACGCACGCCGCCCGACGCCTCGGTCGGCACCCGGCCCGCGACCAGCGCGACACCCTCGGCGAGCTGCGCCGGGTTCATATTGTCGAGCAGCAAATGGGTCGCTCCCGCCGCCAGCGCCGGTTCGATCTGGTCGAGCGCGTCGACCTCGACGATGATCCGCGCGATTCCCGCCTCTCGCGCCGCCGTGACCGCCGGGCCGATGCCGCCCGCGACCGCGACGTGATTGTCCTTGATCATCGCCGCATCCCACAGACCCATGCGATGATTCTGCGCGCCGCCCATGCGGGTGGCGTATTTCTCCAGGAGGCGAAGGCCCGGAATGGTCTTGCGCGTGTCGAGCAGCGTCGCCCCGGTACCCTGGATCGCCGCCACATAAGCCGCCGTCATCGTCGCGATGCCCGACAGATGCTGGACGGTGTTCAGCGCGGACCGTTCGGCGGTCAGCATCGCGCGGGCCTTGCCGGACAGGCGGAGCAGATCGGTGCCCGCCGGAACGCTCGTCCCGTCCTCGACCAGCCGCTCGATGACGACATCGGCGTCGAGGTGGCGGAAGAACGCCTCGGCGATGGGCAGCCCGGCGACGGTGATCGCATCGCGGCTGGCCATGGTGCCGATGAACCGCGCCTCCGCCGGGATCACCGCCGCCGAGGTGATGTCGCCGCCGGGCCCCAGATCCTCGGCCAGCGTCGCGGTGACGAAGGCGCCGAGGTCGAACCCGTCGATCACTTTTTCCGTCACGGGCGCGGGCCCAGATCGCCCTTGCCGACCGTGCCGCTGGCCAGCGTCAGCATCGCGTCGAGGCTCTTCTTGGCCTGAAGCCGCAGGCCTTCCTCGATCTCGACGCGCGGGGTCAGGTCGCGCAGCGCGAGGTACAGCTTCTCCATGGTGTTGAGCGCCATGTAGGGGCAGATATTGCAGTTGCAGTTGCCGTCCGCGCCCGGCGCGCCGATGAAGGTCTTGCCCGGCATCGCCTTTTGCATCTGGTGGATGATGTGCGGCTCGGTCGCGACGATCAGCGTGTCGCTGGTCACGGTCTGTGCGAACTCCAGGATGCCGCGCGTCGAACCGACATAATCGGCATGGTCCAGGATCACGGCGGGGCATTCGGGATGCGCCGCGATCGGCGCGTCCGGGTGCTGGGCCCGCAGCTTCAGCAACTCGGTCTCGCTGAACGCCTCGTGCACGATACACACGCCCGGCCACAGCAACATGTCGCGGCCGGTCTTGCGCGCCAGATAGCCGCCCAGGTTACGGTCTGGGCCGAAGATGATCTTCTGCGCGGGGTCGATCTGCGCCAGGATCTGTTCGGCCGAGGACGACGTCACGATGATGTCGGACAGTGCCTTCACCTCGGTCGAGCAGTTGATATAGGTCAGCGCGATGTGATCCGGGTGCTGCGCCCGGAACTCGGCGAACTGTTCGGGCGGGCAGCTATCCTCCAGACTGCACCCGGCGGCCATGTCGGGCAGCACGACGATCTTGTTGGGCGACAGGATCTTGGCCGTCTCCGCCATGAAGCGCACGCCGCAAAAGGCGATGACGTCGGCGTCGGTCGCCTGCGCCTTGCGGCTGAGGTCCAGGCTGTCGCCGACGAAATCGGCCAGGTCCTGAATCTCGGGCTTCTGATAATAATGGGCGAGGATGACGGCGTTGCGCTCCTTGCGGAGCCGGTCGATCTCGGCGCGCAGGTCGAGGCCCGTCAGATTCGTCTGGATGGTCATGGCATTCCCCCTAGGCGCATGGGCTCGCGCCGACAATTGGCCACGTCAGCCGCTATTGCCAAGAACCTCTTGCAGGTTGCGCGTCGTGTCCCAGCGTTCGTCGCCCGCCGCTTCGTCGGAGAAGCGGACCTTGACGCTGCCCTCCACCCCCGCCGCGCGCAGCGGCATGGCGAAGCTGCGCTCGACCGCACGCCGGGTCGCATCGCGGGCCAGCTTCATCGGCGCGGGCGCACGCGCCTGTCGCATCAGCTCGACCTGCCCCGCCGTGCGATTGGCGGCGTCGAGCCGCTGCTCGGCGTCGGTGAAGGTGGTCAGCAGGCCGCCCGATCCATATTCGCGGATCGCCGACAGATCGACCTGCGGCCCGTCGATCTCAACGGGGGGCAGCGTCACCGACAGGACATGGGCATTCGCATCCCAGCGCACATCCTGCTGGCGCAGCTTGCCCAGATCGACCTCGTAACGGACCATGCCCGGCATGATTAGCGTCCGCTCGGTCGAAAAGCCGAGCTGCGACTGGCGCGAGCTGACGACCGCGACGTACCGCGCCGCGAAGGCCGACAGCCGGTTCTGTTCGCGCAGGCCGTCCAGGCTGGCGCGCGCGATGGTGGTCGGGTCGGGGGTCAGCCGATCCTCGACATAGCGCTGCACGCCCCACACCATGATCAGTCCGGCCAGCACCAGCAGGAGCAGTACCCCCGCCACCTTGGTCAGGAACAGGCCGACCCCGCCGCGCGGTCGTGACGGTGGCGGCGGCGTGTCGGCAGGCGGCGTCACGCGCTGATCCATGATGCTCCTTCCTCGCGAACCAGCCCGCGGTTTCGCAGGTCATAAAGATGCGCCAGAACCGATCGTTCCGCCGCCGGAATCAGTTTAGGGTTCAGGCCGACATACATGCGGGCGGTCATCGCCGCGATCGGCAACCTCTCTTCCGCCGCCAGCAGGCGCAGGATTTGCCTCTCCCGCTGCTTGCGATGGCCCAGCATCCCGCGCACCAGCCGCTGCGGATTCTCGACCGCCTCGCCATGCCCCGGGTAATAGACCCGGTCGTCGCGCTCCATCAATTTTTCCAGGCTGGCCATATAGGCGCTCATGTCGCCATCGGGCGGCGACACGATGCTAGTCGACCAGCCCATGACGTGATCGCCCGAAAACAGCGCCCTGGTCTCGGGCAGCGCAAAGGCGAGATGGTTGGAGGTATGGCCCGGCGTCGCGATGGCGTTCAGCGTCCAGCCGTCGCCGCTTACCCCCTCGCCCTCCGCCAGGCCCCGGTCCGGCGCATAGTCGCGGTCGAAGGCGGCGTCGGACTGGCCACCCTGATAGTCGGCGGCGAACGGAGCCGCCCCGACGATCGGGGCGCCGGTCAGGCGGGCGAGCGGGCGGCTGGCCGGGCTGTGGTCACGGTGATGATGGGTGATCAGGATCGCCACCACCGGCCGCCCGGCGATCGCGCGGGTCAGTGCGTCCAGATGCGCGGGATCGTCCGGCCCCGGATCGATGACCGCCACGTCGCGGTCGCCCACGACATGACTTTGCGTGCCCGTATAGGTGAAGGGCGACGGATTGGGGGCGAGCACGCGGGTGACCAGCGGCTCAAGCAGGATCGGAATGCCGGTCGGGTGCTCAGCCATTCCCGACCATGTGGGCAAGCGGCGGACAAAGGGCAACCCCTGTCCCCGTCGGACGGGCACAGAGGTCGAGTTGGGGTAAAGTCGTGGTCCGGTCAGTCGCGATCGCGGTTCGCCATGTCGGCCTTCAACTCGGCGGTCGCCTCGTTCAGGCCGTTCAGTGCGTCACGCCGGGCGTCCTCGGACAGGTTGCGGTCGCGGATGATCGAGGCGCGGGCACTCTCGATGCTGGCGAGCGCGATCTGCATGTTCACCTGCGCCGTGCGCTGGGCATGGACGGCGGCGAGCGAGGCCTGACGAGCATCCCGCTCGATCCGGTCGGTGCAGATGATCGTCACCTGCCGCCGGGTCTTGCCGTCGACCGTCATATAGCTGGTGCGGGTATCGCTGTTGCCGGTACCACAGGCACGCGCCTGGACCATCGGGATCGGGGGCATGGGCACCATCGGGACCATGCCATTGTCGCCGACGAACTTGACCTTATGCCCGTTGCGCAGCGTCACGACGCGAACACGGGGCGCGGCGGGTGCCTGCGGCGCGGCGGGAACCGCGGCGGCCTGGGGAGTCGCAGGTGCAGCGGGAACGGCGGGCACCTCCGGAACCGTCGCAGCGATCGCGACCACGGGTTTTGCAGGGACAGCCGGAGCCACAGGTACGGACGGCGCGGCAGGCGCTTCGGGCGCCTCCGGCGTGGTCTGGACGACGGCGGGCAGGACCGCGACCGGGCTGGTCAGGTCGACGCCCAGCGTCCGCTCGACCTTCTTGGTCAGCGCCGCCGCCGCCGGCGTGCCCGAGGCGGTCGCCCCCAGCCCGGCCAGGACCAGCAGCGACACGGTGGCCCCGCCCATCGCCAGCTGGCGACGCGATTTCGGAGAAGTCGTCAACATCTTCAGCCTCCCTTTCAGATCATCGATGGTGTGCAGGTGACAGGCGCCCGACAGTGCGCGGCCATGCGCGGCCTTCACGATGGCGCAGGCATAGACATGCCGGTCGGCACGGCTGCGCCCCTTCAGGACACGGGCGTCGTTGGCCAGCTCCTGATCGGCACGGAAAGCGTGGAAGGCCCGCCACGCCAGCGGGTTGAACCAGTGGAGCGCCAGCACGGCGAGCGCGACCCAGTTGGCGATCAGGTCGCCGCGGGCATGGTGGCCCAGCTCGTGCGCCAGCGCCAGGTCGCGCTCATCGGCGTCGTACCGCTCGGCGAAATCGCGCGGGAAAGCGACGTAGCGATGCCAGATGCCGAAGGCGAGCGGCCCCGGCGCGCCGTCGCTGGCGACCACACGCACGCCCTCCACCGCCTCCAGCGGCTCGGCATCGGCGAGCAACCGCGTGCGGAAGCGCCAGTGGCGAAAGAGCTGGAAGCCCAGGAAACCCGCCGCCCCGATGATCCAGAACAGCGCAACACCCTGCTCCACCCTCTGCCAGATGCCGGGCGCATCCACCGTGGCGGGGATCTGCGCGGTCATGGGCAGCACGACATAGGTCGCGAAACGCTCGCTCGCGGCGGCCAGCGGCGGGGTCGCCTGCTCGGACAGGCCGCGCGGCAGCGGCGGCAGAATCAGCCGGAGCAGCGGCAAGGCCCAGAGTGCATAGGCGATCTGCGGCCCGAAGGCCTGACGGACATGGCGGCGGGCCAGCAGGACCAGCGCCATCAGGAGGGTGGAGGCGATCATCGCCTCCACCCCCCAGCCGAGTTGCGCGCCGCTCATGCCTTCAGGTCCTTGAGCAGTGCCTCGATCTCGGAAATGTCCTGCGCGGTCAGCTCGTCCCGCTCGGCCAGATGCGCGACCAGCGGGGTCAGGCGACCGCCGAACAGCCGGTCGATCAGGCGGCGGGATTCGCCAACGACATAATCGTCGCGCGCGACCAGCGGACGATACAGATAGCGCCGCCCCTGCTCCTCATGCGCAATGGCCTCCTTGGCGAGCAGACGGCCGAGCAGCGTCTTGACGGTATTGGTGCTCCAGCCGCGTTCGGGATCGACCCGCTCCGCGACATCCTGCGCGGTCAGCGGAGCCTCCTCCCACAGGACCTCCATCACGGCATGTTCGGCATCGCTGATACGCTCGGCCATCGACTCGCCCTCTTATTGACTACAAGCGTAATCTTATCGCGATTACAGGCGTAGTCAATAGAGTCGATCCATTCCTCCCCTTGCAGGGGAGGAATAAAAAAGGGGGCCGGATCGTAGTCCAGCCCCCTTTCCAATCTTACGATCGCCGACCTATCACGCGGTCTTCACGTCCTGGACCAGCTCGGCCAGTTCGCCGCTTTCGTACATCTCCATCATGATGTCCGAACCGCCGACGAATTCGCCCTTCACATAGAGCTGCGGAATGGTGGGCCAATCCGAATAGGCCTTGATGCCCTGGCGGATGCCCTGGTCCTGGAGCACGTCGACGCTCTCGAACGGCACGTCCAGATGGTTCAAGATCGCCACCGCACGGCTGGAAAAGCCGCATTGCGGAAAGAGCGGCGTGCCCTTCATGAACAGCAGGACGGCATTGTCCTTCACCAGCGCATCGATCCGCGCATTCGTATCGTCGGTCATATCATTCATCCTTGAGGGAATGGGATCAGGCGGCCGGAACCGCGGTGGTCAGTTGCAACGCATGGAGTTCGCCCCCCATGCGTCCACCCAGCGCCGCATAGACGGCGCGAGTGCGTGCGACCCGGCTCATACCCGCAAAGCTGGCGGCCACGACATGCGCGGCATAATGGTCGCCGTCCCCGGCAAGGTCGGTGATCTGGACCTCGGCATCGGGAATGGCGGTACGGATCATCGTGGCGATGTCATCGGCGGCCATCGGCATGGTCAGCGGCTCTCCATCAACTGGCGACGCGCCTCGACCAGTTGCTCGTCCAGCGCGCGGCGGACCTCCACCTCGTCGACGTCGATCCCGGCGGCGGTCAGGTCGCCCAGCAGCTTGCGGATGACGTCCTCATCGCCCGCTTCCTCGAAATCGGCCTGTACGACCGCCTTGGCATAGGCATCGGTTTCGGCGGGAGTCAGCTTCATCCGCTCGGCCGCCCATTGCGCGACCAGCCGGTTGCGCCGCGCCGTGATGCGGAACATCATGTCCTGATCGGCCACGAACTTGGCCTCGAAGCCCTTCCTGCGATCGTCGAAACTGTCCATCGGTTCGCCATCCCCCAGCCCTATGGGCCATCCAAACATAACGTCCGAGATAGGGGGCGTCGCGCCCGCGTGCAACCGATGCGCCGATCAGGTGTTGCACGGCGCGCCGAAGGATCGTTGCGCAGGGGAAACAATGGGAACCAGGTCTTGGTCGATGCGTAGTGTAACTATAACGAAGACGGGATAAACCCCCGGAAAACGGGGATATCACCGGTAACTTAGGAGAGCATCGTGACCCATTCCCACGTCATGCCACCCGACCGCCGCGACAGTCCGATGCTGGGCATCATGAACGGCTTGATCGGTTCGCTTGCCCTATGGGCGCTGATCGCCGGGGTCATCGTCGCCGCGTCCTGACCGTTTCGCCGGGACGCCGGCACCAGGCTTCGTCAGGCGGTTCCTGCCGTGGGGGCGTCCAGGCGCTGACGACCCGCGATCCAAGGCCGCCCCTCGGCCATCTGCCCTTCGAAACTGCCGATCGCTTCGTCGCGGGCCAGCGTCAGGCCGACTTCGTCGAGCCCCTTCATCAGGCATTCACGGCGAAACGGATCGAGTTCGAACGCAAAGCGGTCCTGGAACGGGGTGGTGACGGTCATCGTCTCCAGATCGACCGTAATCGGCTGGTCCTTCGCCACCTCGACCAACCGGTCCACGGCGTCCTGCGGCAGGACGACCGGGACGATCCCGTTCTTGAAGGCGTTGCCCGAGAAGATATCGGAAAAGCTCGGCGCGATCACCGCCTGGATGCCCATGTCCGCCAAGGCCCAGGCCGCATGCTCGCGGCTGGACCCACAACCGAAATTGTCGCCAGCGATCAGGATCGGCGCGCCCGCATAGCGCGGATCATCGAAGATATTGTCCGGTTGCGCGCGCACCGTCTCGAACGCGCCGCGCCCCAGCCCGGCGCGGGTGATCGTCTTCAGCCAGTGTGCCGGGATGATGACATCCGTATCGATATTCTTGGCGCCCCATGGATAGGCAGTGCCGGAGACGGTCGTAACCGGGTTCATTCCATCATCCCTGTATTCGAAACCCGCGCGTTCATCCCGCGCGCTGCGGACGCTGCTCGGCCACGGCGGGGCGTGACGCGATGCCTGCGGCATAGGCCGCCGCGCCGCACAGAACCGCGCCGGTGACGAGCATGACCAATACGTGCTTCATGATGCGTATCCCCTATCGTCCCTGTCAGATGCCTTAACGATCGAAATCGTGGCTCTTCAACTCTCTAACATCGAAAAGGCGCCCGGTCACCGCAGCGGCGGCGGCCATAGCGGGGGACAGCAGATGGGTGCGCGCACCGGGACCCTGGCGACCGACGAAATTGCGGTTCGAGGTCGAGGCACAGCGTTCGCCCGCGGGCACCTTGTCCGGGTTCATCGCCAGGCACATCGAACAGCCCGGCTCGCGCCATTCAAAACCCGCCTGCACGAAGATGCGGTCCAGCCCCTCTTCTTCGGCCTGACGCTTGACCAGCCCCGAGCCGGGAACGACCAGCGCACGGACGCCGTCCGCCACCTTGCGGTCGCGCGCCACGGCGGCGGCGGCGCGCAGGTCCTCGATACGGCTGTTGGTGCAGCTGCCGATAAAGACATGCTGGATGGGCACGTCCTGCATCGCGGTGCCGGGGGTCAGACCCATATAGTCCAGCGACTTGCGCGCCGCTTCGCGCTTGGACGGATCGGCGAAGCTGTCGGGATCGGGCACGACGCCGGTGATCGGCACCACGTCCTCGGGGCTGGTGCCCCAGGTCAGATTCGGTGCGATGTCGGCGGCGTCGAGAGTCACGACCTTGTCGTAGACCGCGCCCGGATCGGTCGGCAGCGTCCGCCACCAGGCAACCGCCTTGTCCCAATCCGCGCCCTTGGGGACCATCGGACGCCCCTTCAGATAGGCGAAGGTCGTCTCGTCCGGCGCGATCAGGCCGGCACGCGCGCCGCCCTCGATCGACATGTTGGCGATGGTCAGGCGACCTTCGATCGACAGGTTGCGGATCACACTGCCGGTGAATTCGATGACATGGCCGGTCCCGCCCGCCGCGCCGATCTTGCCGATGATGGCCAGCACGACGTCCTTGGCCGACACGCCGTGACCCAGCACGCCGTCGACGCGCACTTCCATGGTCTTGGACGGCGACAGGAGCAACGTCTGGGTCGCCAGCACATGCTCGACCTCCGACGTGCCGATGCCGAAGGCCAGCGCGCCCAGCGCACCATGCGCCGAGGTATGGCTGTCGCCGCACACCAGAGTCGTGCCCGGCAGCGTAAAGCCCTGTTCCGGCCCGACGACATGCACGATGCCCTGCGCCGCCGCCGTCGCGTCGATATAGTCGACGCCGAACTCGGCGGTGTTGCGGCGAAGCGCGTCCAGCTGCTGCGCGCTTTCCGGGTCGGCGATGGGCAGGAGGTTGCCGTTCGCGTCCTTGCGCGGCGTCGTCGGCAGGTTGTGATCGGGCACCGCCAGCGTCAGCTCGGGACGGCGCACCTTGCGCCCGGCGGCGCGTAGCCCCTCGAACGCCTGCGGGCTCGTCACCTCGTGAACAAGGTGGCGGTCGATATAGATGAGGCAGGTGCCATCGGGCCGCCGTTCGACAACGTGCGCGGCCCAGATCTTCTCGTACAGAGTCTGGGGTCGTTGGGCCATGATGCGGGCGCTGTTATCCGAAAAGGCGCGCAACGCAAAGGGTTCGCGCAATGTTATTTCGATTTCGGCGGGGATTCCTGTGGCCTTACCCCTTGGCGCGATAGTCCGCCGTCACGCCGCCGCACTCCGCCAGTTCGATTTCATGATCCGGGTCGCGCCACGTCTCCGCCAGCGCCTGCGCTTCCCAATCCCGCATCGCTGGATGCGCCAGAACCGTCTCGACCCATGCTGCCCCCACCGGGCCGACATCGATGCCGTAGGTCCGCACCCGGAACGCGACCGGCGCGTAGAAGGCATCGACCGCCGAGAACCGATCACCCGCCAGCCAGGGCCCGCCAAATTGCGACAGCCCCTCGCCCCACAATTCCGCCAGCCATGCGATATCGCGCTCCAGCCGGGGTGACGCTGGCTTGGCGTCCACCCGCACCCCGATATTCATCGTTCGCTCGGCCCGCAGCGCGCCGAAGCCGCCATGCATTTCCGCCACCGCGCACATCGCCCAGGCCCGCGCCGCCTCGTCCTCGGGCCAGACTCCCGGATGCCGTTCGGCCAGATACAGCGTGATGCCCAGCGAGTCCCAAACGGTCCGCTCGCCATCGATCAGCACCGGCACCTGCCCCGTCGGCGAAAAGGCGCGGAACGCCTCGTAATTCTCCGCCGCCGCGAACGGCTCGATCCGGTCGGCAAAGCCGATCCCGAACGCCTTCATCAGCAACCAGGGGCGCAGCGACCAGCTGGAATAATTCCGGTTCGCGGTGACGAGGGTATAGGCCATCAGCGGTCGAACTTCGCCGTGGTCTTTGCCGCCACCTCATCGGCGGTGACACCCGGCGCGCATTCGATCAGGCGGAAGGCGCTGTCGTGATCGGGGCGCTGGAACACCGCCAGGTCGGTGACGATCATGTCGACGACGTTGCGCCCGGTCAGCGGCAGGGTGCATTCGGGGATGAACTTGGGGCTGCCGTCCTTGGCGTTATGCTCCATGACGACGATGATCTTCTTGACCCCCGCGACCAGATCCATCGCACCGCCCATGCCCTTGATCATCTTGCCGGGGATCATCCAGTTGGCGATGTCGCCGCCCTGGGACACTTCCATCGCGCCCAGCACGGTCAAGTCGATATGCCCGCCCCGGATCATCGCGAAGCTGTCCGCCGACGAGAAATAGACCGAGTGCGGCAGTTCGCTGATCGTCTGCTTGCCCGCATTGATCAGGTCGGGATCGACCTCGTCGTCATAAGGGAACGGCCCGATGCCCAGCATCCCGTTTTCGGATTGCAGCGTGACCTCGACCCCTTGCGGGATATGGTTGGCCACCAGCGTCGGGATGCCGATGCCGAGATTGACGTAGAAACCGTCCTTCAGTTCCTTGGCCGCACGGGCGGCCATTTCGTCGCGGGTCCAGGCCATCACTGCTCTCCTGTCGGGTGCCACCGCCGGTCGGCGGGGAAGATGTCGTCCGCGCTGCCCTTCAGCGCCTTGCCGTAAACGGGGTTCGGGAAGACGAACCAGCCGCGCCCCCAAAGGGCCGCGACGCGCGAGCCATCGGCCCGGACACGCCGCTCCGCCACCGGGGCAGATGCGTTGAACAACTCGCTGAAATCGCCCAGCTGATCGCCGCCCATGGCGATCACGCAGTAACGCTGCGCAATCTGCCAGCGACGCGGGTCCTTATTGTCCCCGCTCCCCGTGTCGGAGCGCACGAACAGCGTGTCGCCATGCACCGCCGGGCCAAGCCCCGCCGCGTCGATCACGCGCGCCGCACCTGCCGGATCGTCGCGGTTGGTGTTGAAGATCACGGTCACGCCCATGGTCCGCAGATCGGCGATCGCCGCCGCTGCGCCGGGCGTGGGCAGGACGGCATGGCCGTCGCTTTGCTCCCAGGCACGCCACCGCGTATTGAAGTCGCGTCCCGGTCGGCCGTTCAAATCGTCATATTCGAAACCGAGATTTTGAAGGACCGTCTCGTCCACATCGAAGACGGCGGCGGGCCGCTTGCCCGCGCATGGCACGAAGCGGGGATTTTCGAGGCTCGCGCCCTGCGCCAGCACGACGCTGTCGGCTTGCGGGCGGCGGATGCGGTCGGCGGCATAGGTGACGAGCGCGTTCCACGCCTGACGCGAGATCGCATCGGCTTCGGCCGAGCCGTAGAGATATTGCATCCCTGCGAGTTTGGGGTTGGTTGCGAGTGGTGGGGGTGCGGCGCTGTTGTTGCCGACGGCGACGACGCAGCCGGATAGGGCAAGGGCGGCGGCGAGTGCGGCGCCTAGCCTCAGACCGGGTAGCCCTCCCCCAACCCCTCCCGCTTGCGGGAGGGGAGAGGTGATTTGGCGACTGTCTTGCTCAATCATCATGCGTTTCATGAACCACACCTCCGCCAAAAGCGCTCCCCCTCCCGCAGGCGGGAGGGGGTCGGGGGGAGGGCTGGCGCACTCCGCATCCCCCGCCCCCGGAAAATCAAACCCGCTCGCGCACCGTGCGGAATTCGATCTTCTTCTCATACGGCGCGCCGACGATCATCCGCTTCACATAGATGCCCGGCAGATGGATCTGGTCGGGATCGAGCGAACCGACCGGCACCACTTCCTCCACCTCGGCGACGCAGATGCGCCCCGCCGTCGCCATCGGCTGGTTGAAGTTGCGCGCGGTCTTGCGGAAGATCAGGTTGCCGGCCTCGTCGGCCTTCCACCCCTTGATGATCGACAGGTCGGCACGGATGCCGCGCTCGAGGATATAGTCCTCGCCGTCGAAGCTCTTCACTTCCTTGCCCTCGGCGACTTTCGTGCCGACGCCAGTCTTGGTGTAGAAGCCAGGGATGCCAGCGCCCCCTGCCCGGCAACGCTCGGCGAGCGTGCCCTGCGGACAGAACTCGACCTCCAGCTCGCCGCTGAGATATTGCCGCTCGAATTCCTTGTTCTCGCCGACATAGGACGAGATCATCTTCCTGACCTGATGCGAGCGGAGCAGCTTGCCCAGCCCCACGCCGTCGATCCCGGCATTGTTGCTGGCGATGGTCAGGTCCTTGACCCCGGCGGCCTCGATCGCGTCGATCAGCCGCTCCGGGATGCCGCACAGGCCGAAGCCCCCGGCGCAGATCGTCATGCCGTCATGGAGCAGGCCGTCGAGCGCGGCGGCCGCGTCGGAATAGAGCTTCTGCATGGGCGTCCTCCCTGTGATGGAGGAAGCGTTAGGCGGAGCCACGGAGCCGGGTCAAGCCAGCGTTTGCGCTTTGCGCGGGCCAGCGTTTGCGCTTTGCGCGGGCCAGCGTTTGCGCTTTGCAATGAAGCGGCGTTAGGCTGCCGTCCATGACCTTGAAAACCGGCGGACGCCTGCTTGTCGATGCGCTTCTCGAACAGGGGTGCGACCGAATCTTCACCGTGCCGGGCGAGAGTTTCCTGGCGGTCCTCGACGCGCTGCACGACACGCCCGCCATCGATCTGGTGACCTGTCGGCAGGAGGGCGGCGTGACCTTCATGGCGTGCGCCGATGGCAAGCTGACAGGGCGGCCGGGCGTGGCCTTCGTCACGCGCGGGCCGGGCGCGACCAATGCGGCGATCGGGGTCCATGTCGCGCGGCAGGACTCACAACCGATGATCCTGTTCATCGGCGATGTCGATCGGGGCACCCGCGACCGCGAAGCCTTTCAGGAGGTCGATTTCCAGGCGATGTTCGCCCCACTCGCCAAATGGGCGGCGCGAATCGACGATGCCGCGCGCATCCCGGAATATGTCGCCCGCGCCTATGCCACCGCGATGAGCGGGCGGCCGGGGCCGGTCGTCCTAGCCCTGCCCGAGGACATGCTGTGCGACATGGTCGAGGGCACGCCCCGCCCCCGGATCGAGCGCCCGTCGCAGGATGTGCGGATCGAAGACGTCATGGCCGTGCAGGATCTGATCGCCAAGGCCGAGCGCCCGGTCGCGATCATCGGCGGCGCGCACTGGAATGACGATGCGGTGGCACTGGCCGAGCAATGGGGCGAAGCGGCGGGCATCCCGCTGGTCGCGGCATTCCGGCGGCAGGACGCCGTGTCGGCCGACTGCGCGGTCTATGCCGGCAATCTGGGCTATGGCCCCAATCCCGCGCTGGTCGCTCGGATGAAGCAGGCCGACCTGCTGATCGTGCTGGGCGCGCGCCTGGGGGAAGCGACGACCGACGGCTATAGCCTGATCACGCCCGACCATCCGGGCCAGATGCTGATCCATATCCATCCCGACCCGGAGGAGTTGCACAGCACCTATCGCACCGATCTGGCCCTGTGTTGCGATGTGGACCGGGCGCTGGGGATGCTGGAACTGCTGGCGACGGAAGCCGCCGCGCCGCATCCCTCCGGTGCGGAAGCCCATGCCGCCTATCGCGCATGGACCGACCCGACCCCGCGCGACGGCGTGACGCTCGATCTCGGCCAATGTGTCGCGGCGATGCGGGAGGTCCTGCCCGCCGATTCGATCCTCTGCAACGGCGCGGGCAATTATTCGGGCTGGTGGCATCGCTATTGGCGCTATGAGCCGGGGTGTCAGCTGGCCCCCACCTGCGGCGCGATGGGCTATGGCTTGCCCGCCGCCACCGCCGCCGCGCTGCGTCATCCGGAGCGGATGGTGGTGGCGCTGGCGGGCGATGGCTGCTTCCTGATGAACGGACAGGAACTGGCGACCGCCGTGCAGCATGGTGCTTCGATGCTGGTGATCGTCGTCGACAATGGCGGATATGGCACGATCCGCATGCATCAGGAGCGCGAATATCCCGGCCGCGTGGCGGCGACCGCGCTCGCCAATCCAGACTTCGCGGCGCTGGCGCGTGCTTATGGCTGTTGGAGCGAGACGGTGACGCGGACCGAGGACTTCGACCCTGCCCTGTCCCGCGCCATGGCGCAGACGGGCGTGCGCCTGTTGCACCTGAAGACGGATATCGAGGTCATCACTCCCGCCACCACGCTGTCACGAATCGCCCAGCGATAGGCCCATCCTGGCGGGAGGCATCGTTGCAGGTGCCAGTTTGCGCATGGGCCTTCGACCTCGGGGTGGAAGGCCACGAATGAAGCTAAGTTGAGACATTCGCCCTGCTTGCAAGGGATTCAACCAACAAAGACCTCATCTTGCGCCTGAAATAACGCTACCATAAAATCGATTGCGTAACTTCGAAGAGTCCAGACAAAACAAAACCGCCCCGGCGTAAACCGGGGCGGTGAGTTCGTTGCTGATTGCTTTAGTCAGAAAACGACTAGCAGGTTCAGATGTTGTCGCCAAGAGCGCCCTTGACCGAACCCTTCATCTGTTCGCCCTTGCCCTTGACCTGCTGGGCTTCGCCCTCGGCCACGAGCTTGTCGTTGTTGTTGTGCTCGCCAATGGCTTCCTTGGCCTTGCCAACCAGCTCGTTGACGTTGCCCTTGATCTTGTCGGTCAGCTCACCCATTGCGGCCTCCATTTACTGGGGATTGACAAATCCCGTTGAACACTCGGAAACACAACGGTTCGTTACGCGGCAAGTTCCGTGAAATTAAAGTTAGATCAGGCCCGCAAGCGGGCTGGAAGGGTCGGCGTAGCGCCGCATGCCCATGCGCCCGGCACGGTACGCCATGCGCCCCGCCTCGACCCCCGCCTTCATCGCGCGGGCCATCAGCACCGGGTCCTTGGCCTCGGCGATCGCGGTGTTCATCAGCACGCCGTCGCAGCCCAGCTCCATCGCGACGGCGGCCTCCGAGGCGGTGCCGACGCCCGCATCGACCAGCACCGGCACCTTCGCCCCCTCGACGATCAGGCGGATCGTCACCTTGTTCTGGATGCCCAGCCCCGAACCGATCGGCGCGCCCAGCGGCATGATCGCGACCGCCCCGACATCCTCAAGCCGCTTGGCGGCGATGGGATCGTCGACGCAATAGACCATCGGCTTGAAGCCTTCCTTGGCCAGGATTTCGGTCGCGCGCAGCGTCTCGTACATATCGGGGTAGAGCGTCTTGGCCTCGCCCAGCACCTCCAGCTTGACCAGGTCCCAGCCGCCCGCCTCGCGCGCCAGCCGCAGGGTGCGGATCGCATCCTCGGCGGTGAAGCAGCCCGCCGTGTTGGGCAGATAGGTGATCTTCTTGGGGTCGATATAGTTAGTCAGCATCGGCGCATTGCGATCCGACACGTTCACCCGGCGCACCGCGACCGTGACGATCTCCGCCCCCGCCGCCTCGACCGCCGCCGCGTTCTGTGCGAAGTCCTTGTACTTGCCGGTCCCGACGATCAGGCGCGAGCGGAAACGCTGGCCCGCGACTTCCCACGAATCATCGTCCGCGACCGTCACCGCATGGTCGCCACCGCCGACGAAGTGCACGATCTCGATCTCGTCGCCATCCTCGACCTCGACCTGCGCCAGCGTCGAGCGCGGCACCACCTCCAAATTGCGCTCCACCGCCACCTTTTCGGGCACCAGGCCCAGCTGGTTCGCCAGATCGGCCAGCGACAGGCCCGCCGCCACCCGCTTATGCTCGCCATTCACGGTGATCGTCACGGTTCCATCGGTATGGGGCATATGTGTCACTTACCATGCAAGTCGCTGCCCGCTCGACGTGGGATAGGGCATGCGGTTAAGGAAGGCCCTCGATCTAGGCCCGGCCATCCCGAGCCGCAACCATGGGAGTGCCGATGCCCGCGACCGTTTATGTCCTCAACGGGCCGAACCTGAACCTGCTCGGCCTGCGCGAGCCGCATATCTATGGCCATGACACGCTGGACGATATTGCGGGGCTGCTGGAGGATCGGGCGCGCGAGCTGGACCTGGCGATCGACATGCGCCAGTCCAACCATGAAGGCCATCTGATCGACTGGCTGCACGAGGCCCAGGCTTATGAAGCGAAAGCCGTGCTGCTCAATGCCGGGGGCTTCACCCATACGTCGATCGCGATCCATGACGCGATCAAGTCGGTGACGACCCCGGTGATCGAGGTTCACCTATCCAACCCTCATGCGCGGGAGCCATTCCGCCATGAGAGCTTCATCGGGCGTGCCGCAAAAGGCACAATCGCGGGTTTTGGCGCGCATTCCTATCTGCTCGCGCTTGAAGCCGCGGCCCGGTTCTGACAGGAGCGCGTCCCATGACCGAAAAGACCGAACAAGCGATGAAGGTCGATGTCGACCTCGTCCGTCAGCTCGCCGAGCTGCTCGACGCCACCGCCCTGACCGAAATCGAGGTCGAGCATGGCGACCGCAAGATCCGCGTCGCGCGCAAGGCCGCAGCCGTCGCTCAGATGGGCTATGCGCCGGCCCCTGCGCCCGTGGCCGCCCCGGTGGCCGCGCCCGTCGCTGCCGCACCCGCCGCAGCGGAAGTCGGTGCCTCGGCTCCGGCCGCGTCGGCCAACGCCGTGAAGTCGCCGATGGTCGGCACCGTCTATCTGTCGGCCGAACCGGGCGCCAAGCCCTTTGCCGTCGTCGGCCAGAAGGTCGCCGCCGGTGACACGCTGCTGATCGTGGAAGCCATGAAGGTCATGAACCCGATCACCGCGACCCAGGCGGGCACCGTCACCGCCGTCCTGGTCGAGAACGGCCAGCCGGTCGAGTTCGACCAGCCCCTGGTCGTCGTCGAGTAAGCCGCCTTGGCGCAGATCAAGAAACTCCTGATCGCCAATCGCGGTGAGATTGCGCTTCGCATCCACCGCGCCTGTCACGAGATGGGGATCGAGACCGTCGCCGTGCACTCCACGGCCGACGCCGATGCCATGCATGTGCGCCTCGCCGACCAGGCGGTGTGCATCGGCCCGCCCGCGGCCGCCGACAGCTATCTCAACATCCCGAACATCATCTCGGCCGCCGAGATTTCGGGCGCGGACGCGATCCATCCGGGTTACGGCTTCCTCTCGGAGAACGCCAAGTTCGCCGAGATCGTCGAGGCGCACGGCCTGATCTTCGTCGGCCCGAAGCCCGAGCATATCCGCATCATGGGCGACAAGGTGGAGGCCAAGCGTACCGCCGGTGCGCTCGGCCTGCCGCTCGTCCCCGGTTCGGACGGCGCGATCTCGGATCTCGATGAGGCCAAGGCGCTGGCCACCAAGATCGGCTATCCGGTGATCATCAAGGCGGCCTCGGGCGGCGGCGGACGCGGCATGAAGGTCGTGTCCTCCGAGGACCAGCTCGAAACGCTCATGCAGCAGGCGGGCTCCGAGGCGAAGGCCGCGTTCGGCGACTCGACCGTCTACATGGAAAAATATCTGGGCAATCCCCGGCATATCGAATTCCAGGTGTTCGGCGACGGCAACGGCCAGGCGATCCATCTGGGCGAGCGCGACTGCTCGCTCCAGCGCCGCCACCAGAAGGTGCTGGAGGAAGCTCCCTCGCCGATCATCACGGCCGAGGAGCGTGCCCGCATGGGCGGCGTCGTCGCCAAGGCGATGGCCGATATGGGCTATCGCGGGGCGGGCACGATCGAGTTCCTGTGGGAAGACGGCGAGTTCTATTTCATCGAAATGAACACCCGCCTTCAGGTCGAGCATCCCGTCACCGAGATGATCACCGGGCTGGACCTGGTGCGCGAGCAGATCCGCATCGCCGAAGGCCATCCGCTGACCCTGCGCCAGCAGGACGTGCAGTTCCGCGGCCATGCGATCGAGTGCCGCATCAACGCGGAAGACCCGCGCACCTTCGCCCCCTCGCCGGGCACGGTGAAGATGTATCATGCGCCGGGCGGCATGCATGTCCGCGTCGATAGCGGCCTCTACCAGGGCTATAAGGTCCCGCCTTATTATGACAGCATGATCGCCAAGCTGATCGTCTACGGCACGACCCGCGAAGGCGCCCTGCGCCGTCTGCGCCGCGCGCTGGAGGAGTTCGTGATCGAGGGGATGAAGACCACCATCCCGCTCCACCAGTCGCTGCTCGACGACCCCGAGTTCCAGAAGGGCGACTATACGATCAAGTGGCTGGAGGAATGGCTGGCCAAGCAGGGCGCGTAACCTCCTACTCCTCCCCCTGCAGGGGATGAAAACTTGGCCCCCTCCCCGGTCGGGAGGGGGCTTTTTCATGCCCGGAAGCGGGGATTACCTCTCCACATTCCCCGCCACCCATGCCAAAAGCGTCGGCGATGAAGGCGACGATCCTCCACAACCCGCGCTGCTCCAAGTCGCGCGAGGCGCTGGCCCTGCTGAACGAGGCCGGCGCGGATGTGACGGTGATCGAATATCTGAAGACACCACCGAGCGCCGAGGAACTGGCGCGGCTCTATGCCAAGGGCGGGCTGTCGCCGCGCGACGGGTTGCGCAAGGCGGAGGCCGAGGCCAAGGTGCTGGCCGACGCGGATGACGCGACCGTGCTGGCCGCGATGGCCGCCCATCCGATCCTGATCGAGCGGCCACTGGTCGAGACGCCCAACGGTGTCGTTATCGGACGGCCTCCCGAAGCGGTGCGGAGCATCCTGTGACCGCTGCCCATAATTTGAGCAGCACTTGGCACCATGCCCGCTTTTCGGGCGCAATTCTGATCGATTTCTTACCCTCTTACGAGGGAAAGGCAGTTGGCACGATCCCTGCTACGCGCAGGGTCGGGCGAGGGTTCGAACAACATCGGGGGCAGTCAGGCTCGTGAAAAAGATTGAGGCGATCATCAAGCCGTTCAAGCTCGATGAGGTGAAGGAGGCGCTGCACGAAATCGGCGTGTCCGGCATCACCGTCACCGAGGCGAAGGGCTTCGGCCGCCAGAAGGGCCATACCGAGCTCTATCGGGGTGCCGAATATGTCGTCGACTTCCTGCCGAAGGTGAAGCTGGAAGTGGTGGTCGAGGACGGCCTGGCCGAACGCGTGGTGGAGGCGATCGCCGCCGCCGCGCAGACCGGCCGGATCGGCGATGGCAAGATCTTCGTGATCCCCGTCGAGACCGCACTGCGCATCCGGACGGGCGAACGCGACGACGCGGCGATCTGACGCACCCCATACTCATCCGTCACCGGGCTGACATTCGGTCCCACTAAACACGTATCACCGGCCCCGGCCTTTCGCCGGAGGGCGGCCAAGCAGAGAGAGAACGGAACATGGCGAATACGGCCAGCGATATCCTGAAGCAGATCAAGGACGAAGAGATCGAGTGGGTCGACCTGCGCTTCACCGATCCCAAGGGCAAGTGGCAGCACCTGACCATGGTCGCCTCGATCCTGGGTGAGGATGAGCTGACCGACGGCCTGATGTTCGACGGTTCGTCGATCGAGGGCTGGAAGGCGATCAACGAGTCGGACATGGTTTTGAAGCCCGACCTCGACGCCGTGTACACCGATCCCTTCTCGGCCACCCCGATGCTGATCGTGTTCTGCGACATCGTCGAGCCGTCGACCGGCGAGCTGTACGCCCGCGATCCGCGCTCGACCGCCAAGCGCGCCGAGGCGTTCGTGAAGACCACCGGCATCGGCGACACCGTCTATGTCGGCCCGGAAGCCGAATTCTTCATGTTCGACAATGTGCAGTTCGACACGAACTATGCGTCGTCCTACTTCAAGATCGACGATATCGAGCTGCCGACCAACACCGGCCGCGAATATGAGGGCGGCAATCTCGGCCACCGTCCGCGCGCCAAGGGCGGCTATTTCCCCGTCGCGCCGGTCGACTCGGCCGTCGACATCCGTGGCGAGATGGTTTCGACCATGCTCGAAATGGGCCTGCCCTGCGACAAGCACCACCACGAAGTCGCCGCCGCGCAGCACGAACTGGGCATGACCTTCGGCACGCTGACCCAGACCGCCGACCGCATGCAAATCTACAAATATGTCGTGCATCAGGTCGCGCAGGCTTATGGCAAGACCGCGACCTTCATGCCGAAGCCGATCAAGGAAGATAACGGCTCGGGCATGCACACCCACTTCTCGATCTGGGAAGGCAAGACCCCGCTGTTCGCCGGCAACGGCTATGCAGGGCTCTCGGAAACCTGCCTGTACTTCATCGGCGGCGTCATCAAGCATGCCAAGGCGCTGAACGCCTTCACCAACCCGACCACCAACAGCTACAAGCGTCTGGTGCCGGGCTATGAAGCGCCGGTGCTGCTCGCCTATTCGGCGCGCAACCGCTCGGCCTCGTGCCGCATCCCGTACGGCACCGGCCCGAAGTCGAAGCGCGTCGAAGTGCGCTTCCCCGACGCGCTGGCGAACCCGTATCTTGCCTATGCGGCGCTGCTGATGGCGGGTCTGGATGGTATCCAGGACAAGATCCATCCGGGCGAGGCGATGGACAAGAACCTGTACGACCTGCCGCCCGCCGAGTTGGCCCAGGTCCCGACCGTCGCCGGTTCGCTCCGCGAAGCACTCGACTCGCTGGCCGCCGACCACGACTTCCTGCTGAAGGGCGACGTGTTCACCAAGGACCAGATCGAGAGCTATATCGAGCTGAAGATGCACGAAGTGATGCGCTGGGAAATGACCCCCAGCCCGGTCGAATACGACATGTATTACAGCGGCTGATTCAGCCCCTGCACGATGTCACTACGGGGAAAGGGGCCGCAAGGCCCCTTTCTTTTTGGGAGGAGTGGAAAGGTGCTTTTCAGCTTCGGTTTTTCCGCCCCGATCGACCTGTTGAGCTGAGTCGTCGCTCTCATGCTCAGTGCCAAGCTGATCGCCACGCTGGTGCTGCTTCTGGTGGATAGAGATGCCAGGGATCGGCCCGGATGGGGACCGATATTATGGTGGGTCACCAAGCTGACGCCCATCGTCGCGATCCCCTGCGCCGTTGCCATCGCCCTGCTGCAACGACAGTTCGACGCAGCTCTGCTCTTCGGTGCCATGGCTCCGTTCGTCGCCATGGCCGTACCGATCAAGGTCACGCAGCGGCAAGCACGCATCGCGCGGGGGACGCGTTGAACGAACAGCCTAAAACCATAATTCAGGTTATGCGCGGTTCGCCCACCTCGTAAACGACCAGCCGCCGCTCACCGATCCCCAGTAAAGGCCACGCCGCCCGCCATTCGGCGATGTGCAGCGAGGTAAAGTGTCGATCAAGCGCCCCCTGATCGGTCCACAACTCCTTCACATGGATGAGGCCGGGATCGAGCACATCCTCGGCATAGCCATAGTCCAGGCATCCCGGCTCGGCACGGCTGGCCTCGACCATGCGCCGCATGACCGGGCGGGCCGCGTCGAGCTTGTCCGCGGGCAAGCGCACGGTGCCGACGATCGGCAGCATGTCACTTCGCCGCCGCCACCCGCTTGGCCGACAGGATCTTCACCGGCGCGGCCAGCATCTCGCCCTTGAACGGTCCCTTGGCGGGGTCGGCGGGCTGGTCGAGGATCTTGTGGATCACGTCCATCCCCTCGACCACATGGCCGAAGGCGGCATAGCCCAGATTGTCGCCGGGCTTCGACGGGTCGGCATCGAGCGAGGGCTGGTCGCCGACCATGATCGTGAAGTCGCCGCGCGCCGATCCGGGGGCGAGGCGCGCGATCGAGATGGTGCCGTCCGTGTGCTTGATGCCGGTCTTGGTCGTCGGCTCATGCGCGATCGGGGGCAGGATGCGCTTGGGCTCGTTCTGGATTCCGAACTGGACGAAGCCGAAATCAGGCGCGACGCGGACCGTGCGATAGAAGGTCACGCCGTCGAGCCGGTGCTGGTCGACATAGCGCAGGAAATTGGCGGTGGTGATCGGCGCATGGGTGCGGTCGAGGTCGATCACCACGGGGCCGAGGCTGGTCTGCATCGCGATGCGGACCATGACGGGCTTGGGGGCCTCGGCGGTGGCGGGGGCGGGCGGGGTCGCGGGGGTGGTCTGGGCGGCAAGCAATGCGAGGGGCAGGAGCGCGATCATCGGGGTCTCCGGGTACGGAACTGGCGTCAGGTTAGCGGGGATTTGGGGCGGGGTGTATCCCTTGGGCTTCGACTTCGCTCAGCCTGAACGGGGTTTGGGCAGATCACACCAAAATACCCGAAGTCGAAGCCTACGCCTCCCTTACGGAATGAGAACCGTACTTCCCACCGTCTCCCCCGCTTCGATCGCCCGGTGCGCCTCGGCCGCATCGGTCAGCGCGAAGGACTGGCCGATCTCCGGCGTGATCGCGCCCTTCTCCAGCATCGCGAAGACCCGCGCGATCAGGCTGCGCTTCTCGTCCGGCGTCACCGCATAGTCGAACAGGGTCGGCCGGGTGACGAACAGTGAGCCCTTCGCGGCCAGGATGCCCAGATTGACGCCGTCCACCGCGCCTGAGGCATTGCCGAAGCTGACCACCAGCCCGCGCCTTGCCGTGCTGTTCAGCGAGGCTTCCCAGGTCGCCTTGCCCACGCCGTCCAGCACCACGGGCACGCCCGCGCCGCCGGTGATCTCGCGCACGCGGGCCGCGACGTCTTCCTGCCGGTTGAGGATGACATGATCGGCCCCCGCTGCGCGGGCTTTCTCCGCCTTGGCCTCGGACCCGACGGTCGCGATCACGGTCGCGCCGATCGCCTTCAACCAACCGACCGCGAGATGCCCGACCCCGCCCGCCGCCGCATGGACCAGCACGGTCCAGCCGGGTTGCACCTTCGCGCAATCCTCGATCAGGAAAGCGGTCGTCGCGCCCTTCAGCAGGATCGCGGCCGCCGTCCGGTCGTCGACATGATCGGGCAGCGGCACCAGCAGATCGGCCGCGACGTTGCGCGCCGTGGCATAGGCCCCGCGCGCCGGTCCGAACACGCCCACCCGGTCGCCGACCGCGAAATCGGTCACGCCCTCGCCCACCGCCTCGACCACGCCCCCCGCCTCGGAGCCGAGCTTGCCCGGCAGGTCGATCGGGTACAGCCCGCTGCGGTGATAGGTGTCGATATAGTTCAGCCCGACCGCATGGTGCCGCATCCGCACCTCGCCCGACGCGGGCGGGGGCAGTTGCTCGTCACGCCATTGGATGACCTCGGGCCCGCCAGTCTTGTCGATGAAGGCGGTCTTTTCCATGGGCCAAACTCCTGTTCGTATTCGCGCGGGCCAACGTCTCAATAGTCCCTGGATATCCGCACATTCACATTCTGCCGCCCCAGCGTCGAGATGCTGGAGAGCAGCGACAGCCAGCGCGTCACCTGGAACTCGATCTGCGTCGCCGAATAGCCCTGCCCGTCGGTGATGATCTCGGCATAGAAACGCCGGGTGATGTACTTGCCCGCCGCGACCGAGGTAGCACGGCCGATCTGAACGTCGGCGGGCAGCACGCGAAGCCGGTCCAGCCCCGCCGCGCGCCGCACCGCGTTGATAGGGTTCAGCCCGTTGCCGCCATCCTGCAGCGCGGCGACGGCGGCGGCGAGCTGCAACGCTTCCGGCGCGGACAGGCTGGCGATCGAGGTGCCGAAGAGCAGGCGCGAGAGCAGCTCGTCATTGGGCAGCGCGGGCGTGCTGGAGAAGCCGATCTCGGGCTTCAGCGCGGTGCCGGTCACGCGGATCGTCGCGCTCAGCCCCTGGACATTGGCATTGGCCGCGATGTCGAGCGCGGGGTTGGCAGGCACCTCGCCGCCGAAGCGGATGATGCCGCGCGCCAGATCGAACTCGCGGCCTGCAAATTCATAATCGCCGCGGATCAGCGTCGCCTGGCCGGTGATCGCGGGATTGTCGGGCGTACCGCCGATCTTCAGGTCCGCCGACCATTCGCTGTTCAGCCCCAGGCCCGACACGATCAGCCCGCCGGGCGCGCGCGCCTTCACGGCCAGCGTCCAGGGCTTGCGCGGGACATCGTCCTCCTCGCCGCCGCCCGGGATATTGATCTCGCGGATGTTGAGCTGCGGCACGGCGGTCGCCGCCGTCGCGCGGCCCAGCCGATAGCGGCTGCGGTTCAGCACCACATCGCCCGCGATCGTGCCGCCCGCGCCATCGGAGTGGAAGGTCAGCGGCCCGGTCACGGTCGCACCGATATCGTCGCGCGCGATCATCGTCGCATTGGCGGCGTTGAGCGACAGGTCGAGGCCGACCCCCTTGGCAGCGGCGAAGTCGAACTGGCCGGTGCCGCTGACCCGCCCGTCCTTGCCCGCCTGCGCGGCGAAGCGATCGATGACGAGGCGCGATCCGCCGAACCGGCCGCTGGCCTGCACGTCGGTCAGCACGGTGCCGGTGGTCGCACTTTCGATCCGCGCGCCGACCGCCTTCACCGCGCCGCGGATGACCGGCTGGCTCAGCGATCCCGTCACGTCCGCGCCGATCGCGACCGGGCCGGACAGGTCGAACATCTCGACCCCGGTCAGCCGCCACAGCGTATCGGCGGGTCCGGCATAACGAAGCTGCGCGATCAGCCGTCCCGCCTGCATCCGGCTGGCCCAGTCGCCTGCGCCGCCGGGCATAATCAGCGCTTGGCCGCGCCCGATGATCCTGCCGCCCGAGGCCATGACCGCACGCACGCCCAATCGGTCGGCGGACAGCACCCCCGCCACACCCATATCGATCGGGCGAGAGGTCAGGACGAGGCCCGCCCGGGTCAGCCCACGGATGGTGAGGTCCGCCTTGCCAGTCGGCGCGCCCGTCGCCTGACGGACGGTCAGCGTGCCGGTCGCAGTGCCGCCCAGACCCAGTCCCGGATAGCCGATATCGAGCACGGCAAGCGGCATCCGGGTCAGGCTGGCCTGGATTGCGGTCGAGTCCCGATCGAACCGGCCCGCCAGCGTCGCTTCGCCGCCCGCAAAGCTCAACCGCGTCGGCGCAAGCGCCCAGCCGTCGCCGTCACGGGTGACGACGGCAGGCGACAGCAGTTGCAACGGCCGCCGGTCGAGCGTCCCCTGCGCCGTGGTCGAGAAACGGTCGGGCGCAACCTGCGTCACGGTCTGGATCGAAAAGGCACGGCCGCGCGATCCCGAAATGCCGACCCGCACTTCGCCGCTGCCGCCGCGCATCCGGGCGGTGCCGGTCAGTTGCGCGATGTTGAACGCGCCGCGTCGCAGACCTTGGGCATTGGCCGTGCCCTCGACCGAGGCTCCGGCGGGATCGAGCAGCGCGATCAGGTCGACGCGCCCCTGTCGGATGGTCACCCCCGAAATCTGCGCCTGACGTGCGGCCAGATGCGCCTCGATCCGCTGAACCTCGCCGACCGGGCGGAACAGCAGCTCGCCCGACAGGCCGCCGCTGCCCACGTCCATACGCCCCGCGAAACCGCCCGGCACGACGGTGAGCGCGCCGGTCGCCCGCGCCCCCGCGACCAGCAGAGGCTGAATCTGGATCACCGCATTCTGCCCGCGCGGCAGCAGTATCGCCCCGCCCGCCTGGAACGGCCCCAGCCGTGAGCCGCCTGCGGCGCGGAAGGCAAAACCCTGATCATTGGGGTCGAGATGTAGCCGCACATCCCGCAGGCCCATCGCCGCATTGGGCGAGGCGAGCAGCAGGTCGAGTGTCGGCCGATCGATCCGCCCGTCCAGCACCATCTGGACCGGGCCATAGCTGCGCTGCCGTCCGCCGCCGACAAAGTGGAAGGTACCGTCGCGCCGCCGGATCGCCTCGCCGGTCAGGCGGATGTCGGGGCCGGTCAGCACCAGGCGGCGGAAATGGAAGACGCCGTCGGTGCCGCGCTCCAGATCGGTGGTCAGGTGCGGCAGCCCGCCTGCCAGCGATCGGAGAAAGGCGTTGTCGAGCCGCCGGACCTGGGCTTCACCGCGCCCGACGACACGCGTGCCATGGCCGTCCGGGCCGGGCACGGCGGACAGCCGCGACTTCACATCGACGATGCCGAGGCCGGGGATGAGGTAACGCTGAAGCGCGCCGTCCAGCCCGACGTCATAATGCCCGTTGGTCAGGTCGATGCGCAGGTTCAGCCGCCCCGCCAACTTGTCCGAGCGGAGCGCCAGCCCCTGCCCCATGATCGCGCGCGGGGTGATACGCAGGTCGCCCGCCGCCGACAGCCGGTGCAGGATGCCCCCCGCCGCCTCGCCCACGCCGGTCACCCGCGTCGCGGTGAAGCGCACCGGCAGGGTCAAGGGCCAGCGGCCCTGCAACCGGCCCTTGCCCGTCGCGACGGCCTGCTCGAACCCGGTCTGGTCGAAGGCGAAGCGCGCCGCCGCCAGCCGATAGTCGAATGCCGCCCGCTCGAACGCCCCGTCGAGCCGCAGGGTCATGGCGATTGCCTGTCCGCTCATGTTGCGGAACAGCGCCTCGGGCCGGACCAGCCTGGCGTCGACGCGCAGCCCCTCGAACCGGTTCGCGCCCAGATCGACCACGCCCCGCGCCTTCACACGCAATGCGGGCGAGCGCAGGACCAGTGCGCCGTTCAGCTGGCGGTCGGCAAAATCGGCCTGTCCGGCGACAATAACGCGCGGCGCGGTCAGTCGCTGGAGACGCCCATGCAGCACCAGCGACGGCGCGATCTGTCCCGACAGGGCGTATCGGCCCGCCTGGGCCGACAGACGCAGGTCGACCGCGCGCTGTCCGCCGATCCGGCCTTTCGCCACGCCGTCCCAGCGCGTCCAGCGTCCCGCCCCGGCGACGTCGAGCGAGACGGGGGCGCGGACGCCCGCCGCCTTGGCCAGCACGCCGTCCTTCGCGCCCCGCGCCTCGACCGCCAGATCGAAGCGGTTGTAATCGGGCCGCGCGTCGAGGTGCAGGCGAAGCCGGTCGCTGCCCGCCACCACGCCGTTCAGCGTGACGACCGCACGACCGTCGCGAATGTCCGCCCGCCCCTCGACCTTCGCCACCCGCTCGCTGCCCAGCACGCGCGGCGCGAGGACCAGCCGGTCGAGCTGCAGCCGGTCGATGCGGATGTCGAAATCGGGCAGGATCGGGGTCTGCCGCCCCGTGCTCCGGGTATGCGGCACATGGAACAGCGTCGCCGTCGCGGCCTCGACCCGGCGGATGTCGAGCGTGCCCCGCGCCCAGTTCAGGGGCCGCCAGTCGAGACGCGCCTGCGGGACCTGTACCAGCAGCCCGTCCAGATCATAGATACGCAGGTTGACCAGCCGCATGTCGGCATAGAGCGACCCGTCGATCCGCCCCACGGAGAAACGAAGCCCCGTCGGCGTGCGGATGGTCGCAATCCGGTCCGCAACCCAGCGATGCCCGATCGAGGTATCGACGATGCCCAGCGCCGCCAGCACGATACCGACCAGCGCGGCCACCGCGATCGCGACAGCACGCCCCCAGCGTAAGCCCCGCCGCGCGTCGGGTGCGGGCTCCACATCCTCGGTCAAAACGCCTGTCCCAGCGAGACATAGACCGCGACCCGGCTATCACCCTTTTGCGGATTGAGCGGGGTGCCGACGTCGAGCCGGATCGGCCCGAAATTGGAATAATATCGCACGCCCAGCCCGGTGCCGAAGCGCAGGCCCGTCAGACGCGGCAACGGCGAGGTGGAGATGTTGCCCGCATCCAGAAAGGGTACGACGCCGAAATTCCCGAAGGTGCGGACCCGCGCCTCGATCGAGAATTCCGCCAGGCTGCGCCCGCCAATCGGGTCGTTGTTCGCGTCGCGCGGCCCGATCGCCTGGAAACCATAGCCGCGCACCGAGGCCCCGCCGCCCGCATAGAAACGCCGCGACGGCGCGATCTGGTCGCGAGGTGCGCCCAATATCGTCCCCAGCCGGGTTCGCGCGGCCAGCACCACCCGGTCGCCGAACGGGTGGTAGAGGCTCGCATCGATCTGGGTCCGGGTATAGCCGAACACGCTGCCCTGCAGCGACACCTCCGGGCTGATCCGCCCGCCCAGCCGGAAGCCGCGCGTCGGGTTCAGCAGGTCGTCCGAGCCGTCGTAATTGAGGCTGGTCGGCAGTGCACCGATGAAGAAGGTTCGCCTGCGCGGCTGCCCCGTGCTCTCGATCACGTCGCGCTCGTCCGAGGTCAGCAACTCGCCCCCCAGCGACCAGGTCCAGGTCTTCTGGAAGAAGATGTTCGTCTGGCGCTCCAGTCCCGCCGACAGCGACAGCGTCTTGGCCTCATAAGCGTCGCGCAGGATGTGCGCGGCCGAGAATTGCGCGGTCAGTACCCGGTCGCGGCCCTGGAAATTGTTGCGGCGGAACACGATCGCGCCCAGCTGTTCGCGCGTGCCGAGCACGCTGCGCAGGGTCAGTGCGCCTTCGGGCGGGAAGAGGTTGCGGTCGGTCCAGTTCACTGTCGCGCTCGCGCCTTCGCCGGTACCATACCCCAGCTCGCCCGCGATGGTGTGCGGCGGCGCGGGTTCCAGCGTGACGGCGATGTTCACCGTCTCGGGCGTGTCGCCGGGCACGGGCTTCACCTCGACCGACGACACGAGGCCCGTCTGCACCAGCGCGCGGCGCAGATCGTCCAGTCCGGCGGAATCATAGGGCTGGCCGGGGGAGAAGCGGGCGATCTCCTGGACATGTCTGGCGTCGAACAGCTTGTCGTTCGCCATGACGATCCGGCCATAGCGGCGGGGCGAACCCGGACCGACCGTCAGGTCCAGCGTCGCGGTGCGCGCGGCGCGGTCGACCACGATCTGCGGATCGCCGAGCTTGGCGAAGGGAAAGCCCTCCTCGCCCACCACGGTCTTCAGCCGCGCCTCGCCCGCGACGATGGTATCGGCATTCACCGGATCGCCCGGCTTGATCCCGAACGCCTTTTCCAGCGGCGCGGCCTTGTCGCCCGCCGCCGTCACCCCATCCAGCGTGACGCCTGCAAAGCGATAGAGATTGCCCGGCACCGCCTCCAGCAACACGGTCGGCTCGTTGCCCGGCTCGATCCGGGTCGTCACCTGCGCGTCGTAATAGCCCGCCCCGCGCAGCAAATTGGTCAGCAGCTGGGCATCCTCACGCGCGCGCCGGTCGAGCTGCGCGGCATTGGCGGGCTCGCCGTCATTGGCATCGAGGGTGGAAAGCTGCTCGAAACGCTGGCGGACCAGCTCGCCCGCGCCGTCGATCCCGTCGACCCGCCAGCGATAGCGCCGCTCGGCCGCGGCATCGACGGTGGCGGCCATGGTCGCCATCGGATCGCCCGGCGCGGTCGCCAGGTCGGGCCAGGCGACGCCGATCTCCGGCAGGGGCGCCAGCGGAGCCGAGGGGTCGAGCATGGTCGGATCGTCGGGCAGGTCGCTGCCCGGTATCGTCTGTGCCGCCGGCGAGGTGACGGGGCTTGCGACCTGCGCAGCCGCAACGGCGGGCCAGCCCGCGCCGCCAAGACCCATTGCCAAGCATATGATGGCGGCCGAGCGGCGCGGCCGCCGGACGCGGACCATCATGCGCCAATCCCTAGCCGCGCGGATGCGACAGCGACACCCCAAAGCACCATCATCTGGACAGATTTGCCGATCCGGTCGTCGCGAAGCGCTTCGGGTCCGCCGGACAGTCCACCTAGTGAACGGTGCCGATGGCCTCTTCGCTCGACAACAGGTCGATCAGCCGCTCGATCTGGCGCCAGCGGCAGAAATGGATGTGATTGCCCTGATCGCGGCTGCGATCGGCGCGCGCGGCGGCTTCGCCGCTTGCCGCCAGGCCAAAGGTTTCCATCATCTCGGCGGCGTCCGCCACGTCTCGATCGGTCAGGAATGGCGCGACATAGGCGTCGCGAAAATCGCGCATGGAATCTCCCCCCGGAACCGCGCTGTGAAACTTCGAAGGGCACCCCTAAGCGCGGGCTATGAATTAAACCACCCCCTGAAATGGTTAACCCGATTTCGACCATGGATGGCTGGTTTCGCGCCCCCGCGCATGGCAGGAATGGCGCCATGACCGACCCGCAAATACCGCGCCCTCCCCAGTCTTCCGCTCATGCCGGGGGCATCTTCATCGCGCTGGGCGTGGTCGGCGGGATCGTCGCGGGGCTGGCGACCGGCGAAGTCACCATGGGGGTTTTGATCGGACTGGCGCTCGGGATCGTCGTGGCGCTGCTGGTCTGGTGGCGGGGTAGGTAAATCATAATCCTCCTCGGTTCGGGGAGGTGGCAGGCCGAAGGCCTGACGGAGGCGGGCTTCCACAAAGGTCGTCCCTCGTCGCAATCCCCCTCCACCGTCGCTGACGCGACGGTCCCCCTCCCCGCGGGCGGGGAGGATCAGGAAGGCATGCGCATCTGCCAGACGACGCGCCCGATCACCGCGATCGGACCGTCCGGTACCGGCGGCGCGGCGGGGTTGTCGCTGGTGGCGACCAGTCCCCCTGCTCCCAACCTTACCCGCTTGACCATCAGCACATCGCCGACCCGGATCACGTAAAGCCCACCGCGCGCATTGGGCCGGACGTCGCGCTGATCGACCACCAGATGATCGCCGTCGAGCAGCCCCGGCGCCATCGAATCCCCCCGTACGCGGATCACCGAGGCCGCCCCGTCGCTCAGGCCCAGCCGCCGGGCCAGCCCGCGATCGATCGCCTCGACACCGATCATCACCTCGTCATCGACCGTCGCCCCCGGCCCCGCCGACGCCGCGACGGCCAGCCGGGGCACCAGCATCGGCCCAGTGGCGGGCAGCGCCCCTAGCCGCGTTTCGGCCACGCCGAAAAACTCCGCCAGCTGCCGCCGGTCACCTTCCGCCAGCACGCGCGGCGTGCCGCGCTGCACGAACTGCTGGAGATAGGCGTCGTTGCGCCCAATCATCCGCGACAATGCCGCCAGGCTCACCCGGGCGTCTGCCGCAAGCGCCTGTAATGTCGCCCTGATATCCGCCTCCGCCATGGGATCGAATATAGGCATAGGATTTTTCCTAGACAAGTTGGAAATCGGAACAGATCATGAACAACGGAACAGGAATCGGACTTTGGGAGAATGTCCATGGAATTGCTGCGCATGATCGACCGCTATCTGAAAGCCAGCCTCATGCCCGAGACGAAGTTCGGGCGGCTGGCGGTCAACGATCCCCGGCTGGTCAGCGACCTGCGCAAGGGACGCGAGCCGGGGCCTGAGATGATCGCGCGTGTCACCGCCTTCATCAAGGGACAGACCGCATGACCGTCCATGCCCGGATCGAGCGCGCCATGCCGCCGCGCACCACCCCCTGCCGCCGCCCCGCCGATCGTGGCGAACGGCTGGCGCGCACGCTGGTCGCCCATGCGGGGCGCGCCGGATGCGTGGTGCGGTTGACCGTCGCCATGGTCGAACCCTGGTGCTCTGCGACGTTCAGCGGATCGGTGATCGCCCTGACACTCGACGCCATGCCCGGCCCCGCCTTGACCCGCTGGCTGGCCGCCCTGCCCGAGGCGGACATTCCGCTCGGCCGCGACCTGATCGCCGACATCGCGGTGGAGGCGGAGCCATGCCGGTTGCGCGTCCTGCTCTGCCAGGACGCGGCGAACGGATGACAGGCGCATGAATTTTTCCTTGATATGTTGTAACAAGACTGTAGTCGGCATGGCATCACAAATCGGAGCCGTCCCTTGTTCAAGCCCGTCCTCCTGTCCGGCCTGTCCGCCACCGCGCTTGCCAGCCTGCTGGCCGCTCCCGCCACCGCGCAGACTACCACTGCCACGACTACCAATCGCGGCCGCGAGATCGTCGTGACCGCGCCGGTCCAGCAGTCGGAGGCCGATGTGCTGTCGGGCACCTCGATCGTCACCGGCGCGGAGCTGGAACGCTCGATCCGTCCGACCATCGGCGAGACGCTGGCGCGGCAGCCGGGCGTGTCGGCGACGTCGTTCGGCCCCAATGCCTCCCGCCCCGTACTGCGCGGTTTTCAGGGCGAGCGTATCCGCGTGCTGACCGACGGGATCGGCTCGATCGACGTATCGAACACCAGCGTCGACCATGCCGTCGTCATCAACCCGCTGCTCGCCGAGCGGGTCGAGGTGCTGCGCGGTCCCTCCGCGCTGCTGTTCGGATCCTCGGCGGTGGGCGGCGTGGTCAACGTCATCGACACGCGCATTCCGCGTGTCGTGCCGGAAAAGGGCTATCGCCTGTCGGGCATGGCGACCTATGGCTCGGCCGCGACCGAACGCTCGGTCGCGAGCGCAGCGGATGTCGCGGTCGGCAAGCAATTCGTGCTGCACGCCGATGGCTCGTATCTGAAGACCGACGATCTGAAGATCGGCGGCTACGTCCTGTCGCCGCGTGCCCGTGCCGAGGCGCAGGCCTCGGCGGCGAAGGCCCCCAAGGACCCGCTCAACTTTGCGGGTGTCGCCAACCTGCGCGGACGCCTGCCCAACACCGCCAGCGAAACCTGGACGGCGGGAGTCGGCGGGTCGCTGATCACCGACACCGGCTCGCTGGGCATCGCGTACAGCCATTATGACAGCCTGTACGGCGTGCCGGTCCGCTACGCCCTGACGCCGGGCAGCGAGGAACCCGAAGCCCCGCGTCTCAGCCTGGTCCAGAACCGCCTCGACCTGCGCGGCGAGATCGAGACGGGCGGCGGCTTCCTCGACCGCATTCGCCTGCGCGCCGGTGCCGCCGAATATCGCCATTTCGAACTGGAGGAGAGCGGCGAGGTCGGCACCGCCTTTTACAACAAGGGCATCGAAAGCCGCCTGGAACTGGTCCAGACCAAGCGCAATGGCTGGCAGGGCGCGTCCGGCGTGCAGTTCTTCAACCGCGACTTCGACGTGCGCGGCGAGGAGGCGTTCCTGCCGCGCAACAACACCGCGCAGGTGGGCCTGTTCACGCTGCAACAGCTGGATCGCGGCGCCTTCAAGATGGAGGCCGGGGCGCGCTATGAGCATACCTCGCTGACCGCACGCACGGCGGTCAGCGACAACCGGTTCTTCCGGGGCCAGCGCAGCTTCGATGCCTTTTCGGGCTCGATCGGTGCCAGCTACGGCTTCGCGCCCGACTGGCGGGCGGGCCTGAACCTGTCGCGCACCGAACGCGCGCCCTCTGCCGAGGAGCTGTTCGCCAACGGCCCGCACGCCGGGACCGAAGCCTATGAACTGGGCAATCCGGACTTCAAGAAGGAGTCGAGCTGGGGCATCGAAGCCACCGTTCACGGGCATGGCGAAGGCTACAGCTTCGACGCCTCGGCCTATTACAACCGCTTCTCCAACTATATCTATGACGCGCTGGTCCAGCAGGGTCCGTGCGAAGCCGCCGCTGCGCCCTCGGGCCGCGAGGTCGACCTGCCCTGCTTCACCTATGCCCAGGCCGATGCCCGCTATTACGGCATCGAGGCGGAGGGCTCGCTGCGGCTGGCCACGATCGGCGGCTATGCGATCAATGCCGACCTGCTGGGCGATTATGTCCATGCCCAGATCATCGGCACCGGCCCTGCCCCGCGCATCCCGCCGCTGCGCCTGCTCGGCGGGCTGGAAGCGCATTCCGACAGCGTGAACGCGCGCGTCGAGGTGGAGCGCAGCTTCAAGCAGACCCGTGTGCTGGGTCTGGAAACGCCGACCGACGGCTTCACCCTGGTCAACGCCTCGGTCCAATTAAAGCCGTGGGGCGCGGTCAATCCGACGACGCTGACCCTGTCGGCCAACAACATCTTCGACGTCGATGCGCGTCGCCACGCCAGCGTGCTGAAGGACTTCGCCCCCCTCGCCGGACGCGACCTGCGCGCGACGCTCAGCTTCAAGCTCTGACGCAAACCCCCTACGCGTTGGAAAGACTGGCCCTTCCCGCTCATGGCGGGAGGGGCTTTTTGTATTCGCACGGATGGTCGCAAGTCACGGCCGGGGGTGGACAAAACTCCCGGCCTTCCCGAGAAGCGGCGGACATAAGGAGAGAAAACAATGTCCCCGATGGGCAAGTTCGACTGGGCGGACCCGTTCCTGCTCGACGACCAGCTGACCGATGACGAGCGGATGATCCGCGACACCGCGCGCGCCTATGCCGACGACCGGCTGGCCCCGCGCATCATCGACGCCTTTGCCAACGAACATACCGATCCCGACATCTTCCGCGAGATGGGCGAGCTGGGCCTGCTCGGCCCCACCATCCCGGAGGAGTTCGGCGGCGTCGGCGCCTCCTATGTCGCCTATGGCCTGATCGCGCGCGAGGTGGAGCGGATCGACAGCGGCTACCGCTCGATGATGAGCGTGCAGTCCAGCCTCGTCATGTATCCGATCCATGCCTACGGCTCGGACGAACAGAAGAGCCGTTATCTGCCCAAGCTGGCGAGCGGCGAGTGGATCGGCTGTTTCGGCCTGACCGAACCCGATGCCGGTTCCGACCCCGGGGGCATGCGCACCACCGCCAGACAAGTCGAGGGCGGCTATGTCCTGTCGGGCGCCAAGACCTGGATCTCCAACTCGCCCATCGCCGATGTCTTCGTCATCTGGGCCAAGTCGGAGGCGCATGGCGGCGCGATCCGGGGCTTCGTGCTGGAAAAGGGCATGAAGGGCCTGTCCGCGCCGAAGATCGAGAACAAGCTGTCCCTGCGCGCCTCGATCACCGGCATGGTGATGATGGACGAGGTGGTGGTCGACGAGGACGCGCTGCTGCCGCATGTCGAGGGGCTGAAGGGGCCGTTCGGCTGCCTCAACCGCGCGCGCTATGGGATCAGCTGGGGGGCGCTGGGGGCGGCGGAATTCTGTTTCCATGCCGCGCGCCAATATGGGCTGGACCGCAAGCAGTTCGGACGGCCGCTGGCCGCGACGCAGCTTTACCAGAAGAAGCTGGCCGATATGGAAACCGAGATCGCGCTGGGCTTGCAGGCGTCGCTTCGCGTCGGGCGGCTGATGGACGAAGGCCGGTTCGCGCCGGAGATGATCTCGATCGTCAAGCGCAACAATGTCGGCAAGGCGCTGGATATCGCCCGCGTCGCCCGCGACATGCATGGCGGCAACGGCATTTCGGGCGAATATCAGGTGATGCGCCACCTGATGAACCTGGAGACGGTCAACACCTATGAAGGCGCGCACGACGTCCACGCGCTGATCCTGGGCCGCGCCATCACCGGGATCGCGGCGTTTTGATCGCCACCCCATTCCTCCCCAAGCTGTGCTTGGGGAGGGGGACCATCCGAAGGATGGTGGAGGGGCTTATGCCCCTGCCCCTCCACCACGCCCTGCGGGCGCGGTTCCCCTCCCCATCTCGCGATGGGGAGGATTGAGTGTCGAAACCCGCCCCCCTCGCTGGCCTGAGGGTCGTCGAGCTGGCCCGCATCCTCGCCGGTCCGTGGGCGGGGCAGGTGCTGGCCGATCTCGGCGCGGAGGTGGTCAAGGTCGAAAGCCCCGAGGGGGACGATACGCGCCGCTGGGGGCCACCCTTCATCCCCAATCCCGACGGAACGCAGGACGCCGCCTATTTCCACGCCGCCAATCGCGGCAAGACCTCGGTCGTCGCCGACTTCGCCACGCCCGAGGGACAGGCCAAGGTCCGCGCGCTGATCGCCGACGCCGATATTGTCATCGAGAATTTCAAGCTCGGCGGCCTCGCCCGCTACGGCCTGGACTATGATAGCCTGTCGGCGGTCAATCCGCGCCTGATTTATTGCTCGATCACCGGCTTCGGCCAGGACGGCCCCTATGCGTCGCGCGCCGGATACGACTTCATCGTGCAGGGCATGAGCGGCATCATGGACCTGACCGGCGAGCCCGGCGGCGCACCCCAGAAGATCGGCGTGGCGCTCGCCGATATCATGACCGGGCTTTATGCCGTCATCGCGATCCAGGCGGCTCTGCACATGCGGACACGGACGGGGCGCGGTCAGCAGATCGACATGGCGCTGCTCGACACGATGACCGGCGTGCTGGCGAACCAGGCGATGAACTATCTTGCCTCGGGGAAGACGCCGACCCGGCTGGGCAATGCCCATCCCAACATCGTGCCCTATGCAGCGTTCCCAGCGAGCGACGGCTGGTTCATCCTGGCGGTCGGCAACGACGCGCAGTTCCGCCGTTTCGCGAACGTCGTCGGGATCGACGGCGACGATCCACTTTATGCGACAAATGCCCTGCGCTGCGAACATCGCGCCACGCTGACGCCGATCATCGAGGCCGCCACCGCCCGCTGGCCGCGTGACGCACTTCTTGCGGCCTTGGAGGCGGCAGGCGTGCCGGCGGGGCCGATCAACACGGTCGAACAGGCCTTTGCCGACCCGCAGGTCGTGGCGCGCGGTCTGGCCATCCAGCCCGAACGGCCCGACGGTTCGACCGTGCCGGGCATACGCACCCCGATCCGCTTTTCCGACGCGGACCTCGCCCTCAACCGCGCCGCGCCGATGCTGGATCGGTAGCCCCCTGCCCCGGCATCGGCTAAGCCCGCTTCCGCGATGTCCAGCTTCACCGTCAACAACCAGCCCGTCCGCTATCGCCTGCCGCCCGACACGCCGCTGCTCTGGGCGCTGCGCGATGCGTCGAACCTGACCGGCACCAAATATGGTTGCGGCACAGGCGATTGCGGCGCGTGCACGGTGGACATAGACGGCCGCGCGGTGCGCAGCTGTCAGGTGCCGATCGGCCGGATCGAGGGCAGCGTCGTCACCACCATCGAGGGGCTGTCGCGCGACCGCTCGCACCCCGTTCAACAGGCGTTCCTGGCCGCCAATGTCAGCCAGTGCGGATATTGCATTCCCGGCATGGTGATGGCCGCCGCCGCGCTGATCCGTAAAAATCCGGATCCATCCGAAGAACTGATCCGCGCGCAGATCACCAATCTCTGCCGCTGCGGCGTTTATCCGCGTCTGGTCGAGGCGATCCAGCGCGCCGCCCGCGCGGCACGGGGTGAGGAGACCATCCCGGCCGCCCCCATGCCCGGCACCGATCCCGGCGATGCCGCCCGCGCCGTACCTGCGCTGGTGCCCGGCGCGATGCGGGACGAGTGAAGCCGCATCGGGCCGATTCTTTCCCGTTGCTGACAGGCCAGTTCAGCAATCGCTCAACGCCGTCATGCCATAAACCCTTCATGATCAGGGTCGGCTCGTGCGCCGACGCATGGGACGTAGGGACATGAACAGGCATTGGATGGCGGCTCTGCTGGCGGCGACCGCGATGGTGGCGGGGGCGATGCCGAGCATGGCGAGCGCGCAAGCGATAATGATGGATCGCGGCCCGCAAGGTCGCCCCGAAGGCGGCCCGCCGCGTGGTGGCCCCGGTGGCCCCGGTGGTGGCCCTGCCGGTCGAGTCGAGCGGAGCGAAGGACGCCCCATCTTTAACAATCGCGAAGCCTTCCCCGAAAACCGCCCGGCCTTCCGCCCGGACCATCCCGAGGCACCCCGCGCGCCCCAGCCCGCTCCCCGGTTCGAGCAGCGCGATGGCGGCGGACGTGGCGACCGCTGGCGGCCCGAGCCCTCGCCCGCGCCGGTGCCGGGTGAAGAGCGCTCCTGGGGCGGCAATCGTGGCAACTGGCGCGATCAGTCGCGGCCCGATCCGAGGCCGCAACCCGATCCGGGCCCCAGCGGCATACGGGTCGACCGGCAGGATCGCGGTCCCGGCTCATGGCGTGACGACCGCCGGGGCCAGTGGCAGGACCAGCGGCGCTGGCAAGATCGGGGGCAAGATCGGCGGCAAGACTGGGCGCAAGATCGGGCGCGTGAACAGGATCGGCGCTGGCGCGACGACGAGCGGCGCCAGCGTGACGACCGCGACCGCTGGCGGCGCAGCTTCGGCGACTGGCGCGACCAGAACGACCAAGCCTATGGCTTCGGCGAACGTCGTGCCTGGGCGAACCAGTGGAATCGCGGCTGGCGCGGCGACCGGCGTTACGACTGGATGGGCTGGCGCTCGATGAACCGGGGCGCCTATCACCTGCCGCGTTATTACGGGCCGAATGGCGGCTATGGCTATCAACGTTTCTCCAGCGGGGTGATCCTGGAGCCGATGTTCTTCGGCGAGAATTACTGGCTGGACGATCCCTATGCCTATCGCCTGCCGCCCGCCTATGGCTCCTATCGCTGGGTGCGCTATTACAATGACGCGGTGCTGGTCGACCTGCGCAGCGGGATGGTCGTCGACGTGGTGTACGACATCTTCTGGTGATCGGGGCGGGAGGGACGTGCGAAGCGTCCCTCCCCTCTTGTCTTTCGGCAAGCATCGTCGCACATCCGCGACCATGTCGTTCTTCCAGAGGAAGCCGAAGGGCCACCCCGCCGCCTCGCCCTTGCGCGCCCGTTTCGCGGTGACGGTCGCCGAGCATCTCGATGCGAACCCGGCGGTGACGCGCGTGGCGACCGACACGGCGCAAATCTATTATTATCCCGACTTCCTGACGCCCGCCCAGTGCGCCACGCTGATGGCGATGATCGACGCCAATCGGCGGCCCTCCACCCTCTTGTCCGACCGCCCCGATTACGGGTTCCGCACGTCGGAAAGCTGCGACATGGCGCGCTGGTCGCCGGATGTTCAGCCGATCGACGAATCGATTGCCGCCCTGCTCGGCATCGCGCCCGAACAGGGCGAGACGATGCAGGGACAGCGCTACGCCCCCGGCCAGCAGTTCCGTGCCCATCACGACTATTTCCACGAAAGCGAAAGCTATTGGGAAAAGGTGCGCGTCCATGGCGGGCAGCGGACCTGGACCGCGATGATCTACCTCAACGACGTGGCGGAAGGCGGCGCGACCTGGTTTCCGCAGGCGGGCATCCGCGTCGCACCGCGCCAGGGCCTGCTCTTGGCGTGGAACAACATGAAGCCGGACGGCAGCCCCAACGAGATGACGCTGCACGAGGGGATGCCCGTGGTCGAGGGCACCAAATATGTCATCACCAAATGGTTTCGCGAGGGCAACTGGGTCAGCTGACCCCCGCCGCCCTTCCCGCCGCTCTTGTCGCGACGCTGCGCTCCGTGGCATGGCCTCCGCGTGAATTTCCCTGATTTCAAGTTCCGCCGATGACCGACGTTCTCGGCATCGCCCAGTCGATCCTGGGCCAGCCCTGGCGCTGGCGTGCGCTGGCCGCCGATGCCCGCGACGGCCTGGGCCATGACGATCTGGTTTCCCAGCTGCTGCTCGCCCGAGGGTGCCCGCCCGACGAGATCGAGGCGCATCGCACCCCCTCGATCCGGGGCTTCATGCCCGATCCGTCGATCTTTCGCGACATGGACCGCGCCGCCGCCCGCCTTGCCGATGCGGTGGTCGCGCGCGAACCGATCGCGATCTTCGGCGATTACGATGTCGACGGCGCGACCTCAGCCGCCGTATTGGTCCGCCTGCTCCGTGACCTGGGCCTGTCCCCGCGCGCCTATATTCCCGACCGGATGACCGAGGGCTATGGCCCGACCGAAGCGGCGCTGCTGCGCCTCCAGGCAGAGGGCGCGAACCTGATCGTCACGGTCGATTGCGGCGCGCAGGCGTTCGAGCCGTTGGCCGCCGCGCAAGACGCCGGGATCGAGATACTGGTCGTCGACCACCACAAATGCGCGACCGAACTGCCCCGCGCCCATGCGGTGGTGAACCCCAACCGCCTGGACGAGACCGAGGGGGCCGCGCACGGCCATCTGGCGGCGGTCGGCGTATGCTTCCTGCTGGGCGCCGCGCTGATCCGTACCTTGCGTGCCCGTGGCTTTTTCGCCGACCGGACCGAGCCGCGCCTGCTCGACCTGCTCGATATGGTGGCGCTGGGCACGGTTGCCGATGTCGCACCGCTCCGGGGACTGAATCGGGCGTTCGTGGCGCAGGGCCTGAAGGTCATGGCGCAGCGGCGCAATATCGGTCTGGCCGCATTGACAGACGCGGCCCGGCTGACCCGCGCGCCGACCTGCTCCGATCTGGGCTTTGCGCTGGGGCCGCGCATCAATGCGGGCGGTCGCGTCGGTCGCGCCGATCTGGGCGTACGGCTGCTGACCACCGACGATCCCGCCGAAGCGCGCGCGATCGCCGAGGAGCTCAACCATTTCAACGACGAACGCCGCGCGATCGAGGCGGGTGTACAGGCCACCGCCGAAACCACCGTCGACCGCAACCGGCATGTCGCGCTCGTTTCGGGCGAAGGCTGGCATCCCGGCGTCATCGGCATCGTCGCGGGACGGCTGAAGGAGAAGCTCGACCGCCCGGCCATCGTCATCGCGGTGGACGAGCATGGGATGGGCAAGGGCTCGGGGCGCTCGATCTCGGGCGTCGACCTGGGGGCGGCGATTCTGGCGGCCAAGGAGCATGGCCTGCTGATCGCGGGCGGCGGCCACGCCATGGCGGCGGGCCTGACGGTCGAGGCGCACCGGATCGCCGAACTCGCCGAGTTTCTGGAAGAACGCCTTGCCGACGCCGTCGTGCGGGCCAGCGCAGGCCGCGCGCTGCTCGTCGATGCCGTACTGGCGCCCGGCGGCGTCAATCCCGGCCTGGTGGGCGCGATGGAGGCCGGTGGCCCCTATGGCATGGGCTGGCCCGCCCCGCGCATCGCCGCCGGACCGTTCCGCGTGATCCGCGCCGATCTGGTCGGCACGAATCACGTCCGCGCCATCGTCGCGGGCGCCGATGGGCGCAGCCTGAAGGCCATGGCTTTCCGCCAGGCCGACACCGCGCTGGGCCAGGCGCTGCTCGGTGCGGGCAGCACCCGCCGCCTGTGGCTGGTCGGCCGTGCCAAGGTCGATGACTGGTCCGGCCGCGACGTCGCCGAACTCCATGTCGAGGACGCCGCATGGGCCGACTGAAAAAAGCGCTTGACGGTTTCCGCACCCTCCCTTAGAGGCCCCTCCACGCCACCCGGCGGCCCCTTCGTCTAGCGGTTAGGACGCGGCCCTTTCACGGCTGAAACACGGGTTCGATTCCCGTAGGGGTCACCAGCACCCGCCAAAATGGCGGATTTGCGCGGTGTATGCGGTCTTCACGGATGCTTTACCCATCCTTGTGCGCGAAGGATGCGTTCGAAGTTATCCGCATCGCCGCTCCTTTCCAAAAATCGTCGCACCGGCTTTTTTTTCTTCCAACGTGCCGTCCCCGCCGCGCTGTGACCGTTCTTCGATGGCGCGTCGAGCGAGTATAAGCGCACCCTCGAGACCGACGAAGCTCGCCAGCGCTACCATCCGCACGCCATCGTTTACGACCAGAAGCTTGCGGCAGCGCGGCGCAGACTTGCCAGTCAGCAGCTTTGATCGGCGCGATCCATGGTCGACGCCTATTTTGACGGCGTAGACGAACGACAATTGCAGGGCATGGCCCGGAGGATGGCGTCGCTCGAATTTGGTGCTTTCCAGCACGCCCACGGCCTAACCGACTCTGACCCGGTTCGCGCTATGATAACGACCGATACCGCGGCCGGCACCTCATCGAGAACGCCTTCTGCCGCCTCAAGGATTTCCGTCGCGTCGCCACCCGCTATGACAAGCTCGCCGCCAACTTTCTCTCAGGCGTCGCCCTCGCCACCGCGTTGGCCTTCTGGCTCTGATTGGGTCTCGACCCTCGCAAAAACTGATCGTGGCGATACTGACGTTGTATGCGCTACGCAGAACGCCCCGACCCATAAGTGGATGTTTACGCCGCAGCTATCGCTCCCCGACTTCCGCTGTCCGTTCATATCTCAGCAGTGGCAATTGGAACGGCTTGGGTTGAGACGAAGTCATCATTCCCGTCGTATCGCCAGAGTATCGACTTCTGACAAGACCTGACATTTGTGCGATCGGCTAAACGGCACCGTGCGAGCATGTCGGCACGAGGAATATTGATCTGATCTCACAGATTCCTTCAGGCGGACGCTTCATCGTCATCATCGTATCGATGGTGACCGGGCTTTCAACTCACGGCCATAATGGCTTGAACTCGTGCTGCAACTTGAACAGCATCGCTCCCAAGGGGGCTGATCCAATGAACGCCAAGACGATACCCGCCAAGCACAGCGCGCCGGGCCAGTGTCTCGGTTTCGCGCTACAGCCGGCTGGCGTATTTTATCACCTCCTGATCGCGCCCAGAGGCGCGAAGATATGGTCCGCTTTATCAAGACGACATGGCCGGCCGGGTACAAATGTAAGCGGCGCAGCCCGACATGATTAGCGCTACGACGCAAAGCACGCTGACGGGGGGATCCGCGACCGCGAGAAAGATTGCATAGCCCGTCACCATACCGCCGACAGCCATCGCCTTGGCTCGACGGCTCATGGCGCCGTCCCGCCGCCACGCGCGCAAGGTCGGGCCGAAACGCGGATGGTCCAGCAGCCACGCCTCCAGCCGGGGCGAGGAACGGGCAAAACATCCCGCCGCCAGGATCAGGAAGATCGTGGTCGGCATCAGCGGCAGCAACGCGCCGACGATGCCCAGTCCGACGCAGAATACCCCCAGCGCCAGCCAGCCGAACCGGATTGCCCGACTCACCCGGCCCCCATCATGCAAAGCTGTCATCGGCCAGTCTCCGTACATAGAGGAAGGCGTCGCGCGCCCCGTTGAGCATCAGCGCGTCACCCACCTGGTCCAGGTCGAGCGCATCGACCGCCGCCGTGAACTGTTTCCACGATCTGGCGCGTCCGTCCGGGTGCCCGGCCAGGTGACGCGCTCCGAACGTCTCGTCGAGCCCCAGGGCTGCCGCGCGCTTCAACAGCGACGCCGCACCGAGCGTCGATCCCTCTGCAACCCACAGCCAGCCGATCGCCATGACGGCGTCGACCCGGGTCGTGTGGAACGGCCGGGACCCATTGTCCTCCGGTGGCGATCGACCCAGATCCTCCAGATCCTGCCGCACGCGGTCCAGACGCCGCCGAGCGGGCAGGTCCAGCGTCGCCGGGAGCGGCAGTGACCGTGAGTAGAGCCCCTCGATGGCCCGATGAAAGCGATACTGCATCTCCAAAAGGCGCACATAATGATCGCGGTCCTGAAAGGGCTCGGCCGAGATGATGCGGTTGTCCAGCCCGTCATGCGCGCTCCGCGTGGCCTGCATCAGCCGCTGTGAACGGGATATCGGCCGGGCGAGCGCGGCCATCGGGGCGCTCGGCTGGGATTGGGATGCGATCGGGGCCATGTCGATACTCCTGGAAGAACGGGAAAGGGTCAGCGGTGCAGGGCGAATTCGATCGGTACCTCGACGGTGACCGGATCGCCGGGAACGGCGTCCTCGACCGCGGGCAAGGGCGCGGCACGGCGCACCGTGGTCCGCGCCTCCATGTCGAGCAGCGGGTAGCCGCTGCCATGGACCAGTTCGACGGCGATCACCTCGCCCGAGCGGTGCAGGGTGATGGCGATGCGAACGACGCCCTGTTGCCGCGCGGCTTCTGCCTGGCGCGGATAGCGACGATAGCGTTTGAGATGGCCGAGCAGCCGTGCACGCCAGTCCGCCGCTGCTGCGGCCGCCGCCGAAGCGGCCGGGGCGGTCGTCCCAGGGCTTTCGATCGGCTTCGTGCCGGATTGCGGCAAGGGAGGGAACGCAACCGCATCCGCCGGCTGAGCCAGCGGCGCGGCGGAGGACTGTCCGACCGATGACGGGTCGGCGATCACGGGCACCGTGGGAACCGTGGGGGATGTCGGTGCCGCCGTCGGAAGGGATGGCCTGTGAGCGGGAAGCGGCGGCGCAGGCGTCGGTGCAGGCGGAGGCGCCGCTCGATCGAGCGCAGGCTGATCGAGCGGGATCGCCTCCGCGACGAACACCGCCATCGGCCCGGCGTCGGCTACTTGGGTCGGCGGCGCGATCACCCGGATGCTGAGCAACATGATCCCCAGCAGTCCGGTCGCCACCATCGCCCCGGTTCCGAACGCCCGCGCCTGCACCGGCTGGCGATAGCCGGTGGGCCCGACCTCAGAAGGCATGTTCCAACCTGATGCTCGCTGCGGTGCGATGAAAGGAATAGAGCCAGTCGACATTGCTCTTCACCCGATTGTGCTGGAGAAGGATGTTGGGCGTCAGCCCGGCGAGACGCAGCGTCGGCAGGCGGAGGACGGCGGTCAGGTTCGCCTCGCGGTCGTGGCGGACGGCGTCCAGCAATTCGCTATAGGCCGCGTAATCGCGCTGCCGCACCGACCCGATCAGCGTCAGTTCGGCCCAGTCGGCAAAGCCGTGCACCACCCCCAGTCGCGCCCCGACATGGCGATAGGCATTGGCGCGTTTCTCAGCCTGCTTGTCGCCCGCCTCGACACCGGCGAACAGTGTCCAGCCGCGTGGGCGTGACCACCAGCCGGTCAGGGACGCCTCGGTCAGCGCACCGTCGAGATCGTCGAAGCTCCGCCGATAATTGAAGACCCGGCGCACTACGTCCAGACGCAACGCGGTGCTGGGTGACGGGGTCAGCATTGCCTCGGCACGCAAGCCCGGTGCGGTGAACAGCACCCGGTTGCCGAAGCTGGACAGATCGAAGGTCGGCGACAGGGTCAGGCTGCGCCGCGCGGTTTGATGGTCGTAACCGATCTGCGCGCTGAGTGTGGCTTGGTTGTAATCGCCATGCGCCGGCCAGGTGTCGCCATAGACGAAGGCCCGGGCCAACAGCCCGCCCTGCCCCTTCAGCGCGATCCGGCGGCTGATGCTCCCCTCGACATTGAGGCCGACGGAGGCGATCGCCGGGGGCAAGGTGCGGTCGATCAGGCAGGTGCCATCCACGCCGACCAGCAGGCAGGTCTGGCTGGCGGAGGTCTGGTTGAGGTTACTGCTATATCCCGGCCCCGCCGCGATCATGCCTTGCCAGCCACCCCGCCTGTCGAGCGCGTCGAGGAAGGTGTCGACCGTCCGGCGGACCCCGGCGGCCTGCTCGCCCTGCCCCGCCAATTGGTCGCGGATCGCGCGGAACAGGTGGCGGGCCTCCCGGTCCTTGCGATTCTCGAACAGCACGCGGCCGAGTTCCAGCTGCCCCGGCAGGAAGTCGGGCTGGATCGCCAGCAGGGCGCGGTACTGCCGTTCAGCCTCGGCCAGCCGCCCATCGCTGCGCGCGAGGCCGCCGCGTGCCCAGGCGACCAGCATCAGATCATGGCGAGCCAGCGCCAGATATGGTGGCAGGAAGCGACGGACATCCGCCCAGTTCTTGCGCGCCACCGAAAGGTACAGCGCCCGGCCCAGATCGTCCGGGTTATGGCCGACTGAATAGACCTGTCCGTCGATAATGATACGATCCGGCGGCTCAGGTCCCTCGATCGCCTCGCGTTCCGAAAGCGTGGTCCGGCGATCGATACCGGGGTCGAGGCGCAGGCGGTTATCCTCGCTACGCGCACTCTGGCCGGAAGCGGGCGCGGCCACCCACAGCATGGCTAGCGTCAGGAGACAGGTGGAGACGGCGTGGCGCATCGGATCGGCAAGAAGCCGGGGCTCCCGCAAGGGAGAGACGGGAGCCCCAGCCCTTCGCGTCAGTTCTTCGTGCCGCCGAAGGCGGTGTCGTGCCGACGCGCACCGTCGAACTTGACGGTCCCGGCCAGCGCTGCGGCACTGGCGCCGAAGAAGCGACCGCTCACCGCGCCGCCCGACGCGACGGTGGCACCCGACTGGGTGGCGACGGCATTACCGCCCGCGAATGCGGCCCCGTTGATCCGCGCCGTGCCGATATTGACGCCCGCCCCGGTCGAGGCGTTGGACAGGCTGCCACGCAGCGTCCCCGTCGATCCGGACGCAAAATTGGCGGTCAGTGTGCCGGTCAATACGCCCTTGTTGGCATAGTCGCTGATGCCCTTGACCGAATAGGTCGCGGTGCCGCTGGTCGGAACCGTCGTGCCGCTGGTGTTTCCGACATAATAGACGGTGTGATCGCCCGCCGTGGCGTTGCCCGTCTGCGACCATTCGCCGAACCACAGATCGGCAGAGCCGACGCGGGCGAAGCGGAAGTCACCATAGCTGCTGTGATCAGCGGTATCGCTGGTCGCCATGTTCAGATGGCGCACCCCATTCAGGTCGGGCGCGGCGTAAAGGCTGAGCCCTTGGAAATCGACGCGGCGTCCGTTGGTCCCCGGCACACCGATCCCGGCACGCCCCGCCACATGGGGGCCGCCCTGCACGTCACTCTCGCCCACGGTCACCTTGCCGGTGTCGCTGGAACCACCGGCGAACTGGGCCTGCGCCGTACCGGCGGTCAGGACCGTGGCGAGGCCGGCGAGGACAATGGTCTTCATTATAGTGGAGGTCATGATATTACTCCTGCGGTTGTGCGCCCGATCGCGTCGGGCGCATCGATCCGGCCCCGCCGTGACTGTCCGGTTTTCAGGAAGGACATGCGCGGCGGGGTCGAATAGCGGGATCGTCAGAAGCGGCCTGTCAGGCTCAGCCGGACGGTGCGCCCCGGGGCGGGCATCATCGAACGGGTCAGCGGGTCCGCATAATAACGATCGTTGAGGTTGGTCCCGACCAGCTCAGCCGAAAAGCGGTCGTTCAGCCGGTATCGGACATAGGCGTCGGCCGTGATGATCTCGCCCCAACTGAACGGCACGTTGAGCGAATAGACGTCGAGCTGCTGCTCGCGCGGAAGGTCTGCGATCTTCTGGAACAGCGGATTGTCGTAGCGGCTGTAATAGGTCAGCCGTCCGCCAATCTCGAGCCGCTTGTCGAAGAAGCGCCCGCCGATCGTCCAGTTGACCGTCTCTTCGGGCGTGGCCTGGGTCAGCAGGAAGCCGTCCGGGAAGCCATATTTGACGCATTCGGGAATGCTGCCGTTCTTGCGGTCGGCCAGCGCGGCGGCGCTTTCGTCACAGACCCGGTTTGTCGTCATGAAGGCCGCACCAAGCTGGGTATAGAATCCGCCGGTATCGATCCGCGCCTCCGCCTCGATCCCGGCGATCGTCTGTTCCTGGATATTGCTGAATTGCAGTTGGGTGGACCGCTCGACCACATCGGTGATGTGGCTGCGATAAAAGGTCAGCTTGACGTCGGCACGCTGGTCCTCCCGGTTCAGCCGCAACAGACTGCGCAAATCGCGGACCAGCCCGACATCGTAGAGCTTGGCATGTTCGGGCCGCAATGGCGCCGCTGGGTTGAACGACGCCGAAAAACCCAGCGTGCTTTCGAACATGCTTGGGAAGCGCCACGTCTCGATATAGCGGGCATAGGCGCGAGTATGTTCGTCGGCATAGACGGTGGCCGACAGGCTCGGGGCCCAGTGATGGGCGGGGCGACGCGGCGCGGTCACGGGTACGGTATCCGTGATACTCTGCAGGACGCAGGAGCCGGTATTGCCCGGAATCGTATTGATCGTCCCGTTCACGCAGGGATTGTCCGCCCGCCGGTAACGCCCCTGGGCATCAGGGACCCAGGCCGGGCCAGCTTGATCGAACGAGATCGAGTAAGGATTTGCCAGATAGTCCGACAAATCCATTGCGATAAATTCCTCGACGTCCGCAGTGGGCAAGTCTGCGAACAAGCTCTGCGTGTAGAATCGCCTGAAGAACGCCTCCCCAATGCCCCTGACCTGGAATGAGGACGTATAGCCTTTGTAAAGGGTCGTCTTCAGGTTCGTATTGCCCTTGGCGATCTGGCTGCGGGTGAAATCATCCACCGCCCAATATCCGGCATAGCTCAGGCCGGCGTTCAGCTTCAGGAAGCTGGCGGGCCGCCACTCGCCGTCCAGCCGGATCAGGAACTCCTCACGCCGCCCGGCGCGCGGGAATTGCCGCCAGCCCTGGAACTTCGCGGGGTCGTAGATGTCCTGCGACGCCAGCTTTTCATGCTGCCAGTTGCCGCTCAGCGTCAGGTCGAGCTTCGTGCCGAGACGCAGGGTGTTGCTGGCGTTGAAGCCATAGCGATCGTTCATCGCATTGGCGCGAGCATTGTCGATGATGATCGGATCGGCGAAAGTCGCGAAATTGGGCATCCCGCCGGAATTATAGGTATCGCTCCTTGTGTCGGTGGCCCAGAGATTGGCCTTCAGGTCGATCCAGCGGCTGTCCGGCTGCCACTTATATTCGGCATTATAGGCGCGGGCATGGACCTTGCTGAGCGGCCATTGGACATTGCCCGTGTCGATCGGGATGCGCGACGGCATGATCTCGCCATAGCGGGTGACGCTGTCGCGCAGACTGACCAGCAGATACTGGTCGTCGGCGATGTGCCAGGTGGCTTTCAGCAGCACCGATTCCAGATCACTGGAGGTGTTGGGCACTTCATTGCCGGGCACGAAGCCCAGCGCCATCCGGCGGATACGGTTGAGGTTCCGGGACGGCAGGCTCGACTGCTCGTAATAGTCCGCCCCGGTCGTGCCGGAGAAATAATTGCCCCGCTCGCGAAAGGCATAGGCCGCGAAGAGGTCCAGCCCCTCGATCCGCACCGCGCCGGCCACGCGCACGGCGCGGTCGCCGAACGACAGGAAATGATTATCCGATCCGGTCCGCGGCACGACCCGCAGATAGGGATCGTTCAGCGCGAAGCTGGGCGACGTCCGGGGAAAGCCGGGCACGGTGCGATAGTCGCGCCCCGTCAGCAGCGTTGGCAGGCGCGGATCGGTCGAGTTGTTGCCACCCTCCAGCTTCAGGTCGAGGCCGAAGATGCGCCCGGGCTGCAGCACGTCGTCGGCGTCCAGCGTGTTGATGACGACCGTGCCGCCGGTCGAACTGCGGATATTGCCCTTGTCGGTCGGCCCGCGCAGCACCTGGAGGCCCGAGATCAGATTGGGGTCGACATAGGCCCGGTTGCTGGCGCCATTATATCCGCGCCAGACGGTCAGCGCCTGTTCGGTGCCGTCGATCACCACGGGCACGCGCCCCGGTCCCTGAATGCCGCGAATGCTGGGATCAAGCGCACCGCTGTTGCGCGCATCGCCGCTCAGGACGTTGACCATGCCGGTCAACAGGTCCGACGTCGTGACGCCCTTGTAGCGTTCGATCTCCGCACGGTCCTTGTATCCGCTGGAATAATCAGCGTCGAAGACCGTGTCATGGCCGCGCTGGGCGCGTGTTTCGGCCACGTTGCGCGGGGCGGCATCGCCTTCCACCTGCAAGGCGTCGGTGACAAGCGGTTCCTGCCGTGCTCCGCCTGCCGCGTGCACGGGCGCCTGCTGTACCGTCAGTACGCCGTCCGCAATGCGCCAGTCGAGGCCGCTCCCCGCCAGCAACCGGTCGAGTGCCCGCGCCCGGTCCATCCGCCCCGTCACCCCGGGTGAGCGCTTTCCCGCCAACAGCGTCGCGTCGACGCCCAGTTGGAGATGGGCCTGCTGCGCGAATTGCACCAGCGCGTCGCCCAGCGGCTGCGCCGCGATGCTGACGCTGACACTTGCCTGCTGGGCCTGTGCCGCTAGCGGCGCCATCAGCGCCGCCAGTGACGAAGCCGCCAGCGATATCGCCAACCCCATGCGTTTGAACCGATTTTTGTGCCCCCGAAATTTCGGATACCCGTTCGTCACGTCGTCCCCCATTGGTAAGAACATGATAATCGCTATTGCGCATCATTCTCATTCAGTGAGTAGACGAATGTTCCACAGGATTTTTCGGCTTTTTTCTCGAATGGGGGAAAGGCCGCTCAATCGGCGGTGACGATGGTGATCCAGGGCGTGATCTGTCTTACCGTCGCGCCATGCGCCCGGCGGATGGCCGCCAAAGCCCGGTCGGGCCGACGGAGGTCGTAAACGCCCGTGACACGGCGCGCCATGCCGCTCCCCCGCGCCAGGAGCAACCCGCAATGCCACGGACGCAGCGCCGCCACCACCTCGCCCAAGGGGCGCTTCGCCACGACGAGTTGGCCTTGGGTCCAACTCGCTATTGCAGATGGTGAAGCGGACGATTTCCAGACACGGTCGGTCGTGCAGTCCAGATCCGCGACGTCGCCCGGTTGCATGTCGATCGGGTCGATCGAACCATGCTCGCAAGACGCCCGCACTCGTCCTTCCCGCACCGCAATGCGCGCGCCATCGTCATCGCGTCGAACCTCGAAGGCAGTGCCCAGGTCGGTCACCACTGCATCGCCCACCTGAACCTGGAACGGATGGGCGGCATCGTGCCGGACTTGGAAAAAGCCGGTGCCACGCAAAACCCTGACCTGCCGCGCGCCATCGAGCACGATCGCACTGTCGGGGGCCAGCGTCATGCGACTGCCATCGGCCAGACGGATGCTCCGTACCTCGCCGGTCCCCGTCGAGAGATCGGCCTGCACGATCGGCAGCATGACCTGCCCCGCGAAGATCACCGCCACGCAGGCCGCCATCGCGACCGTTAGTGTCCTTCTCCACCGGCACGCCGCATCGGGGGATGACGCGGGGGCGGCCTCATATGCCTGACGAAGCACATCGGCGACATGATCCAGATCGCGCCAGGCCGCGTCGCACGTCGCCGCCTGCCGCCACCGCCAGAAGCGTGCGCGCACGTCGGCATCGTCGGGACGATCCTGCAACAGAATCATCCAGTCCAACGCCTCGCGCCGACAATGCTCGTCCGCGATCATCCCGTCCCCACCTCGGCGCTCATGGAGACATGACGAACGGCGCGACCCCTTTTTCGGTTCGTCGGTCAATGCCGCTTCGGCTCCAGGCATTTGCGGCACCGCTCCACACCTTGTGTCACCAGACCATGGGCGGTGGTGACCGACACGCCCAACTCGGCGGCAATCTCCCGCAGCGGAGCGCCGGATACCCGATGAAGCTCGACCGCGCGACGCATGCGGGATGGCATCTGCGCCAATGCGGCCGTCACCAGCGCCAGTTCCTGCCGCGCTATCAGCACCCGCTCGACACCCACGGCCTCGCCGTCCGGCATATCGGGGTCGTCGTCGTGGGCCGGCGTTGTCACTTGCTCGCGCCGCCGCCTTTGTCGATATTCGTCCAACGCCAGGTTACGTACAACCCGACTGACATAGCCGACCGGGGCGTCGATGCTCGTTCCTGCGGCTCCCTGCGACAAGCGAATCCAGGCCTCCTGCACGATATCTTCCGCCGATGCCGTATCGCCGGTCAGCCGCACCGCCTCAGCGATCAGTCGACGACGCTGACCGGTGAACAGCGCCAGAATACGCCCGGTTCGGTCCATCATTGGCGCCGCATATGGATCATCGGTGCGGCACGAACCGCGCTGATGTCACGATCTGCGATCAGCACATCCAGCTTCAAGGACGGAAATCCATCTGCTTCGGCGTATGGCGCTGCACACCTCCGAAGGGTGGGCTGAGAACGGCATGAGACGCCCCGATCGTTCTTCGCAGTCCGCTCAACCATAATCGCCGCAGCCTGATCGATCTCCTGCCCCATCACAGCGATGCCCATACAGAACATGCTATTGCGAGTCGACAGCATTTACCTCGATGACCTGACGTCTTCCCTGTTTTTCATCCACGCTGAATGAAAGTTTTCCGGCCCTTTGAAGCCTGCGGGCAAGGCGCTGGGACATGAAGAAGTCGAGGTACACGGAAGAGCAGATCGCCTTTGCGCTGAAGCAGGCGGAGACGGGCACGCCGGTGGCGGAGGTCATCCGCCCTATCGGCGTATCGGAGCGGACCTTCTATCGCTGGAAGAAGGTGTATGGCGGGCTGGGCGTCGGCGAGCTGCGTTGCGACCGGATCGACCCGCCCTGCGTGCTCGACCAACGGATCAACGCCCAGGGCTTCAGCAACTATGTCGAGCACTGCCTCCTGCCGCCATAATCGCCCGACCTGAGCCCGGTCGGACAGGCCTTCGCTAAGCTGGAGCAGCTGATGCGAAACGCCGCAGAACGATCCCATGAGACAACATGGCGCCGCGACGGATCGCTCCTCGATAGCTTCTCCCCCGATGAGTGGCGCAACTATATCGGCGATGCCGGATACGCGTCAGCGGATGTCATCAGGCTCCAAATATGCCCGCCGCCTTGCATGGCCCGGTCACCACATGACGGTGCGAGCACGACGATGACGAAGCCGAGCGACCGACACCGTAGAGATTTTTCGGAAGGCTGCGTCCAGTCCCATATCCGACCGCCTAGACACGCTCGTGCGCGGGGCGTCAGAAGCGAGCGCGCACGGAGCCGATCACTGTTCGCGGCGCGCCGGGATAGTTTTCGAGGCGTTGCACCGCGGACTCGATGAAGTAACGGTCGGTCAGGTTGCGGCCGGTGACCGACAGTTCCAGCCCGGTGCGCGGGATCGTATAGCTGACCGTCGCGTCGAACGTCGTGTAGCCGTCGACGAAGAAGCTGTTGTCGAGATCACCGCTGCGCCGTCCGACGCGCGTCACGCCACCCGCCATCGTCAGTCCTTCGACGGCTCCGCCAAGGACGTAGCTGCTCCATAGCCGCGCCGACCAGCGTGGAACGTTGGTGAGTCGATTGCCCACCGCGAAGGTCTCATCCTTGCTGATCGTCGCGTCGAGGTGGCTGGCGTTGGCGATCACCTGCCACCGCCGCGTTAAATGGCCTGCAATGTCGAGTTCGCCCCCCCGGACATGCTGCTCACCGGTCTGGATGGAAAAGCCGGGATTGCCGGGGTCGGCGGTCGCGACATTGCGCTTGCGAATGTCGAAGACACTGACGGTGGCGGTTAGCCGGTCGCGGGCGGGATCGAACTTGACCCCGGCCTCCCATTGCCGACCCCGTTCGGGATCGAGGTAGCTGCCGTCCACCCGCTGACCGGTCTGCGGCTGGAAGCTCTGCCCGAACCCGCCGAACAGCGACACTGCGGCGACAGGCTGAAGCACGATGCCGGTGCGGAACGTCGTCGCGCCGCTGTCGCGATCGGCGCGCGCCGATGCGCGCCGGTCGGTTTGGCGATCGCGAACCTCGTCGTGGCGGACGCTGCCGAGCAGCTTGAGCCAGTTCGTCACGGTCACCTGATCCTGCACATAGGCACCGTAGAGATCGGAGCGGCGCAAGAAGCTGGCATTGGGCGATACGCGGGGCGGCGTGGCCGTATAGAGAGGCGCGAGGATGTCGATCGCAGCGATATTCGTCCGGTCATTGACGAAGTCGAGCGTAGCGCGGCTATAGTTGACCCCGGCCAGCACCGTGTGGCCGATGCCGGCGGTGGCGAAGCGCGCCAGTGCCTCGCCGCGGATATCGGTGGTATCCAGTTGCTCGGTACGCACCGTCGCGCGCCGGGTCAGCGTGCGCCCGTTGCTGGCGAGCGCGCGATTGTCGATCGCGTAATCGTCGTCGACGGTCGCCTCGACGTAACGCGCATTGAGCCGTAGCGTCAGCCACTCGGCCGCGTCATGCGCAATGTCGAGCGACGCGCGCGAACGATGCGCCGCCGTGCGCGACCAGGGTTCGGCCAAGAACCGGTCTCTCGGCAACGTGATGCGATTGTCCGCACCCACGACCAGGCCACGCTCGAACGGCCCGCGCTGGCTGGCATGGTCGAGGTCGAGGTTGATGACGGTCGCCGTGGCTGGCGACCAACGAGCGGAGGCCGCGACGAACTGGCGGGTCGAGTCCACCGTTTCGGCCCCGCGAAATCCTTCCAGCGTCTGCGCCGCGCCGGTGAACCGCACCGCCAGCGTGTCGGCAACCGGCCCGCTCGCCGTCGCCGATACCCGTGCGAAGTCGAAGCTGCCGCCCTGGATCTCCATTTCGGCGGTAGGGCGATCGGTCGGTCGCCGGGTCGAGATGTTGATGACGCCGCCGGGATCGCCTTGGCCGTACATGACCGAGGCGGGGCCTTTCAGGACCTCGACCGACTGCACATTGGCGAGATCGAGAAACACTTCCGACCGATCCGACACGCGGTTGAGCAGAACGCCGTCGATCGCGTATCGCGGCGTCGCAAAGCCCCGCACCTGGAAGATCTCACCGCGGTTGCCCGCCGTGGTGGTCGGCTGCACGCTGGAGACGTTGCTCAATACGTCGGTGAGGCGGATGCTGTTCTGATCCTCGATCACGCTGCGCGTCACGATCTGGATCGATTGCGGTATGTCCCTGACCGGCGTGGCGGTGCGCGTCGCCGCATCGGTCTCGTCATCGGTGTAGGCCGATCGTTCGCCGGTGACGACGATGTCCCTTCGCTCCTGTTCGGGTTCGACCGCGCTGGCCAGCACGGGCGAGGAAACAAGCAGACATGGCGATGCCACGCCGGCGAGCCAGCGGATCATGAGGTGCTCCCTGAGGTTACCCCCTACGGGGTGCTATTTGATACTGATATCCGTTATCAATAGGTCTCCCTTAATGCAATCGCTTGCGTACTTGTCGTGCATCTGCCGAAAGGCTGCGTCAGTGCTCTACCGCGGCGGCGGTTTACCCCGGCGTCACCGGAACCCTGTCCGCAGTCAACGCGTCCGAGCCGACGGATGCAGAGGCTCGGGTTGGATGCGACGCTGCCGTCACCACCGCCGCGGCGTGGAGCAAAGACCGAACGATGTTCATGAGCAGCCTCTCCAGCGGTTCTCGCGGCGCATAGCCGCTGCGGGCCTGTGATGGCCCGTGCCGCTCTTTTCACGCCGCTATAGTTAAGCTGAAGGCTTCGTCCTCAGCAGCATTGGGTTCTGAAAACCCTTTCCAGTTCCCGATATTTGATTCTAACGGAGAATGGCTTGGCCGTCTTGCGGGCCGTTCACAATCGGGACGGCCGGTGCCGACCAGGGTTGTGCGGTCATGCTTACGGCGACCAACGTCGAGTTTCGACAAAAGCTGCCGCTCGGATTGCAGGAACGGGCTCTCGCTCCATGCCCTCGCAATTTCTAGGCGCGAGGACATTCGGCATGTTCAGCGATCGAGCACTTCAGAAATCAATCCTGCATTTCGGGCAGTGCCGTTGCCAGCCCCCCGCAGCGATGGGATCGCCCTCGCTGCGGGGAACGGGCGGGCCGGGTGGAGATCGCCGTCCGGTCGAGGCGCGCTCAAGTGCAGGAATCCGCTGGCCGTCCGTCTCTTGCCCGCCGGAGGAACGTCCTATCCGATGGCGGCGCGCCGACAACGGTGGTCGTCCAGGCTGGCGATGTTCGTCGCGGTTCGTCCTCCGTGATGGGCGATCGAGAAGCGCGCCATTTGCCGGGAGAGTTCGTCGGCCTCCCCCGCCAGGCTGCGGACCGCTGCCGTCGCCTGTTCGACCATGGCGGCATTTTGCTGCGTCACCATGTCCATCTGGCCGACCGCGATGTTGACCTGTTGAAGCCCGCTGCTCTGGTTTTCCGCAGAGACGGCAATGTCGTTGACCAGATGGTTGATCTCCGTGATGCGCGTCACGATGCGCGCCAGCGCCTGACCCGTTTCGTTGACCAGCCCGACACCCGCATCGACCTGTTCGGCGGACACCGAGATGCGCGCCTTCACGTCCTTGGCCGCATCGGCCGACCTTTGCGCCAGCGCGCGAACTTCCGAGGCGACGACGGCAAAGCCCTTTCCGGCGTCGCCCGCCCGCGCCGCCTCGACCCCGGCGTTGAGCGCCAGCAAATTGGTCTGGAACGCGATGCCGTCGATGACCGAGATGATGTCGGAGATTTCGGTCGAGGCGCGCTCGATCCCGTTCATCGCCGCCACCGCATCCTCCATGATCCGGCCGGAATGCTGGACCTCGTCCTTGGCCTGGCCGACCATCTGGCGAGCCAGCCCTGCCTGCTCGGCCGTCTTGCGTACGGTGGTCGTGATCTCGGCCATCGCGGCGGCGGTTTCTTCCAGGCTGGCCGCCTGCTGCTCGGTCCGTTGCGACAGGTCGTCCGAGGCCTGCCGGATGTCCGAGGTGCCGTCGATGATGCCCCCGGTCGAGGCGGAAACCTGGGCCATGGCGGCTTGAAGCGCGTCCGCCGCCCGATTGAAGTCGCGCTTGATCGCGGCGAAGGGGCCGTCGAGATCGCTATCCAGCCGGGACAGCAGATCGCCCTCCGCCAATTTGGACAGGGCCGCCCCCACGCTGTCGACGATGAGGCGGGCCTGCGCGTTCTTGGCCTCGTCCGCCGCGAGCAAGCGCCCGCGCAGATTGCCGAGCGCGGCCGCCAGTTGCCCGACCTCGTCGCGTCGGTCGGCATCGGCATCGATCGACGTCACGGCCATGTTCCCGCTCGCCAATGCCGTCAGGCCATCGGTGACGGCGTTCACCGGCCGGGCGATCTGCCGGACCAGCAGGATGAGGATGGCGACGGCCAGCAGCAGGCTGATCAGCATTCCCCCGAAGATGGCGCGGGAAATCATGACGAAGGCCGCCTCTTGCGACGCCTGCCTTTCGGCCAGCAAACGGTTTTCTGTGGCGATCACGGCCCCCGTCTGTGCACGCAGCCGGTCCATCAGCGCCTTGCCCAGTCCCTTCGCCGCGCTGACGCGCGCTTCCGCCTGTGTCGCGGGCACGGCCATCAATGCGATATTGGGCCGCGCCACCTCATCACGCCAGCGCTTGGCCAGCGCACCGACATCGGTCAGGCGAAGCTGCTGCCCCGGATTGTCGCCGGTCAATTGACGGGCATCCTTCATGGCGCGGTCGAAATCCAACGCGCCCTGGTCATAGGGCGCCAGAAAATCCCGGTTGGCCGTCAATAGATAGCCGCGAAGCCCCGTTTCCTGATTGATCATCGCCTCGACGAGCTTGTTGGAGGCCATGATGACCTTGTACGTATGCTCATTGATATTCGTCGTTTCGCGAACCTGATTCTTTTTGGTGTATATGACGAAATTCGTCGTCAAGCTTAGCGCCAGAATAATTCCCAAACACAGGGCAAGCTTTCTTACCATTGTAAGGTTATCAAAAAAGCGCATAAGATCATGTTCCGATGATATTCGCCTCTTGCCATACGCGGGCATTTGGCGATGAGCCGACTAAAGGACGCAACTCCGGATCTTTAACACCGATGACGCCATGGCGATCATATATGGCATTTCCGCAGTCACGACAGGCGGCCTGATAGGAAGCGCCCCTTAAAAACCGGTATACAGCCTTCAAATATATGGAAAATTCAAACAGCTAAGATTTTCGACGGATAGTTGTTTTTAAGGAACCATCCGCGACGTCATGCATTATCGGCCGTTTTTCAAAATTACTCCGCTGCTCGACGCGATAGGACAGGTTCGACACTCGTCGCAATTGCACTAATCACGAATACTATTGCCGGATCGGCCAGCCGCCCGTGGCGGACGACCGGAAACTACCGCTCCCGCATATCGTCCTGATAGACGGCCAGCGTTCTGGCCAGCGCGGCCTGGTCGCGCATCACGCGCTCGACATTCTGCTTCAGTTCGTTCCCAAGCGCCTGCGTGGTCGGGAGGGCGTGAGGCAGGGTTTCCCCCAAGGCGTGGAGCACCTTGAAGGCGCGAATGGCCACTTCCTCTTCCCCGGCGCCCTCGCGTATGATCGGCGCGAAACCGGCCCGGATCAGTTCGTCCACAGAGGGACGCGGCACATGGACCGGCGGTAACTCTTCGTCCGATGGCGACGCCTGCGCCGGAAGTTCGCTCAGGGTTCTGAGCAGCGCATTCAACACCTCGATGACGGTACCCGGATCATTGGTGGCGGGTGCCAGCGCCCGTCCGGCGATCTCGCCCAATGCGATCTGCCCCAGTCGAGGATCATGATCGAAATCGCGATGCCGCTCGATCACGAAGGCGCGTGACAATTCGTCATCGAGTTCGGTGTGCCCCCCGATCGCCCGAAGCAGCGGACGCCCCTTGTGTACCAGCGTGCCGGGAATCGCTTCCACATGCACGATGATGTCGTGATCCCGTGCCAGGTCGGCGAGGTGCCCGATATCGACATGCGTCACATAGCCGATGCTCGGCGAGGTCACTGATCGCGCATTCGCGGGGATCGGGACAGGCGGTCGCCCGCCTTGATGGGGGTCTTTCGCAAACGTCACGATCGCGGATCGCGCCGCATCCTCGACCCGGTCGATCACGTCCGACATCCTCCCGAAGGCGGCGAGATGGGCGATCCAGCGCAAGAGGGTCACGACCACCAGCGCCACGAGCAGGACCGTGGAGATCAGGAGCAGCACACGCCCCTGCCCGCCATAAAGCCGCGTTTGCAGGCCGATGATACCGACGACGGAAAAGATGAAGGCGCCCAGGAATGTCGACAGCGCATTTTGCGACATGCGATCCGAGATCAGCAATTGCGTCGCGCGCGGCGTCGCCAGCTGCGTCGCGGACGAATAGGCGCTGACCATCGCCGTCAGCGAAAAGGTGGTCACGGCCAGCATCGACGAGGCGATGATCTGCAGGACCGTACCGACGGCGTTTTGACCGATATCGCCGGTAAAATGATAAGGCAGCGCTCGTGCGACAATGCCTGCGAACGCGGCCACCACCACGCTAGCCAAGCTGATAAGGGCCGCTCGAAACCATATTTTCCGGGCGATACGACGGAGCAGCCATGCGATACGGGCCTTGGAGATCATCGGGGTCCTTCACTTCCTTTCGCCGCCGGTGCGATCCTGGTTGACGATGATCGCCATCCCCCCGCCATGGGTTCCCGCAGCGGCGGACGCGATCAAAGGCCGACAGCGAACCGTCGGGTATCCGGCAGCTAATACGCAAGGCGCGGATGTTCGACTCACCGGCCTTCGTTCGATCGGCGGTTTTTCCCCGGTCACGCCCGACGCGTTCCTCTTGAAACCGGCGACGGCTTTATCGTTGCATCGCGTCGACAAACCGATGCAAGGCTTATGGATCAGATAGTTACAGGGGGCGGCGATGGTAAAGGCTTGGGGTTGGCTGCTGGGTGCCGCGATGATGTCGATCGGGGTTCCTGCCCTGGCCGAAGACGAACCCCGTTTCTGCCCCACCCGCCCGAACCTCGGCGGATCGAGTTGCACGACCGAGCCGGGACGGGTGCATTTCGAGATATCCGCGCTGGATTGGCAGCGGGACGACCAGCCCGATCAGCGCGAAGACCGTATCGTCACCGCCGACATCCTGACCCGCGTGGGTATCGGCAAGAACACCGAGCTTCAACTCGACTGGGTCGGCTATGGCCGGGACCGGACGCGCGACAAGGCGACAGCGCTGGTCGACACCGCGACGGGCACCGGCGATGTGACCTTCGCCATCCGCCAGCATTTGGCCGGGCAAAAGGGAAAGCCTTTCTCGGCGGGCGTACAGGCCTTCGTCACCGCGCCGACGGGGCGCTATCCGATCGGTGCGGGAAGCTGGTCGACGGGGATCATCATCCCGGTCCAATATGAGCTGACGGAAAAGCTGGCGATCGCCGTGACGGGGGAAGCCGATGCGGCGGCGAACCAATCCGGCCATGGGCGCCATCTGGCCTATAACGAGATCACCGGCCTGCGCTACAAATTCACCGACGCGGTTACGGCCACGGCCGAAATGTCGCTGGAGCGCGACGACGAACCCGATCAGCATGAGACGATGGCCCTGGCCGCCCTGTCGGCGGCGTGGCGGCCGACCAAAGTGCTTCAGTTCGACATCTTGGCGGCAACGGGCCTCAACGCGGCCGCGCCCCATCTGCGTCTCGTCACGGGCGGCGCCATTCTCTTCTGACCCTCTCGTCGCCCCCGTCCCATCTTCTGAATGCGTGCGATCCGTTGGAGGCGGACGACGGCGCAGTCATGGCCGATATCGATGCGTTTGCCCGATCGCGAAGGTCGTGCGTTCAACCCGCTCCGAAACGCCGAAGAAGGACAGGATAATGGATTCAGCCGCCCAGACCCGCCGACGCGAGATCGCGACCGAGCACCTGCTGTTCAAGACGATGGAATATGTCGAGGCCCGGCATCCCGGCCTGCTCGATTTTCTCGAGGCCAGCCTCGATCACCTGGGCGATCCTTCGGACGGGCCGGACAAGGACGACGCGGCGGTTCGCGAGATCGCCCAGCGCATGATCACCGGCGCGCGGCGCGAAGGCGCCTGAGCCACCGGCATGGCCCTGCACTTCGTGGGCTTTCGCGGCGACGAATATGCCCGCGCGGTGCGGGTCTTCGGCCAGCCGGACTTCATCCATATCGGTTGGGACCGGTGGGCGAAATTGGAGATACAGCCCGACGACATGGCGGTGTTTGCAACGGGAACGGCAGAGGACGAACCCTCCCTCTACAGCTTTCCCGACATCCGGGAGGTGTGAGGTCCGACACCGGATGGGCTTTGGAGCGGGACCTGACAGAGTCGTCGCGCGCGGTCGTCCAAGTCGATGCGGCCTCGCTTCATATTTCAAGTTAACGATCAGGGGCACGGGAGGGCTCGACATGCCCCTCCCGTTCATCATGACATTCCACCGGAAATCGCCCTTGCCGTCGGTTCGGAATGTGCCGGTCGCCGCCCATCGGGCGAAATTAACCATTTCCCTTAACTGTCCATTTTAGCCACTGATTTAACTTATGTTTCTATCGCCGCCGGTCTGGAGGACCGATGCGCTTTCTAACCTGCCTCGCCTATGACCATGATCTGCGTCTGGTATTGCTCGCGGCGATATTCTGCCTGACGGGGTCCGCGATCACGATCAGACTGCTCCAGCGGCTGCGCTCCGCCGATCCCGGCACCCTTCTGGCCTGGGTGTTCATGGGCGGCGTATCGACCGGCGCGACCATCTGGTGCACGCATTTCATCGCGATGATGGCATACCAGCCGGGTGTGGCGGTCGCCTATGACCCGCTGCTCACCGCCCTTTCGCTGGTTATCGCCATCTTCGGCAGTTCGATCGCACTGGCCGTCGCGGCCCGTCGCCAGTCATTTGCCTCGGCGGCGGGAGGCCTGCTGTTCGGCCTGGCGGTCACCGCGATGCACTATACCGGCATGATGGCTTTCGCGGCCAGGGGGCTGGTGGAATGGTCGCCCGCCTATGTGACCGCGTCGATCCTGTTCTCCGTTGTCTTCGGGGCGATGGCGTTCCGCCGCGCCTTGTCGCGCGGCAAGCGGGGCAATCCCTGGCCTGCCACCGCCCTCATGGTGACGAGCATTGTCCTGCTCCATTTCACGGGCATGGCGGCCCTGACGGTTATCCCCGTCGCCCCGGAGCCGGGCCAGGTGGACAGCCAGAGCGCCACGATGGTCATGGCGTTTGCGGTCGCGGCGGTCGGGCTGTTGGTTCTCGGCACGGGTTTTGCCACCTCTGTCCTCGATACGTCGGCCCATATCGCCTGGCAGCGTCGCCTGGCCCAGGTGATGGAGGGCAGCGTCGATGCGATGATCGTGGAAAGCGGCGGCGTGATCGTCGCCGCGAACGGTGCCTTCACCGAGCTTCTGGGCACCAACGACGATGTCCTGGGCCAATCGCTGCACCGCTGGGTTTCGGACATCGGCTCGGTCGAGCCCGGTTCCCTGGCGCAGCGGACCCTGCAAGCCGCAGACGGCTCCCCCATCCCCGTCGAGATCGCCCTTCGCGTCGATACGAGCGAGACGAAATCCTTCATGATCTACGCCCTTCGCGACGTGCGTCAGCGATTGGCGCAGGAGCGGCGCATCGCGCATTTGGCGCGCAATGACGGGCTGACCGGCTTGCCCAATCGCGCATCCTTTCTGGAATGGTCGCATCGCCAAGCGGCCCCAGACGGACCGGGGCGTCCGCTGGCCTTGCTGTCGATCGATCTCGACCGCTTTAAGGAAGTCAACGACACGCATGGCCATGCCGCGGGCGACCATCTGCTGGCGACGATCGGCATGCGGATGAAGGCGCTGGCGCGGCCCGGCGAGTTCCTGGCCCGCCTGGGCGGCGACGAATTCGTCGCCTTGATCGGCATCGACAGTCACGAGGATGCGATCGACCTGATCGATCGCCTGCGGACCGCGATCACCATGCCCGTCGAATATGACCGCTCGACGCTGAGCTGCGGCATGAGTGTGGGTGTCGCGCTGTGGCCGCAGGACGCCGACGAGATTTCGGCGCTGATCAACAATGCCGATCTCGCCATGTACCGGGCGAAATCGAGCATTGCGACGGACTTTTGCTTTTACGAGGAGGAAATGGACCAGACGGTCCGCGCCCGTCGTCGTATCGCCACCGAACTGCGCGACGCGCTGGACCATGACCAGTTCGCCATCCACTGGCAGGTGCAGGCATCGGTCGAGACGGGCGAGATCACCGGTTACGAGGCGCTGCTGCGCTGGACGAAACCCGACGGCACGAATGTTTCGCCGTTCGAGTTCATCACCATTGCCGAACAGACGGGTCTGATCCTGCCGATCGGCGAATGGGTCCTGCGACGGGCCTGCCAGGAAGCGGCGGCCTGGCCCCTTCCCTGGAAAATCGCGGTGAACCTGTCCCCCGTCCAGCTCGGTCACGTCGATCTGCCCCGGCTCGTCCATCAGATACTGATCGAGACCGGCCTGGCACCCACCCGACTGGAACTGGAAATCACCGAGTCCGCGATGATCACGGACCCCGAGCGCACGACGCATGTATTGCGCCAGTTGAAGGCATTGGGGGTGTCGATCGCGATGGACGATTTCGGCACCGGCTATTCGTCGCTATCGACGCTGCGCTCCTTCCCCTTCGACAAGATCAAGCTCGACCGCTCGTTCATGACCGAACTGGATATCGCACCGCAATCGGCCGCGATCATCCGGGCGGTGCTGGCGCTGGGGGAAAGCCTGGCGATTCCCATTCTCGCCGAGGGTGTGGAGACCAGTTCGCAGCTCGAATTCCTTCGCGCGGAGGGATGCAACGAAGCGCAGGGTTATCTGCTGGGCCGCCCCGGTCTGATGAAGCCGGAGGAAGACGTAGGCGAGCCGGGATCCAGCAAACACGCCGCCTAGGGGTTCGGCCTGGGCGTCCGGCGGATCGGGTTCATCCCACCGGACGCCTGGGGCGGTTGCGACGCGGCGCTTACACCGTCGGAGCCGCCGCGCCGTATATCTGGCAGTCCGCGCGTTTGGCTCCGGTCAGATTGCCGTCATTGCGCAGGGAATAGCTGGTTCTCTCGCGGACGTTGAAGGCGACGACGCGCTTGATTCTCAGCTTGCCGAACGCCGTGGTGATCAGGCTGACCGGCGCGATGGGCTGGTAATCATAGACGACCTCGGCCACCATCACGGCCGTGCCGCCCGCCGCGGCGATCTGGCTCCCCGCCTTGCCGACGCCGTCGATGGTCGACGCGGTTTCCACCGCGCCATGATCGTCATTCGTCTTGTCGTCCAGATTGATGATCGGGGCCCCGGCATCGTTCATCGGACCGCCGATCGATGACGGGGCCGCCAGCGCACCGGCGCAACGCTGCCACCGGAACCATTGACGGTATCCGTTGGGGTTGGTGGCCGACACCGGTCCCTTGCCGCCCGTTCCGGTGGTCGATGTCCGCTGTTCGAGATCGGACAGGATGATCCGCCCCTTGGACGCCAGGGAGAGCGGTTCCCCCATCTTCATCGCGCCGATCATGATCTCCGTCACATCGGCTTCGTCGATCGTGGTGCGGACCCGACCGGCATTGTCCGCGACCGCCATCGCGATTTGCGAAACCCGCAGGTTCGCAATGACGTAATTGCCGACCTCGATCCCGCCGAGGCCAACGAACAGGATAACCGGCGCGGCAAGCGCAAACTCGATCATCGCGACGCCGCGCCGATTGCCGGTCACATGGACGAGCCGCCTGGCAGGACAGGTTATCGGCACAGGGTCACCGGCTCGGCTTGCGAGGCATAGGGCTGGTTTTTCAACATGGTCGTGGCAGTCAGCCTGGTCATCCCGCTCCAGCCGATCAACCGGCTCATCGGCACGATCTCGGGATAGGTCACCGTCGCGGTGTACAGCACCACATCGTCCGAACCACCGGTGCCCGCGCGTGCGCCGTCTGCGTCCCAGACGCCGTTGCCATTGATGTCGAGGAAACAGTCCCCGGCATTATACTGCCCCAGCGGCGGCGTGTCGGTGGTGATCGGCTCGGGCTTGGCCACCTGCTGGAACTTGCCGTAGCTGGTGGGAACGACGACGACATCGGCGTCTCGCGAAATCGCCTTGACGCTGTCGGAGACCATCGCGGTCAACTGCGCGGACGTCGTGCTGGTCCCGATCGTGACCCGCCGGGCCGCGCGGTCCAGCGCATCCTGCACCTGCGTGGCGACATATTGGCGGTAGCCCAGGTCGAACAGGCCACACATGATCACGATGGCGGGCAATGAGATCAGGGCGAACTCGACGACCGAGGCGCCCCGACGATCGCGGCCGATACGGCGCAGCGCACCCCCACATCCCGCCCTCATTGGGTCAGCCTCAATGCGCCGATATTCTTGCCAATTTCGACGAAACGCGTCATCAACGCCGCCTGATCTGACGAGGTGGACGCTTGGCTGGGCGTGCTCGCACAATTGGTCAGCGACGCGTCAAGCGACGTGGCGAAGCCGATCACCCAGATGGAATATCCCATGGACTTGGCCTGCGAGCACAGCAGGTTGAAGCGCTGCTTGTGGCGGGCGAGCTGATCGGCTTTGTTGGAATAATTGCCACCGGGCGTGACGCGACCATCAAGCGATTCCACGCCGTAGGACGAATATAGATTGCTATAGCCCGTCTCAAAAAGCCCGTCCGTCATGAAGATGATGTACTTCTTGACCGGCATCATGTTGTACTTTTCGGGGTTATTGCTGCCAAAAATGCCTCCGGACGAGGCCCAGCGCACCCCCCACATCATCCCATTGTCGTGATAGGTGCCACCATCAGGGACGAGAGTGTTGAGATAATTGTTCAGGTCATCCCGCGTCCATCCCTGCATAGAAGCGGCTGGAGACGGGCAGGCAAATTGCGGCTTATAAGGGTCGTTCTCGTAGATTCCCGATAACCGATAGCTGGTATATTCGACCTCCGGCCAATAGGGTTTCCATTTCGTCGCATCGCTGTTCGGTATCAGATCGATGTTCAGATCCGTGGCGTCCGACGGAATCGCCCCGGCGCTTGATCCCATACGCACCGTCTGCCGCTCCTCGACGCATCCTGCCCAAGTGACGTTTTTGGGCGTAGTTTTGACCGGCGTATCGCCGCTGTAATCGGCGGTGCCGATGAGCTGCGCTACATCGACAGTTGCTCCCGACACGTATTGCGAAGTGTCGAAAATCCGAGGCAGATACCGGAAATAGGTGCAACGACCGGTCCAGGAACTGTAACTGCCATTCCGGTTCGAGCAATCGGTTGAGCCCATAGCCTCGGTCACGACCTGCCGGGATTGATAGGTCCACGGGCCGGACAACATGTAATTGGGATTGGCCGCGCGGATCGCCTTTCCGATATTCACGGCACTGGCATAGGGAACGACGCCGTAGCGAAGACGCATGCCGGAAGCCGTCAACTGCTTCTGCACCGGTGCAAGCTGATCGTACAGCGCCAGCACGGCCGAACGCAGCGCCTCGATCTTGGTCTGGGAGTCGCTGGACGTCGCCTTGTCCCGCATCGAGCCGGTCGTATCCAGCACGAAGACGATGTCGGTGTTCACGAAATCCTGGGAGGCGTTGCAACTGACGCTTACCGGCAATTCGGCGAAGCCGAATATCCGCATCAGCGACGTCGGGATCGTGGTGGCGGCATTGATGACGACGGTCGTCTTCGCCGTCGAGGCACTGGAGATGGAGGGCGTGAACGGCTTCGATCCGAACATGCCCTGCTGGAAATTGAAGTTGAAGAACTTGGCCGCCTCGGCCCGCACGCCGTCATCGACGGTCCCGTTGGTCATCGCGCGCCGACCGGCCAGCACCGCCGCATCGCATGCGATCTGCATCTGCTTGCGCGCCACATATTCGGTGCCGAGGTCGATCGCCGATCCGACGAGGGCCACGAGCGGGATCAGGAAAAACGCCCATAACAGCATGACATTTCCGCGCCGATCGGCGGCAATCCTGGCGAGAAGGCCGGATGCCGGAAAACGGGACGGGCGACGCCGTGGTCGAGACATTCCATGACAGGGGAACCGACAATCCATCCGTTCGCCCTATCGGCATAACGTAAAGGGCAGGTTTATGAAAAGGGGCGGTAAGCCCCTCTATCGACTGGCCTATTTCGCTTTCGACGGGCGGCCGTCCGCCGGGGGCATGTGCCCGCTCGACGGCTATTCGGCCGGGTTCCGCCGCACGCCGTCGCTTGCCGTATCGCGTCTTTTCGAAGCCGAGCCGATCACGTTTCGATCATGGTGGAGGCGATGGGGGCGGGGGCGACGGCCGGGTTCAAAACAGGGTGTCGCCTCGGCCATGGGGGCCGCCACGTCGAAACAGTCGTTGCTCATGTCCCTCTCGTTCCGCAAGGCCATGGCAGGAGAGGCGATCAGGCCGAGCGGGATAACGATCATCCATGTGCGGGAGCGGCGCATGCGAAACCCTTTTGAACCGAGTCCGTGAGAGCGCCTCTGTCGTCCCGAAGGTCGCGACTGCCGACTTAAATGAATTTCACCTGCGCCGATGCGCCTTGGCCACGCCACGGCTGTGGCGTTATGCCATGCGCCATGGCAGCCATATTGGTCATCGAAGACGACGACGCCACCGCTGCGGCGATCATGGCGGAACTGGATCGGCACGGGCACGACGCCAGCCGGGCCGCCGATGGCGATAGCGGGCTGGACCTGGCCACCCGTGAAGCGTTCGACGCGATCACGCTGGACCGGATGCTGCCCGGACTGGACGGCCTGACCCTGGTCGCCCGGCTTCGCGAACGGCACGTCACCATTCCCGTCCTGATGCTCAGCGCCCTGAGCGATGTCGACGAACGGATTGCGGGGCTTCGCGCGGGCGGCGACGACTATCTGACCAAGCCGTTCGATTTCGCCGAAATGGCGATGCGGGTCGAGGTGCTGCTCCGGCGGCGCGAACAGGCCGAGGCGGTGGTGCTGCGCGGGGGCGGGATCGAATGCGACCTGGTCCGCCGCACGGTCAAGGTGGATGGCGAGCCGGTCCGGCTGCTCCACATGGAGTTCCGCCTGCTCGAATTCCTGATGCGCAATCGCGGGGAGGTCATGACCCGGCGGATCATCTTCGAACGCGTCTGGGGCTATTATTTCGATCCGGGGGCCAATCTCATCAGCGTCCATATCGCCCGGCTGCGCAAGAAGATCGACCGGCCGGGCCGACCGTCCCCGATCCTGACGGTGAAGGGAGAGGGATATCTCTTCGAAGGCTGACGCTCCGCTGCGCTGGCGCGATATCATCCGGATCAGCACATTCCGGCTTTCGGCCATGCTGGGGGCGGTGTTCGTCATCGGGCTGATCGCGATGCTGGGCGTCGTCTATGCCGCGACCGCCCGCGACCTGACCGCGCGCAGCGATCGGATCCTTCATGCCGCCGCGCAGCGCCTGTTGCAGGTCCCGGCCGACCAGTTGCCCGACCGTATCCGATACGAGCTGCGCCGCGACCGTGCCGGTTTCAACTATCTGTCGCTGATCGCCGCCGACGGCACGCCGGTCGTCGGCAATATCCGCCTGCTGCGCCCCCTGCCCCCCGGCCTGCCCGTCGATGTCGAGGGCGGATCGCGCGGCCCCTTGCGATTGGTCGCGCTACACACCCGCGAGGGAGAAACGCTGCTGGTCGGGCGCGACATCAGCCTGCTGCGCGACCTGCGCCGGACGATCCTGGAGACATTGATCGTCAGCGGCCTGCTGACCCTGTTATGCGTCACCACCGCCGCCATCTGGTTCAGCCGGGCGCCGCTCCGCCGGGTCCGGGCCCTGCAACGCGCCAGCCGGGAGATCGCGGCAGGCGACTTCTCGGTCCGCATGCCGATCGCGGGGCGGCATGACGAGCTGGACCAGTTCGCGACGACGGTGAATGCGACGGTCGAGGAGGTCGGCCGCGTCGTCGCCCAGGTCAAGGGCGCGACCGACGCCATCGCCCATGATCTGCGCACCCCCCTCACCCGCGTCCGCGCCACCCTAAACGCGCTGCATCACCGGCCGCATGATGCCGTGGAGGTGACGGCGGGCATCCGACAGGCGACCGCCGATCTCGATCTGGTGCTGGAGCGGTTCGCCGCCTTGCTGCGCATTTCCGAGCTGGAGGCGGGGCGACGCCGTGCCGGGTTCCGCACGATCGATCTGGGCATCCTCGTCGCACAGGTGGCCGAGCTCTACGAACCGCTGGCCGAGGATCGCGGCATCACCCTGTCGGTCGCGACCCGGCCATGGGCGGTGGATGGCGACGACAAGCTGTTGTTCGAGGCGCTGAGCAACCTGCTCGACAATGGCATCAAGTTCGGTCGCCCCGGCGGTCGTGTCGCGATCGCCCTGGTCGAGGACGCGCAAGGACGCGCGATCGAGGTTCGGGACGACGGCCCCGGCATTGCGACCGGCGAACGCGATGCGGTGCTGCGCCGGTTCCACCGGGGGCAGGATATGCAGGACATTCCCGGCAGTGGCCTGGGCCTCAGCCTGGTCGTGGCGATCCTGCACCTGCACGGCTTCCGCCTCAGCCTGTCCGATGCGGCGCCGGGCCTGTGCGTGCGCATCTCGCTGCCCCCGGCGTCGGCGTGAAATTCATTTAAGTCGCCTGCGCCCGCGATTGGCGCGATGGAGCCCCCGTCGACGACGGACAGCGGGTTCCCCACCCCCTCGATCCCCGCGCCGTCGCCGACACCGCCCATCCCTGACGGTCACCGGGACGCCCATGCTTCAGCTCGTCAAGCTCGCCCTCAGCAAGCCCTATACCTTCGTCGTCCTCGCGATCCTGATCGTGCTGGGGGGCGGGATCGCGGCGGTCGAGACACCGACCGACATCTTTCCCGACATCCGCATTCCCGTGATCGCGGCGGTGTGGAGCTATCGCGGCCTGCCGCCGCGCGACATGTCGGGGCGCGTCATCTATTATTACGAGCGCTCCCTGTCCTCGACGGTCGGCGACATCGACCATATCGAGAGCCAGTCGCTGTCCGGCGTCGGCATCGTCAAGATCTTCTTCCGCCCCGGCGTCGACATCCGCACCGCCACCGCACAGGTGACCTCCGCCTCGCAGACCGTGCTGAAGCAGATGCCGCCGGGCATCACCCCGCCGCTGATCCTGAACTACAACGCCTCGACCGTGCCGATCCTGCAACTCGCTTTGTCGGGCAAGGGGCTGTCCGAGCAGAAAATCTATGACCTGGGCCAGAACATGATCCGCCCGGCACTGGCCTCGGTGCAGGGGGCGGCGATCCCCTCCCCCTATGGCGGCAAGGAACGCCAGATCCAGATCGACCTCGATCCCGCCGCGCTCCAGGCGCATCGGCTGTCGGCGACCGACGTTGCGAACGCGCTGGCGCAGCAGAACCAGATCGTGCCCGCCGGGACCGCCAGGATCGGCCAGTACGAATATAATCTCCGCCTGAACAACAGTCCCGAAGCGATCGACGCGCTCAACGACCTGCCGATCAAGACGATCGACGGGACCACCGTCATGATGCGCGACGTGGCGCATGTCCGCGACGGTTCGCCGCCGCAGCGGAATGAAGTGCGCGTCGATGGCGCGCGCTCGGTCCTGATGACCGTGCTGAAGAGCGGGTCGGCCTCGACCATCGCCATCGTCGATCAGGTCAAGGCGCTGATGCCCAGGCTGGCGGCGACGCTGCCGCCGGGATTGAGCGTCAAACCGCTCTCCGACCAGTCGGTGTTCGTGAAGGCGGCGGTATCGGGCGTGATGCGCGAAGGCGTGATCGCCGCCGCGCTGACCAGCCTGATGATCCTGCTGTTCCTCGGCTCGTGGCGGTCGACCGTCATCATCGCCGCCTCGATCCCGCTCGCCATCCTGGCCGCCATCGCCGGACTGGCGCTGGCCGGGCAGACGCTGAACATCATGACGCTGGGCGGGCTGGCGCTGGCAGTCGGCATCCTGGTCGACGATGCGACCGTCACGATCGAGAATATCAACTGGCATCTCGAACAAGGCAAGTCGGTGCGCGACGCGATACTGGACGGTGCCAGGCAGATCGTCGGCCCCGCCTTCGTCTCGCTGCTGTGCATCTGTATCGCCTTCGTGCCGATGTTCTTCCTGCCGGGCGTGGCGGGTTTCCTGTTCGCGCCGATGGCGATGGCGGTGGTGTTCGCGATGATCGCCTCGTTCATCCTATCGCGCACGCTGGTGCCGACCATAGGCAACTACCTGCTGCGCGATCATGGCGGGGCGCACACCGCCCAGGTGATGGTCAGCCACGACGCACAGGCCGGACGCCCGCAAAGCCGCAACCCGCTGCGCCGGTTCCAGCACGGCTTCGAACGCCGGTTCGAGGCGGTGCGAGGCTATTATACCGGCCTGCTCGCCTTCGCGCTCGCCCGGCGGCGGCCCTTCGTCATCGGCTTCATGATCGTGGTGCTGATGTCGTTCGCGCTGGTGCCGATGCTGGGCCGCAACTTCTTTCCCGCGGTCGATGCGGGCCAGATCAGCCTCCACGTTCGCGCCCCCGTCGGCACCCGGATCGAGGAGACGGCGGCGCTGTTCGACCATATCGAGAACCGCATCCGCCAGGTCATTCCCGCCGACCAGCTCGACACCATCGTCGACAATATCGGCCTGCCGGTCAGCGGCATCAACCGCGCCTATTCCAATACCGGGGGCGTGGGTCCGCAGGACGGCGACATCCTGGTCACGCTGAAGGAAGACCACCGCCCGACCGCCGATTTCGTCAAGGCGCTGCGCGAACAGCTGCCCCGGGATTTCCCCGGCTCGTCCTTCGCCTTCCTGCCCGCCGACATCGTCAGCCAGATCCTGAACTTCGGCTCGCCCGCCCCGATCGACGTGCAGGTCGCCGGGCCCGATACCAAGGGCAACGAAGCCTATGCCCGGATGCTCGTCGCCCGGCTGTCGAAGGTGCCGGGGCTGGCCGATGTCCGCCTGCAACAGGCGTCCAACTATCCCGAATATGCGGTCGACGTGGACCGCGCGCAGGCCAGCCGCCTGGGGATCACCGAAAACGACGTGACCCGCAGCCTGTCGGTCAATCTGGCGGGCAGCGCGCAGGTCGCGCCGACCTTCTGGCTCAACCCGAAGAACGGTGTGTCCTATCCGATCGTGGTGCAGTCGCCGCAATATCGCGCCAGCACCATCGAACAGCTCGACAATCTGCCGATCACCGGCAGTGCGCCGGGCAGCTTCCAGACGCTTCAGGCGCTGGGCACGCTGCACCGCGAACCCAGCCCCGCACTCGTCTCGCATTACGCGGTGCAGCCGGTGTTCGACGTCTATGCGACGCCGCAGGGTCGCGATCTGGGCGCGGTCGCCGCCGACATCAACCGGGTCCTGGCCCAGACCAAAGGCCAGCTGCCCAAGGGCGCCACGGTCGCCATGCGCGGACAGGTGGAGACGATGAACACCGCCTTCACCGGCCTGATCCTCGGCCTCGCGGGCGCGGTCATCCTGATCTATCTGCTGATCGTCGTGAACTTCCAGAGCTGGGTCGATCCGCTGGTGATCGTCTCGGCCCTGCCCGCCGCGCTCGCCGGGATCGTGTGGATGCTGTTCGCGACGCACACGCCGCTCAGCGTGCCCGCCCTGACCGGCGCCATCATGTGTATGGGCGTGGCGACCGCGAACAGCGTGCTGGTGGTCAGCTTCGCCCGTGAACGGCTGGCGGACTGCGGCGATGCGATCCAGGCGGCGATGGAGGCCGGCGCCACCCGCTTCCGCCCGGTGCTGATGACCGCCTTGTCGATGATGATCGGCATGGCCCCGATGGCGCTGGGTCTGGGCGAAGGCGGCGAGCAGAATGCGCCGCTCGGCCGGGCCGTCATCGGCGGCCTGCTGTGCGCCACGCTCGCCACCCTGGTCTTCGTTCCCGTCGTCTTCGCCATCGCGCACCGCCGCCGGAAGGCGACCGTGCCCTCCCCCCTGATGCCCATCGGAGAAGCCATCCATGCATGACGCCGCCCCGGCCCTCGCTGTGTCGGCCGACACCCCCAGCCCCAAGGGCCTGAAGATCGCAGGTCTTGCCGCCGCCGTCCTGGCGATCGGCACCGTGGGTGTGGGAATCCTGGCCCGAAGCCATGACGTCGCGGCGGCGGCCAGCTGGTCCACGACCAATGCCATTCCGACCGTCCACCTGATCCCCGTCAAGGGCGGCGCGGCGACCGACACGCTCGACCTGCCCGCCACGCTGGAGGCCTGGGAAGCCGCACGGCTGTTGCCCCGTGTCGGCGGCTATGTGCGCAGCTGGTCGCAGGATATCGGCGCCCATGTCGCGGCCGGTCAGGCCCTGGGCGTGATCGATACCCCCGAACTCGACCAGCAGATCGGCCAGGCGCGTGCCGCGCTGGCCAGTGCCGTCGCGCATGAGAAGCTGGCGCGCAGTACGGCCGCCCGCTGGAGCGACCTGCTGACCACTTCGTCGGTGTCCAGGCAGGAAGTCGACGAGAAGAACGGCGATCTCGCGGTCAAGGCTGCGGGTGTCGCCGAGGCGCGCGCCGCCCTGTCGCGGCTGGAGGCGATGAAGCGCTATGCCGTGGTCCGCGCGCCCTTTGCCGGGGTCGTCACCGCGCGCAATGCCGAGGTCGGCGATCTCGTCGGTCCCGGTGCCGCCACGCAGGCGCCGATGTTCGGCGTCGCCGACACGCACCGCATCCGCGTCTATGTCAGCGTACCGCAATCGCTGTCGGCCACGATCAGGCCTGGCATGACCGCGACGCTGACCGTCCCCGCCTTTCCGGGCCGCCCATTCACCGCAACGGTCGCAGGCCTGTCGAGCGCGGTCGATCCGCAATCGGGCGCCTTCCGTGTCCAGCTGTTCGCCGACAATCCCGATGGGCTGTTGAAGCCCGGCGGCTATGCCCAGGCCCGTTTCGCCCTACCCGGACAGCCGGGCGCGGCGCAGGTGCCGTCCAGCGCGATCCTGTTCGGTGCCGGCGGGCCACAGGTCGCCACGGTCGACCCGCGCGGCCATGTCGTGATGCATCAGGTCCATATCGGGCAGGACGATGGCCCGACCGTGCAGATCCTGTCGGGCATCACCCCCGGCGAACAGATTGTCGACAACCCGCCGGACTCGCTGGCGCAGGGCGAGCTGGTCAGGGTGGGGCAGACGCGTCATGGCTAAACCGCTCCGCCGCTGGGTCGCAGGCGCGACACTCGCGCTGATGGGCGGGTGTTCGATGGCCCCGGCCTATCGCCCGCCGGTCCTGCCCACACCCGTCGCGTATAAGGAGATGCCGACCGCCGGGGACGCGATATGGAAGCCGGTCGATACCGCGACCACCGCCCTGACCGCCGCCCTGACCGCCGACTGGTGGACCGGCTTCGGCGATCCGCTGCTCGACCGGCTGGAGGCGCGGATCGACAGCGACAACCCGACGCTGGCGGGGGCGCTGGCCCGCTATGACATGGCGAGAGCCACGCTCGCAGGCGCGCGTTCGGGGCTGTTTCCCCGTGTCGAACTGACGCCCAGCCTCTTGCGCAACAGACAGTCGGACGAGCGTCCGCTGCGTGGCGGCTCCCAGCCGGATTTCTATACCGCCGCGACGCTGGGGGGCGACATATCCTATGAGGCCGATCTGTGGGGGCGTGTGCGCAACTCGGTCGCCTCCGGTCGTGCGCTCGCCGAGGCCAGCCGCGACGATCTGGCGGCGGTCAAGCTCGCCCTTCAGGGGCAATTGGCGGCCGACTTCGTGCGTTTGCGGGGGCAGGACCAGCAACTGGCGCTGCTCAGCCAGACGATCGATGCCTTTGCCAGGGCCGATGCGCTGACCCGCGACCGCTTTCGCGGCGGCATCGCGACGGGCATGGATGTCGGCCGGGCCGGTGCACTGCTCGGCGAAGCGCGCGCCCAATATGCCGCGTTGCAGGCGGATCGCGCCGTGACCGAACATGCGATCGCCAGCCTGGTCGGCCAGCCCGCCTCGATCTTCTCCATCCCGCGTCGCGATATCCCGCTCCATCTGCCGAGCGTTCCGGTCGGCGTTCCCTCGGCGCTGCTCGCCAAGCGTCCCGATGTCGCGGCGGCGGAGCGGCGCATGGCGGCGGCCAATGCGCGGATCGGCGTCGCCGAGGCGGCCTTCTTTCCCCAGATCACGCTGGGCGGCACGGGGGGATTTCAGAGCACGGCGCTGGCGGGACTGGTCGCGGCCCCCAACATCTTCTGGGCGATCGGACCGGGCGCGATCCTGAACCTGTTCGATGGCGGCAAGCGTCGCGCCGATGTCGCCGCCGCGCGAGCGGACTGGGACGCCGCCGCTGCCGACTATCGGGCGCGGGCCCTGGGGGCATTTCAGGATGTCGAGGACGCCCTCGCCACGCTGCATCACCTCGACGAGGCCCAGGCCGCGCAGGATCAGGCGGTACGATCCGCCGCCAGCACCAGTGCGATCGCGCTGGACCGCTATATCAAGGGCGCTGCGACCTATCTGGACGTCGCCACCGCCCAGGAGAACCTGCTTCGCGACCAGCAAAGCGCGCTGTCCCTGGAAACCCAACGCCTGACCGCCACCGTCGCCCTGGCCCGCGCGCTGGGGGGCGGATCGGCATTCGCGCGACCGGCCCCAGGTTGCGACTTGATTCAGAGGGCGGCGTCCGCCAGGCGCCCCCTCAGCTTCAGCATCAATCCCTCTGGACGGTAATCCGTCGCGGACAATTCCCTGAAATAGGAACGGAGCGATCGTTCGATCAGGACCGAACCAAAGCCTTTGCATCGTGGCGGAATGACGGGCGGACCGCCGCGCTCCGACCACTGCACGGACAGCCGCGCGTCGCCGCCAACGCCTTCCACCGACCAATGCAGCGTGGCGATACCCGTATGGTTCGACAAGGCCCCATATTTGGCGGCGTTCGTCGCCAGCTCGTGCAGCGCCAGGGCAAAGGCCATGCTGGCTTCCGGTTGCAGGACGATCGGCGGACCGTCGATGATGATCCGCTCGCCGATGCCGCCATGCGGGGCCAGCGTGCGCTCCGCCAGTTCGCGAAGGTCGGCGGAGCGCCACGACTTGCCGGTCAGGATGTCCGTCGCGCCGCCCAGCGCGACGAGGCGCGCCGACAGGGCCTTTCCGGCGGTTTGGGTATCGGGCGAATTGCGTAACGTCTGCTGCGCGATCGACTGGATGACGGTGAGCACGTTCTTCAGGCGATGGGCCAGTTCGCCGTTGAGGTACCGCATATCCTCTTCGGCCTGCTTACGCTCGCGAATGTCGCGGGTGACCGTCCCGTATCCGACCATTTCGCCGCTCGCATCGGTGATGGGGAAAACCGAATAGAGCATCGGGATCAGCTCGCCGGTTCCGAAATGCCGGAAGAGCACGTCGCCCGACCAGCTTCCCCGCTCGGCCACGGCCGGGAGCGCTTCGTGCATCACGATTTCGAGGGCGTCAGGCAGGAAGAAATCGGCGATCGAGAGCGTGGTATAGTCCACGTCCTCCAGCCCGACGATGCCGCGGGCGGCGTCGTTCATGTAGAATATGCGCCCGTCGAGATGGGCCATCGCCACGAAATCGGTGCTGTTCTCCACCAGCCGGACGAAGCGGTCGCGCTCTTCCTCGCTCTCGCGCAATTCGGTGATGTCGCGCGAGACCGACAGGATACGGTCCCAACGCCCATCGGCGTCGAAAATGGGGCTGACCGCAACATGCCACCATTTCCAGTTGCCTTTCATGGTGCTGGCGCGACCGATGAAGCTGGAGGACTGGCCCGCGCGCGCAGCCTCCAGGGCAGCCTTGGCATCCCGATTGCCGTTACCCGTCCAGAAATCGGGCCACGGACAGCCGACGATGGCGTTGAAGTCGCTGACCTCCATCACCCGCTGCCCGCCATCGCTCATGAAGGCCAGCCTGCCCTCCAGATCGAGGACCTTGATGCAATCGGTCGAGCTGGCAAGGACGCTGCCGGTGAAAGATTCGCGTTCCCGCAGATTCTCGAACGCCATATCTCGGTCGCGCAAGGCGCGAACCCGCTCGGTGACGTCCGAACAGATATTCAACAGCCCCGCGATTCGCCCGCTTTCATCGTGAACCGGCGAATAGGCGAAATCCCACCAGCTTTGCTCGTCGACGCCGTGTCGGGTCATGGTGACCGGCTGATCGCGGACGGCGACACGCTCGCCGGAAAGGGCGCGGTCGATCAACGGGTGGAGGACGTCCCATCGCTCGGGCCATGTCTCGCTGGCGGGCCGCCCCAGGGCGGCAGGATGGCGGTCGCCCAAAATCCGTGTATATTCATCATTATAGATCTGGATCCGATCCGCCCCCCAGATCAGACACATCGCCTGACCGGCATGGAGCATGATGTCGACAGCGGTGCACAGGCTCTGCGGCCAGTCCGCCATGGCACCGACCGACGAGGCGGCCCAGTCATGGGCGCGCACCCGCTCCGTCATCATCGGGCCATGCTCGGGCGGTCTGCCTTCGTCCTTGCCAAAATCCATATGTCGTCCGCCCCCGGCTGTTGATCAGAAAGCCGTCATGCGCTTGCTGCCACCCTATGGGGGAACGGACTAACCCAACCCAGGCCAGAGATAAAGCAACCCGACCGACCCGCCAGGCACGCCGATGCCTCCACGGGGGCCCGGGGTCGCTAAAAAGACATCGGCTATGCCGGGGACAGCCAGCCGCCCTTGAACCCGGCACGTTCCAGCCCGGCGCGGATATAGGGGTTCTTCTGCATCGTCTTCCAGATCAGGCCGCTGCGCCAGTTTTCGATCATGCACGCGATCGGCCCCTGGTCGATGCCGAGGAAATCGTCCGCGACCCAGCCGATATAGGGCACCACCTTGCCATGCTGCAGCTTGACGTCGGTCAGCGTCAGCGTCGGGTTGAAGCTGTCGCGAAAGCCGTAGCGGTCATAGATGGCGGTGCCATAGGTCGAGTACATGGCCCGCGCTGCGGGCAACACGATCTCGGGTGCGAAGGCCACCGAGCCCAGTGCGGCGGTGGGTGCGATCGTGCCGTCGTCGCGGTCGCCGGGGCCGCGCGCCGAATAGGAAAAGAACTCACGCTTGCGCCCGTTGATCTCGCGCACGAAATCCCCCGGCCCATCGCACGCGGTCAGCCCCCAGACATTCTCGCCATAGCCGCGCCAGCCCGCCGGGTTGTTGATCGCATAGCGGCGCTGCGCATAGGTCGCGCGGCGGCTATTCTCGAAATAATCGAAGCCGCGCCGCTTGGAATAGGTATCCATCAGCCCGCGAAAGTCGATCCAGACCTGACTGTACTGATGCCCGAAGAGTGGCGGGAAGGCGGTGAACGGATTGTCGTATTTCTCGTCCCAGGACGGGTCGAACTTGGCCGTCCATGCGTCCCAGGTCGTGGCCGGCAGCGCATGGGTCGGCGAGCCCAGCGCCAGGACGTACAGGATCAGGCTTTCGTTATAGATGTTCCAGTCGGATCCGATGAACCCGCTCTCGGGATGCCAGCCCATCGAGACGAAGGGCTGGCGCGGCGTGATCCAGTCCCATTCGACCGCGCGGTACAGCTGGTCGGCGAGCGCGCGGATTTCCCGCTCGGCCGGGTCGGCCTCGTCGTCGAACCAGGTCTGGGCGAAGAGGACGCCGCCCAGCAACAGCGCGGTGTCGATCGTCGACAGCTCGGTCCGGGCGAAGCGATGCCCCTTGGTGACGCCGAGGAAATGATAGAAGAACCCCTTATAGCCGGTCATCCCCTCCTTGTCCGGCCCTTGCGGGGCGTTCGCGAAGAAGCGCAGCGTGGCCAGCGTGCGCTGCGCGGCGGCGGCTCGGGTAATCCAGCCGCGCGTCGCCGCGATCGGATAGGTGGTCAGCGCGAAGCCGACCGCCGCGATCGAGGCGAAACTGGGGGTCGGCCAGCGATCGGGAGCCAGCCCGGTCGCCTGATCGGTGGTGTTCCAGAAATAGCTGACGGTCCGACGCTGGATATCGTCCATCAGCGGATCGCTGGCGCTCGCCGGGGTGGTGCCGACCCTGGGCAGCGCGCCGGGGAAGGCCAGCAGCGGCGCCCGCTTCGGCGCGAGCGGCCCGGCGGTGCACCCCGCCAGCCACCCCGCCCCGCCCAGCGCGGTGGCGCGCAGGATATCGCGTCGATCGAACGTCATGCGATGATTCTCGAAATTATACCGTCACCCCGACGCTGGCCGGGGCGACGGTGGAGGACGCATCAGAAGTTGAAGCCGGCCGACAGCTTCACCGTGCGCGGCGGATTGCCGCCGATGCTGTAGGTCGACACCTCGCGATAGAGGCTCGGCGAGCCGGGCGTGCGCGTCGTGTCGCTCGGGTCGTTGTTATAGTCGACATAGTTGCGGTCGTTCATCGCGTTGATGATGTCGACGCGGAAGCGGATGCGCGTCGCATCGCTGATGAACTTCAACGGCACATATTTGGTGAACGCCAGGTCGAGCTGGCGACGGCCCCAGCGATCGCCCAGTCCGAACACTTCCGATCCGACCAGCGTCCGCTGATAAGGCGTCGCCGTGTCGAGCAGCGCGCGCTGGAAGGTCGGGCTCTCGATCTGGAACTTCGCCGACATCGTCACGCCCAGCGGCGTGTCGACACTGCCCGCCACCACGAAGCGGTGACGCGGCACCACGCCCGAGCGCAGCATCGGGTAATCCGACGCCTTGGGGAAATCGAGCAGGAAGTAGGACGACTGGTCGTTGTTCGGCCGGTTATCCACCGCCGCGGTGAAGGTATATGTGGCGTCGATGCTCCACGGCGAGGCCGCCGAATAGGCCTTGGTCAGCTTGGCATAGGCCGAGTCCGCGCGCGTCTCGAGCCCATTGTCGCCCAGGATGATCGCGCCGTAACCGCTGGGCGCGAAGCTGGTGTTCGGTCCCTGCGGCGCGCCCGTGGTCGGCGACGGCGCGAAGAACGACCCGTCGGGACGGCGCGTGCCGAGCAGATAGACGAAGCCGTCCTTGCTGACGATCCGGGTATATCCGACCTCCAGTTCGACCGGGTTGAATCGCCCGCGAACGCCCAGGCTGAACTGGTCCGAATAGGGGACCTTCAGATCGTTGTTGATGAAGCGGAACTCGCGCCCGCCCGGGCTGCCATTGCCGATCAGCTGCTGGCGACCGGCGTCGGTCAGATAGATCGGGTTCCAGGGGATGCAGTTCGGTCCGGGCGTGCACGGATTGATCGTGTCGGCACCCTGGAACAGGAACTCGCGGCGCTGGAAACGGCCATTGGCCAGTTCCTGCTGCAGGAAGTCGAACTGGTTGCGGTCGTACGACCGGCCATAGCCGCCGAACACCGCGAACCGGCCCTGCTCGTCCAGGCGATAGGTGAAGCCGACACGCGGCTGCCATGCGCCCTTGAACGCCTTCCGGTTGCTGCCGGTCGAGATATAGTCGCTGATCTTGTAATCCGCGTTGACGAGGTTCGGATAGTTGGCGGGCGACACCGCGTTGACGTTCTCGGCGGAGGTCACATAGTTGAGGAACGCCGGGGTCCGCTCATAATCCCAGCGCAGCCCGAGGTTCAGCGTCAGCCGGTCGGTCACGTCCCAGTCGTCCTGCGCATACAGGCCCAGCTGGAAGTTCTTCGAACGGATGCGCGGATCGCCCAGGCTGCCGTTCGCGCCGAATTGCAGGCTGTAGGGGATCTGGTCGTTGAACCCGCTCGCCGAGGGCAAGGTGGTGTCGTAGAGATAGAGCGGGTTGATCAGGTTCTGCTCCAGCGAGTTGAGCGTCACCCATTTCGCCTTCGCGCCGACCTTGAACGTGTGGTTCTCGACGCCGGTCCAGGTGAAGTCGTCTTGGACGGTCCAGCCCTTCTGCCCCTTGTCCTGGAAGCCCAGCCCGGCGCCGGTGCGGAACAGGTCGAAGGTCGACACGCTGCTGCCGTTACGCGTCGTGGTGCGGAACTGCTGGCCGATGCCGTTCTCGGCGGGCTGCGGCGACCAGGCGACATCCTCATAGGAGACGCGCACGTCGTTGATCCACGAGTCTTCGCTATGCTGCCAGCGCAGCATGCCGCGCTTCTCGTTGACCTTGCTCAGCGTGCGCGTGGAGAAGGCGGCATTGCCGTTGCCGATCTGCACGCCGGTCTCGTTGCGATATTTGCCGGTCAGCTCGACCAGGTCCTTGTCGGTCGGCTCGAGGTCGATCTTGCCGAAATACAGGTCCTGCCGGAAGCTCGAGTTGAACGACCCGAAAATGTCGCGATACTGGGCGGGCAGGCTCGACACCGCGACGCCGTTGGTCGGCAGGATGTCGATCGGCACCTGCCGCCGCTTGCCCTCATAGCTGACGAAGAAATGCGCGACGTCCTTGACGATCGGGCCGCCCAGCGCGACGCCGAACTGCTTGTCCTCCGAGGGAATCTTGGCGATCTTGGCGGGATAGATTTCGGTCGGGCGACGGTCGCGCAGATTCTGATTGGTGAAGTCGAAAAAGCCCTCGCCATGGAATTCGTTGGTGCCCGACTTGGTGCCCGCGATGATCGCGACCGAGCTGACCTGGTCCAGCTCCGCCTTGTAGTTGGACGACAGCACCTGATACTCGCCGATCGCGAGCTGCGGGAACGGGTTGCCGGGCGAGCTGTCCTGGCCGGTCAGGCCGCCGCGCAGCACGTAATCCTTCTGGCTGACGCCATCGATAAAGACGTTGACCGAGTTGCTCCCTTGCGCCCCGCCCTGGATGCGCGAGCTGCCGTCCGAGCTTTCGATGAAGCGCACGCCGGGTGCGAGGTCGGCAAAGGCCAGGAAGTTGCGGCTGTTCTGCGGCAACTGCTCGATCAGGCGCGGCGTGATGTTGATGCCGACCTGCCCGCCGGACAGCGAGCGGATGCGGCTGCCGGTGACGATGATGTCCCCCTGCTGCGCTTCGGCGGGCGGCGGCGCGGTCTCACCGGCGGTATTGTCGCCCGGCGCAGGCTGGGCCGGTGCCGGGGCGGTGGTCAGGTCGAGGTCGAGCCCGGCATTCTGCCCGACACGCAAGGTGAACTGGTCCGAATTGCGCGTGCCGTTCTGAAGGCGGATCTCCAGCCGATAGGCGCCAGCCCGCAGCGACGGGAAATTATAGCTGCCGTCCGCGCCGGGCACGACCGTGCGGCGAAAGCCGGTGTCGACCTCGACCAGCGTCACGTCCTGCAGCGGATTGTCGGGCGCGGTGCGGATCACGCCGCGCAGCGCCGCCTGCCCGGCCTGCGCCATGGCGGGCGCGCTCCACATCGTGGCGGCACCCAGCCCCGCCAGCATCGTCGCCCCGGCGAGCGCCAGCCTGAAAGCGTTCCGTGTCATAAACCTATCCCCTGTCCGTTTCTCTTGTTGTTTCACGCACCATCAGATGCGGGACGATGACCTCGTCCGCCCCGGTGGACGCGTCTCCCGAAGATTCTTCGCGCGTGCCCGCGATCCGCGCGGCAAGCTGCGCCACGGCCCGTGCGCCCATCGCTGCGATATCGATCGCAACGCTGGTCAGCGCCGGGCTCACCAGCCGTGCCAATGGAATGTCGTCGAACCCGGCGACCGCCACCTGTTCCGGCACCGCGATGCCATGGCGCTTCAGCGCCATCAGCGCGCCGATCGCCATCATGTCGTTCGCGGCGAAGATCGCATCCGCCGCCAGCGTTCCCGCCGCGACGCGTTCGCCGACCTTGGTGCCGCTGGCCTCCAGAAAGTCGCCCTCGATCACGCTTAGGGCCACGCCCGCCTCGGCGGCGGCGGCCTCCGCGCCCGCGCGCCGCTCCTGCGCGTCGAGATTGCCCGCGGGGCCGGAGATATGGACGATCCGCTTCGCCCCGCCCGCCGCCAGATGCGTGACGGCGGCGGCGGCCCCGGCGCGATTGTCGATCCGCAGGTTCGGGCTGCCGACCTGTGGCGCGCAGGCCAGGAACACGGCCGCCAGCCCGCGCGGCATGTGCCGGGCGAGGACATCGGGGTCGAGTTCCGGCGCCATCACCACCAGCCCGTCGACCTGCCCGCGCAGCGCCGTCAGCGTGTCGAGACCGCGCCCGTCGTGAAGCACGGTCAGCAACAGTCCCAGTCGGCGCGTGCTCGCCTCGCGGTCCATACCGCGCAGCAATTCGGAGAAGAATTCTCCGTGCAGGTCGGGCAGCACCACCCCGATCGCGCCGGTCCGTGCCATGCTCAGGCTTCGCGCGCCGGCATGGGGGACATAGCCCAGTTGCGCGGCCGCTTCCTCGACGCGTGTACGCATCTCCGCGCGGACGTGGTCGCGCCCGTTGAATACCCGCGACACCGACGCGACCGAGACGCCCGCCACCCGCGCGACGTCATGGATCGTCGCATGGGCCCTTTGCGCCGCCGGAGTGGCGGCAGGGGCAGATGTGGGTCGGGCAGGCGACATGGCCGGCTGAAGCATCCTCTCTGTATCGCGGGCTTGTAACCGCTTACAGAAACCGCTTACATGAAGCCGACATGACAATCAATCGGTCGATTGGTCGGCGTAACGAAATCCGGACGGCGGCCTGGAATAGGATCCGGGCAACGGCGTAGACGGCATCGAAATGACATGGAAAGGGAGCAGGATGGACGGGCAGGATCGGCGGATTTCACGGCGCGCATGGCTGGCCGGGGCGGGTGCGGCGCTGGCATGGTCGGCCAGTCCGGCACGCGCCCTGCTCTCCCTCGTCGCCGAACGACCGCTTCCCGCGACGGTCGAGGCACTGATCCCGCGCATGACGCTGGCCGAAAAGGCCGGGCAACTCAACCTGCTCGCCGCGGCCTGGGCGGGGGGCGCGGCGACCTCGCTCAATCCGGCGGGCGCGGCGTCCAGCTTCGACACGCAATTGCGCATGGTGCGCCGGGGCGAGATGACCGGCGTGTTCAACGGCAACGGTGCGGAGATGGCGCGCCGGATGCAGACCGAGGCGGTGCGCCGATCGCGGCTGAAGATCCCGCTGCTGTTCGCCGCCGACGTCATCCACGGCCTGCGCACCGTCTTTCCGGTGCCGCTGGCCGAGGCGGCCAGTTTCGACCCCGATCTGGCGCGCCGGACCGCCCGCGCGGCGGCGGTCGAGGCGGCGGCCTCGGGGATCGACTGGACCTTTGCCCCCATGGTCGACATCGCCCGCGACGCACGCTGGGGTCGCGGCGTCGAGGGTTCGGGGGAGGATGTGCTGCTCGGCCGGTTGATGGCGGCGGCGCGCGTCGAGGGGTTTCAGGGCAGCGGCCTTGCCGCACCGGATGCCGTCGCGGCCTGCGCCAAGCATTTCGTGGCTTACGGCGCGGGCGAGGCGGGGCTCGATTATAACAGCGTCGACGTGTCGGAACGGACGCTGCGCGACATCTATTTCCCGCCCTTCCAGGCGGCGTTCGCGGCCGGAGCGCCGACCGTCATGGCCTCGTTCAACGATCTGTCGGGAATACCCGCCACCGGCAACCCTTGGCTGCTCGATACCGTCCTGCGCAAGGAATGGGGGTTCGGCGGACTGGTCGTCTCCGACTATACCGGCGACGAGGAACTGATCGCGCACGGTTTCGCCAAGGACGGGCGCGATGCGGCGCGGCTGGCTTTCCTGGCCGGGGTCGACATGTCGATGCAGAGCGGCCTGTATCTCAAATATCTTCCCGATCTGGTCGAGAAGGGCGAAGTGCCGCTGGCCCGGCTGGACGAGGCGGTGCGCCGCGTGCTCGCGCTCAAGGTCGCGCTCGGCCTGTTCGACGATCCGTTCCGCCGCATCGACCCGGCGCGCGAAAAGGCACGGATTCGCACACCCCAGACGCTGGCCCTGGCGCGCGAGGCGGGCGCGCGCAGCATCGTGATGCTCCGCAACGAGGGCGATCTGCTCCCCCTGCCCCGTTCGGGCAAGAAGATCGCGCTGATCGGACCCTTTGCGGGCGGCGGGCATGACCTGATCGGGCCGTGGAACGTCTATGGCACCGACCGCGAGGCCGTCGATCTGGTGACGGCAGTGCGTGAGACGCTCGCCGGTGCGACCCTGGACGATGGCAGCGATGTGGCGCGTGCCGTCGCCACGGCGCGCAACGCCGATATCGTGGTTCTCGCGATCGGCGAGACGCAGAATATGTCGGGCGAGGCGCAATCGCGCACCGAGGTCACCGTGCCCGCCGAGCAACAGGCACTGGCCGAAGCGATCGCCGCGACCGGCAAACCCTATGTCGTACTGCTGCGCACCGGGCGCGCGCTGGCCCTAACCGGCGCGGTGGCGAAGGCTCCTGCCCTGCTGGTGACGTGGTTCCTGGGCTCGCAGGACGGCCCCGCCATCGCCGATGTGCTGTTCGGCGCAGTGTCGCCCTCGGCGCGGCTGCCCGTCTCCTTCCCGCGCGCCAGCGGACAGGTGCCCTATTATTATGCGCATCGCAGCACGGGCCGCCCCAACCCGCCGGGGGCACTCCAGCCCTACAAGACGCATTTTCGCGACCATCCGAACAGTGCCTTGTTCCCGTTCGGGCACGGCCTGACCTATGGCGAGATGGTCTATTCGAACCTGCGCCTGAGCAGCCAGACCATGGGCGACACCCCGCTGACGATCCGGGCGACCGTCACCAATAGCGGTCGCATGACGGCGACCGAAGTGGTCCAGCTTTATATCCACGACGTCGTGGCCAGCGTGACCCAGCCGGTGCGCGTGATGAAAGCCTTTACCCGCGTCACCCTGGCACCCGGCGCGACACAGGAGGTGACCTTCACACTCACCCGCGCCGACCTGTCCTTCACCGGTCGCGACCTGAAGCCGACCACCGAGCCCGGCGCCTTCCGTCTCTGGGTCGCCCCATCGGCCGAGGCCGAGGGGCTTGCGGGCATGTTCACCTTGGCGTGATTGCGTTGCCCCCTTCGATCCGGACATGGTCCGAAGGGGGCGCGACTACGCGCGGCGAACTTGCCAATCTCCTGAATAACGGGACGCCGCCAGATCGCTGCGGCATTTCGACGCCGTTCTCAAACATCACGTTCTGAATGACTGTAGTTGCGGTCAGCTGCGCTCCCATGTGTGGGCGAGCTGCGATAACGGTCCAGGGACCCATTCGGTTTATCCATGGGATGGCCGCAGGCGAGACGCGGCCGTAGTGATGCGGCGTCTGCCTCAACCCAGTATCGAAACACGCAACCCCGCCAGTCACCCCAATAGGTAATGCGACTCATTCTCACATTTTTTGTTGCATGCATTCTCTGACGCTGCTTAATGAGAATGATTGTTAATATCTAAAGGGGTAATTCATGCTTTTGACGCTGGCCGCGATGGCAGCGCTCGGACAGCCTGTGCGCGAGGAAGACGCGACGGAGCAGCGTGATGTCGTCGTCACCGCAACCCGCGCACCGATCCAGGCCCAGGATGCGCCGGTGACCGTCTCGGTCAAGAACGCCGATGAGATTGCGGACGAACTGGCGACCGATATCAAGGATCTGGTCCGCTTCGAGCCGGGGATCAGCGTCCGGCGCGCGCCCACCCGCTTCGGCGCGGCGCTCGGCACGACGGGCCGCGCGGGGAATGAGGGCTTCGTCGTTCGCGGCATCGGCGGCAACCGCGTCCTGATCCAGGTCGACGGCGTCCGTGTCCCCTATGGCTTCAGCTTCGGCGCGCAGGATGTCGGGCGCGGCGACTATGTCGATCTGGGCCTGATCAAGTCGGTCGAATTTCTGCGGGGGCCCGCCTCCGCCCTGTACGGCAGCGACGGTCTGGCGGGGGCGGTGAGTTTCACCACCAGCGACCCCGCCGACATATTGGGCGGCAAGGCGTTCGGCGGCTCGCTGCGGACACAGTATAATTCGGCGGACGAGGAATTCACCCAGTCGGGGGTCGTCGCGGGCCGTTCGGGCGCGGTATCGGCGATGCTGGCCTATACGCGGCGCGACTTTTCCGAACTGAAGAACAAGGGCGATGTCGAGGGCACCGGCGTCACCCGGACCGCACCCAATCCGCAGGACGGGAGGGCCAATGCGCTGCTCGGCAAGCTGGTCTGGAACGTCGCGCCCGGGCATCGCCTTCGCGCCACCGGCGAGTATCTCGACAACCGCATCGAAACCGATGTGCTGACCGGGATCAACCGCAATGTCGCGGGGTTGCAGGCGCGCGACACGGGCAAGCGATGGCGCGCCGGGCTCGACTGGACCTATGACGGGGCCGGGCTCGTCCAGTTCGCGCGCGCAGCGGCCTATGTCCAGGACGCGGACAACCGCCAGTTCAGCGCCGAGGACCGGGTGACGCTGGCCGACCGCACCCGGCTCAACACGCTGGAAAACCGGGTCTATGGCGGATCGGGCGAGATACGGCTGGGCTTTTCGACCGGTCCGATCACCCACCGGCTGGTGACGGGCGCCGATATCAGCGTGCTGCGCCAGCGCGGGTTGCGCGACGGCACGGTTCCGCCTGCGGGCGAGACCTTTCCGACGCGCGCCTTTCCGACGACCGGCTTCACCCTGGCCGGGGCCTTTGTCGGGGATGAGATCGGCATCGGGCCGCTGACCCTGCATCCCGCCCTGCGCTACGACTGGTATCGTCTGTCGCCCGATCGCGATCCGCTGCTGCCCCGATTTGTCGGCGCCGCCCAATCGGCGGACCGGCTGAGCCCGCGCATCGGCGCGGTCCTGACCCTCGCCCCCGCCTTGCGGCTGTTCGCCAGCTATGCGCGCGGCTTCCGGGCGCCCGAGCCGGGGCAGATCAACCAGTTCTTCTCGAACCTGGCCTTTGGCTATACCTCGATCCCCAACCCGAACCTGCGCCCGGAAACCAGCGAGGCGATCGAGGCGGGGCTGCGCCTGAACAGCGAGGTCGTCGATCTGTCGGCCAGCGTCTTCCGGGCCGATTATCGCGACTTCATCAGCCAGGAGGTCGTGGGCGGCACCTTCACGCCCGCCGACCCCGCCTTGTACCAGTTCGTCAATCTCGACCGCGCCAAGGTGAAGGGCGCGGAGGCCCGCTTCGAGGGGCGGGCGCGCAATGGCCTGACCGGGCAACTCGCCCTGTCCTATGCCGAGGGCCAACAGATCGCCGCCAACGACGCCCGCAGGCCGCTTGCCACCGTCGATCCGCTCAAGCTGGTGATGGGCATCGGCTGGCGCGAGCCGGACCATGGCCGCTTCGGCGGCCAGGTCATCATGACGCACAGTGCGCGCAAGGCGGCCCGGGATACCACCGGCCTGTGCAGTACGGAATGTTTCCGGCCCGCCGCCTTCACGATCCTGGACGCGACGCTGTTCGCCCGGGTGACGGACGCGCTGACGCTGCGTGCGGGTATCTTCAACCTGACCAATGCCACTTATGCCTGGTGGTCCGACGTCCGCGGCCTCGGCGTGCCGCGCCCCCTGCCCGCGGGTGCCGCTGATGTGCCGCCCATCGCCTTCACCCAACCGGGCCGCAACGCCAGCGCCTCGCTCACCCTCCGTTTCTGAAAAGGGTCTATCCGATGAAGAACCGTTCGATGCTGATCGTCGCGGCGCTCGCGCTGCTGCCCGTCCCCGCCCTGGCCGATGGTCCGCTCCGGCAGACCGCCGTCGAGGCACAGGCCGCCAAGGCCGCCGACCGCGCCGACATCCTGGCGATGGCTGGAACCTATAAGGTCCGCTTCGACATGCAGGAAACGACACCCTGGGTGGCGGGCTACACGCCGCTGGACCGCAAGATTTCGGGCGGGAACGAGGTGGTTCGCGTGATCGAGGACAGGCCCGACCATATCGCGCTCCAGCATCTGCTGGTCGTCGAGCATGACGGCGAGACCCATGTCATCAAGCATTGGCGGCAGGACTGGGATTACCAGCCCTCGCGCGTGCTGGTCTATGCCGGTCAGGGCCAATGGGTGTGGGAAGCCGTGCCCGAACGGATGCGCGCCGGGCGCTGGTCACAGACCGTCTATCAGGTCGATGACAGCCCGCGCTATGCCGGATGGGGCCAGTTCGAGACGCAAGGCGGTGTCCGCCGCTGGCGATCCAACTGGACCTGGCGCCCGCTGGCCCGCCGCGATGCCGTCCGCCATCCGGTCTATGACCGCTATTATGCGATCAACCGGCATCAGCCGACGCCGACCGGCTGGGTGCATTGGCAGGACAATATGAAGATGGGCCTGAAGGACGGCAAGCTCGTCCCGATCGTCCAGGAATCGGTGCTGAACACCTATGAACGGTTCGACGGCTTTGATGGGAAGGCGGCCGACGATTACTGGGCAAAGACCAAGGATTACTGGGCAGCCGTGCGGGCGGCCTGGAGCCGGGTGGCCGATACGAAGGGCGGCATCGCGGTTCAGGAGCAGGCGGAAACCGGGACGGTCATCAGCGGTCGCCTGCTGACCATCGCCGACGACATCCGGTCGGGCAAAATGACCAGCGAGGCCGGAACGGCCGAGGCGACCGCGCTGATCGATCGGAACACCAAAAGGATCGGATGATCAGGACAGGTCGCTGCCCTCGGCCGCCGGTGCGGCCTTGGGCAGGTCCACCTTGATCTCGACCCGGCGGTTCTTGTCGCGCCCCTTGGGATCGTCCGAGCCGTCGAGCTTGCGGTTGGGGGCGATCGGCCGTGCCTCGCCCAGCGCGATGACGGTGATCCGCTCCGCCGCGACGCCCTTCTTGACCAGATAGTCCCGCGCCGCCTCGGCCCGCTTGCGCGAGGCGATCAGGTTGGAGGCGTCCGAGCCGGAGGAGTCGCTATGCCCCCAGATGGTGATCGGCCCGCCCAGCGCGAGCACGGGATCGGCGGCCAGCGTGTCGAGCAAGGCGATCCCCGCCGGATCGGGCTGGGCGCCCTTGGCCGGGAATGGGACGGTCAGTTCGACCGGCTCGGCGGGCGGCGTCGGGGTGGGCGAAGGTTCGACATCCGGGCGGATGATCGACTTCTTGGCCTCTTCCGGTTCCTCCGCCGCCACCGCGTTGCCGGACACGGCCATATTGCTTTCGGCCTCGACATTGGCCGGGGTTTCGGCGGCTTCGTTCGCGGCCGGTTCGCGGCTCGGCTGACAGGCGGTGATGCCCAGTGCGACCAGGGCCGTCGCGACGGCGCGTGCGGCCCGGATGTTCCCTGTCGGTATCGTCATGCGACTACCTCTCCCGTTTCGAAGACCTGATTAGCGTCCGGATCGCCGTGACGCGAGGGGCCGTAGGATATGACGATGTCGCCATTTTGCGGGGCCGGCCGGGCGGCATGGGTAAAGAAGCGGATAAGACCGTCCTTGCGCAGTACGAGCAGCATGTCGGCCTCGTCCGGCAGGATCGATCGGGCATGGTCGAACTTGAACTGCTCGCTGATCCGCGTCTTGCGGAAGGTCCAGCCCGCCGCCTCGCGCCGCAGGATGTCCTCGACGCCGTGCCCGGCGGTGAACATCGCGCGGCCGCGAAGAGCTTCGGGCAGGCGGCGATGATCCTCATGGTCGCCGCTGCCGCCCAGCTGATAGACCGAGTCCCGACCGATATCGTGCGCGAACTCGCTACAGACCAGCGCGTTATACGCCTCGTTCTCGGTCGTCGCGACCAGCACCTGGAACTGGGTGAGGTCGAGCCGTTCCTCGGTCGTCTCGGCCAGGATCTCGCCATGATAGGTCTCGATCCCCGCCTGACGCGCAGCCGACAGGCGCTGCCAGCTGGTGTCGACGATCATCACGGGCAGGCCCAGCGACTGGATCTGGCGGGCAAGCGAGATGCTCCACGGCGTGCTGCCCACGACCAGCAGCCCCTTCTGCGTCGCCCCCGTCACCTTCAGCCAGCGCGCGACATGGCGGATGCTGAAACCGTGGGCGATGATCGTCGCGACCACCACCGCAAAGGACAGGGTGACGAGGATATTGCCGTTGCCATAGCCCAGCTGGTCGAGGCGCAGCGCGAACAGACCCGACACCGCCACCGCGACGACGCCGCGCGGCGCAATCCAGGCGATCAGCAACCGCTCGTTCCAGGGCAGCTTGCTGAAGGCCAGCGCGATCAGCACGGTCGCCGGGCGGACCAGGAACAGCAGCGCGAAGAGGAAGGCGGCAAAGCGCCACTCGAACAGGCGCAGCACCTCGAAATCCAGCGAGGCGGACAGCAGCACGAACACGCCGGAGATCAGCAGGACGGTCACATTCTCCTTGAACGGATGAATGTCGCGCAGCGAGTCCAGCCGCATATTGGCGATCGCGATGCCCATGACGGTCACTGCGAGCAGCCCGGTTTCCTGCTGGATCAGGTTGGACAGGACGAAGGTGCCGATCACCGCCACCAGCAGCACCGGGGCCTTGAGATATTCGGGCACATGGCCGCGCGGAAAGGCCCAGGCGATGGCCCGCGCCATGCCATAGCCGATCAGCCCCGACACCACTGCCGCGCCCAGCAGCGCGATGACGACCGACGCCAGCGTGCCCCCCTCGTCGACGCGGCGCAGATATTCATAGGTGATGACGGCGCACAGCGCGCCGAACGGATCGTTGACGATCGCTTCCCATTTCAGGATCGCACGCGGGCGCGCCGCGATATTGCTCTGGCGCAGCAGGGGGATGACGACAGTCGGCCCCGTCACCACCAATATGCCGGCGAACAGGATCGCCACCGGCCAGACCAGCCCCGCGACATAATAACAAGCCAGCGACCCCAGCACCCAGCCCAGCGGGATGCCGATCATCATCAACCGCGTGACCGCCCCTTCGGTCTTGCGAAGCTCCCGGAAATTGAGGCTTAGCCCCCCCTCGAACAGGATCAGCGCGACCGCGACCGAGATCATCGGCTCCAGCAGATTGCCAAAGGTATGTTCGGGAATGATGAGGCCTGTGATCGGTCCGGCGATGACACCGGCGGCCAGCATCAGGGCGATGGCGGGCCACCCCGTCCGCCACGCAATCCACTGCGCGCCGATGCCCAGAACACCGATCAGCGCGAAAACGAGTGCTTGTTGTTCCATGGTGCCGTGTAACTCACAGGCTTCCCAAAGGTAACCGCTGCCCCGCCATATGCGGTGCGCCGGGCACGATCCGCCGAAAAGGGATCATGCCTGGCGTGAAGGATATCGAAGGGTTGCGCCGCGCCTACAGTTGCGCGGGCGTCACAAGTCGGTATTTTTGCGCCCCGTTCCACCTCAACGCCATGGCCGGATCATTGATGGACCATAACGACAGCGACGCGCCCGAGAGACGCAGGCTTGCGGCGTTGGATCGCTATGGCGTGATGGACACGCCGCGCGAGCCGACTTTCGACGAACTCGCCGCGCTGACTGCCAGGCTGTGCGATACGCCGATCGCGGTCGTGAACCTGGTCGGCGAAGGACGCCAGTTCTTCAAGGCGGAGGTCGGCCTGGGCGTGCGCGAGACGCCGCTGCACAGCTCCTTCTGCGCGCATGCCTTGCTGGAGGAGGATTTCCTGATCGTGCCCGACCTGCGCGAGGATGCGCGGTTCGCCTGCAATCCGCTGGTCACCGGGTCCCCGCATATCCGGGCCTATGCGGGCGCCTTGCTGAAGACCGGGGACGGGTTGGCGATCGGCACGCTCTGCGTCCTCGACTATCGCCCGCGCGCATTCACCGATGTGCAGCAGGAAACGCTGCGCGTGCTGGCGCGACAGGTGATGGCGCAACTCGATCTGCGCCGCTCCGTCGAGGAACTCGACCGACAGAATGAGGCGTTGCGGGCCAGTGAGGAACGCATGCGTCTGATCCTCGACAGCGCGCGGGATTATGCAATCATCGCGACCGATACCGAGCGGCGGATCACCAGCTGGTCGGCGGGCGCGCAGGCGATCTTCGACTGGCGCGACGGGGATGCGCTCGGCCGCCCCATCGACGAGATTTTCGTGCCCCAGGACCGTGCCGAAGGCATTCCGGCCCGGCACATGGCCCGCGCCGCCGCGGAAGGTTGCGCGCCGGACCTTCGCTGGCATCGCAAGCCGGACGGGGCGCTCGTGCTGCTCAACGGCACGACCCATCCGATCAGGGACGGCGGCGACCGGATCATCGGCTATCTGAAGATCGGCCGGAACGAGACCGAGGACCGGGCGCGGGACGCCGAACTGGCCCGGGCGCGTGTCGAGCTGGTCGACAGCGAGGACCGGTTCCGCAACATGGCGGACCATGCGCCGGTCATGATGTGGATGACCGATGCGGACGGTGTCTGCACCTATCTCAACCGCCGCTGGTACGAATATACCGGTCAGACATGTGACGAAGCGCTGGGCTATGGCTGGCTCAACGCCACCCACCCCGACGATCGGGCCGAGGCGGAGCGTATCTTCGGCCAGGCCAATACGACGCATACCTCGTTCCGTATCGACTATCGCCTGCGCCGGGCGGACGGGTCCTATGGCTGGGCGATCGATGCCGCCTCGCCGCGTTTCGGCCCGGATGGCGAGTTTCTGGGCTATATCGGCTCGGTCATCGACATTGCTGACCGTCGCGCGGCCGAGGATGCCCTGCGTCACGCCAATGCCATGCTTGCGGCGGTCATGGAGGCGGTGCCCGGCGTCGTCTATGCCAAGGACAGCAGCGGCCGGATGCTCGCCGCCAATCGCGGGACGGTCGAACTGGTCGGCAAGCCGATCGAGGCGATCATCGGGCGGACCGACCTGGAATTCCTGGACGACCGGGCGCAGGCGGAAATCGTCATGGCCAATGACCGGCGGGTCATGACCGAAGGCCGGACCGAGGTGCTGGAAGAGCAGGTCGACTTTCCGGACGGGACGCACGCGACATGGCTGTCGACCAAGGCGCCGTTCCGCGATGCGGCGGGCCATGTCGTCGGGTTGGTCGGTTCGTCGATCGACATCACCGAGCGAAAGCGGGCCGAGCAAGCGCTGCAGCGGATGAACGAGACGCTGGAGGACGAGGTCGCCGAACGCACCGCCGAGCGCGACCGCATGTGGGATACCTCGCCCGAGCTGATGCTGGTCATCGACTTTCACGGCGTCGTCCGGCGGGTCAATCCGGCCTGGACCAGCCTTCTGGGCTATGATCAGGCCGAACTGGTCGGCCGTCACGTCAACGAATTCGTCGTGTCCGAGGATCATGACGACACGGTCTATGCCTATGAGTTGGCAGCGAACGGCGGCAAGCCGGTGGTGCAGAACCGGTATCGTCACAAGGACGGCTCGATCCGCTGGATTTCCTGGAACGCAGCGCCTGCCGGCGACATGACCTATGCGACCGGCCGCGACGTGACCGCACAGAAGGAACAGGCGCTCGCCCTGGCACAGGCCGAGGAACAGCTCCGCCAGGCGCAGAAGATTGAGGCGGTGGGCCAGCTGACCGGCGGTCTGGCGCATGATTTCAATAATCTGCTGACGGCGGTGACGGGCGGCCTCGAACTGCTCGCCATGCGGATCGCCAAGGGGCAGCATGACCAACTCGACCGCTACATCTCCATGGCGCAGAACGGGGCGCACCGGGCCGCCGCGCTGACCCAGCGGCTGCTCGCCTTTTCGCGACGACAGACGCTGGCGCCCAAGCCCACCGATGTCGACCGCCTGATCGCGGGGATGGAGGACATCATCGTCCGCACCATCGGTCCCGCCATAGAGGTGACGTTCGCCTCCGCGCCGGGCCTGTGGCCGATCCTGGTCGACGCGCCGCAGCTGGAAAGCGCGCTGCTGAACCTGTGTATCAACGCACGCGACGCCATGCCCGAGGGCGGCAAGCTGACCATCGAGACCGCCAACAAGACGCTCGACGCCCGTGCGGCGGCGGCGCAGGACCTGCCCGCAGGCGACTATGTCTCGCTGTGCGTCACCGACACCGGCACCGGCATGACGCCCGAGGTGATGGAGCGCGTCTTCGACCCCTTCTTCACCACCAAGCCAATCGGCGAGGGCACCGGGCTGGGCCTGTCGATGATCTATGGTTTCGTCCGCCAGTCGGGCGGCCAGGTCCGCATCTATTCGGAAGTCGGCACTGGCACCACGATGCGGCTATACCTGCCCCGCCTGCCCGGTGAGCATGAACTGGCCGATCCGCACGAAACCTCCGCGAGCCGGCACCGCGCGCATGAGGGGGAGACGGTCCTTCTGGTGGAGGATGAAAGCGCAATCCGCGATCTGGTCGGCGAAGTGCTGCGCGATGCCGGATACCGCGTGCTGACCGCCAGCAACGGTCCGATGGGCGTCTCGCTGCTCCAATCGGCCGAACGGATCGACCTGCTCGTCACCGATGTCGGCTTGCCCGGCGGATTGAACGGTCGTCAGGTCGCCGATGCGGGCCGGGCGGTTCGCCCTGCGCTCAAAATCCTGTTCGTCACCGGCTATGCCGCCAATGCTGCGGTCGGCGCAGGCCATCTGGATGAGGGCATGGAGGTACTGACCAAGCCGTTCAACATATTGGAACTGGAACGCCGCGTCGGTGAGATGCTGTCGGGCTGAAGCGCGCCCCGCCCCTATAGCCCGACCCGGTCGATCATCGTTGCGAGTTCGACCGGAAGCGCGGTCTCGCCTTTGGGGAGCAGCCGGTTGAGGGCCGTCTGCACCCGCTTGCGTGCGACCTGATACGCCTTGTGCCGGATCGAGCGGGTCGCATTCGTTCGCCAGGACGGACTCTCGCCGAGCAGCGCCTCCCACTTGGCCTCCTCCGCCTCCAGGATCGACAGCGCCAGCCGCAGGCCGTCGCGCCGCCCGCGTGCATAATCGTCGGATTTCTCTGCTTTCTCCATCACCCTGCACGCTGCCCCCGATCCGGGTCCGAGGCAAGTCGGCGGTCAGGCCCGGCGCGAACGCGGGCGCGGCACCAACCGGTCCAGCGCATCGGCATTGTCGCGGCCCCAGCCATACAGCAACTCGACCGGCTCGACGAAGCGCTGACCCAGATCGCTCAGGCGATACTCGACCATCGGCGGCATGATGCTCTGGACATGGCGGGTCAGCAGCCCGCTACCCTCCATGTCGCGCAGCGTCTGGGTCAGCATCTTCTTCGAGATGCCCGGCAGGCTGCGCTGGAGGACGCCCGTCCGTGCGACGCCGCCATGGCGGGCGTGCAGCGTATGCAGCACCATGCTGGTCCATTTCGTCGCGAACAATTCCAGCATGCGGCGCGGGGCGCAATCCTCCCGCCATTCCTCGTCACGTGATCCCGGCTGCATATGGTTACCTTCTGGTGCCTGGGGGCCCAGATGGTGCCGTCTGGAAGTGCTGTCCACCCATGCCTAGCTGAAAACCCTGATAACGGAGGCTTTTATGGCGAAGACGGCATTGGTGGTGGGCGCGAGCGGGATCGTCGGCAGCGCGACGACGGCGCTCCTGGTGGAACAGGGCTGGACCGTCCATGGCCTGGCCCGCCGACCGACCGAGCAGGCGGGCGTGCATCCGGTCGCCGCCGACCTTCAGGACCCGGACGCGACGGCGGCGGCGCTGCGTGACGTGAACCCCGATGCGGTCTTCATCACCACCTGGGCCCGGCAGGACAGCGAGGCGGAGAATATCCGCGTCAACGCCGCGATGGTGCGCAACCTGCTCGACGGACTGCGCGGGGGCACCGGCCCGCGCCATGTCGCCCTGGTCACCGGCCTCAAACATTATCTCGGGCCGTTCGAGGCCTATGGCAAGGGCACGCTGCCGCAGACGCCGTTCCGCGAGGAACAGGGCCGGCTGGACGTCGAGAATTTCTATTATGCACAGGAGGACGAGGTGTTCGCGGCGGCCAAGCGCGACGGCTTCACCTGGAGCGTGCACCGCCCGCATACCGTGATCGGGCTGGCGGTCGGCAATGCCATGAACATGGGCACGACACTGGCGGTCTATGCGACCTTGTGCCGCGAGACGGGGCGGCCCTTCACCTTCCCCGGCTCGGCTGCGCAATGGTCGGGGCTGACCGACATGACCGATGCCGGGCAACTCGCCCGCCATCTCCTCTGGGCGACGGAAACCGAGGCGGCGCATGACGAGGCGTTCAACGTCGTCAATGGCGATGTCTTCCGCTGGCAATGGATGTGGGGTCGCATCGCCGACTGGTTCGGTGTCGAGGCGGTACCGTTCGACGGCATCGTGCGGCCGTTGGAGCAGCAGATGGCGAACGATGGCGCATTGTGGCGCGAGATCGCCACGCGCGAGGGACTGGCCGAACCCGATCTGAACCGCCTCGCCTCGCCCTGGCACACCGATGCCGATCTGGGCCGCCCGATCGAGGTCGTGACTGACATGTCCAAGAGCCGACGTCTGGGTTTCACCGGCTATCAGCCGACCGACGATGCGTTCTTTGCACTGTTCGAACGGCTCCGTGCCGACCGCCTGATCCCGTAAGCGAGGATATAAAAGCAGCCATCGGACCCGGCAACGTCGAGGGATTCGCCACGCGAGTCGCGACCCTCGACGGGGTTGGCAAACGCCTCTCCCCTCCTTTCAAACGGTGTGCCGACGACAGGCGCAAAAATATTTTTGATCGGCAACCCGAGATTTGATGGATGCTATCGTCGCAACCATTAACTATAAGTTCATGATACCGCTATCATTGGTCGATGCCGAGCCGTGGCGTAATTTTCAGCATGTTAGCGCCATTTAGACCAAATAGTAACCAATATGATACCAAGCCCCTTCGGTCCGGCGGAATTTATCGGACGTGATCGTCTCTCATGCAACGCGCCGAATTGTGACAGATTGATGTCACTCCAGTTTATAAACTGTTAGAATTTTCCGTGTGACCCGTGCCGACCTTGACCCAGGTCAATATCGGAAACGGGGAAATCATGCGGGCCACGATCAAATTCAAACTGGGTGCGACATTCGCGATAGTGCTCACATTGCTGTTAGGCATGGCGGCGCTTGCCGCGTCAAAACTGAGCGAAATGAACAGCGTCACGACCCAGATCGTCGCTGGCCCGGTGGCCCGATTGGACCGTGCCGAAACGCTGAACGAGCGCATCAGCTACGCGATCCGCATGGAAAAGAACCTCGCGCTGACGAACGACGACGAACAGATGCGGGTCTTTGACGGCGAGCTGATGCACGCCCGGTCCGACATAAAGGCGCTGGTCGAAACCGGCCTTGCGAATGCGACGCCTGCGGGCCGCCCGATCTGGACCGGGATCAGCGAGAGTTACACGGCTTGGCTGCCCGTCAACGATATGGTCCGCCGTCTCGGACTGGCCAATCGCAATGCGGAAGCTGGCGCATTGTCGATGACCAAGTCGCGCGAACTGGCCGTGCAGATCAGCCAGGGAACGCAGCAACTCGTGAAGAACGCCAAGGCCGACATGGAGGCCGCGCAGCAGAATGCCGACGCGATCTACGACAGTTCGCGCAACGCGCTGTTTGTCATCTCGGGCCTGGCGCTGGCGATCGCTCTGGCCGGTGCGGTCTGGATTGCGCGGATCGTGTCGCAGGGGCTGAAGAAAATCTCGGTCGCGATCGAGGCGGTGGCGATCGGCGATATCGAACAGGAAGTGTCGGTCGTCACCAATGACGAGATCAAGGATCTGGTCGACACGGTGAACCACATGACCGCCAATCTGCGCCAGAGCGCGCGGCTGGCCGATACCATCGCCGAGGGTGACCTGAGCATCGATCACCAGGCGCTGTCGGACAAGGACCTTCTGGGTCATGCTCTGATCCGCATGACCACCAACCTGCGCAAGTCGGCGGAACTGGCCGAGACGATTGCGGGGGGCGACCTGACCGTCAACCACCGGCCGCTGTCGGACCGGGACTCGCTGGGCCAGGCGCTGGTCATGATGGTCGAGCGACTGCGCGGTGTCGTCGGCGACGCCACGCTGGCCGCCAAGAATGTCGCCGCGGGCAGCCAGCAGCTGTCCTCGTCGTCGGAGCAGATGTCGCAGGGCGCCACCGAGCAGGCGGCGGCGGCCGAGGAAGCCTCCGCATCGATGGAGCAGATGGCGGCGAACATCAAACAGAATGCCGACAATGCCAGCCAGACCGAAAAGATCGCCCGCCAGTCCTCGCAGGATGCCGAGATCAGCGGCGCGGCGGTGCAGAAGGCCGTCGGCGCGATGCGCACCATCGCCGAGAAGATCGGCATCGTGCAGGAAATCGCGCGCCAGACCGACCTGCTGGCGCTGAACGCGGCGGTCGAGGCGGCCCGCGCGGGCGAGCATGGTCGCGGCTTTGCGGTGGTGGCCGCCGAGGTGCGCAAGCTGGCCGAACGGAGCCAGATTGCGGCGGGTGAGATCAGCGGCATGTCGTCCGACACGGTGGCGGCGGCGCAGCAGGCCGGGGAGATGCTCGGCTCGCTCGTCCCCGACATCCGCCGTACCGCCGAGCTGGTCGCCGAGATCAGCGCCGCGTGCCGCGAACAGGATATCGGCGCCACCCAGATCAACGCCGCGATCCAGCAGCTCGATCAGGTCACGCAGCAGAACGCGGCCGCCTCCGAACAGATTTCCGCCACCTCGGAGGAACTCGCCAGCCAGGCCGAGGAGCTGGAGGAGAATATCGCCTTCTTCCGCATCGACAACGGTACGGGCCGCGCAAGCCGTACGCCGGCCCCGGCACGGGCGACGACACCCGCCAAAAAGGCCAAGCCCGCCGCCCGGACGAACGTAGTCGCCGACCAGCAGGCCCGCATTCGCGGCTTCGCGCTGGACATGTCGACCGGCGGCCCGGACGGCGAAGACGCCGATTTCGGTCGGGCCGCCTGACCGGCGAGGCATATCCTGTAACGCGAGACCCCTCACCATCCTGCACGCGATCCCGGCGGAGGCCGGGATCCATTTGGGGAGAGCGCCCGCAGCTCGATCGGGCCATCGCCAGGCAGCCGAGCGCTCGCCCCCCTCACCCCGCAAGCAGGGTCCGCGCACATCCCTGCACATGATCGGCGATCAGCTTGAACGCCGCGCTCATCGGCGACTGGCGGCGCCAGGCGATGGCGATCGACCGATGCGCACGCCATCCCTGGACGGGCAGGATCTTCAATCCCGTTGCCCCGCCCACTTCCGATCGCAGATACAGGCTGGGCAACAGCGTCAGGCCCAGCCCGCTCGCGACCATCTGGTGCAGGCTTTCCAGGCTGGTGCCGTAATAATCCGGCGCGATGGTCATGCCATAATGGTCCGCGACCTCGGCCGCCTGCCGCGCCAGATGATGGCGCGGGTCCAGCGTCAGAAGCGGACTGCCGGTCAGCACCTCGCGATCCGCCTCGATGGCGGCATCGATCGGGTGGTCGAGCGCGGCGACCAGATGCAGCGGCTCACGAAACAGGGGTTCGACGGTCAGGTCTTCCCCGGTCATGGGCAACGGGCCGAGCAGCACGTCGATATCGCCGCGCGACAGCTCGCGCACCTGTTCGTCGGGTATCCCCTCGCGCACATGCAGGCGCAGGCGCGGGGCCATGCGGTGCAGTTCGGCGATGATCGGCGAGAGAAGATACGGCCCCAGCGTCGGCGTGGTCCCCAGCTTGAGCGTGCCGGTCAGGCTGTCGGTCGATCCCGCCGCCAGTGCCACGATATCGCTAGCGTCGCTCAACATGCGCCGCGCGGTCGCCACGATGCTGCGCCCGACCGGCGTCAGGATCGCGCCCGTCGCGCTCCGCTCCAGTAGCTTGGCGCCCAGCCGCTCCTCCAGCGTCCGAACCTGCTGGCTGAGCGTCGGTTGCGAGACATTGGCGACCCGTGCCGCCAGCGCGAAGGAGCCCGTGTCCGCGATGGTGACCAGATATTCGAGCTGACGCAGGGTGAGCATAGGGCCCTATAGCGGCTTTCTATACCCCGGACACGGCAATTCCGATTGGCCACGATCATGATATGTCGTTACACCGACTTCACTAGGATCAGGCCGAAGCGTAACTTTCATGGAGGGGAACATGAGGGTGTCGCGGAGTGACGGTGGCCGTCGGCTGCCCGCTCCGGCTTGGCCAAGATACGGAAAAAGGGGCGCGTTTTGGCGGGACAGCGATTGGGTTTTCGGGATGCGGTGGGCTGGCTGTCGCAAATCATAGGCCCTGATTCGGCCTATGTCCGCCTTGGCATCGTCTATACCATCGCGATCAGCCTGTTGGCACTGGCGACGCCCATCTCGGTCCAGTTGCTGATCAACAGCGTCGCCAATACCGCCATGCCCGCCCCGCTCTGGGCGCTGTCAGGCGTGTTGCTGATGCTGTTGCTGATGGTCGCCGGGCTCAGTGCGCTCCGGGTGTGGATCATGGCCGCGTTCGAGCGTCGCCTGTTCTCGCGCGTGGTCGCCGAGGTCACGATACGTGCGGTCCATGCACAGGACCCCTTCTTCGCCGATGGCAATCGCGGCGACCTGTTCAACCGCTATTTCGATCTGGTCGTCGTCCAGAAATCGGTGCCCAGCCTGGTCATCGGCGCCTTCACCATCGTGTTGCAGGCGGTGATCGGGCTCAGCATCACCAGCTTCTACCACCCGGTCTTCCTTGCCTTCAACGCGGTGCTGGTCACGGCGATCCTGGTCGTCTGGCTGCTCTGGCGGCGCGGCGCGATCAGCGGCGCGGTGGCGCTCAGCCATGCCAAGCACAATGCCGCGCGCTGGCTGGAGAGCGTCGGCGGGTCCAACGGCTTCTACAAGTCGCTCCGTCATCTCGACTTCGCGATGAACCGGTCGGAGGCGATGACGGCGAACTATGTCAACACGCATCGCCGCTATTTCCGCTATCAATTCGCGCAGACTATCGCCTTCCTGCTGATCTATGCCTTTGCCAGCGCGGGCCTGTTGCTGCTGGGCGGCATGTTGATCCTGCGCGGGCAGCTCTCGCTGGGCCAGCTGGTCGCGGCCGAGTTGATCCTGTCGGGCGTCTTCTACGGCATCTCGCAGCTCGGCACCTATCTCGACACCTTCTACGATCTGGTCGCCAGCTCGGAAGAGCTGTCGCTGCTCTTCGCCATTCCGCAGGAGCCGATGGTGCGCGGCGACAATGGCCCGCGCGATGGGTCGGTCAAGCTGACCGACGTGGCGTTCAACGATGCGCGCTACAATCTGACGCTGGCGGCCGGGGAACAGCTGGTGACGGTGGCCGAGCCGGGGGCCGAGCGCACGCTGGCGATGCTGCTCAAGCGCCATGCCTTGCCTGATCGCGGGCTGGTGCGGATCGGCAATGCCGATCTGGGCTCGTTCGACATGTACCGCCTGCGCTCGGACGTGACGGTGCTCGACCGTTCGACCATCGTCGAGGTGACGATCCGCGAATATCTCCGCCTCGCCTCGGGTGAACTGGCCGAAAAGGCGATGGAGGCGCTGGCGCTGGTCGGGCTGGAACGCCGTCTGGCCAGCCTGCCGCAGGGGCTGGACACGCCGCTGGGTTCGACCGGCTATCCGCTGAGCGTCGGCGAGACCATGGCCCTGAAGCTCGCCAATGCGCTGCTGGTCGGCCCCAAGCTGCTGGTGCTCGGCCAGCTCTACGACCTGTTGCCGCCCGAGCAGCTGCGCGCCGCGCTGCGCCTGTTGAAGGAGCATGGCACCACCGTGCTGCTGTGCACCGGCCGCCCCGAGGACATGCAACTCGACGGCTATCTCTATCTCGGCCTGACCGAGCAGCGCCGCTTCGACCAGCTTGCCGACCTCCAGAACGCCTATCGCCGGGAGGACGCCGATGTCGCCTGATCAGCTCGCGCATTTCCGCACCCTCTCGTCGCTGCGCCCGCCACGGGTCACGGTCGCCATCGCCTGGATCCTGACGGTCGGCATCGCGGCGGTCATCTTCATCCTGTTCTTCGTGCCGTGGTTGCAGACCGCGCAAGGGCGCGGCCAGGTCGTCTCGCTCGATCCCACCGACCGCGCGCAGGACGTGACCGCTCTGGTGCCCGGCCGCGTCGAGCGCTGGTATGTCCATGACGGCCAGCATGTGAAGCGCGGCGATCCGATCGCGCGGATCATCGACCTCGATCCCAATCTGCTGTCCCGCCTGGCCGCCGAACGCGCCCAGGTGGAGGCCGAGATCGCCTCGGTCCGCCAGTCGCAGGCGGTCGCCCAGATCGACGTTAGCCGCACGCGCCAACTCTATGCGGAGGGGCTCGCCTCCCGCCGCGATTATGAACAGGCGCAGATCAAGGTGGCGGATTCAGGCGCCAAGCTGGCGGAGTCGCGTGCCAAGCTGAACCGCATCGACGTGCAGCTGAACCGCCAGTCGGCGCAGCTGGTCCGCGCCCCGCGCGACGGCCGTATCCAGAACCTGAACGCCGCGGCGGGCGGTGCCTATGTCTCGGCGGGCACCGCGCTGGCGGTGGTCGCGCCGGAAGAGGTGCAGCGCGCGGTCGAGCTGCTGATCGACGGTCGCGACGTGCCGCTGCTCCGCCCCGGTCGCCCGGTGCGTCTGGAGTTCGAGGGCTGGCCCGCAATCCAGTTCAGCGGCTGGCCCTCGGTCGCCTACGGCTTTTTCGACGGTCGCGTCCGCACGATCGATCCCAATGCCAATGCGCAAGGGCTGTTCCGCATCCTGGTCGAGCCCGCGCCCGGCAAGCCCGCCTGGCCCGAGCGCCGCTTCGTCCGGCTGGGCGGCAAGGTGCAGGGCTGGGTTCAGGGAGAGACGGTGACGGTCGGTTACGAACTGTGGCGTCAGCTGAACGACTTCCCGCTCGAATTCGGCCAGACGGTGAACGACAAGCAGGACGACAAGGGCGCGAAGGACGACGACAAGAAGATCGCGGCCAAGGCGGGCAAGCCGAAATGATGCGCTCGCTGCTGCTGATCTCCGCGCTCGCCCTTCCTGTCCTGTCGACACCCGTCATGGCCCAGCGGATCGAGGCGATCCCCGCGCCCGCGCCTGTGCCCCGCACGGGGCCGTTGACGCTGGACGAGGTGCTGCGCTCCTCCGCTCGCGCCGCGCCGCAGATCATCGAGGCGCTGGCCAAGATCCGCTCGGCGGAGGGTAAGGCGATCACCGCCGACGGCGCGTTCGACACGGTGTTCGAGGCCGAGGGCCGCTCCCGCACGCTCGGCTATTATGACGGCACCGTCGCCTCGGCGAGCGCGAACCGGCCGCTGAGCAACAATGGCGGTTACGTCTATGGCGGCTACCGGGTCAGTCGCGGCAGTTTTCCGGTCTATGAGGACCAGAGTTACACCAACCGTCTGGGCGAGGTGAAGGTCGGGGCGCTCTATTCTCTGTTGCGCGACCGGCTGGTCGACGAGCGCCGCACCCGCCGTACCCTGGCGTCGGGTGATATCGACATCGCCAGGTTCGAGCGCGAGGCCGTGGCGATCGGCGTGCAACGGCGTGCGGTCGATGCGTATCAGAACTGGGTCGCGGCGGGCCTGCGCCTGCGGGCCTATCGTGAGTTGCTGGACCTCTCGCTCAACCGGCGGGGTGGCCTCGCCCGGCAGGTCGAACTGGGCGCGCGTCCGGATATCCTGCTGGCGGAGAACGACCAGAATGTCGTCCGCCGCCGGGCACTGGTCGTGCGGGCCGAGGGAGATTTCCAGGCCGCCGCCAATGCCCTGTCGCTCTATTACCGCGATGCCGAAGGCGATCCGGTGCAGGTCGGGCCAGAGCGCCTGCCCGGCGGGGCCGAGGCGCTGTCCGGCGTCGCGGTGGCGGCGCGCCAGAATTTCGAACAGCGCCGCCCCGATCTCCAGGTGCTGCTGGCGCGGATCGACCAGGGTTCGGCGCGCCTGGCCCTGGCGCAGAACGACCTGCGCCCCCGCTTCGACCTGCGCGGCGAGATGGGCAAGGATGTCGGTCCCATCGGCCTGGGCGGCCCCAATCGCACGCCATTGGAGGCGGCAGTCGGCTTTCGCTTCTCGATGCCGCTCCAGAACCGCGCGGCGAAGGGCCGGATGGTCGAGGCACAGGCCGAGATGGACGCATTGTCGGCGCGCAGCCGCTTCCTGCGCGACCAGATCGCGGTCGAAGTCGAGGGGATCACCATCGGCGTCGATGCCGCCGAAAAGCTCGCGACCATCGCCGAGCAGGAACGCCAACTGGCCGAACGGCTCGCGGCGGCCGAGCGGCGACGGTTCGAACTGGGGTCGAGCGACTTCTTCCTGGTCAACCAGCGCGAGGAAACCGCGAACGACGCGCGTGTCCGCCTGATCGACGCGCAGGCCCGGATCGCGGCCGCCCGCGCCGAACTGGCCGCCGCCACCGCCGACCGCGCGGCGCTGGGGCTGGAGCCCTGAACGGGCGGCTGGGCGAGGATCTGGACCGTGATGACATTGCCTTGAACCAAGCCGAGCCCCTCCCCTTCAGGAGCATCAGGCAAACCGCGCCCCGCGCGGTTCAGATCAGGCTGGGAGCCTGATCGACCTGGTGCTGGGTTGGGGTGGGGCCTCGCCACAGGCGGCGTACTTGCGGAGGCCCCCCACCCCCTGCCCCTCCCCTGAAGGGGAGGGGTGAACCCATCTCAGGTCATCCCGCTCTACACCCGATCCGCCAACGGGGCATTGCTGGCGGGAACGACCGGCGCCCCATCGGTGATCGGCGCGAGCGCGACGGGGTGGCCGTAGAGATAGCCTTGCCCAAGCCGACAGCCGAGCTGGCGCAGACGCTCGGCCTGCCATTCGGTTTCGATCCCTTCGGCGATCACGACCTTGCCCAGGCCGATCCCCAGGCCCACGATCGCGCTGACGATCGGGAAGGTGCCGCCATCGGTTTCGTCGAACCCGGCGACGAAGGACTGGTCGATCTTGATCCGGTCCACCGGCAAGTCGCGCAGATGGACCAGCGAGGCATAGCCGGTGCCGAAATCGTCCAGCGCAATGCACACACCCGCCTCGTGCAACGTGCGCAGGCTGGACAGGATGCTGTCGGCGCCGCGGTCGAGCATCACGCCCTCGGTCACCTCGACGCACAGCCGCGATGGCGCGACGCCATAATGCGCCAGCCGTTCCAGCACGGTGCGCGCCGAACGCGGTCCGCCAAGCTGCGCCGAGGTGAAGTTGACGCACACCACGCCCAGCGCCTCGCCGCGATCGCGCAGCGCGATCAATGCCAATTCGAGGACATGATCCTGGATGCGCAGGCCGATCCGCTCGGCGACCAGCACATCGGCGAAGCGGTCCGGGGTCATCAGCCCGTGGACCGGATGGTCCCAGCGGAGCAGCGCCTCATGACCGCACACCGTTTCGGTCTCTAGCGAGACGATGGGTTGCAGGTATAGGACGAACTCGCCCTGATCCAGCGCCTGCTCGGCCTCCCCGGCAAACGCGACCTGAAGTTCACGCAGGCTGCTTTGCAGGGGATCATAGCGGACATAGCGCGCGCGGCCCAGCCGCTTGGCGGTGTAGAGCGCCAGATCGGCATTATGGTACAGCAGGTCGAGCGCTTCGGCATCGTCCGGATAGCGTGCCGACCCGATGCTGAGCGACATGGTCCGGCTGCGATCGCGGCCATGCCATTGCTCACCCTGGATGCCGGCGATGCGTTCGGCCAGGGCGGCCTCGTCATGCAGCGAGCCGGGGCACAGGATCGCGAACTCGTCGCCGCCGATGCGCGACACCCGCACATCCGCCATCGAGCGTACGACGCCGCCCAGCGCGGTGCCGACATGGCAGAGCAGCATGTCGCCGCTGGCATGGCCCAGCCGGTCGTTGACGTCCTTCAGATAATCGACGTCGATCAGGAACAGACTGAACGGAATGGACGCCTTCATCAGGGCATTGGCCTGCTGCTGAAAGGCGGCGCGGTTGCCCAGGCCGGTCAGGAAGTCGGTATGCGCGGCCAGCCGCAGCGTCTTGGTCTCCGCCATGTCGATCTCGCGCCGCTGCCGCGACTCGTCGAGTTCGCGGCGGATGCGGCGGAAACGGTCGGCGATCGCGAGCGAGAGGACCAGCGCCTCGAACGCCAGCGCCAGGAAGGTCGCCATGTCCACCGCGTCATTCTGCCGCACGAAACCCAGATTGCGCGCCAGCCGCAGGACGAACAGCGTGATGACCGGGCTCCATCCGATCATGTAGAACCAGACGACCCGGCTGCCCCGCCGCGCTGCCACGACGCAGGACCAGGCGATCAGCGCCGATGTCGCGGCGATGTCGTAGTTGAGCAGCCGGTCGGTGAGCACCGGGGGAAACCAGGTATCGGCGGCGGCCAGCGCGCCGAACACCGCCCCACCGATCGCCAGCCAGCGTCCCGCCCGGATCACGCCGGGGGACAGCACTCCGTCCTCGATGACCGAGAAGAAGAACATGTTGCACGCCGCGACCATCAGACCGACGAGCACGAACCAGATCCGCACCGCGATCGGCCCGACCAGCCACGGCACGAGCAGCGCCGCCGTGTTGGTCCAGATCAGGCCATAGACCAGCGCAACCGCTACCCAGAGCAGATACCAGCGCTGAAAGGCGGGCCGCCGCCCGGCATGGATCACCAGATTGTAGAGAAAGGCCGACAACAGGGTCCCGGCGAACAGACCGGTCAGCACCAGCCAGCCGACATCCGCGCCGTTCATCCTGCTGCCCGGCCGGGCGACGACCTTGCGCATCAGCGACAGGTCGTCGATCTGCCGGAAGCCGACATAAAGCTTGCCCACGTCGCGCCCCGGTGGCCCGACCACGAACTTCAGGAGGCCGCCGGGCGTCCAATGGCCCCGCAATTCATCATAGGACAGCACCCGACGCGTCGCCCTGCCGTCATGCGTGACGACCAGCAGGCCGAGGCGGTCGAACCGGGTCTGGTCGATCAACAGATCCCAATAGGGGGGCAAGCTGCCCAATCGGGACGTGTCCAGCCGCAACCACAGCCAGTCCGCCCCCCGCGTCGGGGCCTCCGCGCCGCAGCGATAGGGTGCCTCGACGATCCCGGCGTCGCTGGCGCCGTCCGGCAACGCGGCGCTGCAGACGGTCGGATACAGATCGACCGCCTTGGCGGAGGCCGCACCCGGCGTCATCGCGGCCAGCAGCAGCCATAAAAGGCCCCATGCCCTGACGTCCCAAACCCGCTTCGCGGCCTTCATGCCGACCCGTCCCCAACCCGCATTAATGTGACGGAAACAAGACGGCCAATCCCGCAGAGCGCCCCCGCTCCCGCCGCTTTCCCCACTTGCGCCCTGACCGCCTTTTTACGCTTTCGTCAATCTCCGTATTTCAGGCCTCTGAAGTACGGTGACTTTTTTCTGGACAATCGCAGGACCGGCCGGATCGCGGGGCTGGAATATCGCTTTTCCCATTTCGGACCGCACCCTCGCTGGCGGCAGGCACAGGCTTTGGGCATGGAAGAGTCATGACGCTGTTCCATCGGATCGCCCGGTCGCTCCCCGCCTCCCTGCCGCTGCTCGTCGCGGCCTGTTCGCCACTGGCGACCTTCGACCATCTGGTGCCCAAGGATGGCAGCGGCAGGCGGGTGGCCGAGGCGCTGGCCTATGGTTCCGATGCACGTCAGCGGCTCGACATCTACGCCCCGCGCAGTGCGGGAGCGGGTGACCGACCGGTGGTGGTCTTCTTCTATGGCGGCAGCTGGAACAGCGGGACGCGCAGCGGCTATGCCTTTGTCGGGCGGGCATTAGCGGCGCAGGGTTTTGTCGTAGTGATCCCCGACTACCGGCTGGTCCCCGCCATCCGCTATCCTGCCTTTGTCGAAGACGGCGCGGCGGCGGTGCGCTGGACGAAGGGGCATATCGCCGGGTTCGGCGGCGATCCCGCGAAGCTGGTGCTGATGGGGCATTCGGCGGGTGCCTATATCGCCGCGATGCTGGCGGTCGACGATCGCTGGCTGGGCCGTGACCGACAGGCGGTACGCGGGCTGGTCGGGTTGGCCGGTCCCTATGACTTCGCGCCCTTCGACGTGGATGTCAGCCGGGCGGCCTTCGGGGCCTGGCCGCGCCCGGAGGAAACCCAGCCGGTCCATTGGGCCGGAGCAGGCGATCCGCCTTCGCTGCTACTGGTCGGCGCCGAGGACAAGACGGTCCTGCCGCGCAACAGCGAGGCGCTGGCCGCCCGGCTGCGTGCGGGCGGCGTGCCGGTGACGCTGCGCGCCTATCCCAAGCTCGGCCATGTCGGGATGATCCTGTCGGTCGCCCGCCCCTTTCGCGGCCGGGCCCCGGTGGTGGCCGATGTCGCCGCCTTCGTCCGGCAGGTGACGCGCTAACGTCCGTCGGGGATCAGCCAGGTCTCCGCGACCTGCTTGCCGCGCCCGCTGCCGCCCATGCCGGGCGGGCGGGTCCAGGCAAGGTCCAGCGTACCGCCCGCCGTCGCCTCGCGCGGGATGGCGACCGTGACCCGGCTGGGGTTGGAAGCACGGACGAAATGCTCCTGCAACACGATGCGGCCGTTCGCGACCAGCCGCATCGGCAGCGTATAGTCCTCCCCCGCATAGGTGATCGTCAGGCTGTAACCCCGGCGCGGGTCGAGCCCGTCATAATGCAGCCGCAGCGGGCTGTCGTAGAGCGTCTCGGCATAATCGAGTTCGCCCGGCCACCAGCCGTCCGCCGGGGTCCGGTCGGCCATGCCGTCGATGGCGGTGGTGAAGAATTGCGGATCGGCCTGGAAACCGGGCCCGCGCACCAGATGCGGCTCGGCATCCGGGCGGCCCAGATCGTCATAGAGTGCGCCCTCCGCCCGGCGGCTCCGGTCGGGGATCGGCCAGCCCCTGGCCATCTGCGCCTCGATCCAGGCGCGGCCGGTCAGGTCGACATCGGCGCGGTCGAGATTGGCGCCCCGCTCGATATTCGACGCGCCGTAGCGCTTCACGCTGAGTTGCAGTCGCGCCGCCTGCCACAGCCGTTCGGCCAGCGCGTTCAGCCGGTCGAGCAACGCGGCGACCTCGGGCCCGTCGCCCGTCGCCAGGACGGCGCGCGCGCGTTCGGGATCGGGTGCGGCCAGGGCCGCCGCTCGCCTTGCACGGGCGGCAATGGTGCGGCGGCGGACCAGCGCATCATACACCGCACGATAGCGCAGCGAGTCGATCCGCCAATCGGCAAAGGCGGCGGGCCGGACCTGATCGGCGAGGCGCAACGTGGCGTCGATCGTGGTATTGGTGGCAGGGTCGCCGACCCAATTGGCCTCCAGCGCCGCCGGAAGTGCTGCCGCCCGGTCATCGCCGATGAACACCCGCGCATAGTCTTTCGCAAAGGCGCGGGTACCGGTCTTCGGGTCCCAACCCAGACGAAACCAGAGGAACTGGTTGAAATCGTCATTCACCCCCTCGGAATAGGTGATGAACCCGGCGGTCAGGGGAGCGAAGCGTGCAAAGATATGCGCATAGGCGGCGGGGCGCGGATTGATCGGCTCGCGCCCCTCGGTCAGCGCGAATTCGGGCCACCAACGCGGCACCGGAAACTGCGCATGCATGGTGTGCGCGATGTCGGGATAGAGGATCAGCGGATAGCGCGCCGGTATCCGCGCCCGCTCGACCGACAGCGGATCGCGCGTCTGCGGACCGACGAAGACGCCGGTCAGCCAGTCGGGCCGTTTGTCCAGTTCGCGGTAGAACGCCTCGAACCCCGCCGCGTCGAATCCTTGTGACGAGATATAGACGGGCGCCGTGGGACGGCGCGCGCGAAGCAATGCCGCCTGTTGCGCCACGAGCGGAAACAACCGCGCGGGCGGCGTATGCCCGGGATCGCCCCCGGGCACATAGAGCGCATCGACATAGGGCAGATCGGCCAGCACCCGCCGGAACGCCGCGACCTCGGCCGCCACCGCGCCGGGTTTGTCGTAATCGCCAAGCTCGGGATAATAGAGCGCGACATCCAGTCCCAGCCGGTGGGTGATGCGGGAAATTCCCGCCAGCGTCTCGCGCGGCGGGGCGGGGAAAAGCGGACCCGTCGCATCATCGTCGGACACCGGCGCGATGATCTGCACCCCGCTGGCCCCCCAGAGCGCGAAATCCTCGATCCGCCGCTGAAACATCGGCAAGGTCCAGGCATCGTAGCTGTTGTTCTTGGGGCGATAGCCGATCTGGGTCAGCCGCGTGGCATAAGTCGGCTGCTCGTCAACCGGTCCCCTCACGGTCAGCCGCGCGGTCCCGCCCTCGACGTCGAGATGGCGCAGCACCCAGCCTGCGCCATAGACCAGTCCCCGCGTGTCTTCAGCGGTGACGACCGTCACCGGCCCCACCCGCCGGATCGCAAAGCCTTCGCGGCCCAGCTTGGCGGGTGCGCGCCACCGGCTCCGCAGCGCGATGGGAAGCGCCGCCGCCACCGCCCCCGGCGGCGCGACCAGCACCCGGACGTCGCCGCATCGCACGACCCGCTCGGCGATCCGGCGGTTCAGCAGATCCGCCGCAACCTCCCCCCCTGCCCCGGCCGTCACGCAGGATGCCGCCAATGCAGTGGCAACGAAGATCATGCCGCCACACCAGGGGCGGTAAGGGACGGGGTATGATTCAAGATCGGCTCCATGGTTTCGCCTTGGTCTATGGTCGATCCACGTCGCTTTCCATAGGCCTTGCCCTTCCGTCGCGACGCAGCGCCCAGGCGGACGTGGCGCGGCTGGCCGCCAACATGTTGCCATGATTGATCCACACCGCCTCGCCCAGTTGCTGGATCACCGCCAGCGCTTGCGGGTGCAGCGCGCGTTCGACCAGCTGGCGGTTGTCGCGCGGAATGACGATGTCGGCACGCTCTTCCAGCAGGCGCAGTGTCGCCTCCAGATGCAACAGGTTCGGATAGACATTGCCCAGCCCGTGCCGCTCGCGCCGCCCCCCTTGCACCTGCGGGGACGGTCCGTCGGCCGTATTTGACCAGATTGGGGATATAGCGGTTCCCCCGCACCCGCAGGGATGGTCCCTCGCCGGGAACGCATGTCGCCGATTGAATGGAATTTCCACCGCACCTACGGATGGTCCTAAGCCCAACCATCAGGGGCGGGAAATGGCCGTCTTTGGCTTGAAGGATCGCAAGATCACCGAAGCATCTTTCGTCCCATCAGATATCGCCAAAGACCACGCATTCTGAGGGAAGTTGATCGCGGCTTACGGTTTCCAGGACTGCCCTGCCAGCCGCTCCAAGGCTTTCCGACGGGCGGCGGGATCGAGGCGGGACAACATGCGTCGCTCGCGCTTCGACAAGCTGCGCGCCTGCCAGCCATAGGCCGCCATGCACGCCTCGATCGTATCTCCGGGCACCCGGCCCGGCGTTCCATTGTCGAGCAGTGCCGCCCCGTCCGGGCGCTCACCGCCCGCCGCTGGGCCGGTGGTGATGATGCGGCACCGCCGGAGATCGGCTTCGACCTGCGCCGGTGTCGCTCCCGGCCGGCGATAAACGACCAGCGGCACCGGATCGGCCGCCACCGCTGCCACCGCCAACAGGACCGACATCACCACCATGTCGGCCCCGCCCGCTCCATCAGAAGGACAGCTTCAGCCCGGCGCGATAGGACTGGTTGCGCACATCGTCGCGTCCGACCGTCGAGTCCGCCGCCAGCGAGACGGTCGCACGGCCCGAACGATAGGCCACCCCCGCGCTGATCTCGCCCCAGTCGCGGTCCTGCCGTGCGGTCAGGAAGCGGGCCTGCGCCCGCGTGCCGCCGACGAATCCGGCGTTGAAATAGCCCGGCCGCCCCTCGAAATCATGGACATAATAAGCCGAGGCGAAGGGGCGGAAGCCGCCTTGCGTCGCGTCGATCTGAAGCCCCGCACGGCCCTGCACGCTCAGGAATCGGTCGCGACCATAGGTCAGCGCCGGACCGCTGCCCGTCTCACCCGTGGGGGTGAAGTCGATGCTACTGGTACGGATCGCCACGCGCGGGCCGAAACGCAGCGCCCCGCTGCCCTTCATATAGCTCGCCCCCACTTCGCTCGACAGCGCCAGCGCATTGTCGCGCGAGCGCAGGTCGAAGGGCGTGCCGACGAAGCTGCCCTGCCGCCGGGTCGAGGACTGGTACACGCCCGCGCCGAACTGCGCATCCAGCGCCGGGCCGAGCGTACCGCCGAGCCGTCCGTAGAGCGTGCCCTGGATCAGCTCGCCCTTGGCCGACTGGCCGAACCGCTGGTCGCCATCGATATCCGAATAGGACAGGCCGAAGCCCAGCGCGCCCGTGTCCGACACCCGCGCTTCGACACCGCCCGCGATGTAGAAGCCGTCGAACGGATCGCGACCGCCGACCGTGCCGGGCATCGCTGCGCCCGAGCCGTCGATATAGCCGCCCGCCAGATAGGCCGAGACATTGTCGGGCAGCATGTTTTCGCGGACCATGCTGGTCGGCGTATCGCTGACCGTCTGGGGACGACCGGGTGCGGCGATGGCGTTGGCGGCGAACTCCAGCGGCTTGCCGATCATCGCGACCGTGCCGCCCGCAAAGCCGTCCGGCGTCATCGCGGTCAGGCGATCGCGATAGAAGCGCGCGATATTGTCGGTCGCGGTGGTGCCGATCGCCCGGCGGGTCGCCTCGCTGCGCGGCGCGATCGCCTCCAGGCTGCCGCGGATCGTCCCGACATCCTGCAGGTCGAGCAGGTCGTAGGTCCCGCGCAAGCTCGCATAGGCGGATCGGTTGGCGTCGAGCAGACGCGCATAGGCGGTCTGCACCGGCGTCGCCGCGACGACACTGGCATAGGGTCGCGCGCCCACCGCCGCCGTCACCCGGCCCGCGCCATAGCTCAGTTCGGGATAGAGGATCGCACTGAAGGCGGTGGCGCTGCCGAAGCTGCCGGTGATGCCGTTCGACGCGGTGAGGAGCGTATAGCTGTCGCCATAGCGCGGCACATAGTTGACCGGGCGCAAGGTCAGGTTGCCGCCGCCCAGCACGATGCTGCGCGCCGCCAGTTGGTCGGAAGTGCCGGCGGGGCCGATATCCGCGACGAATTGGCTGCCCGATCCCAGGCTGGCGGTACCTGCCACGGTCAGCCTCCCCAACGCGCCGGTGCTGCCCGGCGAGACGATGCCGCCCGACCCGGCACTCAGCGATGCGACGCTGCCATTGCCTGCGACGATGCCGCCCGACACCGCCGTCACCGCCGATCGGGTCAGGCTGCCGTCCACGGTCAGCTGCCCCTGCTCGACACGGGTCGGGCCGCTATAGCTGTTGGCGGCGGTCAGGATCAGCTCGCCGCCGCCGCGCTTGACCAGACCGCCGATATCGTTGGGGAAGCCCGCCAGCACTTCGGCCGCGTAACGGTCGCGCGCGTCGGTGATCGGGTTGCTCCAGATATCGGTCGTGCCCGATGCGACCGTGACTTCGCGCGTGTCGCGCAGTGCGGTCGGCCCGCGCAGCGCCACCGCCATCTGCGGCGCGCCCCAGCCCGAGCGCAGGTCGACGCCCGGCGTGTCGAGGTCCCTGGAACTGGACACGAGGATGTCGGAGATCAGCCCGGTCTTATATTCGGGGAAATACTCCATCAGCAGCGCGGCGAAGCCCGAGACATTGGGCGCCGCCATCGACGTGCCGGTCAGCGCGGCATAGCCCGGCCCGGTGAAGCTGATGTATTTCTGAAGTTCGGCGGTGATCAGCGTATTGGCCTGGGTCAGCACCGAGGTGGAAAAGTCCCGCCCCAGCAACGTGACGTTGCCGGGAATGGTCAGGATCTGCGCCAGACGGCTGGTATAGCCGTCGGGATCGGGCGTCATGAACCGCGCGCCGTAAGCCAGCGAGATGCCGACCGCCTGTTGTGCCGCCTTGGTCCGCTCGGCCTCCTCGTCGAAGGGGCGGCCGAGTGTCTGGGCGATATCGCGCCGGACGATATAGTCGGTCAACACGCCCAGCCACGCATTGACCGCCGCCGTCTGCAACTGGGCCAGCGTCGTCGCGGCATAGATGGTCGGGTACATGGCGCGGGTGTATTTCGCGCGGATCGCGGTGCCGTCGACCAGATAGGTCTGCGCCGCGGACACGACCGAACTGCCCGGCCCCGACACGCACCAAGTCGCGGTCTGGCCGCACAGGCTGGTGCTGGACGCCGCCGTGCCGTTCACCAGATAGTTGGTGACCGACAACCAGTTGGAACGCAGCCGCAGGTCATTGAGCGGCGTCACCGCATCGACACTGGCATGGACGCCGCCGCCATTGCCCGCCGAGAAGACGACCAGCACGTCATTCTTCAGGACCGGATCATAGAGGCCGTTCAGCGTCTGCTGAAACGCACCGCGCGCCTGGGACGGGGTCAGCGTATAGGGCTGGGTCGAGGTCGAGCCCCAGCTGTTGTTGATGATCCGAACCCGCCCGGTATTGGCGAGCGCCGGGATATTCTCCTGCGCGGTGGCGACCATGACGTTGTCGAGGATCTGGTCGCGCCACCACAGGAAATCGCCCGCCGCGAAATTGGTCGTCGCCGACAGGATGTTCGCGCCGAACGCGTTGCCGAACATCACCCCGTTCGCCAGCCGGTCGCCCGCCGCCGTGCCCGCGACATGGGTACCATGGATTTCCCAGGGCCGTCGCGGATTGACCATGCCGTCATTGCCATAGGTCGCGGGGACGGGCGTGCGCAGCCCCGCAATCTTGCCCGATCCCGCAAAGGACGGATGGCTCATCACCACGCCCGCGTCGTTGATCCCGATCGTCTGACCCTTGCCCGACAGGCCCAGCACATAGGCATATTCCAGGCCCAGATAGCCCTTGGTGTAATCGACCGAGAATTGCTTGTCCTGCCGCCACGACGCCAGCGCCGCGTTATAGTCCGCCGTTCGCTGGCCATTGGCCATCACATAGCCGCCGGTCGGTGCAGGCGGCACATACTGGCTCTGCGCGGATGCCGAGCCTGCCTGAACCAGGCAAAAGGACGCGATCGCCAACAGCGATACGCGAGAAACGCCCACCCCCACGCTATTCCCCTTAATTTCGATTAATAACATCGACTTATCGGTGACACGGTTTTCATGGCGCCACAGGCCTGTCAACTCCGATAACGGATGAATTACAAAGGTTTGTAAAGTTTTCCTGTTTCGACTCCGCAACAATGGCGGATAACGTAGGGGAATGGATAAGGTAGGCTCCGGCGGCGTTGCGGATCCTTCTGCTCCTTATCGATGCAGACGGCGCAGCGAGCGAATCGCTCGTCGCAATGCGCTCGGTCGGCCCTAAGGCCTGCCACCTTCCCGGTCGGGTGAAGACAGGGTGCGAACGACCGTCGCCAGCGCGTCGTCGCGGCGGGCTGCCAGTTCGTCCGCCGACACCTTCGCCAGGTCGAACCGCAGCTCGTGCATGGTCATGCCGGAGCGATAACCTTCGGGCCAGACGGCGGTCTGCTCGAAGCCGCAGCGCAGGAAGAAGGGCGCCACCCGGGGCGAGGTGTCGACCGTGACATAGCGCGTCACCGGCCGCGCATGGACCGCGACATGGTGCAACCGCGCCAGCAGCAACAGCCGCCCCAGGCCGCCACCATGCCGGGCTGGCGCCGCCATGCCCCAATAGAGCAGCGCCTTGTTGTAATGCTCCCAGACCTCATAACCGCCGAACGCCACCGCGCGTCCATCGATCGCGACGACAAAGGCGGGGCCATCGGGCTCGTCCAGCGTCTCGATCAGCCAGTCGCGGTCCCCTGCCCCGAAATAGTCGGCGCGGTTGGCGTCGAAGATCGTCAGCACGTCGTCGCGGTCGGTCTCCGCATAGGGGCGGACGACGACGTCCCTCATGCCCATGACGCCACCGTCTCGATCGCGCCGCCGTCATCGCGGGTCCAGCAATGCGCGTCTCGCTCCCCGTGCCGGTGCGCGGTCGCCTGCCGGTCCTCGATCAGCCGCGTCTCGATCGTCTCGGCGGCGATATGCCGGGGGTCGCCGATCAGCTTGGCATAGGCCTCCTTGATCGTCCACCGGCGCAGCCATTGCCGGGACGGATCGGTCGCGTCTCGCAGAGCGCACGCCTCCGCCGGGGTCAGCATGTCCCAGAGCGGCGGGGCACTGTCGATGATCTCGCGATCCACCGCTATCGGCTGTCGCGCCGCCGCGATCAGGCAGGCCTCCCCCCGTCCGGCAAGGCCGATATACCAGCCTTGCGGGGCCGCGACCTGCGGCTGGCCAGCCGCACTCCGCGCCAGGCGGACCGGTCCGCCTGCCAGCCGAGAAAGCAACGCTTCGACCAGCGGCGCGCGCTTCCCCCGCCCCGGATCGGCCCTGCGCCAGATGACGGGGGCTTGGCCGTCCCACTCCAGCCGGTCGAGCGGCCCATCATGGCGCAGCGGGATCATGGCTCGGTGACGATCCGGGCCGGGCTGCCCTCCCAATTGGTACCATCGGGCAGCGTCTCGCCCTTCATGACAACCGACAGGTCGCCCAACTGCGCATCCGCACCCACTTCGGCATCGTACAGCACGATCGCCAGCGAGCCGATGGTGGCACGGTCGCCGACCTTGATCGCACCGACCTTCATCACCCGGTCCTCGAACAGATGCGTCTGGAGCCCGGCATAATCGTTCAGCGCGACATCGTCGCCGATCGTGACAAGGTCATGCTCGGTCAGGTCTGTGGTGTCGATATAGCAGCGCCTGCCGACCTTGGCGCCCATCAGCCGGAGGTAGAGGCCGATCCAGGGCGTGCCGCGCAACGGCTCCAGCAGGTTGGCGACCGCGAGGTTCTCATAGGTCGCGGTGACCAGTTCGGTCCGCCAGACGAAGGTGCTCCACAAGGGCGCGGTCCTGGCCCGGTAGCGCCCGACCACCAGCCACTTCAGCGCCAGCACGAACGCACCGCATGCCAGGCAGAAGCCGACATAGAGGAACGGGAAGGCGGAGATGATGACCAGTCCGCCGCGCTCCAGATCGTCGAGATCGCCGACCACCGACAAGAGCGCGCTGAAGAACACCAGGAAGGCGGTGAGCGACAGGGTGGTGCGGATCGCCTCGATCGACAGGCGTGTCGCGATCAGACCGCGCGACGGATTGAAGCGCGCGCCCTCGTCGAACATCGTCGCCACCTGCCGCACCGGCAGCTTGATGGCGGGCGATCCGAACCAGGTGCTGCCCGCCTCGGTCGCCAGGCTGGGGTCCTCGGGCGGCTTGGAGAGGACGCCGATCAGCACCTCGTCGCCGATCTGCGCGCCGGTGGGCAGCAGCGCGGAATTGCCGATGAAGCTGCGACGGCCGATCTTGGTATGCGCCAGTTCGATGGTGCCATGGCCGATCTTGGCCGCACCGAAGATGACCGAGTCCGCGATGAAACTCTCCGGTCCGATCTCGACCAGATCGGGGACGATGGCGCTGGCGGTCGAAATCTCCGCCCGCCGCCCGACCTTCACGCCCAGCGCGCGGTACCAGGGGACGACATAGAGCGTGGCGAAGATCGGGTGGAGCAGCCGCAGCGCCAGGTCGTTGATCTGTCGGACCATCCAGTAACGGACATAGAACCAGCTATCGAGGCGATAGACGCCCGGCTTTACCCGGCCCAGGATCAGCCGCTTGGCCAGCACCGTCAGCACGCACATCATGACGATATAGGTCGCGGCGAGCAGCGGCGAGACGAGCATGTACCCGTAACCGGTCGTCGCCCAGTCCAGCTCGATCAACGCGATCAGACCCGGCGCGATCGGCAGGATGGCGATGATCGGCAGCAGCAGCGCGCCGATGAAGATCGCCAGCGACGGCCCCGTACGCCTGCCCATTGTCTGCACTTCGCCCGGCGCAACCATCCTGTCGAAGGCGGCGGGCGAACCGGTCCAGCGTTGCCGCGCGGGGATCACCGTCTCGGCGGGAAGCGCGGCCATGTCGTCGAGGATCGCATCATCCTCCAGAGCCGAATTGCGGCCGACCACCGACTGGCCGCCGACAAAGGCGCGGTCGCCCAGCGTCACCGTGCCCAACCGCAGCAGACCGCGCTCGACCGAGCTGGTCGCCATCACCGCCTGGTCGCTGACGATGGCATCGTCGCCGCAGGCGAACAGGTCGGCGGTGTCGATGACGCCATTGCCGATATAGGCGCGCTTGCCGATCTTTGCGCCCAGCATCCGGTAATAGCCCCGGATCATCGGCGTGCCCGCCAGATAGGGCGTCGCCGTCACCGCAATGATCCGCCGCACCAGCCACCAGCGGAAATAGGTGCCCCCCCATAGCGGATAGTCCCCCGCCTTGAACCGCCCCGCGATCAGCCACTTGGCGGCAATCGAGAACAGCATCGAGGCGACCGGCACGATGGTGAAGAACAGCGCACTCAGGATCAGCGCGTCGATGCGCGGCATCCGCCCGGCCAGATGGGTATAGGCCACATAGGGGAAGAACCATTGCAGCCCGGCAATGGTATAGACGGGCAACAGCGCAACGGTCTGCGCGGCGATGCAGAGCAAGCGCTTCCATTCGGGCACGCGGTGGAAGCTCTCCTCGGTCTGAACCGCGACCGCCGCCGCGCCGCCAATCCGGGTCGCCAGCGCCCGGATAGTCGGGGCGGCGTAGAGGTCTTCCAGCGACAGCCCCTCCAGCCCCGCGACCTTGCGCGCCGCCGAGACGAGGCGCGCGGCCTTTAGCGAGTGACCGCCCAGATCCTCGAACAGATCGTCGGTGACGGACACCGGCTGCGGCGCGAAGGCTTCGGCCCAGATGGCGTGGAGCTTCTTCTCCATCGGCGTGGCGGGCGGCTCGATCGCGCGGCCGGCGTCGACGGTAATTTCGGGTTTTACCAGCGCCTTGCGATCCACTTTGCCCGAGGCGGGCAAGGTCGGCAGCGCCGCCATCACCTGATAGGCGGCGGGCCGCATATAATTGGGCAGGCGTTCGGTGACCCGCGCCTTGATGTCGGCGATGTCGATCGTCTCGCCGCTGCGCGCCACGAGGAAGGCAGCCAAAAACTCCGAACCATCGGCATCGGTGAACAGGTGGACGACCGCCTGCGCGACGCCCGTCGCCTCGCCGATCACTGCCTCGATCTCGGCCAGCTCGACGCGAAAGCCGCGAATCTTCACCTGGGTGTCGATTCGCCCGACGAAATCGATGTCGCCCGCCGCGTCGAGCCGAACCAGGTCGCCGGAGCGATAGATACGCTCCGGCGCGCCCGACACGGTGTCGAACGGGGTCATGGTGAACTTCTCGGCCGTCAGGTCTGGGCGGTTGACGTAACCGACGCCGACGCCGGGGCCGCCGATGACCAGTTCGCCCTCCTGCCCCGCCTCGACCGGCTGCAACGCCTCATCGACGATCCAGGCGGTATAGCCGGGCAACGGCTTGCCGATGGTGATGCGCTTGCCCGGCTGCACCTCGGTCCAGGTCGCCGTCACCGAGGTTTCGGTCGGGCCATAGGTGTTGAGCAACCGCAGGCCGGGCCGCGCCAGACGGCGCGGCAGGTCGGCGGGGCACGCCTCACCGCCCATGTTGATCAGGCGAAGCGTCGGCACCGGATGCTCGACCAGCGCGATCAACGAGGGAACGACATGCCAGATCGTCGTCTTTTCCGCCGCCAGCGTGACGGCGACGTCGGGGCCGCTCGCGGCCAGCGGCTCGGTCGCGACGAGCAGCTTGGCGCCGACGAAGAACGCGCTCCACATCGTCTCGACCGACATGTCGAAGGCCAGGCTGAACCCGCCGAACACGATGTCGTCGGGCTCCAGCGCCAGGATCGCGCTTTCGGAGCGGACCAGGTGACAGGCATTGGCATGGGTGATCATCACCCCCTTGGGCCGCCCGGTCGTGCCCGAGGTATAGATGATATAGGCCAGATCGTGGCGGTCCGATCCCGTCACCTCGCGCCCCATCGGCACCGGCGGCTCGGCAGCCAGGTCGCCCAGCTCGGCATCCAGCGCGAGCGTCGCGCCCGGTATCTCCGCCGCCCGTGCGCCGGTGGTAATGGTCAGCGCGGCGCCGCTATCCTCGATGATGAAGGCGATGCGGTCCTGCGGATAACCCCAGTCGACCGGCACATAGGCCGCGCCCGAACGCAGCACGCCCAGGATCGCCATATACTGGTCCAGCCCGCGCGGCAGGCACAGCACGACCCGGTCGCCCTTCCCCACGCCCTGCGCCCGCAGCCGGTGCGCCAGCGACAGGCTGCGCTGCGCCAGCATGTCATAGGTCCATTCGGTCGAGCGGCCGAACTCCTCGTCCGCACCGATCAGCTTCAGCGCGGTCGTCCAGCCGCGCGTCCGGCAGCTCGCGTCGAACAGCTCGTGCAGCAACTCGTCACGGGCATAGGGCCGGTCGGGACGCAGCGCCGGGGCCGGGGCGATCGCGGCGTGGATGCTCGGGACGGCGGGGGCTTCGGTATCTCCGAGCATCAACGGACTTTCTTGCGCAAGGATATTTACGGGGCGGCTCAGCTGCGCCGGATCAGCGCTCGCGACAATCGCCGGTCCTCGAGCGAATAATAGAGCCAGATACCATCCTCCGCGACCACGACCGAGGCGGCGAAGGCGATGTCGGTCGCGCCGCGATCATCGGCGGGCGGCGGCAGGATCAGCGGCTCGATCCCGCGCGCGACGACGCGGGTATAATGCTCGTCGAAGGCGACCCAGCCGATCCGCCAGCGCGCATCGCGGGTCGCGCCGTTATAGAACATCACTGGGCAGCTCTTGTCGTCGGTCAGCAACGGGCCGGTCGACAGATGCCAGTCGTCCCAGCTCTTCTCTCGCGGCATGAAGGGCGTGGGCTGCTCGGTCCATGGCCCCGCCACATCCTCGCCGATCGCCAGGCCGATGCGCGATGCCTCGTCCGCGGCATATTCGTAGAACAGCCGCCAGCGCCCGTCCGCCGTCCGGTCGACCGTCGCCTCCTTGGTATTGCCTTCCGACTTGGAGGATGCGAGCGCGACGCCGCTCTTCTCCAGCCGGTCGATCGACGGCCCGGCGGCATAGGACAGCTCGCCATGCGCGTGATCGGCCAGCACGCCGGAATAATAGACGATATAACCATCGTCGGTACGCACGACCGTCGGGTCCTCGACCCCGCCCGCGTCATGCTCGCCCGGCCCCGGCGCGATGGACGGCGTGTCGAGCATCCTGAAATGCCGCCCGTCCTCGCTCCACCCGGCCCAGATCACGCCCGTATCGGTCAGCGTCTCGCCCTGCGGCACGACGGCGCGGACCATCATGCCCCAGCGGCCATCGGCCTCGCGCCAGACATAGGGGCTCATCAGGTCGCGGGCCATCAGCGCGGGCGGGCCGTCGAGCGTCACCTCCTCGATACGCTTCACGTTGAAGTCCAAATCGAGCGGCGCATCGGCCACCTGGTCCTTGCGATGAGGATCGGCGATCGAGCTGTTCACATCGGCCCCCGTCATGCGCCGAGCGCCTGCATCAGCGACAGGCCGCCGTCGATGACGATACGCGCGCCGGTGATGTAGCGTGCCTTGTCGGAGGCGAGGAAGACGGCGAGGTCCGCGACCTCCGACGCCTTGCCCGCGCGGCCCATCGGGATGTTCTTCTCCAGGCTGGCGCGATAGGCCGGATCGGCCTGCGCCTTGGCGTTCATCGGGGTCAGGATCATGCCCGGCTCGATCGCGTTCACCCGGACCCCGCGCGGTGCCTCCTCGATGGCCAGCGTCTCGACCAGCGTGGTCAGCCCGCCCTTGGCCGCGCAATAATCCGCACCGCCCGCGCGCACCGCATAGGCGTGGATCGACGAAATCTGCAGGATCGTCGCATCGCCCTTCGCCTCGCCCCGCCCGGTCAGGAAGCGGCGCGAGGTCAGGAAGGCACCGGTCAGGTCGGTGTCGATCATCCGCTGCCAATGCGCCAGCGTCATGTCGCGGACGGCAACGCCCGCCATGTTGACCCCGGCGGAATTGACCAGCACGTCGGCCGCGCCCCACGCCTTCTCGACGGTTGCAAAGGCTTGGTCGACCGAGGCTTCGTCATCGACGCCGACCTGCACCGTCATCGCCTCGCCGCCTGCCTTGCGCACCGCCTCGGCGGAAATATCGGCGGCGCCCTGATCGCTGTGGAACAGGATCGCGACCCTGGCCCCGGTCGCGCCGAAAGCCTCGGCACAGGCCGCGCCGATCCCGGACTCGGCTCCCGTCACGATTACCGTCTGCGCTGCCACCGGCCTTCTCCTATATGGGATGAACGCCGGTAACGATTTCTATGCTGGATCGTTGCTGAACGGGAATGACATTAAAAATCCGTCATTCATCGCTATCCCCATGTCCATGATGCCCGCTCATCGCCGCACCCGCATCGGGGGCGAAGCGCCGGTTCCAGATGACCGCCGAGGCCGAGATGATCGCCACCACGATGAACGCCGCCGAAAAGCTGTTCAGCGTCGGCCCGCCCTTCCCCTCGACCAGCGAACCCAGCTCCAGCACGGTCGCGGCGGTGCAGATGCCCAGCGACAGGGTCAGCTGCTGGAAGGTCGCGTAGAAGCTGGTCGCGGCACTCATCCGGTCCTTGTCCACATCGGCATAGGCGATCGCGTTGAAGCCCGTGAACTGGAACGAGGTGAAGAAGCCCGACAGCGCCAGGATGAAGGTGATGAGCGGGATCGACCAGTCGGGGCGGAAGAACGCGCAGGTCGCATAGCCAGCACTGCTTGCCAAACCCGACACGATCAGGCTGCGGCGAAAGCCCCAGCGGCGCAGGACGCGCGGCGCGAGCGCCTTCATCGCCAGCGCACCGACCGCACCCGCCATGGTGATCGTTCCCGTCTTGGCGGCACTGAGGCCGAAGCCGAGCTGGAACATCAGCGGCAGCAGAAAGGGCTGCGCCCCCTGCGTGATCCGGGTCAGCGAACCGCCGATCACCGACAGGCGAAAGGTCGGCACCCGCATCAGCGTCGGGTCGAGGATCGGGTCGGTCGTATGCCGCGCATGGCGGATGTAGAGCCATCCGAAGACCGCGCCGATCACCAACAGGCCAAGCGCGACCAGGCCGGTGCCGGGGCGGCTGGCCAGTTCGAACCCGAACAACAGGCAGCCGAGCGAGATGCCCGACAGGAAGAAGCCCGACACGTCGAACCGCAAGCGCGCATCACCGCGCACCTCGGGCACCAGCATCCACGCACCGATCATGCCGATGATGCCGATGGGAATGTTGAGATAGAAGATCCAGCGCCAGTCGAGCCACGTCACGATGAACCCGCCCAGCGGCGGCCCCAGGATCGGCCCGATCAGCGCGGGCATGACCAGCCAGGACAGCGCCTGCACCATGTCCGCCTTGGCGACGCTGCGCAGCAGGACCAGCCGTCCGACCGGCACCATCATCGCGCCGCCAATGCCTTGCAGGAAACGCGCGGCGACCAAAGTCGGCAGCGACCCAGACTGCGCGCACAGGATCGATCCCAGCAGGAACACCCCGATCGCCGAGCAGAAGATGGTGCGCGACCCGAATTTGTCGGCCAGCGTCCCGCTGGCGGGAATGAACAGCGCCAGCGCGAGCAGATAGCTGGTCAGCGCCAGGCTGAGGCTGGTGGCGGGGGTCGCCAGATCGCGCGCCATGGTGGGAAGCGCGACGGTCAGGACGGTGCCGTCGAGTTGCTGCATGAACAGCGCGGAGGCGACGACGAGCGCGATGACACGGTAGCCACGGGTCTGCACCGGCTCTTCCGAACGGGGGGCGCCGCTGGTCACCGCCTCGACACCGGGGGCCAGCCCATCATTCACATCCGCACTCATCGAAGCCAGGTTACGCCGTCGCCACCGCATGTCATTCCATTCGTCAATCGCGCACCCCCAATGTCCTAAAACGCGATAGCGCCCCCTGCGATCAAGGCCCGTGACGAAGTTTTGCCCATGCTGGCCAATATTTTCGCATTCCTCGCCTTGCAGGGGAGGAATGAACTCTTCTGCCATTCTCATACGCCACCTGCCCCGCCCGCCGCCCGGATTGCCTCGATCGCCAGGACAGGAACGGAACGGCGCCAAATCACCCGAGTTTGGAAACGGTCCACGCAAAGGGTCCTGTCCGCCGATGCCGACGATCACCACCGACCATCTTTCCATCGCCTGCGACCTGTACGGATCGGAGGAGTCGCCCGTCGTCCTGCTGCTCCATGGCTGGCCCGACGATGCGACCACCTGGGACCGAGTCGCGCCGCGTCTGGCACAGGCGGGCCTGCGCGTCGTCGTGCCCACCCTGCGCGGGTTCGGGGCGACGCGGTTCCGCCATGACCACACGCCCCGCACCGGCGACAGCGCGATCCTGGCGCTGGATGCGATCGCGCTGATGGATGCGCTGGGCATCGATCGGTTCATGGTCGCGGGCCATGACTGGGGCAGCAACATCGCCGAGGCGCTGGCCGTGGGCTGGCCCGAACGAGTACGCAGGCTGGCGATGCTCAGCACGCCGCCGCGCCTGGGGGGCATGCCGACCCCGTCCTTCGATCAGGCGCAGCGGCAATGGTATCACTGGTTCATGGCCACCCGGCGCGGCGCACAGGCGGTGCGCGACGACCGGCACGGCTTTGCCCATATCCACTGGATCAACTGGTCGCCGCCCGGCTGGTTCGACGAGACGACGTTCAACCGCGTCGCGAAGTCCTTCGACAATCCCGACTGGCCTGCCGTGACGATCCACAGCTATCGCGCTCGCTGGGACGAGGCGCAGCCCGACCCGCGCGGGACATGGCTGGCCGACCGGGTAAAGGCGACGAAGACGCTGGCGCTGCCGACGCTCTATTTGCACGGAGGAGTCGACGGGGTGAACCCGCCCTCCACGGCGCGCGATGTGCCGGGCAAGTTCAGCGGGCCGTTCAAGATGGTCGAATTGCCCGGCGTCGGCCATTTCCCGCAGCGCGAGAATCCCGGGGCGGTGACGCGGCACCTGATCGAGCTGTTCGTCGAGGCCGAGGAGGATCAGGGTCATTGGAAGATCGCGGCCGGGGTCGCGGCAGCAGGGCTGTTGGCGGCGGCGATTGGCTTCGCCTGCACACGGCGCGGGGAGGACGAACAATCCTCCCCGGAACAGGGAGGTGGCAGCGCGGAGCGCTGACGGAGGGGTGCTTCCCCATGGGACGCCCCTAGCGGCACGCCCCCTCCACCAGCTTCGCTGGTCCCCCTCCCCGTACCGGGGAGGATTAATCTTGCCCCACTCCCTGCGTCATGCGACATCGCTCCCCAGGGTGTTCGTGGACAAGTCACGGGCAGGATGATCGTTGGTCGGGCCGCCAGCGAGGATCAGTCCTGCCGGAGCCATGGCCATGTCACACCCGATGCGCATCAGCGCGATCCGTCGTTTCCTCGACTCCCAGACCTCGGCCGGACTGGTGCTGATGGCCGCCGCCGCCGTCGCGCTGGTCCTCGCCAATTCGCCGCTTGCCGCCGGATATGCCGGACTGCTTCACCGGCATTGGGGACCGCTGTCTGTCGAGCATTGGATCAATGACGGCCTGATGGCGGTGTTCTTCCTGCTGGTCGGGCTGGAGATCAAGCGCGAGGTGCTGGACGGGCAACTGTCCACCTGGCCGCGCCGTATCCTGCCGGGACTGGCCGCGCTGGGGGGCATGGTGGTGCCCGCGCTGATCTATCTCGCCTTCAATCGCGGCGGCACCGCGTCCGGCTGGGCGATCCCGGCGGCGACCGACATCGCCTTTGCGCTGGCCGTCATCCGGCTGGTCGGCGACCGGGTTCCGGCATCGCTGCGCGTCTTTCTGGCGGCGCTGGCGATCATCGACGATCTGGGCGCGGTCGCGGTGATCGCGGCCTTTTACTCCTCGTCGCTATCGCTGGTCGATCTGGGCGGCGCGGCCGCGATGCTGGCGTTGCTGGTGGCGTTCAACCGGATGGGCATGAAGCGGCTGTCGCCCTATCTTCTCGTCGGGCTGGTCCTGTGGGTCTTCATGATCCGGTCAGGCATCCACGCCACCATCGCGGGCGTCCTGCTGGCCTTCACCATCCCGATGACCCGTACCCCGGCCCGCCCCGATTGCGAGGACGATACGCGCGACAGCCCGCTTCACCGGCTGGAACATGCGCTGCACAAGCCGGTCGGTTTCCTGATCGTGCCGATCTTCGGGCTGGCCAATGCCGGAGTGCCGGTGCTGGGATTGCCGGTGAGCGCCTTTGCCGCGCCGGTCACGCTGGGTGTCGGGCTGGGGCTGTTGCTCGGCAAGGTCGTCGGCGTGTTCGGCATGACGATGCTGGCGGTGCGCATCGGAGTCGCCGACGCACCCGCCCATGCCACGACGACCCAGATACTGGGCACCGCGCTCCTCTGCGGCATCGGCTTTACGATGAGCATCTTCATCACACTGCTCGCCTTTCCCGGCGATCCGCTGCTCCAGGCGGAGGCCAAGCTGGGGGTGCTGGCGGGATCGCTGGTGGCGGGGCTGCTCGGTTACGGGCTTCTGCGCCGGGCCGCCCGATGACGCTTGCGTGAGCCGAGCCGGACCGCCATCCTGCCGACTTCGGAACGAGGGGGCACGGCGATGCGGTGGCTGGCGGCAACGGGTTTGATGGCGCTGGCAAGCCCGGCGATGGCGCAACAAATGACGCCGCCGGTCGCGGCCAAGAAGCCGTATCAGGTCCCCTCGCCCCATGGCGCGCGGGAGGATGAATATTATTGGCTGCGCGACGATACTCGGAAGAACCCGGAGATGCTCGCCTATCTGAACGCCGAGAACGCCTATGCCGATGCGCAACTGGCCGCGCTGAAACCGCTTGAGGCGAAACTCTATGCAGAGACGGTCGCCCATATCAAACAGGATGACAGCAGCGTTCCGTACCGCAAGAACGGATATTGGTATTCGTCGCGCTTCGCGACCGGTGCCGACTATCCGCTGATCGAACGCCGCCAGGGCAGCGCCACCGCCCCTGCCACCATTTTGTTCGATCAGCCCGCCATGGCGAAGGGCCATAATTTCTTCGCGCTGTCCGACTGGGCGGTCAGCCCCGACAACAGGCTGGTCGCCTGGGCCGAGGACACGGTCGGGCGGCGGCAATATGTGCTGAAGGTCAAGGATATCGCGACCGGGCGCATTTACGAAGACACGATCACGAATATCGAGCCGAACATCGTCTGGGCGGCGGACAATCGCACCATCCTCTACATCGCCAAGGACCCCACGACGCTGCGCGGCTATCGTGCGATGGCCCATGTGCTGGGCACGCCGGTCAGCGCCGACCGGATGCTGTACGAGGAGAAGGACGATAGCTTCAGCATCGGCGTCGGCCGGACGACCGACGACCGCTATATCTGTATCGGCGTCCAGAGCACGGTCAGCGACGAGCAACGCTGTGCCCCCGCCGCCCGGCCGACCGCCTTCACCGTGATCGCACCGCGTGAGCGCGAGTTCCGCTATAGCGCCGACCATCTGGGTCATCGCTGGATCATCCGCACCAATCGCGGCGCGAAGAACTACAAGCTGGTGACGCTGGCCGATGCCGACATGGCCAGGGGGGCCGCCGCCTGGCGCGACCTGGTGCCCGGCAGCGACGCCGTGTTCATCGAGGCGTTCAAGCCGTTCAACGGCTTCGTCGCCATCGACCAGCGCGAGGGCGGCAACCGCATGATCCGCCTGCTGACCGATGCGGGCAAGTCCGTGCCCGTCAAGGCGGACGAGCCCGCCTATCGCATGGGCCTGTCCACCAACGAAGAGCCGGACACGCTTTGGGTCCGCTATACCTATGGCTCGCTCGTCACGCCGACCACGACCTATGAGATCAACGCCCGCACCGGCGAGCGCCGGACGCTGAAGGTGACGCCGGTCCCCGGCTATGACCCGTCGCTCTATGTCACCGAACGGGTCTGGGCGCCGGCCCGCGACGGGACGCGCATCCCGGTGTCGATCGTCTATCGCAAGGGCGTGAAGCGCGACGGCACCGCGCCGCTCTTCCAATATGCCTATGGCAGTTACGGCATCTCGACCGATCCGGGGGTCGATGCGGGGCGGATCGGGTTGCTCGATCGGGGCGTGGTCTATGCCATCGCGCATATCCGCGGCGGGCAGGAAATGGGGCGCGGCTGGTATGATGACGGCCATCTGCTCAACAAGAAGAACAGCTTCACCGACTTTATCGACGTGACCCGCTATCTGGTCGCGCAGAAATATGCCGCGCCCGGCCGGGTGGCGGCGATGGGCGGCAGCGCGGGCGGGCTGTTGATGGGCGGCGTCGCGAACATGGCGCCGCAGGATTACAAGCTGATCATCGCGCAGGTGCCGTTCGTCGATGTGGTCACGACGATGCTCGACGCCTCGATCCCGCTGACGACCTTCGAATATGACGAATGGGGCAATCCGGCGAACAAGCCCTATTACGACTATATGCTCAGCTACTCGCCCTACGACAATGTCGCAGGCAAAGCCTATCCGGCGCTCTATGTCGGCACCGGCCTGTGGGACAGCCAGGTGCAATATTACGAGCCCGCCAAATGGGTCGCCCGGCTGCGCGCGAAGAAGACCGATACCAATCCGCTGCTGTTCCGGGTCAACATGGAGGCCGGGCATGGCGGCAAGTCGGGACGGTTCGAGCGGATACGGCAGAATGCGGAGTGGCAGGCGTTCATGCTGTCGCAGCTGGGGGTGGCTGGTTCGTAATTTCCGAGGTTTCAGCCCTTGCGGCCTGCCCTCCCCCAGCCCCTCCCGCCTGCGGGAGGGGAGTAAGAAGAGCATTTGTTCGCCACGTGCCGCGCCAGGCTCCCCTCCCGCAGGCGGGAGGGGGTGGGGGAGGGAAAGGCCCCAAGCGAAGTCGCTGGTGGTGAGGCCCTTCCCCCCACCCCCACACCCCGCTACGCATCACATATGATACGGCTCGGCTGGCTCATCCTGGGGTGCCTGTTCGTCGCGCTAGGCGTGATCGGCGCGATCCTGCCGCTGATGCCGACGACGATCTTCCTGATCCTGGCGGCAGGCTGTTTCGCGCGCTCTTCGCCCCGGCTGGAGGCGTGGTTACTCGACCATCCCCGCTTCGGCCCGACCCTGCGCGCATGGCGGCAGGACGGCGCGATCGGTCGCCGGGGCAAGGCCATGGCGTGCGGCGGAATGACGCTGGGCTATGGCCTGTTCCTGCTGGGGGCACGCCCGCACTGGCCGTTGGCGCTGCTGGTCGCCGCCGTCATGGCGGGCTGCGCAGTCTTTGTCCTGACCCGGCCGACCGCCTGATCCGGCTTGCACAATCAATATACGGACCATATACGCTTCATATATGGGTATCGTAAAAATCGACGACCAGCTTCACGAAGAAATCCGCCGCACCAGTACGGTCATGTGCCGCTCGATCAACGCGCAGGCGGAATTCTGGATGAAGATGGGCATGCTGGCCGAGGCCAATCCGACGCTGACCTTCCACGAGATCGTGAAGGCGCAGATGGCCGCCGCCGATTTCCCCCTGCCGCAACCGCTGGTCGCCTGACATGGTGAAGACGGCAGAGGAACTGGCGCTGATGCGCGTCTCCGGGCGCTTGCTGGCGCAGGTGTTCGAGATGCTCGACGGGGTGAGCCTGTCCGGCATGTCGACGCTGGCGATCAACGATCTGGTCGAGCGTTACATCACCCACGACCTGTCCGCGCGGCCCGCGAGCAAGGGGCAGTACGGCTTTGCCTATGTGCTCAACAGCTCGATCAACCAGGTCGTCTGCCACGGCGTACCGAGCGCCGATGACGTGATCACGGACGGCGACATCGTCAATCTGGACATCACGTTGGAAAAGAACGGCTTCATCGCGGATTCGAGCAAGACCTATATGGTCGGCGAGGTGTCGCCGGGCGCGAGGCGGCTGGTCCGCGTGACTCAGGAAGCGATGTGGAAAGGCATCCGCCAGGTGCGCCCCGGCGCGCGACTGGGCGATGTCGGCGCGGCGATCGAGAAACATGCCAAGGCGAACGGCTATTCGGTGGTCCGCGACTATTGCGGCCACGGCATCGGGCGCGAGATGCACGAGGCCCCGGACGTGATGCATTTCGGGCGTCCGGGCACGGGCGTGCCGCTGCGCGAAGGCATGACCTTCACCATCGAGCCGATGATCAACCAGGGCACGCGCAAGGTGTCGACCAGCGACGATGGCTGGACGGTGTTGACCGATGACGGAAAGCTGTCGGCGCAGTTCGAGCATACCGTCGCGGTGACGAAGACCGGGGTCGAGGTGCTGACCCTGCGGACGGGCGAGAAGATAGGCTGAATCCGTTCCCCGGCGGAGGCCGGGGCCCAGTTTCGGTGACGCATGAGGCGCGCGGGGCGATGCGTGGGAGGCCTATGCCGAGCGCTCGCTATGGCCTCCCCCGCATTGTCTCGCGCGCTTCGACTTTCGTGGCGACTGGGCCCCGGCCTTCGCCGGGGAACGAGGCGTACTTACCCCTCCACCCGCAACCGATACCCCACACCCAGTTCGTTCGCGATGACACTCCCGACCGGCTGTGGCGCCTCCAGCTTCTGGCGCAGGTTGCGCACCACGATGCGCAGATAATCGATACGCGGGTCCTCATCCCCGCCCCAGGCGGCGTCGATGATCTTGTCATGCGTCACCACCCGGCCGGGATGGCGCGCCAGCACGGCCAGCACGTCATATTCCTTGCGCGTCAGATGCTGTTCCTCGCCACCCCGCGTCACGATGCGCCGGTCGAGATCGATCGCCAGATCGCCGGTCTTCACCACACTCGGCACCGCCTCTGCCGCACGTCGGTGCCGCAACGCCACGCGCAACCGCGCCAGCAATTCGTCTGTGTCGAACGGCTTGGTGACATAATCGTCCGCGCCCAAGTCGAGCGCGGCGACCTTCTCCTCGGTCGCCTCGCGCGCCGAGACGACCAGGATCACCCGTTCCGCCCCGCGCAACAGCGGGATCAGGCTCAGCCCGTCACGGTCGGGCAGCCCCAGGTCGAGCAGCACCGCGTCGGGATGGTCCGCCGCCGCGCGCGCCAGCGCCTCGCGTCCGTCGCGCGCCTCGACCACCAGATGCCCCGCCTGCTCCAGCGTGTTGCGCAGCAGGCGACGGATCGCAACTTCATCATCCACCACTAGGATCGTCGCGGGCATCAGGCCATTCCCTCCGGCGCCCCATCACACATGATAAGGTCGCGCATGATATGGTCGCGCGGGAAGCAGAGCGCGAAGGCCGCGCCCTCGCCATCCTCGCGGTTGCCCGCCTCTACGCCCAGACCCATGGCCTCGGCAAAGGCCTTGACGATGGCGAGGCCGAGACCCGTGCCGCCCGCGACCCGGTCCGAGCCTTCCAGCCGCCGGAACGTCTCGAACACTTCCGCTTCACGGCCGGGCGGCAGGCCGGGGCCATGGTCGAGGACCGACAGACGCAAGGTGCCGTGGCGGTGCCGCCCCTCGATCACGATCTCGGTCCCCGGATCTCCATAGCGCCCGGCATTGTCGAGCAGGTTGAGCAGGCAGTGATGCAGCAGTTGTGGATCGGCACGGACCAAAGGCAGATCGGGCGGCACGTCGAGACGTACCGAATGCCCCTCCAGCGCGCGGCGGGCATCATGCGCAGCGCCGGTCACGGCATCGCTCAGGTCGATCGCCTCGATCTTCAGCTTGAGCGCCCCCGCCTCGACCCGCGCCATGTCGAGCAGATTGGCGACGAAGCGATTGAGCCGCGCCGCCTCCCCCTCGATGGTCGAAATCAGCTCGGGCGTTGCGCCCTGCCGCAGTTGTGCCGCGGCGGCCATCACGGCGGTCAGCGGCGTGCGCAGATCATGGCTGACCGAAGACAACAGTGCCGCCCGGAGCCGGTCGCGGGTACGCACCGCATCGACGTCGCGCACTTCCGCCTCCAGCCGCAGCCGTTCGAGGATCAGCGCGGCCTGGTCGATCAATCCGGTCAACAACGGCAGGCGGTCGGCCCGCACCGGCTCGCCCCCGGCCTCCCGCGCCAGCCCCAACACGGCGAGCGTCCGGTTGCCCGCCTTCAACGGCTGGAACAGCCATTCGGACGCGGCCAGCGTCGCCGAGCCCTTGCCCGCGGGCGTGCCGGTGTCGAATGCCCAGTGGGCGGCGGCCATCTCCATGGTCTCCAGCCGGTAATCGGGTTTGGTCGCCGCCTGTACCGCCAGCCCGGCGGGCGACGGGGTGAGCAACACCGCCTGCACGTCGAACAGCCTGGCGATGTCTTCGCAAATGACACGCGACGCCTCGGCCGGGTCGGCCATACCACTCAGGCGGTGGAGGAAGCCAGCCAGAGTCGCATTGTCCCGCGCACTCGCCGCTGCGAGGTCGGCCTGCGCCCGCACGCGCGAGGTCAACTGGCTGGTCGCGACGGCGACGCCCAGCAGGACGAAGATCGAGATGACGTTTTCGGGATTGCTGACGCTCAGCGTGCCGACAGGGGGCAGGAAGAAGAAGTTGTAGGCCAGGCTCGACGCCAATCCCGCGAACAAGCCCGTGCGCAGGCCATAAAGGCTCGCCGCCGCCATGACCGGCAACAGATAGAGCAAAGCGACATTGCCGAGGTTCAGGATGTGGAACAGCGCGCTCGCCAGCGCTGTCACCGCCGCCACACCGAGCAGCGTCAGCCCATAGCCGATGGGTGAGCCCCATTGCCCGCGCCGTCGGGTCCGCTCGCGCTCGACCGGGGCCTCACCAACCGGCAGGACATGGACGGTGACGCCCGGCGTCTCGCGCACCAGCCGGTCAACGACCGAGCCATGGCGCAGCTCGAACCAGCGCGAGCGCTTGGCCTTGCCGACGACCAGCTGCGTGGCGCGGGCGTCGGTAAGGAAGGCGCGGATACCCTCGACCACGCTGGGCGCGGGCACGGTCGCCACCGCCGCGCCCAGCTGTGTCGCCAGCGTCATGGTCGCGGCCAGCCGCCGATGCTGCGCCTCGCCCAACGTCGCGGTGCGCGGCGTGTCGATGAACAAGGCGGTCCAGGGCGCGCGGAGCGCATCCGCCGCGCGCTTGGCGGCGCGGACCAGTTCGTCGGCACCGGGCAGTTCACTGACCGCGACGACCAGCCGCTCGCCCGCCGCCCATTGTCCGCCGACACCCAGCGACCGGACATGGTCGAGCATCTGCGCATCGACCGCCTGCGCCGCCCTTCGCAGCGCTAGTTCGCGCAAGGCCGACAGGTTGGACTTCGAGAAGAAATGCGACAGCGCGCGCGTCGCTTCCTGCGGCAGATAGACCTTGCCCGCCTTCAACCGCTCGATCAGTTCGTCGGGGGGAATGTCGACCACCTCGATCTCGGCGGCCTCCAATATGCGGTCGGGCACCGTCTCGCGCACGCGGACGCGGGTGAAGCTGGCAACGACGTCGTTCAGGCTCTCGACGTGCTGGATGTTGACGGTGGAATAGACGTCGATCCCTGCCGCCAACAGCTCCTCGACATCCTGATAGCGTTTGGGATGGCGGCTGCCCGGCGCATTGGTGTGCGCCAGTTCGTCGACCAGCGCGAGACGCGGCGCGCGGGCGAGCACCGCGTCGATGTCCATCTCATGCAGCGTCCGCCCCTCATAGGGTACGGCGCGGCGGGGCATCACCTCCTGCCCCCGGACCAGCGCCTCGGTCTCGACGCGGCCATGGGTTTCGACCACCGCGACGACGACGTCGACGCCGTCGCGGCGGCGGGCGGCGCCCTCAGACAGCATCTCGAACGTCTTGCCGACGCCGGGTGCTGCCCCCAGGAAGATTTTCAGGCGGCCGCGCCCCTCGCGCTCGGCGGCGCGCAGCAGGGCATCGGGGTCGGGGCGCGGCTCGCCTCCCGTCATCGCTTGGAAGCGGCGTCCAGTGCGCGATTGAGGGCGAGGACGTTGACATGCGGGTCACCCAGCACCGAGTCCTCGGTCTTCGCGACGACCAGCGCGCGAACCTGCTCGTCACCCAGGCCCCGGACGCGGGCGATGCGGGCGGCCTGTGCCAGCGCAGCTTCGGGCGACAGATCGGGGTCCAGGCCCGAACCGCTGGTGGTGACGAGGTCGGCGGGAACCGGCCCCATCACACCCTCGGCACGACGCTTGGCGACATCGGCCTTCACCCGATCGGCCAGTGCCTGCGAGGTCGGCCCCAGGTTGGAACCCGACGAGGCCAGCCCGTCATAGCCCTTGCCCGCCGCTGAAGGACGGGTCTGGAAATAGCGATCGCTGACGAACGCCTGACCGACGACCTCGGAGCCGATTACGCGCGCCCCCACGCGCACCAAACTGCCATTCGCCTGATGCGGGAAGATCGCCTGTCCGATGCCGGTCATCGCCAGAGGATAGACCAAGCCGAGCAGGATCGCGAACAGGATCGTCATGACGATCGCGGGCCGAAATGCGGAGGTAATGTCCGTGTTCATGATATTTCCTTCTTCAAGCCCCTCCCCCTCAGGGGAGCGGTAGGGGGTGGGGCGTTCCCACAAGTGCTTCGTTCGCGGCGACGCCCCACCCCAACCCCTCCCCTGAAGGGGAGGGGCTGTTATCCTCAACTCACGCGAGGCCGAGGCCACCGACCACAAGGTCGATGATCTTGATGCCGACGAACGGCGCGATCAGGCCGCCCAGGCCATAGACGGCGAGGTTGCGGGCGAGCAGCGGCCCCGCCCCCATTGGCTTGTAGGCGACGCCCTTCAGCGCCAGCGGCACGAGCAGCGGGATGATCAGCGCGTTGAAGATGATGGCGCTCAGGATCGCCGATTGCGGCGTCGCCAGACCCATGACGTTCAGCACGCCGAGCCCCGGATAGAGCGCCACGAACATCGCCGGGATGATCGCGAAATATTTCGCCACGTCATTGGCGACCGAGAAGGTCGTCAGCGCGCCGCGCGTCATCAGCAACTGCTTGCCGAGGCCGACGACCTCGATCAGCTTGGTCGGATCGCTATCCAGATCGACCATGTTACCCGCTTCGCGCGCGGCCTGGGTGCCGGTGTTCATCGCGACGCCGACATCCGCCTGCGCCAGGGCCGGCGCATCGTTGGTGCCGTCGCCGCACATCGCGACCAGCTTGCCGCCCTGCTGTTCCTTGCGGATCAGCGCCAGCTTGTCCTCCGGCGTCGCCTGGGCGAGGAAGTCGTCCACGCCCGCCTCGGCCGCGATGGCGGCGGCGGTCAGGGGGTTGTCGCCGGTGATCATCACCGTGCGGATGCCCATGCGACGCAGTTCGCCGAAGCGTTCGCGAATGCCCGCCTTGACCACATCCTTCAGGAAGATGGCGCCGAGCAAGCGACCATTCTCCGCCACCGCCAGCGGCGTGCCGCCCGCCCGCGCGATCTCGTCGGTGATGCGGCGCAGCTGGGTCGCCGCCGCCGTCTCACCCACGCCCGGATGGGCGCGCAGGATCGAGTCGACCGCGCCCTTCTGGATCAGCCGATCACCGATCCTCACGCCCGAGATGCGGGTCTGGGCGGTGAAGGGGATGATCTCGGCATCGGCAGGCAGGCTGGCGACCGACACCTTGAACTGCTCGCGCGCCAGGACGACGATCGAGCGGCCTTCGGGCGTCTCGTCGGCGAGGCTGGCCATCAGCGCGGCTTCGGCGAGCGCATCGACATCCGAGCCACCGACGGCGCGGAACTCGCTCGCCTGACGGTCGCCGATGGTGATGGTGCCCGTCTTGTCGAGCAGCAGCACGTCGACGTCGCCCGCCGCCTCGACCGCACGGCCCGACTTGGCGAGCACATTGAAGCGGACGAGCCGGTCCATGCCCGCGATACCGATCGCCGACAGCAACGCCGCGATGGTCGTCGGGATCAGCGTGATCAGCAGCGCCGCCAGGATCGCCACCGGGATGCTGCCGCCCGCGAAGGAGGCAAAGCCCGGAATGGTGCCGACCGCGATCAGGAAGATGATGGTCAGGCCGACGAGCAATATGGTCAGCGCCACCTCGTTCGGCGTCTTCTGCCGTTCGGCCCCCTCGACCAGCGCGATCATGCGGTCGAGGAAACCCTGGCCCGGATTGACCGTCACCTTGACGCGGATTTCGTCCGAGATGACGCGCGTGCCCGCCGTCACCGCCGAACGGTCGCCGCCCGCCTCGCGGATGACGGGTGCGCTCTCGCCGGTGATCGCGGCTTCGTTGACGCTCGCAACACCCGCGACGACTTCGCCGTCCGAGGGGATCAGGTCGCCGGTCTCGACCAGCACCACGTCGCCGATCTTCAGCGCGCTGGCGGGGACATTCTCCCACTCATGGCCAGCGCCCTTCAACCGCTTGGCGGTCAGTTCGGCCTTGGCGGCGCGAAGCGAGGCCGCCTGCGCCTTGCCGCGCCCTTCCGCCAGGGCTTCGGCAAAGGTGCCGAACAACACGGTCAGCCACAGCCAGACGACCAGTTGCAGCTTGAAGCCGGTGGTCAGCCCGTCATGCCCGACGACGAGCAGGACGGTCAGGAGCGCGGCGACCACCGCGGTCACGAACATCACCGGATTGCGGATCAATTCGCGTGGGGAAAGTTTGACGAACGAGGCCTTGATCGCCGGGAGCACCAGCTCGGCGGTGAACAGGCTCTTGGTAGGGGAATTGGCCACGACTGGCGCTCCCGATCAGAAGAGTTGACCGCGGATCATCGCGAGATGATCGGCGATGGGACCAAGGGCGAGGCTCGGCAGGAAGGTCAGGCCGCCCAGCACCAGCACGATGCCGACGAGCAGACCGACCCACAGCACACCCGTGGTCGGGAAGGACCCGGCCGATGCGGGGACATGCTTTTTCGCGGCAAGGCTTCCGGCAATGGCGAGCATCGGCACGATGATGAAGAAGCGGCCCACCCACATGGCGACGCCCAGCAGGCCGTCATACCAGGGGGTCGCGGCGGTCAGGCCACCAAAGGCCGAACCGTTGTTCGCCACCGCACTGGTGAAGGCATAGAGGATCTCGCCGAAACCATGCGGTCCCTTGTTGAGCGGCCCCGCCAGCCCCTGCCCCGTCACGCAGGACAGCGCGGTCATCCCCAGGACGAACAGCGGCAGCACGGCGATGGCGAGGACGGCGAGCTTGACCTCACGGCTCTCGATCTTCTTGCCGACATATTCGGGCGTGCGACCGACCATGAGCCCTGCGACGAACACGGCCAGGATGGCGAACAGCAGGAAGCCGTAGATGCCAGCGCCGACGCCGCCGATGACGACCTCGCCCAGCTGCATGTTGAACAGCGGGATCATGCCGCCCAGCGCGGTGAAGCTGTCATGCATCGCATTGACCGCGCCGCACGACGCCGCCGTGGTGACGGCCGCGAACAGGGCGGAAGCAGCGACGCCGAAGCGTACCTCCTTGCCCTCCATGTTTCCGCCCGCGACGCCCAGCTGGTGCAGCACGGGGTTGCCCGCCGCTTCCGCCCAGTAACAGACGGCCGCGCCGCCCAGGAACAGCAGGATCATGGCCGACAGGATCGCCCAGCCCTGACGCGTATTGCCGACCGCCTTGCCGAAGCACCAGGTCAGGCCGAAGCCGATGACGAAGATCGACAGCATCTGGACGAAATTGACCAGCGCGGTCGGGTTCTCGAACGGATGCGCGCTGTTGGCATTGAAGAAGCCGCCACCATTGGTGCCGAGCATCTTGATCGCTTCCTGGCTGGCCACCGGGCCGAGCAGGATCGACTGGCGCACGCCCTCCAGCGTGTCGATGTTGACGACACCGGCCATGGTCTGCGGCACGCCGCTGGCGATCAGGAACAGGGTATAGACGACGCAGATCGGCAGCAGCAGGTACAGGGTGATCCGCGTGACATCGGCCCAGAAATTGCCGAGATGCTTCGTCTCGCGCCCCGCGAAACCCCGGAACAGCGCAAAGGCCAGCGCGATGCCGGTCGCCGCCGACAGGAAGTTGTGGATGGTCAGGCCGAGCATCTGGGACAGGTTCGACATGGTCGACTCGCCGCCATAGCTCTGCCAGTTGGTGTTGGTGGTGAAGCTGATCGCGGTGTTGAACGCCAGATGCGGGGTCAGCCCGGCCAGCCCCTGCGGATTGCCGGGCAGGTAGAATTGCAGGCGCAGCACCGCATAGGTGAAGACCATCAACGCGACGTTGAAGATCAGCATGTGCAGCGCATAGCGGCGCCAGCCCTGCTGCGCGTTCGGGTCGATGCCCGCCATCTTGTAGAAACCGCGCTCGACCGGACCGAGCACGACATGCAGGGGCGTGCGCCGCCCTTCATAGAGCGCGAACAGCCACGCGCCGACCGGTTTGGTCAGTGCGAGCAGGATCGCGACGAAGCCCAGGATCAGGGCCCATCCTTGAAGCGTCATAATGCCGCCCCCTTCAGAAGCGTTCGGGGCGGATCAGCACCGCCACCAGATAGACGAGAAGGCCGAGCGCGGTCAGCGCCGCCAGCCAGAGGTCGAGGGTCATGGCTCAGCCCTCCTCACGCATGGTCGCACAGGCGGGCATAGGCGAGCGTCGCCGCCACCAGCCCCGCCATGACCAGCAACCAGATCAGATCGTCCATGTGCGATGCTCCTCAGAAACCGGCGGTGAGGGTGGCGAGGAAGGTGCTGCCCGCGATATTGCCGGTGCCGTCCTGACCCTTGCTGAAGCTCGGCCGGAGATAGGCAGCCTTGCGGTTGGAAATGTCGGTGTCGACCCAGGCCAGACCCAGCGTCAGGTTGTGCCAGCTCGTGTCCGCGCCCAGCGACCAGTCCCAATAGTCGCCGGTCGGCGTCGGCGCGGTGGCGTTGGGGCCAAGGCCGTCCATGCCCCAGCTATGGCCGATATGCGCCTTGGCGGTGAACGGCGTGCCGGAGATCGCCGCCGCGCCGTCGCCCCAGACATAGAGATTGTCGCTCTTGGCGCCGGGACGGTCATAGACACCCGCCGCCGCACTGGCACCGTTGTTATACCACTTGCCGATCGCCTGCTGCTTCGGCGCATAGGCGATACCGGCGGTCAGCGAAACCGGGCCGGTCGTGCCCGACAGCTTGGCGAAGGGCTCGGCATAGTCGGTCTTGTTCGCGCCGCCTGGATACATGTACCAGGTCAGCCCGACGTCCAGCGTGCCGGTCGGGCTGATCTTCGTCTTGTAGCCGCCGATCAGGTCCAGCTCCATGTTCGCGCCGCCGAAGGTTCCCCACCCCGCCAGGTTCGACGCCCAGGTGCCGACATAGACGCCGCTCTCATGGGTCGCCGTGATGCCCGCCTGCACCGCCATATGCTCGTCCGACTGCGAAATGCCGCGCAGGCGATAGTCGGAGACGATCGCGGCCGATCCGCTGACGGTGACGGGCGGCGACGCGGTCTCGGCGGTCTGCGCCGATGCGGCGGCCGGAAGCACGAACAGCGCCGTGGCGGCGCAAAAGGTGATGGTCTTCATATATGCCCCTATGGACAGGCCGCCGGGATGAGTGGGCGACCTCCAGGGCCAAGCAATTAGGCCCGAGGGGCGTAGCAATTCGAGGGCGATCCCCCGGTTTCGCATATAGACGGCATATAGTGACTTCTCACATTCCTCCCCTGCAAGGGGAGGGGGACCAGCGAAGCTGGTGGAGGGGTGTCACCGGTCGCGAGGGTGGCGAAACTTCACCAAGCGGGACACCCCTCCGACGCGCTGCGCGCGCCACCTCCCCTTGCAGGGGAGGAAGAGAACGGCGTCACCAAAACGTCAACGATCTCGGCCATGGCGGGACATGGTCACCTTCTCCCGTCGTTCCCTGCTCTCCGCCGGTGCCGCCCTGACCGGTGCCGCCGCCCTGCCCCCCGCGATCGCCCGCGCCGCCGCCATCGCACCCGACCGGCGGACCGGCACGATCCGCGACGTCGAGCATGTCGTCATCCTGATGCAGGAAAATCGCGGCTTCGATCATTATTTCGGCACGATGCGCGGCGTGCGTGGGTTCGGGGACCGCTTTCCCATCCCGGTGGCGTCATCGGACGGCGAACCCCGCAGCGTCTGGCAGCAACTGGACCGCAAGGCCGAAGGCGGCCCCCGCCTCGTCTCGCCCTTCCACCTCGACACCGACAAAGAGTTCGCCCTGATGCGCATGGAGGGCACGCCGCATAGCTGGCCCGATGCGCAGGCCGCCTGGGACGAGGGCCGCATGGCGCACTGGCCCGAAGCCAAGCACCAGCGCGCCATGGGTCATTATGCCCGTGCCGACCTGCCCTTCCAGTTCGCGCTGGCCGAGGCCTTCACCCTCTGCGACGCCTATCACTGCGCGGTGCAGACGGGGACCAATACCAACCGGCTGTTCCTGTGGACCGGCACCAACGACCCTGGCGGCCAGGCGGGCGGCCCGGCGATCGGCAATTCGCATGACAGCTTCGTCGAGAATGGCGGTGCGGCCGATCCTTATCGCTGGACCACCGTGCCGGAACGGATGCAGGCGGCGGGGATCGACTGGCGCATCTATCAGGACATGGCCGACAATTTCACCGACAACCCGCTGGTCGGCTTCCACACCTATCGCGAGGCGTATCATGGGCGCGGCGATCCGGCGCTGAAGGACCGGGCGCTGACCACGCGCGGGCTGGACGCGTTGAAGGCCGATGTGCTGGCCGGGCGCTTGCCACAGGTGTCCTATGTCATCGCCACCGCCGGCGGGTCGGAGCATCCCAACCCCTCCAGTCCGGCGCAGGGCGCGGCCTATACCGCCGAACTGCTCGACGCGCTGACCGCCGATCCGAAGGTGTGGGCACGCACCGCGCTGTTCGTGATGTTCGACGAGAATGACGGCTTTTTCGACCATGTCCCGCCGCCCGCCCCGCCGTCGCGCGGGCCCGATGGCAAAGCGCTGGGCGGGTCGACGGTCGATCTGGCGGGGGCCTATCATGACATGGCCTCGACCGGAGACGCGGATGTCGACAAGCCCGCCTATCGCGGCCGCCCCTATGGCATGGGCCCGCGTGTGCCCATGTATGTCGTCTCGCCCTGGAGCCGGGGCGGCTGGGTCAATTCGGAAGCGTTCGACCACAGCAGCGTCATCCGCTTTCTAGAGACACGTTTCGGCTTTCACGAACCCAATATCGCGCCCTGGCGGCGCGCGGTGTGCGGCGACCTGACCAGCGCGTTCGACTTTGCCGGGAGCGATACCGCGACGCCCAGCCTGCCCGATCCGCGCGAGCAGGCGGTGCGCGCCGCCGCGATTAAGGGGCAGGTCAGCCCGCAAGCTCCCGCCTCGCCCGGTGCGCCTGCCCAGGAACCCGGTATCCGCCGCGCCCGTCCCCTGCCCTATCGCCTCGACGTGCAACGGATCGCCGATCCGGCGAACGTTCGCCTGCGCTTCCGGGCGGAGGGCGCGGGGGCGGTCTTCCATGTCTATGACCGGCACGCGCTCGACCGGGTGCCGCGCCGCTATGTGCTGGCCGCAGGCACGCAGATCGAGGATGTCTGGCCGACCGCCCATGACCTGTGGGTGCTCGGCCCGAACGGCTTCCACCGTCATTTTGCCGGACGTGATGGAATGGCCAATGTACAGCACGTCGTCGGCGACGATGGCCTGATCCTGACCGTCCCGCCCGGCCTGGACGATCTGTCGATCCTCCGCCTCGAACCCGGCAAGGCGCCGCCCTCACCCCGCCCGCTGGGGCCCGGTCGCCACCGCTGGTCGCTCGACGCCGATCTCGGCTGGTACGATGTGACGCTCACCCGCGCCGGCGACCCGCATTATCGCCTGCGGCTGGCCGGACGCCATGACCGGCCCGGCCGTGCAACGGTCAGCGATCCGTTCCGCGCCTGACCTCCATTTCCTCTTCCCCGCCCGATGGAGCAGCGATAGGGTAGCGATCACACAAATGATTTGCGTTATTGGGGGGATGTTACATGCGGGGCAAAGCGCGCGCCACGGTGTCCGGCGGTCGTTGGCGGTGGGCCTGCGCCGCATCTGCGCTGCTCGCGGGCGTCGCCCCTGTCGCCTTGGCGGCCGATCCGATTGCCACCGTCGAGCGTAACGGCGCGCTCGTCTCGGTCGAGCCCTATGCCCCCGGCATCGTCCGCGTCACCATCGCCACCGACCGCGCCGAGGCAGAAGCCAAGCCCGGCTATGGCCTGGTCGCCAAAAGCGACGCGAACGGCTGGTCGCACCGTGCCGATGCCGGTGGGGACGTCTTCATCTCGTCCAGCATGACCGTCACCGTCGCCGCCCAGCCCTGGCCGAAGCCGCCCAGCCAGATGGAGCGCTATTTCGCGCCGTCGCTGCCCCCCGTGTCGATCAGCTTTGCCGGTGCAGACGGCAAGATGCTGACCCGGATGAACGGCTGGGAGAAGGCGCCGCACACCGTCTCGGACGAAAAGACCTTCCGCGTCGGCGCCAGCTTTTCCGACACGCCCGACACCCATTATTACGGCCTGGGCCAATATCAGGACGGCGTTCTCGACCTTCGCGGCCGGACGATCGACTGCCGCCATGACTATGACCGCCCCGGCGGCGAGTCGGTCTGCGTGCCGTTCATGGTGACGGACAAGGGCTATGCGATCCTGTGGGACAATCCGTCCGCGACCACCGTCTCGCCGGGCCTGCTGAACGCCACGAAGTTCGCCTCCAATGTCGGCGAGCGGGTGTCCTTCTTCGTGATCGCAGGGCGCACCACCGACGAGCTGTATGCCGGTTACGCCCGCCTGACCGGTGCGACGCCGCTGCCGCCCAAGGCCGCTTTCGGCCTGATTCAGAGCAAGGCGCGCTACGAGACACAAGGCCAGCTGACCGAGATCGCCGACGGCTATCGCAAGCGCGGCCTGCCGCTCGACATCATGGTGCTCGACTGGTTTTACTGGACGCGGATGGGGCAGTTGGACATCGACCGCACCGCCTTCCCCGATCCGGCGGGCATGAACGCGCATCTCAAGTCGATGGGGATGCAGAGCATCATCAGCATCTGGCCACGTTTCGAGCGCGAGAGCCGCTGGTTCGACGCGCTGGCCGCCAAGGGCTGGCTGATGAAGGACAAGGACGGCAATCCCGTCGACGGCCTGCCGATCCGCTCCGACCGCGCGGGCGCGCTGATCGACAGCACCAATCCGGAGGCACGCGCCTGGTTCTGGGGCAAGATCCGCGACAATATCTTTTCCCAGGGCTTCGACTATGCCTGGCTGGACGAGACCGAGCCGGACCTGGTGCCCGAGGGGCATTTCTATGCCATCGGGTCGGGCGATCGCTATCGCAACGTCTATCCACTGCTCCATACGTCCAGCGTCGCCGAAGGATCGGCGCGTGATCGGCCGGACAAGCGCAACCTGATCCTGTGCCGCGCCGCCTATCTGGGCACGCAGGCCAATGGCTGCCTGTTCTGGTCGTCGGACGTGCAGTCCAACTGGGAAGCGCTGCGTCGGCAGGTGCCCGCAGGCCTGGGTATGACGGCCAGCGGCATCGCATACTGGTCGAGCGATACGGGCGGCTGGCAATGGCCCAACGGGCCGGAGGCGCGAGCGCAGGTGCTGGTCGACCCGGCAGGCGCGACCGCGATGGCGCCGTCCTATCGCGACTATCCGGAGCTGTTCGTCCGCTGGTTCCAGTATAACGCCTTCACGCCCACGCTGCGCATCCATGGCCAGCGGCCGGGCACCGCGCTGTGGGACTATGGCACCGCCGCCGAGCCCATTCTCGCGAACACCCTACGCCTGCGTTACGCGCTGATGCCCTATCTCTACGCACTGGGGCGGCAGACCAGCCAGACCGGCGCGCCCTTCATGCGCGCGCTGTTCATGGACTTCCCCAACGATCCGGCGGTGAAGGATCTGGGCGACGAATATATGTTCGGCCCCGCCTTCCTGGTCGCGCCCGTCACCGAACAGGGCCAGACGTCGCGTCGGGTCTATCTGCCCTCGGGCACGGACTGGTATGACTGGTGGACCGACAAGCGTTACACCGGCGGCCAGTGGATCGAGGCGGCGGCCCCGATCGACCATATTCCGCTGTTCGTGCGAGCAGGCTCGATCGTGCCGATGGGCGTGTCCGTGCCCAGCACCGCGACCGCGCAAAACCTGGAGAGCATCCGCGTCTATCCGGGCCGCGATGCCAGCTTCACCCTCTATGACGATGACGGAACCACCAACGCCTGGCGCAAGACGGGCGGACGCAGCGCGACATTGCGCTGGGACGATAGCGCCCGCCGCCTGACCGCCAGCGGTCGCCTGCCCACGGGCCAGTCGGTCGAGCCCCTGGTCAAGATCGTCGGACAGTAAGATCGAGCCCGGCTCCCCCTAGGGGGCCGGGCTTTTCCTAACCCATCGGATACAATCGTTTTTGTGGACGGACCGGACAAACCGGCCGAAAGAGGAGGAGAAGGATCATGATCGGATGTGTGGCGCTGCTGATCGCGGCCCTGCCAGCGGGAGCGGGCGTCCAGGCGGCCCCCAGCGCGGCGGCTCAGCCCAGTATCTTCGACAAGGCGGTCAACGCGCCCGGCATCGGCTGGGCCCCCTATGGCCCCAACCAGACCGCCAGGCAGGTCCCCGCCCCCGAGGTTCCCGGCGGCAATGCCGTGCAGATCAAGGTCAGCAAGGCGGGCGCTAATCCCTGGGACAGCGGTGCGGCCTATCCCACGATCAAGCCGATCGCGGCGGGCGACACGATGCTGGTCATGGTCTTCCTACGCGCGCCGGGCGCCACCGACGCCGCGCCGGTGACGATCCCCGTCGGCGCGGGCGGCTCCGAGGCGCCCTATACTCCGATCGCGACCGAGCCGGTGCAGGTCGGGCCGAGCTGGAAGCGTTATTATGTCTCGGGCGTAGCGACCCAGGCCTATGCGGCGGGCAAGGCGAACATCTCGGTGCAGTTGGCCGGGGCCAAGCAGGTGATCGAGGTAGGACCGGCGTTCCTGATCGACCTGGGGCCGGGGTTCGACCGGTCGAAGCTGCCGCGCAACTGATCAGGTGGTCGGGCGGCGCGCGTACGCCCCGACCCACTCCCGCTCCTCACCCCGTTCGCACTGAGCGAAGTCGAAGTGCACGTCCCGGACGCGCCTCTTGGCGGATGTGCTCCTTTGGCCTTCGACTTCGCTCAGGCTGAACGGATGATGGGGTTTCCCGATCAAAAAAACCGCCCGCCTCCAAAATGGAAGCGGGCGGTTTTTTGGTCGGCCATCCCGGCCGAACCCCGAAGAGTCCGGCCGGTAAACCCGATCAGAAGGTGCCGCGAAGCGCGAACGAGAAGCGGCGGTCGTTGACGATGTACGAGCGCGGCGCAGTGGCGGTCGAGCCACTGATATAGGCCTGCTCGGTCCGGACGACCTGATTGGCCAGGTTCACGCCCTGCACGCCGATCTTCAGATACTTGTTCAGGTTGATGAACGCCGACGCGTCCAGCTGCCCGCCCGCATCCTGATAGATGGAGGTGTACGGGAAGATCACGTCTGCCGGGGTCAGCAGATACTTGGAACGCCAGTTATAGGCCGCACGCAGCGAGATCGGGCCCTTTTCGTAGAACAGCGCGGCGTTGACCGTGTGCTTCGACAGACCTTCAAGCGGGATGTTGCCCGGCTTGATGTTCGACGTGCTGGCAGGCGCGCCACCGTTCAGGAACGAGTTGGGCAGGCCCGAGCTGTCGATATAGGTGTAGCTGCCGCTGGCACCGAACCCGCTGAGCAGACCCGGCAGGAAGTCGAAGGTCTGCTGATAGGCAACCTCGACGCCCTTGATCTTGCCGGTGCCGTCAAAGTTGGACGGCCCGCGGACCAGCACCGACTGGGTGATGCCGTTGCTGGTGATGTTCCGGTTGGTGACCGACTGGTAGAAGAAGTTCTTCACCGACTTGTAGAAGACGTCGACCGACAGCTGACCGACGCGGGCGAAATACCACTCGACGGTGGCGTCGAACTGCCACGCGGTCGCGGGCTTGAGATACGGGTTGCCCGCCGTCGCCGTGATCTGCCCGCTATTGGCGTCGAAGCCCAGCTGCAGGAAGTTGCGGATGTTCGCAAAGTCCGGACGGGTCATGACCTTCGACGCCGCCAGACGCAGCACCACGTCGCGCCCGATGCCGAACTTCAGGTTCGCGCTGGGCAGGAAGTAATGATACTGGCTGCGCGCCGTATCGGGCAAGGTCACGCCGGTCGAGAAGGCGGCGATATTGTTGTAGGCGGCCTCACCCAGCTGACAGATGCCGGTGGGACGACCCGTGACGACCGAGCCATCCGGACGCGTCGTCGTCGTGATGGCGCAGCGGCTGGCGAAGGCGTCGGTCGTACCGGTTTCCTGGCGCGTCGGTGCACCGATCGAGCCCGACGATGTTACGTTGGTCAACACATAGCGAACGCCGACATTGCCGCTCATCCGCACATTGCCGAACAGATTGCCCGGCGTCGCGAAGTTCAGCTGCGCATAGGCATTCTTGTCCTGCTGATCCACCAGCTGGATTTCAGACGGCAGGTACGGCGTACCCGCGACGACGCCCGCACGCTGCGCCAGCGGTGCAAAGACGGTCGGCGGATTGGCGTTCGCCGCCGCCAGATCGCCTGCCGCATTGGCCTGCGCCTGCGTCTGGCCCGCCGTCAAAGCAGCCGAAACCGCACTGGCACGCGCCGCATCGCGGACACGCTGCTGCCACGTCTGACCGATCGAATTGAAGAACGCCGCTGACTGGCCATACTGGCCGGTCAGATTGCCATCATAATAATATGCGCCCGACGGACCGTTCGCTGCGCCCCGGAAGAAATTGGGGAAGGAATAGAAGCTGCTGTTCGCCGACTGATCCGCGAACGACACCGGATTGGCGCCGCCGCCCCAGACTTCGCTGAGCGCACCCCAATTATAAGTGGTGTAGCGTACTTCGGACGCACGGTCGGCATAACGCGCGCCGAACTTGGCGTGCGTGATAGAAGCTGCCGTCGTCGAACTTGTAGTCGACATCCGCCTTGAAGGCGTATTCACGACCCTTGCTGTCTTCGAGATGGTCCATCGCCGCGCGCCAGAACTGGACGTTGCGGTTGGCAAAATACTGCGCGTCGTTCTGCTGGTTCAGCGTCGGGTTCGGCGTCGCCCAGCTCGCCTGGAGCGTCGAGGGCTTGTGCGGGATCACGACCGGTAGATTGCCGCTCAAATCCAGCTCGGAGTCGGCGAAGGTCGAACCGAACACCCGGAAATCGGTGCTGGTCTTCTTGGCGCGGGTATAGTCGCCATCCAGGTTGACCGACCAGTGATCGTCCAGCTGAGTCTTCAGGTTCAGACCGAAATCGGTGACGGTATTCTCGTCGCGGGTCATACCGCGCGCCAGCGACTGCTGCGTACCGCCGGTCGGGACCCAGCAGGTCGCCTGACCGCTGCATGCCGAGCGATAGCCATTGCCCGGCGCGGTAATGTAGCCCGACTGGAACAGGCCGCCCGCGTCATAGACGTAATTCTTCGTCGAACCGGTCGGGCACTGCGCGATCGTCGAGCCGCTGGGGCCAGCGTTGTTCTGGACGCAACCAATCGGATAGGTATTATATTCCGACAGATCCGGCGCGGTCTCGAAGGTCCGCTCCGAGGTATTGTTGACCGTGTGCGTACGCAGGAACTGCGCGGTCAGGACGGTCCGCTCGTCGGTGCTCTGCCACTGACCGGCCAGCGCGATACCGTCACGCTTGCGGTCGAACTCCTGCGTCGCGAACTGGCCGCCGATGGGTGCATAGCGCAGTGATGCCGGATCGAGGAAGCCGTCCGCACCCGGCGTGCCAGCTGTGCCGCAAGCCGCCGCATTGGCGGGCAGCGTGGTCTGGTCGACCGTGCCGGGCAGCGGGTTGCGGCAGTTCTGCGCCGTGGTCGAGTTGGCCGCCAGCGCCAGCGTGTTGTCGCGGGTCTGGATGTTGGTGATGCGGATGCTGTCCGCGCGGCTCTGCACGCGCGAGTACGACACGTTGCCGAGCAGGCCGAAGCGGCCGATACCCGTATCCCAGGTATCGCTGACGAACAGCGAGCCGGTCGGCGACCACTTCTTCTTGAAGTCGCCATAATTGCCCTCGGCGGTGAAGCCCAGGTGGAAGCCCTTGTTATCGAACGGCTTGCGGGTGTTCAGGTTGACCGTACCGGCCAGGCCGCCCTCGATCAGTTCGGCGGTGGCGTTCTTGTACACCTCGACCGAGCCGAGCAGTTCGGCGGGGACGTCCGAGAAGTTGATCGCCTGGCCGCCGATACCGGCCGAGAAGGTGTCGCGCCCGTTGAACTCGGAGCGGACGAAGGTCAGGCCGCGCACCGCGACGCCCGAGCCTTCGACCGAGAAGTGGTCGGGATCGTTGGCGGCGGCGAAGCGGCTGATCGACACGCCGGGCACGCGCTGGAGCGCTTCGGTGACCGAACGGTCGGGCAGCGCGCCGATGTCGGACGCGGTGATCGCGTCGACGACGGTGTCGGAATTGCGCTTGATCGACTGCGCATTCGCCAGGCTCTGGCGGATGCCGGTGACGACGACTTCCTTGCCGCTGTCGATGTCATCGCCCGCGGGCGGCTGCGCGCCGGGGGCCTCGACACTGGCGCTGGTGCGCGGCGTGGCCGAGCCGGCCGTACCCTGGCCTGCGACCGCGCCGGTCGGCGAACTGGCGCTCTGGTCGGGATCGGTGGTCGTCTGCGCGAAGGCGGGCGTGGTCAGCGCGGCGATGCACAAAGCACCGGCCGAAGCGCCGAGCAGGAGCCGATTAAAACGATTGGCATTGGCAGTGAGCGGCGCAGCGCTGCGCATGATGGTCATCCCCCCCTTGTCGCGCGCCCCATGGCGTCGCTTGGTTCGGTCGCGATCGTGCCTTTCGACACGTTTCACAGACTCATGATTGCGCTACCAGCAACATTTCGACAAGATGTTTAACTTAAAGAATGTCCGATCCGGGACAAGGTGCGACATTCCTGCCACGCTCCCCCTGTCGGTGGATTGCGGCAGGACCCAACGCACGGCATGAAATGAGAAATTGGCCCGGGAATCACCGGGTCGGGGGTGGATGACGAAAGTGACAAACGACGTGGTGCGGGTCGTCATTGTGGGCGGCGGTACGGCGGGCTGGATGGCCGGCGCGGCCCTGACTCGTCTTCTTTCGGGACAATGCACGGTCCGCCTGATCGAGTCCGAGGCGATCGGTGTCGTTGGCGTCGGCGAGGCGACTCTGCCCCATATCCGCTCCTTCAACGAACGCCTGGGAATCCCCGAGGCGGAGTTCATGGCGCGCACCCGGGCCACCTTCAAACTGGGCATCGAGTTTCGCGATTGGGGCCGGATCGGCGACAGCTATATCCACCCCTTCGGCACGTTCGGACGCGGCGCGGGGGCGATCGATTTCCACCATTACTGGTCGCGGCTGGCACGCGAGGGACAGGATCTGCCACCGCTCGACCAGCTATCCTATGCCTGTACCCTGGCGCGTGAGGCGCGGTTCGAGCATCCCGATCAGGGCCGGGGCGGCCTGACTTCCACTTTCGGCTATGCCTATCAATTCGATGCGCTGTTGTTCGCCCCCTATCTGCGCAGCCTGGCGGAGGAAGCGGGTGCGGTGCGCACCGAAGGCATGGTCGTCGATGTCGAGCGCGACGGCGAGAGCGGGCTGATCCGTTCGGTCACGCTGGCCGATGGCGAGCGGGTCGAGGGCGACCTGTTCATCGATTGCTCGGGTTTCCGCTCGCTGCTGCTGGGCCAGACGCTGGACGAGCCGTTCGAGGACTGGTCGAAATGGCTGCCGACCGACCGCGCCGTCGCCATGCCGTGCCGGACCGAAACGGCCGTCACCCCCTATACCAGCGCGATCGCTATGCCTGCGGGCTGGCGCTGGCGCATCCCGCTCCAGCACCGGACCGGCAATGGCTATGTCTATGCCAGCGACTTCATCAGCAACGGCGATGCCGCCCGCGCGCTGGAGGAAGCGGTGGAGGGCGAGAAGCTGGCCGAGCCGCGCCTGTTGCGCTTCAAGGCCGGGCGACGGCGGCGAAGCTGGGTCGGCAATTGCGTCGCCATCGGGCTGGCCAGCGGTTTCCTGGAACCGCTCGAATCGACCAGCATCTATCTGGTGCAACAGGCGATCACCGCACTGATCGAGCTGTTCCCCGGCCGCCAGATGGACGCGTCCGACCGCGACGAATTCAACCGGGTCATCGATCTGGAATATGACCGGATCCGGGACTTTCTGATCCTGCATTACCACGCCACGTCGCGCGACGATTCGCCCTTCTGGAACTATGTCCGCACCATGGCGATCCCCGACAGCCTGGACGAAAAGCTGGAGCTGTGGCGCCGTCGCGGCCGGGTGGTGAAGTATCGCGAGGGTGTGTTTCTGGATGCCAGCTGGATCGCGGTGTATCTGGGCCAGGGCATCCTCCCCGAAGGCTGGGACCCGCGTGCCGATGTGGCGGGGACCGGCGATCTGGTCCAGGCCGTTCGATCGCTTCGCAGCGAGATCGCTGCTGAAGTCGCCAGGCGGCCCGATCACCGCGCCTTTCTGGAACGCTATTGCCCGATGGTGGCGGCATGAGCGCGCCGATCCGCCATGTGCTGGTCGCGGGCAGTGGCCTGACCGCCTGGAGCGCCGCCGCCGCGCTGAAGCGCCGCGCACCGTTCCTGGACGTCACGCTGCTCGCCACCCCGGCCGCCCATGACGCACTCGCCGACCGGATCGCCTGCACCCTGCCTTCGCTGCCCGGTTTCCATGCCGATCTGGGCATCAGCGAGGATGACGGGGTGACGCGCACCGGCGCGGGCTATCGGCTGGGCACGCGCTTTTTCGGCTGGGCGGAGGGACTGCCCGACTATGTCCATGCCTATGGCAGCTATGGCCACGCCATCGGTCCGGCGGCGTTTCACCTCCATTGGGTCCGCGCGATGCGCGACGGCCGCGCAGCTCCGTTCGACGCCTATTGCCCGGCGGCGCAGCTGGCGCGAGCGGGTGGCTTCATGCCGCCGTCACCGGGCACGCCCTTTGCCGGGCACGACTATGGCCTGACGCTCGACCTCCCCCGCCAGGTGGCGATGATGCGTGCCTTTGCCCTGCATGTCGGGGTCCGCGAGGTCACGGATTCGATCACTCAGGTGCAGGTCGATGCGACCGGCCATGTGACCGCTATCGCAGTGCAGCATGGCGCGCCTCTAACTGCGCATCTCTATATCGACGCGACCGGCCCCGCCGCGCTGCTGCGTGGCAGCATCGACGATGCGTGGCAGGATTGGCGCGACTGGCTGCCCTGCGACCGCGTGCTGCTGGGCACGCAGGTGTCGGGCGAAGGGGCACCGGTGCTGACGCCCGCGACTGCCCATGCCGCAGGCTGGCGCTGGTCGAGCGGCGAGCAGGTCGGCATGGCCTATGGCAGCGCACATCTGTCCGATGCCGATGCCGCCGCGATGCTGGCACGTGACGGGGCCGTGTCCGACGCCCCCATCGTCATCCGCCCCGGCACGCGGGCCCGGGCCTGGCGCGGCAACTGCATCGCGATCGGCGACGCGGCGACGCAGGTCGAACCGCTGGAATGGTGCAATCTGCATCTGGCGCTGAGTGCGATCGACCGGCTCGTCACCATGCTGCCCGACACCGCCATGGCCGAGGTCGAGGCCGCCGACTTCAATCGCCAGACCCTGGCCGAGGCGGAGCGGGTGCGCGATTTCCTGGCCGCGCATTACCGCACCGCCCGCCGCCCCGAGCCGATGTGGCAGGCGGTGGCGCAGGCCGAACTCCCTGCGTCGCTGGCGCATACGCTCGGCCAGTTCGGCGAACGCGGCCGCCTGCCCTTTTACGAGGAAGAGACCTTCACCCGCGACAGCTGGGCCGCGATCCTGCTCGGGCAAGGCTATCTTCCCCGTCGTATCGACCTCCTGGTCCACGGCGTCCCTGCGCCGCAAGTCGATGCCGCCATGGCGCGGATGACCGACGCGATTGCCGCCGCCCTTCCCCATGTTCCGGCCCATGCGCAGTGGCGCGCGGCCCAGATGAGGCGCCTTGCCCGATGACTCCCCATTCCGACCATTTGATCCGCCGGGTCGTCATCGTCGGCGGCGGCACCGCCGGATGGATGGCCGCCGCCGCTTTCGCCCGGCTGCTGAACAACTGTTATACCCATGTCACGCTGGTCGAGTCCGAGGAGATCGGCACGGTCGGCGTCGGCGAGGCGACGATCCCGCCGATCATCACCTTCAACCAGATGCTCGGCCTGGACGAGAATGACTTCCTCGCCAAGACGGCGGGCACGTTCAAGCTGGGCATCGAGTTCGTCGACTGGGGCGACAAGGGCGAACGCTATATCCACCCGTTCGGCCGCCATGCGCAGGATCTGCAGGGCGTGCATTTCCACCAGCTCTATTTGCGCGAACGCAGCCGTCGCGCCCTGCCCGACATTGCCGAATGGTCGATGAGCGCGGTCGCGGCGAAGGCGGGCAAGTTCGGCCGCGCCAAGCCCGATGCCCGCTCGCCGATCCGCGAACTGTTCTACGCCTTCCATTTCGACGCCTCGCTCTATGCGCGCTATCTGCGCGGCTATGCCGAACGGGGCGGGGTGACGCGGATCGAGGGGCGGATCGACGCGGTCAACCTGCGGGCCGAGGATGGTTATGTCGAGGCGGTGACGCTGGCCGATGGGCGGCGGATCGAAGGCGACCTGTTCATCGACTGTTCGGGCTTTCGCGGCCTGTTGATCGAGGAGGCGCTGGGCACCGGCTATGAGAGCTATGCCCAGTGGCTGCCCTGCGACCGCGCGGTCGCGGCGCCATGCGCGCTGCCCAATCCGGCCGAGCCCGATCCCTTCACCCGCGCCACCGCGCGCGATGCCGGGTGGCAATGGCGCATCCCGCTCCAGCACCGGATGGGCAATGGCTTGGTCTATTGCAGCGACTATCTCGATTCCGAGGCGGTCGAGGCACAATTGCTAGGCAGCCTGGAGGGCGAGTTGCTGGGCGATCCCCGCCACCTACGCTTCACCGCCGGGCGGCGGCGGCAGAGCTGGAACCGCAACGTCGTGGCGCTCGGCCTGTCGAGCGGTTTCCTGGAGCCGCTGGAATCGACCAGCATCCATCTGGTCCAGGCCGCGATCCAGCGTTTGGTGGCGCTGTTCCCCGACACGCGTTTCGACCCCGCCGAGCGCGACGAGTTCAACCGCCAGATGCACGACCTGTATGAGGATGTGCGCGACTTCATCATCCTGCATTACAAGGCGACGCGGCGCGACGACACGCCCTTCTGGAACCGGGTGCGCACCATGGAGGTGCCCGAGAGTCTCGCGCGCAAGATGGCGCTGTGGTCGGGCAAGGGGCGGCTGTTCCGCGAGGGCTATGACCTGTTCAGCAACCCCAGCTGGGTTGCGGTCTGCCTGGGCCAGGGGTTGGTGCCTCAAAGCTGGGAACCCGCCGCCGATGCGCTGGACGAGGATCTGGTCGCCCAGGCGCTGGAGCAGATGCGCGCGGGTTATGCCGATACCGCCGCACGGATGCCGAGCCATGGCGATTTCCTGCGCATGACCGCCCCCTCTCCGCTGGCCCCCGCCATGACGGCGACGCGTGGCGGGCAGGACGGGTTCGACTTCGCGCGGACGAGCGGCACGGTGCAGGCCAAGGGCCCGCTGCTGTGACGCGCGTGATCCTTCCGCTGCTGGCTTTGGCGGCGACCGGCGCGGGGGAAACGCCGGGGCCGCATCTCAACCAGATCGGCTTCCGCCCCGACACCGCCAAACGCGCGATCGTCGCACAGGACGGCGCACCCCTGCCCTGGGAATTGCTCGACGAAAAGGGTCGTACGGTTGCGCAAGGCAATGCCACGGTCTTCGGCCCCGACGCCGCCTCGGGCGATACGGTGCAGCAGATCGACTTCGGCACGTTCCGCACGCCCGGCACCTATCGGCTGAAGGTCGATGGCCGCACCGGCCATGCCTTCACGATCGCGGCCGATGTCTATCGCCCGCTGTCACGCGCCTCGCTCAATTTCTTCTACCAACAGCGCGCAGGGGTGGCGATCGATGCGCGGTTCGCTGGTGGCAGCCAATGGGCGCGCGCGGCGGGGCATACCCATGAGGTCGTCACCTGCTTCAAGGGGCTCGATCAGGCGGGCACCGACTGGCCGGGCTGTCCCTATACGCTTGACGTGACCGGCGGCTGGTATGATGCGGGCGACCAGGGCAAATATGTCGTCAATGGCGGCATCGCGTTGTGGATGCTGCAAAATCTCTATGAGGTGGATGCCGCCTCTCCCCCCTTCCCCGATGGCAGCGCCGCACTGCCCGAGGCGGGGAACGGCATTAACGACCTGCTCGATGAGACGCGTTTCGAAATGCGCTTCCTGTTGGCAATGCAGGTACCCGACGGCCAGACCATGACGCTGCCGCTCGGGCGACAGGGGCGCGGGCCGTTGCGGCTGACGCCGGTGGATGCGGGCGGCATGGCGCATCACAAGATCGCCGACCGCCACTGGACGACGATTCCCACCCCGCCCGCCGACGATCATGAGGAACGGCTGCTGTTCCCGCCCAGCACGGCGGCCACGCTGAACCTCGCCGCCACCGCCGCGCAATGTTCGCGCATCTGGCGGGGGATCGACGACGACTTCGCCCGGCGCTGCCTGGTGGCGGCGGGCAAGGCGTACCGGGCGGCGCTGCGCAACCCGGACGTCTATGCCGCGCAAGCGTTCGACGGCAGCGGCGGTTATGGCGATGGCGAGCTGTCCGACGAGCTCTATTGGGCGACCGCCGAGCTTTATGCCGCCACCGGCATGCCCGAACTGGCGGAATCGCTGCACAAGATGCCGCTCCATGCCGCCCCGCTGACCGGCGAGGCGAGCTGGGGCAGCGTCGCCGCGCTGGGTACGATCACGCTGGCGACCGCGACGGGTGTCCAGCCCGTCGAGCGCGCGGCGGCCCGCGCCAAGCTGGTCGCGCTGGCCGATCGCTTCCTCGCCGAGGAAGCGCGGTCGGGCTATCGCATCCCTTATGCGTCGACCGCCTATCGCTGGGGATCGAACAGCGTGCTGCTCGGGCGTGGGCAGGTGTTGGCGCTGGCGGCGCGTTTCACCGGCGAAGCCCGCTACCGCGACGGCGCGGTCGATGCGATGGACTATGTGCTGGGGCGCAATCCGCTCGACCAGAGCTATGTCAGCGGGTTCGGGTGGAAGCCGATGCAGAACCCGCATCACCGTTTCTGGGCGCATCAGTTCGACGCCAAGCTTCCCGGCCCGCCACCGGGCGTGCTGAGCGGCGGGGCGAACAGCACCGTCTTTCCCGAACCGGCCTCCGCACCGCTGAAGGGCAAGTGCATCGGCCAGCGATGCTGGATCGACGACGCCCGCGCCTATGCGCACAACGAGGTCGCGATCAACTGGAACGCGCCGCTCGTCTGGCTGGCCACCGATCTGACCCGACCCCTGCCCGCCCGCCCCTGACGGCGGCGACAGGCTTCATTCACCCGAACATCGTCACAAAGAGCTACAGAAGAGGACAAAATATGGACCGTCGTAATTTCATGAAGAGCGGCATGGCGATGGGCGGTGCCGCCCTCGCCACCGGCGGCGGCACGCTGGCCGCCACGCGCGCGGCGGCTGCCACGGCGTCGGACCTCAGCTTTCCCAAGGATTTTCTCTGGGGTTGCGCCACCGCCTCCTACCAGATCGAAGGTGCGGTCAAGGAAGACGGGCGCGGCCTGACCAACTGGGACGTGTTCTCGCACACCCCCGGCAAGGTCGCGAACAACGATACGGGGGATGTCGCCTGCGACAGCTATCACCGCTATAACGAGGACATCGCGCTCCTGAAGAACCTGGGCGTGAAGGCGTATCGCATGTCGATCGCCTGGTCGCGCATCTTCCCCGAGGGGCGCGGCAAGTTCAACCAGAAGGGCCTCGACTATTATAACCGCGTGATCGACGCGCTGCTGGCGGCGGGCATCCAGCCCAACGTCACCATGTTCCACTGGGACCTGCCGCAAGCGCTGCCCGGCGGCTGGCAGAATCGCGACACGGCCAAGGCGTTCGCCGACTATGCGGGCTTCATGGCGGGCAAGCTGTCCGATCGCGTCCACCGCTTCATGACGGTCAACGAGCTGCGCTGCTTCACCGATCTCGGTCACATGGTGGGCATTCATGCGCCGGGCCTGAAGCTGCCCCAGGGCCAGGTGAACCAGGTCCGCCACCATGGCTGTCTGGCGCACGGCCTGGGCGTCCAGGCGATCCGCGCCAATGCCAAGGCGGGCACGGAGGTCGGCATTGCCGACAATGCCAGCATCTTCGTCCCCGTCATCGAGACGCCCGAGCATATCGAGGCGACCAAGAAGGCGATGCGCGAAGAGAACGCGATGTTCCTGACCGCCGTGATGGAGGGCAAATATACCGACGCCTATCTGAAGAGCGCCGGGGCCGATGCGCCCAAGGTGCAGGCGGGCGACATGGCCGCGATCGCAAGCCCGCTCGATTTCGTGGCGCTGAACATCTACACGCCGACCTTCGTGAAGGCGAACCCGGAGGATCCGCGCGGCTATACCCCGCTGCCGCATCTGCCCAACTCGCCGCGCATGGCCTCTCCCTGGCTCTATGTCGGCCCCGAGGCCGCCTATTGGGGCGTGCGCGCGGTCAGCGAGATGTGGAACCCCAAGGCGATCTACATCTCGGAGAACGGCACCTCGGCCGACGACAAGCTGAACGACAAGGGCCTGGTCGATGACGGCGACCGGATCATGTATCTGCGCAACTATCTGGGCCAGTTCCGCCGTGCGGCGGCCGAAGGCTATCCGCTCAAGGGCTATTTCCTGTGGAGCCTGATGGACAATTTCGAATGGGCCGACGGCTATGGCCTGCGCTTCGGCCTGCACCATGTCGACTATGCGACCCAGAAGCGCACCCCCAAGCTGAGCGCGCAGTGGTATAAGGAACTGATCCGGCGCAACGCGCTGGTCTGATCCGAACGCCGGACGAACAGGAAACCCCGCCGGTCGCAGGACCGGCGGGGTTTTCCGTGCGCGTCATCCGGCGCCCACAAAAAAGGGCAGAGACGGCGTGATGCCATCCCTGCCCTGTAAGGCTCCGTTGGGGGATAATCGCGGGGTGGGCCGCAACCCACCCCGATCCGGTCAGAAGCGGAAGCGCAAACCCGCGCCGTAATAACGGCCCTCGTCACGCACGTCGCGCGGATAGGACAGGCCGTTGCCATAGCTGCGATAATTGTTGAACGGCTTGGCCAGAATATTGGCCACATCGAAGGCCACCGTGATTTCCTTGGTGATGTTGTAGTTGAAACCGAAATCGAGCCGCTGGATGCGGGTCGTGCCCTCACCGTTATAGAAACCATCGCCGTTGATGAAATTGCCGTTCAGATACGCATCGCGGTTGTTGAATGACAGGCGGGTCGAGACATCGCCCTTCTCATAGAACAGAGCGATATTATAGGTCCACTTCGACAGGCCGGGGATCGGCACGAACGGCGGCGCGGTGGTGCCGCCGGTCGAGGCGAATAGATTGGCCGGGTATTGCTGCGTCCCTTCCAGATAGGTGACGTTCGCCTGGACGCCGATACCGCTCCACAGCCCCGGCAGGAAGTCGAAGAAGGTCTGGCCACCCACTTCGATGCCCTTGATGCGGCCCTTGCCCGCATTTTCCGGACGGCTGATTTCGATCAGGCCGTAAACGGGGTCGATGGTGCGGTTGATGTAATTGTCGATGAACCCGTCGAGATCGCGGTAGAACACGGCCGCCGTCAGCGAGGCGGTCGGCGAGAAATAATATTCGACCGTCGCGTCATAGTTGTTGGAGATCAGCGGGCGCAGATCCGGATTGCCGCCGCCGCCATAGGCGTTGGGCCGGGTGTTCAGCCCCGCCGGGAAGCGCGGGTCGAGCGGCTGGTCGGGAACGACCTGCTGCGTATTCTGGGTGATGTTCAGGGCTGGGTTCAGCTGGTTGAACTGCGGTTTGGTCCGCGTCTTTGTTACGCCGAAGCGAATCTGCAGCTTGTCGCTCGGCCGAATGCGCAGCGAGATGTTGGGCAGGATATCGACATAATTGGCGCGGGTGCGGCGCACCTCGCTGCGGCGAACGCCGTCGAACAACACCGTCGAGATACCGCTATATTCGCCCACCGTGTTGACGACGCGGGTACCGATCATACCGTCGAACCGGATCGAGCCGATGTTGAACTCGTATTTCGCCTGCCCATAAAAGGCATAGGTCTGTTCGGTGGCATAAAAGGCGGCCAACGGGTCCAGCTGAACCTCGGGCGTGGAGAAACGGTTCAGCGCGTCGCGATAGCCCTGATCGGCGGGATTGCCCGCCACCAGCCGCTGCAGCGCGTCAAAGGCATATTGGCGAAGCTGCGGCGCATTGCCCGCAATGCCGTCACGCGACGGCATCAGCCAGCTGGTGAAGCCCTGGTTGCCGCGGAACGCATTCTGGGTCAGCGCTAGATTGCCCACCGGCACCTGCGCCAGCGGGATCGCCAGCTGCTCGGTATAGGCATAGCGATTGCCGCGCTTCAGCGACGCGTCGCGATCGGTCCAGCGGATACCGAATTGCAGCTTGGGGAACAGCGACAGATCGGTTTCCAGGTCCACGTCGGTGCGCCATTGCCACCCCTTGCCCTGCACGCGGTAGGTCGCCTCGAAATAACCGCGCCAGATATAGTTGGCCGGATTGGTGTTGTCGAAGCCCGGCAGGTCGAACGACACGCCATCGTTGACGAAGAAATTGACGTTCGCGACCGGCGCCCTGGAGAAGGCCGTGTCGAAGCTCCACTCGTCAGAGCCATATTGCGAGAAGGTATAGGCCAAGTCGGTCGACAGATGCGCACGACCGATATCCCATTTGGCGCCGCCCGCCGCCTGATACGTGTCCGTGTAACCCTTGACCGTGCTGCGGAACGCTTCGGGACGATAGCCGCCGGTCTTGGTCAGGCTTTGCACCTGCAGCGGCTCGCCGGGACGCAGCACGACATCGCTCAGCGTCGGATTGCTGTCGAGCAGCGGGACACGGAACCAGTCGTTCGCGACTTCGCCGCGATAGCTCTGATAGAGGAAGTCGTAATAGAGTTCGAGATTGTGCGCCGGACGCCACTGGACACTGGCATTCATCGCCGGGCGCCAGCGCTTGCCGCTGTCATTATAGACGCCGACCGCGGTCGGAATCTGGAAGTCGCGGCCGACCGAGCTCGGAAGGATGGTCGTCCCGGCCGTCGGCTTGTTCGTATTACCCTCGCCCCAACGGACCGCGTTGCGGTACTGCGCCTGGGTATAGACGGCGTTGATCAGCCAGCCGATCTCACCGATGGGGGTTTCGGCACGCTGGCTGAGGAGCAGGTTGCCCAGCGGATCGAACTTTTTCGACTGGTCGTTATAGGTACCGCGAACGCCGCCCGCGATCGTGAAGCCCTTTTCGAAATCGAACGGCCGACGCGAACGCACGTTGATGAGGCCCGCGAGGCCGGGCTCGAGCAGATCGGCGGTGCCCGACTTGTAGACTTCGAGACCCGCCAGCGCACCCGCCGGGAAATCCTGAAGCGCGACGCCCCGGCCTTCGGCGGTGAAGATGTCGCGGCCGTTGAAGGTCGTCGCCACGTCGGGCAGACCGCGGACCAGCACCTGCGTCACTTCGTCGCTGTAGCGGCTGACCTGGATGCCGGTCACGCGCGCCAGCGACTCGGCCGCCGTATTGTCGGGCAGCTTGCCGATGTCCTGCGCGACGATCGCGTCGAGGATCGCGTCGGAATTCCGCTTGATCGCCTGCGCCGAACCCAGGCTGGCGCGGAAGCCGGTGACGACGATGTCGCGCGGATCGGCCGGTGTTTCGGACAGGCCGGTGGTCGAGGCCTGGACGGGGCTGCGGTCCGGCACTTCGGCGACATCCTGACGAATGCCGACGGCGGTCTGCGTCTCGATCGGCGCGTTCGGATCGGCGGCTTGGGTCGTCTGCGCGTCGGTCGACGTCTGGGCCATGGCGGGCGCCGCCAGCAACGCCCATGGCGTGACGGACAGCAAAAGGACGTGACGCTTCATCAGATTTCCCCTCATGTTGGCCCGAATTTTCGGTGCCGGTGACGGGACGATTTGTCTGACTAACGCCAACCGCGTCAAGCCGAACGTTACAAAAATTTTATACGCTCTTCAGATAGTGGATTTTTGGTCACATGCCCTGGAGCGAGCGCGAAAAGATGTTAGCGCTGCCAAAATGCTATTCTGATTACAATTCAGTGCAGTAGGATCGAGCCCCCACGCCCGTTCCGTTAGCCTTTACTTGTCCGTCTTTTAGGCTGAAACGCGAGGCTTGTCTGCGTGCCGACCCTCGACCACCGATGACGAGCGCAACCCGATGTATCAAAATTGGGCATTGGAGCACCCGCCGCCGAATCGACGGCATGGTCAGGACGCCGCCTTCTCCACGACCGGCCATCCCGCCTCGTCCCAGTAAAGCCGTTCGATCCGTAACGTCGCCACACCCCCGGCGGCCGCGTCATAGGCATGGTGGACCAGATAATGGCGCCCATCGCGGTCACGCATCACGCCGGCATGACCCGGCCCGCGAAAGCGATCGCGCCCTGCCGCATCGGCCTGAAGAAGCATCGTTCCGCCACCCTCGCGCATCGCCCGGCCCGAGCGGTCCACATAGGGGCCCTCAATCGACCGCGCGCGCCCGATGCGCAGATGGTAGCTGCTTCTGGTCCCGCGACAGCAAAAGTCGAACGACACGATCAGCCAGTACCAGCCGTCATGATCGATGATGAAGGGGGCCTCGATCGCATTGGTCTTGTCGCCCAAATCGCGCCGGGCGATCATTCGTGGCTTGGCGCCGGCGGCAGGCTTGCCGCTCCACGGATCGAGCCGGATCAGTTGGATTCCGCCCCAGAAACTTCCAAAGCTCAGCCATTCGCCGCCCTGGCGATCACGCACAAATGCCGGGTCGATCGCATTATACGGATCGCCCTCCCGCGAGGCGATGACCAGCCCCTCGTCCCGCCAGCCATAGCCGGGTGCGTCCGGATCCAACGTCGTGGCGGTCGCCAGGCCGATCGCCGAATGCTGCGTGCCGAAGCGGGAAACCGAGTAATATAGCCGATACCCATCCCCGACCCGCGCCCCGACCCGCGCCCCGACCTGCGCGATGTCGGGAGCCCACATCTCCCGCGCGCCGGGCACCGCTGCCCTGGCCCAGTCCGGCAGATCGGGCAAAGGCGACGGCAACGGCGCCCAGTGCCGCAGGTCGCGCGAAGTCCGCGCCACCAACGGCTGCCGGTCACGCTGACCCGTCGAATAGACGTAATAACGATCGCCCTCGCGGATCAGCACCGGATCATGCGCCGGCACGATATCGCCCGACAGAGCCGTTTCGCGCGGCGCCGAGATCAGGGCCTTGCTGCCCAATGCCACCGCGCCGACGAGCACCATGGCCCGCAACAGATATAGGCTGCGCGATCGGCCCAATTGGCGCATGACGAAACCCCCGTTCCTCGCCCGGATCATGAATTCGCCCGGCGTCCTGATATAACCGAATTATAGTCGGACATAAATCAACGCAAGTTGCGCAACGATGCGTAACACTATTCTCCGGCTACACCGAAGATTGCTGGAGTCCTCCAAACGACTTTGGGCCCCAGAGTGCTGGACCATCTTCATTGGTTGCCCTCGCCGGCCTCGCACGGCCCGAGGCTGTACGAGATGCGAGCTCGCCTCGCCGCCCGTATTTCATTCCCTGATACCTTGCCTCAATCCCTCGCTTCGCGCAGGGCATCGAGTTCTGCCAACCGCACCGGATCGTCCGCCGCCAGCGCCTCTTCGAGGTAGAAGCCATAAGGTATGTCGCGCACCAACTGCCGCGCTTCCTCGCCATATCCTTCGGCAATGACAGGAAATGCATCGACCAACTGGCGGAGAAAGCCTTTGTCCATATTCTCAAGCTGCCATCCAAGCATTCCCATCATCTTCTCCCCGGTATGAGGATCAAGATCGTCTTCGGGAGTGAGTTCGACGAAGAGGACATATTCCGCTATGATATGCGCGACTTGTTGAGCGATCATGGCTTGACGACCTTTACATGAATGTTGCTGACGTTCATCCTTCGGAGCAATTTGAGCGCCTTGACCTTCTGAACCGGCGTCGGAACCTCCCAAAGCCCGATCAGACGATTCTGCGCCAATACCTCCGACTGCCGCAGGACCTGAGCGCGTGCATTCGCCATGTTTCTTACGCTCCACTTGCGATCAATCACGTAATCGCCTTGGACGCCATCGAATTTTACAGGTCGCTGCGACCCGTCTGGCATGGTTCGCGTCAATGTCGGCGCATGACCGGATCGCGCGCCAGCAGCAGAATCATTATATGATTTCCAAGGCTTGTCCGATTTGATCGTTTCTTTCACCCAGCCGATCTGCGGAGGGTCGAATGTCGGACGCGGCCTCATCACGCGAAGACGGCGGACCGCCGCAACTTTGGAGAGCCCAGCCCCAGGCGCCGCCGCAAGTGCGACATTTCCCGCAACCGTCGCTGAGGCACGGCCAATATCCCGTGCAGAGGCATGGGAGACAGCGGCGGCCGCCCGCGAAATCTGGATTCGAGCAGGAATATCCTCCGCAGCGATCGCGGCATCGATCCTATTCGCAATGCCGCTGGCAGCGTCGCGAACCGTCACCACCGGGTTCGTCGTCAGTACGGCCTGAATATCCGCGACCGCTCCCCTCCCGACGTCATAGAGCCCTTCACCGACGCCACCGACAAACTCGGCAACGGGATTCGGGTGCTTAGCGGATCGCGCGCTTCCGACGGGTTTCGTCTCCGCACTCGATAGACCAAGCCGTTCGGGCTTTTTGGCTTCTCCCGTCGCCGATCCTTGCCGCGACAGTCCCACCTTCGGCAGGGCTATACGCTGCGACTTGCCGCTTTCTCTCCCAGGGCCCCGAGCCACGTGTCCCGTTCGGCCCAAGGTGCGGCCACCTGCCTTCGGAATCGCATCGCCAGCACCTGCGGCTTCCTGGCGCCCTGCCCCCGCAGAGGTAAACCGGCCGTTCGCCGGATCGTGCCATGGGTTGAATTTGAGCTCAAGACCGTCAGGCCCCAGCGCTTGCGGCAGCCTACCTGTTCGCAGCCACCATGAAAAAGCACGTGCCTCCCTATTCTTAGACGCCTCTGCCATATCGCCCCCGCCCTTTCACGGAACATATATAGAACCGACGGCGAATTGTCAATGTTGCCCATCGTTCGTCCGACAGCTTAACATTATAGCTGTGTTTTCAATCGGCTATACACTTGCCGCGCTGCTGCTTCAGGATAATATGCTAATACTCGAAGAAGCCCATCTTCGTTCGACTGGCTTCGGATTAGACTGCTGCGCCTGCAAATGTGCTATCGAACCAAAGGTCGCAACGGGCCCGTTTGGCCCCGCCCATCTCGTTCGTAGAGTTAATATGCCAACAGCTCTTCGCAACGAGCCATGAAGTCGTCGATTCGAACAGGATCAGGCAGCAAATCAACGTCTACTTGCCGAATGCTCTTTAACGCCGTCCTGAAATATCAAGCGGCCGTGGATCACGAATGGCCGTTAGCGATCTGACGATCGCCGTCTTTCGCCGCTTTCCGATGCGATCTGGGTCAGTGAGGGAACGACAGATGGTTCGCTTGTCAGTCGAACAGATAAGCTTATCGCAATATCGACATCTTACACTCGGTAAGATGGTGCCCCTGGCCGGACTCGAACCAGCATGCCTTGCGGCGTTCGATTTTGAGTCGAATGCGTCTACCAATTTCGCCACAGGGGCAGCGAAGAGGCGCTGCTAGACGAGGGTGATGCGAGGTGCAAGCGCCGATTGTCGGGATCAGGGGCAATCGTGCAGCGCCACGCATACGAAGACCACGAGCGTGTAGAGCAGGACCAGGACAATCGCTGTCAGGTAAAGCGGTAGGATCAGGGCCTTGGTTCGGTTACGCCCAGGCAGCATCCAAAGGCCGATGAGCCCAGGTACGGATGCCAACGCCGCAAGAGCATAGAGGAGCGCGGGCGCGCCAAGTCCAGACCCTACGGGATCGGACCAGAGGATAGCCAGCCACGTCAGCGGCGGCCCGAACGCCATCAGCAATATAGCGGCGATCCCGCGCGCGGCCTTGCCCGCCATCAATTCACCGGTGGCCGCTGGCGATAACTCAGCGCCTCGGCGACATGGATACGCCCGACCTGCTCCGCCCCCGCCAGGTCGGCGATGGTCCGAGCGACGCGCAGGACGCGGGTATAGCCACGCGCGGTCAGGCGCATTCGCTCGGCCGCCTCGACCAGCAGGGCGCGGCCTGCATCGTCCGGGGTCGCAAAGCGTTCCAGCCATGGCCCGTCCGCTTCGGCATTGGTCCGGATCGTCACGGCAGCATCGCGGTAGCGTTCGGCCTGAAGCGCGCGTGCCGCCGCCACCCGCGCGGCGACCGTCGCCGATGATTCGGCGGCGGCGGGAGCGAACAGGTCGATGGCGCGAACCGGCTGGACCTCGACGGACAGATCGATTCGGTCGAGCAGCGGCCCGGAAATCTTGGCTTGATAATCCGCCGCACAGCGCGGGGCACGGGCGCAGGCCAGCGCGGCGTCACCCAGATGGCCGCAGCGGCACGGGTTCATAGCGGCGACCAGCTGCACCCGTGCGGGGAAGGTCACATGCGCGTTGGCGCGCGCGATGCTGACCGTGCCGGTTTCCAGCGGCTGGCGCAGCGAATCGAGCACGGCACGCTGGAATTCGGGCAATTCGTCGAGGAAGAGGACGCCCAGATGCGCGAGACTGACCTCGCCAGGCCTGGCCTTCAAGCCGCCGCCGGTCAGCGCGGCCATCGACGCTGAGTGGTGCGGCGCGCGGAAGGGCCGCATGCGGGTCAGACGCCCTCCGGCCAGCGTTCCGGCAACCGACTGGACCATCGAGACCTCGAGCGCTTCGGCCGCATCGAGCGGCGGCAGGATGCCCGGCAGGCAAGCGGCCATCAGCGACTTTCCCGACCCCGGCGGACCGCTCATCAGCAGATTATGCCCGCCAGCCGCCGCGATCTCCAACGCGCGGCGGGCATTTTCCTGCCCCTTCACCTGCGACAGGTCAGGGCCGGGCACGCCCTCCTCCACCAGTCCGCCCTCGGCGGTCGGCAGGACGGAATGACCTTTCAGATGGTTGATCAGCGAGAGCAGGTCGGGCGCGGCGATCACCGCGCCACCGCCCGCCCAGCTCGCTTCGGCCCCTTGCGCGGCAGGACAGATCAGCCCCTTGTCGATCGATGCGGCATGGATTGCTGCCAGCAGCACGCCCGGCGATGGACCGATCCGGCCGTCCAGCGCCAATTCGCCGACGACGACATGATCGGCGAGCAATTCGGCATCGACCACCCCCATCGCCGCCAGCAACGCGAGCGCGATGGGCAGGTCGAAATGCGATCCCTCCTTGGGCAGGTCGGCGGGCGACAGGTTCACCGCGATCCGCTTGGGCGGCAGCGCCAGGCCCATGGCGGCGATGGCGGCGCGCACCCGTTCCCTGCTCTCCCCCACCGCCTTGTCGGCCAGCCCGACCAGATTAAAGGCGGGCAGCCCGGCGATCAGTTGCACCTGCACTTCGACGGCACGCGCCCCCAGCCCCAGATAGGCCACCGTGGACACGATCGTCGCCATGCAAATCCCCCTGTACGGGCGCTCCCCTGCCCGCTTATGCTTCCTGCAAAGGATGCTGGCCGACCGCAAGGGGCATAGGTGCGTGTCGGGCGTGCACAGCGGATTGACTTGAAAGCCCGCTTTGCGTAAGCGGCTTGCCACCAAGGCCGTCCTCGTGGCGGCCGTTTTTATTCAGACGTATCCAAGGAATGAACGATGAAGCGTACCTTTCAGCCGAGCAATCTGGTGCGCGCTCGCCGTCACGGCTTCCGTTCGCGGATGGCCACGCCGGGCGGCCGTGCCGTGATCCGCGCGCGTCGTGCACGCGGCCGCAAGAAGCTGTCGGCGTAATCACGACGCTGACCCGCCGCCGCGATTTCCTCGCGGCCAATGGCGGGCGACGCGTGGCGATGCCCGGCTTCGTGCTGCAGGTTCGCCCGCGGGATGACGGTGACGCTACGATTCGCGTCGGCTTCACCGTCACCAAGAAGATCGGAAACGCGGTCGTTCGCAATCGGATGAAACGCCGGTTGCGGGCGCTCGCGCGCGATCTGTTGCCGGAAAAGGGCATAGCGGGCGCCGATCATGTCCTGATCGGACGGCAAGGCGGGATCGAGCGCGACTATCAGGCGCTCACCGCCGAGTTGGCCAAGGCGCTGACCCGCGCCGCCTCGCCCGATACCGGCGGCCATGACAAGCCCCGCGAACCGCGCGTGCATCATGGTCGTGGCAAGGGGCGCAGCCCCCGTGGCGGCGCGCACCGCCAGCCCGCATCGCCGACCCAAGAGCCCGCGTGACCCTGTTCGCGCGGGCCTTGATCCTGATCGCGCGGGGCTGGCAACTCGGCCCTTCGCTGATCCTGCCGCCCACTTGTCGCTATCAACCCTCCTGTTCGGCCTATGCAATACAGGCCATTGGCCGCTATGGCGCGGTCAAAGGGGGCTGGTTGGCGCTCAAGCGCATTGCGCGGTGCCATCCCTGGGGCGGGCACGGACCCGACCCGGTCCCCTGACACTAACGGGGTTTCCACGTGAACCAAGACCGCAAGAATTTCGTCGTGTTCGCGGTGATCGCGGCGCTGATCCTGTTCGGATGGCCGCTCATCCAGAGCAAGTTCTTCCCGAGCAATCCGCCCGCGACCAAGATCGAGGGCGGCAAGCAGGTGCCCGTGGCCAACAGCACGGCCAATCCGACCGCCACGACGCCGGCCGCGATTCGCGACCGCAAGGTCGTGCTGGCCGAAACCCCGCGCGTGGCGATCGACACGCCGCGCCTGAAGGGTTCGATCAACCTGAAGGGCGCACGGATCGATGACCTCGTCCTGCTCGACTATAAGCAGACGGTCGACAAGAATTCGCCGCCGATCCGCCTGCTGTCGCCGGCGGGTGCCGAGGGTGCCTATTTCGCGGGCTTCGGCTGGCGCACCGACGGGCTGAACCCGCCCGCCGCCGATGCCGTCTGGACCGCCAGCGCGCCCGTGCTGCGCCCCGGCCAGCCGGTCACGCTGAGCGCCGTCAACGCCACCGGCCAGCGTTTCCAGATCACCCTGTCGGTCGACAAGGATTACATGTTCACCGTCCAGCAGACGGTGGCCAATGGCGGCAATGCGGCCGTGCCGGTCGCGGCCTATGGCTATGTCAATCGCGGCATTTCGGCCGATCCCGATACCTGGACGATCCATGTCGGCCCGATGTCGGTCAACAACGGCTCGGCCAATTACGGCCCGAACTGGAAGGACCTGGACAAGGCGCCGACCCGCTTCACCACGACCGGCGGCTGGCTGGGCTTCACCGACAAATATTGGCTGGCGACGCTGATCCCCGATCAGGCGAAGGCGTTCGACGGCCAGTTCCGTGCGGGCGCGGGCCAGACCTATCAGGCCGACTATACGCTCCAGCCGCAGACGCTGGCGCCGGGCAAGCAGATGACCCAGACCACGCGTTTCTTCGCGGGTGCCAAGGAGGTGGCGCTGCTCGACCGCTATACCGACAAGGAAGGCGCGACGAAGCTCGATTACGCGCTGGACTGGGGCTATCTGCGCGTCCTCGAAAAGCCGATCTTCTATTATCTCGACTGGCTGTTCCGCCTGGTCGGCAATTTTGGCGTCGCGATCATCCTGCTGACCGTCACCATTCGTGCGCTGATGTTCCCGATCGCGCAGCGCCAGTTCGCCTCGATGGCGGCGATGCGCGCGGTGCAGCCCAAGATGAAGGCGCTGCAAGAGCGGTTCAAGGACGACAAGGTCCGGATGCAGCAGGAGGTCATGGCCCTCTACAAGCAGGAGAAGGTCAATCCGCTGGCGGGCTGCCTGCCGACGCTGATCCAGATTCCGATCTTCTATGCGCTGTACAAGGTGCTGATGCTGACGATCGAAATGCGGCATCAGCCGTTCGTCGCCTGGATCAAGGATCTGTCCGCGCCCGACCCGCTGACCCCGGTCAACCTGTTCGGCCTGCTGCCCTTCGTCCCGCCGCACTTCATCGCGATCGGCGTCGTGCCGATCCTGCTGGGCATCTCGATGTACTTCCAGTTCAAGATGAACCCGCAGCCGATGGACGATGCGCAGAAGCAGGTCTTCGCGATCCTGCCCTGGGTGCTGATGTTCGTGATGGCGCCGTTCGCGGTCGGCCTTCAGGTCTACTGGATCACCACCAACTGCATCTCGATCCTGCAGCAGCGCCTGCTCTACGCCCGCCATCCGGGCCTGAAGCAGCCGGTCGCCAAGTGAGCGAGCTTCCCACCCCTGCCCCCTCCGAGACGCCCGAAGGCTTCTCGGAGGAGTTGGTCGAGTCGGCGCGCAAGCTGTTCGCCGGGCCGGTCACCTTCCTGAAGTCCGCACCCGCGCTGAAATTCCTGCCCGATCCCATCGTGCCGGAAGTCGCGGTCGCGGGGCGGTCGAACGTCGGCAAGTCGTCGCTGCTCAACGCACTGACCAATCGCAACGGGCTGGCGCGCACCTCGAACACGCCGGGGCGGACGCAGGAGTTGAACTTCTTCGACGTCGGCACGCCCCCGCTGCTGCGCCTCGTCGACATGCCGGGCTATGGCTTTGCCAAGGCGCCCAAGGACATGGTCAAGCAGTGGCGCTTCCTGGTGAACGACTTTCTGCGCGGACGCCAAGCCCTGAAGCGCGCGCTGGTGCTGATCGACTCGCGCCACGGCATCAAGGAAGTGGATCGTGAAATCCTGGAGATGCTCGACCGTGCGGCGGTCAGCTATCGCATCGTCCTGACCAAGGCGGACAAGGTGAAGGCGACCGAGCTCGCCGACGTCATCGCCCGCACCGAGGTCGAGGCCCGCAAGCGCGCCGCCGCGCACCCCGAAATTCTCGCCACATCCAGTGAGGGCGGCATGGGGATTGCCGACCTGCGCGCCGCCGTGCTCGAAGCCATCGGCTAAGCCGCTGCGGCGGGGACTCGGGCGTCATGCGCCGAGTCCCCGCCTTCCTCGATTCGCGTAGAAACGCGTCTCCAAATTTCGACAAAGTGTCGAGGAACCGGCGCAATCCGTGCGGGTTCTGGCATCTCGCAAACGCGGTTGCGGCGAAGACACACAGGTGTCGCTCGCCCCTTTGTCATACCCAGCAGATCTACCGCCAACTAACTGATGTTGTTGTATAAAGGTCGCATCAACTCGCAAATGTCAGCACATATGACGCTTTTGTTGACGTCCTGACATGCTCAGGAATAGCCCCATGAATACAAATAGATAAAATTGGGGAAAGCGTATCATGTCCCGGAATATCCGCTCGCGCGCGCTGCGCGACGTCAGCGCCGTTGCGCTGCTCACCCTCCTTGCGGCCCCGGTCGCCGCCCAGACCCTGCCGCCGACCGCGCCGGAAAACGCCACCGCGCCGGAAAGCACCGCGCAGGACACCGCAGCGGACCAGAGCGCGGCGGGCGGCCAGGACGTCGTCGTCACCGGCTCGCGCATTGCCCGCCCCGAGTTCGAGACGCTGCAACCGACACAGGTCGTGGGCGCGGCGCAGATCGCCAATCGCGGCTATACCAATGTCGGCCAGGTGCTGAGCGAAATTCCGGCCTTCGGTCCTCCGGGCAATAGCGGCGTCGGCGCGCAGTCGTCCTTCGGCCCGGCCCAGACCTTTGTCGACTTTTTCGGCCTCGGCACGCAGCGCACGCTGGTGCTGGTCAACGGCCGCCGCTTCGTGTCGTCGAACACCGCCAGCATCTTCGGCCCCGTATCGGCCGGTACGCAGGTCGACCTGAACAACATCCCGACCAGCCTGGTTGAGCGGGTCGAAACCGTCGCCATCGGCGGCGCGCCGATCTATGGTTCGGACGCGATCGCGGGCACCGTCAACATCATCCTGAAGCGCGATTTCGATGGGCTTCAGCTCCAGGGCCAGGCGGGTGTGTCGCAAAAGGGCGATGCCCCCGATCAACGCCTCAGCCTGCTGGCGGGCAAGAACTTCGCCGATGGTCGCGGCAACATCACCATCTCGGGCGAGTATAACCGCGTCACCGGCCTGACCGCCGCCGACCGCGACATCACCGCCGCCGGTTACTTCTTCGGCACGCCCGCCGCCGCCGGCGAGTTCCAGCGCGTCCTCTACCCGAACCAGCGCTACAGCGCCTTCACCATCGGCGGCGTGCCGTTCAGTGCGGACGACTTCCTTGCCAGCCGCTCGGGCATCCGCAACGCGGCGGGCCAGCTGCTGCAGTTCGGCGCGAACGGCACGCTGGTGCCGCTCGACCTCGGCACGCCGATGCGTCAGGGTTACATCAGCAGCGGCGGCAACGGCTATAACCTGCCGCTCCAGTCGAACCTGCTGACGACCTCCGAACGCTATATCGCCAGCGCCCAGGCCAGCTATCAGTTCAGCGACCGCATCCGCTTCTTCGGCGAGGCATGGTATGTCCGCAGCAAGGGCACGAACCTGATCGATCAGCCCAACTACAACACCGCGCTGTTCGACGATGCCGGGACGGCCGATGGCAACCTGCTGCTCAGTCTCGACAATCCCTATCTGTCGGCCACCGACCGCGCGACCATCGCGGCCAATCTGCCCGCTGGTCAGAACCAGTTCTATGTCGGCCGCGCGCTGGCCGACCTGACCACGGGCCGCGCCGAAGCCACGGTCGAGACGTACCGCTTCGTCGGCGGGTTCGACGGCACGGTGCCGCTGCTGGGTCGCGACTTCAAGTGGGAGGCCTCGGCCGTCTATGGCAAGTCGATCACCAATGGCCGCAACTTCGAGCTGATCCAGCAGAATTTCGCCAACGCCATCGACGCGGTGCGCGATGCCTCGGGCAACATCACCTGCCGCCCGGGCGTGGTGAACGCGACCATCCCGTCGATCGGTGGCGGCGCTTGCGCCCCGCTCAACATCTTCGGCGTCGGCCAGGCCAGCCAGGCGGCGCGCGACTACATCTTCACGGTCGCCACGCCGCGTTCGGCCAATGAGCAGCTGGTGTTCAACGCCAACATCAACGGCCCCGTCTTCCAGCTGTTCGGCAACGACGTGTCGCTGTCGCTGGGTTACGAGCATCGCGAGGAAAAGACGCAGTTCGATCCCGGCGCCTATTATTTCGGCGAACCCCAGGCGGACGGCAGCCGCGTGCAATATGGCCGCACCATCCCCATCGACCCGATCCGGGGCAAGTTCCACACCAACGAGGTGTTCGGCGAAGTCGTGGTCCCGTTCGTGTCGAGCAAGAACGAGCTGAGCTGGCTCAAGACGCTCGAGTTCGACGGCGCGGCGCGTTATGTCGACAACTCGCTGTCGGGCGGCGACGTGACCTGGACGGCGGGCGGCCGGGTCGGCTTCTTCCGGGGGCTGACCTTCCGCGGCAACTTCACCCGCTCAATCCGTTCGCCTGCGATCACCGAGGTGTTCAACCCGACCTCGCGGGCGTTCAATTCGGGCCTCGATCCGTGCGACGCACGCTATGTCGGCAATGGCCCCAATCCCGCGACGCGTCGTGCCAATTGCGTCGCGGCCGGGATCAACCCTGCAACGTTCGATTCGAACTTCAGCAACTTCACCATTCCGGTGACGATCGCGGGCAACCCCGATCTGCGCAACGAAAAGGCCAATAGCTGGACCGTAGGCGCCATCGCGCAGCCACGCTTCATCCCTGGCCTGTCGGTCGCTGTCGATTGGGTCAACATCAAGCTGAACGATGCCATCCGCTCGCTGGACGGCACCGACATCCTGAATGCCTGCTATGATTCGAGCAACTATCCCAACCAGTTCTGCGGGCTGTTCACACGCGGCGCCGATGGTCAGCTGACCACGATCCGCCAGGGCTATTACAACGCCGCATCCTATGAGATGGCCGGTCTGCAATCGACCATTGCCTACCGCCTGCCGCTCAGCCGCGTCGGACTGGAGAATGCCGGTACGGTCGGCCTGTCGGTCAATTATTTCTACCGCGACAAGCTGCAGACCCAGGTGGGTGTGGGCGACATCAACCATGACGCGGGCGAGATCGGCTATCCGCGCCATTCGGGCACCGCGAACCTGACCTATGAGGGCGACACCTTCAATGTCCTGTTCCAGGGTCAGTATACCGGCAAGGTGAAGTTCAACCTGGACGAAGCCCCCAATGCCCGCAACATCAGCGGCCTGACCGACTGGGTGGTGTTCAACACCACGGTGGGCGTGAAGGTGACCGACCAGTTCAACCTGCGCTTCATCGTCGACAATGTCTTCAACGCGACCGCCCCCTTCCCCGCCACGGCGGTGCCGGGTGGCACCCAGCCCTATTTCTCGGGTCTGATCGGTCGCTTCTTCCGCGTTGCGGCCACCGCCCGCTTCTGATCCGGCGTCCGTTGGAAGCGAAAGGCCCGTCCGGTTCCCCGGGCGGGCCTTTTTTTGTTCGGTTGCGGCCGCCCGGCGGGGCCGTTACCGCTTGGTCCATGAAGCTCATCATCGGCAACAAGGCCTATTCCTCCTGGTCCCTGCGCGGCTGGCTCGCCTGTCGGCAGTCGGGACTTTCGTTCGAGGAGGTGGTCGTGCCGCTTTACGACGCCGACTGGGACAAGCGGCGCGAGGGCGCGGAGTTTGCCCCGTCTTCGGGCAAGGTGCCGATCCTGTGGGACGGCGAGGCGGTGGTCTGGGATAGCCTGGCGATCATCGACTTCTTGGCCGACAAGGTCGGGCGCGATCGCTTCTGGCCCGCCGACGATGCGGCGCGCGCCATGGCCCGGTCGATGGCGGCCGAGATGCACTCCAGCTTCGTCGCACTGCGCCGCAAGCACAGCATGAACATCCGTCAGGTCTACCCCGCTCGGATGCCCGATGACGACGTGATCGTCGACCTGAAGCGGATGATGGAACTGTGGGCGCAGGCGCGGGCACGCTTCGGCGGCGGCGGCGATTTCCTGTTCGGAGAGTTCGGCGCGGCGGACATCATGTTCGCGCCGGTGGTGACGCGGATCGTCACCTATCAACTGCCCGTCGCACGCTTCGCCGTGCCCTATATGGACGCGGTGCTGCGCCACCCCTTCATGCAGGACTGGATCGCAGACGCACAGGAAGAGGAATGGGTGATCGAGCGGTTCGAACAGCCGGTGGGGTGAGGGTCTCCCTTGGCCTTCGACTTTGCTCAGGCTGAACGGGTTTCAGTACCAACCTCCGTTCAGCCTGAGCGAAGTCGAAGGCCACGCCCCCTTTTCCCCCTTACCGCGCGGTCGGCGGAACGTCGTTCAGGGGCGCCCGCTGGTCGGCCGCCGGTTCGGCGACGCGCGACGTGAAGGTGTAGAGCAGCACCCCGGCGATCCCGAGTGCAATCAGCAACCAGAGCAGCAGTCGCTTTCCGGCCTTGTTGCCGTTGGAATCGGGGTCGTTCATCACATCACTCCTGTTGTGCAGGAGTTGGAACGATGTCGGGGCGCATCGGCTCCGTGAGCGTCGTCAATCGCGTCATTGCCGTCCGCGCCCGCGCTGCCTATGCCGCGCGGCATGACCGACGCTCTCTCCCTTGCCCAGGCCCTGATCCGGGCCGACAGCGTCACGCCCGCGCGTGGCTCCGTGTTCGACGTACTGGAGGCCGCGCTGGTGCCGCTGGGCTTCGCCGTGGATCGCTTTACCATCGGCGAGGAGCCCGACGGTCCGGTCGAGAATCTGCTGGCCACGCGCGGCGGCACGGGCACTCATCTGGCCTTTGCGGGGCATGTCGATGTCGTGCCCGCCGGTGACGGCTGGCAGGGTTCGCCCTTTTCCGGCGAAGTGCGCGACGGTCTGCTCTTCGGGCGCGGCGCGGTCGATATGAAGGGCGCGGTCGCCGCCTTCGTCGCCGCGATCCCGGCCGACCGGACCATCCCGCTGTCGCTGATCATCACCGGCGACGAGGAAGGCCCCGCTATCTACGGCACCCGCGCGTTGATCGATCGGATGGCGGAACTTGGGGTGGCCCCCGACCTCTGCCTGGTCGGTGAGCCGACCTCGGCGCAGCGGCTGGGCGACATGATGAAGATCGGGCGGCGCGGCTCGGTCAATATCTGGATCACGGTGCCGGGGCGGCAGGGGCATGTCGCCTATCCGCATCTGGCCGACAATCCGATCACGCCGCTGGTCGCGATGCTGGCAGAGATCGAGGGGGTGACGCTCGACACCGGCAATGCCTGGTTCCAGCCGTCCAATATCGAGATCACCGACCTGCATGTCGGCAACCCTGCTACCAACGTCATTCCGGGGGCGGCGCAGGCGCGGCTGTCGATCCGCTTCAACGACGAACAGAACGGCGCGGCGCTGGTCGAGCGGATCACCGCCATCGCGCAAGCCCACGCCCCCGCCGCCCAGGTCACGGGTCGCATTTCGGGCGAGGCGTTCCTGACCCAGCCGGGTGCCCTTTCCGCGATGATCGCCGACGCCATCCGCGCCGAGACGGGGATCGAGCCGGAGCTGTCGACCACCGGCGGCACCTCAGACGCGCGCTTCCTGTCGAAGCTGTGCCCGACGGTCGAATTCGGCCTGCTCAACGCAACGATGCACAAGGTCGACGAGGCGGTGGCGGTCGACGACCTCTACGCGCTGACCCGCATCTATGCGGGCGTCATCGCTCGCGCGGGCGCCTGAAGACGATATAGAGCGCGCCCTGCCCGCCATGGCGCGGATGGGCACCCCGGATCGCCGCGATCGAATCGGCATGGCGCGAGGCGCCCAGCCAGTCGCTGATCGCCGCGCGGATGGCACCGCGCGCATGGGGGCGCTCGCTTTCGGGCCGCGGCGGCTTGCCCGTCACCAGCAGCAGCACCCGGTCTCCCCGAGCGATCGCCCGACCCAGCCCCTGGTCGAGCAACGCATGTGCCGACGCCAGCGTATGGCCATGCAGGTCGAGCGAGCTGTCGGGCATCACGCTGCCCCGCGATAGGCGCTTGTCCCAGCCGCCATCCAGCGTCTCGCCCGGCCCCTTCCTCGGCGCAGGCGGAGGCGCTGCGGGCTGGCGCAACGGCGGCACGCGGCCCTTCACCCGCACCTTGGGCGCGCCGGGCGTTTCCTGGAACACCGCCTCCATGGTCGGCGGCGGCGGTGCGGGTCGGGCGGGCACGATGGCGGCACGTAAGGGACGCACCGTTTCCATCACCCGCGCCCAGAGATGCGCCTCGTCAGGGTTGAGGGATCGCACCGACCGTCCCGACAGGAGCCGTAATCCCGGCGCGTGCCAGCGTCCCGACCGGCAGCAGCAGGAAGGCCGTGCCCCGTGCCGACATGCCGCCCGCAACCGCTCGCGCCGTATCGCCCGCGCCCCAGAAGGTATCGAAGCGGTTGGAGCCCTTGATCGCGCCGCCCGTATCCTGCGCCACCCACAGGCCGGTCGCATCCTGCCGGTCCATCGACAGGAAGACGGGAGCACCCAGCGGCACGAACTTCGGATCCGCCGCCACGCTGACCTGCCCCGTCACCGCATAGCCCATCGCCCCCTGTGGCGCGCCGTTCGACTCGCGGAAGAAGACGAAGCTCTTATTCTCGCGCATGATCGCGCGGCCTTCCTCGGGGTGATCGTGCAGCCAGGCGACGATCCCCTGCATCGAGGTCTGCCCCGGCCCCAGCAACCCGCGCGACTTCATCAGCGCTCCGATGCCGGTATAGTCGCGGCCATTCTGCGTATCATAGCCGATCCGCATGATCCCGCCATCGGGCAACCGCAGCCGCCCCGAGCCTTGGATCTGAAGGAAGAACACCTCGACCGGGTCTGCGCCCCAGGCGAGGATCGGCGCACGCCCCTCCAGCGACCCCTGCTCGATCGCGGTCCGGTCGTCATAGGGAACAAGGTTGGTGCCCTGCACCTTGCCACGTATCTTCTTGCCCTTCAGGTCGGTCGTGAAGGCACCCAGATCGACATCGATCAGGTCGCGCGGCCGGGCATAGATCGGCACCTCATAGCCCGAGCGCCGATCGCGCGAACCCGCAATCTCGGGCTCGTAATAGCCGGTCGCCAGCGAGCGGCCGTCACCGACCTGCACCGCCTCGAAATAGCGGGCGAAGAAATCGCGGGCACCCCCGCGCGGTACGCTGGCGGCCGCCTGGCAGGCCGCTTGCCAATCGGCGCCTTGCGTCAGGCCGCTGCCGTCGGTGCGGCGCATCAGGCCGGGACAGGAAAGCAGGAAGGCCGCACGCGCCGCCTCCGCCTGCGGTTCGGTGATCGGCAGGGCGGCGACGGGCGGTCCGGCCAGAATGCCTGCCTGTGCCGCCGAGGCCGCGCCGGGGATCGCCGCGACCGGAGTAGCTGGCAGTGGCGTCGCGGCCACGATCCGCACCGGACCATCAGCCACGCGCGAGACGCTGGGGCCGCTGGGCTGCACGGACGAGCCGCCCGGCCGGGGGCGGGGTTGCGGTTTGGGCTGGGGCTGTGCTTCCCCACGTGACGGATAGGGAACCGAGGTGCCCGGCGGGACGATCCGCCCGGCACAGGCCGACAGGCTGACTGAAAGCGCGACCATGGTCGCGACGCGATACCCCCTCAACGCGCTCATTCCCCCGTCAGACCGGATCAGGCTTCGTCGGTGTCGACGAGCTTCCAGTTCGGATCGCCGCTTTTCAGCGTCCGGGCGAAGGTCCAGACGTCATGCGTCTCGACCGCATCGCTCAGCGAACCGGCGATGACATGGCCCTCGGCATCGCGCGTGACGGCGGCGATATCGGCGTCGAAGCGGACAGTGATGCGCGCCTCGCGGGCCTCGACCTGCGCATCGACGATCTTCGCGCTCTCGACCCGGATCAGGCGGTTGTCGAGGGTCTGGCCCGCCTCGCGCCGCTGCTCGATCGCCTCGGCAAAGGCGGCCAGCACGTCGCGCTCGACCAGATCGGCCAGCGCGTCCTCGTCACCCTTCCAAAAGGCTTCCAGCGTCATGCGATAGGCCGCCTGCGCGCCGTTCAGGAACTGCGCCACGTCGAAGCCCGCCTCGCCCGCGATCACCGCGCGCAGGCCCTGTTCGGCACGCGGATCGATGTTGCGGTTGGCGACGGGCGCAGAGGCCTGTGCCGCCTCCGTCGCGCGGGGCAGCGTGACGGGCAGCGGACGGTCATCGGCGCTGCGCGCCAGCGGCTGCTGTTCATGGCCGGTGCGCTTGCCCAGCACACTGTACAGCCGCAGTGCGAGGAAGAGCGCGACCATCGCGAGAAGAACGACGTAGAATAACAACACAGGCGCCTTTCACTATCGTGACCGATATAGGCGTACGAGCCGACAATGAAAACCCGGCCCCCCGACGAGGTGGGCAAGGTTGAAACCGTGCCGACCCGCTGCTACGCGCAACGGCTATATGGCCGAACGCGTGAACATGCCGTTTCGGTCCCTTATCCCCCTTTGATCTCACGTAAGAAGGTAGCGACGATGGACGAACAGGGTTTGCCGCAGGGCTTTGAAGCGCCGAACGGCGACGATGCCGGCCCCGCCGCCGGTATGATCTCGCAATATGTGAAGGATCTGTCGTTCGAGAACCCGAACGCGCCTGCCATCTATCAGGCGCAGACCGCGCCCGGCATCGACGTGCAGTTCAACATCTCGGCGGCGCAGGTCGGCGAGGAAGTCCACGAACTGACCCTGAAGATCGAGGTTCGCGCCGAGTCCGAGGGCAAGACTGCCTTCATCGTCGACCTCAGCTATGCCGGTCTCTTCGGCTTCCGCAACGTGCCCGCCGACCAGATCCAGCCCTTCATGCTGGGCGAAGCTCCGCGCCTGCTCTTCCCCTTCGCCCGCCGCGTGCTGGCCGATGCGGTGCGCGACGGCGGCTTCCCGCCGCTGATGCTGGAGCCGATCGACTTTGCGCAGCTCTACCTGCAGCAGGCCGATGCCCAGGCGGGTGCACAGCCGAACACCCCGGAAACCGGCCACGCCTGATCCGGATTGACAGATGAACCTGACCAAGGCGCTGGGCTCGGTCGGCGGGCTGACTCTGGCCAGCCGCGTGCTTGGTCTGGTTCGCGACTCGCTGTTCTTCCGCTTCGTAGGCGCGAACTTCGCCTCCGACGCGTTCCAGATCGCGTTTCGCCTGCCCAACATGTTCCGCGCCCTCTTCGCCGAGGGCGCCTTTTCCGCCGCCTTCATCCCGATGTTCAACCGCAAGGTCGCGGAAGGGGATAAGGCGGCGGAGGGCTCGGGCCTGGCGCACGGCCTGGCTTTTGCCGAAAATGCGCTCTCGGTCCTGCTGCCGGTGCTGATCGTCATGACCGCGCTGGTCGAGCTGGCCGCCTGGCCCGTCACCTGGGTCCAGACCTTCGGTTACGGCAAGGGCACGCCTGCGCAGTTCGACTATATCGTCCTGCTCAACCGGCTGACCTTTCCCTATCTGCTGTTCATCAGCCTGGTGTCGCTGCTGGGCGGCATCCTCAATTCGCTGCACCGCTTCTGGGTGAATGCCGCCGCGCCGATCCTGCTCAACCTGACGCTGATCGTCGCCCTGCTCTTCTTTCACACGCATGACCCGATGGCGACCGCCCGCAATCAGGCGATCGCGGTCACGGTCGCGGGGATATTGCAGTTCGTGTGGCTCTGGTGGGCGTGCCGCCGCGCAGGCGTCCGGCTCCGGCTGAAGCGGCCGGTGATCAATGACGACGTGAAGCGGCTGATGAAGCTGATCCTGCCTGCCGCTGCCGGGGCGGGCGCGGTGCAGATCAACCTCGTCATCTCGACCGCCCTGGCCGCCCGCTTCCTGCCCGAGGGGTCGGTGTCCTATATCTATGCCGCCGACCGGCTGAACCAGTTGCCGCTGGGACTGATCGGCATCGGCCTCGGCACCGTCCTGTTGCCCACCGTCTCGCGTCTGCTGGGTGCGGGCAAGGAGGTCGAGGCGATGGAGACACAGAACCGGGGCATGGAGCTGGCGCTGCTGCTCACCCTGCCCGCCACGGTCGCGCTGATCGTCTGTGGCCAGCCGATCGTCGCCGCGCTGTTCGAGCATGGCAAGTTCACCGCCACCAACAGCTATTACACCGCGCAGGCACTCGCCGCCTTCTCGATCGGCCTGCCCAGCTATATCCTCGTGAAGGTGCTGACGCCGGGCTATTATGCGCGCGCCGATACCCGGACGCCGGTGCGCTATGCGACCTGGTCGATGCTGGTCAATCTGGGGCTGAACCTGATCTTCATCTGGTGGCTGGGCCATATGGGGCCGCCGCTGGCCACCGCCATCGCCTCCACGGTCAATGTCGTACTGCTCTATCGTACGCTGGCCAAGCGCGGGCATTTCGTGGCGGACGCGCAGTTGCGGCGGCGAAGCTGGCGGATGCTGCTGGCCGCGCTCCTGATGGGCGGGGCGATGGCGCTGCTCAATGCGCGGTTCCAGCCCTATGTCACCGGCACCAACCTGGAGCGCTGGGGCGCGCTCATCATACTGGTCGCGACGGGGATGCTGGTCTATGCGGTCGCCACCTTCGCGACGGGCGCCTTCCGTCTCAAGGATATCAAGCGGCTCGTTCGCCGCAACAGTTGAGGACCATCATGCGCGTCGTTTCCGGCATCAAGCCCACGGGCAACCTACATCTCGGCAATTATCTGGGCGCCGTGAAGCAGTGGGTGGCGATGCAGGACGACATCCAGGCCCAGGGCGGCGAAACGATGTACTTCATCGCCGACCTGCACGGCCTGACCGAATGGATCGCGCCCGAGGCGATGGCGGCCAACACCATCGAGATGACCGCGACGCTGATCGCGGCCGGAATCGATCCCGAACGCTCGATCCTGTTCAACCAGACGCGCGTTCCCCAGCATAGCGAGCTCGGCTGGCTGCTGAACAATGTCGCGCGCGTCGGCTGGCTGAACCGCATGACGCAGTTCAAGGACAAGGCGGGCAAGAACCGCGAGGGCGCCAGCGTCGGGCTGTACGACTATCCCGTGCTGATGGCCGCCGACGTTCTGCTCTACAACGCCACGCATGTGCCGGTGGGCGAGGACCAGAAGCAGCATCTGGAGCTGGCCCGCGACATCGCGACCAAGTTCAACAACGACTATGGCCGCGAGCTCTTCACCCTGCCCGAGCCGCTCATCAGCAAGGCGGCGCCGCGCATCATGTCGCTTCGCGACGGTGCGTCGAAGATGTCCAAGTCGAACCCGTCGGAAATGTCGCTGGTCAAGCTGATCGACACCGATGACCAGATCGCCGAGAAGTTCCGCAAGGCCAAGACCGATGCCGATGTCCTGCCCGACACGATGGAGGGGCTGGACGGCCGCGCCGAAGCGCGCAACCTGATCACCATCTATGCCGCGATGGCCGACCGCGAACCGGCGGACGTGCTGGCGCAGTTCGCGGGCCAGGGCTTCGGCGTGTTCAAGCCCGAGCTGGCCGATCTGGCGGTCGCCACGCTGGGTCCGATTCGCGAACGACTGACCCGGTTGCTGGACGATCGCGGCGAAGTCGGCCGTATCCTGGAGCGTGGCGCGGAAAAGGCGCGCGATCTGGCCGCGCCGCTGCTGCTCGACGTGCAGCGGACCATGGGGTTGCAGATCTGATGACCACCCGCCCCATCACCAAGATCCCCACCCGGATCATGGTGATGGGGCCACCGGGCAGCGGCAAGTCGACGCTGGCCCGGATGCTGGGCGAGCAGTTGGATTTGCCCGTCTGGCACGCCGATGCTCTGTTCCATGGCCCCGGCTGGGTCGCTCGCCCGCGCGAAGACTTCATCGCCGACATGGCCGCCCTCGCTGCCCGGCCCGCCTGGGTGATCGACGGCAATTATTCCAGCGCGCATTACGGCCCCGCAATCACCGACCGGCTCGCCCGTGCCGAACGGATCATCCTTCTCGACCTACCCCGCCACATCACGATCCCACGCGTCCTGCGGCGCGTGGCCCGCTACCATGGGCAGCAGCGCCCCGACAGTGCACCGGGATGCCCGGAGCGGCTGGACCGAGAATTCCTGCTTTATTGCTGGCACTGGCAACGGGCGGTGCGGCCGGGGATATTGCGGGTGCTGGCGGAGGTGGAGGATCGGGTGATCCGCTATCATGGGACACCGCCGCTCCTGCGCATGCTGGCGGATTTGGGGCGGGCAGATTCCCTTGGCCTTCGACTACGCTCAGGCTGAACGGCGGGAGAGAATGGGGTTCTATCCAAACCCCGTTCAGGCTGAGCGAAGTCGAAGCCCACGCCCCGCCCCCGCGAGGAAGGCCCTCAGCCCTCCAGTTCCTTCATCAGCACGCGGACCGCATTGTCGATATCGCGGTCGGTATCGCGCAGTTCCTCGATCTTGCGCACCGCATAGATCACCGTCGAGTGATCGCGCCCGCCGAACTTGCGGCCGATTTCAGGCAGCGAGCGGGTGGTCAGGCGCTTGGCGAGGTACATGGCGATCTGGCGCGGGCGGGCAATGGCGCGCGCCCGGCGGGCCGAAACGAGGTCGAGCGGCTTCAGCTCGAAATGACGGCTGACCAGCTTCTGGATTTCGTCGATGGTGATTCGACGTTGCGCGCCCCGCAGCACCTCGCCCAGCGTGGCGACGGCGAATTCCATGTCGATCTTGTCGCCGGTCAGCTGCGCATAGGCGACCACGCGATTCAGCGCGCCTTCCAGCTCGCGGATATTGCCGCGAATCCGTGACGCGAGCAGATCGAGTACATCAATCGGCACCTGAATCTCGGGAAGATCGGCGACCTTGCGATTCAGGATCGTGCGGCGCAGCGTCAGGTCGGGTGCCTTGATGTCGGCGACCAGCCCGGCACCCAGACGACCAATGATGCGCGGCTCCACGCCGTCCAGCGACTGGGGCGAGCGGTCGGCCGAGATGACCAGCCGCTTGCCCGCGCCGACCAGTTCGTTGACGGTGTGGAAGAATTCTTCCTGGGTCGAATCCTTACCCGCAATGAACTGAAGATCGTCGATCAGCAGCAGATCGGCGGAGCGCAGCCGCGACTTGAAGCTGTGCGTGTCGCGCGCGCGCATCGCGGCGACGAAATCGAACATGAACCGCTCGGCCGACATGCACAGCACGACCGCTTCGGGATGCGATTCGAGAAAGGCATGGGCGATGGCGTGCATCAGGTGGGTCTTGCCCTGCCCCGTGCCGCCATGGAGGAACAACGGGCTGAAACGCGGCGGGCCCGGCTCGGCCAGCGACAGCGCGGCGTTGAAGGCGACGCGGTTCGACGAATCGACCACGAACCGATCGAAGGTCAGGCGCGGGTCGAGCGGCGGCCGGTCGGCGGGAACACGCAGTGCGGGCGCCGGAGCGGCCACCACCGGGGCAGGAGCCGCCGCCTTGGCGCGCGTCTGACGCGGCGCAGGGGCCGGAGTCGGTGCAGGCCCGCCGAACAGCGAGGGCTGCTCGTCCGCCTCGACCGGCTGCATCGGAGCCGCAGCCACGGCACGCGGAGCGGGCGTGGCGTCGAAGGTCTCGACGCTGGTCAGGCGCGCGACCTTGCTGGGCGCACGGGTTTCGATGACGACCGAGCGGACCTCGGGCAGCACTGCCTTGAATTCCAGGTGCAGGCGGTCGGCATAGTGGCTGCGCACCCAGTTGGTCGCAAAGGCCGAGGGGAGCGCCAGACGGACCGTATCGGGCTCGTCACCCTCGATCAGCTCCATCGGCTTCAGCCACTGGTCGAACAGCCGGGCGCCTGCCGATTCGCGCAGGTTCGCGCGGACGCGCGCCCAGGCACGGGCCTGGTCCGTCGTCGGTCGCGTTGCCTGCCAATTCGTCACCCGCGCACTCCACTTCTGCCGACCCCCATGATGGGCGGTCGAGCCCCTATTCCACTTGGCGACACGTAGCCCATCGGCGAATCAAACGGATTCGACCCGGTCTGTCACTTCGCGATGTCCATGACGCGGGGCACGAAGCACCGCCGCTGGGAAACCGATTATGAGCGATGACGGGGTCTGATCAAGACCATGTCCGGCCATAAATCTGAAATAAACCGGATTGACAGCCAAAAGCCCGCAGAAACCCGTCCAACTATCTCACAAGCGATTGAAATCGTTGAATATTAACCAAGGCGCACGTCATCGCCCCGAAAGTCGAATCTCTCGAATCGCGGGCAAAGCTGGCGTTGCGCGAAACGCGGGATTGTTCCCACGGATCACGTTCCGCGAAGCGTTAATGAATGGATGGCGAGCGCACGAAAAAACCCGCCGGGGGACCGCCCCCGGCGGGTTTCATTCGTCGCGAAACCGAGAGGCTTAGGCCAGTGCGGCGATACGCTTGGTCAGGCGCGAGAACTTGCGCGAGACGGTGTTCTTGTGCAGCACGCCCTTGGCGACGCCACGGGCCATTTCCGGCTGCGCCGCGGCCAGAGCGACCGTCGCGGTTTCCTTGTCACCGGCGGCCAGGGCGGCTTCGACCTTCTTCACGAAGGTACGGATGCGGCTGACGCGGTTGCCGTTGATGACGGCGCGACGCTCGTTGCGACGGATACGCTTTTTGGCCTGCGGCGTGTTCGCCATGAAAACCTCTAAATCTCGATCAAAAGGGATAGCGGCGCGACGCACCAGCTTTGAAGCCGCCGCCCTTACCGGCTGACGGCCTTGGCGTCAACCACGCTGGCAGGTCGCACACCAGAAAGTCGAGCGCCCCGAATCGGTTCGCCGCCGGACCATGGTGCCGCATTCGCACGGCTCGCCCTCGCGACCATAGACGCGCCACTCCTTGGAGAAATAGCCCAGTTCGCCGTCCGGCCGCACATAATCGCGAAGCGACGAACCGCCCGCCAGGATCGCGGCCTCCAGTACGGCGCGGATCGACTCGACCAGCCGCGCGAGTCGCGCTTTCGATATCTGCCCGCCCGCCCGGCCCGGCGTGATTCTCGCCATGTGCAGCGCCTCGCACACATAGATATTGCCAAGGCCCGCCACGATCCGCTGGTCGAGCAGCATCGCCTTGATCGGCGCCGCCCGCCCTTCCAGCGCCTCGGCCAGATAGGCGGCGGTGAAATCCGGCCCCAGCGGCTCCGGCCCCATGGCGAGGAACGGCGGGTAGCTCGCCAGGTCGGCGGTCGACCACAGATCGACGAAACCGAATCGCCGGGGATCGTTCAGCGCCAGCCGCCGCCCCGCCGCCGTTTCCAAGAGCAGATGGTCATGCGTCTGCGGCTCGCCGGGATCGATCCGCCAGCGCCCCGACATGCCGAGGTGGAAGACCATGGTATCGCCGCGATCGGTATCGATCAGCCCGTATTTCGCACGACGACCCAGCGACGTGACGGTCGCCCCCGTCATCCGCTGACGCAGGTCGGCCGGAAAGGGATGGCGCAGGTCGGGGCGGCGCGGCTCGACCAAAGTCAGCCGCGCGTCCGCCAGCACCGGGGTCAGGCCGCGGACCGTGGTTTCGACCTCGGGAAGTTCGGGCATCGGTTCTCTGTCTGGGTTTCCTTAGGCAAACAGCTAGGTAGCGTTTGCCCCGCCAGCAAGGCCGGGCTAGGGCATCCCCATGAGCGATACCGTCTCCTTCGGCTATGAAGATGTGCCCCGCGACGAAAAGGTCGCCCGTGTCGGCAGCGTGTTTACGAATGTCGCCGCCAAATATGACCTGATGAACGACGCCATGTCGGGCGGCATGCACCGCCTGTGGAAGGACCGCTTCGTGCGCCGGGTGAAGCCGCGCGCCAGCGACCAGATCCTCGACATGGCGGGCGGCACCGGCGACATCGCCTTCCGCCTGGCCGAGTCGGGCGCCAGCATCACGGTGGCGGACATCAATCCGGCGATGCTGGAGGTCGGCATGAAGCGCGCGGCCGAGCGCGGGCTGGACGGGCTGGTCTGGACCGAGGCCAATGCCGAGCAGCTGACCTTCCCGGACAAGTTCTTCGACGCCTATACGATCGCGTTCGGCATCCGGAACGTCACCGACATCCCGGCGGCCCTGAAGGAAGCGCACCGCGTCCTGCGGCGCGGCGGGCGGTTCTTCTGCCTGGAATTCTCGACCACCGTCTGGCCGGGCTTTTCGGAAGTGTATGACGCCTATTCGCACAAGCTGGTGCCCAAGCTGGGCCAGATGCTGGCGGGCGATGCGGACAGCTATCGCTATCTGATCGAATCGATCCGTCGCTTCCCCGACATGCCGACCTTCGAAGGCATGATCCGTGAGGCCGGTTTCGTCGAAACCAAGGTCGAACCGATCATGGGCGGCCTGGTCGCGATCCATTCGGGCTGGAAGATTTGATGCTGGCAGGCATGGGCGGAAACGCCCTGTGACCCAGCCGGTGGTGCATCTCTGGCGTCTGCTCAAATGGGGGCGGACGCTGGCACGGCATGGCGCGTTGCAGGGTATCGAGCGCGATCCCAACACGCCCGCGCCCGTGCGACGGCTGGCGCGTGTCGCCCGCTTCGGCGCGCGCGTGCCCGCCAAGCCTGCCTATGCCGACGCGTTCCAGGCGATCGGCCCGGCGGCGATCAAGCTGGGCCAGACGCTGGCGACACGGCCCGATCTGGTCGGCGACGATGCCGCGCACGACCTGTTGCGGCTTCAGGATCAGCTGCCCCCCGTCCCCTTCGCGACGATCTGCGCCGCGATGGAGGCGAGCATGGGTCGCCCGCCCTCGCACTTCTTCTCCTCGATCGAGGAGACACCGGTCGGTGCCGCCTCGATCGCGCAGGTGCACCGCGCGGTGACGACCGATGGCCGCACGGTCGCGGTCAAGGTGCTGCGCCCCGGCGTCGAGGAAGATTTCGCCCGCGCCATCGACACCTATCAATGGGCCGCCGCGCAGGTCGAGGGGATGAGCGGCGAGGCCGCGCGCCTGCGCCCGCGCCTGACCGTCGAGAATTTCCGCCGCTGGACGCTGCGCGAGCTGAACTTCCGGCGCGAGGCGGCCTCGGCCTCCGAACTCGCCGAGGCGATGACCGCCGAGCCGGACTTCATGGTGCCGCAGATCGACTGGGCGCGATCGACGGCCAAAGTGCTGACCGTCGAATGGATCGACGGGATCAAGCTGTCCAACCGGCAGGCGCTGGTCGAGGCGGGCTACGACCTGCCGCATCTGGCGCAGACCCTGGTGCGCGCGTTCCTGCGCCAGGCGATTGCGGAGGGTTTCTTCCACGCCGACATGCACCAGGGCAATCTGTTCGCCCTGCCCGGCAACAAGATCGCCGCGATCGACTTCGGCATCATGGGCCGGATCGACCGGCGCGCGCGGGTGTGGCTGGCCGAGATCCTCTATGGTCTGATCACCGGCAATTATAAGCGCGTCGCGGAAATCCATTTCGAGGCGGGCTATGTCCCCGCCCACCATAATGTCGCCGAGTTCGCCACCGCCCTGCGTGCGGTCGGCGAGCCGATGCGGGGGCTTCCGGTCAAGGACATGTCGATCGGCATGATGCTGGACGGCCTGTTCTCGATCACCCGCGATTTCGACATGGTGACGCAGCCGCATTTGCTGCTGCTGCAAAAGACCATGGTGATGGTCGAGGGCGTGGCGACCAGCCTCGATCCCGACATCAACCTGTGGGACTCTGCCGCGCCCTTCGTGCGTGAATGGATCAGGACCGAACTGGGGCCAGAGGCCAAGATCGCCGACCGGCTGATCGAGGATGTTCAGACGCTCGCCCGCCTGCCCGAACTGGTCCGCCGGATCGAAGCGCGTTACCCTGCGCCGGGTGGCGAGCCGCCCGCGCCGCCCCTCAAGCAGATCGAGGTCGTGCGGATCGGCGGCGGCTGGCGTTATGCGCTGATCTCGATGCTGTCGGCCGCCGCCGGGGTCGCGGCCACCATCGCCGTGCTTCGATAGGATGCTGGGATAGGCATGCCGGGCAGCGCGCCCCCCGTTTCCCCGCGCCGCATCTCGCGGCCGCTCTGGCTGAGCCAGCCGGGGCGGTTGTCGGGCATGACGCCACCAGTCGCGATCGGGATGCTCGCGCTGCTGTTCGTGCTGATCGCGGGGCTGCTTTGGACCGGCGGCGATGCCGATCCGGTGGCCGACCGCCTGACGCCGGTTTCGGCGGCGATCCTCGACCATGTGCGGCACGGGCAGGATTTCTACGCGGCCGCGATCGACGCCCTTCGCGAAAATGGGCGGCCATTGCGCCCCGTGCTGCTGGCGGTGCCGCTGCCCGCGCTACCCGTGACGCTGGCGCTGATGCCGCCGCTGGTCGGTCAGTTGCTGCTCGTCCTGCTGGGCCTGGCGGTCGTCGCAGGCTGGGCGCGGCGCTGCTGGCCGCTGTTCGAGGGGCGCGGCCCCCGCGCATTGGCGATCATCCTGCTCGTCGCCGGGCTTTATCCCGCGCTCGACCGGACGATGGTGTCGGTGCCCGAGGTCTGGGCCGCGCTGCTCATCGCACTGTCATTGGTGCAGCGGCGGCCCGACGCCATGCCGACCGCCGTCGCGCTGGGGCTAGCGGCGATGATCCTCAGCCCCGTCGCCTTGCTTCACGCGTTGCTGATGGGGTTTCTCGCCTGGCGTGCAGGGGCCGAGCGTGAGGCGACGGGGTGGATCGGAGCGACCGCCGTTGCGATGATTCTCTATGCCGCCCATGCCCATAGGCTGAATGCGATGGTCGGCCCGATCGACCCCGCCATCGCTTCGCCCATCGCGTTCCAGTCGCCGGGGGCGTGGCTGGCGGCGATCGCCTCGGCGAGCGGAGCCGGGGTGCTGCCCATGGCGATCGCGCTGGCGCTGACGGTACTCGCCGCGCTGGGCTGGGCGCATTGGCGGCAGCCGGTGGCCCGGCGGGCGGGGATCACGCTTGCCGCCTATGCGCTGTTCGGCCTTCTGACCGGTGCGCCCGCCTTTGCGCTAGTGGTCGCGCCGCTTATCTTCCTCGGCGTCGTCTTCGCCCCCGATGCGGTCCGCGAGCTGATCGCCGCCGCGCGCGACCGGCGACGCATTACCGTGACGCGAGTCGTGCGATGAGCCATATCCTGTTGATCGTCGGGGGCGGGATCGCCGCCTACAAAAGTTGCGAGCTGATTCGCCTGCTGCGCAAGGCCGGGCACAGCGTGCGCTGCGTCCTGACCGAGGGGGGCAGCCATTTCGTCACGCCGATGACCCTGGCCGCGCTGTCGGAGAACCAGGTATTCACCACGCTTTGGGACCTGAAGGACGAGGCGGAGATGGGCCATATCCAGCTCAGCCGCGAGGCCGATCTGGTCGTCGTCGCGCCGGGCACCGCCGATCTGATGGCGCGCATGGCGAACGGCCATGCCGATGATCTGGCGACGACCCTGCTGCTCGCCACCGATACGCCGGTGCTGGTCGCCCCCGCCATGAATGTCCGCATGTGGCTGCACCCCGCGACCCAGCGCAACGTGGCGCAGCTGCGTGCCGATGGGGTCGAGGTGATGGCCCCCGACGAAGGCGCGATGGCATGTGGCGAGTTCGGCCCCGGCCGCCTGCCCGAGCCGCCCGCGATCCTCGCGGCGATCGAGGCGAAGCTGACGCCCGCCCGTCGCCCGCTGGCGGGGCGGCATGTGCTGGTGACGGCAGGTCCGACTCACGAACCGATCGATCCCGTCCGCTACATCGCCAATCGCTCCTCGGGGCGACAGGGTTTTGCGGTGGCAGGTGCGCTGGCGGCCCTGGGCGCGCGGGTGACGCTGGTCGCCGGGCCGGTGACGTTGCCCACCCCGCCGGGCGTCGACCGGGTCAATGTCGAAACCGCGCGCGACATGGCACAGGCCGTCGCCCAGGCGCTGCCCGCCGATGCCGCCGTCATGGTCGCCGCCGTCGCCGACTGGCGGGTCGAGGCGGCAGGGCAGAAGGTGAAGAAGGACGGCGGTACCGCCCCTGCACTGACGCTGGTCGAGAATCCCGATATCCTCGCCACCGTGGCCGCCGCGCCCGACCGCCCCACGCTAGTGGTCGGCTTCGCGGCCGAGACCGAGCATGTCATCGACCATGCCGTCGCCAAGCGCCTGCGCAAGCGCGCCGATTGGATCGTCGCCAACGATGTATCGGGCGACGTGTTCGGCGGCGACGCGAACCGCGTCCACCTCGTCACCGCCGATGGCGTCGAGAGTTGGGAACGGATGGGCAAGGACGCGGTGGCCAGGGGGCTCGCGCAACGTATCGCGGATGCGCTACAAGCACGGTCATGACGACCGCACCAATCTCCATTGCCATCAAATATTTGCCCCATGGCGAGGGTCTTCCCCTGCCCGTCTATGCCACCCCCGGCGCGGCGGGCATGGACGTGGTCGCCGCCGAGACGCTGACGCTGGAGCCCGGCAAACGCGCCGCTATCGCCACCGGCTTCGCCATCGCGATCCCGCCGGGTTATGAGGTGCAGGTGCGCCCGCGCTCCGGTCTGGCGCTGAAGCACGGCATCACCTGCCTCAATACGCCCGGCACGATCGACGAGGATTATCGCGGCGAGGTGAAGGTGATCCTCGCCAATCTGGGCGACCAGCCGTTCGAGGTGGTGCGCGGCGAGCGCATCGCCCAGCTCGTCCCCGCCCCCGTCCAGCGCGCAACCCTGGCCCGGGTCGACGAACTCGACTCGACCGAGCGGGGAGATGGCGGCTTCGGATCGACCGGGCGGTGATCGTGGCGCTGATCCTCGCCGCCGCGACGACCCAGGCGATCGCGCCCGCGTCGCCGGTGACGCCCATACCCCGGCTGGCCGCCCCCGGCCCGGCCGAGCCGCCGCATGACTGGTCGACGCTCGGCGTGCTCACCCTGCCGCCTGCCGGACCGGATATGGTCCGTTTCGTCCGTGACGAAGTGGCGGCGGGGCGTTGCACCCGCGCCCGGCAGGACGACGCGCAGATGGTGCTGGTCGTGCCCCTCGCCATCCGGATCAGCGCTGACGGCAACGCCGACAGCGTGGTGCCGCTGGCCATCGGCTGCCCGACGGTCGAGCAGTTCAGCGCGGGCGTGGCACAGCGCATGGTGCGCCATCTCGCGCACCGCACCATGATCCCGGGCGATCGCTGGTATCGGACGGTCATCACCTATACATGGCCGGGTACGGGGCCGGGATGATCCTGAGCGACGACGAACTCGCCCGTTATGCCCGGCACATAGTCCTCCGCGAGTTCGGCGGCGGCGGGCAGCTGAAACTGAAACAGGCCAAGGTCGCGGTGATCGGCGCGGGTGGCATCGGCTCTCCCGCCATCCAGTATCTGGCCGCAGCGGGCATCGGATCGCTGGTACTGATCGACGACGATGTGGTCGAGCCGTCCAACCTTCAACGCCAGACCATCTTCACCACCCAGGATCGCGGCACGCCCAAGGTCGAGGCCGCCGCCACCCATGTCGCGCGGCTGAACCCGCATGTCGCCGTGGCCGTGCACCGCACGCGGGTGACGCCGGACAATGCCGCCGCCCTGATCGAGGGGGCCGACGTGGTGCTGGACGGCTGCGACAATTTCGCGACCCGGCTGGCGGTGGCCGATGCCGCGCTGGCCCTGCGCATCCCGCTCGTCTCGGCGGCGGTCGGGCAGTTCGAGGGGCAGCTGGCGGTCTATCGCGGCTGGGAAGCGGACAAGCCCTGTTATCGCTGCTTCGTCGGCGAGGCGGTAGATCAGGCCGGGCTGACCTGCGCCGATGACGGCGTGCTGGGGCCGGTGACGGGGGTGATGGGCAGCCTTGCGGCGCTGGAGGCTCTACGCGCCGCCGCACCGTTCGGGCGCGACAGTGCGGGAAGCATCCTGATCGCCGACATGCTGACCATGCGTTTCCGGACGCTTGCCTTGCCCAAGGACCCAGGCTGTCGTTGCGCTAACGCCATCGCGGTGGCGGCATGAGCGCGCGGCCGACGCCGCCGTCGGGCTGGCTCGACTGGACGGGAGACAAGGGCTGGATCGGGCAGGTCACCGGCCTGCCCGACAGTACACTCCACGCCTATGCGGGCATGGCGATCCTCACTCTTTCGGCCTTGGTCCTACGGCGCAAGCCCTGGGACTGGCGCTGCTGGCTGACCGTGTTGGTGATCGAGACGGTCAACGAAGCCTATGACCTGCTTCAACCCTTCTATGCCACGGATGAAGGCAATCTGCCCGCCAGCTGGTTCGACATCTGGAACACGATGCTGTGTCCGACGGTAATCCTGCTGACCTTCGGTTGGTTGGCGCGGCGGGCCGACGGGCGGGAGCGTTAATGCTCATTCCTCCCCTCGCAGGGGAGGTGGCAGGCCGAAGGCCTGACGGAGGGGTGTCGCGCTCGGCAAGTGCGGGTCTCACTCACGACCGGCGACACCCCTCCACCAGCTTCGCTGGTCCCCCTCCCCTTGCAGGGGAGGAATGAAAAAGGGGCGGTGGCCTTTCGGCCCCGCCCCCTTCGTCAACTCGGAAAACTGAAATCAGCCGAGCAGCTTCGTCGCGAACTCGCGCACCGCCGGACCAATGTCCTCACGCGCCAGACCCAGCGCCAGGTTCGCCGTCAGCCAGCCCGCCTTGTCGCCGCAGTCGTAACGCTGCCCGTCGAAGGTAAAGCCATGGAAGGGCTGGTTGCCGATCAGCTTGGCCATCGCATCGGTCAGCTGGATTTCGCCGCCCGCGCCCGGCTCCTGCGCGTCGAGGATCTGCATGACCTCGGGCTGCAGGATGTAGCGGCCGGGGATCATCAGGTTCGACGGCGCCTTGCCCTTGGGCTTTTCGACCAGCGCAGTGACTTCGGTCAGGCGACCGTCCTGCTTGCCCGGCGAGATGATGCCGTACTTGTCCGTTTCGCTATCCGGCACTTCCAGTGCGCCGATGACGTTGCCGCCGACCTGGTCATAGGCCTCGACCATCTGCTTCATGAAGCCGCCGACCATCAGTTCGTCGGGCAGCAGCACCGCGAAGGGCTCGTCGCCGACGATCTCACGCGCGCACCACACCGCATGGCCCAGGCCCAACGGCTCCTGCTGGCGGACATAGACGGGGCTGCCCGGCTTCTGTCGGATGCCCTCGATCACGGCGAGGCTCTTGCCGCGCGCCTTCATCGTGGCTTCGAGTTCGTAGGAGATATCGAAATGATCCTCCAGCGCGCCCTTGCCGCGGCCGGTGACGAAGATGATCTGCTCGATCCCCGCTTCCAGCGCTTCTTCGACGGCGTACTGAATCAACGGCTTGTCGACGACGGTCAGCATTTCCTTCGGCATCGACTTGGTCGCGGGCAGAAAGCGCGTCCCCAGACCGGCCACCGGAAAAACAGCCTTGCGAACCTTCTTGATCGTCATGAAACACTCCCTGAATCAATCTGCCTCTAGCCGCATCGTGCAGCGCAACATAGCCTCGCGCCAGCGGGATGCGGTTAGGATGTCCTTAAAAGCGACAGGTTACGAATCGCACGATGACGCGCCCCCCGATCCTCATCATCTTCGGCACAAGGCCGGAAGCGATCAAACTGTTCCCTGTTGTCAGGGTCTTGCGTGATTCGGGTGCGGTGCCGGTCCGGGTCTGCGTGACCGCGCAGCATCGCGGGATGCTGGACCAGGTGCTGGATATCGCCGGGCTCGTCCCCGATCACGATCTGGACCTGATGGAACCGGGCCAGTCGCTCGACCGGCTGACCGCGCGGCTGCTGACCGGGCTGGGCGAGGTGATGGATAGCGAGCGTCCTGCCATGGTCGTCGTGCAGGGCGATACCGCGACCGCCATGGCCGGTGCGCTGGCCGCCTATTACCGCAAGATCCCGGTCGCCCATGTCGAGGCGGGGCTGCGCTCGGGCAATATCTATCAGCCCTGGCCCGAAGAGGTGAACCGGCGGATGATCGCGCCGATCGCCGAACTGCACTTCGCGCCGACCGAAACCGCCGCCGCCGCCCTGCGCGCCGAGGGGATCGCTCCGGCCCGGGTCCATGTGACGGGCAACAGCGTGATCGATGCCCTCCACTGGACCAAGGCGCGGATCGCCGCCGATCCGATGCTCGCGTCGGGCCTCGATCCCGTACTGGCGCGGCTGGCGGGCAAGCGGATCCTGCTGGTCACGACCCATCGGCGCGAGAATTTCGGCGACGGCATGGCCGCGATCGCCCGTGCGCTGCGCCGGATCGCCGAGCGGGAGGATGTCGGCATCCTCTTCCCGATGCACCCCAACCCCAATGTCGTGGCGGTGATGGACGAGATATTGGGCGATCATCCCGCCATCGCGCGCATCGCGCCGCTCGATTATCCGCAATTCGTTCGTGCGCTGGACGCCGCGCATATCGTGCTGACCGACTCGGGCGGCGTGCAGGAGGAAGCCCCCGCGCTCGGCAAGCCGGTGCTCGTCATGCGCGAGACGACCGAACGTCCCGAAGGCGTGGCGGCGGGCACGGCCCGGCTGATCGGCACCGACGAGGACCGGATCGCCGCGGAAGTCTTCGCGTTGCTCGACGATACAGACCGTTATGCCGCCATGGCGCGCGCGCACAACCCGTTCGGCGCAGGGAATACCGCCGAGCAGATCAACAGGATCATGACCCATGCCCTTGGACTCTGAACTCTCGGTCACGGTGATGGGGCTGGGCTATATCGGCCTGCCCACCGCTGCGATCATCGCGCGGACTGGCGCGATGGTGACCGGGGTCGACGTCACCCCCTCGGTCGTCGAGACGATCAATTCGGGCCGCGTCCATATCGAGGAGGTCGATCTGGACGGCCTGGTGTCGGGCGTGGTCGCGCGCGGCAGCCTGAAAGCCTCGCTGACCGTCGCCCCGGCCGATGTCTTCGTCATCGCGGTGCCGACTCCCTTCACCGAGGATCGCCAGCCCGACATCACCTTCGTCCTCGATGCCGCACGAGCGATCGCGCCGGTGCTGAAGACCGGCGACACGGTGATCCTGGAGTCGACGTCGCCCGTCGGCACGACCGAGCAGGTCCGCGACCTGATCGCGCGCGAACGGCCTGACCTGAAGCTTCCGGGCGCCACCCGCCCCGGCGAGCAGGCCGATCTCGCCATCGCCTATTGCCCGGAACGCGTTTTGCCGGGGCGTATCCTGGTCGAGCTGATCGACAACGACCGCGTCATCGGCGGCATCACGCCGCGCTGCGCGCGCAAGGCTTTGGCCTTTTACCGGCGTTTCGTGCGCGGCGCGTGCGTCACCACCACCGCGCGCGCGGCCGAGATGACCAAGCTGACCGAGAACGCCTTTCGTGACGTCAACATCGCCTTCGCCAATGAACTCAGCCTGGTGGCGGACACGTTGGGGGTCGATGTGTGGGAGGTGATCCGGCTGGCCAATCGCCATCCGCGCGTCAACATCCTGTCGCCCGGTCCCGGCGTCGGCGGACATTGTATCGCGGTCGATCCCTGGTTCCTGGTCGCGGCCGACCCAGCCAACACGCCGCTGATCCGCACCGCGCGTGAAGTGAACGACGGCAAGACCGACCATATCATCGCCCGCGCCGCCGCGATGATCGAGGCGCAGGACGGGCCGGTCGCCTGTCTGGGCCTCGCCTTCAAGGCCAATATCGACGACTTCCGCGAAAGCCCCGCGCTGAAGGTCGCGGCCGCCCTTGCCGCCCGGTTCGGCGAGCGCGTCCATATCGTCGAGCCCTATGCCGCCACCCTGCCCCGCGCCTTTGACGGGACGGGCGCACGGCTGATCGATATCGACACCGCGCTGGAAACTTGCGAGGCGATGATCGTTCTGGTTGACCACGACATTTTCCGATCCGTCCCGCTCAACGAGCGTCGGGGCAAGACCGTTCTGGACACGCGCGGGCTATGGCCTGACCAGAGTTGAGGCCCACGTCGCATTGCGCGAGCGCATGGTCGGGACTAAGCACAACCGCCTATAGCGGATATCAGACCATCCATGCTTGCCAAGCTGTTGAATCTACGAAAGCGCGTTCCTGATTTCGTACCCGCCATGGTGCCCGGTCTTCGGGTCTATGCCATCGGCGATATCCATGGACGACTGGACCTGCTCGACGCCATCCTGACCCGGATCGAGGTGGATCACGCCGCACGCCCGCCCGCCGAACGCCACATCATCTTCCTCGGCGACCTGGTCGATCGCGGCCCCGATTCGGCCGGAGTCGTGGAGCGCATCCGCCAGCTTGGCGCCAGCGATCGCCGCGTCCACTGCCTGATGGGCAATCATGAGGAGATTTTCCTCCGCGCGATCGATGGCGACGACAAGGCGCTGCGCCTCTTCTGCCGAATCGGCGGGCGCGAGACGATGCTAAGCTACGGCGTCTCGAGCGAAGATTATGAGCGGCTCGATTACAACGAGGTCGCCGAACGGTTGAAGGCCGTGGTGCCGCATGAGCATCAGTTGTTCCTGTCGAACCTGAAGGAGATCATGGTTCTGGGCGACTATGCCTTCGTGCATGCGGGAATCCGTCCCGGTATTCCGATCGCCGAACAGAAGCTGACCGAAACGCGCTGGATTCGCGATCCTTTTCTGGATCACCGCGCGCCTTTGGAGAAGATGGTCGTGCATGGCCATACGGTCGCCGAAGAGGCAGAAATTCTGCCGCATCGCATCGGAATCGACACGGGTGCCTATCAGAGCGACCGACTGACCGCGCTAATGCTGGAAGATCAGGCACGAGAGATTTTTTCCACCTGACGTCTCTTTACTGAGCCGAAACGTTTGCGGGGGCATTCCGTTGAGCGGTAAAGCAACGTATAGCCGCAAAGCGGTAAAGTAATGTTGCATTGCCGCATCAGTGTGGGAGCATAACTGCCCCATACCCGTTGGTGGGGTTGCCTTGGGACGGCTTGCGTGCCATGGGCCTGCTGACATTTTTAAGGGAGTTAGACATGCGTCTTGGGAAGTTTCTCGTCGCCGCTGCCGCCGTTTCGATGACCGTTGCTCCGGCAATGGCTGCGAACCCGGCTGCCAGCCTTTCGGTTTCGAAGTCGGTCCGCGCGTCGGCTCCGGCTGCCAAGAAGAACGGCCTGGCCGGCGGTGGCATCCTCGTCGCCGTTCTGGCGGCTGCTGCCGTCGTCGCCGGCATCGTTGTTGTTGCCGACTCGGACGACTCGGCCGACAGCAACTAAGTTGCTTCAGCCTCACGGCTGAAAGGAATAGCGGCCTTCGGGCCGCTATTTTTTTGTCTGGTGAGGATGGGGTGCGTTTGCCTCATCGGTGAGATACGGCCCAATATGCAAGACTGGCATATCGGGACCGCCGACGCTCCTACCGACGCATGGTCGGCCTTGACCTACGCATTCAACACTGAACGGATATGATGATTTGCTAATTAAGCGCGTTGGGCATCAGCGCATAGCTGGGTGCAGGAGTTGTCTGGGGCGGATGAAGCATCAGGGTTGTCGTCAAGCATGCTCCCTCACTGACGCCTTGCATGAGACTCAAGCCATCGGTTAGCTTCTTACAGACGCGATGACTTGGCCTTGATGGGAGTAAGCCTCTCCCTTTCAGGGATAGATCAGGGTAGAACCTCCCCATGAGCGCTGGTCATATGCCCCCCTGCCCGCGCGACGCAGACGATCGAGCCTGATTACTGTCATCTCCCTCACAGAATAAGCGGGATCGGCGGTAAAAACCCCGGTAGGAACCGCCACAACCTTCGCCGAATCGAGCGTACGGGGCGAATATCCGGCTATTGCAGCAAGCCCTCTAAGGCCAAACCCTGGAGATGCACACCGGTTGTGGGCGACATCGTCGCTCGCCTGGCATGCCGTGGCCCCAGGTCAAGCCTGAAACGCAAAATCGCCGGAACCCTGTGGGGCTCCGGCGATCTCGATCCGATTGGAAACGCTTGGGGTTCAGTATGTGCCCTTAGCGGGGCGACGGTGCGCCGGGAGCACCGCCGGGCATCCCGCCAGGACCACCGGCGCCGCCCATCATGGACTGCTGCGCCTGCATCTGGCGCAGGACCGATTCGGGGATGAAGTCGATCATCTCGACATCGAACACCAGCTCCGAATTGGCCGGGATCGGGCCGTTCGCATGGTCGCCATAGCCGAGCTTGGCAGGCAGCCAGAAACGATACTTCGAACCCTTGGGCATCAGCTTCAGCGCTTCGGCAAAGCCGGGCAGCACGCTCGACAGCGGCATCGGGGTCGGCTGCTTCGAGGCGTCGAAGACGGTGCCGTCGATCAGGCGGCCGGTATAGTTGACCAGCGCCACGTCGGTCGCGGTCGGATGCGCCCCGCCCTGACCGGGCTCGATCACCTTGTACTGAAGACCAGACGCAGTCGTCGTGACGCCGGCGCCGCGCGCCTCCCGCACCAGGGCGGCATCGCCCTGACGCGCCAGCAAGGCAGCGGCGATCACGGCCGCCACCACCGCAACCCATATCCAGACCAGATAGGAACGCCGGACGGGACGAAGGGGAACAGCGGTTACGGACATGCCTGTTTCTCGCTCTGTGCGTGGGCGTTCAGGGAATGCGGCGCTCGAAGCGCAGGCCGATTCGCCTCATGCGATTCGGCCAGTGCCGGGCCGCGCCGCCCCCTCCGCCAGATGCGAAAGGGTCACGGCCGCCCGGCGAGACGCTTACCGTGCGCCGTCGCGCTCGGCGCGCTTGCGCTCCAGCTTGCGGGCACGACGCACGGCCGCGGCACGCTCACGAGCGCGCTTTTCCGAGGGCTTCTCGTAGTGGCGACGGAGCTTCATTTCGCGATACACGCCTTCCCGCTGCAGCTTCTTCTTGAGCGCGCGAAGGGCCTGATCCACATTGTTGTCGCGAACGATGATCTGCATAAAAACGAATTGCTCCGGCAAAACAGGATAAAGCGGCCGCAGAACAACTGTGGCCGCATCGTCGGGCGCTCCTAGCAGCGCGGTCGTCCGATTACAACCCGTTGGATCGCAAATCGCTCTGCCGCACAGCATCCTCCGCTCGGCGCCGAAGTGCCGGATATGAACGCGCTTGTCATGTGGCGGCCATGCTGCGGTGATCCCCCGCCCCCTAGAAGCCTCGCTGTCCGGCTAACTCCCGTATGCCGGGCACCCTGACATGTTCATGGGCCTTTCAGGCTCAGGAACGAAACGGCACGGTGCCTCCCCTGTCACCGCGTCAGCCCCGGTCCGGTACCCGCCGGACCGGGGCCTCTTTCAGGCCGGAGCCGACATGGCTAAGGCAAGCGCCATGACCGTCCCCGCTTCCCCCGCCACGCCGCTGACCCTGTACAACAGCCTGACCCGCATGGCCGAGACGTTCCGGCCGATCGATCCGGCCAATGTGCGCGTCTATTCCTGCGGGCCGACGGTCTACAACTATGCGCATATCGGCAATCTGCGCGCCTATGTCTTCACCGACACGCTGTCGCGCGTGCTGCGGTGGAAGGGCTGGCCCCTCACCCACATCATCAACATCACCGATGTCGGCCATCTGACCTCGGACGCCGATGCGGGCGACGACAAGATGGAGGCCGCCGCTAAGAAGAGTGGCCAAGACATCTGGGCGATCGCCGCGCATTACACCGACGCCTTCAAGCGCAACCTGAAGGATCTGGGCATTGCCGAGCCCACCCGCTTCCCGCTGGCGACCGAGCATGTCCCGCAGATGATCGACTTCGCCAAGGCGATCGAGGCGAAGCATTGCTACCGCCTGCCCGACGGCCTGTATTTCGACGTGACGACCGTACCGGATTATGGCCGCCTCGCCCGGCACCAGGATGACGAGGGCGAGAGCCGCATCGATCCGGTCGCGGGCAAGCGCCATCCGGCCGACTTCGCCATCTGGCGCGCCTCCGCGCCGGGCGAGAATCGCCTGATGGAATGGGACAGCCCCTGGGGTCCGGGCGCGCCGGGCTGGCATCTGGAATGCTCGGTGATGAGCAAGCAGTATCTGGGTGCGCAGTTCGACATCCATACCGGCGGCATCGACCACCGCGAGATTCATCACCCGAACGAAATCGCCCAGAATCAGGCGCATAACTGCACCCCCGACAGTGGCGCCAATATCTGGATGCACAATAATTTCCTGGTCGACCGCACCGGCAAGATGTCCAAGTCGTCGGGCGAGTTCCTGACGCTCCAGGCGCTGATGGATCGCGGTTTCCACCCGCTCGCCTATCGCCTGATGTGCCTCCAGGCGCATTACCGGTCGGAAATGGAGTTCGGCTGGGATGGCCTGGCGGCCGCACAGGTGCGGCTCAAGCGCCTCGTCCAGACGGTCGAGGGGCTTCGCGCCCGCGCCGATGCGCCCGAGAAGGGCGATGCGGCCTCCTATCGCGAGCGGCTGGACGCCGTGCTGTCCGACGATCTGGCGACGCCCCGCGCGCTGCCGGTGCTGGACGAAATGCTGGGCGACAAGAAGCTGTCGCCGGGCGTGCGACTCGCCGCGCTGGCCGATTTCGATGCGACATTGGGGCTGCAACTGACGACGCTGACCCGCGCCGACCTGCGCACCCGGCCCAGGACCGCGACCCTGGACGAGTCGGAGATCGAGGCGAAACTGGTCGAGCGTCGCGCGGCGCGGGCGGACAAGGATTTCGCTAAGAGCGACGCGATTCGCGATACGCTGCTCGCCGCCGGGGTCGAGGTGATGGACGGCGACCCGCTGGGCTGGGACTGGAAGCCGGTGCTGCCGGAGGGTTAAGCCCTCCGCCGGTTCAACGCCGTCCGCGCGGGGATCGCATCCTCAGGCCGATGAACAGCACGGTCGGCCAGAACATCGTGTTGGCGATGTCGCCCAGCGTGTCGGTCCAGCGCCACGACCCGTAATGCAGCCGGTCAAGGATCTCGTTCGCCGCCTCGGCCAGCGCGACGCAGGCGAGCGGGATCGGCGTGGCCAGCGACTTTCGAGTCAGGATGCGCGCCAGGAACAGCACCGCCATGCCTGCATGAACGTGCAACAGGCTGTCGGCCATGCCGGTGCCGTCACCGATCCACTGAATGAAATCGGCATAGCGTTGGGGAATATCCATGGCCGCCGCTTGCCCCGGCAGGACGCGACTTACAATCCCCGCGCCGCATGGGGCCCCTGCCCCGCGTTGAAATGCACGAAGGCCCGCAACCTGTCGGGTGGGATCGTGGACCTATCAGGTTGCCCCGCTTTCTTCCCTCTCCCCTCTATGAGGGGCGAGGGAAGAAGGGCACGGTCGAATGCCAATCGGTTCTCTAGCCATGCGGCGATGTCAGTGGGCGATCAGAAGCTGCTCCAGTCGTCGTCATCCTGCTTCACCGCAAGATTGCCCTGGACCGGGCTCGGTACACGGCGCACCGGGGCGGGCGCGCGGCGCATGGGAGCGACCGACGCGGCCGGTGCCATCACCGTCTCGTCGACGCGGAAGCGGTTGACCTGCTCCTCCAGCGCACGGGCTTCGGCGGACAGCGCGCGGACGGCGGCGGTCACTTCCTCGACCATCGCGGCATTGGCCTGGGTCACGCCGTCCATGTCGTTGATCGCCAGATTGACCTGCTGGATGCTCGTCGCCTGTTCAGACGCCCCGCCCGCGATCGATTCGACCAGCCCGCTGATGTCATGCATGCCCGTAGCAATCAGGCGCAGCGACTCGTCGGTCTTGTTGGCCAGTTCCACGCCGCTGCGCACCCGCTCGACCGTGGTCGTGATGCGGGCGCTGATGTCGCGCGCCGCTTCGGCCGAGCGTTCCGCGAGCGCACGCACTTCCGAGGCGACGACGGCAAAGCCCTTGCCCGCATCGCCCGCCCGCGCCGCCTCGACGCCCGCGTTCAGCGCCAGCAGGTTCGTCTGAAAGGACAGGCCGTCGATCACCGCGATGATCTCGGCAATTTCGTTGGACGAACGTTCGATATCCCCGATCGCGGAGACGGTGCGGCGGACGATCGCCTCGCTATTGGCGACGTCGCTGCTCGCCTTGCGGACGATGCCCTCGGCAGACTGGGCCTTGGTCGCCGCCGCCGTCACCGACTGGGCGATCTCGTTCATCGCGGCCGAGGTTTCCTCGATGCTCGCCGCCTGCTGCTCGGCGCGACGGGCCAGGTCGTCGGCGGCTTCGTTCATCTCCACCGCGCCGCTGCTGATCCCGGCGGCATTGACCCGTACCGCGCCCAGCGAGCCCGACAGACGCGAGACGGCCGTGTTGAAGTCCCGCTCGATCGCCGCATAGGAAGGCGGGAAACCCGAAAGCCGGGCCGTCAGGTCCGAGTCGGCCAACTGGCCCAGCGCGCCGCCGATCCGGTCGACCACCTCATTCTGCTCGGCATCCGCCCGCGCCTTGGCGACGGCCGCGTCACGGAAGACGACGACGGCGCGCGACATGCTGCCCAATTCGTCGCCCCGGTCGGCATCGGGGACGGCGATATCGTTGCGGCCGCGCGACAAGGCTTCCATGATCCCGGTCAGCCGGACGATCGGCCGCCCCAGCGCACGCGACAACAGCATCGCCATCGCCGCCGCGACACCGATCATCACCACCGCCCCGATGGCCAGGCTCCATTGCCCGGTCAGCAGCGCCGTCTTCCGTGCGGCCCGCACGCTCTTCAATTCCGCGACGGTCTGCGCCCGGACATCGCGCAGCGCCTGAAGGACCGAGGTGACCCGAACCCGCTCGCTATTGTCGCGAAGCCATTGCTGCGCGCCCTCGCGGTCGGTGCGACTGCGCTCGATCAGCGGATCACCGATCGTGCGGCGCCATTCCTGCATATGCTCGTGCGACCGGGCGACCTCCGCGCGGGCCTTCGGATCATTGTCCAGCAGCGCGTCGAGCTTGGACGCGGACTGTATCTCGGTCGCGCGCGACTCGAAATACTGCTTCAGATAGGCTTCGTCGGAGGTGATCAGGAAGCCGCGCATCTGGCTGTTTTCGCGCTGGACCCCGCCCTCCATCTCCAGCGTATAGCCATAGATGTCCTGGGCATGGCTGCTTTCCGTCGTCGTCGCCTGAATGCGGGCAAACGCCCACCACAGCACGCCGATCATGACGAACACCGTCATGATGACGAGCGCGAAGGACAGGCCGATCTTCTTCGGTATGGGCAAGGATGAAAGCATGGCGATTCCCGACACGTCGCGGGCTGTCATGCCGGCGATTTCGATCGGGCATAGGCCCCAACTGCAAACGGTTGGTTAAATGCCTACACTTCCAACCTATTGTAATGCCGTCCCTGTTCGATCGAGTAGAGGCGGGCGATAGGGCGTCGGCGCACCCGCCGGGATGGCCGCGATCTCGGCCGCGACGGCATCGGCCCGCGCTGAGGAGGACGGGTGCGTGCGGCTGCGAAAGATGCCGCCATCGACCTCGCCGCCATGCTCGCGCCAGAAGCGCACGGCATCCTGCGGATCGTAACCCGCGTTGCGCATCAGGTTGACGCCCAGCAGGTCCGCCTCCGTTTCGGTCTGGCGGAACAGCCGCCCGTTGCGCCCGAATTCCGACAGGATGCCGCGCTTCACGCCCGCTGCGTCCAGCCGGTCGCGATGGTGCAGGATGTTGTGCGAGAATTCATGCGCGACGACGACCGCGATCATCCGGTCGTCGAACCGCTCGAAGAAGCGCGATCCGATCTGGACGATATCGCCGTCCGCCGATGCGGTCAGTCCCGGCCCCATCAGCATCTCGAAACGCGATCGGCAACCGGGCTGGGCCGCTACCGTCACGTCCCGCTTCTGACCATGGCGCAGCAGGGTCAGGCGCAGCGGCCGGTCGGCGGGCTCCGCGGCGATCTGGCGCTGCGCGGCATCGCGGGTCGCGGTGTTCCCCTGCGACGCACCCGCCGGATTGACCGTGAAGGGCTTGCCGTTGACCGCCTCGATCGTGTCGTCCGCCTGCACCCCGGCCTTGGCCGCCGCGCTGCCCGGCACCACCGCCTCGACCGCGACCGGCCCCTCGAAGCCGAAGATCGCGGGCAGGTCCTTGCGCACCCCCGGGTCGTACTGGTCGATCGCATGGATCACGATGCCGGGGGTCGGTGCCCGGTCGGGACAGATCGCGGCGTTGGCCGTCGCCAGCTTCCACGCGATCGTCGCCAGCCGCAGATCGGCGTCCCGCATCGCCCCGAACAAGGCGGTGTCGTCGGTCTTCTCGACCGACACCAAGGGGGCTGCAGGCGCCTGGTCCGGCACCGACAGCAGGAAGGCGGACAGGGCGACGACCGCCGACGACAGGATGGAGGCACGCGACATCGCGCCTCCGCTACCGCCTCTGCCCCGAATCCGCAAAGCCGGTCGCCGCAATCGGCCACCGTTCGGCGCAAACTCGTATCAGGCGCAACAAAGCACGCGACTTGGGGGCCTCAAACGCCAACTTCATTGCGTATGGGGTCAAATCGGCGCATGGGCGATGCTCGAAACCAAAGAAGACGAAAGAGCAGGACGATCATGGCCGCGAACTGGGCCCCCGACAGCTGGACCAACGCCGAAGCGCGCCAGCTTCCCCGCTATCCCGACCAGAATGCGCTGGACGCCGCGACCAAGACGCTGGCGACCTATCCGCCGCTGGTCTTTGCGGGCGAGGCGCGCAGCCTGACCGCCGAACTGGCCGAGGTGGCCGAGGGCCGGGGTTTCCTGCTCCAGGGTGGCGATTGCGCCGAGAGCTTTGCCGAGCATAGCGCGAACAACATTCGCGACACGTTCCGCGTCATCCTGCAGATGGCGGTCGTCCTGACCTTCGCCTCGAAGCTGCCGGTGGTGAAGCTGGGTCGCATGGCGGGCCAGTTCGCCAAGCCGCGCTCGGCCGATACCGAGGTCGTGGGGGGCGTGGAACTGCCCAGCTATCGTGGCGACAATGTCAACGACATCGCCTTCACCGCCGAAGCACGGATTCCCGATCCCCAGCGTATGCTGCGTTCCTATGCGCAGTCGGCGGCGACGCTGAACCTGCTGCGCGCCTTTGCGCAGGGCGGTTACGCCAATCTGCACCAGGTGCACCGCTGGACCCATGACTTCATGGGCCGCAGCCCCTGGGCGCAGAAGTATAGCGAGATGGCCGACCGGATCGGCGAGGCGCTGGACTTCATGGCTGCGTGCGGCATCGACCCGGCGTCGGTGCCCCAGTTGGCGCAGACCAGCTTCTACACCAGCCATGAAGCGCTGTTGCTGCCCTATGAGCAGGCACTGACCCGTCAGGACTCGCTGACCGGCGACTGGTACGACACCTCGGCCCATTTCCTGTGGATCGGCGACCGCACCCGGTTCGAGGGTTCGTCGCATGTCGAGTTCCTGCGCGGCATCGGCAACCCGATCGGCGTAAAGTGCGGCCCCAGCCTGGAGCCCGAGGCGCTGCTCCGCATGCTCGACACGCTGAACCCGGGCCGCGTGCCCGGCCGCATGACGCTTATCACCCGCTATGGCCATGACAAGATCGAGGCGCATCTGCCCAAGCTCGTCCGTGCGGTGACGCGCGAGGGGCATCCGGTGGTCTGGTCCTGCGACCCGATGCACGGCAACACGATCAAGGCGGCGACCGGCTACAAGACCCGCCCCTTCGACCGCATCCTGGCCGAAGTGCGCGGCTTCTTCGCCGTCCACCGCGCCGAGGGCACCCATGCGGGCGGCATCCATGCCGAGATGACCGGCCAGAACGTCACCGAGTGCACCGGCGGTGCGATCGACGTGACCGAGCAGTCGCTGGCCGACCGCTACCACACCCATTGCGACCCGCGCCTCAATGCGGGCCAGAGCCTGGAGCTGGCCTTCCTGCTGGCCGAAATGCTGAACGAGGAAATGGCCGAGCGCCGTAAGGACGCCGCCTGATCGATACCGGAAAGGGGCGGGACGACACCATGTCGCCCCGCCCCTTTCACTTTTATCAAGGTTTCGGCGGCGAAGCGCTTGACGCCTCACCCCACCCCCGCTAATAGCGCCCCTCCACTGCACGGCCCCTTCGTCTAGCGGTTAGGACGTCGCCCTCTCACGGCGAAAACACGAGTTCGATTCTCGTAGGGGTCACCACTTCGGCGATATGTCGCGAAGTTCGATGAACGCGGTGGAAATCATAAAATCGTGGAAAGCTGATCGGTCTGCGACTTGGGTCGTGCCGACCTTCAGATACGCCCATTCCCCCCTGTCCAGGGGAGAATGGGGTGCAACGAACGTCGATCGCCGCCCGTCAGAAATCGACATTGGCCGATAGCCACAACCGGCGGCCTTCTTGGTTGATCGCATAGGCGGGCGTGAAGATGGTGTTCGCGCCACTGCGATAGGATTCATACACGGCATAATCGGTGTCGAAGATGTTGTAGATCGCCGCCGACAGGCGGAATGCGTCCGTCACCTGGTAGGCGCCGCCGATGTGGAACAGCTCGTAACCGCGGAAATCGCCGAGCGCGCGTTGCTGGTCGTTGTTGCCGCGATACCGCCTCGACCGGATTTCGGCGCGGGTCCACAGGTTCGCCTTGTCCGTCACCTTCCACCGCAGATTGCCGTTCAGCATGTGCTTGGGAATACCGATCAGCGGTCGCCCCTGGTCCGCGCCGCTCAGCTGCTCGGTTTCGGTATAGGTGTAGTTGGCGGTCAGCGAGACGGCGCGGCTGAACGCGATCTTGCCCGCCGCCTCGATGCCGCGTGCCCGCGCCTTGTCGATGTTCACCGATTGGCTGAACAGGTCGACCGCCGGGAACGGTCCGACGTCGAGGCAGTTCGGCCGGTTCGGATTGCCGGCAAACCGACAGTTGGGAATGCCCGGTCCGGCGGCGATCTTGTCGGTGAAGTCGTTGTTGAACAGCGTGACGTTGCCGCTGAACAGGCCCTTGTCGTCATAATAGACACCGGCTTCATAGCTGGTGCTTGTTTCGGGAACGAGGTTCGGCGTGCCGAGCAGCGGCGTGCGCCCCTGATTGCCGAAACCGATAATCCCCTCGGCGATCTGTTCGACGCGCGGCGTCTTGAAACCACGACTTACGCCGCCCTTCACGGTCAGCGCGTCGTTGATGTTCCACACCGCATAGGCGCGCGGCGACCATTTGTTGCCGAAGGTCGAGTGATCGTCATAGCGCACCCCGCCGGTCAGGTTGAAACCCTCGGTCAGGGTCACGGTCGCTTCGGCGAACCCGGCCCATTGGGTGAAGGCGAAGGGCTCGGGCGCGACACCCTCGACCATGCGCGCACGCCAATATTGGCCACCCAGGGTGAAGGCGACCGGCCCCTGCTTGCCTGCGAACCGGGAGTCGACGATGTCGTTGCGCGCCTGCAACTCGCGCGGGCTGCCCGGCACCTTGCCCGGCGTGCCTCGGGGGATCAGGCGACCGATCGTCTCGGTTTCGTTGCGGGTCAGGGTAGTGTCGAGCGTGCCCAGCCCGGTCCGCCAGCTATGCGCGACGACATAGTTGGAGCGGTTGAACCGCTGCTCCGGCGCATAGCCGCCCGACCCCAGCGTGCCGAGCCGCCCTTCGCTATTGTCATAGCTTTGCGTGTTCCGGTCATATTCGATCCACAGATCGTGATCGGTATGCGGCGTCAGCGACAGGCGGCCGCCATAGTTATAGATGTCGGAGCGCACCGGATTGCGGCCGAGCGTCAGCGCCGGATCGCCGGGGATCGGGATGTCCGAACCTTCGCGGTGGAACACGCTGCCCCGCAACGTCAGGCCGAGCAGGTTGCGGATCACCGGCCCCTGCGCAAAGCCGTTCACCGACTGGATGTTGCCGAACCGGTCATCCCCCTGCACCGTGCTTTCGGCGGTGGCGGTGCCGACCCAGTGGCTGCCGACCTTGCGGGTGATGATGTTGATGACCCCGCCCATCGCATCCGACCCGTAAAGCGTCGACATCGGCCCGCGCACGACCTCTATCCGGTCGATCGCCGAGAAGGGCGGCAGGAAGCTGGTGGCGGTTTCGCCGAAGCCGTTGGGCGTGACTCCGCCCGGCGCATTCTGGCGACGCCCGTCGAGCAGGATCAGGGTATAGTCGCTGGGCATGCCACGGATGGAGATGTTCAACCCGCCGGTCTTGCCCGCCTCGCCGCCAACATCGATGCCCTGCACGTCCTGCAACGCCTCCGCCAGACTGCCGAACCGCTTTTCCTCCAGGTTCGCGCGGTCGAGCACCGTGATGCTTGCCGGGGCCTCGATGATGCGCTGCTCGTAACCGGCTGCGGTCACGACCACTTCATGGCCTGCCGCCGTATCGCCCGTGTCGCTGGTCCCCGCCTGCGTCTGCGCGCCCGCCGGAGCGATCGCCACGGCCCATGCCATGGCCAATGCCGAAACCGCTGCCCCCATTCGTACCACCATTACGCCCCCTGTTACTCTTGCGAGTGATTAGCATTCGCGGGCCGACTGCGATATTGGGGTGTCCATGGTCAACCCGGACGGGGAGGCAGACAAGAAATGTAATGGTGTGGAAACGTAATGACGGCGGCGACACGGTAGGACGTGGCCCACCGCCCCAAGCGGAGTTGCGCCGATCCGCCTTCAGCAACCCTGCGTGCCGAAAGGCGGATTACGCCATGCGGCCCAGCGTGCGCGGACCGGCACGTCCCAAAAGCGCCACGCCGCCGCCGCGAAGGCCAGCGTGAACAGATAGAGCGAAACCGCGACCAGCGCCGTCTTGCTGTCCGTTTCCGGACCGTTCGCCACCCAGTTCATATAGACATACACGAACGGATAATGGGTGATGTACAGCGGATAGGACAATCGCCCCGCCGCCTTGCACAAGCGCAGCGTGGTGGCGCTGCCCGCCGAATGCCGCCCGGCGATCAGGATCAGCGGGAACAGGATCAGCACGCAGAATGCCTGATACACGCCGTTCCACTTCACCCCGCCGACTTCGGGCAGAACGGGCGCGGCGAACAACAGCAACAGGATCAAGCTGAGCGGCAGGAACCCCAGCCGCAGGCGCGGCAAATGGTCGCCCAGACGGTAGAGGATCAGCCCGGCCAGGAACGGATAGGCCAGACGCACCGGCGCGCCCCAGAAATTGTGCAGCCCCCAGCCGGTGTCATAGGACCCCAGCGTCAGTGCGGTCGCGGCCGACGCAATCGCCGCAAGTCCTGCCAACGCGACCAGCGCCCGCAGGCCCAGGCGGCGCAGGACCAGGGCATAGGCCAGATTGGCGATATATTCCTGCAAGAGCGTCCAGGCGGGCGCATTCAGCGGATGGCTGTCCCCCAGCCGATTGGGCAGCGGCGCAGAGGGCAAGGCAAGCAGCGCCGCGACAAAGGCCAGCCCCACCAGCCATGGCGACGCGTCCTGCCGCTCCCCGGCAAAGGGATCGAGCAGGTAACTCGCCAATCCCAATATCGCACCCAGCACGACCAGCGGATGCAGCCGGACGAGACGCCGCGCCAGAAAGCCCCTGACACGCATCTCGCCCCAGCGGTCGTCATAGGCATAGCCGACGACGAAACCCGACAGTGCGAAAAAGAAATCCACCGCCAGATAGGCATGGGGCAGCAACAGCCGGTCCGCCTCGAACAACACGGTGATGCCCTGGATATGGAACGCCACCACCAACAGCGCCGCCGTACCCCTCAGGCCGTCCAGCACCTCGAAATGCGGTTTGCCCCGCCGGGTGGTGTCGGGCGTCGTCATCGGGCGAGGCCGCGCGCCGGGTTGCCGGCCACCGTCTGCCCCGGCGCCACGTCGCGCGTCACCACGCTGCCCGCGCCGATGATGGCATCGTCGCCGATCGTCACCCCCGGCAGGATCAGCGCGCCGCCGCCGATCCAGACATTGGCGCCGATGCGGATCGGTCGTCCGCACTCCCACCCCTGCGCCCGAAGCGCCGGATCGCGCGGGTGGTCGGCGGTCAGGATCTGGACGCTCGGCCCGATCTGGGTCCCTGCGCCGATTTCGACCCGCGCCACGTCCAGGATCACGCAGGCAAAGTTCAGGAAGACCCGCTCGCCCAGCATGATGTTATAGCCATAATCGCAGTGAAAGGGCGGCCGGACCACCGCCCCCGCCCCCACCCGCCCCAGCCCTTCGGTCAGCAGCGCGTGCCGATCGGCGGCATCCTGGCCAAGCGAGCCGTTGTAGCGGACCATCCACGCCGCCGCGCGGGCGGCATCCGCCGCCAGCTCGGGATCGTCGGCGATGTACAATTCGCCCGTCAGCATCCTCTGTTTCTGACTGGTCATGCTCAACTCAGATCGTGCAGGTCTTTGCCGAGCGGCGCGGTGATGCGCAGGTCGGAGAAGCGCACCTCCAGCCCTTCCCGCTCGGGCGTACAGGCCATCGGCCCGACCCGATAGCCTGGCGCGACCGGAAACGGCGCCAGCCGAACCAGCGGCCAGTGCTTGCCGTCCGCCGATACCTGCAGGCGCAGCACGCCCTTGGCGACCGTCGCGCGCATCCAGAAATCGACCGCATCGCCCTCATAGGGGCCGGTCGCCCAGTCCGAACGGCCATCGGTCAGCACGCTGCTCAGCATCGCACGGCCGTCGGACAGCTCGATTCCCGCCTTCACCCAGCGGCGTTCGTCGACGCGGACCATGATCCCCGCCTGATCGTACAGCTTGTCATAGCGCCCCCGGATACGCAGCTGCGCGGTGAAGGCGTCACCGGTCGGGAAGCCCAGGAAATGGCCGCTGTCGCGGGTGAAGCCATAATGGGTTTCGCGCCAGAAATCGGTTCCGCGATCGGTGGTCATCACCAGATCGCCATTTGCCTCCGCCCGCCAGACCTTGGGCGCATTCAGCCAGACGCCGTCCTTTCGCCCCAGCACGGCCGCCCCGACCGGAGTCCCCGCCGCCATCGTTATCTGGGGCACGGTCAACACGACCGCACTGCCCAGGATCGTGCGGCGGGACAATTGCGGTTCGTCCATGGTTCTTCTTTCCCGTTTCGCGCTACGGCAGAGCCGTTTGCTGACTTTCTCGACAGCATGTGTACATTTGTACATATTCGATGCAACGGAGTTTTTGCATGGCCGACCGATCCGCGCGACGAAACGACCCGGAGCGTCGGCAACGGATCATCGCCGCCGCGCTGGAGGTGATCGCGGAACATGGCGTGCCCGCCACCACCCATCGCCGGATCGCGGCGGCGGCGGGCGTGCCGCTGGGTTCGGTCACCTATTATTTCACCTCGCTGGAGGCGTTGCTGACCGATGCCTTCACGCAACTGGCGGAGGAATCATCGCACGCCTTCGCCACGCGCATGGCCCAGGCCCGGAGCCGCGGCGATGCGCGCGAGGCGATCATCGACATCATCGCAGGGTCGGTCTGGGCCGAACCGCGCACGCTGCTGCTCAGTTACGAACTCTATGCCTTTGCCGCGCGCCATCCTTCGGTCTCGACCGTCATGCAGGGGTGGATGAACAATAGCCGCGCCGCGCTGGAGCGGTTCTTCGATCCGCTGACCGCCCGGGCGCTCGATGCGCTGGTCGAGGGGATCGGCATCCACAACTCGATCGATCCCGCCCCCCTGGACCGAAATGCGATCAGCGACATCGTGCATCGGATCACCGGCGACGCGGCGTGAACGAAAGCCGGTCGCGATCATTGTGCGGAGGATCATTCCACCCGACCCGGAGACGCATCGATGAAGACCAGCGGCAACACGATCCTGATGACGGGCGGCGGCAGCGGTATCGGCGAGGCGCTGGCCCATCGTTTCCATGACCGGGGCGACACCGTCATCATCGCCGGGCGTCGTCGCGAGGCGCTGGAAAAGGCGGCGGAAGGGCGCGAGCGCATCCATGTCGTCACGCTGGATGTCGAGGATGCGGCGGCGGTCGACGCCTTCGCCAGGCAGATCGTCGCCGACTTCCCCACGCTGAACGTGCTGTTCAACAACGCAGGCATCATGAAGTTCGAGGATCTGACCGGCCACCGCGACCTGGCCGATGCCGAGGCGACGCTGACCACCAATATCCTGGGTCCGATCCGGCTGACCAATGCGCTGATCGACCATCTGATCCAGCAGCCCGACGCCGCGATCGTCAACGTGACCTCGGGCCTGGCCTTCGTGCCGCTGGTCGCCGCACCGACCTATTCGGCGACCAAGGCGGCGATCCATTCCTACACCGTGTCGCTGCGCACCCAGCTGGAGGGCAAGGTCGAGGTGATCGAACTGGCCCCGCCGGGCGTGCGGACCGACCTGACGCCGGGCCAGGCGCATCGGCCGGGCTATGTGCCGCTCCAGGATTTTGCCGATGCGGTCGCGGCGCAGTTCGCGCAGACCCCGACGCCCTCGGAAATCCTGGTCGACGAGGTGCGCCCGTTCCGCATGGCCGAACGCGAGGGCAAGTTCGACGAGACGCTGAAGACCCTGACGAAGCGCGCCGCCGAGCAGCGTGCGGCGGGCGACCGGATTCAGTCGGGCAACTGAGGCTTGGGAACGGGCGGCTGGTCGGCTATGGACGGCCATGGATTTCGACCAGTTGCTCGTCCGCTTCTTCGGCACCGAAGAGATTGCCGACCTCACCCCCGAACAGCTCGGCGCCGGGATCGACCGGCTGCGCGTGCAGTTCGGGCTGGAGCGCGACAGCGGCCGCCGCTTCGCGCTGTGGTGCCTGGCCTATATGATCGGCGTCGCGCCCGACATCGACGAAGCCTTTGACGACGAGGAAGACCGTGAAGCCGCACGCGACTTCATGGATAGCGTCGATAGCGAGATCGACGCCGAGGATTGATCGGCCATTAGCCCCTCCCCTTCAGGGGAGGGGTTGGGGTGGGGCCTTTCAACCGGCACGGCGCTTACGGAAGCGCCCCACCCCCGGCCCCTCCCCTGAAGGGGAGGGGTGATCCAGGTTCAGCCCGCCGCGACCATGCGCTGCGTCTGTTCGCCCAGTTTCTCGACACCCAGCTTCACCGTCTGGCCCGCGCGCAGATAGACCGGCGGCTTCTGGCCCAGACCGACGCCCTCGGGCGTGCCGGTCGAGATGATGTCGCCCGGCTCCAGCGTGCAGAACTGGCTGACATAGGATACCAGTTCGGCCACGGTGAAGATCATGTCGGCGGTGCTGCTGTCCTGATAGCGCTTGCCGTCGACCTCCAGCCACAGGCGCAGATTCTGCGGATCGCCCACCTCGTCCGCCGTGACCAGCCACGGGCCGGTCGGGCCGAACGTGTCGCAGCCCTTGCCCTTGTCCCAGGTGCCGCCGCGTTCCATCTGGAACGCACGCTCCGACACGTCATGCACGACGCAATAGCCCGCGACATGCGACAGCGCCTCGGCTTCCGTCAGGTAGCGGCCGCGCGTGCCGATCACGACACCCAGTTCGACTTCCCAGTCGGTCTTTTCCGATCCACGCGGGATTTCGACGTCATCGTTCGGGCCGACCACGGCGCTGCTCCACTTGCCGAACACGACGGGCTCGGCCGGGATGGGCAGATTGCTCTCGGCGGCGTGCGCGCGATAGTTCAGGCCGATGCAGATGAACTTGCCGGGACGTGCGACGCACGAGCCCAGGCGCGGATTGCCATCGACGACGGGCAACGTATCGGGATCGAGCGCGGCGATCTCCGCCAGACCCTGCGGCGTCAGCCGGTCGCCCGCCAGATCGCCCAGCGCCTCAGGCAGCGCCCGGATGCGGCCCTGATCGTCCAGCAGCCCGGCCCGCTCGCGGTTCATTTCGCCATAACGCAACAACTTCATCGATCCGTCTCCTTATGCGTGACGCCGCCACGCAGCGTGACGGCCATGAATCTTGCGCAGCACCCGGTCGGGCGCGAACGGCCAAAGCGGACCGCGCCATGCCCTCTTCCCTACCGGCTCGTTCCTTTTAGCGCTATCAGTGTCGCGTCCCGACATCCCGGCCCATAACCGATCCGCCGATCAGCCTTGCCAGCCGGGACGGAGCGCGATGCGCAGGATGCGGTCGTTCGCGGCCATGAACAGCGCGCGGCCCGCCTCGCCGAACGCGCAATTGGCGATGGGCGCCCCTTGCTCGATCAGGCCCAGCGGCTCGGCCTCGGGGGTCATCAGCATCATGCCGCCGGGGACGGAGCAGACCAGCGTGCCGTCGCGCGCGACCTTCATCCCGTCGGGCAGGCCAGCCCCTCCGGCCGCCAGCATCGCACGCGCATCGAGCAGCGTCCGGCGATTGCCGACCTGCCCGCGCGCATCGACGTCATAGACCATGATCGCGGGTGCCGCCTCATCCGACACCGACACATAAAGCCGTCGTTCGTCGGGTGACAGCGCGATGCCGTTGGGGCGGGTCAGCGTGCCGTCAATCAGGTCGACACTGCCATCGGGCCGCCGCCGATAGACGCCATTGACCGCCTGCTCTTTCAGCGGCGATGTATCCCCATCCTTGAAACCATAAGGCGGGTCGGTGAACCAGATCGCACCGTCCTTCGCGACGTGCAGGTCGTTGGGGCTGCTGAGCCGCTTGCCCGCATAACGATCGGCCAGCACGGTGCGGCGACCGGTCTTCAGGTCCACCCGGTCGATGGTCCGCCCGCCGCTATTGGCGATCAGCAGCGCGCCTTTGGCATCCAGCGCCAGCCCGTTGGCGCCGGGTTCGCGGACCAGCGCCGGATCGGTTCCCGCCGCGCCGGAGGGGTTCAGCACCACCGACACGCCCCGCCCCCGCTCCCAGCGGCGAACGATATTGGCGGGCGGATCGGCGAACAGCAGATAGTCTCCGCCCGGCACCCAGACCGGCCCCTCCGCCCAGCGTATGCCGGTGGCGATCACTTCCGGTTCGGTGCCCGGCGCGATCATCCGGTCGAGCCCCGGCGACAGGCGACGAAGGCGCGGCGTCGTCTCCGCCGCGTCGGCAAGGGTGGGGGCCGCGACCAGAGCGAGACCGGCGGCAAGGACGGAGCGGCGAGAGGCGATCATGGGGCCAGCATGGGCCAAGCCATCCTCGCCCGCAAGCGGCGGCGCGGACACGCTATCTTTCCCAAACCGGCCATTCGCGACTAAGAGCCGCGCGATGGGGACCAATGGGGCAAGCATGACTGTCGAGCGGAGCAAGGCCGATCTGTGCGCGTGGCGCATGGAAGCGATAAGACGGATCGAGGCGGACTATAACCGTTCGGCCGATACGCACCTGATCCGGGTCGACCTGCCGCGCTATCCGGGGATCACGCTCTATCTGAAGGACGAGAGCAGCCACCCGACCGGCAGCCTGAAGCATCGGCTGGCGCGCTCGCTGTTCCTGTACGCGCTGTGCAATGGCTGGATCGGGCCGGATACATGCGTCATCGAGTCGTCCTCCGGCTCGACGGCGGTGAGCGAAGCCTATTTCGCCAAGATGCTGGGCCTGCGCTTTATCGCGGTGGTCCCCGCCTCGACCGCTGCGCCCAAGCTGGATGCGATCCGTTTCCATGGCGGCGAGATCCACACGGTCGACGATCCGCGCACCGTGTACGACGTCTCCAACGCACTCGCGGCGAAGACGGGCGGTCATTATCTCGACCAGTTCACCTATGCCGAGCGGGCGACCGACTGGCGCGGCAACAATAACATCGCCGAGAGCATCTTTGCGCAGATGTCGGCGGAGGAATATCCCGTCCCCGAATGGATCGTCTGCGGCGCGGGAACGGGCGGCACCTCGGCGACGATCGGGCGGTACATCGCCTATCAGCGGCACGGCACCCGGCTCTGCGTCGCGGACCCGGTCCATTCGGTCTTCCACCGGCACTTCGCCGACCGCCGGGCGCTGTCACTGCCCGAGGGTTGCGGCAGTTGCATCGAGGGGATCGGGCGTCCGCGTGTCGAGCCCAGCTTCATCCCCTCCGTGATCGACCGGATGATCGCGGTCGAGGACGCCGCCAGCATCGGTGCGATGCGCGCGCTGTCGGCGCGGCTGGGACGGCGGGTCGGCGGGTCGACCGGCACAAACCTGATCGCCTGCGCCACGCTGATCGCCGAAATGGCGGCGGCGGGGGAGCGCGGCTCGATCGTCACTTTGCTCTGCGACGGGGGCGAGCGATATGGCTGCACCTATTATGACGATGCGTGGCTGGACGCGCGCGGCATCGACTGGCGGCCCCATGCCGCGCAAATGGCGGCGCTGCTTGCCGGCGACTGATCGGGCAGGTGCGGGGCGAACGAGGCGGAGGAGGAGCGATCATCATGACGGACAGGCTCAAATTGCTCGTGACCCGCCGCCTGCCGGACGATGTCGAACGGCATCTGTCCGAAAGCTGGGACACGACGCTCAGCGCCGACGACCGACCGCTGGATCACGACGCGCTGGCCAGGGCGATGACCGAATATGACGCCTGGATGCCGACGATCACCGACCGGATCGATGCCGATCTGATCGCGACGCCGGGCCGCCGGGTCCGCATCCTCGCCAATTACGGAGCGGGGGTCGATCATATCGATCTGGCCGCTGCGCGCGCCGCCGGGCTGGTCGTGACCAACACACCCGATGTGTTGACCGAGGCGACGGCGGAGATCGCGATCCTCCTGATGCTGATGACCGCACGCCGGGCGGGCGAAGGCGAACGCGAGTTGCGCAGCGGCGCATGGACCGGCTGGCGCCCTTCGCACCTGATCGGACAGGGGCTGTCGGGCAAGACGCTGGGGCTGGTCGGTTTCGGCCGCATCGCGCAGGCGACGGCGGCCAAAGCGCGCGGGCTGGGGACGCGGGTGCGCTATGCCAGCCGCTCCCCCGCCGCGCCCGAGGTGGAACGCATGCTTGACGCCACGCGGGCGGAATCGCTCGAAGCCCTGGCAGCGGAATGCGATATCCTGTCGCTACACGTTCCCGGCGGCGACGCGACCCGGCACATGATCGATGCCGCCCTGTTAGCCCGGATGAAGCCCCATGCGATCGTCGTGAACACCGCGCGCGGGCCGGTGATCGACGAAGGCGCGCTGGTCGAGGCGCTGGATCAGGGGCGGATCGGCGGCGTCGGGCTGGACGTCTATGAACACGAGCCCAAGGTGCATCCGGGCCTGCTGGCGCATCCGCGTGCCGTCCTGCTGCCGCATCTGGGCAGCGCCACCATCGAGGCGCGAACCGCGATGGGCATGCGCGCGGCGGCCAATCTCGCCGCCTTTGCTCGCGGCGAGGAACCGGCCGATCATGTCGCCTGAAACGGCCATCGCGACGCTGGTCGCGGATCGGCTGGCGCGGCGGCGGGCGGGTGACCCGCCGCTAATCCTGGGGCTGTGCGGGGCGCAGGGAAGCGGCAAGTCGACCATCGCCGCGCGGCTGGCGAAGCAGGTCGAGCGCAGCGCAATCCTGTCGCTCGACGATCTCTACCTCACCCGTGCCGAACGGCAGAGGATGGCGCGCGCAGTGCATCCGCTGTTCGCGACACGCGGCGTGCCGGGCACGCATGACGTGGCGCTGGGGGTCGAGACGATCGCGGCGATCGCGCGGGGCGAGGCCGTTTCCCTGCCGCGCTTCGACAAGGCGATCGACGACCGCGCGCCGCAATCGACCTGGCCCCTCGCGCCGGAGGGATGCGAGTTGCTGATCTTCGAGGGCTGGTGCGTCGGCGCGCGGGCAGAGGACGAGGCCGCACTGATCGCACCGCTCAACGCACTGGAAGCATTGGAGGATGCCGACGGGATCTGGCGGCGACATGGGAACACCGCGCTGGCGACCGACTATCCGCGCTTGTTCGCCCCCATCAATGCGCTGATGCTGATGATTCCGCCCGATTGGTCCACCGTCCTGCGCTGGCGCACCCAGCAGGAGGAGGCGCTGCGCCGCACGCACGGCTCCGGTGCGGGTGTGATGGACGATGCGCAGCTTGCCCGCTTCGTTAGCCATTATGAACGGCTGACCCGCCACATATGGGCTGAAATGCCCGGCCGCGCCGATCTGTGCCTGATGCTGGCGGAGGATCGCACCCTGGCGGCATGACCTAGGCCGCCGTCGCAACCTCGTCGCCGTTCGCCGAACCGCGCTCGTCGGCACCGACCGTGGTCGATACGGGGATGGCAATGGTGCAATGCACGCCGTCCTCGCCCAGGCGGTACGTCGTCCGCGCGCCCAGCTGATAGGGAAGCGCGCGCTCGATCAGTTCGCGCCCCTGTCCCGTGCCCGTGGGCCATGCCCCTTCGGGCATCCGCACGCCGCTTTCGCGCCAGTCGATGTGCAGCCAGGGCTTGCCATTCGGCCCTTCCGCCTGAAGCGCCCAGCTGATCGCCAGCCGTCCCCCGCCCTGCCCCAGCGCGCCATATTTCATGGCATTGGTCGCCAGCTCATGGATCGCCATGGCCAGCGTATTGACGGTCGAGGAGCGCAGCCGCACACCCGTCGGGCCTCTCAGCGTCACCGCATCGGCCCTCCCGTCCATCGCGATCAGTTCGGCATGGAGCAGTCCGTCGAACGTCACCCGGTCCTGCTCGTTCAGCCGGGACAACAGCCCCTGCACCCGCGACAGCGCGTCGAGCCGGTCATCAAACCGCGCCCGGAAATCGGGCAGGCTGGTCGAGCCACGCGCCGTATTCTCCGCGATCGAACGGACCACGCCCAGCAAATTGCTGGTGCGATGCTGCAGTTCGGCGATCAGCACGCGCTGCAACGCCTCGCTCCGGCGCAGCGCCTCGTCCGCCTTGCGCCGCTCGGACAGGTCGGCCGTCACGACCAGCAGCCGGTCGGGCTGGCCGTCCCCCTTGGGCAGGACCGACAGCGTACTACTCGCCCAGACCAGCGAGCCGTCTGGGCGCGAATAGCGCTTGTCCAGGGTCGCCGGACGGCCGGTGGACACCGCTTCCTCGATCGCCACGAGGCTGGGCGGCAGGTCGTCGGGATGCGTCACATCGGGCACGCGCAAGTGCAGCACCGCCTCGCGCGAACGGCCCAGAATGCGGCACAGCTCGTCATTCACGCGCAGGAAGCGTCCGTCGAGCGACAGGACCGACAGACCAATCGGCGCGGTGGCGAAGATCGCCGCCAGCTGTCCTTCGGTCTCGGCCAGCTTGACCTTCACCACTTCTTCGCGAAGTCGAACGACCTCGGCCTGCGATTCCTTCCATTCGGTGATGTCACGCGTGGTGGTGGCGACACCGTCGCCCAGCTTCACGACCGTCTGGAAGAACCAGCCGTCGAACTGCTCATGGACATAATGACGCTCGGCCTGTTCGGGCAGACCGGTTTCGGTCACCCGGCAAAAGGTGTCGAAAATACCCTCTTCGATGACGCCGGGATTGCGCTGCAACAGGCTTTCGCCGCGCACCTCGCCATATTTGCGTTCGGACGTGTGGTTGTTCAGCACCCAGCGGAAATCGACGATGCCGCCCGCCTCGTCGCGGATCGCCTCGAACACCTGGATCATGTCGGTCGACGCGTCCATCGTCGCCTGCAGCAATTCGTGGCTGGGCTGGAACTCGACATGTCGTCCGTGCATCGCTCGCTCATCCTTCCCGATCCGGGATGGCAGCCGCTCCGCCGCCGCGCCTAACGTAACGATCATGGCGTCAATTTGCCACTGCGCGACGTGACGCCAGCACCGCTCCTGAGCCGACACTGCTTATATTGCAATTGACTCGCATAATCACATATATTAGTCCGCCCCCGCAACGAATTGGGGGGTATGACATGTGGGTTCGGGCGGCGCTGGCCATGATGCTGTCTTCGGTGGCGGCGCCCTGTCTGGCGCAAAGCATGGCGTCGCAGGGCCATGACACGGCGTCGACGGAGGCGGGCAACGACATCGTGGTCATGGGCGAGAAAGCCGACCGGACGTTGCGCGACACGCCCGCCAGCGTCGCGGTGACGACCGGACAGACCATCGTCGACCAAAATATGATCGACATGTACGACGTGCTGCAACGCACGCCCAATGTCGCGATCAATGCCGACCGGACCAGCTTCACCATTCGCGGCATCGATGCCTTCAACGTGTCGGGCGCGGGCGACGGGGCGCTGGCCAGCGTCTATCTCGACGGCGCGGTCCTGCCGCGCGCGGCGCTGAACACCGGGCCGCTCGACCTGTACGACATTGCGCAGGTCGAGGTGTTTCGCGGTCCGCAATCCACGGTACAGGGCCGCAACGCGCTGGCCGGGGCGGTGGTCATCCGCACGACCGACCCCGGCTACGAATGGAACGGCAAGGCCCGAGTGATGCTCACCGGCCCCGACGGACAGCGCCGCGCCGCCGCCGCGCTGGGCGGGCCGATCCTGGGCGACCAGATCGCGTTTCGCTTGGCCGGTGAGATCGCGCGGTCGGACGGCCTGCTCTACAACACCACGCTGCACCGCGACGCCGATCCCCGCCAGTCGGAGACGTTGCGCGGCAAGCTGCTCTTCACCCCCGACGCGGTGCCGGGGCTGCGGATCATCGCGAGCTATATGCACGACCGCCATGTGCGCGGCGCCTATTCCTCCGAATTCGATCCGCCCTATGCCCGCCGGGATCGCATCGTCACCGAGGATGTGGCGACCAACACCCGCGCGCTGAGCGACATCGCCACGCTGGAGGCGCATTATACGCTGGGCGGCGGCTTCGACCTGAGTTCGATCACCAACTATTCCGATGTCCGCGCGCTCTACATCGCCGACCCGGATCGCAACCCCACCCCCGGCCAGTTGAGCCGCACCAGCGACCCCGCCAGGACGGTGCAGCAGGAAGTGCGGCTGGGCATCGACCTGCCCTGGGTGCAGGGCCTGATCGGCGCCTATTATCTGCGCGAGGACAATCGCGACTATCGGTTCGAGGCGACGCAGAATATGAACCTGACGCGGCTGGGCGTCGATCGCCAGTTGCTGGCACTGGGCCTGTCGCAGCCGATGGTGGACATGGTACTGGGCCTTTATGGCGGCGTGGTTCCGATCAGGAACCTGCTGACCCAGCCGCGCCTGACGCGCAATCTGGCGGGCTTCACCGACCTGACCTTCCCGCTGACCACCCGCCTGAAACTGCGCGCAGGGCTGCGCTACGACAACGAACGGCAAATGCGCGGGGCGAGCCAGTCGGTCGCGCTGAACGGCACGCTGCCCGATCCGGCCCGGTTGCCCGTGCCCGCCCTCGCCCCCATCGTCACCCGTCTGAATGCGCTGCTGATGGCGACGGCGGCCGGGGCGACCAGCGTCGATCCGACACGCGCCATCACCTATGACGCCTGGCTGCCCAAGCTGGGCCTGACCTGGGACGTGACCCCCGATGCCTCGCTGAGCGCGACGGCGCAGCGCGGATATCGCGCCGGGGGCGCTGGCATCAACCAGCAGCGCGGCCAGAGCTTCACCTATGCGCCCGAATATACCTGGAATTACGAGGTCGCGTTGCGCTCAGACTGGTTCGACCGCCGACTGAGTTTCAACGCCAATGCCTATTATATCGACTGGCGCGACCAGCAGGTATCGGTGCAGCTGACCCCCGGCGCGGTGTTCGACAGCCAGGTCGTCAATGCGGGCAAGTCGCGCCTTTATGGCTTCGAGGCGGAGCTGCGCGGGCGGCCGACGCGTCACCTCGATCTTTACGCAGGCATTGGGCACAGCCGGACCGAGTTCCTCGACTTCACCGTGCCGATCGGCACCGCGAAATGGTCGGCCACCGGCAACGAGTTTGCCAACGCGCCGCGCTGGACCGCGTCATGGGGCGGCACCTGGCGCAGCGCGGGCGGACTGTTCGCCAATCTCAACGCCACCTATCGCGATGCGGTGTTCCAGAGCACCATCGACCAGACCGTGCGCGACATCCGCCCGATCACGCTGGTCAATGCCAAGCTGGGCTGGCAGGGGCGGCATTTCGGAGCCTATCTGCTCGCCAGTAATATCTTCGACCGGCAGCAGCCGACCTCCTTCTTCACCGATTTCGACGGGCGGGTCCGCGGCACCATGTCGCCGCCGCGCATCCTGGGCCTGAGCTTCGAGGGGCGCTTCTGAGCCGCATTCGATTGTCAGACATATAAAGCCCCCGCCGCCTTGCCATCCGCGTGACACCCCGTAGACCTGTTCGACAAGAAAACGGGAGTGGATGGATGAGCAAGACCGGGGGCGGGATCAACCGTCGACAGGCATTGGTCGGCATGGGGGCCGGCGGCGCGGCGATCACCGGCGGACTGGCCTTGGCCGGCGTGCAGAGCGCGACGGCGGCGGAACGCTCCGGCACGCTGGCGCCGCGCCCGCCCATGGGCTGGAACAGCTGGAACAGCTTTGCGACCACCATCACCGAGGCGCAGGCACGCGAAACCGCCGCGATCATGCGGGCCAAGCTGCTGCCCTTCGGCTATGACGTCTTCACCGTCGACATCCAATGGTATGAGCCCGAGGCGTCCAGCTACACCTATAACGCCGCGCCGGTGCCTGCGATGGACGGCCATGGCCGGCTGATCCCCGCGCCCAACCGCTTTCCCTCCAGCGCGGACGGATCGGGCTTCACCAAATTGGCGGCGGACGTCCATGCGATGGGCATGAAGTTCGGCATCCACCTGATGCGCGGCATCCCCCGGCTGGCAGTGAAGAAGAACCTGCCGATCCTGGGCACCCGCTACCGCGCCGCCGACATCGCCGACACGTCCAGCATCTGCACCTGGAACCCGGACATGTACGGCGTCGACATGACCAGGCCCGGCGCGCAGGCCTATTATGACAGCGTGTTCGCGCTCTACGCCTCCTGGGGCGTCGATTTCGTCAAGATGGACGATATGAGCCGCCCCTATGACGCGCACGCGCCCGAGATCGAGGCCGCGCACAAGGCGATCCGGAACAGCGGCCGCCCGATCATTCTCAGCCTGTCGCCCGGCGAAACGCCGGTGATCCGGGGTCCCCATGTCCGCCGCTTTGCGCAGATGTGGCGCATCTCGGACGATTTCTGGGACGAATGGTCGATGCTGGAAGCGCAGTTCACCCGGCTGGAGAACTGGACGCCCTATCGCGGGCCGGGTTCCTGGCCCGATGCCGACATGCTGCCGCTCGGTCGGCTGGCGCTGGGCAAGCGCGACACCAAGTTCACGCCCGACGAACAGCGCACCTTGATGACCTTGTGGTCGATCGCGCGCTCGCCGCTGATCATGGGCGGTGACCTGCGCTATCTGGACGCCCCCACGCTGGCGCTGCTGACCAACCGCGCGGTCATCGCCGTCAACCAGGCCTCGACCGACAACCAGCCGCATTTCGTTCAGGACGGCGCGCGCATCTGGTCCGCCAAGCCCGAGGATACACCGCAGGATCGCTATCTGGCGCTGTTCAACACCGGCGATAAGCCCAAGGAAGTGGGACTGGCGCTCCACTCTCTGGGGCTGTCGGGGGAAGTCGGCGTGACCGATTTGTGGAGCGGTGCGTCGCTCGACCGGGCGAAAGACCGCTTCGCGCAGACGCTGCCGCCGCATGGCGCGGGGTTGTACCGCCTTCGGGCGCGCTGAGCCCATTAAGCTACCGCATGGGCTGCCCCGAACATGGAGGACCACGACCATGAAGACACTGAGCGCCTTCGCCGCCGGGCTGGCGTTGACCGTCGCGGCGGCGGGGATCGCCCGCAATCCGCAGTTCGAGGGGGCCGATCCCCATGCGATGATGATCGGCGACGAACTCTGGATCTTCCCGACCGGAGGGCCGGGCGGAAGCTGGGCGGCCGACCGTTTCGGCTCCTTTTCCAGCCGGGACCTGAAGACATGGCGGCCACGCGGCGAGTTGATCCGGCGCGACCAGATCGGTTGGATCAAGGATGACGGCGCGCCCGAGCATTTCCTCTGGGCCCCCGGCGTCGCGACCCGGAATGGACGCTATTACCTCTATTACTCGGTCGGGCCGCAAAACCCGACGCCCAGCCGTATCGGCGTCGCCGTCGCCGACCGGCCCGAAGGTCCCTATCGCGACAGCGGCCGCCCGCTGATCACCGGCGACAAAAGGTTCGAGGCGATCGACCCAATGGTCTTCACCGATCGCAGGTCGGGCAAGACCTATCTCTATGCGGGCGGCAGCGCAGGGGGAACCTTGCGCGTCTGGGAACTGAAGCCCGACATGGTGACCATCGCCCGCGAGGTGAAGGTCGCGACCCCGCCGAACTTCACCGAAGGCGCCTTCCTGCACGAGCGCGGCGGTACCTATTACCTGTCCTACAGTCATGGCCGGTTCAATGGCCCCGATTATTCGGTCCACTACGCCACCGCCCCCTCGCCCACCGGGCCATGGCGCTATCGTGGTGCGATCCTGACCGGCGATGCGCGGCATCAGGGGCCGGGGCATCACAGCTTCGTCACGCTGCCCGACGGCCGCTCGCTGATCGTCTATCACCGCTGGGACCGCGCATCCGGCCCCGGCCCGTTCCAGGGTGAGCGGGTCGTGGCGATCGACCGCATCACCTATGCCTCCGATGGCCGTATCCGACCCGTGCGGATGACCGATGACGACGCGCCGGTCCTGCCTGCACGCCCTTTCCGCACAAAATAAGTTAACAACCGTTAACCATCTGAATTAATTCCGAAAACGGTCCGCTCGCATCACTGCCTCCTCTTCGCGGTTAGGATTTGCGCAAGGGGAGGCAGCGTGTCTGCGCAAGGACAGCCATGACCGCGCCCCCCTGCCCGGCACCGCGTGCCGGGGCATGACGACATGCAATGGGAGGAACAGGCCATGCAGACCGAGATCATCGCAAAGGCGACCGGCACCACCACCACGACCAGCGCCAACGTCATCGAATTGAGCGCGCCCAGCGTCGTTCGCCTCAATATCGACCGGTCGCAGGTCGCGGCGATGGAGCGTGAGGGCAACGACCTGATCATCCGCCTGACCGATGGCCAGACCATTCGCATCGACCATTTCTATGACCAGCAGCAGGGCAAGATCAGCGACCTCGTGCTGCGCGACGATCAGGGCAGCCAGTGGCTCGCCAATCCTTCCGCCAGCGGTGCGGGGCGGTTCCGGGCGATCACCGATCTCGACGACCTGATGGGCGCGGCGGCGACCGGCGAGGGCGGCGGCTCGTCCTTCGTCCTGCCCGCCATATTGGGCGTGGCCGGGGTCGGCGGTCTGGTCGCGGCGGTATCGGGCGGCGGCGGCAATGGCGGCAACCAGCCCGGCGGTCCCACCGCCGACACCCAGCCGCCCGCGATTCCCACCGCCAGCTTTACGGCCAACGGCTCGAGCATCCGCGGCACCGGCGAGGCGGGCGCGACCGTCCGCGTGACCGACGGCGCGGGCAATGTGATCGGCACCGGTACAGTCGGCGCCGACGGCACCTTCACCATCCCGGTCAACCCGCCCCAGACCAACGGCCAGCCCGTCACCGTCGTGCAGAGCGATGCGGCGGGCAATGTCTCGCCCCCCGCCACGACGGCGGCGCCCGATATCACGCCGCCCGCCATCCCGACCGCGACGATCACGGGCGACGGCCGCACGGTCAGCGGCACCGGTGAGCCCGGCGCGACCGTGACGGTGCGCAACGCCGCCGGACAGGTGCTGGGCACCGCCGTCGTCGGTGCGCAGGGCGCCTATACGCTGACCCTGACCACGCCACAGGCGAATGGCGGCACGCTGACCGTCAGCCAGGCCGATCCGGCGGGCAATGTTTCCCCCGCCGCCAGCCTGACCGCGCCCGATACCACCCCGCCCGCCGTGCCCACCGCAAGCATCAACGGCGACGGCACCAGCATCTCCGGCACCGGCGAGGCGGGCGCGACCGTCACCGTGCGCAACGCCGCCGGGCAGGTGCTGGGCACCGCGATCGTCGATGCGCAGGGCGGCTATACGCTGCCGCTGACCACGCCGCAGGCCAATGGCGGCACCCTGACCGTCACGCAGAGCGACCCGGCGGGCAATGTCTCGCCCGCCGTCACGCTGGCCGCGCCGGACATCACGCCGCCCGCCGCTCCCGCCGCGACCCTGTCCGCAGACGGCACCACCGTGACCGGATCGGGCGAGCCCGGCGCGACCGTGCGCGTCATCGGCCCGGACGGCCAGCAGATCGGCACCGCCATCGTCGCCGCCGATGGCAGCTATACGGTGACGCTGACCACCGCGCAGACGGGCGGCGGCGTGCTGGTCGTTACCCAGACGGACGCGGCGGGCAATGTCTCGCCCACCACGCAGATCGACGCCGTCGATACCGGCACCATGCCGCTGCCCACCGCCCAGATCGATGCGCAGGGGACAACGGTCAGCGGCACCGGTGAGCCCGGCGCGACGGTGGTCGTGCGCGACGTGGCCGGTCAGACGATCGGCCAGGGGACGGTCGACGCAAACGGCAATTACAGCCTGACGCTGGCCACGCCGCAGGGGAATGGCGAGACCCTGACCGTCGTGCAGAGCGACACGCTGGGCAATGTCTCCCCCACCATCACCCTCACCGCTCCCGACTTCACCGCCCCGGCCGCGCCCACCGCGACCATCGCCGAGGACGGCAGCGCGATCACTGGCACCGGTGAGTCCGGCGCGACCGTCACCGTGCGCGATCCCGCTGGCCAGCCGCTCGGCACCGCCACGGTCGATGCGCAAGGCAACTACACCCTGCCGCTGGGCACGCCCCAGACCAATGGCGGGACGCTGACCGTCACGCAGAGCGATCCGGCGGGCAACACCTCTCCCGGTGCCTCGGTCAGCGCCCCCGATACCACTGCTCCCGCCGCCCCCAGCGCGACTGTCGCGGGCGACGGCAGCGTCATCACCGGCACCGGCGAACCCGGCGCGACCGTCACCGTCAGCGATGCCGCCGGACAGCCGCTTGGCAGCGCCACGGTTGATGCGCAGGGCAACTACACCCTGCCGCTGACCACGCCGCAGGCCAATGGCGAAACCCTGACCGTCACGCAGAGCGATCCGGCGGGTAACACCTCGCCCGCCACGACCATCAGCGCGCCCGACATCACTGCGCCGACCGCCCCGACCGCCACCATCGCGGGCGATGGCACCAGCATCACCGGCACCGGCGAACCCGGCGCGACCGTCACCGTCAGCGACGCAGCCGGGCAGCCACTCGGCACTGTCACGGTCGACGCGCAGGGCAACTATACCCTGCCGCTGACCACGCCGCAGGCCAATGGCGAAACCCTGACCGTCACGCAGAGCGATCCCGCAGGCAACACCTCGCCGGCCACCAGCGTCAGTGCGCCCGACATCACTGCGCCTGCCGCGCCGGTCGTCACCGTAAGTGCGGACGGCACGCAACTGACCGGCACGGGTGAGCCGGGTGCCACGGTGCAGGTCGTCGATGCGGGCGGCCAGCCGGTCGGCACCGCGACGGTCGGCAGCGACGGCAGCTTCAGCCTGCCCCTTCCCACGGGTGTCGCCAACGGCCAGACGCTTTCGGCGATCCAGACCGACGCGGCGGGCAATGCCTCGCCCGCAACTGCGGCGGTCACGCCCGATCTCGTCGCCCCCGCCACCCCGGTGGCGACGGTCAGCGCGGACGGCACCAGCATCACCGGCACCGGTGAGCCGGGCGCGACCCTGATCGTACGCGCGCCCGACAACAGCGTGCTCGCCACCGTCACCGTCGCCGCCGATGGCAGCTTCAGCGCGCCGCTCGCCACGCCGCAGGCCAATGGCGAAACACTGTCCGTGACGCAGGCCGATGCGGCGGGCAATGTCTCGCCCGTCGCCACCGTCACCGCGCCCGACATCACGCCCCCCGCTCCGCCGGTCGCCATCCTGTCGGCGGACGGCTCGGCGGTCTATGGCAATGGCGAGCCGGGTGCGACGGTGCGGGTCGTCGATGGCAACGGCACGCTGCTCGGCGATGCGGTCGTGGCGGCGGACAGCAGCTATACCCTGACCCTGACCCCGCCGCAGACCAGCGGCCAGACCCTGTCGGCGGTGCAGACCGATCCGGCGGGCAACCCGTCGCAGCCCGCCACCGTCGCGGCGCCCGACCTGACCGCGCCCCCGGCCCCGATCGCGACCATCGCCGCCGACGGCACCAGCGTGACCGGCACCGGCGAGCCCTTCGCCACCGTCCGCGTGCGCGCTGCCGATGGCTCGGTGATCGCGACGGTGACGGTCGGCGCGGACGGCAGCTTCACCACGCCGCTGTCGCCGCCCCAGGCCAATGGCGAGGCGCTGTCGCTCGACCAGACGGATCGCGGCGGCAATCTGTCCCCCACCACGCCGCTGACCGCGCCCGACATCACGGCCCCCACCGGCCTGACCGCCACGATCAGCGGTGACGGCGCAATCGTCACCGGTTCGGGCGAAGCGGGCGCAACTGTGACAATCCGCGATGCGAACGGCGCGGTGCTGGGCACCGCCACGGTCGCCGCCAACGGCATCTACAATGCGACGCTGACCACGCCGCAGACCAATGGCGAAACGCTTCAGGTGACGCAGGCCGACGCGGCGGGCAATATCTCTGCGCCCGCCAGCGTCCTCGCACCGGACACCACCCCGCCGCTTGCGCCGACCGGATCGGTCGTCGATGCGGGCGCGACCCTGTCGGGCACCGGCGAGCCGGGCGCGACCGTCACCATCCGCGCCACCGACGGCACGCTGCTGGGTAGCGGTCAGGTGGCCCCCGACGGCAGTTTCGCGGTGACGCTGAACCCCGCCCAGGCCAATGGCCAGGCGCTTCAGCTGATCCAGACCGATGCGGCGGGCAACGCCTCGCCCGTCGTCGCGGTGACCGCCCCCGACATTACCGCCCCGACCGGGTTGACCGCCACGATCAGCGGCGACGGCAGTTTCGTGACCGGCGTGGGCGAGGTCGGCGCGACCGTCACCGTCCGCGATCCCGATGGCACGGTCATCGGCACCGCCGTGGTCGGCACGAACGGCAGCTATGCCGTGCCGCTCACCCCTGCGCAGATCGACGGCGAAACGCTGCAGGTGACGCAAGCCGATGCGGCGGGCAATGTCTCCCTGCCGCTCGCGCCCGTCGCACCGGACCTGACCACACCGCTTGCGCCCGTCGGCACCATTTCGGCGGACGGCACGCTGGTGACCGGCACGGGTGAAGCAGGCGCGACCGTCACGGTGCGCGACGCCGCCGGTCAGCCGCTCGGCACGGCCACGGTCGCCGCCGACGGCAGCTTCTCGGTTCCGCTGGCGAGCGCACAGCTCAACGGTCAGATACTGTCGGTCGTCCAGGCCGATGCGGCGGGCAATGTCTCGCCGCCGCTGGCGCTGACCGCGCTCGACACCACCGCACCGATCGGGCTGACCGCCAGCGTCGACGCCACCGGCATTATCGTCAGCGGCCAGGCGGAGGCGGGCGCGACCATCACCGTTCGCGCGCCCGATGGCACGATCATCGGCACTGGAACGGCGGGTGCCGGTGGTGCCTATGCCCTAACCCTGACCACCCCGCAGCTGAACGGTCAGGTCCTTCAGGTGACGCAGGCGGATGCGGCGGGCAACACCTCTCCGCCCAGCCCCGCCACTGCGCCCGACCTGACAGCGCCGCTCGCACCGCTGGGCACCGTCTCGGCCGACGGCACGCTGGTGACCGGCACGGGCGAGCCCGGCGCGACCGTCACGGTGCGCGACGCCGCCGGTCAGGTGCTGGGCACGGCGCAGGTCGCCGCCGATGGCAGCTTCTCGGTCCCGCTGGCGAGCGCACAGCTCAACGGTCAGATCCTGTCGGTCGTCCAGGCCGACGCGGCGGGCAATGTCTCGCCGCCGTTGGCGCTGACCGCGCTCGACACCACCGCACCGATCGGGCTGACGGCCAGCGTCGACGCCACCGGCATCATCGTCAGCGGCCAGGCGGAGGCGGGCGCAACCATCACCGTGCGCGCGCCCGATGGCACAATCATCGGTACCAGCACGGCGGCGGCCACCGGCGACTATGCCCTGACCCTGACCACCCCACAGCTGAACGGCCAAGTGCTTCAAGTGACGCAAGCCGATGCGGCGGGCAACACCTCGCCGCCCAGCCCCGCCACCGCGCCCGATCTGACCGCACCGCTCGGCCCCGTCTTCGCGCTCGACGGCACCGGCGCCAATGCGACCGGCAGCGGTGAGGTCGGCGCGACCGTTACCCTGCGTGACGCCAGCGGCACGGTGATCGGCACCGGCCAGGTCGGCGCGGACGGCAGCTTCAGCGTGCCGCTCAACCCCGCCCAGGCCGATGGCGGCACGGTCAGCGCGACGCTGACCGATGCGGCGGGCAATGTCTCTATCCCCGCCATTGTCGCGGCCCCCGACGTCACCCCGCCCGCAGCGCCCGTGGCGGCGCTGGATGCGACGGGCTCCATCGTCACCGGCCAGGGAGAGGTCGGCGCGACCGTCATGGTGCGCGACGCGGGCGGTGCCGTGCTCGGCACCGGGATCGTCGGGCCGCAGGGCGCCTACACCGTCATCCTGTCCGCGCCCCAGCTCGACAGCCAGATACTGCGCGTTACCCAGGCGGACGCCACGGGCAACGGATCGCTCGCGACCACCGTGACCGCGCTCGACCGCACGGCCCCGGACGCACCAGTGGCGACCGTGTCGGCCGACGGAACGGTGATCAGCGGCGCGGGCGAGATCGGTGCGACGGTGACGATCACCGACCCGGTCGGGCTGGTCCTCGCCACCGTGCCGGTGAACCCGGACGGCAGCTTCAGCGTGACGCTGACCACCGCGCTGACCAACGGGCAATTGCTGACCCTGACCCAGGCGGATGCGGCGGGCAATATCTCCGCCGCCGGTACTGCGACCGCACCCGATCTGATCCCCAACGACACGCCCGGCGCCCCGACCGCGATCATCGCCCTCGACGGTGCGAGCGTCTCGGGCACCGGACAGGTCGGCGCCGCGATCATCGTGCGTGATGCGAATGGCGCGGTGATCGGCAATGCGCAGGTCGCCGGGGACGGCACCTACACCGCGACGCTGACCACGCCGCAGCGTGACGGCGAGACGGTGCGCGTGACCCAGACCGATGCCGAAGGCGATGTCTCGCCCCCCGCCACCGTCATCGCCCCCGATTTGACCGCCCCCGATGCGCCCACCGCCATGATCGATCCGACCGGCTCGCTGGTCATGGGAACCGGCGAGGTCGGCGCGACGGTGCGGGTCCTCGACGCCAACGGTGCGACGCTCGGCACCGCCATTGTGGGCGCGAACGGCGCCTATGTGGCCGCGCTCGTCACGCCGCAAGTCGACGGCCAGCCGCTGACCGTCGTGCAGAACGACGCGGCGGGCAATGGCTCGCCCGCATTCCCCGTCATCGCGCCCGACCTGACCGCCCCGCTCGCGCCCATAGGGGTCGTGTCGGGTGACGGCACCAGTCTGACCGGCACCGGCGAGGTCGGCGCGACCGTCACCATCCGGGGCGCAGGGGGTGCGGTACTCGGCACCGCCATCGTCGATGCGAACGGTAATTTCACCGCACCGCTGACCCCGGCACAGGCGAACGGCCAGCTCGTGACGCTGATCCAGGCGGACGCGGCGGGCAATGTCTCGCCCATCGCGCAGGCCACCGCGCCCGACATTACCGCGCCCATCGGCCTGAGCGCCGCGATCAACGGCGCAGGGAACCTGGTCACCGGCATCGGCGAGGCTGGCGGCACCGTCACCATCCGCGACGCGGGCGGCACGGTGCTGGGCACGGCGGTCGTCGCCGCCAACGGCACCTATGCCGCGATCCTGACCCCGGCGCAGCTCAATGCGCAGGTCTTGCAGGTCACGGAGGCCGATGCGGTGGGCAATGTCTCGACGCCCGCCACCGTCATCGCGCCGGACCTGACCGCACCGCTCCCCCCCATCGGCACCGTATCCGGGGACGGCACCACCCTGACCGGCACCGGCGAGGTCGGCGCGACCGTCACCATCCGCAGCTTGGGCGGTGCGGTACTGGGCACCGCCGTGGTCGATGCGAACGGCAATTTCGCCGCTCCGCTGACCCCGGCCCAGGCCAATGGCCAGATCGTGACGCTGACCCAGGCGGATGCGGCGGGCAATGTCTCGCCGCTTGGCCAGGCCATCGCGCCCGACATCATTTCGCCCATCGGCCTGACTGCCGCGATCAACGGGGCGGGCAATCTGGTCACCGGCGCGGGCGAGGCGGGTGCTACCGTCACCATTCGTGACGCGGGCGGTACGGTGCTGGGCACGGCGGTCGTCGCCGCCAACGGCACCTATGCCGCGATCCTGACCCCAGCGCAGTTGAATGCACAGGTCTTGCAGGTGACCCAAGCGGACGCGACGGGCAATGCCTCGACACCCGCCACCGTCATCGCACCGGACCTTACCGCACCGCTCGCGCCCATCGGCACGGTGTCGGGCGACGGCACCAGCCTGACCGGCACCGGTGAGGTCGGCGCGACCGTCACCATCCGGGGTGTCGGAGGCACGGTCATCGGCACCGCCATCGTCGATGCGAACGGCAATTTCACCGCTCCGCTGACCCCGGCCCAGGCCAATGGCCAGATCGTGACGCTGACCCAGGCGGATGCGGCAGGCAATGTCTCGCCCCTCGGCCAGGCCGCCGCACCCGACATCACCGCACCCGTCGGCCTGACCGCCGTCATCAACGGGACGGGCAGCGTCATGACCGGCACCGGCGAGGCGGGCGCGACCGTCACCATCCGCGATCCCGGCGGCACGGTAGTGGGTACCGCCATCGTGGCGTCGAATGGCAGCTATGCGGCGACCCTGACCCCGGCGCAGCTCAATGCCCAGTTGCTGCAGGTGAGCCAGGCGGATGCGGCGGGCAATGTATCGACGCCCGCCACCGTCATCGCGCCGGACCTGACCGCCCCGCTCGCGCCCATCGGCACCGTGTCGGGCAACGGCACCACCCTGACCGGCACCGGCGAGGCGGGTGCGACCGTCACCATCCGGGGTCTGGGCGGCGTGGTCATCGGCACCGCGCTGGTCGACGCCAACGGCAACTTCACCGCAACGCTGAACCCCGCCCAGGCCAATGGGCAGGTCGTGACGCTGACCCAGGTCGATGCGGCGGGCAATGTCTCGCCCCTCGCCCAGGCCAGCACGCCCGACATCACCGCGCCCGTTGGGTTGACCGCCGCGATCAACGGCGTCGGCACGCTGGTCACGGGTCAGGGTGAGGCGGGCGCGACCGTCACCGTGCGCGACGCGGGCGGCAACCCGATCGGCACCGCCATCGTCGCGGCGAACGGCAGCTATACGGCCACGCTCACCACGGCGCAGGCCAATGGCCAGACGCTGACCGTCACGCAGGCCGATTCGGCGGGCAACACCTCCCTGCCCAGCCCGCTGATCGCGCCGGACATCACGCCACCGGCCTTGCCCGTCGCCACGATCAACGGCACCGGCACGATCGTCACCGGCTCGGGCGAGCCCGGCGCGACGGTGCGCATCCTCGGCGCGCAGGGACAGCTGGTCGGCAGTGCGATCGTCGATGCGAACGGCGCCTATACCGCCACGCTGATCATCCCGCAGGCCAATGGCCAGGCGCTGACCGTCACGCAGGCGGACGCGGCGGGCAATGTCTCGCCACAGGCACCATTGGCCGCACCCGACATCACGCCCCCGGCGACCCCCACCGCCGCGATCAACGCCACGGGGACGATCGTCACCGGCACGGGCGAAGCCGGTACCACGGTGGAGGTGCGCAACGCGGGCGGCACCGTCATCGGTACGGGCACCGTGGCGGGCGGCGGCACCTATGCCGTCACGCTCGCCACGCCGCAGCTCGCGGGCGAGACGCTGAACATCGGTCTCCGCGACGGGACGGGCAATGTATCCGGCACGGTCACGGTCATCGCGCCCTTCGACATCAGCGCCTTCGACAATGTCGCCGCCGCACAGGTCGACCTGGTGCCCGTGCAGACCAACGAAACCCTGGGCAACGCCAACTACACGGCGCTCGTCTCGCTCGGGCTGGTCAATCTGAATGCCCAGGTGCTGGCCATCCCCAATGTCCAGTTCACGGTGCAACAGGGCCATACGCTGGATGCGACCTTCACCTATGACGCCACCCTGTCGCTGGGTGTCGCCAGCGGTTATTCGGTGGTGCTCCAGCGGTTCAACGGCACCAGCTGGGTCGCGGTGAACGGCGGCGGCAGTTCCTCGCTGCTGGAGGTCAGCCTGCTCGGCGGCAATCTCGTCGCCACCGCCGATGATCTGGCACCGGGCCAGTACCGGGCCTTCGTCACCTTCGACAATACGGCGGGCGTCGGTCTGCTCGGCGGGCTCAGCGTCACCGGCGTGGACTCCGACTTCACCGATGTCGGCCAGATCGTGCCCTTGGTGACGAACGGCAATGTCATCACCGATCCCGGCCCCTTGGGTCAGGTCGATGCGGTCAGCCCGCAGACCCGCGTCGAAAGCGTCACGCTGAACGGGGTGACGACCACCGTCACCGGCAATACGCAGGTGGTCGGGCAATGGGGCACGCTGATCATGGGCAGCGACGGCCGGTACAGCTACACCCCCAATGCCGATGCCGCCGTGCTCGGAAAGACCGACCGCTTCACCTACACCCTGTTCGACGCCAGCGACGGCGAGCGGGAGAGCGCGACGCTGACCATCTCGATCGGCAGCCCGGACATCATCGGCGCGCCGGTCGCGGTCAACGACGTGGCGACCGCCGCTGCGACCTTCGTCAATGTGGTGGAAACGCGCACCCCCACGGTCGACTCGTCGTTCGCGACCCCGACGGCCGCCGTGCTGACCGGTTCGCGGACCGGTCAGATCACCGACAGCTTCACGGTCGATGCGAACAGCCGCGGAAACATCACCCTGTCCGCCGTGATTGCGCCGGGCCTGTCGGTCGTGCCCAGCTTCACCATCACCGTCACCAATGCGGCCGGTACCGTCGTCGGCTCCCAGACCGGCACCGCGCTGGCAGGGGTTGGCGGACTGATTGGCTCGGGCATCAGCGTGACGATGAACAACCTGCCCTCGGGCACATACAACTACACCGTCACCAGCACCAACACGGTGGGGCTGGGCTATACCACCGACGTCTATGTCGGCGGGACGATCACCCATCTCGATCAGTTCACCTTGTCGGGAACCACGCCGACCAGCGGCAATCTGCTCGCCAACGATACGCTGGGCAGCGATTTCCTGGGCATCAAGATGCTGGTCGGCGGCACGTTCGTGGACATCGGCGATGCGGGCCGCACCCTGACCGGCACCTATGGCACGCTGACCATCAGCGAGATCGGGCAGTACACCTACCGACCCTTCGCCAACCTGGGCTATGCCGCGACCGATCCGATCGACCGCTTCACCTATCAGATCGTGCAGCCCGACGGGCAGGTATCGACCGCGCGGCTGGACGTGGCGATCGATATCAACAACGGCGTCGCCCCCGTCTTCCCGACGACGCTGACCGCCTTCGCGCTGGAGGATCCGGTGCAGGTGCACAGCGACGTGGTGCCGATGACGCTGGCAGTCGGTCATGACGCGGCGCCGCTGTCCCTGGATCAGGCGGATGCCAAGATCGCGCTGTCGCTGATGGAGGACCAGGGCAGCGTCGAGGATGTGCTGTCCCGCTATCTCGACGCGCAGAGCCCGGCAGCCGAACCGCTACCAAGCGAATCTCTTGCCGACACGGGTGACTCTGCCGTGATGCCAAGCGCTTCGGACATCAGCGCCCAGGACCCGGTGACGCATGACCCGCTGGGCTATCTGACCGTTTCGGTCGATCCCGAACAGGAAAGGTTGGCAACCCTGCATCTGGTCTGACCATCTTGCGCATACATCCGAAAGCGGAGTTGATTTCGGACGCCGAAGGGGTTTCCCTTCGGCGTCTAATCTCTTTTTGTTTAAATAGTTTAGTCAGCCTCTTTGTCAGGAGAGGTCCAAAATGCGGTCGATGAAGCGAGAGTGGCGAGAACGCTACCAGAAGCGATCGGTACGGTTCGGGAGGGTGATGATCGCCATGAGCGCCATCACGGCAACGGCAGCGGCAGATCCCGCCGCCGTGACGATGGAAAGTGCGATGCACGAGGTCCTGGCCTGGCACCCTTCGGTCGACCAGGCGACGGCGACCATCGAGGCGCGTGCCGAGGATATCGAGGTTGCGCGGGCAGGCTATCTGCCCCGGATCAGCGCGGGTGTCGGCAGCGGCTATGACAACCGGCTGGGCAGTGCCTGGCGCCCCCGTCCGCAAGTCTCCGCCTCGCAGATGATCTATGATTTCGGCAAGGTCGCAGGCGCGGTCGAGTCCGCGCGCGCAGGCACCCGGATCGGCCGGGCGGACCTGTTGCTGGCGGTCGACGGGCTGATCCGCGACACAGGGTTCGCGCTGGTCGAGGTGCAGCGCAATGCCGCGCTGCGCGGGATCGCGATGGAACAGCTCGGCCGCATCCGTGAGATCAGCGCGCTGGTCGACAGGCGGTTCGGCAAGGGCGCGACGACCCGCTCCGACGCGCTTCAGGCCCAGTCGCGCGTCGCCGCCGCCGAGGCCACGCTGACCCGGATCGAGGCGGAGCAACGGCGCTGGACCACCAGCCTGGCCTTTCTGCTCGGCCGCGAAACGTCGCCTGCGGTCGATCCGGCGGTGCCCGACTGGCTGATGGCCAGCTGCACCCGCGCCGCCACCGTCGAATGGGCCGATATCCCCGCGATCATGCGCGCACGGGCGCAATATGAACAGGCCAGCGCGGAGAGCCGCCGCGTCCATGCCGCCCGCCTGCCCACCATCGCGCTGGCGGGCGATGCGGCGACCGATGTCGCCTCCCCCTTTTCCGACCGCAGCCTTTACAATTTCGGGCTGAACGTCAGCAGCGACGTGTTCGGCGGCAATGCCGTGCGTGCCCGCGCGCGCAGCGCCGATTACGGCGTCCGCGCCGCACAGGCCGCCGAACAGGCCGCACGCAATGAGGTGGGCCAGGTGCTGGCCGCCACGCAGCAGCAGATCGCCGGACTGTCGCAGCTGCTCGGCACGCTGGCCGAGCGACAGGACAATATGGTCGAGACCGGCAAGCTCTATCGCCTGCAATATCTCGACATGGGCACCCGCACGCTGGTCGACCTGCTCAACGCCGAACAGGAATTGCAGCAAGCGCGCTTCGATGCGGTCAACACCACCCACGATCTGCGGCGGCTGGCGATCGAATGCCTCTATTATTCGGGCCGGGCGCGTGACGATTTCGGGCTGACCGGCACCTCGATCCGGGGCGTGACGCTGTGAGCGGCCCGACCCAGACCCAGCCCCAGACCGATCCCCAGACCGATCCGCTCGCCTGGATCGACATGATGGGCCAGGTCGCACGTCATTACCGCATGCCCTTTGCCGAACAGCGCGCGCGGCTGACGACCTTGTGGCAGGGCGGCGGCGATGAAGAGGCGCGGGTCCGTGCATTGGCGCGGGCAAGCGGCCTGTCGGTCCGCTTCGTGGTGCCCGGCGCGATGCGGCTGACCAGCTGGCGGCTGCCGGTCATCGCATGGCTGAACGATGGCGAACTGGCGCTGATCACCGGCATCGACGCCGATGGCCAGGCGGTCTTCTCGGTCGCGGGCGAGGAAGGGCAGAGCGCGCAGCGCCCGCTGTCCACGCTGGTCGAACAGACGCGGATATTCGTCGTCCCCCGCCCCGCCCGTTCGGCGAAGGATGTTCGGGTGGACAGCTATATCCGGCCCTTCGAGGAGCATTGGCTTCGCCGCCTGCTGCTTCAGGACATGAAGGGCTATGGCCATGTCGCCATCGCCTCGGTCGTGACCAACTGTCTGGGGCTGGCGGGGGTACTCTTCTCGATGCAGGTCTATGACCGCGTCGTCCCTGCCCAGTCGATGCCGACGCTCTACATCCTGTTCATCGGCGTCATTCTGGCGACGGGGTTCGACTTCGCGTTGCGGCGGCTGCGCGTCGGGATCACCGACATATTGGGCAAGCGCGCCGACCTGCGTCTGTCGGACGTGGTGTTCGGCCATGCGCTGCGCGTGCGCAACCGGGCGCGGCCGACCTCGACGGGCACCTTCATCGCGCAGCTTCGCGATCTGGATCAGGTGCGCGACATGCTCACCTCCACGACCGTCGCGGCGGTGGCGGACCTGCCCTTTTTCTTCCTGTTCCTGGTCATCCTCGCTTTTATCGGCGGCTCGCTGGCGCTGGTGCCGGTGGTGGCGCTGATTGCGCTGCTCCTGCCCAGCCTGCTCGCCCAGCGCCGCCTGCGCGCCTATGCGACCGAGTCGATGCGCGAGACTTCGCTGCGCAACGCCCTGCTGATTGAATCGGTGCAGGGGATAGAGGACATCAAGACCCTTCAGGCCGAGGAGCGTTTCCAGCGCCAGTGGAACCATTGCAATGCGGTGGCGGGCGAAGCGCAGTTGCGGCTTCGCGGCCTGACCGCCAGCCTGTCGACCTGGGCGCAGAGCGTGCAGAATGCGGTCTACGCCACCGTCATCTTCGTCGGCGCGCCGATGGTGATTGCGGGTGACATCACGACCGGCGCACTGGTCGCCACCTCGATGCTGGCCAGCCGGATGATGGCGCCGATGGGGCAGGTGTCGCATCTGCTCGGCCGCTATCAACATGCCAAGGTCGCGGCGAACAGCCTGAACCAGATCATGGGCCTGCCGGTCGACAATCCGGATGCCGAGCATCGCATTCCCCTGCCCTCGGTCGACGGACGCTTTACCTTACGCGGCGCGGTGTTCACCTATGCCGACCCCAATGCCCCGCCCGCGCTGACCGTGCCCAAGCTGGAGATCGCGAGCGGCGAGAAGATCGCGCTGCTCGGCCGCAACGGCGCAGGCAAGTCGACGCTGTTGCAGGGGCTGTCGGGCATGTTGCAGCCGGTGTCGGGCGAGATATTGCTCGACGACCTGGCGCTGCACCAGATCGACCCCGCCGATGTCCGTCGCGACGTCGCGCTGCTGACCCAGAATAGCCGCTTGTTCCACGGCACGCTGCGCGAGAACCTGACCATGGGTGCGGTGACGGCGAGCAACGAGACGATCCTCGCCGCGCTCGACATGGTGGGGGCGATCGATTTCATCCGGCGACTGCGCGACGGGCTGGAGCATGTCGTGCTGGAGGGCGGGCTGGGCCTGTCGGGCGGACAGCAACAGGCGCTGCTGCTCGCGCGGCTGCTGATCCGCCAGCCGCAGGTCATGCTGCTCGACGAACCCACCGCCGCGATGGACGAGGCCGCCGAACGCCTGTTCATCGATCGCTTCCGCAGCTGGGGCCAGGGCCGCACCGTTGTCGTCGCGACGCACCGGATGCGCGTGCTCGAACTGGTCGACCGGATCATCGTCATCGATCAGGGCCAGATATTGCTCGACCAGCCCAAGGCCGCGGCGCTCGCGACGATGCAGGGTGCGGCCCGGAGTCAGACTGGCCGGAGCCAGGCCGCATGACCGCGCTGACCCATCCCGCCGACCTGCCCTTCGCCGACGAGGGCGCCGCCCCGCTGCTTGCGGCCAAGCGGATGAACTGGGCGCTCGCCGCCTTGTTCGTCGTCCTGCTCGTCTGGGCCTGGTTCGCCAAGCTGGACGAGGTGGCGACCGGCACCGGCCGCGTCGTGCCGACCAGCCGCGAACAGGTGCTGCAATCGCTGGAGGGCGGCATTCTCGCCAAGATGCTCGTTCGCCAGGACGATATCGTGAAGCCGGGCCAGATCCTCGCCCAGCTCGACCCGACCCAGGCCGGATCGACCGTCGAGGAGAGCGCCGCCAAGTATCGCGCCGCGCTGGCCGCCCAGGCGCGGTTGCAGGCGGAGGTGAACGGCACCCCCCTGACCTTCTCGCGCGAGCTGGACGCCTTCCCCGCGCTCAAGGCCGAGCAGCAGCGGCTCTATGACGCGCGCCGCCGCAGCCTTGCCAGTTCGATCGGGCTGATCGACGAGTCGCTCGCGCTGATCGGGCGCGAGGTCGGCATCGGCGAGTCGCTGATCGAGGTCGGTGCCGCCAGCAATGTCGAGGTGCTGCGCCTGAAGCGCCAGCGCGCCGACCTGGACCTGAAGAAGTCCGACCTGCGCTCGCAATATATCGTCGAGGCGCGGCAGGACCTGGCCAAGGTCAGCGAGGAGGTGGAGGCGCTCGCCCCGGTCGTGCGCGGCCGCTCCGACACGTTGCAGCGCCTGACCCTGCGCTCGCCGGTGCGCGGCGTGGTCAAGAATATCGAGGTATCGACCATCGGCGGCGTCGTGCCCCCGAACGGCAAGATCATGGAGATCGTGCCGCTCGACGAACGGCTGCTGGTCGAGGCGCGCATCCAGCCGCGCGACATCGCCTTCATCCGCCCCGGCCAGCGCGCCAGCGTTAAGATCACCGCCTATGACTATGCGATCTATGGGGGGCTGGAGGGCAAGGTCAGCAGCATCTCGCCCGACACGATCCGCGACGAGGTGAACCCGGACGTCTATTATTATCGCGTCTTCGTGCGCACGACCGCGGACTCTCTGGTCAACAAGGCAGGCAAGCGCTTTCCGATCGTGCCCGGCATGATCGCCACCGCCGATATCCACACCGGCAACAAGACCGTGCTGCAATATCTCCTCAAGCCGCTCAACCGCGCCCGCGAAGGATTGCGCGAACGATGACCGGCCAGCCCCGCTCCTCCCATCCGCCGCCATGCCATGGACATGACCGTCCATTGCCCTCAGCCAAGGATCAGCTCATGCCCAAGGATCTTGCCGCTTTCTATCATCCCCCGGCCCATCGCGGAATCCGGCCGCCCGCAATGCGGGAGGTCACCGTCCCCAGCCTGCTCGATCTGGCCCGCCAGACGCAGTTGATGCGCGCCTCGACCGCGCAATTCTTTCCCCGCGACGTGTTCCGCGATTCCGCCTGGGACATGATGCTGGAGCTGTTCATCGCCGATCAGCAGAACCGGCCGATCTGCGTCAAGGAACTGATCCTGGTTTCGGGCGAAAGCGCCACCAGCGCGCTGCGCCGGATCGATCGGCTGGAGGGGGCCGAGTTGCTGCGGCGGCGCACCGACCCGGCGGATCACCGGCGGCTGGCCGTCACCCTGACCGACCGGGGTATCAACGCGATGACGGCGATGTTGCAGCACCTGTATCTGACGATGGGCAACGGGACGAACCGGGGTACGGAAACCCGCCCCGACTGACCGGCCCTATCCGTGCGATGCGGGCAGCCCGTTGCCCGCATCGTCCCCACGATAGCCGAGCGCCTGCGAGATGCGGGCGGTGGTTTCGACCAGGATCTGCGTCGCCTCCGGGATGGAGCATTGCTGCGACCCGTCGATCGTCTCCAGAAAGGGGATGGTCAGTGCCGCCATGCAGTCGCCGCCGAAACCGAAGACCGGGGCGCTGATATCCGTCACGCCGCGCGTGATCGGGCTTTCGCGCAGGCCATGCCCCTGAATGCGTACCCGCTCCAGTTCCTCGGCCAGCGGCACGCGGTCGATGACACGGCCCTGCGCCGCCTCCGCCCGGTCCAGGATGCGCCCCAGCTGCGCCGGCGCGGCGAAGGCGAGCAGCACCTTGCCCGAACAACTGGCCACGATATCGATCGACGCGCCCATGCGCAGCGCGAAGCCGCGCGTGCCGGGATTTTCCTCGCGCGCGATGACCAGCCCCGCCCCACCCTCGATCACCACCAGATGACAGGACTGGCCGACACGCAGCGCCAGCGACTGCATCTCGGGCAGTGCGGCGGCGGTCAGTTGCCGGGCAGGCGTGGCGCGGTACGCGATGTCGAGGAATTTGTAGGTGACGCGGTAACGATCGTCGATCGGCGACTTTTCGAGGTAGCGCGCCTCCTCCATCACCACGACGATGCGGAACAGTTCGCCCAGCGAACGGCCCAGCGCCGTCGCCATCTCGCTGACCAGCATCCCGCCCGGATGGTTGGCCAGCAGTTCGATGATCAGGAACGCCTTGTCCAGCGCGGGTGCGGCATAGCTGCCCTTGCGCGTTCGTCCTTCGCTGGTCCTTGCCCCGTCGCCCGTCATATCGTCCCTCACCCATCGACGATTAGGGCGATGGCCCGCCACGGGCAAGCGATGTTGCCCGGAGCCGCCCGTCCGCTCAAGCGATGGTGATGATCGCCTTCAACACCGAATCCGCCTCGTCGATCAGTTCGGGCAGGCGCGTCGGCGCGTCGTCCAGCGTCAGCGTATGGGTGCGGATCGCGTCGGTCGGCACCGCGCCGCTGCGGATGCTGGCGATGACATGGTCGAAATCCACCGACAGCGCATTGCGGCTGGCGATCAGCGTCGTCTCGCGCTTGTGGAATTCGGGATCGGGGAAGACCAGATCGTCCTTGCACACGCCAACCAGCGTATAGCTGCCGCCATGCGCCACCCAGTTCAGCCCGGCGCGCATCGCGTGGATGTTGCCGGTGGCGTCGAACACATGGTCGAGCATCTCGCCCGAGGTCATCTCGGCCAGCGTCGCGCCCAGCGCATCGTCGGCGACCACGCCCTCCGCAAAGCCCAGATGGTCGCGCGCATAGGCCAAGCGCGGTGCGCGCGTGTCGACCAGCACGATCCGGCCCGCACCCGCGATCCGCGCGAACAAGGCTGCCGCCACGCCGATCGGCCCCGCCCCGATCACGGCGACGCTCTCCCCTTTGGCGACGCCGGCCCGGCGTACCGCATGGGCGCCGATCGCCAGAAACTCGACCATCGCCGCCTGATCGAGCGACAGGCCGACCGCATCGATCACCGCGCTTTCGGGCACCGCCAACAGCTCGCACATGCCGCCGTCGCCGTGCACGCCGAGAACGCTGATCCGGGCGCAGCAATTGGGCTTGCCCCGGCGGCAGGCGCGGCAGGTGCCGCATGCGATATAGGGGTTCACGGTCACCACCTGTCCGACCGTGAAGGCCGAACCCTTTGGAACCTCGGCGATTTCCCCGGCCAGCTCATGCCCGATCAACCGGGGATATTCGAGGAACGGATGCTTGCCGCCATAGATATGATAGTCGGTGCCGCAGATCCCGGCCCGGCGCATCCTGATCAGGACCTCGCCCTCTCCCCGCACCGGCACGGGTCGATCCTCGACGCGGATGTCATGCGGCTGGACACAGACCAGTGCCTTCATTGCGACCCTCTCCAGATTCCCATATGCGATTTCACTCTCACATATGCCATTGATGGCCTGGGATGGGAACGCTAAAACACCCTCCGGCGGATGGGACGCGAAGAATGGGTCCTGCCGCCTTTGAGAGAGGAGGCCCGACTTGGCCCGACGCCTGTGTTTCGCCCTGGATCTGGTCGCCGACGCCGATCTGATCGCCGAATATGAAAAGGCCCATGCCCCCGGCGCGGCCTGGCCTGAAGTGACCCGGGCGATCCGGGCCAAGGGATTCCTGTCGATGGAAATCTGGCGCACCGGCGACCGGCTGTTCATGATCGCCGAGGTGGCCGACGACTTTCCGCGTGCCATTCCGGCCGAGCTGGCGGCGGTCGACGCCCGGTGGGAAGCGGCGATGGACCGTTTCCAGAAGGTCCTGTCCCATGCCGCGCCGGGCGAGAAATGGGTGGGCATGGACCGCATCTTCTCGCTGAACGCGCAATGAGCGAAGCGGCGGTCATCCTGCAATTCGGCACCAGCCGCTTCCTGCAAGCCCATGTCGACCTGTTCGCCGAGGAAGCCCGCGCGGCCGGACAGGCGGTGCCGCCGATCGTCATCGTCCAGACCACCTGCGATCCCGAACGGGCGCGACGGCTGGCCGGTTTTGCCGACCCGGCGGGCTTTCCCGTCATCCTTCGCGGCCTGCGCGACGGCGCACGCCATGAACGGACCATCCGGGTGCGCAGCGTGCGCGAAGGACTGAGCGCGGCGGGCGACTGGGACCGGCTGGTCGAACTGGCGGTCGGGGCGGCGACGCATATCGTCTCCAACACCGGCGACAGCGGCTATGCGATACCAGACGACGAGTGGACGGTGCCCGCCCGTGGTCAGATGCCGGTGAGCTTTTGCGGGATGCTGACCGAATTGCTGCACCGGCGCTGGCAGGCAGGCCGCACGGGCGTCACGCTGCTGCCCTGCGAACTGGTGGTGCGCAACGGCGACGTGCTGCGGACCGCGATCCGGGGGCTGGCGCGCGATCAGGGGCGCGAGGCGGCGTTCCTCGACTGGCTGGAGCGCGAATGCGTCTGGGCCAATACCCTGGTCGACCGCATCGTTAGCGAGCCGCTCCACCCAGCGGGCGCGGTGGCCGAGCCTTATGCGCTCTGGGCGATCGAGCGCCAGCCGGGCCTGTCCCTGCCCTTCGCCCATCCCGACATCGTGCTGACCGACGATCTGGACCGGTATGAGCGGCTGAAGCTGCACATCCTCAATCTCGGCCATAGCTGGCTGGCGGCGCAATGGCATGACGGCGGCGGCGCGGCGGACCTGACGGTCCGCGAGGCGCTGGAGGAGGCGGACACCCGCGCGGCGCTGGAGCGGGTGATGGCGCAGGAAGTGCTGCCGGGCTTTGCCGCGCATGGCATGGCGGAGGAGGCGCGGGCCTATGTCGCCACGACGCTGGAACGCTTCGCCAATCCGTTCCTCGACCATCGGCTGTCGGACATCTTCCAGGGGCACGCGGCCAAGATCGACAAACGGGTCGGTGGGTTCCTCCGCTGGGTCGATGGTTCGGGCCAGACGGTGGAGATGCCGGAGCTGCGTGCACTGGCCGGACAGCAGCGCTGAACCTTCCCCGCTTCCGTTCAGCCTGAGCGAAGTTGAAGGCCACGGGATCCCCTTTCCGCAAGGCCCGGGGCGTGCACTTCGACTTCGCTCAGTGCGAACGGAGGTCAGGAATTCTTAGCGTGAGCACAGGCAATTAGCCCTTCCCCCTCAGGGGAGGGGAGATTCGGTCCTCCTTACGCCGCGTTGGGCAGACAGCCGGGCCCCTTCGCCCCCGCCGCCTTGTAGGTCAGCACGAACTCCTGATGCCCCAGCGCTTCGGACTTGGTCTGCGCGCCGCCCGACACAGCGACGATCAGGTCGACGATCTCCGCCCCCACCTCGTCGAGCGTTGCGTCGCCATAGAGGATGCGCCCAGCATTCACGTCCATATCGCCCTCCATCCGGGCATACATTTCCGGATTGGCCGCGACCTTGATCACCGGGGAGATGGCCGAGCCGACCACCGAGCCGCGCCCGGTCACGAACAGGTTGATATGCGCGCCGCACGCGATCAGTTCGCCGATCTCGGCATTGTCGACGATGTTGGGGAAGCCGAACTTCGGATCGCCCGCAGGCACCACGTCGAGCAGATAGAGCCCCGGCCCCGGCGCCTGTTCGGCGGGCAGGATGACGCCGGTGATCGGACGGCTGCCCGACTTGGCATAGGCGCCCGCCGACTTTTCCTCCTGGCTCGACAGGCCGCCCTCGGCATTGCCCGGCGCGAAGCTGCCATAGCCCATGGCGCGGTAATAACGCTCGGCCTGCGCGACCGAGGCGATCAGGTCCTGCGCGACCTCCGGTGTCGCGGCGCGCTCGGCCATATGGCCCTCGCAGCCGATCATCTCGCCGGTTTCCTCGAAGATGCAGATCGCACCCGCGTCATAGAGCGTGTCGAAGGCGCGGCCGACCGCCGGGTTGCCGGTGATGCCGCTGGTCCCGTCCGACCCGCCGCAGATGGTGCCGATCACCAGCTCCGACATAGTCATCGGCACGCGCACGGCTTGTGCATCCGCCGCCGCGCGGACGCGCTCGACGGCGGCGATCCCGGCCTCCATCGCGCCGCGCGTGCCGCCCGACTGCTGGATCACGATCGTCTCGACCGGACGGCCCTGTTCGCGTGCGTTGGCGGCCAGCGCCTCGCGGTTGAAGCTTTCGCAGCCCAGCGACAACAGGACGACGCCGCCGACATTGGGATGCGTGGTCAGCGCCTTCATCATCGCCAGCGCATAGTCATTGGGATAGCAGCCGGGAAAGCCGATCAGCTGCACGCGGGGATCGTCCATCCGGTCGACGATCCGCCGCGCGACATGGTGCGCGCACTCGACGAGGTAGACGACGACGATGGCATCGCGAATGCCCTTGCGCCCGTCGGGGCGCGCCCAGGCCTGCCAGCTCCGTTCGGTCAGGCCCGTGTTCATGCCCAAGGTCATGCATGATCTCCATGCGCGTCGCGCAGATGCGCGGGGATATAGTCGCTTTGCATATTGTGCATATGGACCCAGCCTCCGGCGGGCGCGTCATGCGTCATCGATCCGATCGGCATGCCATATTTGATGACCTTGTCGCCGGTCGCCAGCGGCACGACCGCCAGCTTGTGGCCCAGCGCGACGCGTTCGGTCACGGTCAGCGCATGGCCGTCGACCAGGATCTGCTCGCCCGGCTCGACCGTGCGACAGCAGACGGCCACATTGTCGGTCGGCGTCAGCCGGATGGCGGCGACGCTCATGCGCCCTCTCCGGGTAGCGGCGCGTCAGGGCGGACCAGCCCTTGGCCACGCAGGTCCGTCCAGAAGGCGGACGGGATGGGTTCGGCGTAGAGGCGCATCGTGTCGGATACCTGTTGCGGATCGGCGATACCGGGAATGACGCTGGCGACCAGCGGATGGGCCAGCACGAAGGCAAGCGCGGCGGCGGGCAGCGAGACCTGGTGGCACGTGGCCACCGCCTCCAGCACGCGGACCTTGGCGAGGACGGCTTCGGGCGCAGGCGCGTAATTGTAACGCCCGGCCGCCGTGCTGCCGGTCGCCAGGATGCCGCTATTATACGGGCCGCCGACCACGATCGACGTACCCGCCGCCTCGCACGTCGGAAACAACGCATCGAGCGCGCCCTGTTCCAGCAGCGTGTAACGCCCGGCAAGCAGGATCACGTCGAACCGCGTCGCCTGCATCAGGTCGAGGCAGACCTCGACCTCGTTTACGCCCAGCCCGAAGCCGGAGATCGCGCCCTGAGCGCGCAAGCTCTCCAGCGCCCGGAAGCCCCCGCCCGTAATCAGCTGCTCGCGATATTGCGCATCCGCCTCGCCGTGCGTGACCCGGCCGATGTCATGGACGAACAGCATATCGACCCGCGCTAGGCCCAGCCGTTGCAGGCTGTGCTCATGGCTGCGCAGGATGCCGTCATAGCTATAGTCGTAGCGGGCACGAAACGGCATGGCGGTGTGAAAGCCGTCACGCTCGCGGTCGTCGGCGATGCTGGCATCCGGGTCCATCAACCGCCCGACCTTGGTCGAGACGATCACGTCGCCCCGCCCGCGCAAGCCATCGCCCAGCCGCCGCTCGCTCAACCCCCGGCCATAATGCGGCGCGGTGTCGAAATAGCGGAAACCGGCCGACAGCGCGGCGTCCAGCGTCGCGGCCGCGCTGGCATCGTCGATCGCGGTATAGAGATTGCCCATCGCCGCCGCGCCGAAGCCCAGCTCGGGCAATAGGCAGTCGGTCCGGCTCATCTTTCGACGGGGAATATCGGTCATAGCTTCAGGCCCAGTCGGTAGATCCGGTCGGCATTGCGCCCCCACAGGTCGCGCCGCTCGTCATCAGAAAAGCCGGTCAGCAACGCCTCGTAAGCGCCGAGCGTGTGGTCGAGATCGGCGGCAAGCCGGTCGGTCGGAAAGTTGGTCGCGACCATCACGCGCTGCGGGCCGAAGCGATCGATCACCTCGGCCATGATATCGGCGAAACCGGCGGGATCGAAGCGCGGCCCGACAAAACCCGCCCCCGACAGCTTGATCGCGGCATGCGGCATGGCGGCAAAGGCGATCAACCCGGCGCGCCATTCCTCCAGCCCGTCCGCCGGGATGGGCAAGGCAAGGTGGTTGAGGATGACCGGCACCTCGGGATGTTGCGCCGCCACTTCGGCCAGTCCGGACAGCTGTGCGGGAAAGCCATGGAAATCATAGCTCAGCCCATAACGACCGAGCAGCGCATAGCCCGCCCGCCAACGTGGATCGCGGGTCAGGTCACGCTCATAGGCGCGGCGCGCGGGGTCGGTCGGATGCCAGTTGATGAGGTGGCGAATGCCCTTCACCCGTGGCTGCGCCGCCTGCCATGCCAGTTGCGCCTCGACCGCGGGATGGTCGAGTTCGACCCGCGCGACGATCGCGCTGGGCAGGCCATCTTCATCCGCGACCTCGTTCAGCCAGACCGTTTCGTCCGCACCCTGATCGGGATGCGCGCCCGCATCGACATGCACCGCGCCCGCCAGATTCCATGACGCCAGCTCCGCCCGGTAATCGGCGATGCGATAGCTTGCGGCGATCGGTGCCGTCTTGGGCGCGTCCAGCCATGGGTAGCGCAGCACCGCGTGATCCCACAGATGGAAATGCGCGTCGACGAAAGGCGGGCGCGCGTGCGTCACGCCATCGTCCATCCGCCGTCGATGGCGTGCATCTGGCCGGTGGTATAGGCGCTCTCGTCCGAGGCGAGATAGAGCGCGAGCGCGGCGACCTCCTCGGCGCGGCCCAGCCGCCCCATGGGCTGGCGCGCGACAAAGGCGGCACGGGCCGCCTCCGCATCGCCGGTCGCGGCCAGACGCTCGTCGAGGCTGGGCGACTGGACGGTGCCGGGACAGATCGCGTTACAGCGAATGCCCTTGCCGACATAGTCGAGCGCGACCGACCGGGTGATCCCCGCCACCGCCCCCTTGGAGGCGCAATAGGCATAGCGATTGGGCACGCCGATCAGCGCCCCCGCAACCGAGGCCATGTTGACGATCGAGCCGCCGCCTTGCGCGATCATCGCGGGCACGAACGCCTGGAGCATATGGGTGATCGCATGGACGTTCAGGTCGAAGGACAGGCGATATCCCCCGTCCTGCGTGGCCAGCAGATCGCCCGCATCGACATAGCCCGCGCAGTTGAACAGCACATCGACTGCGCCCGTCCGCTCGCCGAACGCTGCGATCGCCGCCGGGTCGGTCAGGTCCAGTATCTCGGTCGTGCAGCCCCCAAGGCTGGCCAGCGCGTCGGCATTGCGATCGACCGCGATGACCTGCGCGCCCTCGGCGGCGAACAGCTCGGCGGCGGCGCGGCCGATGCCCTGTCCGGCGCCCGTCACGATCGCCCGCTTACCCTGCAGACGGTTCATTCCTTCATCTCCTTCCGGCGGCCCAGCATCAGGGCGAAGAGTGTCACGACCACAAAGCTGACGGTCGGGACCAGCATGGCGCTGGTAATACCGGCATGGTCGGACACCAAGCCCATCAGCGCGGTCAGCCCCGCGCCGCCGATGATCGCCATCACGATCAGCGACGCCCCCGCCCGGCGCAGCGGCCCCAGCCCCTCGATCCCGAGCGCGAAGATCGTCGGGAACTGGATCGACATGAAGAAGCTTGCCGCGACCAGCGCGATCAGCCCCGGCCAGCCGCCCAGCACGGCCGCCATGGCGGTCAGCAGCACCGACAGTCCCGCGAACAGCGCCAGCAGCTTCACCGGCGCGGCGCGACCCATGAGCGCACTGCCCAGGAAACGCCCGGCGGCGAACAGCACCAGCGAGACGAACAGCGCATCCGCGCCGCCCCGCTCGTTCAGGCCGACATTGGCCTGCGCATAACGGATGGTATAGCTCCACACGCCGACCTGCGCACCGACATAGAAGAACTGCGCGACGACCGCGCCCATCAGGCGCGGCTGGCGGAACACGTCCACGAAGCGACCACTGCGCCCTTCCTCCGCGCGGACCGGCGTACCGCTGGGGAAGCGGACCAAGGCGGCCGCCACGGCGAACAGCAGGACGACGATCGCGATCGCGACATAGGGCGGCGCGATGGCCTGCACCTCGGCCTTGTAGAAGGCGGTGCGTGCGGCGGCGTCCATCGTGGCCAGCGCCCGCTCGTCATGTTCGATGCCCGACAGGATGAAGAAGCGGCCGATCAGGATGCCGGTGATCGCGCCCAGCGGATTGGCCGCCTGCGCCCAGTTGAGCCGCCGGGTCGCCCCCGCCGGATCGCCCAGATCGCCCATCAGCGGATTGGCGGATGTTTCCAGGAAGGCGAGGCCCGCCGCGATCACGAACAGGCCGAGCAGGAACAGCTGGTACAGGCTTGCCGCCGCCGCCGGATAGAAGAGCAGCGCGCCGGTGCCGTAGAGCGTCAGCCCCAGCACGATCGCCGCCTTATAGCCATAACGGCGCATCACCATCGAGGCGGGCACCGCGAGCAGGAAATAGCCGAGATAGAAGACCTGCTGGACAAAGCTGGTCCCGAAATCGCTGAGCGTGAAGGCCTTGCGGAATTGCGCGATCAGGATGTCGTTCAGGTTGTTCGCCATCCCCCACAGGAAGAACAGGCTGACCGTGATGATGAGCGCGGGGAGATAACCGCGCGCGACCGTATCGCCATGGCCCGCGGCGTCACCGCCCTGCCCTGTCATGGCCATGGGGGGTAGATCGACGGGCAGCGCCATCAGCCATGTCCTCGCTTATCCCGTCCCGTGCCGACTGCCGCCATCACGACTCCTTCTCCATGAAAGTCTTATTTTATGAGCGCAAATGTACGGCGAGCGAAGCGCCGAAGGCAAGCGCTATCGGACGGCGCGAACCGTCCGTGCGACAATCGATGGAGGGCCGGGGAAAATGGCGGTTAGGCGTGACCGCGCACCGACTCGCCCAGCATGGTGAAGAAGCCGCGCGCCACGCCGCAGGTCGCGATGTCCCATTCCGGGTGCCACTGCACCGCCAGCACGTCCGCGCCGCAGCCGGGTGCGCGGAACGCCTCGATCAGTCCGTCCTCGGCATCGCGCGCCTCGACCACCAGGCCATAGCCCAGCCGGTCGACGCCCTGCTGATGCACCGAGTTGACCTCGACCCGGCGATGCCCGCTGCGCCCGGCCAGTGCGCCGCCGGGCATCAGGTCGACCGGGTGATGATGGCCGAACAGCGTGTCGTAATCGCCTTCCCACGATCCGCGATGATGACGCGGCAGGCCGCCCAGGCAGGTCAGCGAGCCGCCGAACAGCACGTTGATCTCCTGCATTCCCCGGCAGATGCCGAACACCGTCTTGCCGCGCTCAATCATCCGCCCGGCCAGCGCCAGCGCGACCGAGTCCCGCTGCGGATCGCAGGCTTGCGGCGCCAGTTCGGCGCAGTCGCCATATTGCGCAGGCGCGACATGCGAGCGGCCGCCCGTCAGCAGCAGCCCGTCGAGCATGTCCGCCATCAATGCGGTGTCGACCGCTTCGGGCACGGCGGGGACGATCAGGACGCTCGCGCCGCACAGCTGGACCAGCGGTTCGATGAAGCGCGTCGCGACGGCCTGGATCGGGCGGTTCGCAACCTCGTTGCCGCACATCAAGCCGATGACCGGTTTGCGCCCCTGCTTCATGCCGTCCCCTCCAATTCCTGCCGCAGCGCCCGCGCGTCCGCACGCGGCAGGGCCAGCGCCTCGGGCTGGACGAGCACGCTGTCCGGCTCGACATCGGTCAACAGCCAGACATTGCCCCCGATCACCGAGCGCGCCCCGATCGTCACCCGCCCCAATATCGTCGCACCCGCATAGATGATGACATCGTCCTCGACGATGGGATGGCGCGAGAACCGGTCCCGCGGCGAACGCGGCGCGGTGCCCAGCGCCGAACGCGCGCCCAGCGTCACATGCTGATAGACCCGCACCCGCTCGCCGATGATCGCGGTCTCGCCGACGACGACACCGGTGCCATGGTCGATGAAGAAATGCCGCCCGATAGTCGCGCCCGGATGGATATCGATCCCGGTCCGCTCATTGGCGAGTTCGGAGATCATCCGTGCCACGATCGGCGCGCCCAGCTCGTTCAGCTCATGCGCGATACGGTGATGCAGGCTGGCGATGGCGCCGGGATAGCAGAGCAGGATCTCGTCGACGCTGCGCGCGGCGGGATCGGCCAGAAACGCCGCCTCGACATCGCTGTCGATCAGTTCGCGCACCTGCGGCAGCGTCGCACCGAACAGCCGCGACACCAGCGCCGCCTGTTCTGGCGGAAAGGCCGCGTCGACATCCTTCTGCCAATAGGCCAGCTCGGCGCCGATCTCGCGTTCCAGCGCGGTCAGCGCGGCGAGCAGTTTGGCCGCGACAAAGCGATCCTCCTCCTGCGCCGCCCCCCGGAAATGACCCAGGCGGCGCGGATAGAGCGCGGCGGCGACCAGCGCGACGACATCCTCGACCCCGCTGCGCGACGGAAAACGCTCGACATCGCGGCCCGCATCCTGCCGCACCCGCCAGCCATGACGGGCGGTGCGCAAGCCCGATACGATGCCGTCAATGCCCGTCGGGGCATGACCCTGCACGGGGGTGTCCGTCATCAGCCGTCCGGTCGTCATATGCGATCCTCCGACTTCCATGATATCCCATTTGCGAAGTGGGATATAACAGATTTGCTACGGTCCCATAAAGCGCCAGCTTTGCTTAACGTCAGGTTGCGCGCGGGCGGAGGCCGGTCCATGGTCCGCCCGCCACCATGGCTTGGCCCGGCGGGAGGGAGCCTGCGGGGCCGATCATTTCCCGGCCCATCCCCCGGCCCTTCTGGGAGCATTCGCGACGATGACGACACCGCGCCAGACGACGCTGACCCGTTTCCTGATCGAGGAGCAGCGCCGCTCCGAAGAAACCTGCCCCGCCGAACTGCGCCTGCTGATCGAAACCGTCGCCCGCGCATGCAAGGCGGTGAATCAGGCGATTTCCAAGGGCGCGCTGGGCGATGTGCTCGGCAGCCTGGGCAGCGAAAACGTGCAGGGCGAGGTCCAGAAGAAGCTGGACGTGATCGCCAACGACCTGCTGCTCGATGCGAATGAATGGGGCGGGCATCTGGCCGCGATGGCGTCGGAGGAGATGGAGACGATCCACCGAATCCCCAATCGCTTCCCGCGCGGCGAATATCTGCTGCTGTTCGATCCCATCGACGGGTCGAGCAATGTCGATGTCGACCTGTCGGTCGGCACAATCTTCTCGGTCCTGCGCGCGCCCGAGGATTGCGCGGGTCGCGAAGTGACCGAGGCGGACTTCCTCCAGCCCGGCCGCGCGCAGGTGGCGGCGGGCTATGCCATTTACGGGCCGCAGACGTTGCTGGTCCTGACGGTCGGCACCGGCGTCTATGAGTTCACGCTGGACCGCGAGATCGGATCGTGGCGGCTGACCGACGGACCGATGCGCATCCCCACCGGCACCAAGGAATTCGCGATCAACATGGCGCGCCGCCGCCAATGGTCGCCCGGCATCGCCCGCTATATCGAGGAGCGTATCCTGGGCACCGAAGGGCCGCTGGGCGAGGATTACAATATGCGCTGGACCGCCTCGATGGTGGCGGACGTGCACCGTATCCTGAAGCGCGGCGGGGTGTTCCTCTATCCGGGCGACCACCGCAAGGACGGCAAGGCCAAGCTGCGCCTGCTCTATGAGGCGAACCCGATGAGCTTCCTGATCGAACAGGCGGGCGGCGCGTCGATCGACGGCGCCATCCCGATCATGGATGTCGAGGCGGTCGGCCTGCACCAGCGCGTCGGCGTGGTGCTGGGCGATCCCGAGGAAGTGGCGCTGGTCGCGGAGTATGGACGGACGGGGTAACCCGGTCGCCCCTCCTTCTTCTACTCCGTTCCCCGGCGAAGGCCGGGGCCCAGTTCCGGTGGATGATCGGGGGCGGGGTGGATTGGCCTCCCCCGCCTCGCGGTGCGCTCCATGCACTTGATGGCGCCTGGGCCCCGGCCTTCGCCGGGGAACGGGGTTTGTGAAACGCCCATCCCCACCGCCGTTCAGCCTGAGCGAAGTCGAAGGCCAAGGGATACGGGCAGCCTCCGGGCGTGCACTTCGACTTCGCTCAGTGCGAACGGATGCAGGGATTTATCCTTGCCCCACCGACTCCCGCACCACCAGTTCGAAATCCACCACCTGGTCCTCCACCACCCGCGAGCGCAGCGCCGCCAGCACCTGCTCGACCGCGCGGAAGGCCATGTCGCTGACCGGCTGCCGGATCACGGTCAACGGCGGCCAGAGCCGCGCCGCGATCGCGGTATCGTCGAACCCGGTGACCGCCAGTTCGTCCGGCAGGCGCAGGCCCCGGCGCGACGCCTCGCCGATCAGCCCCGCCGCCATGTCGTCGCTGCTGCACAGGATCGCGCTCGGTCGGTCGGGCCGGTCGAGCAGCCCCCGGCCCGCCGCCGCGCCCGCCGCCGGATCGAACCCGGCGCGCACGACCAGCGACGGGTCGTAATCCAGTCCGCTCGCCGCCAGCCCGTCGCGAAACCCCGCCAGCCGCTCATCGGCCACGGAGAAATGCTGCGGCCCCGCCAGAAAGCCGATGCGGCGATGCCCGGCCTGCACGACATGCGCGGTCATCGCCGCCATCGCCGCCCGATTGTCGATCCGCACCGTCGCCATGTCGGGCATGGTCTGCCCCGTCGCGATCGCCGCCGCCGCGACGCCCAGTTCCTCGAACAGTCCCGACCCGCTCAGCAACTCGGCAAAGGGGGGCAGGAGCAGCACCGCCGCGGCACCACTCTGCACCAGCGTGCGCAGCGCCGCCTCGGCCGCTTCGCGGGTCAGTCCTTCCTCACCTTGCGCGATGAATTGCAGGCCGCGCGCATTGCTCGCCCGCAGCGCGCCGAGCAGAACCGAGTCGATAAAGGGCGTGCCCTTGTCGCTGTACAAAAGCCCCAGCGTCGTCGCCCGCGCCTTGGCCAGTCGCCGCGCCGCGACATTGGGGACATAGCCCAGCGCCTCGATCGCCGCGAGCACCGCCGCGCGCGTCGTCGGGCTGACCCGGCCAGCGCCGTTGATGACGTTGGACACGGTCATCGCCGACACCCCCGCCCGTTCACCGACCGCGCGGATGGTGACGCCTTCGGGGCGTTTGGCCGGAACGATATGATTGGAAGAGGATGTCACAGAAACTCACCCCTCCCCTTCAGGGGAGGGGCCGGGGGTGGGGCGGCTCCGCGAGCGTGTGGCCTGTGGCGAGGGCCCCCCCCCCCCCCCCCCCCCCCCCGGCCGGGGGGGGGGGCCCCCCCCCCCCCCCCCCCCGCCACGGGCGTCTTACCCCCCCCCCCCCGCAAAAGGGGGATAGCAGAGGCGGGGTCGGCGCG